>NZ_JBVAXG010000006.1:0-413159 GCF_055419245.1 Mycobacterium sp. IDUB_37 | reverse complement strand
TTGAACGCGGGCAGGCTGCCCGACAGCGCAGCATTGAGCGCGGACTGGAACGCGCCGTTGATCGCACCCAGGCTCAGATTGAACGCGGGCAGCCCACCACCGAGGACAGCACCGAAGTTTTGGCCCAAGCTGAGCAGCCCCGCCAGCGTGCCCTGGAATACCGGAGCCCCGGTCAAGGCGGCCGCCAGCGTGGCGTTCAGTGCGGCGTTGAGGTTGGCCAAGCCGGTGCCGAATCCGCCAGCCAACTGAGTGCCAAGTGCTTGCAGACTCCCGAAGCCACCGGCCAGGTTTGCTCCGGTTGCGAGAATCCCATTAAGAGTGGCCGCGAAGGCTGGCAATCCACCACCGAGAGCGGCGTTCAGTGCGGCGGAAAGTCCGCTGAGACCTCCCGTGAAGGCGCCGTTGAGTGCCGCGGTCAGGCCGGCCAGGCTACCGCCGAAGCCCCCGGAGAGGGCGCCGGACAGCGAAGCGGAAAGCGCGGGGAAGGTTGCGCTCAAGTTGGCAGCCAGACTCTGGCCAGCGCCGAGCAGCGCGTTCAATGCGCCCTGGAAGGCCGGAGCACCGCTGAGGCTGGCGGTGAAGGCTGCGTTGAGGGCTTCATTGAGGCCGGCCAAGCCGGTACCGAGGCCGCCGTTTAACTGAGCCGCGAGAGCGGGAAGGAAGCCACCGAAGTGTCCGGCAAGGCCGGCCCCGGTCTGGAGCAGGTTGTTGAGCGCGACGGAGAAGGCCGGCGATCCGCCGCTGAAGGCGCCGTTGAGTGCGGCGGTCAGACCGGCGAGGTTCGCACTCAGCCCCCCGCTCAACGCGGCGTTGAGGTTAGTGGCGAGGTTCTGCCCCAGGCCGAGCAGCCCGCCCACGCCGCTGAGGCCGAATTCAAGAGGCGGCAAACCACCGCCGAAGGCTGCGTTCAGTTGGGCAGCCAGTGCGGGAAGCGTTCCACCCAAGTTCGCGGCGACGTGCTGACCGACATCGATCAGTCCACCTAGACCGAGCTGGAGGGCGGGCAGGCCACCGTTGAGGACGACGTTGAGTTGGGCGCTCAGAGCGGGTAACGCAGCCGAGAAGTTGCCGGCCAAGCCGTTGAGAGCGCCATAGAACTTGCCAAGCAGGATGCCGCCGGTCTGCGACAGTTCGGTGAGTCCGCCAAAGTTGAGGTCGAGACCACCCATGAGGTTCGCGCTGAGGTTCGCGCCCAACCCGGCACGTAGGAATGCGGAAAGCGCGGCGTTGGCTCCCGTGCTCAGCTCAGCACCGGTGCCCGCCATCACCGCTCCGGCGTTCTCAAGCGCATAACCGGCATTCATGATTGCTTGTCCGGTCTGGACCAGTCCTCTTCCCAGACCCGAGGTGACCGCACCACCGGTTTGTAGGGCGAGGCCGGCACCAAGGTTCGGCAGCACGTTCAATGCGCGGATCGCCGTCGTGGCGTCGAAGCCTCCGCTGATGTTCCCGCCGATCTGGCCACCGAAGCCACCGACTCCGACGCTGGTGCCAAGGGCAGCGTTCACCTGGGTGGCCAAGTTGGCGAAGCCATTGCGCAGCGCGGCGGTGAGTCCGCCGAAATCAAGCAGCACAGACACATTCACTGCTTCCGCGCTGGCATATTCGGTCGCGCTGCGGGAAAGCAAGGAGACGAACTCCTGGTGGTATGCCGTGGCCCGCGCGCTGACAGCCTGGTAGTCCTCGCCCAGAGTGCCGAACATCCGCGCGATCGCCGTAGACACTTCGTCGGCGGCCGCGGGCGCAAGCTCAGTTGTGGATACCGCTGCGGCACTACCAACTTCAACCAATGAAGAGCGGATACCAGCCAGCTGCTCAGCTGCGGCCTCAACGAATTCTGGTACGACAAATGCAGACGACATGGCGATCCCCCAAAGTGACCCAAGATGACCCAGAAACTGCGACCGACGACGCCCGACCGTCGCCATACAACACGTGTCAGTTAGGTCCCCGCGCACGCAGATGCCTAAACACTTTCAGTCAATAATTTTGAAAACCCATATCTGGCAAGGTGCGGAGTTACAAATCCCTGATCGCGCGGTCGAAATCACCTGTGCGCGAGAGCAACTGCTCCCGGCGTCAACTACCTTGACATAAACAGAGCGCCGCATCAGCGTGTTGGCTTGACCCCAAAGGCTTTTGACGTTACTGCGTCGACAATCCCGGCAAGTGTGTGGCAGGTCACACTAGCGGCCGTGAAATTCGCCGGAATGAATTTGCAATCGGCTGCATAAGCATGCAGAATCGCGCAATGGTCGATGTACAGAGGGTGGCAGTTGCGGGTGCCACCGGTTACGCGGGTGGCGAGATTTTGCGCCTGCTGCTGGCTCATCCGGCTTACCTCAGCGGCCGCTTAACGATTGGCGCCTTGACGGCAGCGTCGAGTGCTGGCAGCACGCTGGGAGAGCACCACCCGCATCTGATTCCGCTGGCGCAGCGCGTCGTCGAACCCACCGAACTTGCCGTTCTCGCTGACCACGACGTCGTGTTTCTCGCTCTGCCGCATGGACATTCAGCGGCGTTAGCTGAACAACTCGGCCCTGACGTCCTGATCATCGACTGTGGTGCGGACTTTCGACTGACCGATCCGACGGCGTGGGAGCGCTTTTACGGATCCCCGCACGCCGGCAGTTGGCCGTACGGATTGCCTGAATTACCAGGCGCAAGGGAGCGGCTACGAGGTGCGCGCCGCATCGCGGTACCCGGCTGTTATCCCACGGCGGCGCTGCTGGCATTGCTACCAGCTATGGCGGAGAAGCTAATTGACCCGAACGTGACCGTCGTCGCCGTGAGCGGCACGTCCGGGGCCGGCCGCGCTGCCAAGACCGATCTACTCGGGTCCGAGGTCATCGGATCGGCACGGGCGTACAACATCGGTGGACTGCACCGACACACTCCCGAGATCACGCAAGGCTTGCGTGCCGTCACCGATCGTGACATAACCGTGTCCTTCACGCCGGTGTTGATCCCTACTTCTCGGGGAATCCTCGCGACGTGCACTGCGCGCACCCGCGCGCCACTCTCGCAGCTGCGAGCCGCCTACGAGAAGGCTTACGATGGTGAGCCTTTCGTCTATCTGATGCCCGAAGGGCAGCTACCGCGCACGGGTTCTGTCATCGGCAGCAACGCCGCGCACATCGCCGTCGCCGTGGATGAAGACGCTGCAACATTCGTGGCGATCGCCGCGATCGACAACCTGGTCAAAGGCACGGGGGGCGCCGCGGTGCAGTCGATGAACCTGGCTATGGGCTGGCCAGAGACCGACGGACTTTCAGTGGTTGGAGTCGCACCGTGACCGAAATCGCAAATGGGACAAGGCTGTTGCGCGCGCAAGGCGTCACTGCACCGGCGGGCTTCCGGGCTGCCGGTATCGCTGCCGGAATAAAGGCTTCGGGTGCGGCCGACTTGGCGTTGGTTTTCAACGAGGGGCCCGACTACGCGGCAGCGGGGGTGTTGACCCGCAATAAAGTCAAGGCAGCACCGGTGTTATGGACGCAGCAGGTGCTGACAACCGGACAGCTGCGTGCGGTCATTCTCAATTCCGGTGGGGCCAACGCCTGTACGGGTCCGGGGGGCTTTCAAGACACGCATGCCACCGCCGAGGCGGTCGCCGCGGCGTTGTCGGATTGGGGCACTGAGACAGGAGCGGTCGAGGTCGCCGTCTGCTCCACCGGCCTGATCGGTGATCGACTGCCGATGGACAAGGTGCTCGCCGGGGTGAGCGAGATTGTGCACGAGATGCACGGTGGGTTGACCGGCGGTGACGATGCTGCCCGCGCCATCATGACCACCGACACTGTCCCTAAACAGGTTGCGTTGCACCACCACAACAACTGGACTGTCGGCGGGATGGCCAAGGGTGCCGGCATGCTTGCACCATCACTGGCCACCATGTTGTGCGTGATCACCACCGATGTCGTCGCGGATGCGGCGGCTCTGGAGCAGTCGCTGCGCCGTGCCACCGCGCGCACCTTCGACAGGCTCGACATCGACGGCAGTTGTTCCACCAACGACACCGTGTTGCTCCTTGCGTCGGGAGCCAGCGAAATCGCCCCCACCCAGGCCGATCTGGACGACGCGGTGCTGCAGGTCTGTGACGATCTGTGCGCTCAGTTGCAGGCCGACGCCGAGGGGGTCACCAAACGCGTCACTGTGACGGTGACGGGGGCCGCCACCGAAGACGAGGCGCTGACGGCCGCACGGGTGATCGCCCGGGACAGCCTGGTCAAGACGGCCGTGTTCGGGTCTGACCCCAACTGGGGACGGGTGCTCGCCGCCGTCGGGATGGCCCCGGTCGACCTGGACCCGAACCTGATCACCGTGTCCTTCAACGGTTCTGTGGTCTACCGAGATGGAGCCGGTGCTCCTGGCGCGCGGGAAGTGGACCTTTCGGGGGCCGACATCGGCATCGTCGTCGACCTGGCGATCGGCGAAGGCGAGGCGGCGATCCGGACTACCGACCTCTCACACGCTTACGTCGAAGAGAACTCGGCCTACAGCTCGTGAGCAAGGAAACCGACGCATTACCGACCCAGGTCAAAGCGCAAGTGCTCGCCGAGGCGCTGCCGTGGCTCAAGCAGTTGAACGGCAAGATCGTCGTCATCAAATACGGCGGCAACGCGATGATCGATGACGCCCTGCGGCAAGCGTTCGCCGCCGACATGGCGTTCCTGCGTAACTGCGGGGTGCATCCCGTTGTCGTGCATGGTGGTGGACCGCAGATCACCGCCATGCTGCGGCGGCTCGGCATCGAAGGCGACTTCAAGGGCGGATTCCGGGTCACCACGCCGGAGGTGCTCGACGTGGCGCGGATGGTGTTGTTCGGGCAGGTCGGCCGCGAGTTGGTCGGGCTGATCAACGCGCACGGTCCGTATGCCGTCGGCATCACTGGCGAGGACGCACAGTTGTTCACCGCCGTGCGGCGCAGCGTCACCGTCGACGGCGTGGATACCGATATCGGACTGGTCGGTGACGTTGAGCTGGTCAATACTGCCGCGGTGCTGGATCTTATTGCCGCGCATCGGATCCCGGTGGTATCGACACTGGCTCCGGACGTCGATGGAGTGGTGCACAACATCAACGCTGACACCGCCGCCGCGGCTCTGGCCGAGGCATTGGGCGCGGAGAAGCTGCTGATGCTCACCGACGTCGAAGGCCTGTACACCAGTTGGCCGGATCGTACCTCGCTGGTCAGCGAGATCGATACAGCCACGCTGGCGCAACTGCTCCCCACGCTGGAGGCCGGCATGATTCCGAAAGTCGAAGCCTGTCTACGCGCCGTTACGGCCGGCGTGCCGAGCGCCCACGTCATCGATGGGCGCGTGGAACACTGCGTGCTGGTCGAGTTGTTCACCGACGCGGGAACCGGGACGAAGGTGGTGCGCGTCCGCGACGATGCAGAGCATAGCGATGAGGAGGAGCGGCGCAGGTGGTGAAAAGTATGACCAATACCGAAGCAGTGCAACAGCGTTGGCAGTCAGTGATGATGAACAACTACGGTACCCCGGCGGTGGCCCTGGCCAGCGGCGATGGCGCCGTAGTCACCGACGTGGACGGCAAGACGTACGTCGACCTGCTCGGCGGTATCGCGGTCAACGTTCTTGGCCACCGGCACCCCGCCGTCATCGACGCGGTCATCCAGCAGATGTCGACTCTGGGGCACACCTCCAACCTCTACGCGACCGAACCAGGCATCGCCCTCGCTGAGGGATTGACCGCTTTGCTCGGGGCTGAAACGCAGGCGCGGGTGTTCTTCTGCAACTCCGGGACCGAGTCTAACGAGGTCGCGTTCAAAATGTCCCGGCTCACCGGACGCACCAAAGTCGTTGCCGCACAGGAGGCTTTTCACGGCCGCACAATGGGCGCGCTCGCGCTCACCGGCCAGCCGGCCAAGCAGGCACCGTTCGAACCGCTGCCGGGCTACGTCACCCATGTCCCCTACGGCGACGCCGACGCGTTGGCCGCTGCGGTTGACGACGACACGGCCGCGGTGTTTCTCGAGCCGATCATGGGGGAGAGCGGCGTCGTCGTCCCGCCGGAAGGCTACTTGGTGGCGGCCCGGGAGATCACTGCGCGCCACGGTGCATTACTGGTGCTCGACGAGGTTCAAACCGGAATAGGCCGCACCGGAGCGTTTTACGCCCACCAGCATGACGGCATCACGCCGGACGTGGTGACCCTGGCCAAAGGGCTGGGCGGTGGCCTGCCGATCGGGGCATGTCTGGCCATCGGGCCGGCGGCGGACTTGCTGACCCCGGGTCTGCACGGCAGCACCTTCGGCGGCAACCCCGTCTGCACGGCGGCAGCACTGGCGGTCCTGAAGGTGCTTGCCGACGACGACCTGGTGCGCGGCGCCGAGAGCAAAGGCAAGTCGTTGAGTCACGGCATCGAGTCACTGGGCCATCCGCTGGTCGAGCGGGTCCGCGGCAGAGGGCTGCTGCAGGGCATCGTGCTCAACGCGCCCCACGCCAAGAACGCCGAGGCGGCCGCACGCGAGGCGGGTTACCTGGTAAATGCGGCCGCGCCCAACGTCATTCGGTTGGCACCGCCGCTCATCATCTCCGAGCCCCAACTCGACGGCTTCGTCGCCGCTCTGCCGGGCATCCTCGACACGGCAGGAGCAGCCAGTGGTTAGGCATTTCCTGCGCGACGACGACCTCACTCCGCATGAGCAGGCCGAGGTCCTCCAACTGGCCGCCGAACTGAAGAAGGACCCGTTCAGCCGTCGGCCGCTGCAGGGCCCGCGCGGTGTCGCGGTCATCTTCGACAAAAACTCCACCCGAACCCGGTTTTCCTTCGAGGTCGGAGTCGCGCAACTGGGCGGGCATGCGGTCGTCGTCGACAGCCGCAGCACGCAACTCGGCCGCGACGAGACCCTGGGGGACACCGCAAAGGTGTTGTCCCGCTTCGTGGATGCGATCGTGTGGCGCACCTTCGGGCAGGAGCGGCTCGAGGCCATGGCCTCCACCGCTTCCGTGCCCGTCGTCAACGCCCTTTCCGACGAGTTCCATCCCTGCCAGGTGTTGGCCGATCTGCAGACGATCGCCGAACGCAAGGGTGCGCTTCGGGGCCTGAGAATGTCCTACTTCGGCGACGGCGCCAACAACATGGCCCATTCGCTGATGCTCGGCGGCGTCACGGCCGGCATGCACGTCAGCGTCGCGGCGCCGGACGGTTTCGTACCCGATCCGGCGGTGCTGGCTGCGGCCGAGCGCCGGGCCGGGGAGACGGGCGGCTCGGTGATCGTCACCACCGACGCAGACGCCGCAGCAGTGGACGCCGACGTACTGGTGACCGACACGTGGACGTCGATGGGACAGGAAGATGACGGACTGGACCGGGTCAAGCCCTTCCGGCCCTTCCAGATCAACCAGCGCCTGGTGAACCTGGCGAAGGACGACGCCGTGGTGCTGCACTGCCTGCCGGCGCATCGCGGTGACGAGATCACCGACGAAGTGATGGACGGCCCGGCCAGCGCGGTGTGGGACGAAGCCGAGAACCGACTGCATGCGCAGAAGGCGCTGTTGGTGTGGCTCTTGGAGCGATCCCGATGACGAGCGGCAACAAGGCGCCTGAAGTCGCGGCCAATCGTGTGGGTCGACAGGCGCGCATCGTCGCCATCCTGTCCACAGCGGACGTCCGCAGCCAGAGCGAGCTGGCGGCGCTGCTGGCCGCCGAAGGTATCGACGCCACCCAGGCCACCCTGTCGCGCGATCTCGAAGAGCTGGGGGCCGTCAAATTGCGCGGTGCTGACGGCGGCGTCGGGGTGTACGTCGTCCCGGAGGACGGCAGCCCGGTGCGCGGCGTTTCCGGTGGCACCGGACGGCTGTCGCGACTGCTCGGTGAGCTGCTGGTATCCAGCGATGCCAGCGCGAACCTCGCGGTGCTGCGCACGCCACCCGGCGGGGCGCACTACCTCGCCAGCGCGATCGACCGCGCGGCGTTACCGTACGTCGTCGGCACCATCGCCGGCGACGACACCTTGTTCGTGGCCGCCCGCGAACCGATGACCGGCGCCGAGCTGGTAACCGCACTAGACGACCTCAAATAAACTGCTGCAGATTCTTGCCTGAGACCCTGCCGAATCAACAAGGAGAACCCTTCATGTCAGAGCGCGTCATCCTCGCGTATTCCGGCGGTCTGGACACCTCGGTGGCCATCAGCTGGATAGGCAAGGAGACCGGCCGCGAGGTCGTCGCGGTGGCGATCGACCTCGGTCAGGGCGGCGAGGACATGGAGGTCGTGCGTCAGCGGGCGCTGGACTGCGGTGCGGTCGAGGCCGTCGTCGTCGATGCCCGCGACGAGTTCGCCGAGGGGTACTGCCTGCCCACCATCCTCAACAACGCCCTGTACATGGACCGCTATCCGTTGGTATCGGCGATCAGCCGGCCGCTGATCGTCAAGCATCTGGTCGAGGCGGCACGTGAGCACGGCGGCGGCATCGTCGCGCACGGCTGCACCGGAAAGGGCAACGACCAGGTCCGCTTCGAGGTGGGGTTCGCTTCGCTGGCTCCCGACCTCGAGGTGCTGGCCCCGGTCCGCGACTATGCGTGGACGCGGGAAAAGGCGATCGCCTTCGCCGAGGAGAACGCGATCCCGATCAACGTCACAAAGCGCTCGCCCTTCTCCATCGACCAGAACGTCTGGGGCCGTGCCGTGGAAACCGGGTTCCTCGAGCACCTGTGGAACGCGCCGACCAAGGACGTCTACGACTACACCGAAGATCCCACCGTCAACTGGAACACCCCCGACGAGGTGATCGTCGGATTCGAAAAGGGCGTGCCGGTGTCCATCGACGGCAAGCGGGTGACCGTGCTGGCGGCCATCGAGGCTCTCAACCGCCGGGCCGGTGCGCAAGGGGTAGGCCGCCTGGACGTCGTCGAGGACCGTCTGGTGGGCATCAAGAGCCGCGAGATCTACGAGGCGCCCGGTGCGATGGTGCTCATCACCGCGCACGCCGAACTCGAGCATGTGACGTTGGAGCGCGAGCTGGGCCGGTTCAAGCGCACCACCGACCAGCGCTGGGCCGAGCTGGTCTACGACGGCCTGTGGTATTCGCCGCTCAAGATCGCGTTGGAGAGTTTTGTGGCCAAAACCCAGGAGCACGTCACCGGCGAGGTCCGTTTGGTCCTCCACGGCGGCCACATCGCCGTTAACGGCCGTCGCAGTGCCGAGTCGCTGTATGACTTCAACCTGGCGACCTACGACGAGGGCGACACGTTCGACCAGTCGATGTCCAAGGGTTTCGTCTATGTGCACGGACTGTCGTCCAAGCTCTCGGCCCGCCGGGACCTGGCCACCGAGGCGTGAGCACCAACCAGGGGTCGCTGTGGGGCGGCCGGTTCGCCGGCGGTCCGTCGGACGCGTTGGCCGCGCTGAGCAAGTCCACCCACTTCGACTGGGCACTTGCGCCCTACGACATCACCGCGTCGCGCGCCCACACCGTGGTGCTCTACCGAGCCGGGCTGCTCACCGAAGAACAGCGTGACGGCCTGCTGGTCGGACTGGACAGCCTGGGCGAGGATCTCGCAGACGGTAGCTTCGGTCCGCTGGTCACCGACGAGGACGTACACGCCGCGCTGGAACGTGGCCTGATCGACCGGGTTGGACCGGACCTCGGCGGACGGCTGCGGGCTGGCCGGTCCCGTAACGACCAGGTCGCCACCCTGTTCCGGATGTGGCTGCGCGACGGGGTGCGCCGGGTCGCCGACGGTGTACTCGAGGTCGTCGCCGCGCTCGGCGATCAGGCCGCCGCTCACCCGACCGCGATCATGCCGGGCAAGACCCACCTGCAGTCGGCGCAGCCGATTTTGCTGGCCCACCATCTGCTGGCCCATGCCCAGCCTTTGCTGCGCGACGTCGACCGGATCGTCGACTTCGACAAGCGCGCCGCGATATCGCCCTACGGCTCGGGTGCGCTGGCCGGTTCATCGCTCGGGTTGGATCCCGATGCGATCGCCGCAGACCTGGGCTTTTCGGCGGCGGCTGACAACTCCGTCGACGCGACCGCGTCGCGGGACTTCGCCGCCGAGGCGGCTTTCGTGCTGGCCATGATCGGCGTGGACCTGTCCCGGCTGGCCGAGGACATCATCATTTGGAGTTCGACGGAATTCGGCTACGTGAGTCTGCACGACTCGTGGTCCACCGGTAGCTCGATCATGCCGCAGAAAAAGAACCCGGACATCGCCGAACTGGCCCGCGGCAAGTCGGGCCGGTTGATCGGCAACCTGGCCGGTCTGTTGGCCACGCTGAAAGCCCAGCCGCTGGCCTACAACCGCGACCTGCAGGAGGACAAGGAACCGCTGTTCGACTCGGTGGCTCAGTTGGAGCTGCTGCTGCCGGCGATGGCCGGGCTGGTGGGCAGCCTGACTTTTCACGTCGAGCGGATGGCGGAGCTGGCGCCGGCCGGTTACACACTGGCCACTGATGTCGCAGAATGGCTTGTGCGACAGGGTGTTCCGTTTCGTTCGGCGCATGAGGCGGCCGGCGAAGCGGTGCGTGCGGCCGAGCAGCGCGGCGTCGGGCTCGAAGAGCTGACCGATGACGAACTGGCCGCCATCAACCCCGAGCTCACCTCGCGGGTCCGCGACGTGTTGACCATCGAAGGTTCGGTGTCCTCGCGGGATGCCCGCGGCGGCACCGCGCCCAGTCGGGTTGCCGAGCAACTCGCCGCCGTGCGCGATACCGCGGGCAGGCTGCGCCGGCAACTGTGAAGACGGCGCCGTTCCTTTGCCGGACGTAGATAAGGTCAACTAAACTTCGTTTACAGGACCCTGTTTAGCGGGTCTGTTGAACGAAGTTTCCTCGGTGCTCGTATCAGAGGGGTGAGACCTATGAGCGTCATCGCAGGTGTTTTTGGTGCCCTGCCTCCCTACCGATATTCGCAGCGGGAACTCACCGACTTTTTCGTCAGCATCCCGGAGTTCGAGGGCTACGAGGACATCGTTCGACAGCTGCACGCCAGCGCCAAAGTCAACTACCGGCACCTGGTCATACCGATCGACAAGTATCCGAAGCTGAATGACTTCGGCCTGGCCAACCGGATTTTCATCGATAAGGCGGTGGATCTGGGCTGCGAGGCCCTGCTCGGTGCCTTGGAGGAGGCCGGACTGCAGCCGCAGGACCTCGATGCGCTCATCACGACGACGGTGACCGGTCTGGCCGTCCCGTCGCTGGACGCGCGGATCGCCGGCCGGCTCGGATTACGTCCTGACGTGCGGCGGGTACCGATGTTCGGCCTCGGATGTGTCGCCGGGGCCGCGGGCGTGGGCCGCCTGAACGACTACCTGCGCGGTGACCCGGATGGCGTGGCCGCCCTGATCTCTGTCGAGCTCTGCTCACTGACCTACCCGGGCTACAAGCCTTCGGTGGCCGGCCTGGTCGGTAGTGCGTTGTTTGGCGACGGCGCCGCGGCGGTGGTGGCCGTGGGCGAGAACCGCGCCGAGCAGGTCGGGGCCAGCGGGCCAACCATTCTGGACTCCCGTAGCCACCAATATCCGGACTCGCTGCGCACCATGGGATATGACGTCGGCACCGCAGGCTTCGAGCTCGTGCTGTCCAAAGACCTGGCAGTTGTCGTCAAGGAAAACATCGGCACAGACGTCACCTCCTTCCTGGCCGCACACGACCTGACCACCACGGATATCGGCGCGTGGGTCAGCCACCCTGGCGGGCCCAAGATCATCGAGGCGATCAACGAGACGCTGGATCTGCCGCCCGAAGCGCTCGAGCTGACCTGGCGCTCGCTCGGCGATATCGGGAATCTCTCGTCGGCGTCGGTGCTGCACGTGCTGCGTGACACCATCGGCAAACGGCCACCCAGCGGCAGTCCCGGGTTGATGCTTGCGATGGGTCCTGGATTCTGTTCGGAACTCGTGTTGCTGCGTTGGCACTGATGCGCGTCCCCACCGCCTAGACGGCCGGATCGGATGAGTAACACTCAAGACGAGTTGATTGCGGCCCTGCGCCAATCCTTGAAGGAAACCGAGCGGCTCAAGCGGGAGAACCGCGACTTGCTCGCCGCGGCGAACGAGCCGATCGCGTTGGTAGGCATGGCCTGCCGGTATCCGGGCGGAGTGGATTCCCCAGAGGGCCTGTGGGACATGGTGGCCGAAGGCCGCGATGTCGTGTCAGACTTTCCGACCGACCGGGGCTGGGATCTGACGGATCTGTTCGATCCGGATCCTGATGCGATCGGAAAGTCGTATGCCCGCGCGGGTGGGTTCCTTTCGGGTGCAGGCGATTTCGATGCCGAGTTCTTCGGGATCGCGCCCAGCGAGGTGCTGGCGATGGACCCACAACAGCGGCTGTTGCTGGAGGTGTCGTGGGAAGCGTTGGAGCGGGCCGGAATTGACCCACTGACGCTGCGCGGATCGACGACGGGCGTCTTCGCCGGCGTGTTTCATGGCTCGTACGGCGGTCAGGGCCGCGTGCCAGGCGATCTGGAGCGATACGGATTACGCGGTTCCACGTTGAGCGTGGCGTCGGGTCGGGTCGCCTACGTGTTGGGACTCGAAGGCCCTGCGGTGTCGGTGGATACGGCGTGTTCGTCGTCGCTGGTGGCGCTGCACTTGGCGGCCCGATCGCTGCGCGCGGGGGAGTGTGATCTGGCCCTGGCCGGCGGTGTGACCGTGATGGCGACACCGGCGATGTTCATCGAGTTCAGCCGTCAGCGGGCGTTGTCCGCTGACGGTCGGTGCAAGGCGTATGCGGGCGCCGCTGACGGGACAGGCTTTTCGGAGGGTGTCGGTGTGCTGGTGGTGGAGCGCCTGGCCGACGCGCGACGGTTGGGACATCCGGTGCTTGCGCTGGTCCGTGGGTCGGCGGTCAATCAGGACGGTGCCTCGAACGGCCTGGCGACACCAAACGGACCGGCGCAGCAGCGGGTCATTCGCGCGGCACTGGCCAATGCCCGATTGGGTTCTGGCGACGTGGATTTGGTGGAGGGCCACGGCACCGGAACCACGCTGGGGGATCCAATTGAGGCGCAGGCGTTGTTAGCCACCTACGGGCAGAACCGCTCCGCGGATCAGCCGTTGTGGCTGGGGTCGATCAAGTCCAACATGGGGCACACGTCGGCCGCGGCGGGCATGGCCGGCGTGATGAAGATGGCGATGGCGATGCGCCACAGGGTGATGCCCAAGACGTTGCACGTGGATATGCCTACGCCGCATGTGAATTGGTCCGCCGGTGCGGTGTCGTTACTCACCGACTCTCGATCCTGGCCGGCGCGGGATCGGCCCCGTCGGGCCGGGGTGTCGTCATTCGGGATCAGTGGGACCAACGCGCACGTCATCGTCGAGCAGGGTCCTGTCGCAACGGAACATGTTGCGGCAGAACGTGATAGCGCCATGCCGGTGCCGTGGGTGTTGTCGGCCCGTTCTCCGGCCGCACTGGCGGCACAAGCGCGACGTTTGTTGTCCCACATCGACGGTCTAAATGCGGTGGACGTGGCTTGGTCTTTGGTGACGACACGCTCTCTGTTCGATCATCGGGCCGTCGTCGTCGGCCGGGATCGTGCGCAGCTGCTGGACGGATTGGCCTCCGTGGCGGACGGGGCACCCGGCGCCAACGTGGTGGCCGGACGCGCCGGGACGGTGGGAAGAACGGTATTCGTGTTCCCCGGCCAGGGCTCGCAATGGCCAGGGATGTGCGCTGAACTACTGGATACTTCAACGGTTTTCGCCGATCAATTGCGCCGATGTGAGAAGGCGCTCAGTGAGCACGTGCCGTGGTCGCTGAACGACGTGATCAGAGGTTTGGACGGCGCCCCGGGGCTGGACCGAGTAGACGTGGTCCAGCCGGCCTTGTGGGCGGTGATGGTGTCACTTGCCGAGCTATGGCGCTCGGTGGGCGTGGTGCCCGACGCAGTGATCGGACATTCGCAGGGTGAGATAGCGGCCGCGTATGTGGCGGGGGCGTTGTCGCTGGAGGATGCCGCTCGGGTAGTGGCGTTGCGTAGCCAACTGCTGGTGCAACTGTCGGGCGCCGGCGGCATGGTCTCGCTGTCGTGTGGTCTGCAGCGGGCCTCAGAGTTGTTGGTGGAATTCGGCGACCGCCTGAATATCGCTGCAGTCAATGGTGTTTCATCGGTTGTGGTCACCGGCCAGGTAGACGCTCTCGACGAACTGATGCAGCGTTGCGAGTCAGACATCGTGCGTGCCCGCCGGATCGATGTGGACTATGCCTCGCACTCCGCGCAGATCGATTCGCTACGCGAACCTCTCATACAGGCGCTGGCCGGCATCACCGCCCGTTCCTCTTCGGTGGCGTTCTTCTCGACGGTCACCGGCGAGAGGCTCGACACCACCGCCTTGACTCCCGACTACTGGTACCAGAGTGTCCGTCAGACAGTGCAATTCGACCGGGCAGTGCGCAGCGCATCCGAATCCGGATATCAGGTGTTCATCGAATCGAGTCCGCATCCGGTGTTGATCCCCGGCATCGAGGAGACCCTGGCCGACCGAAAGGCCAACGACGCCATCGCACTTCCGTCGCTGGGTCGCGACGATGGCGGGCTGGACAGGTTCTGGCTTTCGGTGGGCCAGGGCTGTGTGGCGGGTCTGCGGGTCGACTGGCGGGCGGCGTGCGACGGCGGACATCGCGTCGATCTGCCCACCTATGCCTTTCAGCGGCGCCGGTTTTGGCTGCCCACCGAGCCGGCCGGCGCGGAGGTAGGCGGTCTGGGTATAGCAGGAGCGCAGCATCCGCTCCTGGGAGCAGTGGTGGAGCGGCCCGACTCGGGTGGGGTGGTGTTGACCGGCGTTCTGTCGACCGCAACCCAACCGTGGTTGGCAGATCACGCGGTGGCCGGGGTAGTGCTGCTGCCCGGGGCCGCGTTTGTGGAATTGGCGCTCCGCGCAGGCGACGAGGTGGGTTGTTCGGTGGTAGAGGAGCTGACGTTGTCGGCGCCGTTGGTGCTGCCGACTGCGGGTCAGCTGCGGATTCAGGCAGTCGTGAGTGCGGCCGACGAATCGGACCGGCATGCGGTGTCGGTGTATTCCGCCGGTGCCGTCGGGGTCTCAGGCTGGACGTTGCATGCGTCGGGTGTCTTGGCTGCCGGTTCGGTGGAGCCCGTCGCGTTGACGGTATGGCCTCCTGCCGGGGCGGTGGCCGTGGACATTTCCGGCGCTTACGAGGACTTGGCCTATCGCGGCTATGAGTACGGACCGGCGTTTCGGGGCTTATCAGCGATATGGCGACGCGGCGATGAGGTTTTCGCCGAAGTCGTCGTGCCCGAGGACGCGACGTCGAGCGGTTTCGGCATCCACCCGGTGTTGTTGGATGCGGCCCTGCATGGCATGGGAGTGGTTGGTGAGCAGGCCCAGACGATGCTGCCCTTCTCCTGGCAGGGCGTGTGTTTGCATGCCGCGGGGGCATCGCGGGCCCGAGTGCGAATAGCGCCGGTAGGAGTAGAGGCCGTCTCGATCGAACTCGCCGACACGACCGGTTTGCCGGTGCTGTCGGTACGCGAACTCGCTGTGCGTCCGGTTTCGGCGGAGACATTGGCGCAGCCGCAGACCTCGCCAAGTGACGGACTGCTAGAGGTGACCTGGCTGCCGGTTGATTCCGTCGCCGGTGATGACTTTGTGCTGTGTGAGATCGATGCCGGCGGAACGGATGTGGGGTCGGTCTATGCCGCCACCCATCAGGTGTTGGCGTCGTTGCAGGCGTGGTTGGCCGACGACACCTCGGGGGTGCTGGTGGTGCGGACACGCGGCGCCGTCGGATTGGCTGATGACGAAGTAGTCGACCTGGCAGGTGCGGCGGTGTGGGGCTTGGTGCGTTCGGCGCAGGCCGAACATCCGGGTCGAATTGTGTTGGTCGACTCCGACGGATCAGTCGATATCGGCACGGTAATCGGTTGTGATGAGCCGCAATTGGTTACTCGCACGGGATCTGCTTATGCCGCCCGACTGACGGCGACCGGTGGACCGCCGCTGGAGTTGCCCACTGGGAATTGGCGGCTGGCCGCCGGTGGCGCCGGAACGCTAGAGGATCTGACGGTGCAGTCCTGCCCGCGCACGCAAGTGGCAGCGGGACAGGTGCGGGTGGCGGTGGCTGCGGTGGGCGTCAACTTCCGGGATGTGTTGGTGGCGTTGGGTATGTATCCCGGCGGCGGCGAACTGGGTGTTGAAGGTGCCGGGGTGGTTGTCGAGGTCGGGCCCGGTGTGGCCGGCCTGACGGTGGGCGACCAGGTGATGGGTTTGTTTGGGGTGGTGGGGTCGGAAGCGGTGGTGGATGCGCGGTTGGTCGCCGCGGTGCCAACGGGATGGTCGCTGCTGCAGGCCGCGGGTGTGTCGGCGGTGTTCTTGACCGCGGTCTACGGCCTGTCCACGCTGGCGGGCGTCAAGACCGGCGAGAAGGTCCTGATTCACGCCGCCACGGGCGGGGTCGGGATGGCGGCGGTGGCGTTGGCGCGGCACTGGGGGTTGGAGGTCTTCGCGACGGCGAGTCGCGGCAAGTGGGATACGTTGCGAGCAATGGGATTTGATGATTCGCATATCGGTGACTCGCGGACATTGGATTTTGAGCAGAAGTTCCTGTCGACCACCGCGGGCCACGGGGTCGATGTGGTGCTCAACTCGCTGGCCGGTGATTTCGTGGACGGGTCGCTGCGGCTCTTGAGCCGAGGCGGTCGCTTCATTGAGATGGGCAAAACCGATCTTCGCGATCCGGCGGTCGTGGCCGAGAATCATCCGGGAGTCGAGTACCGGGCCTTTGATCTCATCGAGGCGGGTGCCGAACTGACCGCGCAGATGTTCGGCGAGCTGACACCGCTCTTTGATTCAGGAACGTTGAAGCCATTGCCGGTCAAGGCGTTTGACGTGCGTAGTGCTTCGGCGGCATACCGGTTCGTCAGTCAGGCCCGTCATATCGGCAAGGTAGTGCTGTCGCTGCCCGGCGGCCTGTTCGCGAACTCCACTGTGCTGATCACCGGTGGTACCGGCATGGCGGGCGGAGCGCTGGCTCGTCATTTGGTAGCGCGCTACGGGGCAGCCCATGTGGTGCTGGCCAGTCGCAGTGGTGAGCACGCCGCCGGCGTCGCTGAATTGGCGGCCGACTTGCGAGATGCCGGGGCCGAGGTGACAGTGCGGTCCTGCGATGTTGCCGATCGCGATGCTGCGACGGCGTTGATCGCTGATCTGCCGGACCGATACCCGTTGCGGGGGATACTCCATGCCGCCGGGTTGCTCGACGACGGGCTGATCGCGTCGCTGACTCCGGATCGTATGGATACCGTTTTGAGCGCGAAGGTCGATGGCGCGTGGAATCTGCACGAACTGACCCAAGGCATGAATCTGTCAGCTTTCGTGACGTTTTCGTCGATGGCCGGCATCGTCGGCACCCCCGGGCAGGGCAACTACGCGGCGGCCAACAGCTACCTCGACGGACTGGCGTCCTATCGGCGTGCCCGCGACCTGCCGGGACTGTCGATCGCGTGGGGTCTGTGGGAGCAGCCCAGCGCAATGACCCAACATCTGGCGGAACGAGACAAGAACCGGATGAGCCGATTCGGACTCGCACCCATGCCGACCGCGCAGGCCATGGATTTGTTCGACGCCGCCATGCTCGCCGATCGTGGGCTCGTGGTGGCCGCGCGCCGCGACCGTGCCGCACTCGAGACGGCGGAAACGCTGCCGCGGATATTGGGTCAGGTTGCCGCGCGCCGCAACCGACGCGTCGTCGACGTCGCGGATTCGGCGTCGGTTTCGGGCGTCGCGACCCGCTTGCACGGGCTGACCGCCGAGCACCGACTGCGCGTGCTGGTGGAGTTGGTCTGCAGCAATGCGGCAACGGTGTTGGGTCGATCCAATAGCGCCGACATCACCGCCAACCGCACGTTCCAGGACTTCGGGTTCGACTCACTGACGGCGGTGGAATTGCGTAATCGGCTCAGAACCGCTACGGGACTGACCCTTTCGCCCACGCTGATCTTCGACTACCCAACCCCTACCGCGCTTGGCGAACACCTGGACGCCCAACTCGCCACCACCGCCGTCGTCAACCAACCTGACCGGATGGAGCGCTTCAACGACATCACTCGTGAACTGGAAACCCTGCTGGGCGAATCCGATTGGAATCCGGAGGAAAAGTCGCATCTCGCCAGCCGCATCCGAGCCCTGGTGACGCCTGTTGCCCATACGGGTGACGATGACGACATCTACTCGGCGAGCGAAAGCGAACTGTTCGCAATGCTCGACGAAGAACTCGGCTCGTAGGGCAGTTCAGTGGCGGACACCTCCAAGCATGTCGACTACCTCAAGCGCCTGACGGCGGACCTGCGCCGCACCCGGCGTCGTCTCGCAGAAGTGGAGGGCAGGCTTTCCGAGCCTGTGGCGATCGTGGGTATGGCCTGCCGCTATCCCGGTGGTGTTGATTCACCGGAAAGCCTGTGGCAGATGGTCGTTGACGGACGCGACGCGGTGTCGGAATTCCCCGCGGATCGCGGCTGGGATGTGGCGGGGTTGTATGATCCGGACCCGGACGCCAGGGGCAAGATGTACGTGCGCCAGGGCTCGTTCTTGGCGAATGCCGGCGATTTCGATGCCGGATTCTTCGGCGTCGGCCCCAGCGAAGCCCTGGCGATGGATCCGCAGCAGCGAATGATGCTGGAAGTGTCGTGGGAAGCGTTGGAGCGGGCCGGAATTGACCCGCACGGCCTGCGAGGTTCGGCGGCGGGCGTCTTCACCGGCGTCATCCACGCCGGCTACGGAGGCGAGGTGACAGGCGACCTCGAGGGCTACGGACTCACCGGTTCCACCCTCAGCGTCGCCTCGGGGCGGGTCTCCTACGTCTTGGGTCTGGAAGGCCCCGCGGTGTCGGTGGACACCGCGTGCTCCTCGTCGTTGGTGGCGATGCACCTGGCGGCGCACTCACTGCGCTCGGGTGAAACCGATCTGGCCTTGGCCGGTGGTGTGACGGTGATGGCGACCATCGGCGCATTCGTTGAATTCAGCCGGCAGCGGGCGCTGGCGCCGGACGGTCGCTGCAAGGTCTACGCCGGTGCCGCTGACGGGACCGCCTGGTCTGAAGGTGCCGGCGTGCTGGTGCTGGAGCGACTGGCCGACGCTCAGCGATTGGGACATCCGGTGCTGGCGCTACTGCGGGGCTCCGCGGTGAATCAGGATGGTGCTTCCAACGGGCTGACCGCGCCGAACGGGCCGGCGCAGCAACGGGTGATCCGGGCGGCACTGGCCAGCGCGGATCTGTCCACGGCGGACGTCGATGTGGTTGAGGGTCATGGGACCGGGACGACGCTGGGCGATCCCATCGAGGCGCAGGCGCTGTTGGCGACGTATGGCCAGGAGCGCCCGGATGATCGGCCGCTGTGGCTGGGTTCGATCAAATCCAATATCGGTCACACCTCGGCGGCTGCGGGTGTGGCCGGGGTGATCAAGATGGTGCAGGCGATGCGGCATGAGGTGCTGCCCAAGACGCTGCACGTGGATGTTCCTACGCCGCATGTGGATTGGTCGGTAGGTGCTGTTTCCGTGTTGTCCGAACAGCGGACGTGGCCGTCGCCGGACCGGCCGCGGCGGGCGGGGGTGTCATCGTTCGGCATCAGCGGAACCAACGCACACGTCATCGTGGAACAGGCTCCCGCCGCGGTGGAAGAGACCGTGGCAGTCAGTGGAGATCTTCCGGTGGCCTGGGTGCTGTCGGCACGATCGCCCGAGGCGCTGCGCAGGCAGGCCGAGCGGCTGTTGAACTCTGAGCCCGGTTCGAGTCCGCTGGATGTGGGCTTCTCCCTGGCTGTTACGCGGGCGGTATTTGAACATCGGGCCGTGCTGGTGGGGGATCACCGTGAAGGTTTGGCTGGACTGGCCTCCGGCGAGCCAGATGCCGGTGTGCTGGTGGGGCGGGCAGGGGTGGTCGGCAAGATTGTGTTCGTCTTCCCCGGCCAAGGCTCGCAGCGACTTTCGATGGGGCGCGAGCTGTATGGGCGATTCCCGGCTTTCGCCGCAGCGTTCGACGAGGTTGCCGAAGCGCTCGACCCGCACCTGCGGATTCCGCTCCGCGACGTTGTGTGGGGTGCCGATCCGAAGTTGTTGGAAAGCACCGAGTTTGCCCAACCGGGCCTGTTCGCCGTCGAGATCGCGCTGGCGGCGTTGTTGCAGTCCTGCGGTGTGCTGCCCGACGTGGTGATGGGTCATTCTGTCGGGGAGATCAGCGCAGCGTGCGTGGCCGGGGTGTTGACGTTGTCCGATGCCGCAAAGCTGGTGTCGGCACGGGCCCGGATGATGGCGGCGCTCCCGGCCGGCGGCGCGATGGTCGCGGTGGCTGCCAGTGAGGTCGACGTGACATCCGTGCTGGAAGCGGGCGTGGATATCGCTGCGGTCAATGGGCCGGAATCGGTGGTGATCTCTGGGTCTGAAGCTTTGGTGGACGCCGTGGCGGACCGATTGGCGCAGCAGGGAGTGCGGACGCATCGGTTGGAGGTGTCACACGCATTCCATTCGGTCCTGATGGAGCCGATGCTCGGGGAGTTCGCCGCCACACTGGCCGAGATATCTCCCGCGTCGCCGCAAATTGCTCTGATGTCCAACGTTTCTGGTGAGTTGGCCGGGCCGGGATATGGGTCGCCCGACTATTGGGTAAAGCACGTGCGCCAGCCGGTTCGCTTTGCCGACGGTGTCAGAGCCGTCGAATCATTAGGCCCCGCAACCTTTATCGAGGTCGGCCCAACGGCAGGTTTGACGGTAAGCCAGGAACGTTCGGTGATGGTATTGGGCAAGCGCCGGCCTGAGACGGACTCGGTACTGACTGCGCTGGGGCGTCTGTTCGTCGCTGGCGTGGGTGTGCAGTGGGGTGATGTGTATGCCGGTTGGGGCGGGCGCCGGGTAGACCTACCAACCTATGCCTTTGTGCACAAACGATATTGGTTGGTGGAACCCGGTCGCAGTGACGTTGCCGGCGCTGGTCTGGTGGGGGCTGCGCATCCGCTGTTGGCCGCCGTCGTCGAGCGGCCGGACTCGGGCGGAGTCGTGCTGACCGGACGACTGTCGGTTGCCGATCAGCCGTGGCTTGCCGACCACGCAGTGGGTGGGACGGTGATATTTCCGGGGGCGGGATTCGTCGAACTCGCGGTGCGGGCCGGCGATGAAGTCGGTTGCTCGACGGTCGAGGAGTTGACGCTGTCGGCTCCGCTGGTGTTGCCCCCGACGGGCGGTGTGCAACTGCAGGTCGTCGTCGACGACACCAGAGACTCGCAGGCATCGTTGCTGATCTATTCCCGTGCTGAGGAACAGGATTCGGTATGGGTGTTGCATGCACAGGGTGTGCTGGCTATCGGATCGGTTGAGCCTGCTGCAGACTTGTCGGTGTGGCCTCCGGTGGGGGCTATCGCGGTGAATGTGTCGGGTGCCTACGAGCGATTGGCCGAGCGCGGCTACGACTACGGGCCGGTGTTCCGCGGGCTGCAAGCGTTGTGGCGCAGGGGAACTGAGGCGTTTGCTGAGGTAGTCCTGTCTGAAGGTGAATCGACCAGTGGTTTCGGCATCCATCCGGCGATCTTGGATGCGGCGCTGCACGGGTTGGGCATCGTCGACGATCAAGACTCGACGGTGCTGCCCTTCTCGTGGCAGGGCATTTCGTTGCACGCGGCTGGTGCGTCCCGGGTTCGGGTTCGGTTAGCGGCGACCGGATCGGGAGCAATTTC
Source organism: Mycobacterium sp. IDUB_37 (assembly GCF_055419245.1). Lineage (NCBI taxonomy): Bacteria > Bacillati > Actinomycetota > Actinomycetes > Mycobacteriales > Mycobacteriaceae > Mycobacterium > Mycobacterium sp. IDUB_37. The sequence continues at coordinate 391,498 of NZ_JBVAXG010000006.1, read as the reverse complement.
GGTCGATATTGCTGATGGGTCCGGGCTGCCGGTGTTGTCGGTAGCGGAGTTGGTGCTGCGTCCGGTGTCGGCCGAACAGTTGGCGATCGCAGCCACCCCGACCGCGCTCGGCGACGGCCTTATGGAGCTGGTGTGGACGCCGGTCTCGCTGCGGCCCAGCGATATTAGCGACGTCGAGGTGGTGGTGTGGGAGTCGCCGGCCGGCGGCGGCACGGCGGAATCAGTACACGCGGCGCTGGGCGTCTTGCAGCCTTGGTTGAGCGGCGACCGGCCCGGGGTTCTGGTGGTGCTGACCCGAGGGGCCGTCGGCCTGCCCGACGACGATCTTCCGGACTTGGCGGGTGCGGCCGTGTGGGGGTTGGTGCGCGCGGCACAGGCGGAGCATCCGGGTCGGGTGCTGCTAGTCGACTCTGATGGATCACTCGATACCGACGATGTGATCGGTTGTGGTGAAACGCAATTGGTTATACGGGTGGGGGTGGCGTACGGTGGCCGATTGCTGCCGATCAACCAGCAGGCAGTGCTGCGCGTACCGGACGGGCCGTGGCGGCTTAGTGCGGGGGGTGGCGGAACGCTGGGCGATCTGGCACTGAAGTCGTTGCCGCGCATGGATCTTGGTGCCGGGCAGGTGCGGGTAGCAGTGGCAGCGGCCGGCGTGAACTTCCGGGATGTGTTGGTGGCGTTGGGAATGTATCCGGGCGCAGCGGAGCTTGGTGCTGAGGGAGCCGGCGTCGTGACCGAGGTCGGGCCGGGGGTCAGTGGCCTCGCTGTCGGGGACGCTGTGTTGGGCATCTTTGGAGTCGCGGGCTCCGAAGCTGTGGTGGATGAGCGACTGGTCACGCGGGTGCCGCAGGGCTGGCCGCTGGCGGAGGCCGCGGGCGTGCCGGTGGTGTTCTTGACCGCCTATTACGCGCTGTCGGTGTTGGCCGAGGTGAAGGCGGGCCAGAAGCTGCTCGTGCACGCGGCTGCCGGGGGAGTGGGGATGGCTGCGGTGCAGCTGGCTCGGCACTGGGGCCTGGAAGTGTTCGCCACCGCTAGCCGCGGCAAGTGGGACACATTGCACGCGTTGGGTTTTGATGACACCCACATCGCCGACTCTCGTTCCTTGGCGTTCGAAGACACGTTCCGGCTGGCCACCGATGGGGCCGGCGTCGACGTCGTGCTCAACTCACTGGCGGGTGAGTTCAATGACGCTTCCTTGCGGTTACTGCCGCGCGGCGGCCGATTCCTCGAGATGGGCAAGACCGACATCCGCGATGCGCAACGCATTTTGGAAGCACATCCCGGCGTCGGGTACCGCGCATTCGATCTGATGGAAGCCGGTCCCGAGCTCATCTCGCGGATGCTGGCCGATCTGATGTCGTTGTTCGATGCCGGTGTGCTGCAGCGGCTGCCGACCAAGAGTTGGGATATCCGTTGTGCCGCTGAGGCTTACCGGTTTGTGAGCCAGGCTCGCCATGTCGGCAAAGTGGTGTTGACCGTGCCGGACGCCCCCGGCGTCGGATTGGCCGCGGGCACGGTGTTGATCACCGGCGGCACCGGCATGGCGGGCGGCTTACTGGCTCGTCACCTTGTGGATCGGTACGGGGTGCGTCGCCTGGTGCTGGCAAGCCGGCGTGGCTTGGCTGCCGAAGGTGTCAGTGAGTTGGTCGCCGAGTTGGAGCTTGCCGGGGCGGCCGTAAACGTCGTCGCTTGCGACGCGGCCGATCGCGTGGCGCTGGCCAAGTTGCTGTCTGAAGTGCCTGCACAGCACCCGTTGACCGGCGTCATTCACGCCGCCGGGGTGCTCGACGATGCGGTCATCGCGTCCTTGACAGCCGAACGCATCGATTCCGTGCTGCGCGCAAAGGTGGATGCCGCGTGGAACCTGCACGAACTCACCCAGAATCTGAATTTGTCTGCGTTCGTGCTGTTTTCGTCTATGGCCGGCATCGTCGGCGCCCCAGGACAGGGAAATTACGCGGCCGCGAACAGCTTTCTCGACGCTCTGGCGACGAAGCGCAGGAGCGTGGGCTTGCCGGGTTTGTCGTTGGCCTGGGGACTGTGGGAACAAGAGTCGGCGATGACTCGACACATGGGGGAGCGGGACAAGGCACGGCTCAGCAACGTCGGGTTGGCCCCGATATCTGCGCGGCAGGCGCTGGAGATGTTCGACGCCGCCATGCTTACCGATCGACCCGTTGTCGTGGCCACTCGCCTCGACCGGAAAACGCTGGCCGCGCACAGTGACATGCTGCCGCCACTGCTCAGCAGGCTGGCGGCGCGCACTGGCAGGCGCGTCGTCGCCTTGACCGACACAACCACGGCGTCCGCGACGGGCCTGCTGGCGCGACTGGCTGGGCTGTCGGCCGAACAACGACGCCAAGAGATCGTTGAGTTGGTCTGCAGCAACGCGGCTGCCGTGCTGGGGCATTCGGGCGAAGTCGATCCGCAACGCGAGTTTCAGGAACTCGGCTTTGACTCGCTGACCGCTGTCGAACTCCGCAACCGACTCAAGGGTGCGACTGGGCTGACGCTGTCGCCGACGCTGATCTTTGATCACGCCACTCCTGCGGCGCTGGCGGAGCACCTCGACTCCGCACTGGCCGAAACGCCTGTTGGCAGCGATCGCCCGGACCTGACGGCTCGCTTCAACGACGTCACCGGAGAGTTGCAGACTCTGCTCAGCCAGCCCGGCTGGAGCGGTGACGAGAAGGCGGCTGTCTTGCGGCGGCTGCAGACCCTCGTCAACGACCAGACGAGTCCAGCCTCGAACGACCCGGCTGATGACGACTTTTTCGACCGTTACGCGGCTGAAGACCTAGAGACTGCCAGTGACAGTCAGCTTTTTGCCATCTTTGATGACGATTTAGAGGCCGGGTTATAACTTCAGGTATGTCGCGCACGCAAAATGCGAGCGTTGAGGATATCTTTTGCGCCGGAATTTCAGCCATTAAACGCATTGCGCGAAGAATGCGACCAATGCTTGGCGGCGAAATAGGGATCGCGAACGGCTATTAACAGTTCGCCAGAGTTGCAAAGCGCACGAATGCGACGCCAATCAATGTGACGCTGCCGTTCCCCGCTGCCACGCGGGTCGAGCTACACAAACGCCGCAGGCTTTCGGCGCATTCGCGCCCAGGCCCGCGGCGTCGGTGTTGCTGCGCTGGTGTTCAGCCCTTCAGGATCAGCCAAGCGATGAAACGTGACACAACAAGACGTTCTGCCGCCGACACCGGATGATGCCGGCCGGTTTGCAGGCGATGGGGCGCATCATCCCGGGGTGCCGGCGTTGCCTTGATTTCCGGTGCCTCCCGGAGTGGTCCCGCTTCCGCCGTTGCCACCGGCACCAGGGGTGCCACCGTCACCCGCTGGGCCACCGCCGTTGCCGCCGTCGCCCCCATCGCCCCCGGTGCCCCCGTTGCCTGTTGGGGCAGGGTTACCGGGGGCGCTGATGCCGCCGTTGCCGCCGGTGCCGCCGATTGTTCCGGCGCCGCCGTTACCGCCGACGCCGCCGCCGGTTGCGGTGCCACCGACGCCGCCGCTTCCGCCCTTACCGCCGGTGCCGCCGTTACCATTGGAGCCCCCTGTCGGGCTGCTGGGGACGCTGCCGCCGTTGCCGCCTGCACCGGCGGCGCCGCCGATGCCGCCGTTGCCGCCGTTGCCCCCGCCGATCGCGGCACCGCCAGCACCACCAGTGCCGCCGCTGCCGCCGGTGCCGCCGGTGCCGGCGTTGGCCGCGCTGCTGGGGTTGGCGCCGGGGCCACCGGTAGCTCCGTTTCCGCCGTTTCCGCCGTTTCCGCCGTTGCCGCCGTCGGTTGCAGTGCCGCCAGCGCCGCCGACTCCGCCGGCGCCGGCAGTGGCGCCGTTACCAGGCGCATTCGTACCGCCGCCGCCACCGTCCCCACCGAGCGCGCCCGTGCCGCCGTCGCCGCCGTTACCGCCGTGGATACCGCCAATGCCTGCACCGCCTGCGCCACCTACGCCGCCTTTGCCGCCGTCGCCGCCAAAGAAGCCGGGGTTGAGCGGATCTCCGGGCTCGCCGTAGGAGCCCTCGCCGCCGTTGCCGCCGGCGCCACCGTTGCCGCCGAATCCTGCGACGCCCTGACTGCCGCCGGTGCCGCCGGTGCCAGCCGCACCGCCCGCGCCGGCGGCGCCCCCGGCAGCACCGTTGCCGCCGTGGCCGCCGGGTGCCGAGGTTGTCCGGCCGCCTGCGAATGCGCTCAAGGCCTGCCCACCCTTGCCGCCGACGCCGCCGTTGCCGCCGATGCCGCCGGTGCCATTGGTGCCGCCGAAGCCGCTATTGCCACCGGCCCCACCGGTGCCGCCAATGCCGCCGACTGCGCCAGTTCCACCGTTAATGTCAGCAGTAGTGATGTTGTTATAACCGTCGTAGCCGGCCCCGCCGTTGCCGGCGTTGCCGCCCGCGCCTCCTGTGCCGCCGATGCCTACGTTGCCGACGCCACCGCCGGTGCCTGCGTTTCCGGCGGCTCCGCCGTTTCCGGCGTTGCCGCCGGTACCGCCGTTGCCTCCGTTGCCGCCGACCACGGGGGCAGTCCCGTTCGCGCCGGAGGTTCCGAGCAGTCCCAGACCGCCTTGACCGCCCGTACCGCCGGTGCCGCCGACGCCGCCGGTGCCGTTGATGGCGCCGTTGCCGTTGCCGCCGGCCCCGCCGTTTCCGGCGTTGCCGCCGGCAGCGCCGGTCAGCCCGTTGGGGTCAGTGACAGTGCCGTCGGCGCCGTTGCCGCCGGTGCCGCCGGTGCCGCCGGTTCCTCCGGTTCCGCCGGCTCCGTTGGCGCCGGCCGTGCCGCCGGCTCCGCCGGTTCCGGCTGCGCCGCCGAGTGCGGCTGCGCCGCCGGTGCCGCCGTCACCGCCGTTGCCGCCGGCCACCCCGATCGCGCCGGTGAGGCCCTGGCCACCTTGACCGCCGGTACCGCCGCCACCGGCAGCACCGCCGTTGCCGTTCGTGCCGCCATCGGTTGCGTTGCCGCCGGCCCCGCCGTTGCCGGCGTTGCCGCCCGCGCCGCCGGTTGCGCCGTCGATGGATCCGATCGCGCCGGAAGTGCCGGTGCCGCCCGTGCCGCCGGTGCCGCCGGTGCCGCCCACGCCGCCGTTGCCGCCGTTGATGCCGTTGATACCGGCACCGCCGGCGCCTCCGACGCCGCCGGTTGAGGCGTTACCTCCGTTGACCGCGTTGCTGCCGCCGACAACACCGGCGGGACCCGGAGCGCCATCGCCGCCCATGCCGCCCGCGCCGCCGTTGCCGCCAAAGCCCGCTGCCCCGTCGGTGCCGCCGCTTCCTCCGGTGCCGGCGCCGCCGCCAGCTCCGGCGTTGCCGCCGACACCGCCGTTGCCGCCGCTAGTGCCGCTGCCGTCGCTGACGATGAAGTTGCCGCCGCCACCCACGCCGCCAGCACTGCCGATAGCGCCGGTGCCACCGGCTCCGCCATTGCCGTTGGTGCCGCCAGCTCCACTATTGCCGCCAGCCCCACCTGCACCGCCGTTGCCCCCACTACCGCCGGTGCCGGCGGCGATGAAGCCGGCGCCGTCGCCACCAGCGCTGCCAATACCACCGTCGCCACCGGTACCGCCGTCGCCTCCATTGCCTGAAACGCCGGCCGCGCCGCCAGCACCACCGGTGCCCGCAGCACCACCGGCCCCGGCGTTACCCCCGGCGCCGCCCTGACCAGCGTTACCACCGTTCGGGCCGGCGCCACCGCCGGCAGGCACGACGACGTTGATGGCGCTGAAGCCGTCGCCGCCGTTGCCACCGGTCCCGCCGTTGCCACCTAGACCACCGGTGCCGTTGGTGCCACCAGCGCCGCTGAGACCGCCAGCCCCGCCAATGCCGCCGACGCCACCCTGACCGCCCGCGGTGCCGTTGTATCCAATTCCAAAGGTGTTGACCAAGGCGCCGTCGCCACCGCCGCCGGCGTTGCCGCCAGCTCCGCCCTGACCACCGGTCCCGAACGCGCCGGTGTTGCCTCCGACGCCGCCGGTGCCTACCGCCCCACCTGCGCCGGCGTTGCCGCCGGCCCCGCCGGCCCCACCGTTGCCACCCGGGTTGCCTGGGGTCGCGTCGAAGCCGCTATTGGATGCTCCATTGGCGCCCTTAGTGCCTGCACCACCGGTGCCGCCCTGGCCACCGGTGCCGCCAACGCCGCCGCTGCCGTTGGTGCCGCCCGCCCCGGAGTTGCCTCCGGCGCCGCCGGCGCCGGCGTTGCCGCCGGCACCGCCGTTACCGGCGTTCAGCCCACTGACGTCGGTGTCGCCGGCGGCGCCGTTGCCGCCGTTGCCGCCTTGGCCGCCCTGGCCGCCATTTCCGGCGTTGCCGGTGGTGCTGCCAGTACCGCCGGTTCCTGCGACGCCTCCGGCTCCGGCGTTACCGCCAGCGCCGCCGGTGCCGCCGTCACCACCGGTTGCACCCAGGGTGGTGGCGCCTAATCCGAGTCCGCCTTTGGCGCCCTGTCCGCCGTTGCCGCCGAGACCACCGGCACCGTTGGTGCCGCCGGCGCCGGAGTTGCCGCCGACACCACCCGCGCCGCCGTTACCGCCAGCGCCGCCGGCGTTGCCATTGAGTTGGCCGGTGACACCGTCGCTGCCGTCTGCACCGGCGCCAGCATTGCCGCCTGTTCCGCCCGTTCCGCCGGTGCCTGCGTTGCCGTTATTAACGCCGGTTCCTCCGGTGCCGGTCGCGCCGCCGTTTCCGGCAGTGCCGCCGGCACCACCGGCGCCGCCGTTGCCGCCGGCCTGGCCGAGGGTTGTCGCGCCGAGGCCTAGCCCGCCCTTGGCGCCTTGGCCGCCGTTGCCGCCGAGGCCGCCGGTGCCGTTGGTGCCGCCGGCGCCGGAGTTGCCGCCGGCGCCGCCGTTGCCGGCGTTACCACCGGCACCGCCGGTGTTGCCGTCGAGTTGGCCGGTGGTCCCGTCGGTGCCGTCGGCGCCCGCACCACCGTTACCGCCGAGGCCGCCGGTTCCGCCGGTGCCTGCGTTGCCGGTGTTGCCTCCGGTGCCGCCGGTGCCGGCCGCCCCGCCTGCCCCTGCGGTGCCGCCGACTCCGCCGTCGCCGCCGTTGCCGCCGGCTTGGCCGGCGGTGGTGTTGGCAGAACCGGTAGCGCCGGTCCCGCCGGTGCCACCGACACCGCCCACGCCGCCGGTGCCATTAGTGCCACCGGTGGAGCTGTTGCCGCCGGCGCCACCGGCGCCCGCGTTGCCGCCGGCCGCACCGATGCCGCCGTTGAGGCCTGAGGCGTTGGTCAAACCGTCACCGCCGGTCCCGCCGTTTCCGCCGGTGCCGCCGGTCCCGCCGGTGCCTGCGTTGCCGGTGTTGCCGCCGGTACCCCCGGTGCCGGTCGCGCCACCTGCCCCGGCAGTGCCACCAACCCCGCCGGTCCCGCCGTTACCACCGACCACTGCGACGGTCGTCGAGTCCAAACCGAGTCCACCGGTTCCGCCCTGGCCGCCGTTACCGCCGAGCCCGCCCGAGCCGTTGACGCCGCCCGCGCCGGCGTTGCCGCCGGCACCACCCGCACCGGCGTTGCCGCCGGCACCACCGGTGCTGCCATCGACCTGGCCGGTGACTCCAGCGGCGCCATCGGCGCCGGCGCCACCGTTGCCACCAAGGCCACCGGTTCCGCCGGTGCCTACCGCACCGGTGGTGCCGCCTGTGCCGCCCGTCCCGACGGCCCCTCCTGCTCCGGCGGTGCCGCCGACGCCACCTGCGCCGCCGTTGCCGCCGGCTTGGCCGGTGGTGGTGTTGTCACTGCCAGTGGCGCCGATGCCGCCGGTGCCTCCGACGCCTCCGGAACCGCCGGCGCCATTGGTGCCGCCTGTGGAGCTGTTGCCGCCAGCGCCACCGTTGCCGGCGTTGCCACCTGCCCCACCGGTGCCGCCATTGAGGCCGGAAGCGTTGGCCACACCGGTGCCGCCCGTGCCGCCGTTGCCACCGAGGCCGCCAATGCCACCGGTGCCAGCGTTGCCTGCGGTGCCAGAACCTGCAGTGCCGCCGGTTCCTGCCCCACCACCTGCTCCGGCGTTGCCGCCGAGGCCGCCGTCCCCGCCGTTACCGCCAGCCAGGCCGGCGTTGGTGTTGTCGCTGCCGAGACCGCCAGTGCCGCCGGTGCCACCGGTGCCACCCGCACCTCCGTTGCCGTTGGCAGTGCCGGTGACGCCGTTACCGCCGGCCCCGCCGGCACCGCCGTTACCGCCGGCCGCGCCGGCGCCAGCGTTGAGTCCGGCCACGTTGATCGCCCCGGTCGCGCCGGTGCCGCCGTTTCCGCCGGTGCCACCAGCACCGGCGGCGCCTGCGGCTCCCGTGGTGCCGCCGTTTCCGCCGGTGCCCACCGCGCCACCGAGGGCGGCGTTGCCACCGACACCGCCAGTGCCACCCGCTCCGCCGGCCACATCCACCGTGGACGAGCCCGTGCCCGTGCCACCGTTACCACCCAGACCACCGGTCCCGGCACCGCCACCCGAGCCATTGGTGCCGCCGACACCAGAGTCGCCGCCCGCTCCACCAGCGCCGGCGTTACCACCGGCACCTCCGGTGCCGCCATCAAGACCGGTGACGTTGGTGGCACCGGTGGCACCGGTACCGCCGTTACCGCCTTGGCCCCCGGTACCGCCATTTCCGGCGTTGCCGGCAGTGCCGGTGCCTGTGGTGCCGCCGGTGCCTGAGATGCCGCCTGCTCCGGCGTTGCCGCCGGCCCCGCCGGTGCCGCCGTTGCCGCCGGCTACACCCGGGGTGGTGGCGCCCAGTCCGAGGCCGCCGTTGGCGCCCTGGCCGCCGTTGCCGCCGACTCCGCCGGCGCCATTGGTTCCGCCGGTGCCGGAGTTGCCGCCGACCCCGCCAGCGCCGCCGTTGCCGCCGGCGCCGCCGGTGTCGCCGTCGAGTTGGCCGGTGACACCGTCGGCGCCCTGGTTGCCGGCGCCGCCGTTGCCGCCCACGCCTCCGGTCCCACCGGTACCGGCGTTGCCGGCAGTGCCGGTGCCTGCGGTGCCGCCGGTTCCTGCGATGCCGCCTGCTCCGGCGTTGCCGCCGGCCCCGCCGGTGCCGCCGTTGCCGCCAGCTACGCCCGGGGTGGTGGCACCTAGTCCGAGGCCGCCGTTGGCGCCCTGGCCGCCGTTGCCGCCGACTCCGCCGGCGCCATTGGTTCCACCGGCGCCGGAGTTGCCCCCGACCCCGCCGGCCCCGCCGTTGCCGCCGGCGCCGCCGGTGTCGCCGTCGAGTTGGCCGCTGACACCGTCGGCGCCCTGGTTGCCGGCGCCGCCATTGCCGCCCACACCTCCGGTCCCACCGGAACCGGCGTTGCCGGCAGTGCCTGTGCCTGCCGTGCCGCCCGTTCCAGCCGCACCGCCTGCTCCGGCGTTACCGCCGGACCCGCCGACCCCACCGTCACCACCGGCCCCGCCCGCGGTCGTGGTGTTATCTGAACCGGTACCGCCGGTGCCGCCGCCCCCGCCGTTTCCGCCGACCCCGCCGTTGCCGTTGCTGGCGCCGGTCACGCCGAGGCCGCCGGCACCCCCAATGCCGCCGCTACCGCCGGCCGCACCGGCGCCCGCGTTGAGACCGGCCACGTTGACTGCACCGTCGCCACCCGTGCCGCCATTGCCGCCGGTTCCGCCATTACCGGCGGCGCCGGCCGCTCCGTTGGTGCCGCCGGTACCACCGGCGCCTGCTGCTCCGCCGAGGGCGGCGTTGCCGCCGGTGCCGCCGTTGCCGCCGGTGCCACCAGCCACCCCGATGGTGCTCGACGCGGCACCCAAGCCACCCTTGCCGCCAGAACCTGCGTTGCCAGCGGCGCCACCGGAGCCACTGGTGCCGCCGACACCGGAGTTGCCGCCGGCACCACCAGCGCCGGCGTTACCGCCGGCGCCGCCGTTACCGGCATCGAGACCACTGACATTGACGTCACCATCGGCACCGGTGCCACCGTTACCGCCTTGGCCGCCGGTGCCACCGTTGCCGGCGTTACCGGCTGTGCCAGTGCTGCCGGGACCGGTACCTGCTGCGCCACCGGCGCCGGCGTCACCACCGACCCCACCGCTGCCGCCGTTGCCACCGGCAGCACCTAGTGCTGTCGGGTTGAAACCTTGCCCGCCCTTGCCGGCCTGGCCGCCGTTGCCGCCGGCACCGCCGCTGCCGTCGACCCCACCGGCAACACCTAGACCGCCGGCACCCCCGGTGCCGCCGGCGCCACCGTTACCGCCGGTGGTGCCGTCAATCGTCCCGCTCACACCGTCAGTGCCGTCCGCACCGGTACCGCCGTTACCACCAATTCCGCCCGTTCCGGCGTTACCGCCAGCACCGTTGGAGCCGGTGGCGGCAGTGCCGCCTGTGCCGGCTGTTCCGCCGGCTCCGGCGTTGCCGCCGACCCCACCGGCGCCGCCGTCGCCACCAGCTTGGCCGGCGGCGGTGTTATTCGAACCCAAACCACCCACACCGCCTTGGCCGCCGGTGCCGCCCACGCCGCCGTTGCCGTTAGCGATGCCGGTGACTCCGTTACCGCCGGCCCCACCAGCGCCTGCGTTACCACCTGCGCCGCCGGTCCCGCCGTTGAGACCGACCACATTGGTCGCCCCAGTCGCACCGGTGCCGCCGTTACCGCCGGTCCCACCGTTGCCGGCGGCGCCTACCGATCCGTTGTTACCACCAGTACCGCCGTTGCCTGCCACGCCACCGAAGGCGGCGTTGCCCCCTGCACCGCCGTTGCCGCCGTTACCGCCGGCCACCCCGATAGTGCTCGAAGCGGTACCCAAGCCCCCTTTGCCGCCAGAACCTGCGGTGCCTGCAGCGCCACCAGAGCCATTGGTGCCACCGGCACCGGAGTTGCCACCCGCACCACCAGCGCCTGCGTTACCTCCGGCACCACCGTTACCGGCGTCCAGACCGGCGACGTTGACGTCCCCATCAGTGCCGGTGCCACCGTTACCGCCCGCACCGCCGGCGCCACCGTTGCCGGCATTACCTGCGGTGCCGCCGATGCCGCCGGTGCCTGCGGCGCCACCGGCGCCGGCGTTACCACCGGCCCCGCCGCTACCGCCGTTACCACCGGCAGCACCCAGCGCTGTCGGGCTCAGACCCAATCCGCCCTTGCCGGCCTGGCCGCCGTTGCCGCCGACTCCACCGCTGCCATTGGCGCTGCCAGTGACGCCTTGACCGCCAGCACCGCCGGTGCCGCCGGCGCCACCGTTACCGCCGGTGGTGCCATCGATCGTCCCGGTGACACCGGGGTCACCGTCGGCGCCTGCGCCGCCGTTGCCGCCAGCGCCACCCTGTCCGGCGGCGCCTACCGCTCCGTTGGTGCCGCCGGTGCCGCCGGTGCCCGCTGCTCCGCCGAGGGCGGCGTTGCCGCCGGTGCCGCCGTTACCGCCGGTGCCGCCAGCTACCCCGAGGGTGCTTGACGCGGTACCCACGCCACCTTTGCCGCCTGAACCTGCGGTGCCTGCGGCGCCTCCGGAGCCATTGGTGCCACCGTCTCCGGAGTTCCCGCCGCCACCGCCAGCGCCGGCGTTACCGCCGGCACCGCCGTTACCGGCATCCAGACCGGAGACGTTGACGTCACCATCAGTCCCGGTGCCGCCGTTACCACCGGCACCGCCGCCGCCACCGTTGCCGGCGTTACCTGCTGTGCCAGTGCTGCCGGGACCGATGCCCGCTGCACCGCCGGCGCCGGCGTTGCCACCGACCCCACCGCTGCCGCCGTTACCACCGGCAGCACCTAGTGCTGTCGGGTTGAAACCTTGCCCGCCCTTGCCGGCTTGGCCGCCGTTGCCGCCGACACCGCCGCTGCCGTCGACCCCACCGGTAACTCCTTGACCGCCGGCACCGCCGGTACCGCCGGTACCGCCGTTACCGCCGGTGGTGCCATCAATCGTCCCGGTCACACCGTCGGTGCCGGCCGCGCCGGTCCCGCCGTTACCACCAGCCCCACCTGCTCCGGCGTTGCCGCCGGCACCGTTGGTGCCGGTGGCGGCAGTACCGCCGGTTCCGGCTGTGCCGCCTGCTCCGGCGTTGCCGCCGACTCCACCGGCGCCGCCGTCACCACCGGCTTGGCCGGCGGTGGTGTTGTCCGAACCCAAACCGCCGACACCACCGGCACCACCGGTGCCACCCGCGCCGCCGTTGCCGTTGGCGGTTCCGGTGACTCCGTTGCCACCGGCCCCACCAGCGCCGGCGTTACCACCTGCGCCGCCGGTCCCGCCGTTGAGACCGACCACATTGGTCGCCCCAGTCGCACCGGTGCCGCCGTCGCCGCCGATCCCACCATCGCCGGCGGCGCCTACCGCCCCGTTGGTGCCGCCGGTACCGCCGTTGCCTGCCACGCCACCGAGGGCGGCGTTACCGCCGGAGCCACCGTTACCGCCCGTGCCACCAGCCACCCCGATGGTGCTCGACGCGGCACCCAAGCCACCCTTGCCGCCAGAACCTGCGTTGCCAGCGGCGCCGCCAGAGCCACTGGTGCCGCCGACACCGGAGTTGCCGCCGGCACCACCAGCGCCGGCGTTACCACCGGCACCGCCGTTACCGGCGTCCAGACCGGCGACGTTGACGTCCCCATCAGTGCCGGTGCCACCGTTACCGCCCGCTCCGCCGGCGCCACCGTTGCCGGCGTTACCTGCGGTGCCGCCGGTTCCGCCGGTGCCTGCGGCACCGCCGGTTCCCGCGTTACCGCCGACTCCACCGCTGCCGCCGTTGCCGCCGGCTAGGCCCAGGGCTGTCGGGGACAAGCCCTGACCACCCGTGCCGGCCTGACCACCGTTACCGCCCACACCGCCGGTGCCGTTGAACCCGCCGGTTGCGGCGTTACCGCCCGCGCCACCGTTCCCGCCAACACCGCCAGCACCGCCGGTGTTGCCATCGACCGACCCGGTGACACCGTCTGCACCATTCCCGCCAGTACCGCCTTCGCCGCCGGTTCCACCGGCGCCGGCGATACCGGCTGCACCGGTGTTTCCGCCGGTTCCTCCGGTGCCTGCCGCGCCGCCGTTTCCGGCGGTACCCCCGATGCCGCCGTTGCCGCCATTACCGCCGGCCTGGCCTGCGGTGGTGTTGTCCAGTCCTGCGCCGCCCTTGGCGCCGGCACCGCCCTGACCGCCGACACCACCGGACCCGTTGACACCCCCAGCAGCGGCGCCGCCGCCGACGCCCCCGTTACCACCAGCGCCTCCGTTACCTCCGGTCTCGCCATCGGCGTCTCCGACCACACCGTCGGTGCCAACACCACCGTCACCACCCATTCCGCCCCCGCCACCGGTACCACCGGTACCGGCAATGCCTGCGTTCCCGCCGACGCCGCCGGTGCCAGCGGCCCCGCCAGCACCCGCTTTGCCGCCGGCCCCGCCGTCACCGCCACGGGTTCCCGTCAGCCCCGAAGTGGGATGATCCGCGCCGTCGCCGCCTACGCCACCGACACCACCGTGCCCGCCGGCACCGCCGGCACCGTTGACACCGCCGCCGCCGCTGTTACCGCCCACCCCACCGTTACCGCCGCCACCGCCGGCACCGCCGGTCTGGCCGTCCAGACCCACCACCCCGTTGACTCCGGTCGCGCCGTTACCGCCGGTGCCGCCGGCACCGCCGCCACCGCCTGCACCGGTGGTGCCCGCTTTAGCGCCGAAACTGATCAAACCGCCGCCGCCGGCTCCCGCAGCACCGCCGTTACCGCCGCCACCGCCGTCACCACCGAGACCACCGGCGAGCCCTGCTGCTAGGCCGTCGGCTCCTGTGCCGCCGCCCCCACCAAGACCGCCGGCGCCACCGCTACCCCCGGTGCCGGCGAAACCGATGAACTTGTTGCCACCACCCAAACCACCGGCGCCGCCGTTACCGCCAGTTCCGCCCGCACTTCCATTGATGTTCAATGCGTCGCCGCCGGGGCCGCTGCCCCCGCTACCGCCGGCACCGCCGATACCGCCGGCACCGGCCGCGCCCAGCAACCAAGTACTGCCTCCCGCACCGGCCGCGCCACCGTCGCCACCCGATAAGCCGACGCCGGTCCCGCTGGCATTGCCTCCGATGCCGCCTTGGCCGCCGAAACCGCCGGCCCCGCCATTGCCGAACAACCCGGCGGTGCCACCGCTACCGCCGACACCGCCCCGCCCGGCAGCTAAATCAAGTCCTCCGGCACCGCCAGCCCCGCCATGACCAGCCGCTCCGCCGTTACCGAAAAACGAACCGCCACCACCAGCACCGCCGGTGCCACCCCCGCCGCCGGCTAAGAGTGAGCCTGCGATCCCGCCGGCACCGCCGCTACCTCCCAGCCCACCCTGGCCGAACAACAGCCCGGCCATTCCGCCACCACCACCGGTGCCACCCAACCCGCCGACACCGCCCACACCACCGAAGCCACCCGATCCACCCGACCCGAACAACCACCCACCGTTACCGCCACGACCACCCAACCCACCGGCGAGTCCGGTAGCACCCGCGCCGCCGATACCACCGGCGCCACCACTGCCGATAAATCCGGCAGAACCGCCCCGCCCACCCGCACCCGCAGCCACCGTCGCGGTCCCCGCCACACCGGAACCGCCGTTACCGCCGTTTCCCCATAAAATTCCGCCATCACCACCGGCCTGTCCGGTGCCTGCGGCCCCGCTGGCCCCATCACCGATCAACCCACGCCCCAACAACGCCTGCGTCGGTGCGTTGATCACAGCTAATAGGTTTTCTTCAAACAGCTGCAGCGGGGAGGCGGCCGCCGCCTCGGCCGTGGCGTATGCGGTGCCCGCTCCACCCAACGACGCCACCAGTTGGGCATGTAACGCCGCTGCCCGCGCGCTGATGACCTGATATTGCTCGCCATGCGAGCCGAAGAGCGCCGCGATCGCCGCCGATACCTCGTCCCCGGCAGCAGCTACCAACCCCGTCGTCTGCACCCCAGCAGCGGCGTTAGCCGACGTAATCGACGACCCGATTCGGCTCAGCTCCGCAGCGCCGGCGGTTACTACGTCTGGAGACACAAAAACAAACGACATCAACCCGACCCCTTTAACCTAGAAAAAATCCAGACGTAACAAGATCGCCCACCATGCGCGAGTTTGTTTTATATACCATCTGTAACCCGCAATTGACCTCACCGAAATAACAGCTATTCGCAAAATGACTTAAAGGTCAAGAGCCGAAGTTTCAAGAAGGCTCCAGCGCGGGGACCGTATGCAGTGCGAGGGGAGGGGCGGCACTGCGTCACGCCGCTATACCGGCAGAAAGCTGACCACCCGTACCTGGGCGCCGCCCGCCCGCGCGGTTGTCACGACAGGCCCGCGAACAGGTCCGCAGCGCGAGTGTGGTTCGAATTTGTTCTCGAACTCCTGCGCGGTGGCCACCTCAGGTGGCGGCGTCGCGCGTCAGGCCATATCGGCCATCGTGGGCCTGTAGCTGGCCGTGAAAATTTCGAAACAAGTATTTAACTACTAAATTGCTAAACCGTCAATAAGCTGTGCTCGGCAAGTTGTTCTCATATATGAGTTATCGGTGGATGTTTGAAATTTCTCAGCTATTGTCTATTTGTACAATAAGGCAATGACTCACTATTGCCTGTATGTCAAATAGGGCCGAATGCCGTTAACGAACAAATCGCGGGATCTGTCGGTGTTAACACCTGCTCCTCATCGTTGCCGCAACCTACTGACGAACTCGTCGACAACGGTGCCGCCCGCTCCGGCAGGAAGCCGAGACAGGCGGCACCGTTGACCGTGCCTGCTGGGTTATCAAGGTGTGCCGTTGCCACCCTTTGCGCCGGGAGTGCCCGTGGTCGACCCGGTGCCGCCCGCGCCGCCGTTGGCACCGGTCCCGCCGCCACCGACGGGTGTGCCGGTACCGCCGTTTCCGCCGTTTCCGCCGTCGCCGCCGTCGCCGCCGCCGCCTTTGGTGCCGCCGAGGAGTGAGCCTGGGTCGCCACCGTTTCCGCCGTGGCCTCCCACTGTGCCGTCGCCGCCGTTCCCGCCAGCGCCGCCGCCGATCGCGCTGCCGCCAAAGCCGCCACTGCCGCCGTCGCCGCCGATGCCGCCGTCCCCGCCGTTCCCAAGGAGGATGCCGAGCACGCCGCCAACGCCGCCAGTGCCACCCGCGGTCGACGCCCCGCCGTTGCCGCCATTGCCGGCGTTTCCGCCGCCGACCGCGGCGCCGCCTGTGCCACCGGTGCCGCCGGATCCACCAGCGCCGCCAGTGCCACCATCCAAAACACTGATGTCAAGGCCGCCGCCGGATGCCTGGCCTGCGATTCCGCCGCTGCCACCCAGACCGCCATTACCGCCGTTACCGCCGTCAATACCGATGCCGCCAACTCCGCCTGCGCCACCAGTTCCACCGGCACCGCCGTCACCGCCGGCTCCAATGTTGATGTTGAGTAAGAAGTAGCCGGAACCGCCAGTACCACCAGTTCCGCCTATCCCACCAGCACCACCATCTCCTCCATTAATGCCGCCGATGCCTGCGCCGCCGTTGCCGCCGTCGCCGGCGCTACCACCAGCTCCGCCGGCACCGCCATCGGTCAGTCCGATAGCACCCGCCAGGCCCGCGCCGCCCTTACCGCCGTTGCCGCCGACACCGCCCTTGCCGCCGAACCCAGCAGCACCTGTCGTACCGCCTGTGCCGCCGACGCCGGCTGCGCCACCGAGTGCAGCCTTGCCGCCGGCGCCGCCGTCGCCCCCATCGCCGCCGGGAAGGCTGAGCGTGAGGTTGTCCCCGCCTGCGCCGCCGGTGCCGCCGGTGCCGCCGGTGCCGCCGGCTCCGCCGGAGCCGTTGAGTCCGCCGACCACGCCCGCACCGCCGGCGCCGCCCTTGCCGGCGTCACCACCCGCACCGCCGTTGCCGCCGTCGAGGAGTCCGCCCAGGATGCCTGGGCTGCCGGTGCCGCCGGTGCCGCCGGTGCCGCCGGCCCCGCCGTTGCCGGCGTTGCCGGATGCGCCTGTGGTGCCGCCGGTGCCGCCGATACCGGCGGCGCCGCCGAGGGCGCCCTTGCCGCCGATGCCGCCGGTGCCGCCGTCGCCGCCGTCACCGACGATGATCAGGGAGGTGCCGTCGACGCCCTTGGCGCCGTTGCCGCCGGCACCACCGGTGCCGCCGGTGCCGCCGGCACCGCCGGAGCCGTTGAGTCCGCCGACCACCCCGTTGCCCCCGGCGCCGCCCTTACCGGCGTCGCCACCGGCACTGCCGTTGCCGCCGTCGACCAGGCCACCCAACACCCCTGGGGTGCCGTCAGCGCCCTTGCCGCCGTTGCCGCCGCCGCCACCGTTTCCGGCGTTACCTGCAGCTCCATCGACGCCGCCGGTGCCGCCGGTGCCCTTGGCGCCACCCAGGGCGCCGTTACCGCCGGTGCCGCCGGTGCCGCCGTCACCACCGGCTACACCCAGCGCGCCATCGAGACCGGTGCCGCCCTTACCGCCAGTGCCACCGGTGCCACCCGCGCCACCAGAGCCGTTCGCTCCGCCGGCAACACCGATACCGCCCGCGCCGCCCTTACCAGCGTCACCACCCGAGCCGCCCGCGGTGCCGTCCAGGACACCCCCCGGGATGCCGGGGGCGCCTGCGCCGCCGTTGCCGCCGCTACCACCAGCACCACCGTTGCCGGCGTTGCCCGAGCCACCCGCGACACCGCCGGTGCCGGTTCCGCCACCGGCTGCGCCACCGAGCGCGCCGTTACCGCCGAGTCCGCCGGTGCCTCCGTCACCGCCGGCCAGACCTGGTACCAGCAAGCCGTCCACACCGGTGCCGCCCTTGCCGCCGGTCCCGCCGGTGCCACCGGCACCACCGGAACCGTTGAGTCCGCCGGTCACACCCGCGCCGCCGGCGCCGCCCTTACCGGCGTCACCGCCAGCACCGCCGGTGCCGCCATCGAACACCCCGCCCGGAATGCCTGCTGAGCCTTCGCTGCCGTTGCCACCGTTACCGCCGAGGCCACCGTTGCCAGCGTTACCGGCCGCACCCGCGGTGCCCGCGGTGCCGGCTCCGCCGCCGGCTGCGCCTCCGAGAGCGCCGTTGCCGCCGGCGCCGCCGGTGCCGCCGTCGCCGCCGGCCAGGCCGGGCAGCAGTGCGGCGTCGATGCCGTCGCCGCCCTTACCGCCAGTGCCACCGGTGCCACCCGCGCCACCAGAGCCGTTCGCTCCGCCGGCAACACCGATACCGCCCGCGCCGCCCTTACCAGCGTCACCACCCGAGCCGCCCGCGGTGCCGTCCAGGACACCCCCCGGGATGCCGGGGGCGCCTGCGCCGCCGTTGCCGCCGCTACCACCAGCACCACCGTTGCCGGCGTTGCCCGAGGCACCCGCGACACCGCCGGTGCCGGTTCCGCCACCGGCTGCGCCACCGAGCGCGCCGTTACCGCCGAGTCCGCCGGTGCCTCCGTCACCGCCGGCCAGACCTGGTACCAGCAAGCCGTCCACACCGGTGCCGCCCTTGCCGCCGGTCCCGCCGGTGCCACCGGCACCACCGGAACCGTTGAGTCCGCCGGTCACACCCGCGCCGCCGGCGCCGCCCTTACCGGCGTCACCGCCGGCACCGCCGGTGCCGCCATCGATCACGCCGCCGGGAAGGCCAGGTGTGCCGTCGCCGCCCTTGCCGCCGACACCACCACCGCCACCGTTACCGGCGTTACCCGCGGCACCCGCGACACCACCGCTACCTCCGGTGCCTGCGGCACCGCCAAGCGCGCCCTTACCTCCGGCACCGCCGTCGCCACCGTCACCACCGGCCACACCCAGCGCGCCATCGAGACCGGCGCCGCCCTTGCCGCCCACACCCGCGGTGCCACCGGCACCGCCGGAGCCGTTGAGGCCGCCGGTCACACCCGCGCCGCCGGCGCCGCCCTTACCGGCGTCACCACCGGCACCACCAGTGCCGCCATCGATCACGCCGCCGGGAAGGCCAGGTGTGCCGTCGCCACCCTTACCGCCAACACCACCACCGCCACCAGTACCGCCCGCGCCCGCGGCACCGGTGGCGCCACCGCTACCCCCGGTACCTGCAATGCCACCAGCGCCGGCCTTGCCGCCAACACCGCCGTCGCCACCGTCACCACCGGCCACACCCAGCGCGCCGTCCAAGCCAAGGCCGCCCTTGCCACCTGCCCCGCCGGTACCACCGACACCGCCCGAGCCATTCACCCCGCCGGTCACTCCCGCACCGCCGGCGCCGCCATTGCCGGCCGCACCGCCAGCACCGCCGGTGCCGCCGTCGATCAGGCCGCCAGGAATACCAGGTGTGCCGTCGCCACCACCACCGCCGTTACCGCCGATGCCACCGGCACCGCCGACACCCGCGGCACCCGCAACTCCACCGCTACCTCCGGTTCCGGCCGCACCACCGAGTCCGGCCTTACCACCCACGCCGCCATCACCGCCCTTGGTGCCGGCGAGGCCCAAGGCGCCGTCGCTACCGTTTCCGCCGCCTCCGCCGGTGCCGCCGGTTCCACCGGCACCTCCGCTGCCATTGGCGCCGCCAAAGGCGCTATTGCCACCCAGGCCGCCCTTCCCGCCCGCGCCTCCGGTACCACCAGTGGTGCCGTCAAGTCCTGGGATGCTCAGACCAGCGGCGCCCGCACCGCCCGTACCGCCGCCGCCGCCAGTTCCGGCGCTGCCGGCCAAGCCGTTTGCCCCGCCGCCAAGGGCTAGGAAGCCCCGTCCGCCCCCGACACCTGCAGCGCCTCCGGTGCCGCCCGTGCCGCCGTCACCGCCCGTACCGCCCACTCCGAGCGACAATGCCGTGCCAATCGCTCCGGTGCCGCCGGCACCGCCGGCGCCGGCCACGCCGCCGTTACCACCGTTACCGACGAAGCCGAGGAACGTATTGGCGCCGCCGATTCCGCCCACGCCGCCGTTTCCGCCGGTGCCACCCGTGCCGCCGACGCCAAGAGTCAACGCCGTGCCAACGGCCCCGGAGGCACCTGTGCCGCCGCCCCCGCCGACGCCGCCGTGCCCGCCAAAGCCGATCAGTGCGGCGGCCCCACCTGCACCGCCGGTTCCGCCGTTTCCGGACGCCAGACCTGTATCGCCGGTACCTCCGGTCCCACCGAAGCCACCGCCGCCGCCTGTCCCGCCGGCACCCAGGAACCAACCGTGGCCACCGGCGCCCCCGGACCCGCCCGCGCCACCAGCCTGCGTGAGGCTCGCTGCGCCACCTGTGCCGCCATTACCACCAGGTGCGGCCTCACCGAAGAAGATGCCGCCGGTGCCACCTTGCCCGCCGGAACCACCAGCTTGCCCGAGTGCGCCCGTTCCACCGCCACCACCAAGTCCGCCAAAGCCGATCAGGCCCGCGCCGCCGCCGCTGCCGCCCAGGCCACCGCCCGCCCCGAGTCCACCGAGACCGCCGTACCCGCCACCGCCGCCCGCGCCGTACAACCACCCGCCATTGCCGCCGTGGCCGCCGACGCCGCCGACCTGGCCGGCCGCGCCGGCACCACCCGTACCACCGAGACCGCCGCTACCGATCAACCCCGCCGAACCGCCCTGCCCGCCGGTTCCGCCAGCTCCCGCGACGCCTGACCCGCCGTTGCCACCGTTGCCCCAGAGGATTCCGCCGTCTTGCCCCGCTTGCCCGGTACCGGCCGCGCCGCTGGCGCCATCGCCGATCAACTTGCGTCCGATCAGGATCTCGGTGGGTGCGTTGATGAGCGCGAGCAGGCCCTGAAGTGGTTCCGCGTTGTAGAGCTCGGCGGCCGCGTATGCGCCACCGGCTCCACCAAGTGACTGGACGAACTGCGATTGAAACGTAGCTGCCCGCGCGCTGATGGCCTGGAAATCCTGAGCATGCGTACCGAAGAGTTGCGCGATCGCGAGCGAGACCTCATCGTTGGCCGCCGCGAGTATGGAGACTGTCGGGTTGGCTGCGGTGGAGGTGGCAGCGTTGACCGTCACACCGATCTGGGCCAATTCCGCGGTCGCGGCTGACACGACGTCGGACGAGAAGAAGACAAAAGACATTGAATGAGACCCCTCAACCCAGATCGCCCAACCCCACAAATGGCGATCGTCCAATATTGCGGGAAATCCTATGGCGAACTTCTGACCGATACCTAGCCGTTGCGTGTTTTGGATATAGACCGCGTTTCGCGGCTCAGGGGCAATTAGCGTTAATTGTCTTTTTGAGTGAGTAAAACGAAATAATGGTGGCATCGTATGAATTCGATATGTGAGCGTGTGTCGGGCGCGCCGTCGGCAGCTAGGACTGTTATGTGCCGCAGACGATCTGGCGCCGGAGATGAGTCGGCGACGCATCCCGGACGGACGGACGGCCACCGCGGGTCGATCGCAATTACTGCAGTTCAGGACCGGTGAGACAATCGCATGGGATCGAGGAGGCTCAGCAGTTGATGTCACCTCGGCTCGGTTTGGGAGCACCGAGCTTCAGAGGTGCGCTCGGCTAAGCAATGTAGATCGGGTCAGTGAACTAGCAGAGGACGCGTTGGAACCGACGGACATAGCAATAATCGGGTTCGCGTGCAGGTTCCCCACGGCCGCGAGTCCCCGCGACTTCTGGCGTCTGGTCCGCGACGGGCGCGAAATCGAAAACCACGAGATTGACGGCGTCGCCGACTTCGACGCCGATTTCTTCGGAGTTGCGCCGCGCGAGGCTAGCGCGCTGGATCCACGCCAACGACTTGCCCTCGAACTCGTGTGGGAACTGATTGAAGACGCCCGCATTCTGCCTGAAAGCGTTAAAGGACAACAAGTCTCGGTTCACCTCGGTGCGATGAACGACGACTACACCGTGCTGACGCTTCGTGATGCCGAGCGCCTGGACCATCACTCATTCGCCGGCGGCAGTCGAGGCATGATCGCGAACCGGATCTCCTACGCATTCGGATTTCATGGGCCGAGCATGGTGGTGGATTCCGGTCAATCTTCTTCGCTGGTGGCGGTTCACCTTGCCTCCGAAGGATTGCAGGCAGGCGCTTCGTCGCTGGCTATCGCCGGTGGCGTCCACCTCAATCTGGCCAGCGAAATCGCAATGCTGGAAGGACATTTCGGTGCGTTGTCGCCGAGCGGACGTACCTTCGCTTTCGATGAGCGGGCCGACGGCTACGTGCGGAGCCAGGGCGGGGCACTGGTGCTTTTGAAGCCACTGCGCGCTGCACTCGATGACGGCAACACGATTCGGGCCATCATCCGTGGCAGCGCTATTGGTAACGCGGGGCGCAGCACGACCGGTTTGACCGTTCCGTCGGTGTCCGGTGAGGCCGCCGTCATCCGCGAGGCATTGGCCGATGCGGGACTGGACGCCAAACAGATTGACTACGTGGAGGCTCACGGCACGGGTACGGCGATCGGCGATCCGACCGAGGCCCGTGCCCTGGGCGATGTGTTCGGTGCACTTCGGGAACGTCCATTGGTCATCGGCTCGGTGAAAACCAACATCGGTCACACCGGAGCGGCGTCTGGAATTGCCGGCCTGCTCAAAGCCGCGCTGTCAATCGAAAATGCTTGTATTCCAGCAAGTCTCAACTTTGAAAGTGCCGCGACCGACCTGGAGCAGTTGGGACTCCGTGTGAGCACGGCCTTGACACCGTGGCCGGCCACCGGCGAGCCACGGCGGGCCGGGGTGTCGTCGTTCGGGATGGGCGGGACCAACGCACACCTCATCCTCGAGCAAGCGCCCCGCGTCAGTCCCGCTGAGCACGTTGGTAACCCGGGCGCCATCCCCATCGTGCTGTCGGCCCGCAGCGCCGCCGCGCTGACAAATCAAGCGACGCGAATGTTGACGTGGCTGGTCGACCGCCCCGAACTTGATGAAGTCGACATCGCATGGTCATTGGCGGCCACTAGATCCGTCTTCGAGCACAGGGCCGTCATCGTGGGCGCGGATCGTTCGGACCTGATGGCGCCGCTACGCAGTCTCGCCGCGGGTGAACCGGCGCAGGGTTTGGCAGCGGGTCGCGCACGCCAGGTCGACAGAACGGTGTTCGTCTTCCCCGGACAGGGTTCACAGTGGTTGGGCATGGGACGGCAGCTCTATGAGCACTTCCCCTGGTTTGCAATGGCTTTCGACAGGGTCGACCAAGCCCTCGATGCTCATCTCCGATTGCCGCTTCGACAGGTGATCTGGGGCGAAAACGAGGCGCTGCTGGAAAACACCGAATTCGCCCAGCCCGCATTGTTCGCCGTGGAGGTGGCACTGGCCGCGCTGCTGAGTCGGTGGAACGTGGTCCCGGACCTGGTGATGGGCCACTCGGTCGGAGAGATTGCCGCGGCGCACATTGCAGGCGTGCTGTCGCTGGATGATGCGTCGACCCTGGTGGCCGCGCGAGGTCGGTTGATGGCCGGACTGGCGGCCGGTGGCGCGATGGTTGCCGTGGCCGCTTCAGAAGCGGAGGTAGCGCCTTTATTGGCCGACGGGGTCGATATTGCAGCGGTCAATGGCCCTGAGGCGGTGGTGATTTCGGGCCCGCAAGCCGGCGTGGATGCGGTGGTCGGGCAGTTGGTGAGCCGAGGGCGACGGGTGCATCGATTGGCTGTGTCCCATGCATTTCATTCCGCATTGATGGAACCGATGCTCACCGAGTTCCACAGCGTAGCAGCTGGTTTGACCGTAACGCCGACACAGATCGAGTTGATATCCAACGTGACAGGAGAGCTGGCGGGGGAGGGCTACGGGTCGCCCTCGTATTGGGCCGAGCATGTGCGTAGACCGGTCCGGTTCGCCGACAGCATCAGGCGGGCGGAGTCACTGGGGAGCTGCGTGTTCGTCGACGTGGGTCCTGATGCTGGACTGACAACATCGGAACCCTTGCTGGCTCGGGACCGTGGCGAGGTTGAGTCGCTGCTGACGGCGGTCGGCCACCTGTTCACCGAGGGCGTCGACGTGGCATGGACCTCGATTCTCGAGGGTGGCGCGCCGGTCGAGTTGCCCACCTACGGGTTCGCGCGAAAGCGTTTCTGGCTGGGCGACCACAGCGTTACTGCCGATCGTGCGGCGGCTGAAGGCGGCCTGCAGGAGCGGCTCGCCCGCCAGGAACCGGTCGAACGGCACCGGCAGCTGTCCGACTTGGTGCGGGCGCACGCGGCGGCGGTCCTGGGCCACCCGAGCGGGCAGGATATCGACCCCGAGCGCGCTTTCCAGGACCTCGGATTCGGGTCAATGTCGGGAGTGGAGCTGCGCAACCGGCTAAAAGTTGCTACCGGATTGCCGTTGTCGCGGACGTTGATATTCGACTATCCGACAACGGCGGAGTTGGCGCGTTTTCTAGATCAACAACTTTTCCACAGTCCCGACGAAGAATCCGAGGACGAGAGAATCTGGTCGTTGTTGCGCAACATTCCAATCCAGGAACTGCGCCGTGCCGGTTTGCTCGACAAGCTGCTGCTGCTGGCTGGGCAGACGGAAAGTGGCACTGCCGAAACGGCTTTGGGCGACGACGCGATCGACTCGTTGAGTCCGGCCGATCTCATCGCGATGGCGCTGCGGGGCGACGACGCAAATGACTCGGCCCCGGAAAATCCAATGCGTCAAGCGTAAATAGTGTGACTTCGGCGACACAAATAAGACACCTGTTGAATAAGGCAAATCTTTGCGGCCATACGTAAGTCAGATTAAACTCGGAACACCAGGGGGCATTTGCGGGTGGGGCTAGCCGGGTAAACAACTGTCAGGGGTTATCAGATGAGCGTCATTGCGGGCGTGTTCGGAGCATTGCCGCCACACCGTTACAGCCAAAGCGAGATCACCGACTCCTTCGTCGAGTTTCCGGGTCTCAAAGATCACGAAGAGATCGTGCGGAAGCTGCACAAATCCGCCAAGGTGAACAGCCGCCAGTTGGTGCTGCCGCTCGAGCAGTACCCGTCGCTCACCGATTTCGGTGACGCGAACGAGATTTTCATCGAGAAAGCCGTTGACCTGGGTGTTGAGGCACTCATGGGCGCGCTCGACGAAGCCGGCCTCACACCCGGCGACATCGACATGATCATCACCACCACGGTCACCGGAGTCGCGGTGCCGTCACTGGACGCCCGGATCGCGGGCCGGGTCGGTTTGCGCCCCGATGTGCGCCGGATGCCCCTTTTCGGCCTGGGATGTGTGGCCGGTGCGGCAGGAGTCGGCCGGCTCAACGACTATCTGCGCGGCGCGCCCGACGGCGTCGCCGTCCTGATCGCGGTGGAGCTGTGCTCGCTGACGTATCCGGCGGTGAAGCCGACGGTGTCAGGCCTGGTCGGCACCGCCCTGTTCGGCGACGGAGCGGCGGCGGTCGTCGCGGTCGGTGACCGGCGCGCCGAGCAAATCCACGCCAGCGGCCCCGACATCATCGATTCCCGGAGCCGTTTGTATCCCGACTCGCTGCACATCATGGGCTGGGACGTCGGCTCCCAGGGCTTGCAACTGCGGCTTTCTCCGGACCTGACCGATCTGATCGAGCAGTACCTGCCCGACGACGTCAGTGGGTTCCTCGCCGGCCATCAGCTGACCAAGGACGACATCGGCGCCTGGGTCAGCCATCCGGGCGGACCGAAGGTCATCCACGCGATCACCAACAGCCTCGAACTGCCTCCGGAAGCCCTCGAGCTGACCTGGCGTTCGTTGGGTGAGATCGGCAACCTCTCGTCGGCCTCGGTGCTGCACATTCTTCGTGACACCATCGAGAAGCGACCGCCCAGTGGCAGCCCCGGCCTGATGCTGGCCATGGGCCCCGGGTTCTGCGCCGAACTCGTGTTGCTGCGCTGGCACTAGCTGCTGCGCTGGCCCAGGCGCGTCACGACTAGCGCCTCTCGACGACCTCGACACTCAAGCCCGGCCGCGGCGACAACGCGGCGAAATTAGCGGGTCGGATGCGTTGCGTCGGGAACCGAAGCGTGGTCCTGGCGATCAGTCGGGCCAGCATCACCGTCATCTCGGTAGTGGCCATCACCGCGCCGATGCACCGGTGTAGCCCGCCGCTGAACGGAATGAACTCATGCGGGGCGGGTTTGCGATAACCCGGCGAGTCAGGATCCCACCGTTGCGGGCGGAAGTCGGTTGGCTCCGGCCAGATCTCGGGGATCCGATGGGTGACGTAAGCGCTGAAGACGATCATCCGGCCAGCCCGGATCCGGTGCCCGTCGAACCGCAGATCGCGCATCACTTTGCGAGCCGAGATGACGCCCGGTGAATAGAGCCGAAGTGTCTCCTGCACAAGCCCATTCAGGTAGGGCAGGGCGGAAAGCTGCTGCGCGGTCGGCGTTCCGTCGCCCAGTACCCGGCTGACCTCTTCGAAAGCGGCGTCCCACGCTCCTGGCAGGGTCAGCAGCGTGTAGACCGCCCACGCCAGCGCGCCGCTGGTGGTCTCGTATCCCGCGGTGATGATCGACACGATCTGATCGCGAATCTCGTTGGTGCTCAGGGCGTGACCCTCGTCCGAGCGCCCGCTGAGCAACGCGGTCAACATGTGGTCGTCGGGTCGCGGCGCACCGCGGGCATCGGCGATCTCGGAGTCGATGAGATCGTCGATGCGTTCGCGGGCAGTCATCGCGCGTCGCCAGGCGGGGGAGTTGAGCCGCTGGTGTAGCCGCATCACCTGAGGCGGTATGTGCGTCAGGTCCAGCAGGTGCTGCAGTTGCGCGCCCAAAAAATCCGAATGTGCCGCCATTCGTGAACCGAAGAGGCTCTCGGCGGTGCTGCGCCGCACGGCTGAGCGCAGGCCCTGGTAGATGTCGAGGCGCTGCCCGGGCTGCCAGCCGTCGATCATCTCGTCGACGGTGGACACCATGGTGGCGACATAATCCTGGATCTGCCGGTGCCGCAGTCCGGGCGCCACGACGCTGCGCCGACGCCGGTGGTCCTCTCCGTCGCTGACGATCAGTGCGGTGGGTCCGTCGACGGGCGCCAGATTCTCGAACGTTTCCCGCCAACTGAAGGCATCGGCGTTGCCGAACACAAACTTATTCGCTTCCGGCCCAAGCAGATAAACGATGCCGTGCCGGCCGATTCCGGCATTGATCACCGCGCCACGACGCTTGTACAGCGCAAGCAGCGCTTCACCGGGCCGGTAGGGGACTGTCCGGTATGAGCTCATTCGAGCACCTCCGACAACTCCAGCCACTGGCCTTCCAGGGTCACGACCTCGCTCTCGAGGGTGCGCAATTCCTGGGTCAGTCGCGTGATGGCGACGTGGTCGGATTGATCGTGCTCGGCGAGTTCGGTGTGCTTGGCCGCGATCCGATCGGCCGCGCGGGCCAACTGGCGGTCGACGGAGGCCAACTCCTTCTCGGCGGCGCGGCGTTGTGCCCCCGACATCGAGTCCGTGGGCCGTACAGGTGTCCGGTCCACCGGCTTCGCCGGCGCCCGCGCGGCCAGTCGCAGGTAGTCGTCCACCCCGCCCGGCAGGTGACGCAACCGGCCGTCCAGGATCGCGTACTGCTGATCGGTGACGCGTTCGAGCAGGTAGCGGTCGTGGGAGACGACGATCAAGGTGCCCGGCCACGAGTCGAGCAGGTCCTCGGTGGCGGTCAGCATGTCGGTGTCCACGTCATTGGTGGGTTCGTCGAGAAGCAGCACGTTCGGCTCGGACAACAGGATGAGCATGAGTTGCAGGCGCCTGCGCTGGCCGCCGGAGAGCTCACCGACGCGCGACGAAAGCTTGCCGGCGAAGCCCAAGCGCTCGAGCAGCTGTGTGGGCGTCATCTCCTTGCCGCCGACCTCGTAGCCGGCCTGCAGGCGGCCCAGAATATCGGCGATTCGGTCACCGGCCAGGGCGATCAGCTCGCTGCCCTGTTGATCCAGCACGGCCAACCGGACCGTCTTACCGCGCTTCACCCGCCCGGTGGTCGGTTGGATGGTGCCGGCGATCAGACCGAGCAGGGTGGACTTGCCTGCGCCGTTGGCCCCGACGATCCCGGTGCGCTCACCAGGGGCGATCCGCCACTCGACCTCGTTGAACACTGGGCGGCCGTCGAACGAAACGGACACATCGAGCAGGTCGATGACGTCTTTGCCCAGCCGGGCGGTGGCCAGCTTGGCCAGCTCGACCGTGTCGCGGATTGGCGGAACGTCAGCGATCAGCTGATTTGCGGCCTCGATGCGGAACTTGGGTTTGGAGGTGCGCGCCGGCGCGCCCCGACGCAACCAGGCCAACTCCTTGCGCATCAGGTTCTGCCGTTTGGCCTCACTCGAGGCGGCCATCCGGTCCCGCTCGACCCGCTGCAGCACATACGCCGCGTAGCCGCCTTCGAACGGCTCGACGATGCCGTCGTGCACCTCCCAGGTGTTGTTGGCGACTTCGTCGAGGAACCAGCGGTCGTGGGTGACCAGCAGCAACCCGCCGGTATTGCGTGCCCAGCGTTGTTTGAGGTGTTCGGCCAGCCAGGTAATGCCTTCGATGTCGAGGTGGTTGGTCGGCTCATCAAGCGCGATCACGTCCCACTCGCCAACGAGCAACTGCGCCAGCTGAACCCGTCGTCGCTGGCCTCCGCTCAACGTGGAAACCATTGCATCCCAATTGATATCGGCCACCAGGCCGTCGACGACGTCGCGGATACGGGCGTCGCCGGCCCACTGGTGTTCGGGGCGGTCACCGACCAGCGACCAGCCCACGGTGTGGCTGGGATCAAGGGTGTCGGCCTGGCTCAGCGCGCTCACCCGCAGACCGCTGCGCTGAGTGACCCGCCCCGAGTGCGGCTTGATCTGTCCGGTGAGCAGGCTCAGCAGGCTGGACTTGCCGTCGCCGTTACGGCCCACGATGCCGATGCGGGCACCGTCGTTCACGCCGAGCGTGACCGATTCGAGTATCACCTGGTTCGGATATGCCAGGTGTATGGACTCGGCTCCGAGCAGGTGTGCCACTGGACTGAGGCTACCGGCCCGCAAAGTGAAGTCCGGACGCTCGGTTGATTGGCTACCGTGTGGCCCGACGGAATGCGACAATCTCACCCGTAAGGCAACGACGATGCAGGAAGCCGGTGAAAATCCGGCGCGGTCCCGCCACTGTCATCGGGGAGCGACCCTCACTAGCCACGGTCATATGACTGGAAGGCGAGGTTAGCGGCGATCCGAGAGCCAGGATACTCGCGTCGTTGCGTCCTGCTACCCGGGGCGGTGTACCCCGAGAAAGCTGATCGACGTCGATGTCTCTTCGTCTTTTCTGGCGCCTCCAATGGCGCAGTTAGTCTCGCCGGCAGGGGTTTTCGCCATCACCGCGGGCGAAATACGGTG
This sequence comes from Mycobacterium sp. IDUB_37, assembly GCF_055419245.1. Classification (NCBI taxonomy): domain Bacteria; kingdom Bacillati; phylum Actinomycetota; class Actinomycetes; order Mycobacteriales; family Mycobacteriaceae; genus Mycobacterium; species Mycobacterium sp. IDUB_37. The sequence continues at coordinate 362,406 of NZ_JBVAXG010000006.1, read as the reverse complement.
ACCGCCCCGATCTGGATGGCCGCACCGCCGGAGGTGCACTCAGCGTTGCTGAGCGGTGGTCCGGGGGTGGGTCCGATGTTGTCGTCCGCGGCGGCGTGGGCTTCATTGAGCGTCGAATACAGCGAAACCGCGCAGGAACTCGTGGCGCTCTTGTCGGCGGTGCAGGCCGGAGCTTGGGACGGCCCGACCGCTGCGACGTACGTTGCCGCTCACCTGCCGTATCTGGCGTGGCTGTTGCAAGCCGGCACCGACAGCGCGCTAATGGCCGCCCAACAGGAGGTCGCCGCGGCGGCCTGGGTCACGGCGCTGGCGGCCATGCCGACGTTGCCCGAACTGGCGGCCAATCACGCCACCCACGCGGTGCTGATGACGACCAATTTCTTTGGTATCAATACGATCCCGATCGCGCTCAACGAAGCCGACTACCTACGGATGTGGATTCAAGCCGCCACCGTGATGAGCAGCTACCAAGCGGTCACCACGGCTGCCGTGACTGCGGCACCGCTGCCGACGGCAGCGCCGGAAATCATGAAGGGCGACAGTCAGCAGGTCGGTGCCGCCGAGACATCGTCACTGCGGGACCAGTTCAACCAGTTCCTGCAGTGGTTGTGGGACCTGTACACCAAGTTCTACAACGAGGTCATCCAGCCGTTCAACAACTGGCTGCAGAACCTGCCGTTCTTCCAGGCGCTGTTCTCCGGCTTCGATCCCTACCTGGTCAGCCTGGGCAACCCGCTGACCTATCTCAGCCCGCTGAATATCGGGTTCGCCCTCGGCTACCCGCTGGATTTCGCTACTTACGTGGTCCTGCTGTCGCAGATGTTCTCATTCGTCGCGCTCGATCTCACTGCGGCGTTCGCCTCGGGTAATCCATTGACCATCGGTTTCACCATCATCTTCGTCACCGTCGAAATCTTCGGCACGGTGATCACCGACACCATCGCACTGCTGAAGACGACGCTGGAGAGCACTCTCGCGCTGACCCTGGCGCTGGTGCCGCTGCTGACGGTGCCATTGGTGCCGTTGGCCGCCGGCGCGGTACTGGCACCGATCGGCGTCAAAGCCTTGGTGGCGCTCGCGCCGGCGCCGCCACCGCCACCCCCGACGCCCGCTACGCCACCCCTGGCAGCGTTGGGCCCCAGCACTCCGACATCCAGTCCGGCCCCGACTCCAACCGGCGTCGAGGCGACGGCCCCGGCGCCATCGCCCGGTGCACCGCCGTCTACCGCAGCACCACCGACGACGACGGGTACGGGCGTACCCGCGCATATGGATGCCATGGGTTATCTGTTGGCCGACCTGAGCTCGGCAGCCAAGCGGGCGGCGGCCGCCCGCGCGCGAAAGAAGGCGACGGAGCCCGACAGCGCTGAGGAACCCGAGGCCGCGGCGGCGCCGCAGGAGCAGGCCAAGTCGCCGCGACGCCGTCGGGCGAAGGCCGGCCTGTTCGGCCGCGGTTACGAATACATGGACCTGGAGCCCGAAGCGGCGACGGCGTCGGCTACCGGCGGGAAATCCATTGGTTTCGCGGGCACCCTGCCCAACCGGGCGACCTCGGCGGCGACGGGGCTGACTGCACTGGCCGAGGATGAGTTCGGCGGCGGCGCACGCCTGCCGATGATGCCGCGAACCTGGGCTGGCCAGACCTCGCCGGACGAGGAAAGCCTGTAACAGTGGTGGGGTGCGACTGACGACGATCATCGCGGCGATCTGCGTCGTCGGTTGCCTGTCTGGCTGCGGTCCCGGCGATCGCCGCGCTGACGCGCAACACTTGCAGGACGTTATGGCAGGCATGCCCGGCGTGTCCTCAGCCCGGGTGAGCTACCACAACGATGTTGACCATGGCGTCGGCATCAATATCTTCGCGGCTGTTCCGGCGGCGACCAGCGAGCAGATCCGTGACCTCGTGGTCAGGATCAACACAGCTCGCCGCGACAGGTTTGCTGGATACGCGCAGAACGCGATGTTCGACATCACCGCCGACCACCGTGCCTTGTTGAGCCGGCTGGCCGAGCTGGACCCTGACCAGATTGCTGGTGACGTGACGCGACTGCGTCAGGTCACCTCACTGATTTCAGCGAACCAATTCGCCTGGTTCCGGAATGGATCCAACAGTGTGCTCGACCTGCGCGACGTCGCCACGCCGACGGCGGCCATCCTGCCCGCGTTGGTGGACACGGTCGGTTCGACGAACGTCGAAGTGGGTGTGGCACCCACGGTTTCGCCACGACCGTGGGGCGCCCGCTTCCCGTTCACGCATGACGAAAGCGACCAGCTGCAACAGCGGGTCGGCGGGCTGCCGGTTTCCGTACGCGCCGTCGGCACGGCAGGAGCAAAGGCAATCGTCGCCATTGATGTCGTGATCAGCGGGCCCGAGCATGCTGAGGCTGACGTGGAGAACACCGTTCGCTCGCTGGGACCAGCTGATCCGCTGGTGCTGACGTGGACCGTCGAGCGCGCCGGTTGGCAAGGCTCCGTAGTTGTCGACGGGTGCAGCGAAGCGGCGAGTCCGCCGGCGGTCGGGCCGGACGCAGTCGCCCTTCAGGCCGCAGTCCGGGCGCATCTTGAAAGTTGCCCGTCGCGCTGAGGCCTGTCAGGTGCGACGATGCATTCCCGTCGATCTGCGCCAAGGCCGATGTGCCATGATGTCCACGCTGGTCAAGGCCTAACTCTGGGAGTTCTGAGGAGCATGGTGGATCTCAATTTGTCGATGGTCACGCGACCGGTCGAGCGTCTGGTAGCCACAGCTCAAAACGGTCTGGAAGTCCTGCGGTTGGGAGGCCTGGAAACGGGCAGCATCCCGTCGCCCTCTCAGATCGTCGAGAGCGTGCCGATGTACAAGCTGCGGCGCTACTTCCCGCCGGACAACCGGCCCGGACAGCCACCGGTGGGCACGCCGATATTGATGGTGCACCCGATGATGATGTCGGCGGACATGTGGGACGTGACCCGCGAAGACGGCGCGGTCGGCATCCTGCATGCCAGGGGACTGGATTGCTGGGTCATCGACTTCGGCTCGCCGGACAAGGTCGAGGGCGGCATGCGCCGCAACCTGGCCGATCACATCGTGGCGCTGAGCCAGGCCATCGACACCGTGTACGAGGCCACCGGCCAGGACGTGCACCTGGTTGGCTACTCACAGGGCGGCATGTGGAGCTATCAGGTCGCCGCCTACCGGCGTTCCAAGAACCTCGCGAGCATCGTGACGTTCGGTTCCCCGGTCGACACCTTGGCCGCGCTGCCGATGGGTATCCCGGCCAACTTCGGTGCCGACATCGCCGATTTCATGGCCGATCACGTTTTCAATCACTTGAACATCCCAAGTTGGTTGGCGCGCACCGGTTTCCAGATGATGGACCCGATCAAGACCGCGCAGTCCCGTATCGACTTCGTGCGTCAGTTGCATGACCGGGAATCGCTGCTGCCGCGCGAGCAGCAGCGCAGGTTCCTCGAGCGCGAAGGCTGGATCGCCTGGTCGGGGCCGGCGATTGCTGAACTGCTCAAGCAGTTCATCGCCCACAACCGCATGATGACCGGCGGTTTCGCCATCAACGGCCAGATGGTGACGCTCACCGACATCACCTGCCCGATTCTGTCGTTCGTCGGTGAAGTCGACGACATCGGTCAGCCTGCTTCGGTGCGCGGCATCCGGCGCGCTGCCCCCAACACCGAAGTTTACGAATGTTTGATCCGGACAGGACATTTCGGTCTTGTCGTGGGATCGAGGGCGGCTCAGCAGAGCTGGCCGACCGTCGCTGACTGGGTGAACTGGATTTCCAGCGACGGCGACAAGCCGGCCACCATCGCCGTGATGGTGGAGCGGCCGGCGGACGCGACCGACACCGGCGTGGCTTTGAGCGCCCGGGTCGCACACGGCATCGGCGAGGTCTCCGAAGCAGCACTGGCGCTGGCCCGCGGTGCGACTGACGCCATCTTTGCGGCCAACCGATCCATGCGCACCCTGGCGGTTGAGACTGTCCGCACATTTCCACGGTTGGCCCGGCTGGGTCAGCTCAACGACCACACGCGAATCTCGTTGGGCCGCATCATCGAGGAGCAGGCACACGATGCCCCGCAGGGCGAGTTCCTGCTGTTCGACGGCCGCGTACACACCTACGAGGCGGTCAACAGGCGCATCAACAACGTCGTCCGCGGCTTGATCGAGGTCGGGGTACGGCAGGGCGACCGGGTGGGCATCCTGATGGAGACCCGACCCAGCGCGCTGGTCGCGATCGCGGCGCTGTCGCGGCTCGGTGGCGTGGCCGTGCTGATGCGCCAAGACATCGATTTGCCCGCCCAGGTTCGGCTCGGGAATGTGACCGAGATCCTGACCGACCCGACCAACCTCGAGGCCGCCGGCCAGCTGGGGCGCGTGCTGGTGCTCGGTGGCGGTGAGCTGCGCGATCTCGAGGTGCCCGAGGACGCCGACGTGGTCGACATGGAACAGATCGACCCGGATGCGGTGCAGCTACCTGCCTGGTACCGGCCCAATCCGGGCTTCGCCCGTGACCAGGCATTCATCGTGTTCAGCACCGGTGGCGGCGAACTGGTCGCCAAGCAGATCACCAACTTCCGGTGGGCCCTGTCGGCGTTCGGTACCGCATCGACGGCAGCTCTTGACCGCAAGGACACGGTGTACTGCTTGACGCCGTTGCATCACGAGTCTGCGGTGCTGGTCAGCCTGGGCGGCGCCGTCGTCGGCGGTACCCGCATCGCATTGTCACGCAGTCTGCATCCCGAGCGGTTCGTGGCCGAGGTGCGTCAATACGGCGTGACGGTGGTGTCCTATACCTGGGCCATGCTGCGCGATGTCGTCGACGACCCGGAGTTCGCGCTGCACGGCAACCACCCGGTGCGACTGTTCATCGGATCCGGCATGCCGACGGGTCTGTGGGAGCGCGTCGAAGAGGCGTTCGCGCCGGCTCACGTCGTCGAGTTCTTCGCCACCACTGACGGACAGGCGGTGCTGGCCAACGTGTTGGGCGCCAAGGTCGGTAGCAAGGGTCGACCGCTGCCCGGCGCGGGGCGGGTGGAACTCGGTGCATACGAACCCGAACTGGACCTGATCCTAGAGAACGACAGTGGCTTCGTCCAGGTCGCCGAGACCAACCAGATCGGTGTCCTGCTCGCTCAGTCGCGGGGGCCCATCGATCCGACAGCCTCGGTCAAGCGGGGCGTCTTTGCTCCGGCCGACACCTGGATCTCCACCGAGTACCTGTTCCGTCGCGACGAGGACGGCGACTACTGGCTGGCCGGCAGGCGAGGCTCGGTGATTCGCACTGCGCGCGGGATGGTCTTCGCCGAACCGGTCGTCGATGCGCTCGGCTCGATCAGCGTGGTCGACCTCGCGGTGACCTACGCCGTGCCCGTCGGGGACCGGGAACTGGCCGTGTCCGCGATTTCGCTGCGGCCCGGCGCGACGATCACCGCGGCCGACCTGACCGAAGCCGTGGCGAACATGCCGGTCGGGCTGGGCCCCGACATCGTGCACGTGGTCCCGGAGTTGCCGCTGAGCGCGACGTTCCGGCCCATGGTGAGCGCGCTGCGGGCGGCGGGAATGCCTAAACCGGGCCGCCAGGTCTGGTATTTCGAAGCCAGACATCGCGAATTCCACCGGCTGACCCCGGGTGCCAGTGCCGAGCTGAGCGGCAAAGAGGTAGAAGACGATGCTTGACGACGCGCTGCTGAAGATCCTGGTCTGTCCACAGGACCGGGGTCCTCTGCTGCTGGTCGCTGACGGCGCCGAGCTCTACAACCCCAGGCTGCAGCGTGCTTATCGCATCGATGACGGGATTCCGGTCCTGCTGGTCGACGAGGCGCGCGACGTCGGCGACGACGAGCACGCCCGCCTTACGGCGCAAGGAGCTCCGGCAGATCCCCAGTGAGGTAGCGCTGTAGGTTCGGGGCGATCGTTCTCGCGATCTGGTCGGTCGGCAGCGACGCGAACGGCTCGACCTTGATGATGTAACGCGCCATCACCACGCCCATCAGTTGCGACGCGACGAACTGCGTGCGGATCTTGCCGGTTCCAGGCGGATCGTCTACGCGCGAACCGATTTCACCGCCGATGATCTCCTGCAGGAACGAGCGGGCCAAGCCCACTTCGTCGCCCGAGATCAGCGAGCGCAAAGTCGCAATCAGCCCGGTGCCCAGTTCGGAGTCCCACAGCGGCAGCAACAGCGAGGGTAGTTTCAGTCCGAGTTCTTCGATGGGCGCTTCCCGCATCGGCGCAATCACCACCATGGGGTCGATCGGGAGGTGGATCGCGGCCGCGAAAAGGTCCTGCTTGGTGCCGAAGTAGTGATGCACCAGCGCCGCGTCCACGTTGGCGGCCTTGGCCACGGCGCGGATCGATGTCCGATCAATTCCGTTGAGCGCAAACAGCTCTCGTGCGCTGGCCAGAATGCGTTCGCGGGTGTCGGAGTTCCCCGCGGGTCGTCCCGGGCGCTTTCTCTTCGCGGATTCCGCCGCCATCAAGGGGTCCTTCGCCGCAATGTCGCAGCGGCCAGACACATTGATGCGAGGGCGAAGCCCAGGACGACGGCCATGTCACGCACGGTAGTCGCGGTCAGACCTGAGTGCGCGCCGACCTGTTGCAAAGCCTCCAGGGCATAGCTGGCGGGCATCGCATTGCTGATCCAGTGCAGCCAGTCGGGCATCGCGGTGCGTGGCACGATCACCCCGGCCAGCAGCAGTTGCGGCACCACGACCACCGGCATGAACTGCACGGCCTGAAATTCGGTGCGGGCGAAGGCGCTGCACAGCAACCCGAGGCCGACGCCGAGCACGGCGTTGATGATCGCGATCACGAAGACCCACAGCGGGCTACCCGCCGTCGTGAGTCCTAGTAGCCAGAACGAGACCACACATGCCAGGATCGCCTGTGCCGCAGCAGCAATGGAGAAGGCGGTGCCGTAGGCGGCCAGCAGATCCAGTCGGCGCAGCGGCGTGGTCAGTATCCGCTCGAGGGTTCCCGAAGCCCGCTCCCGCTGCATGGTGATCGAGGTGATCAGGAACATGAGCAGCAGCGGAAAAAGGCCCAGCATGATCAGGCAGGCGCCGTTGAAAGGCGTTGGCATGCCGGGTCGATGCGGGGCGTTCTCGAACATGAAGTACATCAGCGTGATGACCAAGCTGGGCACCAGCAGGATCATCGCGACGCTGCGGTGATCGGCGGCCAACTGGCGCAGGATTCGCGCCGTGGTCGCGGTGTAGCCCTTGAGGCTCAGCCGGCTTTTGGGCCGGCCAGCGGCACGGTGCTGCGCCGGATGATGGACAGAAACGCTTCCTCCAGTGACGTGCATGACGTGTCCTCTCGTAGCTGGGTCGGGGTGGTGTGCGCGACCAGATGGCCGTCGCGCATCAGCAGCAGGTCGTCGCAGTGGTCCGCCTCGTCCATGACGTGGCTGGATACCAGCAGCGTGGTACCGGCTTCGGCGAGTTCGGTGAACTGTTGCCAAAGATCAACGCGTAGAACGGGATCCAGTCCCACAGTGGGTTCGTCGAGGACCAGCAGTTCCGGCCCGCAGACCAGCGCGCAGGCCAGCGACACGCGGGTCCGCTGGCCACCGGACAGGTTGCCGCAGTACGCGGTTCGGTGATCGGTCAGCCCGACCCGTTCGATGGCGACGTCAGCGGCGTCGCTGTCGTAGCCGTACAGAGTGGCGAAGTAGCGGACGTTGTCGATAATCCGCAGGTCGTGATAAATCGTCGGGTCCTGAGGCACGTATCCCACGCGGCGGCGTAGCGCCGCGGATCCGGCGGGCTCGCCCAGCACGGTGACGTTGCCCGACACGACGATTTGCGTGCCGACGATGCTGCGGATCAGGGTGCTTTTGCCGCAGCCCGACGGGCCGAGCAAGCCGGTGATGGAGCCCCGTGCGATCTGTACCGAGAAATCGTGCAGGGCGGGGCATTTGCCCCGGATGACCCGCAAGTGCTCGATGCTGACCGCTGGCTCGTGGTGTTCCGCGAATAATTCATCGCGTGATGAACTCATCATGTGATGAATATCCGCCCGGTCGGCGATCGTTGTCAAGGGGAGGGGCAAAATTGCTCAGATGAGCGCCGAGGAACTGCTGGTCGATCCGGTCGCCGCCGCCCACCGCCTGCTCGGCGCCACTCTCACCGGACGTGGCGTCAGCGCCGTGATCGTCGAGGTCGAGGCGTATGGCGGGGTCCCGGACGGACCCTGGCCCGACGCCGCGGCGCATTCGTACCGAGGCCCAACCAGTCGCAACAGCATCATGTTCGGGCCGCCCGGGCGGTTGTACACCTACCGCAGCCACGGGATTCACGTCTGCGCCAATGTGACGTGCGGACCCGACGGCACCGCTGCCGCCGTGCTGATCCGGGCGTGCGTCATCGAGGACGGCACGGATTTGGCCCGGTCCCGACGCGGCGAGGCCGTCCGGGATGTCGCGTTGGCGCGCGGACCGGGAAACCTGTGCTCGGCGCTGGGAATCACGATGAACGACAACAAGCTTGATCTGTTCGATCCGAGTAGTTCGGTGCGGCTACGACTACAGGCCCCGTTGACGGCCGCCGTGGGACCACGGGTGGGAGTCAGCCAGGCTGCCGACCGGCCGTGGCGGCTGTGGCTCGCTGGCCGGCCCGAAGTGTCCGCCTACCGGCGAAGCCCCCGCGCACCGGCGCCGGGTACGAGCGATTAGCGGCTAGCTGGGTTCGGTCACCAAGTCATCGGAGTCGTCGGCCTCGTCGGATCGCGCGGCTTTGCGGTGGGCCGGGTCCAGCCGGCGCAGCAAGAACACGAACGTCAAAGCGATGGTCGGCGCAATAGAGCCGTAAAGGGCAGCCGGCGTTGCCATTTCGACGTTGTTCAACAACTGTGGGCTCAGCGCGATGCCGATTGCCACCACGGTGTTGTGCAGACCGATTTCCAGGCTGATCGCTATCGACTGCCGCGGTGCGAGGCGCATCCAGCGCGGGACGAGATAGCCGATCGTGAGGCTGACCGCGCAGAAGGACACCACCGCGGCGCTGAGGACGCCGACGTTGTGCCAAATCGTGGTCTGGCCCCCGGCGATGGCCGCGGCGATCGCGACCACCATCAGCACCGCCGCGAACACCTTGACCGGCGTCTGCAGACGGCGGGCCAGACCGGGGTAGCGGTGGCGTACCGCGATGCCGATCGCGGTGGGGATAAGTACGAGGGCGAACACCGAAAGGAACTTGTCGAACTGCAGCGGCAGGACTCGTCCGCCGTCGAGGAACCAATTGACCGAGAACGCCAGGATGGCCGGGATGGCGAAGATCGACAGCACCGCGTTGATGGCCGTCAGTGTGAGATTCAGCGCCAAATCGCCGCCGACCAGATGGCTGAGGATGTTCGCCATCGTCCCGCCCGGCGTGGCGGCCATCAGCATGAGCCCGACGGCCAGGTTCGGCGGGAGGTCGAGGGCCTCGGCGATCAGCAGGCACAGGCTGGGGAGCAGCAACGACTGGCAGAACAGCGCCACCAGCAACGGACGCTTGAGTGTCGCGGCGCGTCGGAAGTCATCGACGGTCAAGGTCAGCCCGAGGGCAAGCATGACCACCGCGACTACCAACGGAAAGAACTGGCTTTGCATCGCAAATGACATTACGGTCGCCGGCGCCGACACGCTTGCCGCGCCCGATCCTGAACGATGTCAGCCCAGGTCAGCTGAGAATCAGCCTGAGCGGATCGCGCTTTCATCGCGACACCGAGACCACCTTCACGACACGCGACATCGGGTGGTCCCAGCCATCCTGGAAGACTCTCGGGCATGGTTAGCGAGACTTCCGGGATCCTCGATGAGCTGAACTGGCGTGAACTGATCGCGCAGTCCACCGACCTCGAGGCGCTGGCCGCCGAGGCACAACGCGGACCGCTCACGGTGTACGCCGGGTTTGACCCCACCGCAGCGAGCCTGCATGCCGGGCACCTGGTGCCGCTACTGGCGTTGCGGCGTTTCCAGCGTGCCGGTCACCGGCCCATCGTGCTCGCAGGTGGGGCGACGGGCATGATCGGCGACCCCCGCGACGTCGGTGAGCGCAGCCTGCACGAGGCCGACACGGTTGCCGAATGGACCGACCGGATCCGGGGCCAGCTGGAGCGCTTCGTCGATTTCGACGACTCGCCGACGGGCGCGATCGTCGCGAACAACCTCGACTGGACCCGTCCGCTATCGGCTATCGAGTTTCTGCGCGACATCGGCAAGCACTTCTCGGTCAACGTGATGCTCGATCGCGACACCGTCCGGCGTCGTCTCGACGGGGAGGGCATCTCCTACACCGAGTTCAGCTACATGCTGCTGCAGGCCAACGATTACGTCGAGTTGCACCGCCGCCACGGCTGCGCGCTGCAGATCGGTGGATCCGATCAGTGGGGCAACATCATCGCCGGGGTCCGTCTGGTCCGTCAGAAGCTCGGCGCCTCAGTGCATGCACTCACCGTCCCGCTGGTCACCTCCGCCGACGGCAAGAAGTTCGGCAAATCGACCGGCGGCGGCAGTCTGTGGCTCGACCCGCAGATGACCAGCCCCTATGCGTGGTACCAGTACTTCGTCAACACGGCCGACGCGGACGTGATCCGCTACCTGCGCTGGTTCACCTTCCTGTCGGCCGACGAGTTGGCCGAACTGGAACAGGCCACCGCCGAACGCCCATTCCAACGCGCCGCCCAGCGTCGGTTGGCCACCGAACTCACCGTCCTGGTGCACGGCGAAGCGGCCACCGACGCCGTCGAGCACGCCAGTCGCGCACTGTTCGGGCAGGGGGAGCTGGACCGTCTTGACGAGGCGACGCTGTCCGCCGCACTGCGCGAAACCACCGTCGCCGAACTCAAACCGGGTGAGCCCGACGGCATCGTCGACCTGTTGGTCGCCAGCGGCCTGTCCGAAAGCAGGAAAGCGGCACGACGCACTCTCGGCGAGGGTGGCGTGTCGGTCAACAACGTTCGTATCGGCAGCGAAGAATGGACGCCGCAGCCAACGGATTTCCTGCACGGCCGCTGGCTCGTGCTGCGCCGCGGCAAGCGCAACATCGCCGGCATAGAACGGCTCGGCTAACCAGCGCCCAGTACGCCGACTTCGATGGCCGGCAACTTGTCATCGGCGGCTGCCACCGCGAATAGCGTTGCGGCGGTGTAGAAGGAATCGGAGGTCATCAGGCCGCGCTGTGCCAATTCGATGCGGTCGGCCGGAGTGCCCCATTGATTGCTGAAAAGCCGCTTGAGCTGATTCGGAGCGGGCCGCTGCAGATTCAAATGTGGCTTCTGCTTTGCCAATTCATCTCGCAGTGCGATCGCTTGTGCCACCAGGCCACGCCACTCGGGTAGCCGCGGGTCTTCGCGCAGTAGGTCCAGAAAGTGCTGAATCGCCGGCAGTGATCTGGAGAAGAAGAGGGTTCGGGTGGTCAGCCGCGCTGATACCGAAATCGGGTCACCGCTGAGGGTTTGGTTTTCGTCGGCGGTGAGCCATTGGGACCTGATCTGCTCGGGAAAGCCGGACTCATCAATGATGCCGGTGGCCAACGCGTAGTGGTGCGCGACGGTCTCCAGTGCGCGTTCATAGCTTTCGGCAACGACCTCGGCGGTGGCCCGGGCCGCCCGTTCTCGGACGCTCCCTTCGTCATTGGGATGCGCAGATGTCCAATGCCAGGCGGCCACCTGCTCCAGCCCGGGCAGATATGCCCAACGGTCGCTGGCGCAGATACTCAACAGCGACAGAACGTCGAGATCCAAGACGTCGACTACGGATTCGGTGTCCGCCAAAGCAACCGGTGTCGGCGGCGCCCACCGCTGTCGCCAGCGGTGTGACCACACGGTCGGTGGCGGGCCGGGCCGAGTCGCGACATCCATGCTGCCACCGGCCACCTGCCGCAACGCCAATACCGCGTCGGCGTGCTTGATGTCGACCCGCATCGCCTTCAATTGCTTTGCCAGGCTTCGGCTTTCCGATACACCCACGGCGTCCAACAGCCGGTTCCAGCTGCGTTGGCTGAAGGGCGTGCTACGCGCCGTTTCGATGATTTGGTCGGCGGTCTCAATCGAGAGCACGCCCGATTCGACCGCGCGTGAGGCGGTTTGGCGGATGTTCACCAACGCATCCACGAAAATCGGATAGCCGTCCTCTGGATCGCCGTGCACCATGCCCACTTCGTCGTCGGCTTCGATGAGCCCATCGCGGTACCCCTCGAAGACCCAGCCGTAGCCCTGCATTCCAAACGGATGCAGCTCGGCCGCCCGCAGCGCCCCCATGCTCGATGAGCCGGCGACGCGGACGCCGTCGTCGAGCAGGGTCAGCAGTTCTTTGTGCCGTACCGAGGCACTCTGGAAGAAGAGTCCGTCGACGATCAGCAGGGTGTCCTGCGGACCCAAGCCGTACCGAAATGCATCACCAAACGAAATCGGCGGCACTACTTCGGCATTGGGGATGACGGCCCGGATGTCCTCGACCCCGATGGTCGGTCCCGCGGTCACGACGATCCGCCCGTCGACTGTCATCGGTGCTCCTCGAGAGGCGTGCGCAACGGTGAGTTCACCGTCGCTGACATCCCTGGGGCAACGACCTTGACGACCGGTACGGACGCGTCGGGGAAGTCGCAGACCACCGCGAGCGGTTCGGCGCCGGCAACGGTGGCCACCGCTTTGGCCGCCGACGTCAGCAGGTCACCCAGTGAGTCCGTGCTGCTCATGTGCCACGGTGTGGGTTCGGCCTCGGGCATGGACTGCATCGACTTTCGGGCGGGAGCGTAGGTGTGCACCCGGGCGAACCGTTGGTAGATCGCGGACGGCAGGTCTTCGCGCGTCCCACTGATCGCCGTCAGTCGTGACTGTGCCGCTTCGGTAATCGCCCGCGAAAGTGCCACATTCGGGTCGTGATGAAGTCCGCTGCCGCTGAACGGGATCTCCATCGTGTTGGAGGTGATCTCGGCGGCAAAGCAGTAGAAGCCGTCCCAGGTGTCGATGCGCGCGACTTGCACCTCACTGTCGGCCCGATGAATCATCTCAACCAAATCGGCGCTGTCCGAACGGACGACATCCTCGAGTGACACTTCGAACAGAGTGGACCCGGGTTGGGCGGCGGCCATGCCGTGACGCTCCATGATCTCGTAGAGGCCGTGCAGAGTGGCCTCGTGGTAGCTATTGCCCGAAGCCAATCCCGTTGTGTCCATACCGAATATCGGCGGGCCCCAGCAATCCTTGACCGCAATATTCACCAAGGCCGCCAGCCAGGGAACCCAGGTTCGGCGACCGGTCAACAGTGTGGTCGCGACCACCCAGTCAAGCCGCGCGCCCGGATGGTAGAAGCTTCCCTCCGGACGATTCAGTTCGGCCGGGTCATAGGTCAGTGAATCAACGAGTTCTGTTGTGGGCGTTGATGATAGATCGGGTGCGAGGTTTTCGACGTGCCAGTTTTCCAGCGATTCCATGACCGCGGAAACCTGTGCGGCGCGATACGTGGTTGCTTTGCCCTGGCTGACTGACAGAGTCAGCGAGGCAGGCCGCACCGCCTGCACGGTGGGAATTCCGAGATCGTCGAGCCAAGTGAGATCGGCGACGCGAGTAATGCCGGCCGGTGCGAGCAGAGGTTGGATGGCGGTCCAGGTCTGCTCGGGGGAGATGATGCGGTGGGTCCCGGAGTGGTGGACGATCGTCAGCGGATCGGCGTGACCCAATACCCGTGTCGGCCAGGGTGACCAGTCGGGGCCGACTACCTGGTCAGTGCCGATCCCTTGCGGTTCTGACATGGCTTCACGCTACTCAGTCGGGGTTCGTCAGTTAAGGATTGCCGGCGAGGATTTAAGGCACAAAAAATTCCAGCGGGATCTCATCGCTAGGGGAGGGGGGAAACGATGAGACCCCGCTGGGAGTCGGGGGTGTCGGCGAGGATCTCAGATGTGGGGGATGGGAGGTCATGAGATCCCCGCCGACATATTGGGCTGTAAGACTTTTCTGGTTTCGGTTTTGTGGTTCTGTGTTCTGCTCTGACACCTATTCTGGGCGGCTTCGGGCCGCGCTGGTATCCCACTACTAGCCGAATGCGGGAGGAAATAGCGTTCCCCCGATGGTGGGACAGGCGGTGTCCACCGATCGGGGGACTAATACCTGTGCTGTGCCAGGCGCGGCCCAAAACGCGTTAGAGGGCAAACCTTTATCCCACTGAGGCGTGAATGTGACACTTGTTGAGCAGGGTTGTCACGATGACGGCACCCGCGATGGCCCTCCGATTCCTGGTGCTGGCCGCAGGCGTATTCGGGGTGTCGGCCACAGTGGCGGCGCCGATCCACGCCGACATGATGGGAAACGCTTTCCTGAATGCGTTGAACAACGCGGGTGTTCCGTACAGCCAACCGGCGACCGCGGTAGCGATGGGCAAATCCATCTGCCCGAAAGCGCTGGCCAGAGGGGAAACGTTCGAATCGATCGTCGCGGAATTGGCTGAGGTCAGCGGGCTGTCGAACGAGCGGGCCGCGGCATTCACCATCGTCGCGATAGCGACATACTGCCCGGCGTTGATAGCGCCGATGTTGCCGCACCGACTGCAGGCCTGATCGCCGAGCGGGCCGTTGATTGTGAGCCTGCAGCCGCTGCCCGTAACCTCTAGCGCGTGGGCGAGGACAGGCGCGGTGGTAGCAACGAGCGGCGACCGCGGTCGGCATCCGGCGGGGCGCCGCGACGTTCCGGCCCCGGCCGGGCGCGATCGGCCCAAACCCGATCCCCGGCCAACGACACCGCACCTGCCGGTCCGCCGATTCCCCCGGATATCGACGCCCGGCAGTTGGCGCCCGATGTCCGACGTGAGTTGAGCACCCTGGACAAGGCCACCGCCGATACGGTCGCGCGCCACCTCGTCGCAGCGGGTGGCCTGCTCGACGAAGACCCCGAGGCCGCCCTGAGCCACGCGCGGGCCGCCCGGGCCCGGGCCAGCCGGATCGCCGCGATCCGAGAGGCGGTCGGAATCGCCGCCTATTACAGCGGTGATTGGGCCCAGGCCCTCGCCGAATTCCGTGCCGCGCGCCGAATGGGCAGTAAGTCCCAGTTGTTGGCGCTGATTGCCGATTGCGAACGCGGCCTTGGCCGTCCGGAGCGAGCCATCGACCTGGCTCGCGGACCCGAGGCGGCTCAGCTCAGCGGCGATGATGCTGACGAACTGCGCATCGTGGCCGCGGGAGCCCGCGCCGACCTGGGACAGCTCGATCAGGCCCTGGCCCTGTTGTCCACCCCGCAACTCGAGCCGGGCCGCTCCGGTGCCACGGCCGCGCGGCTGTATTACGCCTACGCCGACACACTCCTCGCGCTAGGACGCACTAGCGACGCATTGGAATGGTTCCTGCGTTCCGCAGCCGCGGACAGCGAAGGCGTCACCGACGCCGAAGACCGGGTCAGCGAACTTGGCTGACACCAAAAGCCTTGCGCAGCAATATGACTGCCTGCTTCTTGACCTTGACGGGACCGTCTTCCGTGGACATGAGCCGACCGAGGGTGCCGCCGAGTCGTTAGACGAAATCCAAAGCCGCAAGCTGTACGTCACCAACAACGCCTCCCGCAGCGCGGACGAAGTCGCCGCACACCTGCGCGAACTGGGCTTCACCGCGGCCAGCGACGACGTCGTCACCAGCGCGCAGAGTGCGGCCAACCTGCTGGCCGCCCAGTTGGAACCCGGATCGAAGGTGCTGGTCGTCGGCACCGATGCGCTGGCCAGTGAGATCAGCGCCGTGGGCCTGCGCCCGGTCCGACTCTTTGAAGACGGACCCGACGCCGTCGTTCAAGGTCTGTCGATGACCGTCGGTTGGCCGGAACTCGCCGAAGCCACGTTGGCCATCCGGGCGGGTGCGCTCTGGGTGGCGGCCAATGTGGATCCGACGCTGCCCAACGAACGAGGGTTGTTGCCGGGCAACGGTTCCCTGGTGGCCGCCGTGCGCGCGGCTACCGACGCGCAGCCACAGGTGGCCGGCAAGCCGGGACCGCAATTGATGAAGGATGCGGTTGGCCGCGGCGACTTTCGTGCGCCCCTGGTGATCGGTGACCGGTTGGACACCGACATCGAGGGTGCCAATGGCGCCGGATTGCCCAGCCTGATGGTGCTGACCGGAGTGAATTCCGCGCGGGACGCGGTCTTCGCGGAGCCGGCTCGTCGGCCCACCTACATCGGCTTCGATCTGCGCTCGCTGCACCTCGACGCCGAGCGGCTCGCGGTAGCGCCACGGCCGGGCTGGCGGATCGACGTGGACGGCGATGTCATCACCGTTAGCGCTCAGGAAGATTCCGACCAGGATTCCGACGAGGATTCGTTGTCGATCGTTCGCGCGGTGGCCAGCGCGGTATGGGATGCATCAGATCCCGAAGGGCAACCGCCGCGCATCGAGGCGGGCGACGACCGGGCTCGCGATGCCTTGGACCACTGGTCCCTGATGCAGACCGATTAGCCGGTGACTAGCGTAGGGAGCGCCATGACTATCGACCCTGACCAGATTCGCGAGGAAATCGAAGCCCTGGTGGCCCAGTTGCCGCAATCGGCTGACGCCCCGGACGGGCCCTCGGTCGCCGAGCTCGAAGACATCGCCCGCCGCCTTTCCGAGGCACACGACGTGCTGCTGCAGGCGCTGGAGTCGGCGGAGAAGGGCTGAGTGCGCGCATGCCACGGCGTGCCCGCGTCGACGCCGAGCTGGTCCGCCGGGGTCTGGCCCGATCTCGGCAGCAGGCGGCCGAGCTGATCGGCGCCGGCAAAGTGCGCATCGACGGCCTGCCGGCGGTCAAGCCGGCCACGGCTGTCGCGGTCACGGCGGCGCTCACTGTTGCCGGTGAAGAACGTGTCTGGGTGTCGCGTGGGGCGCACAAACTCCTCGGCGCGCTGGATGCCTTCCAGATTCCGGTCGAGGGCCGGCGCTGCCTGGATGCGGGTGCCTCGACCGGAGGGTTCACCGAGGTGCTGTTGGACGGCGGTGCCGCCGAGGTGGTCGCCGCCGACGTCGGATACGGCCAGCTCGCGTGGTCGCTGCGCAGCGATCCGCGGGTGGTGGTGGTGGAGCGGACCAACGCCCGCGACCTGACGGCAGAAGCGATCGGCGGCCCCGTCGACCTGGTGGTAGCCGACCTGTCATTCATCTCGTTGGCGACGGTGTTGCCCGCGCTGGTTGGCTGCGCTTCTCCGGACGCCGATATCGTTCCCATGGTGAAGCCGCAGTTTGAAGTAGGCAAGGGCCAGGTCGGTCCCGGCGGGGTGGTTCATGACCCCGAGTTACGCCGGGATGCGGTGCTTGCGGTGTCGCGGCGCGCGACCCAGCTGGGCTGGCACACCGTGGACGTGACGGCCAGCCCGTTGCCGGGCCCGTCGGGCAATGTCGAATATTTCTTGTGGCTGCGCGCGCGGACCGACCGGGCGCTGGTTGGTGACAAGCTAAACGACACGGTGCAGCGCGCGATGAGTGAGGGCCCGCAATGACCGCTGAACGTACCGTCCTGCTCGTCGCCCATACCGGACGCGACGAGGCGGCCGAAACCGCTCGCTGCGTCGAGAAAGTGTTGCGCGACAAGGGGATTAGCCTTCGTGCGCTGACCGCCGAGGCGGTCGACCGCGGCTCGCTGCAGATGGCTCCGAACGACGAGCGGGCGTTGGGCGACGGCATCGAGGTTGTCGATGCGGATCCGATGGCCGCCGAGGGCTGCGAACTGGTGCTGGTCCTGGGCGGTGACGGGACCTTCCTGCGTGCGGCCGAATTGGCCTTCAACGCCGGCATTCCGGTGCTGGGTGTCAACCTGGGTCGCATCGGTTTCCTGGCTGAAGCCGAGGCCGAGGCCATCGACTCGGTACTCGAGCATGTGATCGCGCGGGACTATCGGGTAGAGGACCGCCTGACCCTCGATGTCGTTGTGCGGCAAGGTGGTCAGATCATCGATCAGGGATGGGCGCTCAACGAAGCGAGCCTGGAGAAGGGTCCACGGCTGGGAGTGCTGGGAACCGTCATCGAGATCGATGGTCGTCCGGTGTCGACGTTCGGTTGCGACGGGGTGCTCATCTCCACTCCCACCGGGTCCACCGCGTACGCATTCTCTGCGGGCGGGCCGGTGTTGTGGCCCGACCTCGAGGCAATCCTGGTGGTGCCCAACAACGCTCATGCCCTGTTCGGCCGGCCCATGGTGACCAGCCCAGACGCCGTCATCGCAATCGAGATCGAGGCCAGCGGCCACGACGCGCTGGTGTTCTGCGATGGTCGCCGGGAAATGCTGGTGCCGGCGGGTAGTCGACTCGAGGTGACCCGCTGCGCGACGCCGGTCAAATGGGCGCGGTTGGACAGCGCGCCGTTCACGGACCGCTTGGTGACCAAGTTCCGGTTGCCGGTTGCAGGTTGGCGCGGGCAGTAATCGGGTGCACGCTGAATGCTGACGGAAATACGAATCGAGTCGCTGGGAGCCATCAGCGTTGCGACCGCCGAGTTCGACCGCGGACTGACCGTGTTGACCGGCGAGACCGGTACCGGCAAGACCATGGTGGTGACGGGCCTGCACCTGCTGGGTGGTTCGCGCGCCGACGCGAACCGGGTGCGGTCCGGATCTGACCGCGCCGTCGTCGAAGGTCGTTTCACCACAACCGATGTCGACGACGCAGTGACCGCGTTACTTGACACGATTCTCGACGCGTCGGGCGCCGAACGCGACGAGGACGGCAGCGTGATCGCGTTGCGCACGGTAAACCGCGAAGGGCCCTCCCGTGCTTATCTGGGCGGCCGCAGCGTGCCGGCGAAGTCGCTCAGCGGATTCACCACCCAACTGCTCGCTCTGCACGGGCAGAACGACCAGTTGCGGTTGATGCGTTCGGACGAGCAGCGCGCCGCGCTGGACCGCTTCGCGTCGGCCGGTCCTGCCTTGGAGCGCTACCGCAAGCTACGGGACGCGTGGCTGGCCGCACGGCGTGACCTGATCGACCGCCGCGACCGGACGCGTGAACTCGCGCAGGAGGCGGATCGACTGAAGTTCGCGCTGAACGAGATCGACACCGTCGACCCGCAGCCCGGGGAGGACGACGAACTGGTGGCCGACATCGTCCGGCTCTCCGAATTGGATTCCCTGCGGGAGGCGGCGGAGACGGCGCGTGAGGTGTTGTCCAGTTCGTCCGAGGAGGCGTTCGGCGCGGTCGAAGCCTTGGGGCGAGCGCGGGCTGCGCTGGAATCGACCGGTGATGCCAGGTTGCGGACGCTCGCAGACCAGGTCAGCGGGGCGTTGGCCGTGGTCACCGACGCATCGGGCGAATTGGGCAATTACCTGGACGAGCTGCCCGCCGACGCGAGCACGCTGGACACCAAGCTGGCCCGCCAGGCCCAACTGCGGACGCTGACCCGCAAGTACGCCGCCGACATCGACGGCGTGTTGCAGTGGGCCCAGGATTCTCGCGACCGGATGGCCCAACTTGATGTGTCCGAAGAGGGTTTGGCCGCGCTCGAGCAGCGCGCCAATGAACTCGGACGCCAATTAGCCCAGGTCGCAATCGATCTCAGCAAGATTCGGCGGAAGGCCGCTAAGAAGTTAGCCAAGGAGGTGACCGCCGAACTTGCCGGCCTGGCGATGGCCGACGCTGACTTCACCATCGGCGTCAGCATCGACGTCGCCGCACCGCACGATGCCGCCGCATTGAACCTGCCCGACGACGAGTTCGCCCGCGCGGGTGCCGACGGCATCGACCTGGTGGAGTTCGGCTTCGCGGCGCACCGCGGAATGACCGTGCTGCCGCTGGCCAAGAGCGCCTCAGGTGGCGAGTTGTCCCGGGTGATGCTCGCGCTCGAAGTAGTGCTTGCCGCGTCTGCGACCGGAACCACCATGGTGTTCGACGAGGTCGACGCCGGCGTCGGCGGCTGGGCGGCGGTGCAGATCGGCCGCCGGCTGGCCAGGCTGGCCCGCACCCACCAGGTCATCGTCGTCACTCACTTGCCGCAGGTCGCGGCCTACGCGGATGTGCACCTGGTGGTGCACAGTAAGGGGCCCAAGGGAGCCAGCGGGGTACGCAGCCTGACCAGCGACGACCGGGTGGCCGAGTTGGCACGAATGCTCGCCGGGCTGGGGGAGTCCGACAGCGGCCGCGCACACGCACGCGAGCTGTTGGAGACCGCGCAGAGCGAAAAGACCTAGCCGTCCTGGCGCCGCGCCAATTGCCGGCTGAATTGTGCAATCACTGCTCAACCCAGCAGTGCCCCGGGCCTTCGGGCTTGTATCTGATTAGCCGCCGAAACGTCCTTTTTTCCAACTCTTTTCGTCGCCTTCCACATCAGCCCATGTCCCGGGCGCGTAGGTGTGCGGCAGTTTGGCGCCGCCGCGGACGACGTCGAGCGTGCCGTCCCGGCGCTTAACGTATGTGTCGTGGAAACGCATGTATTTGTCAGTTTGGCCGTTGCGGAGAGTCACTATAACTGTCATGTGTTGAAACCTTTTGTTGCACAGGCGAAATAAAGGGAACGAGGTGAATGATGGCCACCTCGTGCAAATGAACAGAGATCAGCGCACCGCCAAGTCGGTGGCGGCCTGGTTCGACGGCTTCGGGTGAGTCTTGATGCTGTCATTCACCAGGTCAACACGTTTGATGTAGGGCGAACGCAACTCTGTGGGCGATCCCATTAAATTTCCTTTTTGGTCGAGCATGTTGGCTCGTTACCGAGCTGCTCGATATCCGCGACGGTACGCGCTTTCCGCGCGCCGCGGTTGGTGTGGCCTTGTGAGGTTTCGTGCTGTGCCGAGCGTGCGGAGAGTTACGTTGACCCGCTGGCGGTTTCACGCCACCCCCCGGGGCTGTAGATCTGCGCATCCTCGCGCGCCCTCGCCGACGCCTTCCGCCACGAGCGCGCCTGTCTGCGTAACGACACGCCGTCCCGGCCGTACCGGAGCGGTCTCTCGAGCCGGCCGCGCCCGCCGGTCAGCGGTCGACAGGCCGCCCAGACGTCGTCGCAAACCCCCGAGACCAACCTTCAACACAAATGTGACAGATGTGACGCTATGCAACTAAAGGGACAGATGTTACGGCGCGCCTCCCCGCCCATTGCTTGCATCGCGGACAGAATCCCCCACATGAAGATGTCAGCGCTTCTAACTCGCAACACCGTCCGGCCAGGTCTGATTGGCACTGCCCGCGTGGACCGGAATATCGATCGACTGCTGCGTCGGGTATGTCCCGGCGACATCGTGGTCCTCGATATCCTGGACTTGGACCGCATCACCGCCGACGCTCTGGTCGAAGCTGACATCGCCGCCGTCGTCAACGCCTCTCCGTCGGTCTCCGGCCGCTACCCGAACCTCGGCCCGGAGGTTCTGGTCAACAACGGGGTCACGCTGATTGACGAGACCGGCCCCGACATCTTCAAGAAGGTCAAGGACGGATCCAAGATCCGTCTCTACGAAGGTGGGGTCTACTCCGGCGACCGTCGACTGATCCGCGGCACCGAGCGCACCGATCACGACATCGCGGACCTGATGCGGGAGGCCAAGAGTGGCCTGGCCGCACACCTGGAAGCCTTCGCCGGCAACACAATTGAGTTCATCCGCAGCGAGAGCCCGCTGCTGATCGACGGCATCGGCATCCCGGACATCGACGTCGACATGCGCCGCCGTCACGTGGTGGTGGTCTCCGAGGAGCCCAGCGCCGCCGACGACCTGAAGTCCCTCAAGCCATTCATCAAGGAGTACCAACCGGTGCTCGTCGGTGTCGGCCAAGGTGCCGATGTGTTGCGCAAGGCCGGGTACCGACCGCAACTGATCGTCGGCGACCCCGACCAGATCAGCGCCGAAGTCCTCAAGTGCGGTGCCCAGGTGGTACTGCCCGCGGACGCCGACGGCCACGCTGCGGGCCTGGAGCGGATTCAGGATCTCGGTGTCGGGGCCATGACATTCCCCGCCGCGGGCTCGGCCACCGATCTGGCGCTGTTGCTGGCCGATCACCACGGCGCCGCGCTACTGGTCACCGCCGGCCATACCGCCAACATCGAGACGTTCTTCGACCGGACGCGGTCGCAGAGCAATCCATCAACCTTCCTCACCCGGTTGCGAGTGGGGGAGAAGTTGGTCGACGCCAAAGCTGTTGCCACGCTTTACCGGAACCACATCTCGGGCGGCGCCATCGCGCTCTTGGCGCTGACCATGCTGATCGCCATCATCGTTGTGCTGTGGGTGTCTCGCACCGACGGCGTGGTGCTGCACTGGGCCGTCGAATATTGGAACCGGTTCACGCTGTGGATCCAGCACCTGTTGTCGTAGCCACCCGAGGTTCCCAAAGGAAGTGCCCCCATGATCTCGTTACGTCAACATGCCATTTCGCTGGCAGCGGTCTTTCTCGCCCTGACCATCGGAGTAGTGCTGGGCTCCGGCTTCTTCTCGGATACGGTGCTGTCCAGCCTGCGTAACGAGAAGCGCGACTTGGCCTCCCAAGTCAGCGGGCTCAACGACCAGCGCAATCAGCTCAACGAGAAGCTCAGCGCGGCAAATACTTTCGATGCCCAAGTGCTCGGCAGGATCGTGAAGGACGCCTTGGCCGCCAAGACGGTGGTGTTGTTCCGAACTCCTGATGCCAGCAACGACGATGTCTCCGCGGTATCGAAGATCATCGGACAGGCCGGCGGCTCGGTCACGGGGACTGTGGCACTCACCCACGAGTTCGTCGAAGCCAACTCCGGCGAGAAACTGCGCACGGTGGTCAACTCCTCGATCCTGCCCGCCGGAACGCAGTTGAGCACCAAGTTGGTCGACCAGGGTTCGCAGGCCGGCGACCTGCTGGGCATTGCACTGCTGATCAATTCCAACCCGCAGGTGCCGGTCGTTGACGACACCCAGCGCGACACGGTCCTGGGTGCCCTCAGGGAAACCGGCTTCATCACCTACCAGCCCAACGACCACATCGGGGCGGCCAACGCCGCGATCGTGATCACCGGGGGTGGCTTGCCCGCGGATGCCGGAAATCAGGGGTCGACCGTGGCACGGTTCGCCGCCGCG
This sequence comes from Mycobacterium sp. IDUB_37, assembly GCF_055419245.1. Taxonomy (NCBI): domain Bacteria; kingdom Bacillati; phylum Actinomycetota; class Actinomycetes; order Mycobacteriales; family Mycobacteriaceae; genus Mycobacterium; species Mycobacterium sp. IDUB_37. The sequence goes on along the minus strand of NZ_JBVAXG010000006.1, from coordinate 339,458 downwards.
TTGGCACCGCACGGCTCGGGCACAGTACTGGCGGGTCGGGACGGTTCGGCCAACGGCAGTGCCGCAGTGGCTGTCACCCGCGCCGACGGCGGGATGTCGGGGGCGGTGAGCACGATCGATGACGTCGACGTCGAGCCCGGGCGGATTACGGCAATCCTCGCTCTGCACGACCTGATCGCCGGTTCCAAGCCGGGTCAGTACGGCAGCGGCCACGGGGCGACCTCGGTCACCGTCCCTCAGTAGGGCGTGTTCGTCACGGCATGACGCCGTGAATGTTAGGGTGGTTTTCCGTGCGTCGGCAGGCCCAGCTACAGCACCAGACGTCATGCCCTGCCCGTCTTCACGGAGGTCGCCCAGTTGCGTAAGCATCCGCAAACCGCCACCAGACACCTCTTCGTCAGCGGTGGCGTCGCTTCATCGCTCGGCAAGGGGTTAACGGCAAGCAGCCTCGGACAGCTGCTGACCGCGCGCGGGTTGCAAGTCACCATGCAAAAGCTCGACCCGTATCTCAACGTCGACCCGGGCACCATGAACCCGTTCCAGCACGGCGAGGTCTTCGTCACCGAGGACGGCGCCGAGACCGACCTCGACGTCGGGCACTACGAACGGTTCCTCGATCGTGATCTGTCCGGCTCGGCGAATGTCACTACCGGGCAGGTGTATTCGACGGTCATCGCCAAAGAGCGGCGCGGCGAGTACCTCGGCGACACCGTGCAGGTCATCCCGCACATCACCGACGAGATCAAGCGACGCATCCTGGCGATGGCCGCACCGAATGCCGCGGGGCGGCGCCCGGACGTGGTGATCACCGAAATCGGTGGCACCGTGGGCGACATCGAGTCCCAGCCCTTCCTCGAGGCGGCACGGCAGGTTCGCCATGACGTCGGCCGGGACAACGTCTTCTTCCTGCACGTGTCGCTGGTGCCCTACCTGGCGCCCTCCGGCGAGCTCAAGACCAAGCCAACCCAGCACTCGGTGGCGGCGCTGCGCAGCATTGGTATCTCCCCGGACGCGCTGATCCTGCGCTGCGACCGTACCGTTCCCGAAGCGCTGAAGAACAAGATCGCGCTGATGTGTGACGTCGATATCGACGGCGTCATCTCCACCCCGGATGCGCCCTCGATCTACGACATCCCGAAGGTGCTGCACCGCGAGGAACTGGACGCGTTCGTGGTCCGTCGACTCAACCTGCCGTTCCGCGACGTCGACTGGACCGAGTGGGACGACCTGCTGCGCCGGGTACACGAGCCGCACGAAACGGTGCGGATTGCCTTGGTGGGCAAATATGTTGAGCTCTCCGATGCTTACCTGTCGGTCAGTGAGGCGCTACGCGCCGGTGGTTTCAAACACCGCGCGAAGGTGGAAATCGTCTGGGTGGCATCCGACGACTGCGAGACACCCAGCGGCGCGGCGGCGGCGTTGGGCGACACGCACGGGGTGCTGATTCCCGGTGGCTTCGGCATCCGTGGCATCGAGGGAAAGATCGGTGCCATCCGGCACGCGAGGGCGCGGTCGTTGCCGGTGTTCGGGCTGTGTCTGGGCCTGCAGTGCATCGTCATCGAGGCCGCCCGGTCGGTGGGCCTCAGCGAAGCCAACTCGGCCGAGTTCGAGCCGGATACACCCGACCCAGTGATCTCCACGATGGCCGATCAGGAGCAGATCGTGGCAGGTGAGGCGGATCTGGGCGGCACCATGCGGCTGGGTGCTTATCCGGCCGTCTTGGAGCCGGATTCGATTGTGGCTCAGGCATATCAAGCCACGAAGGTGTCCGAGCGCCATCGGCACCGGTACGAGGTCAACAACTCCTATCGGGAGCGGATCGCGGAAAGCGGCCTGCGATTCTCCGGAACCTCGCCCGACGGACATCTGGTGGAATTCGTCGAGTACCCGCCCGAACAGCACCCCTTCGTCGTCGGCACCCAGGCTCACCCCGAGTTGAAGAGTCGGCCCACTCGTCCGCACCCGCTGTTCGCCGCGTTCATCAGGGCGGCCTTGGACTACCGGGCAGGCGAACGGTTGCCGGTCGAGATTCCCGAGCACGCCAACGGCAACGAGCATCGACAGAACGTCGCGCAACCGCTAGCCACTCCAGTCAACCGTGGTTGAGCACGATTTCGAGACGGTCTCAACCGAAACCCTTTATCAGGGCGCTATTTTCGCCTTGCGTCGGGACCAGGTCCGGATGCCGGGCGGTAGGACCGCCCATCGGGAAGTCGTCGAGCACTACGGCGCGGTCGCCGTCGTCGCTTTGAACGACGACAACGAGATCGCGCTGATCTATCAGTACCGCCACCCGTATGGCCGGCGGATATGGGAATTGCCGGCGGGGTTGCTCGACGCCCCGGGTGAGCCGCCTCATCTCAGCGCTGCACGGGAACTTCAGGAGGAGGTCGGCCTGCACGCCAGCACCTGGCAGGTGCTTCTGGACGTCAACACCGCCCCTGGCTACAGCGACGAATCGGTACGCGTCTTCCTGGCCACTGGACTGCGCGACATCGGACGTCCCGAGGCGCATGACGAAGAAGCCGATATGACGATGCGCTGGTATCCCCTGGACGAGGCGGTCGACCGCGCTCTGAGTGGAGAGATCGTCAATTCGATTGCCATCGCCGGAATTCTGGCCGCGCACGCCGTCAAGAACGGCGCTGTCCAGCCGCGTCCCCTGGACACGCCGTGGATCGACAGGCCGATCGCGTTCGCTGGGCGCAAGGCCGCGGAGTGACGGTGCTGGCGCTCGATTCGCAGATGCAGGGCTATCTCGACCATCTGACGATCGAGCGCGGCGTCGCGGCCAACACCTTGAGCTCTTACCGCCGGGACCTGCGCCGCTACTCCAAGCATCTGGAAGAGCGCGGAATCCATGATCTGGCCAAGGTCGGCGAGAACGACGTCAGCGAGTTCCTGGTGGCACTGCGACGCGGGGATCCGGAAGCCGGTTTGGTTGCGCTGTCGGCGGTATCCGCGGCAAGGACGTTGATCGCGGTCCGGGGGTTGCACCGATTCGCCGCCGCCGAAGGGCTGGCCGAGCTCGATGTGGCGCGGGCGGTGCGGCCGCCGACGCCAGGCCGAAGGCTGCCCAAGAGCCTGACGATCGACCAGGTGCTGGCGCTGCTCGAAGGCGCCGGCGGTGACGACGCATCCGACGGCCCACTGACGCTGCGTAACCGTGCGCTGCTGGAAGTGCTGTACTCCACCGGGTCGCGGATCTCCGAGGCTGTCGGCCTCGACGTCGATGACATCGACACCCACTCCAGGTCGGTGTTGCTGCGCGGCAAAGGCGGTAAGCAGCGACTGGTGCCGATCGGGCGTCCCGCGGTGCAGGCGCTCGATGCCTACCTGGTGCGCGGCCGCCCGGATCTGGCCCGGCGCGGGCGTGGCACTCCGGCCATCTTTCTCAACGCCCGGGGCGGCCGGTTGTCGCGACAGAGCGCCTGGCAGGTGTTGCAGGACTCCGCCGAGCGCGGCGGTATCACCTCAGGTGTGTCCCCGCACATGCTGCGGCACTCATTTGCCACCCATCTGTTGGAGGGCGGCGCCGACGTGCGGGTGGTGCAGGAGCTACTGGGTCACGCCTCGGTGACCACGACGCAGATCTACACCCTCGTCACCGTGCACGCGCTGCGGGAAGTGTGGGCCGGAGCCCACCCCCGGGCCACCTAACAGTTCAGCCCAAGTATTCGGATTCCAGCACCAAGTCGGCCACTAGGGTCTGGTATTCGAGGTGAGCTTTGTGCTCGACGGTCCGCCACGACGTGCCTTGCTGCTCGCGCATGTAGGCGCGGTACTTGGGCGCCCCCGGCACCCGGACGTTGTCGGCGACGACGACCGAGCCCTCGCGCAGCCAGCCGCGATCCAGGATTCGCTGCAGATCGTCGAGGTAGGCCTTCTTGTCGTGGTCGATGAAAACGAAGTCCAACGAGCGGGCTGCGAATCCGTGCTCGTTCGCCAGCGCGTTCAGGGTCTGGCCGCCATCCCCGATCGTTCCCACCACGCACGTCACCCGGTCGCCGACGCCGGCGTGTTCCCAAATCCGCCGAGCATTCACGGCGTTGGCCTCGGCCAGTTCGATGGAGAACACCTTGGCATTCGGAGCGGCCCGCGCAATCCGCAGCGCGCTGTAACCACAGTAGGTCCCAAGTTCAAGAACCACAGCAGGGTCGGCACGCTGCACCGCGGCGTCGAGTATGGCGCCTTTTTCGTCGCCGACGTTGATCAGTATTGACTTCTCGTAGGCGAACTTGTCTATGGCGGCCAGCACGTCGTCGACGTCGCCGGCGCGGGCGTTGTTCAGTACGTATTCGACTGCCGCCGCTTCGCGTCCGTCGCCGATCTGGCCGGTCTCGGTGATGTTGCGCGCACCGGTGGCCATTCGCCATACCGACCACCGCAGCAAGGGAATACGTCGCTTCAGGTCCATAGCGCCACGATAGGCCGGGGAACCTGTGAATCCCCGACTGCGTTGTCATCCGAAAATGACAGTTCCCGCCACGACATCGGCGTCCGCCGCGAATCCGCCGATGCTGTGGATCCCGGCCCGCGTCCTGGTAACCCGGTCAGCGGCGGAATTACCGCACGGCGCCGAAGTCGTGGCGCGCTGCGAGGCCGCAGGTGTCACCGACATCAACGTCGTCAAAGGCGACCGGCTGCCTTCGCTGCGGGCAGAAAACGAACGCGCGACCTACGCCCTGGCAAAGCGCACGCTCGCTGTCGTGGTCGCGCCGCCCAGCAAGCTCCGACTGCAACCCATTCCACCCAGCGCAGACTGGCGCATCGATCTCGCCGAAGGCTGCCCCGCGCACTGTCAGTACTGCTACCTGGCGGGCTCCCTGTCTGGGCCGCCAATCACCCGTGTGTACGCGAACCTGCCAGAAATTCTGGCCCAGATGGACGATCACGTCGGCCGCGGCACGATAACCTCGGCATCGGCCGCCCGCGCCGAGGAGGGCACCACCTTCGAGGCCTCGTGCTACACCGATCCGCTGGCGTTGGAGCATCTGACCGGTTCACTCTCCGCCACCATCGCCCACGTCGGCACCCATGATTGGCCCGGCCGGGTCGAACTGCGGTTCACCACCAAGTTCGACAATGTTGCCCGACTGGTCGGACTGCCGCATCAGGGTGCCACGCGGGTCAGGGTATCGGTCAATGCTGAAGAGATTGCCGACCGCTTCGAGGGTGGCACCGCCAGACTGCCGCGACGGATCGGCGCCCTGCGAGCCCTCGCGCTGGCCGGATATCGCGTCGGGCTGACCATTGCGCCGATCATGCCGATGCCGCGGTGGCGCGAAGGCTACGCAGCGCTGCTGCAAAACGTAGCCGACGCGCTGGCGGACGTCCCCGGGGTGGATCTCACGGTCGAGTGCATCACACGCCGCTTCACCGCGGGCAGCAAAGAAGTGCTGACGGGCTGGTACCCGCGTACGAAGCTCGATTTGGATGAGGCCGCACGCATCCGCAAATTCGGCAAGTTCGGGTCGGCGAAGTACGTCTACCCGAAGGACACCATGGCGGAGTTGCGGACCTGGTTCCAGGGTGAGCTTGCGACGAAGCTACCCGCCGCGCGGGTGCTCTACTGGACCTGACTGGCCGCGGCGTGACGAGTGGTCCGCTTCTTACCTTCTGCGCCGAGGAATGCCGCGGTGTCGTAGTAGGTCCGGAACGCGTCGATGGTGTCGTCGTGCGCTTCGAGCACACTTACCCCGTCGTAGCTGAACTCGTTGCCGTCATTCAGATTTCCGCGTGATGTCCATTCCAGAACAGCAATCCCCTCGCCATAGACGACATGATGAAAGCTCGCCTCGACCGTGTCGAAGACCCCGCGATACTGCTGCCAGAAGTCATGCGCGCCGTTCTTTCCCTGCTGCTGATTCGGCATCCCGGCCTTACTGAGTGTCGAGTCCTCGTCAAACAAGTCGGTCAGAGGGCTCGTGTCCTTATTGCGGTGTAGCTCTTCGAGTGCCTCGATGAATCGTTGAGTGATGTCTTGCATGCTGAATGTGTCCTCTGCCTTATCTAGGCCGTCGCGATCTTGCGGTGGCCGTATGGACTGACTGCCCGCAGTGCCGGTGACGCCATTCAGACGCGCGGTCGGGCATCTACAGGCCGTACCCGGGCAGGCTCGCGCGAAACGCGCGACCCCCAGGCGCCACCAAGTCATCTAGTCCTTCGACGCACACTTTGACCGTTGCCTGCGGGTCTCCCCTCGCAGGCGGGCCCAGCCGTTAGACTTTCCTGCGATGTCCACGCTGACGCTCGTCACCACTCGCTGTAGACGGGCATGACCGCCAAATCCGGCAGCGGCCCGGAAATCGGCCTCACCGGCCGGCCGCCGCGGGATATTCCCGAACCCCAACCGCGCACCAAGCATGGTCCGGCCAAGGTCGTCGCGATGTGCAACCAGAAGGGCGGGGTCGGCAAGACCACGTCGACGATCAATCTGGGTGCCGCACTTGCGGAGTACGGCCGACGGGTGCTGCTGGTGGATATGGACCCGCAGGGCGCGCTGTCCGCCGGCCTCGGTGTGCCGCACTACGAGCTGGACAAGACGATCCACAACGTGCTGGTGGAGTCGCGGGTGTCCATCGACGATGTGCTGATCAACACCCGGGTCAAGAACCTGGATCTGGTTCCCAGCAACATCGACCTGTCGGCGGCCGAAATTCAGCTGGTCAATGAAGTTGGCCGCGAACAGACGCTGGGCCGGGCGCTCTACCCGGTGTTGGATCGCTACGACTACGTGTTGATCGACTGCCAGCCGTCGTTGGGCCTGCTCACCGTCAACGGTCTGGCCTGTGCGGAGGGCGTGGTCATCCCGACGGAGTGCGAGTTCTTCTCGCTGCGCGGATTGGCGCTGCTCACCGACACCGTCGATAAGGTGCGCGATCGACTCAACTTCAAGCTGGAAATCAGTGGGATCCTGATCACCCGCTTCGACCCGCGCACCGTCAACTCGCGCGAGGTGATGGCCCGGGTCGTCGAGCGGTTCGGCGATCTGGTCTTCGACACCGTGATCAGCCGCACGGTCCGATTCCCGGAGACCAGCGTCGCCGGCGAACCCATCACCACGTGGGCGCCCAAATCCAACGGCGCCCAGGCCTACCGGGCGCTGGCTCGCGAGTTCATCGACCGATTCGGCGTGTGAACGGCGTCCCGAACAGCCCGGCAGACGGCGAGGCGGCACCCGAGAACGGCAACACCGACGGTTTTCGGGTCCGGCTGACGAACTTCGAGGGGCCGTTCGATCTGCTGCTGCAGCTCATCTTCGCGCATCGGCTCGATGTCACCGAGGTGGCACTGCACCAGGTCACCGATGATTTCATCGCCTACATCAAGGCCATCGGCGCCCAGCTGGATCTGGATGAAACCACGGCTTTCCTGGTGGTCGCAGCAACCTTGTTGGATCTGAAAGCGGCCCGGCTGCTGCCGACCGGTCAGGTCGACGACGAAGAGGACCTGGCCCTGCTCGAGGTGCGTGACCTGCTGTTCGCCCGGCTCCTGCAGTATCGGGCATTCAAGCACGTCGCCGAGATGTTCGCCCAGTTGGAGGCCACCGCGCAGCGCAGCTATCCCCGCGCGGTGTCGCTGGAGGATCGCTTCGCGGGCCTGCTGCCGGAGGTGTTGCTGGGTGTCGACGCTGCGCGGTTCGCCGAGATCGCGGCCATCGCCTTCACCCCGCGGCCGGTGCCGTCGGTGGCCACCGGGCACCTGCACGTGCGGACAGTGTCGATCCCCGAACAGGCCCGGCACATCCTGAGCATGCTCGAAGCGCGCGGCAGCGGCCAGTGGGCCTCGTTCTCGGAGCTGGTCGCTGACTGCGAGTTGCCGGTCGAGATCGTCGGGCGCTTTCTCGCGCTGCTCGAGCTGTATCGTTCCCGCGCGGTAGCATTCGAGCAGCCCGAGCCCCTCGGCGTGCTCCAGGTGTCCTGGACCGGGGAACGACCGTCGAGCGAATCCCTGCTGGAAGTGCGAGACGAGTGAAGATGAGGAGAACGTGGCGCTGATGTCTGACCAAGCGCCTGACCTGGACTCCGGCATCGACGCAATCCCGGACATCGCCGAGCCCGCCGAGATGGATTCCGATGAACTCGGCCGCGTGCTGGAGGCGCTGTTGCTGGTGGTCGATACCCCGGTGACGGCCGACGCGCTGGCCTCGGCCACCGAACAGCCGGTCTACCGGGTTGCCGCGAAGCTGCAGGTGCTCGCCGACGAGCTGACCGCGCGAGCCAGCGGTATCGATCTGCGGCAGAACAGCGAAGGCTGGCGCTTCTACACCCGCTCCCGTTTCGCGCCGTTCGTCGAGAATCTGTTGCTGGACGGCACCCGTTCCAAGCTGACCAGGGCCGCGTTGGAGACGCTGGCCGTGGTCGCTTACCGCCAGCCGGTCACGCGCGCACGAGTCAGCGCGGTCCGCGGCGTAAATGTCGACGCCGTAATGCGAACCTTGTTGGCACGCGGCCTGATCACCGAGGTGGGCAATGATGCAGACACGGGCGCTATGATGTTTGCCACTACCGAACTGTTTCTGGAGCGGCTGGGGCTGACCTCGCTGACCGAACTGCCCGATATCGCACCACTGCTTCCGGACGTCGACTCCATCGACGACATCAGCGAATCCCTGGACAGCGAACCGCGTTTCATGAAGCTCGCCGGCGGCGGTCGGCCTTCCCCGCAGCCGGCCACTTTCGATGTGGATCACGACTGATGGACCAGTCTGACGAACCTCAGGGGACCCGCCTGCAGAAAGTGTTGTCGCAGGCCGGAATTGCGTCTCGACGCAATGCTGAGCGGATGATTCGCGACGGCCGCGTCGAGGTGGACGGGCAGGTGGTCACCGAGTTGGGCACCCGGGTCGATCCGGATGCCTCCATCATTCGGGTGGACGGAGCCAGGATCGTCATCGACGAATCGCTGGTCTACCTGGCGCTGAACAAGCCGCGCGGCATGCACTCAACCATGTCCGATGACCGCGGTCGGCCCTGCATCGGCGATCTGATCGAGCGAAAAGTGCGGGGTAACAAGAACTTGTTCCACGTCGGGCGTCTGGATGCGGACACCGAGGGGTTGATTCTGCTGACCAATGACGGTGAGTTGGCGCATCGTCTGATGCATCCGTCCCACAAGGTCCCCAAGACCTATCTCGCAACGGTGACGGGTGCGGTGCCGCGCGGATTGGGCAAGCAACTGCGGGGCGGCATCGAGTTGGACGACGGACCAGTGGACCTCGACGATTTCGCCGTGGTGGATTCGATCCCCGGCAAGACGCTGGTGCGGGTGACGCTGCACGAAGGACGAAACCGGATTGTGCGCCGGTTGCTGGCGGCGGTCGGTTTTCCGGTGGAAGCGTTGGTACGCACGGACATCGGTGCGGTGACTTTAGGCAAGCAACGCCCGGGTTCGGTGCGGGCGTTACGTATGGACGAGGTAGGACAACTGTATAAAGCGGTGGGATTGTGAGTTCGTTAACTGAAACGATGGTTGTCGCGATTGATGGTCCGGCTGGAACCGGAAAGTCCTCGGTATCAAGGGGATTAGCGCGGGGTTTGCGGGCGCGGTTCCTGGATACCGGTGCCATGTACCGGATCGTGACGCTGGCGGTATTGCGTGCCGAAGTCGACCCGGCAGACCCCGAAGCGGTGGCGGAAGTCGCGGCCGGGTTGCAGCTGTCGGTCGGTTATGATCCCGACGCAAGCAGCTTTTACCTTGCCGGAGAAGATGTTTCGTCGGAGATTCGCGGTGACGACGTCACCCGTGCGGTGTCGGCGGTGTCGGCGGTGCCCTCCGTGCGCACCCGGTTGGTCGAGATTCAGCGTGGAATGGCAACGGATTTGGCCGACGGGGACAGCATCGTGGTGGAGGGGCGCGACATTGGCACGGTGGTGTTCCCTGATGCGCCGGTGAAGATCTTCCTCACCGCGTCAGCGGAGACCCGGGCGGAGCGCCGCAACGCTCAGAACGTTCGAGCAGGGCTCCCGGACAACTACGAGGCCGTGTTGGCGGACGTGCGTCGGCGCGACCATCTGGATTCCACCCGCGCGGTGTCACCGTTGCGAGCGGCGTCGGACGCGATCGTCGTCGACACCAGTGACATGACCGAGTCAGGGGTGGTTGCCCATCTCCTGGACTTGGTCGGGCAACGCAGTGAGGCGGTACAGTGACTGAGGATGGCACCTGGGCCGACGAAAGCGATTGGGATCTAACCGCTTCCGAATTGGCCGACCTGGCTGAGTCCGGGCCGGCGCCTGTCGTGGCGATCGTCGGTCGGCCCAACGTCGGCAAGTCGACGTTGGTCAACCGGATCATCGGCCGGCGTGAGGCCGTCGTGCAGGACGTTCCCGGCGTGACCCGTGACCGGGTGTCCTACGACGCGCTCTGGACCGGACGCCGCTTCGTCGTGCAGGACACCGGGGGATGGGAACCCGACGCCAAGGGCCTGCAATTACTCGTCGCTGAACAGGCATCGGTGGCGATGCGCACCGCCGACGCGATCATTTTGGTGGTCGATGCGACCACGGGGGCCACCGCTGCCGACGAGGCCGCGGCTCGCATTCTGGTCCGGTCCGGCAAGCCAGTGTTCTTGGCCGCCAACAAAGTTGACAACGAAAAGGTCGAATCCGACGCCGCCGAATTGTGGTCGCTCGGGCTCGGTGAGCCTCACTCGGTCAGCGCGATGCACGGTCGCGGGGTGGCCGACTTGCTCGACAGGCTGCTGGCTGCTCTGCCCGAGGTGGGGGAGTTGACCTCCGACGGCGGCGGTCCGCGGCGGGTGGCACTGGTCGGCAAACCCAATGTGGGCAAGAGTTCGCTGTTGAACAAACTGGCGGGTGATCAGCGGTCGGTGGTGCACGACGTCGCCGGCACCACGGTCGACCCGGTGGACTCGCTGATCGAACTGGGCGGCAAAACCTGGAAGTTCGTCGACACCGCCGGCCTGCGCCGCAAGGTCGGTCAGGCCAGCGGGCACGAGTTCTACGCCTCGGTGCGCACACACGGCGCCATCGATGCCGCCGAAGTGGTGGTCGTATTGATCGACGCGTCGCAGGCGCTGACTGAACAGGATCTGCGAATCCTGTCGATGGTGATCGAATCGGGCCGGGCGGTCGTGCTCGCCTACAACAAATGGGACCTGGTCGACGAGGACCGCCGCGATCTGCTCGACCGCGAGATTGACCTCGAGTTGGTGCAGGTGCGCTGGGCGCAGCGAGTCAACATCTCCGCCAGGACCGGACGAGCGCTGCAGAAGCTGGTACCGGCCTTGGAGGGCGCGCTGGCATCGTGGGACACCAGGATCGCGACCGGCCCGTTGAACACATGGATCAAGGAGGTGGTCGCGGCCACGCCGCCTCCCGTGCGGGGAGGCAAGCAGCCACGCATTCTGTTCGCCACCCAGGCCACGGCACGCCCCCCGACGTTCGTGCTGTTCACATCGGGTTTCCTGGAGGCGGGCTACCGGCGGTTTATCGAGCGACGGTTGCGCGAGTCCTTCGGATTCGAGGGCTCTCCGATCCGGATCAACGTCAGGGTGCGTGAAAAGCGCGGTGCCAAACGGCGCTGAAATTGGCGCGAAGAGTGTGACTGCGCTCGGGCTAGCCTTGAAGTGACTGCGACGAACTGACTGAAGGAACTGAACATTTCGAATTTAATGACGCAACCGCAGATGGTGGTCGATGCGGCCGCAGATCTGTCGGGCATTAGTGCGAGGGTTTATCAGGCGACGGGGACCGCGGCCCTCCAGACAACCGGAATCGCAGCAGCGGCAATGGACGAAGTGTCAGAGGCCGCCGCCGAGCTGTTTAACTCCTTCGCTGTCGAGGGCCAAGTAGTCATCAGCCAGATGACGAAGGTGCAGGGCGAATTCGCTCGCGCACTGTCCACGGCGGGCGAGGTGTACGCCCAGGCCGAGGCTGCCAATTCGGCGCCACTGGCTGCGGCAACTGATGTCACCTTGGCCATGGGCGGTAGCGGCAACCCGATCCCGCCGCTGAGCTACGTGAATGCCGTTGTCTCGAAATACATAACGCCGCATTTTCCCGCGTTCACCGCGCCCAACGCGCGATCGCTCTTCACGCCGGAAGCGCTCTACCCACTGACCGGCATCCGGACCTTGACCCCGAACATTTCGGTGGCGCAAGGCATCCAGATTCTGGATGCGGCGATTAAGCAGCAGCTGGCAGCTGGTAACAACGTCGCTGTGGTGGGCTTCTCGCAGAGCTCCATCATCGCTTCGCTGGAAATGCGCGCCCTCAACCCGGGCAATACACCTAGCCCGCTACCTCTGGTGTTTACGCTGCTGGGCAACCCGATGAATCCCAATGGAGGGTTGCTCGCCCGTTTCCCGGGTCTGAGCATGCCGAGTCTGGGCTTCACCTTCTACGGTGCGACGCCGGACAATTCGTTTCCAACGAACATCTACACCATTGAATACGACGGCTTCGCCGACTTCCCGCAGTACCCCATCAACATCCTGGCCGACCTCAATGCCATCGCGGGCATATATTATGTGCACGGCACATACGCGGACCTGACGCCCTCGCAGATCGCCACGGCGTTGCCGTTGACCAACACCGTGGGGCCCACGACGACCAACTACTACATGATTCCCAATCCGCACCTGCCGATCCTGGAGCCGCTGCGTTCCATCCCGGTGGTGGGAGAGCCATTGGCGGCGCTCCTGGAACCGAATACGCGGGTGCTCGTGAACCTGGGGTACGGCAGCCCCGACCAGGGCTGGTCGACTGGTCCGCCGAATACTCCGACATCGTTCGGCCTCTTCCCGCAGATCGATCCCGCAGTCGTACTCGATCGTCTGGCCGCGGGTACGCAGAAGGGAATCGCCGACTTCATGCACGAAGCCGGCAAAGAAGCATCCAGCCTCTCAACAGCCAACTTGCAGCATGGGCTGCAGTCGATTCCGTTGGCGACGACCGGCGTGGTCAGTCGCGTCGCAGCGAATCCCACCGGTTTGGTCAATACCTTCGCAAGTGCGTTCTCTGCCGGCTACTCGGTACTGCTGCCGACGGCAGACTTCACCACCGCTGCACTCTTGTCGCTCCCGGCTTACAACCTCGAACTGTTTGCGGCTGGAATTGCCCAGGCCGGCACCGGAGATGCGTGGGGTCTCATTAACGCGATCGGCAATCCGATTGCCGCCGACGTCGCTCTGTTCACGATTGCAGGAAGCTTCGAAGCGTTGGTTCTTGTCTCGGCGGCCCAGTCGATCATCGGCGATCTCAGCAGTCTTTGATTTCGATCCGTCATTTTGCTCTCGCAATGCGGGCTTTGAAGTCCATATCATAGGACATGTGGTTGACGACGATCGTCATCATGCCTAGGCTTCCATAAATCGGGTGAAAACATCCGCATCGTGGGAGCAGGTGATGAAGTGGTTGCAATGACGCAGCAGACGGCAAGTGTGGGCCTCCAGCGGTTCAGCGTGCACGGCAAATCGATCCTGATCACCGGCGCGACCGGTTCCCTCGGCAGTGTGGCTGCTCGCGCGCTCGCCGAGGCAGGGGCGCGGTTGACCCTGGCAGGCGGTAACTCCGCAGGTCTGGCCGATTTGGTCGACTCCGCCGGCATCGAGGATGTCGCTGTCGTTCCACGCCGGCCCGGGTCGCCTGCTGATGCGCAGGCCATCGTCGACGCCGCGGTCGCCCGGCACGGACGCCTCGACGGAGTCCTGGTGGCTTCAGGCATGAACCATGTCGCGCCGATCGTCGACATGGCCGTCGAAGACTTCGACAAGGTGATGGGCGCCAATCTGCGCGGTGCCTGGCTGATCAGCCAGGCCGCTGGGCGCGTGCTGCTCAACCAGGGCGACGGCGGCAGCGTCGTACTGGTCTCCTCGGTCCGCGGTAGCCTCGGACACTCCGCCGGTTACAGCGCCTACTGCCCGTCAAAGGGCGGCACCGATCTGTTGGCCAAGTCCTTGGCCGCCGAGTGGGGCGCCGACGACATCCGGGTGAATGCTCTCGCACCCACCGTTTTCCGGTCGGAGCTGACCGAATGGATGTACGCCGACGATGAAGCCGGCCGGGCCACGCGCGAGGCGATGTTCGCTCGTATTCCGTTGGGGCGCTTCGCCGAACCAGATGACTTCGTTGGCGCCCTGATCTACCTGCTCAGCGACGCCTCCCGCTTCTACACCGGCCAGGTGATGTATCTGGACGGCGGGTACACAGCATGCTGACGTCACACGGTTTCTCGCGCGCAACGGTGGTCGGTGCAGGATTGATGGGTCGACGCATCGCCGGCGTGCTGGCGTCGGCGGGCCTCGACGTGGTGATCACCGACACCGACACCGAAATCCTTGACACGGCAACGGCAGAAGCCGCCGGTATCAGCGCGCACGGCTCGGTGCGTGCCGACGCCGACTTGGCTTTGGCGGTCGCGGAAGCCGACCTGGTGATCGAGGCGATCGTCGAAAACCTTGCCGTCAAGCAGGATTTGTTCGAACGACTGGCCGCATTGACGACCGACGGAGTGCTGGCGACCAACACCTCAGTCCTGCCGATCGGTGCTGTGACCGAGCGGGTGCCGGACGGGAGCCGCGTCGTCGGCACCCACTTCTGGAATCCGCCGGACCTGATCCCGGTCGTCGAAGTGGTGCCCAGCGAGCGCACCGCACCCGAAACGGTGGACCGCATCGAAGCACTGCTGACCCAGGCGGGCAAGCTGCCCGTCCGCGTCGGACGTGACGTCGCCGGCTTTATCGGCAACCGGTTGCAACACGCACTCTGGCGCGAGGCGATGGCGCTCGTCGCCGAAGGCATTTGCGACGCGCAAACGGTGGATCTGGTGGTTCGCAACACTATTGGGCTCAGGCTGGCCACGCTTGGCCCACTGGAGAATGCCGACTACATCGGCCTCGACCTCACCCTGGCCATCCACGACGCGGTTTTCCCCAGCATCAACAGCGATCCGCAGCCCAGCCCATTGCTTCGCCAACTGGTCGCGGACGGACATCTCGGTGCCCGCACAGGAAGCGGATTCCTCGACTGGCCGGAGGGGGCCCGCGAGGCGACCGCAGCCCGGCTGGCCCAGCACATCAGTCAGCAACTGAATACGGAAAGGCAGTCATAGCAATGAGTTTCACCTGGCCACTCGGTGATGCCGAGTCGACCCTGGAGTTCTACGACCTGTCCCACCCATGGGGGCTCGGCCAACCCGCCTGGCCGTATTTCGAGGATGTCAAGATCGAGCGGTTGCACGGGATGGCGAAGAGCCGGGTATTGACCCAAAAGATCACCACCGTCATGCATTCCGGCACCCACATTGATGCGCCCGCGCACGTCGTCGAAGGGACACCTTTCCTCGACGAAATTCCACTGAGCGCGTTCTTCGGAACGGGCGTCGTCGTTTCGATCCCCAAAGACAAATGGGGCGTGGTGACCGCAGAGGACCTCGAAAAGGCCACGCCCGAAATCCGGCCCGGTGACATCGTGATCGTCAACACCGGTTGGCATCACAAGTATGCGGACAGCGCCGAGTATTACGCCTACTCGCCGGGTTTCTATAAGGAAGCCGGCGAATGGTTTGCGGCCAAGGGTGTTAAAGCCGTCGGCACCGACACCCAGGCTTTGGACCACCCGTTGGCTACCGCGATCGGCCCGCACGGTCCTGCCGAGACCCAAGGTGGCCTGTTGCCCTGGGCGGTAAAGGAATACGAGCAGGAAACCGGGCGCAACGTACTCGACGACTTCCCGGAATGGGAGCCGTGCCACCGCGCAATTCTGTCGAACGGCATCTACGGATTCGAGAACGTTGGCGGCGACCTGGACAAGGTCACCGGGAAGCGCGTCACCTTCGCCGCGTTCCCATGGCGCTGGGTCGGTGGTGACGGCTGCATCGTACGTCTGGTCGCGATGGTCGACCCGACAGGTAACTACCGGATCGAGACGGGAAAGGCCGCCTGAATGAACGTAACTCGCGCCTCGGAGGCCCCTCCGTATGTGGCCGCGGCGCACCACGGGGTATCGACCGCGCGCCTACAAGGCCACGAAGCCGGCCACACCGAACGCTTCTGGGTCGGTTTGTCCCGCTACCAACCCGGCGGGACCGCCGAACGATCCAGCGCTCCGGAGGAAACGGTGTACGTCGTGCTCGACGGTGAACTCGTGCTGACCACCGATGACGGCGAAACCGTGCTGGGTCGGCTCGACAGTGTGCACCTGGCCAAGGGGGAGACGCGCTCGATCATGAACCGCTCGGACCGGGAAGCGGTGCTGCTCGTCACGATTGCGCACCCGTCGTGAGTGTCGTCATCACCGTTGCCCCAACGGGACCCATTGCGACCAAGGCCGACAATCCAGCGCTGCCGACGTCTCCGGAGGAAATCGCGGCGGCGGTCGAACAGGCGTATCGCGCCGGCGCTTCCGTCGCTCATATTCATCTGCGCGATGAAAATGAAAGGCTCACAGCCGATCTCGGCATAGCCCGTCGAACGATGGACCTCATCGGCGAGCGCTGCCCGATCCTGATCCAGATGTCGACCGGCGTGGGTCTCACCGTTCCGTTCGAGGAACGCGAGAAGCTGGTGGAGCTGCGTCCTCGGATGGCTACCCTCAATCCGTGCTCAATGAGCTTCGGAGCGGGCGAGTTTCGCAATCCGCCCGATGCGGTCCGCCGGTTGGCGGGACGGATGGGCGAGCTGGACGTCAAGCCCGAACTCGAAATCTATGACACCGGCCATCTGGACGCATGCTTGCGGTTGTGGGAAGAGGGGCTGCTGGCAGAGCCGTTGCAGTTCAGTCTCGTCCTCGGGGTGCGCGGCGGGATGGCGGCCACCGCTGACAACCTGCTCACGATGGTGCGCCGGCTTCCTCCCGGGGCGATCTGGCAGGTTATCGCGATCGGCCGTGCCAATTTGGAACTGACGGCGGTGGGCCTGGCTTTGGGCGGCAATGCCCGAGTGGGTCTGGAGGACACGCTGTATCTGCGAAAGGGTGAGCTGGCGCCGAGCAACCAGGCGCTGGTGTTACGTACGATGCGTCTGGTCGAAGCCATGGACCTGCCGAGTGCGTCCGTCGAGGAAGCCGAGGCGCTGCTGCGGCTACCGGCTCGACCGTAAGGAGCTGACCGATGAGCGCCGAAGATCAGGACGCCCGCAGCGGCGGCATCCAGGTGATTGCCCGTGCGGCGGAGATCCTTCGGGTATTGCAGGCACACCCCTCTGGCCTCACCCAGGCCGAACTCGGAGCGCGGGTGGGAATGGCCCGCTCGACCGTCAGCCGCATCCTCAACGCCCTGGACGACGAGGGTTTGGTGGCATCGACCGGACACCGCGGCAGGTATCGGCTAGGTCCGGAGATATCCCGGATGGCCAGCACGGTGCGCTTGGGTGTGGTGACCGACATGCACCCGTTTCTGACGGAGCTGTCGCGGTCGTTGGATGAGACTGTCGATCTGTCGCTGTTGGACGGAGACCGTGCTGAATTCATCGACCAGGTGGTGCCGCCGCGCCGGCTCCGGGCGATGAGCGCGGTGGGGGAGTCGTTCCCGTTGTACTGCTGCGCCAACGGCAAAGCCCTGCTGGCGGCGCTGCCCTTGGATCAACTGGCCCAGGCGCTACCTGCTCGGCTGGTGCCGCTGACTGCCAAGACCATCACCGATCCAGCGGTGTTGCGCGACCAGCTCGACCGGATCCGGGCTGAAGGTGTTGCCCACGACCGCGAGGAGCAGACCGAGGGCATTTGCGCCCTCGGAGCGGCGCTGCAGTTGGGCGATCAGCTAGTCGGTGTCAGCGTTCCGGTTCCGGCGCAGCGGTTCTATGGCCGCGAAGACGAGCTGGCCGAGGCGTTGCGGGGTTGGGTTTCGCGAGTGCAGGCCTGGTTCGAAACCGCAGTGTGAGGCAGCTCCCACGGTCCGCTCGCTGGTGGCGTGACGAGTCCGTGGGGCGTCTGAGGTAGGCTTTCGACCTGCTGCCGGTTGTTTCGGTGGCATCGGGCTGTGGCGCAGTTTGGTAGCGCACTTGACTGGGGGTCAAGTGGTCGCAGGTTCAAATCCTGTCAGCCCGACACAGGTCAGCGATCAGAGTTCCGACAAGAATGTCGAGACTGCATAGAGGCTCAGGAAGGTCTCCAGGCCAGCGGTGGCGGCAATCGGGTTGCCGATCGCGTTGATCAGCCCCATCGGGTCGCCGGTGAACAGCTGTTGCATCCCGTCCGCAAACAGCTCGAGGCCATACTGCGGGACCGAGATGAACGCCGCGGCCGCTAGATCCGCCATCGGAGTCAGCATCGGCACGGCGACGGACGCCGCCTGCTGTGTGCCCGCCAGCATCGATGCCGCAGTCGGCATCGCCAGCGTGGGCATCGTGAGGGCCGGCATCGCGGCCGAGGCGAGTGCGCTCACCGCCTGCGCGGGGCTCGCCAGCGAGGCCACTCCGCCGATGATGTCGCCGGCGAATGCGGCCACGCCCTGTCCCGCCCCCGCGATCAGGTCGCCGGTGAGGCTGATCGGGTTGATCGACGGGAACAGCCCGAACCCGGTCGGCACGTCGGCGTATCCGGTGTCGTAGCCGTAATGAGGGTCGCCGTAGCCCAAGTTGACCAATATCTTGAGGTCCGGTTGCACCAGATCCGCCAGGGGGTTGCCGATGATCGGGATGGCACGTAGCGGCAGCAACATCGGCAGGTCCGGGTACGTGATCATGTAGTAGTGCGTCGCCACGTTGGCCGAAGACGTCGGCAATTCGACCAGCTGGAAACCCGGCGGCAGATTGAACGGGTCGGCCCCTCCGTAGGCCCCGTGGATGAACAGGATGCCGGCCATGGCATTCACGTCGGAGAGGATGTTGAGCGGATACCGCGGAAAGTCGGCGTAACCGTCGTACTGCGCCGTGAAGATGTTGGTGGGGTACGGCGTGCTTGCCGGCGTCGCACCGGAGAAATTCATTCCGATGCTCGGAAAATTTAGGCCGGCGAACCGCGCGAACAGGCCTCCGTTGGGGTTCATCGGATTACCGATCAGGGTGAAGCTGATCTGCCCTTGGTGCGGGTTGCCTTGGGAGGCAAGCACGTTCATCTCAAGCGAGGAAATGATGGCGCTCTGTGAGTACCCGACCACTGTGACGTTGTTGCCGAGGGCGATTTGCGATTTGATCGCGGCATCCAGCAACCCCACGCCCTGCGACACGGAGGAGCTGAGGCTCGCGCTGTTGTAGCCGCTGAGCGGATACAAACTCTCCGGGGTGAAGAGACCCTGCGCGCCGGTGAACGGGAAAGAGACGAATTTCAGGGCCGAATTGATCTCATTCAGCGTCGGTATCGGCACGCCGCTGCCGCCCATCACCAGTGCGACGGCAGCGGCGGGGGCCAACCCGGCCGGCCCAGAAACCACCGAGCCGGCTGACGAGGGGCTCGAGGTGCCGTCCAGCAGCGACCGTATGGGCGCAATGATCGTGTCCAGCTTTGCGGCGGCTGCGTTGGCGGCCTCGGTCTCGGCGTACGCGAGCCCGCCGTTGGTCAGCGCTCGTTCGAATGCCTGGTGAAATTCGGACACCAAAGCGCCGACCTTGAGATATTCCAGGCCGTAGGTGCTGAACAGCGCCGCGGCGGCCGCCGAGATCTCATCGCCGGCCGCCGCTGCCAAGCTGGTGATCGGCACCGCGGAGGCAGCGTTCGCCGAGGCGACGGAGGTCCTGATATCTATCAGATCACTGGTGGCCGTCGCCAACAGGTCCGGCTGAACGCTCAGGTATGTCATTGCCCCGTCCACGCCCACGCCCCGCCCACACCCTCGCCAATCGACAATGATCCCATGCCCCGATGTCGTTGAGTTTGCCACTTCCGCGCGCGGTAGGCATTTGCACGGTAGGTAACGGTCCCATCCGACACGTCGTCGGAACGCGCTATCAGGGTCGGTGGAGGCCGATCTTTGGCCCGCAGACGGGTCGACTTCATACGGCGGTTACGCGGCTGGCGTGGGGTAGTGAAGTGTCTCGTCGTCGTGCGTCATGACCACCAGGTCGCGGCCAACGAATCCGTGGCACTTGCCGACCTGGGCCGGAAACGCGTCGGCACGTACACCCTCGAGAGGCCGGCGTGTACACCCGCCAGGATCGATATCGTTCATAACGTCCATCCGGGCAGCTTGGCGTCCATTAGGGATTCGGTATTCCTGGCGTTAACGCTCCTGGTATCCCCGGCGTCACTTGCAATGCGGGTGCGGGTGGTCCCGGCGCTGGGATCGGTCGTCCCGGTATTTCCGGTGCTTCCGGTGGTCGCTCATTTGGCGGGACTCCCTCGGTCGGTAAAACCGGTGCGCCCCAAAAACCATCCGGTGCCATGTGGTCTTTGCAGAAATTCGTGGAGTTCATCACTACTAGGTATTCCCTCCATAACCCTGGCGGATTAGGTGCCGGTGCCATCGCGCCGTCCGGACAGCGCCACGTACAACTGAGAGCGCCGATACCTGCGCCACCGAATCCGAAGCTACCTCCGCCGCCAGTGCTTTGGCCGATGATGCCGTTGACGCCGAAACCACCTGCCTCGCAATGCATATGCGAGCCGTTGATCTCGGTCGGGTAGTCGCAGAAGCCACCTTGGGTGAATAAAGCGCCGCCGCCGGACCCGACGCCGGGATACGGGCAGAGGTCGGCGTGCGCTGATCCAGGCGCGAGAAATATTGACGCGCAGGCACCGAAAGACACCATTGACGTGCAAGTAAGGAGTTTCTTCATTCTCATCATCCGGCTCCTTGCAGGTGGGGCCCTACGGATTCGGGTTCTGCTCCGTCGTCTCGCCTAACTTAATACGCCAGATCGAGCTTGCTAAGTGAAAGAATGGTCAACTTCGAGGTATGAGGGCTGCGCCCGACATCCACTGGCCTGACCCGGTCTGTTGGTTTAAGGCGCCTGAGAGTCTTGCCGCCCACAATGCGAATTAGAAGGGACTGCCCCGCCCTGAATTTCAAGCCGCCGTTGCGACGGGGGTCTAGAGCCGTTCGAACTCTAAGCCAGCATGGTCGTCTTCGTCGGTGACGTCGGCGAAGGTGCGTGCACCATCCCACATCGACTCGCACCACCACGGTGTCGCTCTATCTCGGGCGGTGCCGCGCCCAACGGCGTGGGCCGTCAAGCGCACATTTTGGTCGCGGTCACCCGTTGTCCCGCCACGTGATTACCTGCTTGAGAGACGTGAGGTCGTAACCGTCGTCTGAGGTGAGTTCAATCTGGAAGAGCGTGACGCCTGCCTCGCGGAAGGAATCGGCACTATTGGCGTTCTCCCACAGCGTCGAGCGTTCGATGTCAGCGCCGTTGCGGCCGAACGTCGCCGCCAACTGGTCGACCCGGTCGCTGGACCTGCGGAACGCGTCGAGGTCCTGGAACGCGTGCCAGATATCTGCGTGCCTGGCAACGGCGGGCAGCGAGCGCTTGGGCCCCGTGCCGCCGATGAGGATCGGCAGCTTCCGCACGGGCGGCGGGATCAGTGCGGCGAGCCGGTTCTCGATGCGGATCAGGCTCTCATCGAACAGATCGAAGCGGGATCCGAAGGTGCCGAACTCGAAACCATATGTTAGGTAGTCCTTTTCGTACCACCCCGCGCCGAGCCCGAGGATGAGCCGGCCACCGCTGATGTGGTCGACGGTGCGCGCCATGTCAGCGAGCAGGTCCGCGTTGCGGTAACCAACGCCGGTGACCAGCAACCCGATCTCGGCGTGTGATGTGATCTCGCCCCACGATGCGAGCGCGGTCCAACCCTCGAAGTTAGCGACGTCGGGCTGCTCGTCCTCTAGGACGGGCTTGCCGTCGACGATGCCTTCCATCGCTGGGCGGTGGAAGTGGTCATACCCGAATATCACGTCCACGCCGAGATCGTCGGCGGCCAAGACAGCGTCGCGCCACGTGCGGTAGTCGGGAGTGCCGCCCGGCTGGATCTGAACGGCGACGCGGATAGGACGGGTCATGAAAGCTCCTGAGTATGGAAGGGCAACTCTTGAGCCAAGTTCACCGGGTGCGGGGTTTATTCCTATCGGCACGCCGATGTCGGTAGAGCGCTGGTCGATCCAACGAAAGGTCTTGACTCTGTTGCGCGGGGCGCTGCACGCAGACGGACGTGTTCCGTCAGCTTCCCGTCGCCATGTCCGCGCTGATAGTTTCCCTGCGTGGCCGAAAACATCGTGGTCATCGGCGCGGTCGCGCTCACCATTTTGTCTTGTTTCTCCATCGTGTGGTTCGTACGAGGAGCTTTCGTCCGACACGATCCAGAACGGGCCGCGGCGAGTGTGACGGTCGCTGCTAACGCCGCGTTCGAGCTCCAACTACCGGGTAGCCCTGGCGAGCTGTTTTTTCGTTTCGACATCAACGGTGACACCGACGTCGACTACGACTTGTTGGTTTCGGGAGAAATCGTCGACGAGCGCGGCAGCACTCGCGCATTCGCCGTGAAGACGAGCCGGCACAGCAGGATCGAGGGTGCCGACGGTGCCCGGTACGCCAGCACCACACACGCTGTGACCTCGAGCACGGGATCGATCTACCTCGCGACCGTGCACACCAGCGATCGTGCCGTGCGTGGCGTGGTCACCGAACACCCAAATACGTTGTTGCGCAAAGGATCGATCTACGTTCCGCGTAGCGCATGAACGATCAGCGGGTGACGGCCACTGAGCCATCTGCGACGAGGGGGGCACGGGTGTTGCAGTGCGTTTGCGTTGGCCCGAGTACTCAAGGCTATTTTCCAGCCGTCTAATTAGGTACTCCACTACTCACGTCTTTCTCGTCGCTTCGAGCAACGCTATGTGCACCGGACGCCTCCGTGGCCCCGGAGTAGATAGCAGGAGGCTCGACATGGCGAATTTTGCGGTGCTGCCGCCAGAAATCAATTCTTTGCGCATGTTCAGCGGTGCCGGATCGGCGCCGATGCTGGACGCCGCCGCGGCCTGGGACGGCCTGGCCTCGGAGCTGGGGACGGCGGCATCCTCGTTTTCGTCGGTGACATCGGGGCTGGTGGGTCAGGCCTGGCAAGGTCCGGCGTCGGCGGCGATGGCGGCCGCGGCAGCCCCCTATGCCGGGTTCTTGACCGCGGCGGCCAACCAAGCCGCCGCGGCATCCGCCCAGGCCAAAGAGGTGGCCAGTGTGTTCGAGGCCGCGCGGGCCGCCACAATTCATCCGTTGGACGTGGCTGCCAACCGCAGTGCATTCGTCCAATTGGTCCGGTCGAACTTCCTGGGGCTCAACGCCCAAGCGATCATGGCGTGCGAGAGCCTCTATGACGGGATGTGGGCCGCCGACGTCTCGGCGATGGCGAGCTATTACTCGGGGGCGGCGTCGGCGGCGTCGAATTTGATCTCGGTGCCGGCGAGCCTCCATGAGTTCATGCAGAGCCTGCCCAGCCTGGGCATCGGCAACAGAGGCAGCGCGAACCTCGGTAGCGGCAACACCGGTAACGGAAATATCGGCATCGGAAACAGCGGCGTGGGAAACAGCGAGCTCGTCGCCCCGCAGTCGGGCAACAACAACATCGGCGCTGGAAACAACGGCAGCACCAACATTGGCGGCGGAAACCACGGCAACAACAACTTCGGCTGGGGCAACTTCGGCAGCGGCAACATCGGCTTTGGAAACAGCGGCCCCGCAGACCTTTTCAACCCAGACCTGTTCAGCTTTCATCCATCGCCGGGTAACAACAACGTGGGCATGGGCAACTTCGGCAGCAACAACTTCGGCATGGGCAATACCGGCGATGGGAACGTAGGCGGCGGGAACAACGGCATTGCAAACTTCGGGGCTGGGAACGCCGGCCACGGTAACTTCGGCTTCGGAAACACCGGCAACAACAACATCGGGATCGGACTCACCGGCGACAACCAGATGGGCATCAACCTGGCCGGGCTGCTGAACTCGGGTAGCGGCAATATCGGATTCGGTAATTCAGGGACCAACAACATCGGCTTCTTCAACTCCGGTAGCGGCAACATCGGCTTCTTCAGTTCGGGCACCAATACCGTCTTCCCAGGCCACATCAACAGCGTCGGAATCGGGAACGCGGGCACCGGACTCTTGGGCTTCGGGAACTCGGGCGCCGGAAATGTCGGCTTCTGCAACTCGGGTTTTTTGAACACCGGCTTCGGGAACGCGGGCTCGATCAACACCGGTGGTTGGAATGGAGAGAATCTCAATACGGGCCTTGGCAACTCAGGCGAGGCAAATACCGGCTTTGGGAACTCGGGCCACATCAACACGGGATTTTTGAATTCAGGCAACGTGAACACCGGCTTAGGGTTCGCCACCGACAACGGTTACGCCGGCCTCGGCACCACCGACAATTCCGGGTTCATGAACCAGGGTGGCGGAATCTCGGGCTTTGGAAACAAGTTCGTCGACGGCGGATTCGAGAGCGGTGGTTCCTCGGGCTTCTTCAACAAGGCCAGTGGCGGGGTGATTATCAGCGGCGCTATCTCGGGTTTCTTCAACGAAGGTGTCACCGGCGCGATAGGCGCTTTCCCGAGCGGTCTGTTCAGCGGCTTCAGTTCAGGCTTCGGAAACACAGGCATCGGCATACCCGGGATGCTGAGCCTCGCTCTGCTGGCTATTCACGCCGGAGGATGACACCGACGCCGGCTCGTCGAGAACACTGTTCGGTGTGACATTCTGTGCGGGTGTCCGCCGGCGGCCCGCCTTCGGGGGTGGTGACGTTTCTGTTTACCGACGTGGAGGGTTCGACCCGTCGGTGGGAGCGCGACGCGCAGGGCATGCGACTGGCGCTAGCCGCGCACGACGAGGCGTTGCGCAACGCGATCGGGATGCACGGTGGTTGGTTGTTCAAGCACACCGGTGACGGTGTGGTCGCGGCGTTTTCGTCGCCGAAATCTGCGGTCGAGGCCGCCGTGGCTGCGCAGCGGACACTTGAGTTACCGGTGCGAATGGGCTTGGCAACCGGAGAAGCCGAACTGCGAGACGGGGACTACTTCGGTGCGGTGCTCAACCGCGCGGCGCGGGTGATGGCCGCAGGCCACGGGAATCAGATCCTGCTGGCCGAGTCGACGGCGGTTCTGCCCAGCGGCGTCGATCTCATCGATCTGGGTCCGCGCCGGTTGCGGGATCTTCCTATCCCGATTCAAGTGTTCCAAGTTCGAGCTGAGGGTCTGCGCACAGAATTTCCTCCGCTGCGGGCACTGGACACTACTCGGGGAAATCTGCGGCCTGCGACCACCAGCTTGATCGGCCGTGACTCCGTGATTGCCGAGATTGAAGCGGCGGTCACGTCGCATCGGTTGGTGACGTTGACCGGCGTGGGCGGAGTCGGCAAGACTCGTCTGGCGTTGGAAGTTGCGGCACACCTTGTTGACGAGTTCCCGGACGGCTGCTGGCTTTTCGAGTTGGCAGCGGTGACTGATCCAGGTGCGGTGCCCGACGCCGTGGCGGCAGTGCTGGGCATCACCCAGCAACCGGCCACGACGGTCAGTCGCTCCGTGGCCGCGGCACTGGAGGGCCGGATTCGGCTGCTGGTCTTCGACAATTGCGAGCATGTTCTCGATGCAGCCGCTGACCTGATCGAAGCGATACTCGCGCACTCGGCGACTGTTCGCATCCTCGCCACCAGTCGCGAAGGACTCGGAGTTCCAGACGAGCAGGTTCGGCCGGTGCGCTCACTGGACGCCAAAGCGGGAATCGACTCCGCAGCGGTGAGCCTGTTCGTTGAACGGGCGCAAGGCATTTCACCGGGCTTCTCGATGGTCGACGGCGATGAAGCCGCGGCGGTCGCCGAGATTTGTCAAAGACTTGACGGGATTCCATTGGCGATCGAACTGGCCGCCTCCCGGATGGCGTCGATGACCGCCAGTGAAATGCGTGATCGTCTCGATCACCGGTTCAGGCTACTGGTCGGCTCGCGGCGTGGCCTGGAACGCCACCACACGCTGCGCCATGCGGTGGGCTGGTCCTACGACCTGCTGGCCGACGCCGAAAAGACCGTGCTCGAACGTTGTTCGATGTTCGCCGGCGGATTCAGCCTCCAAAGCGCCTGTGCGATAGCGGGATCCGTCGACCGCGACGAATACGCCATCCTCGAGGTGTTGGACGCTCTGGTGCGCAAGTCGCTCCTGCTCGCCACGCGAGCGGGCGGGCGAACCCGGTATTCGATGCTGGAGACGATCCGCCAGTTCGCCGAGGAACAACTCGTCGCCCGCGGTGAAGCATCCGAGATTCGGGCCGCCCACGCGCGTTACTTCGCCGGCCGCGAAGCCGACGTCATGACGCTGTGGGACAGCCCGCGTCAGCGCGAGGCGTACGACTGGTTCAAAGTCGAGTTTGCCAATCTGCGCACGGCGTTTCGCTGGGCTGCCGATCATGGCGACCTGGACGCGGGCGCCGCAATCGCCACTTTTGGATTTCTCGGCCCCTTTCTCGAGCACTACGAACCGATAGCTTGGGCCGAAGAATTGATCGAGCCCGCCCGCGCCGTCGACCATCCGCGACTGGCGGCGGTATGCGTGGTGGCTGCGCTGTGCTGTCTCGTCGGACGCGCCGAAGATGCAGTGCGGCACAGCGAGGTTGGGCAAAAGGTAGTCGCCGCCGCGACGGACAAGGTGTCCAATGTCGCTGAGCCATTTCTCGGCAGCGCGTACCTGTTCGTCGGCCGGCCCGACCGGTATCTCGAGTTGTGCCGCGCCCAGTCGACACGTGTGGGCGACACCAACGTATTCGCCAAGGCGAACCTGGTGTTCGCGTTGGCCGTCTCCGGTTCAAGTGACGAGGCGATGGCGATCGCCGACGGCCTCATCGATGCCGCCGAAGCAATCGGCAATCCGTTTGTGCTGTCGTACGCACTTTTCGCATGGGGCTATACCTTCCGCGACGCGGATTCCCACCGCGCGCTCGACGCGTTGCGCCGCGGCGTGCTGATCGCGCAGGACAGCGGCAACCGTTTCTTCGAAACACAATTTTCGTACTGGTTGTTCGGACTTGAGGTCGAACATGGGGACCGGGTGGCGGCGTTGGGCTATCTCGCCGTGGCCATCCGCAATAACCACGAGTCGGGCAACATCGGGATGCTGCATAACCCGCTCGCCATCTTGGCGGCCGCTCTCGACAGGCTCGGACGCTACGAACCGGCTGCCACCATCACTGGCTTCGCTATGGTCAATCCCATGGCCGCGGCGACCTTGCCCGAACTCGGCGCGGCGATAACCCATCTCCGCGAAGTCCTCGGCGACCAGATCTATGAATCGCTTGCCCGCGACGGACAAACGATGACGATCGCAGCCATGGCGACCTACGCCTACGACCAAATCGACCAGGCCCGAACAGAACTGAACGCTGTCTCCGACGAACAGGGCTGAGCGTCTACACAGAGGTGCTGTGCTCGGCAGCCAGCGAGCTCGCTATGTCGGCATGACCGGTGTCTACGGCTCGACGGGCCAGACGGTCCCGCAGAGTATTTGGAATTTCGTCGCGATTCTCGACGAGTGCGCTCCACACCTTCTGCGGGGTGTCGCCGGTGAGTGCCGCGACCACCTCCTCGACGCTGTCCATACCGTCGATCAGGTCTAGCACCCGTCGTCGCCCCTCCGATTCCTGAGCGAGGGCGAGGTCGACCAGGACCTCGATTTTGTCGCCACCCGCGGCGGCGTTCACCGCAGACGCGATCTGCTGTTCGGTCAAATCGCCGAGGTAGGACGCCAGAATCGGGATGGCGGTGTCCGGCAGTGAATCAACGAGCGGGATGGTGTCCGTCCACAGGTCGTGCTGTGCACACGTGATGAGCACCTTTCGCAGCACGCCGGGGTCCTGCATGACCGGCAGAGCGGCCATGTTCCTCCTGTCGGCGTCGTTCATTGCCATCGCGATCGGGATCAGCGCCTCCCACTGATCGGCCTCGTCGGCTACATGGATGAGGTCTCCGAGTCGCTCGGCGGGCTCCTGAGCGACCCGAGAAGCGATAAATTCCTTTGGCGTAGAGGGTAATTGGGCCGCAAGGGGGAGCAGGTCAAGCCACAGTCCCTGGTTCAGCGCCACATCCAGCACCGCGGTCAGCGTGGACTCCCGGTGCACCGCGGAATGTTGCGCGAGGACTTCCAGGCTCGCTCGGCTCATCGCCCGCGTGACCGGCAGCAGTGCGTCCCAAGCGTTGAGGCGTTCTACGGCAGTGACCAAGCTCTCGAGGACTTCGTCGCCAGCGGATGCCGCGACGTCACCGATGCGGGTCTTGTTGTCGGGACCGACGCTGGCGAACAGATCGATCGCCTCTGCCCAAAGATCGTTGTCGTGGGCCGCGCGGACGATGCCGGATAGCCGGTCGGCGAGGATCTCGACCACCTTGTCCAGCTGGGACTTCTCCTCGAGCAGGAAGCCGATATGCAGCAAGTCGGCGTCCCCCATGAAGGGCGCTGCCGCACGCAGCGACTTTTCCGGCAGTACACCCACGAAGCGCCCCATCGTGATGTGCTCATCGCGCTCGAGCAGCTTCTGGGCGACCTCGGCAACTACTTTTGCCGGCATTGCGCTGATCAATGACGCTGCCCGGCGCGGATCGAGTTGGATCGCAGTCTCCGCAAGAAACGGCGACGGCAGTTGCTCCGCGATGGCAACGCCACGGGAGGGCTCCATCATGCCGGAAATGGATGCGCACAGCAGTGGCCCGAATGCGAGCCTTGCTGCTTTGGCGCTGATGGCGACCGGTACGAGCTTGCTGGCTGCGGCAACGCGCTTGAGCCGAGCGGCATCGGCGTCGAACAGTCGGTCGGTGACTCGTTCGCGGAACGCCCGCAGCGACGCATTGGGCAGTTCCAGTAGGAAGTCGAGGTCACGCGGGTCCTCGACGTCGAGTAGCCGGGCAAGCTTGGTGATTTCCGCCGACGTAGCCAAATTCTCGCTCACAGCCCGAGCGCCTTCCGCACAGCCGGTCGGAGCAACCGTGGCGTGTGGTCGAGCGATGCGTTGATCGATTCGCCCAGCTTTTGCGCCCGACGCGTGAGCGCTGTTTCCAGAAGTCGGTTCAGGTCCTGAAGCTGCTCAGTGGGCAGGCTGGCGAATTCATCGGGAAGCGGGGCGCGCAAAGTGCGAGAAAGTTCCTCTGCGACTTCAGACATCGTTGTCTCCTGTCAGGGTGGTGGTGAAATCCTACATTTGCTGGATCTCGCTCAGTTCAGACCAGTGAGTCTCCGGTGTACGGATGCCCGCTAGCGGGGCTGCGGGACCCAAAAGGATGATTACTGTCATGGACGCTGAACTGAACCGCTGGCTGGACTCCGGAGAGTGTTTCGACTACCTCGGCTTCAACATCTTCTACCGCATGGAGGGCAGTGGACCTCCACTGCTGCTGATCCACGGCTATCCGTTCAATTCCTTTGACTGGGCGCCGATCTGGCCGACTCTGGTGCAACGGTTCACGGTCATCGCACCGGACATGATGGGCATGGGCTTCTCCGACAAACCCGTGGATTACGAATATTCGGTGCATGACCACGCCGACATGCACGAAGCGCTGCTTGAGCACCTCGGCATCGGCACCGCGCACATCCTGGCGCACGACATCGGAGATTCCGTCGGCCAGGAACTGTTGGCCCGCAATGAGTTTGGCGACCAGTCCTACGGCGCCCTGCGTATCAACTCGATCACTTGGCTCAACGGAGGCATGTTCATCGAGTCCTATACCCCACGGGCGGCGCAGAAGCTGATGTCGCGCACCCCATTAGGCGAGATCATCAGTTATGTGCAGGGCAGTCCGCTGTCCCGTCGGCTGATGGAACCGACGCTGCGCGAAATGTTCGGGCCGAATACGAAGCCGACCCGCCACATGATGGACATGTTCAACGAGATTCTGGACTACAACGACGGCCGACGGGTCCTGCACAAGGTTGGCCGCTTCATCAACGACCGCTACACCCACCGAAACCGCTGGGTGCGGGCCATGCGCCAGACTCCAATCCCGATGCGGTTGATCGACGGGCCGATCGACCCGAACTCAGGCGCACACATGGCTCGCCGCTACGCCGAGGTAATTCCTGATCCCGATGTCGTGATGCTCGCCGATGACATCGGCCACTGGCCACAACTCGAGGCGCCCGAGGCGGTGCTGACGCACCTTCTTGCCCACATCGACCGCGTCACCGCCGGCTGAGCAGCTGGCCCGACTCATTCGCTGGGCCGGCCGATTGTCGAATTAGTCGGCCACCTAGACGGTGGAGGCCAGGAAACGCCAAGCTGCCGTTCCAAAGCAGTTCAGGGCGTATTTCACCGCCAGCCAGTTCACTCCGTAACAGGACCATTGGCCCCAAAACAGGGGTATCGTCGGATCCGCCATGGGTTCGCCACCTGGACCGCCGGATCGTTATCCGCCGCCGCCACCGTCATGGGGTTCGGCGCGGCGGCCGTCGCTGCCAGTCGCGGGCAGGCGCAGTCGCACGCCGTGGATCATCGCAGCCGTCGCAACGGTAGTCGTCGTGCTCGTCCTCGTTGCGTCAGTTTTGTTGTTCTACAACGTGTTTGGCAAATCGTCGCCGCAGGGGCAGTCAGTGCTGCCCTTCACCGGTCTTGGCGGCATCGGCGGTGTGGCCGTCGATACCTCCGGTGCTGTGTACGTGACCGACTCGAAAAGCAATCGGGTGCTGAAGTTGGCGGCGGGGTCGACCACCACTACCGAACTGCCCTTTACCGGCATTAACGAACCCGAAGGTGTGGCCGTCGACGGCTCCGGCGCGGTGTATGTCGTGGATATGAACAACTACCGGGTGCTGAAGTTGGCCCCCGGCGAGAAAAGCCCGATTCAGTTGCCGTTTACCGGCTTGACCGACCACAACCGTCCCACCAGGGTGGCCGTCGACCCCGCGGGCAACGTGTATTGCCTCGACTCGGTCCAGCTGCTGAAGCTGCCGTCAGGCTCGAGCACCATGGTGTACGTGCACGGCGGCGACGACTGGATAAGTAGCGACGCTGGTGTGGCCGTCGATCGGAGCGGTGCGGTGTATTTGGTCGCTGTCAACATCATTCACTACGGCAAGTCCGAAACAAGCGTGCTGAAAATGGAGGCCGACCGGAGTCAGCCGAGCAGACTTGAACCGCCCCTCACCGGGATCAAGGAACCCGCCGGGCTGGCAGTCGACAGTGCCGGCGCGCTGTATATCGCCGACGAGGGAAGCAACCGGGTCCTCAAGCTGGCCTCGGGTGCGAAAAGCGCGGTCGATTTGCGCATCACCGGCCTCGACAAGCCTGGTGGTGTGGCAGTGGACGGCGCCGGGAACGTCTATGTCGCTGATACGGGCAAGCGAGTGGTCAAACTGCCGACGCGGTAACCCGCCGCGCGCGTGTCCGCACGATGACACGCCGCTGTGGCCGTACCGGAGCGGTCCGTTCCGCCCCGCCGACGGCTAGCGCAGGTAGACAACCGCGTTGTTGCCGCCCTGGCATACCGATCCGGCGGACGTACACGTCATGGTGTAGGTCTGGCCTGTGACCGGGCTGGTGACGGTGAACGGGGTCGACCCCTTTCCGTAGGAGTGATAAGCCTCGGCAGTGTTCATCGCGAACTCGCACGATGTCCCTGCGTTGCCGGCATAAACCGATGCCCCTCGGCTGGATTTGCCGCAGTAGGTGTCCGCCGCGGCCGGCGGGGCCGCAGCCACCGAAATCCCCCCAGCGACCGCGAGTGTCACTGCAGAGACGCCGAGAATGTGCTTGATCATCAGCCGAACCTCTCGTAGCGGGGTGTACCAACCTGACCCGAATCGCAGTCGATCCGCAAGGCGTCTCAGGGCGAGTTCCGCCCCCGCGACGCCAGGTGCTTGAGCACCAGGTCGTACCCGCGTTGGCCAAAGGCCACCAGCCTGACCTCTTCAACGCTCGAACCAGAGGTTGCGATGGTTTCGATTGCTGCCGCGATGGCGTCATCTCCGGGCCAGCGGTACGCGCCCGTGCTGATAAGCGGAAACGCCACGCTGCGAGCTCCGAGTTCGTCGGCAACCTCGAGAGACCGCCGGTAGCAGGACACCAGGAGTGATCGTTCGCGCTGGCCTGCCCGGTAGTTCGGGCCCACTGTATGTATGACCCACCGTGCGGGTAGATCGCCAGCCGTTGTCCAACCGGCGTCGCCGGTCGCGAGGCCGTCGGGGAATCGTTCAATGCACTCGCGCAAGATTGCCGGACCGCCTGCGCGGTGGATCGCGCCATCGACGCCGCCACCGCCACGCATCGCGTTGTTGGCGGCGTTGACTATCGCTTCAACGCTCTGCTCGGCGATGTTCCCGTGAACTGCAGTAATTTCCGGCATGGGCTAGTGGTGATGCGGCGGTCGCTCGTCGCGAAGCCGACTGTCGTCCCACGCCTCGCGCAACTGGTCCTCGTCCCCGAACCGCTCCAAATCCTCGGGTGTGACGCGCGCACGGGGTGGTTTCGGCGCGGCCGGCGAACGCTGTGGGGGCTCGGCTGTCATGAATCGATTGTCCCAGTTTCAACGAAGAGATTCTGAATTGCACCGCAGTCTCTGGACATCGTTTGTGACATCTGCGTCAATCAGTCCGCCAACCCGTTTGTGTCAGTGCTGAGCTCTCGGCCAGAAGTCGCCGCCGCAAACGTGTTAGCGCTCTTCGGGGTTGGGCAGCCGGTCGTGGAAGTGGTGGTCTGGTGTCGTTTGTCAGCGTGACGGCTGAGACGCTGGGGGCGTCGGCGGCGCAGCTGGCCGGTCTGGGCAAAGACGTCAGCGAGGCCAATGCGGCCGCGGCCACGCACACCGCTGGGGTGATGGCAGCCGCGGGCGATGAGGTGTCGGAGGCCATTGCCGCGCTGTTGTCCCGTCACGCACAGGCCTATCAGATGCTCAGTGCGAAGGCTGCGGCCTTCCACGACCAGTTCATCGGCGGGCTGAGCGTGGGTGCAAGGGCCTACGCGAGCGCGGAGAATGTCAACCTTTCTTCGTTCAGCGCCAACACGATCGGCGAGACTTTGATCAGTGCGATCAATTGGCCCAGCATCGCTGCCACCGGGCGCCCGCTGATCGGCAACGGCGCCAATGGGATTGCGGGCACGGGGCAGGACGGCGCAGCCGGCGGTTGGCTGATCGGTGACGGCGGGTCCGGCGGGTCGGGAGCGGAAGGCCGCAGCGGTGGCAACGGGGGCACGGCTGGGCTGATCGGCGCGGGCGGCGTCGGGGGCAGCGGCGGGTTCGATGGCGGGTCCGGCGGACGTGGTGGGACCGGTGGGCTGGTGTGGGGCAGTGGCGGGATCGGCGGGGCCGGCGGCTCTACCGTGGGCCTGTTCGCGGGCGTTGGGGGCGCCGGCGGGGCGGGCGGGCTGTTCGGGGCCGGCGGGGCCGGCGGGGCGGGCGGCCAAAACCCGAGCATTGCGCTCGGAAGTGCTGGCGGTGCCGGCGGTCACGGCGGCGCCGGTGGACTGTTCAGTGCGCTGTTCCGTGCGGGGGGCGGAAATGGCGGGACGGGCGGACTCAGTGGTGGCGGCACTGGCGGCGGCGGCGGGATTGGTGGGAACGCGGGCCTGCTCGCCGGCCCCGGTGGCATCGGCGGCGACGGCGGGTACAGCGGCGGCGCGGCCGGAGGAGCGGGTGGCGGGGGCGGCGACGCCGGCCTGCTGTTCGGTTCCGGCGGCGTCGGCGGGACCGGCGGACACAGCGGGACAGGGACCGGCGGATCCGGCGGCACTGGCGGAAACGCCGGCCTGTTGTTCTCCGGCGGCGGCGCCGGCGGGGCGGGCGGAGTCTCCGGCGTCACGGGCGGTGCCGGCGGCGCGGGCGGGAGCGGCGGCCTGTTCGGCAGCGGCGGGATGGGCGGCGCGGGTGGAATCAGCCTTCACATGGGTGGCACCGGTGGGGCCGGCGGCAACGCTCACTTTCTGCTGGGCGTCGCCGGGGCCGGCGGCGCAGGCGGTGAGGGCACTACGGCCGGTGGCCTCGGCGGCAACGGCGGTACCGCCGCGCTGATTGGCACTGCGGGCAGCGCCGGGAACGGTGGGTTCGGCGTCGTCGTCGGCGGCACCGGTAGCAATGGCGTCGATTCGCCGCTGCGGCCGGTATTCGACGCAGTCAACGCCCCCTTGATGGCACTCACTGGACGGCCGCTGGTCGGCAATGGCGTCAATGCGGCCCCGGGATCCGGCCAGAACGGGACAGCCGGCGGCTGGTTGCTGGGCGACGGCGGCGCAGGCGGGTCAGGTGCGGGCGGTTCGGGCCAGAACGGTGGATCTGGCGGGGCCGCAGGCTTGCTGGGCGCAGGCGGCGCCGGCGGTGCCGGCGCGACATCACTGACCGGTGCCGGCGGGGCTGGTGGAGCCGGCGGCGCGGGCGGGTTGTTGTCCGGCGACGGCGGAGTCGGCGGGGCGGGCGGGTTCAGTGCGGTCGGTGCTGCCGGGGCGGGCGGCGTAGGCGGAGCCGGCAGGCTGCTTGGCGGCGGTGGAAGCGGAGGGGCCGGCGGGGTCGCCCTATGGACCGCGATCGGCGATCCCGGCGGGTCGGGAGGGGCGGGCGGGGCCGGCGGGCTCCTCAGCGGGCTGTTCGGCGCTGGCGGCGGGCGCGGTGGGGCCGGTGGCGTCGGCGACGCCGGGGTGGGCGGTACCGGCGGCGCCGGCGGAAGTGCCGGTCTGTTCGGGGGCATTGGCGGTGCCGGCGGGAATGGCGGATTCGGGGGTGCCAGTGGTGCCACCGGTAGTGGTGGCGGCGGCGGGGCCGGGGGCAGTGCGGGGATGCTGTTCGGTATCGGCGGTGCCGGGGGTGATGGCGGGTTCGGCCAGTTGGCAGGGGGTGCGGGAGGTGCCGGCGGTAACGCCGGGCTGCTCTTCTCTTACGGCGGGGGCGGCGGGGCCGGCGGGTTCAGCAACCTCGGCGCCGGCGGCGCCGGCGGACCCGGCGGCAACGCGTACGTGATTGGCGGGGGCGGAGGCGGTGGCGTTGGCGGCTTTGGGGCAACCGGCGGCGGGGCCGGGGGGAGTGGCGGCGGCGCTCAGCTCATTGGCGATGGAGGTGCCGGCGGCGAGGGCGGGGGTAGCCCAGGAGTCGGTGGTGCCGGCGGCAATGGCGGCACTGCCCTGATCGGCAGTGCGGGCAACCGCGGCAACGAGGGAATCGGACTGGTGATAATCGGCGACCCCGGCCGCGCCGGGGGGTCGCCTTGATCGGGTGATGTGAACGAGAAATGGCCCACGCGTGACGGTTCGGCGTGGCCTCCGGCGATTCGCCGCACCGGTCTGGCCGGGCAGGCTATGAATCAAGGGTGAGCACCCACCACGTGAACCTGACCCCGCAGGAAAGCTCGCTGATCGGCGAGTCGGATCCCGACGCTCTGGCGCGTATGGACGAGAAGTTGTTGAAGGACCTGCAGAGCCGGCTCAGGCAAGCCCGCGAGAAGAATTTCAACTTGCTGCGGCGCCAGGGTGCGGCCCGCGTGGAGGCCGAAGGTGCCCGCGGTGCCGCTCAGCCGGCCAACGAAAAACGCAGCGAGAAGGTGGAGATCTTCGACGAGGCACTGGCTCGGGTGAGCGCGCAACTCGGCAGCTTCAGCAACGCCGAATAGCGAGGGACTCCACCGGGCTTGGACGTTGGCCCTTGCCGACGACGCGCGTGGAGCGGGCATTAGCATCAATTACCGCACCGGTGATCGAGAAATTCGCCAGGTTGCCCGAGACGCGAGCAAACCCCGCCCGCCAAGAAGGAGTCAAACGTGACGCAGGCAAAGGCGCCGGCAACCGGCTTAATGGTCGCCACCCTGATAGTTGGTGCCGCGATCACGGCGTGCGGAAACGACAAGCCATCAAGTGCGCCCTCGTCAGCGACATCGTCCGCGACCAGCGCAGCTGCCTCGCCGTCGTCCGCGGCACCGTCGTCCACCAGTGCGGCCGCCCAACCGTCGGACTACACCAATCTCCTGATCAAGCCCACCGACATCGTCGTGCCGGGGGATACCTTCACCCTCACGCAGACGCTGCCGGTTCCGACCCCAGCGGGCGTGGAGGGTCTGTTCACGAACCAGGGCGCGGCTCGCAAAATCGACGACACGATCTACATCTACCCGGACGCCGCAGCAGCCGGACAGGCGCTCGACGGAATGGCTCAGACGATCAGTGACCCCAACATGGGGATCAAGGGCCCGGCAACTCCGGGCGATGTGGGCACCCGATCAACGGTGGTGGTGGGCCCGTCAGCTGATGGCACCAAGTACGTTGGAATGGTGATCTTCACCGAGGGCAGAACCTTCACCGTCATCGAATTCAACAGCGCGCCAACCGATCCGGTGCCGCAGGACGTAGTTCTCGACATCGCCCGCAAGCAGGACGCCGCCATCAAGAGCGGGCTGCCTGCCTGAACGCGCAGATCTTGTTGAGCGCCAACAGGTCTACCTGGTAAGGCTTAATCGACCTGCCGTCGAAGGGGAATAGCTCATGGGCAACACCGACGCCGCCGCGATCCGCGCCGCACGCGGCGACTGGATGGAAGAACACCTGGCGATGTACCTCGACTCGGGCGGAGCGCAAGGTCACATCGTCGACATCAGCGCCGTCGGCGGCCGCGAGATGACGACTCACTGCCTGATCAAATACACGGGCCGCAAGTCGGGGAAGACCTACATCAAGCCACTCATCTACGGCAACGCGGGCGGCGAAATCGTGATTGTGGCATCCAAGGGCGGGGCCGACAAGCACCCGGAGTGGTATCTGAACATCGTCGCCAGTGAAACCATCGGAGTGCAGATCGCGACTCAAGCGTTTGAGGCGACATGGCGCGAACCGGAGGCTACCGAGCGCCACCAAGTGTGGGACTACATGTGTCACCTCTACCCGCCGTACGTGTCCTATCAGCGGTCAACGAGCCGGCACATCCCGCTCGTCATGCTTAAGACCGTGCGACCGCTCGAGGTCTTCACCTCAAGCGGCTAGCCCGTCCACCCGAACCACTCCTCGAGTTGTGTCGTTGAAGGCAGCGTCATTTCGGCGTTCACGGCTTCGAAGAGCTTGAGGGCCGCGGCGAGTGACAAGTCAGCGAATCGGCGCAGCACAGCGAATTCCGAATCCAGGACCACAAAAAAGGTGCTGCTGCCGACGACCCGCAACTGGGATCCGTCCGCTGTCGGACGGACACTGGCCGTCAACCACTGATTCTGATCGTTCCACCGGTTGACCAACTCCAGAAGCCTGCTGCGCTCATCCGACGGAAACTGCAACCCCGTGCGCACTCCGAACTTGACCACATTTGGCGCTCCGCTCCGCGTCCGCATGTAGAGCTGGAACGGGCCGGCCTTCGATGACATGAACACCAGGCATTCACCGTCCTCGGCGCGAAAGAACCGGTATCGCTGTTCGCGCAAATAGCGTTCGATCATCAACTGACCGATTCCTGTGCTGTCCATCGCACCTCACTTTCACAACTCCGTTGAACTCTGAGGTCTCAACGGTCGCAAGGCGTTCTGCATGCTTACTTGACGAATCCTTGGGAACGCTTTTTCCCATCCGCTTATGCGTCATGCTGAGAGCGGTGAACGCAAAGTTCGGAACCGCGATGATGATGGCCCTCGGTCTGTTGACCGGTTGCTCATCCGGCGCTGGCAATGGCCCTTCGGCCACCAGCAGCAGTGCTCCTGCACCTGCCACCACGATCAGTCGCACCGATACCTATGGCGCGTTTACGCAGGGCTATACGGTGCCATGGGCCGACTCGCCAGATTTTTCCAACCTTCGCCACACGCTCAAGGTCAAGGCATCGGTGAATGCCGGGATTGTCTCTTCGTTCACAGTCGACACCGGATCGGTGGGCATGGTGGTCCCGGCTGCCGAGGTGCCCAACATTCCGGCCGGAGTTCCGAGCGGCAGCCTCACCTACAGTTCCAGCGGGCTGAAGCTGACGGGCGTGTGGGCGACGCTCCCGATCAGCTTTCCGCAAGCAGTAAACGCGGCCGGCGCGAACGCGGCCGCCCAGGCAACGGTTCCGGTGTTGGCGGTGACTGAGGCGGAATGCACTGGCTCCGGGGTCAATTCGGGCAGATGTCAGCCTCACATCCCGCACATGCTCGGCGTCGGCTTTGGGCGCGGGACGACGGAGCGGACCGCGCCAAACCACAACCCCTTTCTCAACTTGACCGAGATGGTCGCGGGCACGATGCGGCGCGGCTACATCATCGGACGCGGTGGCCTGTCGCTGGGCCTCACCGCAGCAAATGTCTCCGGCGCTTGGACGATGCAGTCGCTGACCGACGCGGGCGCACCCGCCGCCGGCACCCACCACGACTGGAAGATGCTGGCCGGCGGCTTCACCCTCGGTTCCACCAAACACGAGGCAAAGGTCCTGATCGACACGGGTCTGCTGAACATGATCGTCGAGGATGGCGGTCTGCCGTCGCACGGCGAGGTGACACCGGGCACCGATATGACGATCGCGCTCGGCAGCGTGAGCTATCGCTTCGCCGTCGACGATGGCGGCGCGCAGACACCGTCGAGGGTGAACTACGCCCGCGCGTCGCACGGGGGCTTCATCAACACCGGCCTTCGGGCGCTGGGCCGCTTCGACCTGCTTTTCGACGCCGACGGCGGCTTTCTGGGTTTGCGTGCTCCCTAGCGAAGGCAGTCGCTTTGCTCAGTTCCGATACGTCAGGAATGGGTAGACAGCGAAGTAGAGCGGCATCAGATAACTAGTCGAAAGGCGGAGTCGAATGGTTCGTCACGAGGGGGGCCGGTGGGACGTCGGCGCAAAGGACGGCTCGGTATATGTCGAGCGCATCTCGGAGGACGACGAACAGGTACTCCTGGATGTGATCACACCCGACGAGGCCCGTGATCTCGCCGGGTTGCTGACGAAGTATGCGGATAAGGCCGAGGAGTCCGACGGGTCCGACGATGAGGACTCTGACGAGTCCGACGACGAAGATTCCGACGACGAAGATTCCGACGACGACGACGAGGACTCAGACGACGAGGACTCTGACGACGAGGACTCCGATGACAAGGACTCCAAGGACTCCAAAGACTCCGACTAGATCAC
Organism: Mycobacterium sp. IDUB_37; assembly: GCF_055419245.1. Taxonomy (NCBI): domain Bacteria; kingdom Bacillati; phylum Actinomycetota; class Actinomycetes; order Mycobacteriales; family Mycobacteriaceae; genus Mycobacterium; species Mycobacterium sp. IDUB_37. Next base: position 300,552 of record NZ_JBVAXG010000006.1, on the reverse strand, counting down.
CCCTGCCCGGTCGCGTCAGGCCCGGGCAGAACCGCTTGTTAACGCTTCGTGACGGCAATCTTTAGGGGTTTACGACCGCGAAGTGGACCGGACACCTAAAATTCTGCGGGTGTTCATCAACGATGTGCGACTGACGGCGGTGCGCGTTCAACTGAACCGCACCTGGCCCGCCGGCGCCGTCGCCCTGATTGTGCTGATTCTCGTCGCGTTGCAGGTCACGGCGGACACTGCCGGTTTTGAGGGTCCGCTGCACAGCCTGGCCAGGGATTACGTCGGTGTTCCGAAGTCGGCAACCGTGCCCTGGGCAAGTCTCGGCCTGGCTATGGCCGGGTTGTCCAACCGGTATCGGATCATCGCCCTCACGTCAGCCGTGATTCTCGACGTTGCTTTCGCTGCGGAGAGATTCGTCCGCCTCGGTGCGCTGACGGTCGGCACCGGGCCGCTGATCGTGCTCACCGGACTGGCGCTGTTGGCATTGCGCCGCTGGTTGAAGGACGAACCGGCGCAGGATCTGCGCGGAGTCGCCTTCGGCCTGTTGCTCATCGTCGCGACAAAAGTCGGCGACAGCTGGTTGCGGATAACCGCGATCGTCCGGCCAAAGGTCCTCGACGAATACGCGCTGCTGGCCGATCACGCGCTCGCGCAACCCTCCTGGCTGTTCGGGCGGCTCGTGGAGGCGGGCGGCCCCATTCTCAGCGCTGCGTTGCACTGGGTGTACATCGAGTTGCCACTTGCGGCAGTGGTGGTCGCGATCTACCAGTTGCGCAACGTCCGTACCGAGGGCTGGCCGCGACACTTCGTGGTGCCGACGTTTCTGCTGCTCGGCCTGATCGGGCCGCTGATCTACGTGTTGTACCCCCTGGTGGGGCCCGATTTCGCGTTCGGCGGTGCGGGCCTGGGCTTCCAGGTCGGTGATTACTGGCCGCACACGTTGCCCCCGATCGATCTATCACCGCGAGCCGTTGCTTTCGACAGTCAAATTCCTCGCAACTGCATGCCGTCGATGCACACGGCCTGGGCGCTCGGGGTGTTCATCCATTCCCGGCGCGGGCCGGTCTGGCTGCGAACGGGCGGCACGTTCTGGCTGGTGTGCACCATCAGCGCAACACTGGGCTTCGGCTACCACTACGGCGTCGACCTCGTGGCGGGCGCGGTGCTGTGCCTGACGGTAGAGGCGGTACTGCGCGAATCGTTGCGAGGCCAGATCTGGTCACGGGTGGGGCTGGTGGCCTTCGGCACGGCGTTCTTGGGTGTGCTGTTGTTCTGCTGCCGCTATCTGGCCGAGGACATGGCACGCCATCCGCTGATCTTCGGCCCACTCATCATCGCGACGATGACGGTGTTCATCACGGCCTTCTACGCGACCTTCTTCGCGCGGCCAACCGCTGCCATGAAAGCCAGGACAGCGTCCGTTCGCAGCAGCTTCGCAGCGGCCATGATGGAGTCTGCGCCCCAAGCGGACACCGGGCCGAGCCGGCTCTAACCGATTCAGCCGAGTTCGGCCCGCAGGTCGGCCAGCCGCTGAAGCACCCCAGCGCGCGCTTCCGGCGTGCCGAGCACCGTGCGGTCAACGTAATGCGAATCAGTGTGTTCGTGGACTCCCGCGATCTTGCCTTCGCGCACGTGGACTACCAGACAGTATTGGTTGTGGTACCTCGACCCGTCGTGCAAGGTGCGGGTCGAATCGAACTCGAGCACCACGATGTCACCCTCGCCAACGATGAAGTGGAAGTTCATTCCCGAAGGGTCGTCGGCGTCGGTGTACATCGCCCGATTGAGTAACTCGAGTTCTTTGAGCCGACTCTTGGGAAGTGCGCCGTCTTCGAGTCCGAAGGCGCTCGCCATCGATGCTGGTGGGCGCCAGACGAAGTCGTCGGCGGTCATCGCCAGTCCTTCCGGCGAGGCCATGCCTACGGCGAACCAGGTCAGGACCAAGTCTTTGGGCATCGGTTGCGTTGAGACGTCGGACATGCGGTGAACGCTACGCCCTGGTGACGCCAGCTGTCGCACCCTGGTGACGGAGTGCAGAATTTAACGTACGATAGAAAACTGTGCGCCAGATCCGTATGTTCAGCTGGTCGGTTACTCCCATAAGAACCTAATGACGATTAAAATTTCCGTGCGCGTTGCGGCGGTTCGGCGCCTCTACCAGGCGTTGGCGACCGGTGACCGGGATGCGCTCAAAGAGCTGTTGCATCCCGACTTCATCGGACACGCCACCGACGGTCTACCGCTGGGGGTCGGTGGTGAGCACATCGGTCCGGATGCGATGCGACGTGAGGTGTGGTGGCAACTCGGTCGTCACTACGACGTGGCGGCCCAGCCCGAGGAGTTTCACAACCTCGACGACGGCCGGCTACTGGTCGCCGGTACCTATCGGGGCGCCGGGCGCCGGTCCGGCAAGAAGCTCGAGGCGGCGTTTCATCACGTAATCGGCTTCTCCGACGATCACCGCATTACGTCGCTGCGCCAGCTGACCGACAGTGCCGCGTGGATCGAAGCGCTCGATGAACCGGCAGCTCTGATGACGATCGATTACTCGGTCGCAGGTGGTCTCGCGACCGTGCGTCTGAACCGACCCGCTGCCCGCAACGCAATCGACCCACAGATGGCTTCGGAATGGCTCGTCGTAGCCCGCCGAATCTCAGACGATCGCACGGTGCGTGCTGTCCTCATCTGCGGAGACGGTCCGTCGTTGTCCGTTGGCGGCGACATCAACTCATTTCCGGCGGACAACTCCACGTCCTTCAGCGCGGTGATGGAGCGGATGGTCCCGCCGTTCCATGAAGGCTTCAGTCTGCTCAACAGGGTCGACGCGCCAATCGTCACCGCCGCCCACGGAGCCATCGCCGGCGGTGCACTGGGGTTCGTCTACGCGGCCGACCTGGTGCTCGCAGCGGAGGGCACCAAGTTCGTGACCGCCTTTGCAGCGCTGGGTCTTTCGGGAGATGGCGGCGGGACCTGGCACCTGCCGCGCCTGATCGGCGCGCGTCGGGCTGCTCAGTCTTACCTGCGGAACACGCCCATCGAAGCGTCCGAGGCGCTGGAGTGGGGGATGGTCAACGAGATCGTGCCCGCCGACGAGTTACGGCCACGGGCTCTGACGCTGGCCACCGAGCTGGCGCAGGGTCCCACTCGTGCCTTTGCCCGGATGAGGGCGTTGTTGCGGGACTCGTGGCACAACGATCTGGCCACTCAATTGCAGGCAGAGACCGAAGCCCTGAAGGTTGTCGCCGACACTGACGATGCCGCAGAAGCGCTGTCAGCCTTCAGATCTAAGCGTGCACCCCGCTTCACCGGAAGGTAGAACATGGGACTGATCAACGATTCACCCGAGCACAAGGCGATCCGGGCCAGCGTCGCCGGCATTGCCAAGCGGTACGGACCGGAGTACTTCCTGGAAAGGGCGCGCACGGGCGGGGACATCGACGAGTTGTGGCAGGACCTCGGTGCCGCCGGTCTGCTCGGCCTGCATCTGCCCGAAGAATACGGTGGCGGCGGGGGAGGCATGGCCGAGGCCGTCGTTGTCGTGGAAGAGCTTGCCGCACATGGGATGCCGCTACTGATCTGGGTCATCTCGCCCGCAATCTGCGGTAGCATCCTGGCCCGTCACGCCTCCGAAGACATGAAGCGGCGCTGGCTGGCGCCAATCGCGGAGGGGACCAAGAAGATGGCGTTCGGGCTGACCGAACCCGACGCCGGATCCAACAGCCACAACGTCCGGACGACCGCGACCCGAACCGACGGTGGCTGGCGGATCTCCGGCTCCAAGTACTACATCTCAGCGGTGGACCAGGCCGATGCGATACTGCTGGTCGCTCGCGACGCAGAGCATTCGACCGCTGAGCGTGGCCGTCTCTCGTTGTTCGCAGTACCCACTGACAGCCCTGGACTGACCTTTGCCCCCATTGCCACGTCGATCGTCTCACCAGACAAGCAGTTCACGGTGTACCTCGATGACGTTGCGGTTGAGCAAGATTCGCTGATCGGTGGCGCGGGAGACGGTCTGCGGCAAGTCTTCGACGGACTCAATCCCGAACGTATCCTGGTCGGCGCGCTGTCCAGTGGGATCGGGCGGTACGCGATCGCCAAGGCCGCGGACTACGCGAAGCAACGCCGCGTCTGGTCGGAACCCATTGGCGCGCATCAGGGTGTCGCTCATCCGCTGGCCGAGTGTCACGTTGCGGTTGAACTGGGGCGACTGGCAACAGCACGTAGCGCAGAGCTTTTCGACGCCGGGGAATCGGCCGCGGAGTCCGCCAACATCGCTAAGTTCGCCGCTTCCGAGGCCGCGTTGAAGGCTTTGGACCAAGCCATTCAGACCCACGGTGGCAACGGGTTGTCGCACGAGTACGGCCTGGCGGAACTCTGGTTCATCGCTCGATTGATGCGCACCGCTCCGGTGAGCCGTGAGATGGTGCTGAACTTCATCGCCCAGACATCGCTCGGTCTACCTCGGTCTTACTAGGAAATCGGCATGCACACAGAAGAATTCGACGTAGTGGTGATCGGCGCGGGTGCGGGTGGTTTGTTCACCGCGGCGCGGTTGGCGCACCGGGGCTACCGAACACTGGTGGTAGAACGCCTCGACAAGGTGGGCGGGCGGGCTTCCACCGACGACATCGACGGGTTCAAGATCAACACCGGTGCCATCGTGATCGAGGTCGGTGGCATCACGCAGCAGACTTGCGCCGAGGTCGGGGCGCCGTTCGACATCCGCGAGCCCAAACCGCCGCTGCTGTACCGGATCGGCGGCAAGGATGTCGACGTCACTGGCGGCGGATGGGGTTTCCTCTTGGGCAAGCTCACCCGCCAAGGCGCCAAACTGGTCGCCGGCATTGGTGCCGCCCGCAGCGATCCGGGGCTGCCCGAAGACCAGATCAGCACCGCCGAATGGGTCTCGCGTTATACGAAAAGTGAACGGGTGCATGGCATTTTTCGCAACATGTGTGCCTCGATCTTTGCGGTCGGGTCCGAGGACCTGCCGGCGCGGGTCTTCCTCACCTACTTCACTCGCAAGAGTGCGTTCAAGCGGTTCGGCTTCCACCCGGCAGGCACCATCGGATTGTGGCGGGGCCTGGCTGGCGTCGTCGAATCGCATGGTGGCCAAGTGTGGCTTTCCTGCCCGGCCAGCAAAATCCGCTGCGACGGGACCAAGGTGACCGGTGTCGAAGTAGTCCGGGACGGCGAGAAGGTAAGTGTCGCAGCCGCGGTCGTGGTGAGTGATGTCGGGCCCGCCGCCACCCTCACGCTGCTCGGCGAAGATAGTGTTCCCGCTGACTACCAGGACCTGGTCAAGAAGGGCGATCGTCCGACGGCGATGATCTCGGTGAACTTCGCGAGCCGAGAGCGCCTGGTCGCCGTTCCGGGAATGCTCAGCTTTGCCACCTCGAGGCGGTTGGCCTATATCGCGAATTTCACCGATACCTGCCCGGAGATGGCGCCGCAGGGATGGCATCTCTACGTCGGGACGTCGGTGCCCAAGCCATCAATCGGTGAGTTCGACGAGGACGCCGAAACGGCACTCTTGTTCGACGACCTACGTGACACCATCGACGGGTTCGACCGGCGCGCAACGATACTGAGCGTAGTGGTCACGCGCGACGACTGGCCGCCGCAGCGGGCGGTGGCGGGTTTCGACCTTCCGCACGACACCCCGCTGGCAGGCCTCTGGAATGTAGGCGACGCGGTGAAGGAATATGCCAACGGCGGCACCACGGCGTGTGCCGAGACGGCAGCACTGGTGGTGGAGAAGATCGCGGCGGCCTACCCGTCCGCTGCTGTCCGCTAGTCGGCGGTCAAGGCATCGTGTAGCCGCCGCTCACCGAGATGATCTGCCCGGTTACCTGCCGAGCCGCCGTGGGCGAACAGAACCAGGCCACCGACTGCCCGATATCCTCGGCGCTCGTCAGGCGGCGCAGCGGGGTGCCCTTGACCATGAAGTCGATCTGGTCCTGGTTGAACACGTTGTCCTGGCCTACCGCCCACAGACTCGATTCACCGACCGCTTCGGGGCCGTCGGGGATCACCAATCCCGGACAGATGACGTTGGATCTGATCCCGTGCCGGCCATGTTCGCGCGCGACGGTGCGGGCCAGTGCTACCACCGCAGCCTTGGACGCCCCGTAAATGCCCTGCCGGATCTGTCCGAACGCGGCATCGCTGGCGATGAATGCGATCGCCCCACTGCCGGCGTCTTTCATCGGGCCGATTGCGGCCTGAGTAGCGGCAACCGCGCTGAAGAGGTTGATCTCGATGGTGCGCTGCCATTTGTCACGATCGGTGTCGGTGGCGATGAAACCGGGCACGCTCCAGCCGGCGTTGTTCACCAGGATGTCGATGCCGCCCCAGTTGTCCACAGCGGCCGCGATTGCCGATTCGGCTCCGCCCGCCACGGTCAGGTCGGCCAGCGCAATCTCGACGTCGGCCGCGCCTTGGTCCTGCGCCTCGCCGCGCACCCGTTCGGCCTGCGCCTTATCGATGTCGTTGATGACGACTCGAGCCCCTTCGGCCGCGAACACATGAACGATGCCACGCCCGATGTTGGAGGCGCCGCCGGTCACCACCACTCGTGCCCCGGCCAAACCAAGGTCCATGCTGCGCTCCTCATCGTTGGCGAATGTTGTGACCGCCTTCAAGTTAGTTTAACGTAGATTAGAAATTGCCGAGCGCGCTTGGATTGGGGAAGGTGGTTGCCGAGACCTATGACAGTGGTGCTGAGCGAAATTGCCGACGGGATCGCGTGGATCACGCTCGATCGTCCCGAACGAATGAATGCCATCACCATCGCGCTGGGCAACGAACTCGAGGCCGCCATTCGCGAGGCCGGCAACGATCCTGAGGTGAACGTGGTGATCATCCGGGGCTCCGGCGGAAATTTCTGCGCCGGCGGCGATTTCGACGAAGTGGAGTCGCTGCGCGCGGCGGGGCCTGATGAGCTGCGGCGACTGTTCTCGGCATTCCGCGGTGCTTGCGACGCCGTTGCCGGCGTGGAGGTCCCGGTCGTAGCCGCGGTCGAAGGTGTGGCAATGGCGGGAGGATTCGAACTGATGCAGGCCTGCGACATCGTGCTGGTCAGCGAGGATGCCCGGGTCGCCGACAGCCACATCAACTTCGGCATGATCCCCGGTGGTGGCAGCACCCAACGGTTGGCCCGACTGGTCGGCCGCCAGCAGGCGATGGGGCTCATCCTGTCCGGCGACCGGATCACCGGTACTGACGCGGTGCGACTCGGCCTGGCCTACCTTAGTTTTCCCAACACCGAATTCGACAACCGCATCCGGCGTTTCGCTACTGATCTGGCTGGGCGCCGGCGCGACGCAGTCACGTCCGTCAAGCGCCTCGTTTACGCCGGCCTCGACGTTGGGTTAGCCACGGGATTGGAGGACGAAATCGCTTCCGTAGTCGACCACATCTGCGGACCGGCCGAAAAGGCTGGGACGACGGCTTTTCCGCATCGAGGCGGCAAACTATGAGCGCCGCGGAACCGCCGGTCACTCTTGACGTTGCGAATGGCATTGCACGGCTGCGTCTGAACCGGCCCAAGGCATCCAACGGGATGAACGTTGAACTCCTCAAAGCGCTGCACGAACAGTTGCTGACCTGTCATGCCGATCCCGCAGTGCGGGTGGTGTTGCTGACAGGCGAGGGACGCAACTTCTGCGCCGGCGGCGATGTCCGCACGTTCGAGTCCAAAGGCGCTGCTCTGCCGGACTACCTGCGCGAGGCGACGGCCTGGCTGCAGTTGGCCACCGCCGCCCTGATCCAGCTGCGGGCGCCAGTGGTGACCGCCGTGCAGGGATTCGCCGCCGGCGGCGGCGGGCTGGGTCTGGTCTGCGCATCCGACATCGTTGTTGCCGCACGCTCGGCGAAATTCTTCTCCGGCGCGGTCCGGGTCGGCATGGCGCCAGACGGCGGCTCGTCGGTCACGCTGGCCCAACTGGTCGGTTTGCGTCAAGCGCTGCGGATCCTGCTGACCAACCCGACGCTGACCGCGAACGAGGCACTCGAGATCGGGCTGATCACCGAGGTCGTAAACGATGATGACTTGCTCAGCCGCGCAGAACAGCTTGCGAGCGAGTTGGCAGCGATGCCTGGCCGGGCGCTGGCCGCAACAAAACGGCTGGTGTGGAGCGGTCTGGGATCATCGGTAGAGCAACGTCTGGCCGAGGAGGCGCATACCGTCTCCGAATTGTCCGGGACAGCTGACGCTTTAGAAGGTCTGAGGGCGGTCATCGAGCGTCGCGCACCGAAGTTCACCGGCCAATGACCAACGGTTGTGTGCTGGTCGAAGACCGCGGTGCGGTGCGGGTCATCACGCTGAACCGACCCGACAAGCGCAACGCAATCGACATTCCGATGCGGCTCAAACTAGCCGAAGAGTTGCATGCCGCCGATGCAGACGACGCGATCAGGGCGATCGTTATCACCGGAGCCGGTCCGGCGTTCTGCTCTGGCGGCGACATCACCTCGATGGAACCGCTGCCGTACGAGCCGGCTCTGAAACGGGTCCAGCTGGCACAGAACGTGATTCGTGCGATCTGGGATACGCCCAAGCCGGTCGTCGCTGCGGTGGAGGGCTCCGCGTACGGCGCTGGTGCCGCGCTTGCGGCAGCGTGCGACCGTGTCGTGGCGGCCCGCGACGCGCGTTTCGCGACGACGTTCACCAATGTCGGTCTGGCCGGCGACATGGGCGTATTTGTCTCGCTGCCGACCCGAATCGGCATCGCCCGTGCCCGGCAGATGCTGATGATGCAGACTCCCATCAACGCCTCCGCCGCGCTGGAGATCGGGCTTGTCGATGCGCTGGCCGAGCCGAGAACCGTGTTGGAGGCTGCGGTGACCGACGGCACGCGGTTGGCGACCGGCCCTGCCCTGGCGTATGGGGCGATCAAATCCCTACTCGCGGTGGCCTCCACGCTGAGCCCGATGGAGGTCCTTGATCGGGAGGCTGAGAACCAGGCGCGACTGTTCGGCAGCGATGACTTCGCCGAGGGGGTGGCGGCGTTTGGTGCCAAACGTCCGCCGAAGTTCGGAACGGTGTCGCGATGACCGCGCAAGCCGGCAGTCGCTACGAGCAACTGATCAAACGGGACAAGGTCCACGGGTCGCTCTATACGGACTCGGCCATCTTCGCCGAGGAACTGCGCAAGATCTGGTATCGCACTTGGGTTTTCGTCGGCCACGAAAGTGAAGTGGCCCAACCTGGCGACTATGTGCGCAAACGGCTGGGGCTACAGGACATCATCATGACTCGCGACCGCGATGGGCAGTTGCATCTGCTGCTCAACCGGTGTGCGCACCGCGGCAACCAAGTATGTGCCGACGCCAAAGGAAATTCCTCGACCCTCCGCTGCCCCTACCACGGTTGGACATTTCGCAACACCGGTGAGCTCGTCGGCTTTCCGTTTTTCAAGGGCTATGGCCGGCGTGAACTAGACCTCGCCCTGGGACGCGTGCCGCGCGTGGAGTCCTACCACGGCTTCGTGTTCGGCAGCTTCGCCGCGGACGGCCCCGACCTGGCTGAGCATCTTGGCGCGGCCGCCGGTGAGATGGACCGGCTGGCCCGGCTCTCGCCCGAGGGGAAAGTCGGGCTGACCGCGGGTTGGCTGCAGCATCAGACCCGGGCGAACTGGAAACTGTTGGCGGAGAACGAAACCGATGGATACCACCCGCAGTTCGTGCACGGGTCCATATTCGGTGTCACCGGCAGCCCCATTGGAGCTCTCTACAGCGACTCCTCTACCGCCGTGACGCGCGACCTCGGCGACGGCCACAGCGAGAACGACCTGCGCCCGGAGTTCCGCAAATTCGCCGAGCCGTTGCGCTGGTTCGGCACCAGCGAGGACCGGATGCCCCAGTATGTCGCGGCAATGCGGGCTCGTTACGGGGGAGAGGCCGAACAGATCCTCATCGAGGGCGGCCCCCACGTGATGATCTTCCCGAACCTGTTCATTGCCGAGATCCAGGTCTTCAACATCCAGCCGGTGCAGGTCGGCGAGTGCATCCAGTCTTCTACCGCCGTCCAATTGGCCGGCGCGGCCGAGCTCAACAAGCGGATGGTGTCCCAGTGCGTCGGCTCCGTCGGACCCGCGGGCATGCTGCTCGCTGATGACACGGAGATGTATGAACGCAATCAGCTGGGCCTGGAGGCCCTGACCCCCGAGTGGCTGGACGTTCGTCGCGGTATCAACCGGGAACGCGTCGACGAGAACGGCTTCACCATCGGCGGGGCCACCGACGAGACGGGCATGCGCGGTTTCTGGTCGCACTACAAGGCACTGATGGAGGCGCAATCGTGACGAGCATTGTGGACGACTCCACCACACTGGGTCCCGTGCCGGACGGCTACGACCGCTGGGAGGTAGAACAGTTCCTCTACCGGGAAGCCCGCTACGCCGATGAGAGCGACTACGACGCATGGGAAGCACTGTGGACCGACGACGCACTCTATTGGGTCCCGGTCGCGTCCACCGAGGACCCAATGCACACGATGTCGGTCGTGTACGACAATCGCAATCGCATCGCCACCAGGCTCAAGCAGATCCGCACCGGAAAACGCTACGCGCAGTCACCGCCGTCCAACCTGCGGCGGTTGCTGTCCAACATCGAATTCCTCGGCGGCCGAACTAATTCCATCGGTGGCGACGACCTGGAAGTGGGTGCCAATTTTCTGGTGCTGGAGTCGCGAGCCCGTGGCACCCACCTATGGGGAGGCCGGGCGACGTATCGGTTGCGGCGCCAGGACGGTGGGTTACGGCTCGCCTACAAGAAGGTCGTCCTGGTGGACAACGATCGGCCGATTCCGACTCTGGGCTTCCTGATCTAGGCCGATATGACGATCGAGTTCGGAGACAACGACAGTGTGCGGGTGCCGGGTCAAGGGCCGGTGGTCGGCAATGAATTCGCGCAAATAGCAGTCGATTTCGACACGGCGGGCAACGCGCCACGGCTACGGTTGGAGGATCTGCGGTCTGGCGGGTGCGCTATCTCGACGCGCTGGAGTTGGAGGCGATCATCTGGCTGTCCGAGGAGCGTCTGACTGCGCTGATGGATCCGTCTGCCGGGCGCTGGCGCGACGACCTTTGATGTCGACTGCCGCAAATCAGACGCGGGGTACGGTGGCGAACCGACCGGAATCAAGTGCGTCCAGCAACTGGCTGACGATCCACTGCAGGGCCGGCTTGTCCGGCGCCAGGGTTGCCTGCTCGTAGCCCACCAGCAGATACACCGCCCAGTCGGCAAATAGCTGCGCCTGCCGCTCGTCGCGAAGGATCTCCACCGCGCATTCACAAAGAATTTCGTGGCGTTCCTTGTCGACCGCCACCTGCACCGCGAAGACAGTCGCATCGGCGCTACTCCAAGAGCGGATGGCGGCCTCGGCGCCATGTGGCAGGTTCAAGCCGATGTCGATCATCCGGTCGATCCGTCGTCGTGGATCGGGTTCTGTCCGAATCCATTCCACCAACCGGACGGTGTTGACCTGGCGCCAGTGCTCCACCAGTTCGCGGGTGTACGTCGGCCAGTTGTGAAAGTAGTGATAGAAGGAGCCGGTGCTGACCCCGAGCCGGCGACACACTTCCGCCAGTTTGAGCCCCCCGTAACCCAGGTCGGAGAGCACTTCGAGTCCCGTGTCGAAGTAGTCCGCCCGGACCACGACGCTCGCCATGCTGCGACTGTAGCCGGTCACCGCAGACCAGAGTCGCCTTGACGGCACACCAAAATCGAATCTAGATTCAACAACGGAGTGATTGCAAAGGACGCCGGGGGAGGCCAGTTGGTTCCCGACATCGACGCGCGACGACAAGCGCTCCGCCGGCGCTTCCCGGTATGGCGAGCGCAGACCCTTGCGGAACGTCTCGATGAATGCACGATTCAGTACGGGAACCGACCGCTGGTGCTCAGTGACGACATCGCACTGACTTACGCTGATGTGGCAACGCAGTCCCGGCTAATGGCCGACGGTCTTGGGGCGTTGGGGGTACGCCCGGGGGATCGGGTCGGCATGGTCATGGCGAACTACCCGCAATTCGTGACTCTGAAATTCGCGATTGCGCGGGTCGGGGCGATCGCCGTGCCGTTCAACTACCTGTACCGCCGCGACGAGATGCGCTACGTACTCGACGACTCTGCATGCCGGGTTGTCATCGTAATGAGCGGTTTTCGTGGCATCGACTACCAATCCATGCTGGACGCGATTGTGCCCGGCTGGGATTCGCCGATACCGGAGGTGCCGTGGCGCGTGGTGCTGCTCGACACCGATGGTCTTGCCCGGCCGGGCTGCCTGACGGTGCGCGGTCTTTCCCGGCTGGGCGCCGAGAACTGCGGCGCCAGTGCCAGTTTCGTCGTCGATGCCGATGATGTCAGCGACATGTTGTACACCTCCGGCACCACCGGTTCGCCGAAAGGAGTACTGGTCACTCACGATGCAGTGCTGCGCACGGCGTACGCGTCGGCGCTGACCCGGGCCTACGAGGACGGCCGGCGAATCCTGTTCGCGCTGCCCTGCTATCACATGTTCGGGTATATCGAAGGGTTGCTCTCGGTGCTCTTCGTTGGTGGTGCGATCATTCCGCAGACCACCTTTGCTGCCGAAAGTTGTTTCGCCGGAATCGAACGGCATCATGCCAGCGACATGCTCTGCGTCCCCACCATGGCTGTCGCAATGGTCGAAAGCGCGGCGCGCAAGCGCTACGATCTGCGTTCCCTGGCAGCGATGTTGTGCGGTTCGGCGCCGGCACCGATCTGGTTGTGGCAGCAGATCAGCGCCGACTTCGGCGTCAGCGAGATGGTCACGGGGTATGGCATGACTGAGTGCGGTGGCGCGATGACACTGACGCGACCCGAAGACCCGTTGTCGCTGACGGCCGAAACCGCCGGAAAGCCGAAAATGGCTGGTGTCGCTTCGGTTCCGGGCACCGATGCTCTCGTCCTGTACAAGGCGGTAGATCCTGAGACGGGCCAGGATCTGCCCGCCGGGGAGGAGGGCGAGTTGGCGTCATCCGGCCCGACCGCAATGTTGAGGTATTGGAACCGACCCGAAGAGACTGCGGAGACAGTGCGGGCCGGCTGGCTCTTTTCCGGCGATCTCGGCCGGGTACGTGCCGACGGGTACCTGCAGGTGACCGGCCGTCGCAAGGAGCTCTACAAGAGCGGCGGCGAACTGGTGATGCCGAAAGAGATCGAGGATCTGTTGGCGGCGCATGACCAGATCAGCCAGGTCTTCGCCGTCGGTGTCGCCGACGACCGCTGGGGTGAGATCGGCTGCGTCGTAATAGTTCCGGTGCCCGACGCGACCCTGACCGAACAAGATGTACTGGACCGGTGCCGGGAGAAGCTGGCGCGCTTCAAGGTGCCCAAACGGGTCGTGTTCTACCGTGCCGAGGAGCTGCCGACCACGCCGACAGGCAAGGTGCAGAAGTACAAGCTGGCCCAACAACTCGCCTCGGCGACGTCGGAATAGCTAGCTACCATAAGTCAACTTATGGTAAGTTGCGGTACAGAATCGAATTGAAAATAAATTAAGGACGATCATGGGTTTCCGGGATTCGGCGGAGGTCACGAAATACATCGGCGGGATCTTCCAGACGGCATTCGACGATCCGGAGATCGGCCCGAAACTCATTGACACCGGCCTAGTTGTGGCGTTCGACTTCACCGATCCCAAGGCCCTCGTCGTCATCGACATGGCTAACAAGTCGGTGCGCGAAGGCATGCCCGGCGGTCCGGAACCGACCGCGACGATGTCCATGACCGCAGACACCGGAAACGGCTACTGGCAGGGCAAGGTCAATCTGCCGCTGGCCATGGCCAAGAAGACGATCAAAGTCGAAGGCAGCATGGGGAGCCTGCTCAAATTGGCGCCGCTGGGCAAGAAGCTCTATCCGCGCTATATCGAACGACTGACCAGCGACGGCCGCGACGACCTGATCGTCTAGACGGATGTTATTAACCGACCGGCCGCCGTTCGATACGGTCAGCATCTCCTCGCGGGACTTCTGGGCCCGCAGTTTCGACGAGCGCGAGCAGTCGTTCAAGATCCTTCGTGACGAGCGGCCGGTCAGCTGGCACCGCCCGATGGAAGGTTCCATGATGGAGCCCGAGATCGATGGTGTCTGGGCAGTCACCCGCCACGAAGACGTCTGCTACGTCAGCAAGCACCCGGAGATCTTCTGTTCCGGGCAGGGAACCACATTTGAGGCCGTACCCGAAGAGATGCTTGATGCCGCACAGTCGTTTCTGGGCATGGACGGCGCACGGCACGCGAGCCTGCGGCGGCTCGTCCGCTCGGTCTTCACCCCTCGGCAGGTGGCCAAGATCAAGGACCAGATCGATCATCAGGCCAGATGCATCGTCGATGATCTGCTCGCGACCAGGGAGGGCGACTTCGTCCAGCAGGTGTCCAAGCGCCTACCGATGTGGACCATCTACGACATGCTCGGCCTGCCCGAGGACGAGCGCGAGGATGCGGCTCAACTGGCTGAGGGCATGGTGGCGTGGGCCGACCCTGAAGTCGCGGCCGGTCGTGAACCCGCTGAGGTGCTCACCGATTCGTTGGTCGGATTGCTCAACATCGGGATCGGCTTGGCCGAGCGGCGACGTGAGCACGCGCAGAACGATCTGATGACCTCGTTGGTACAGGCGGAGATTGACGGGCGGCGGCTGACCGACGATGAGCTGGGTCCGTACTTTGTGCTGCTTTCGGTAGCGGGTAACGACACCACCCGCACCACCACCACGTTCACCACCATGGCGTTGCAGCAGTTCCCTGAGCAGAAAGCGTTGCTGGAGAAGGACTTCGACGGGCACGTCAAGGTCGCCATCGATGAGTTCCTCCGCTGGACGTCCCCGGTGATGACGTTCCGGCGTACCGCCACCCAGGACACCGAACTGGGTGGTCGTCGCATCCGCGCGGGTGACTGGGTCACCATGGTCTACTCGTCGGCGAATCGCGACCACCGGGTGTTCGCCGATCCGTACGAATTCGACATCACCCGATCGCCCAACCCGCACGTCGCCTTCGGCGGCGGGGGCGCACACTTCTGCATGGGCGCTTTCATGGCCAGAATGCAGCTGGAATCGATCTTTCGTGAACTGATCTTCCGGGCGCCGAACCTGCGCGTCGGTGAACCCCGATATCTGACCGGAAACTTCATCACCGCAGTCAAATCCCTGCCCTACACCCTCGACTAGGAGAGCCATGGCCGACTTTCTGGGTAAGCGCTACGTCGTCACCGGTGCGGCATCAGGCATCGGTCACGCAGTCGCTCAGCGGTTGCTTGCCGGGGGCGCCGAAGTGCACTGCTTGGACCGCAACCGCCCCACGGCTGCTGTGACAAGCCACGTTGAGGTCGATCTGGCCAATCCGCACAGCATCGACACCGCCCTCGAACAACTGGACGGCGAATTTGATGGTTTGATGAATATCGCCGGAATCCCTGGCACCGCACCCGCGGATCTGGTGTTGGCGGTCAACAGTCTCGCGGTGCGTCACCTGACCGAGTCGTTCTTCGAGCGCCTCAAGCCAGGTAGTGCCGTCACGATCGTGTCATCGACCGCCGGGTTCGGGTGGCCGCGGCGGCTCGACGCCATTCGCGACCTGCTGGCCACCGACACTTTCGAGCAAGGGGCCGCGTGGTTCAAAGCCAATCCCCAGCAAGGCAATACGTACAACTTCTCTAAGGAAGTGACCACGGTCTACGCCATGATGATGGGTTTGGCATTGGCCGAGATGGGATTTCGCATCAACGCCGTGCTACCCGGCCCGGTTGAGACACCGATCCTGGTCGACTTCGAAGAGTCGATGGGCAAGGACACCCTCGATGGACTGAAAGGCCTACTGGGACGGCATGCCGATCCCGACGACATCGCCACAGTAGTGCTGTTTTTGGCCTCCGATGATGCCCGCTGGGTGAACGGCCAGGCGCTTGCCGTCGACGGCGGAATCAGCGGTGCGGTGGGCAGCGGCGTCGTGCCGGCCCCCGAAATCTAGCGTCCGAAATCAGCGGCGCTTTCGGCAATAGTATTGAACGATGCCTAGAAAACCTGTTTCCGCCGGCTCCAGCGGTGAAGGCACCGAGTCGAAGTCTCAACGCACGCGTGCGCGGATACTCGATGCTGCCGCGCATGTGCTGAGCGTGAACGGCTTCGCCGGGACGCGACTGACTGACGTCGCTGAATACGCCGAAATCCAGGCCCCGGCAATTTATTACTACTTCCCGTCCCGCGAGGACCTCATCGAGGAGGTCATGTACTGCGGGATCAGTGACATGCGAAAGCACCTGCAGAAGACCTTGGATGCCCTGCCTCCGGAAACCGCACCGATGGAACGCATCATGGCCGCCGTCGAAGCGCACCTTCGGCACGAGCTGGAGTTGTCCGACTACACCACTGCGTCGATCCGCAATTCCGGTCAGATCCCGGACCGGCTCAGTGCCCGGCAGAAGAAGGAAGAGGCCGCCTACGGGCGGATCTGGCGAAGTCTTTTCGCCGATGCAATCGCCGACGGCGAGATCAATCCCGACCTGGATGCCAAGGTGGCACGACTGCTGGTGATGGGGGCACTGAACTGGGCGGCCGAATGGGCGGACTCTCGGCAAGGATCCGTCGACACCATCGTCGCCAATGCGCAACTGCTGGTCCGCAGTGGTCTTGCGGCAACCGGCAGATCGACATCGGGAGGACGGAAGCCGGCCGTCACGAGGCAGCGGCTGAGGAAGACCACGGCACGGTAGCCAGGCCAAATATCAAGCCGGAATTTCAGATTCGAGCTGTCCAATTGTTGCGAGCCGCGAAACCGCGCTGGCCTTCTTCTCCACGTACATCAACTCGTCGGCGCGCGCGAGCAACTGGTCCACGGTCGCGGTGTGGGCGGCAGGTGCTTCCACCAGACCAATGCTGGCCGACAGGCGGTACGGGCGGCTACTGACTTTGTTGAATTGCTCGAACGCCTGAACCAATCGGCGCCTGATGGCCGCGGGGTCGCCTTCGGTGACCAGCACCAAGAATTCATCCCCACCGATCCGGGCCAGAATGTCGGATTCGGCCAGCGTGTTGCGCAGCACGGCGGCGACGTCAGTAATCAATGTGTCGCCGACGTCATGACCCTGCTCGTCGTTGACACATTTGAGTCCGTCGATGTCGAGGAAGGCGAGGACGCAGTCGCGGCGATGGCGACGGGCGATGCGGAGTTCCTGCTCGGCCAGCAAGTAAAAGCCGCGACGGTTGCTGAGCCCGGTGAGTTCGTCGGTGACTGACAGCATTCGGATCTCTTCGTTGGCCTTTTCCAACTCGGCCGTGCGATCGCGCACCCGCTGTTCGAGTTCGGCCGCGAATTGAACGTTCTCCATCGCGATCGAGGTGGAATCGGCCAGTGCCTGCAGCAGCCGAACTTCCTGCTCCGAGGGCGGGTGCAAGTGGCCCCAATAATTGCCGATCGCCCCGATCGGCTCCAGCTTCCGGATCGGAACCATCACCAGACTGCGGACGAACGTGGGCCGATAGATGCCTTGCGGGATGCGCGGGTCGCGGTAGATATCGGCAATCACGGCCGCCTCGCGGTTGATCATCGCCCACCCGCTGATACAGGTTTCGATCGGGAACCTGCTGCCCTTCCACAGCGGTGCTATGGCTTCTTCGTCGACGTAGTAACACTTGTCGTCGTCGCGCAGCACGAAGGTGGCGCCGTCACAGCCAGTGAGCTCACGCGCCGATCTGCGGACGATGCGCTGGATGTCTTGCAGGCTGCGGGCCAGCGAAAGCTCCTGGACGGCCCGCAACAAGCGCTCCATGCCCTCGACGTAGTCGGAGACGGCGAAGCAATGCTCCGGTGCGTACGAGGCGCCCGGCACCGACAACCGCTCGGCGTCCATACCCACCTCCGTACCCTTTGCCGCGCTCGAGACGCGGCCGCCACGGCAGCGCGGTATCGCAGCAAAGGCAGCTTACCTGGCGTAAGCAAGGCCGAAGGTGTTGTTGACAGTGTTTTCAACCGCAGTGCACAGGGTCATGCATTGCTGATCGTGACGAGCCGCCGGGCAATCTCGACGAGCCGGACGTTGGCTTCCTGGGATAGATTCCTGAGCAATGCGAACGCTGAGTCGGCGCTGATGCCGAACCGCTCCATGATCATGCCTTTTGCCTGGCCGATGACGTCGCGAGTGTCCAATGCTCTTCTGAGGCCGTCGGTTTCGGTTCTGAGCGAGTCATTCTCGATCCTGAGCGCTTCGTGTTCATAGAGCAGATCAGCCGCGCCGGCAAGTGCTGAGAGCATGTGGAGTTGCAGGGCGGTCGTTCCGGTGGACTCGCCGGCGAAGTCCAAGGCCAAGGCGGACAACGCGTCGCGCAGTGACGTGACCGGGCTTACCCGGTGCAGGATCCCGTACTGCTCTCCCTGATCGGTCAGCGCGGTATTACTGCAAGCCCAGAGCTTGGGCAAGAAGAACTCAGGATTGCGTGGATCGCTGATGTCGTAGCGCACCAACGGCATATGGTCGGCGCCACCGCGACGCAGCGCCGATTGGATCGACCTTTCAAGCTGGGATGTTCCGCTGGCCTCGGGATCGCCGGGATCGTCAGGGAACGCGTCAAAGAGAAATTCACCAAGCAGCGCGGCGCGAGGGCGAAGGGCTAAGCGCTCGAACGCGGCATTGATCGCGCGGATCTTCAGATTAGGGTCCAGCAACATGACTGCGTTTTCCGACGACTCCGGTACCAGCGCAGCCGCTATGCCTCGGTAAAGTTCGTCTTCCACCATTTTGATTGCCATCTCCAACGTTGGGTTCAGTCAGAGATTTGTACCCACGACGGCCGGAAAGGCTACCGGCAGCGACATAAGTCACACGTCGTAGTACAGCTCATATTCGAACGGTGTCGGCCGGAGACTGGCCGGTGCGATCTCGTAGGTGCGCTTGTAATTGATCCACGTCTGAATCAGGTCGGGGGTGAATACGCCACCCTCGGTGAGGTATTCGCTGTCTTGTTCAAGCTGATCAATGACAGACGCCAGTTGGGTGGGAGCCTGCACAATGTCCGCGGCCTCGTCTGGCGGCAGGTCGTAAAGGTCTTTGTCGACCGGGGGTGGGGGCTCGATCTTGTTCTTGACGCCGTCCAACCCGGCCATCAGCATCGCCGAGAAAGCGAGGTAGGGATTGCCAGACGAGTCGGGACAACGGAACTCGAGGCGTTTGGCCTTCGGGTTGTTGCCGGTGATGGGAATTCGGACGCATGCGCTCCGATTCCGCTGGCTGTAGACCAGGTTGATGGGAGCCTCGTAGCCGGGAACCAAGCGCTTATAGGAATTGACCGTGGGGTTGGTGAAAGCGAGCAACGACGGTGCGTGATAAAGCAGACCGCCGATGTAATGGCGGGCGGTGTCCGACAGGCCGGCGTACCCCATGGCGTCGTACATCAGCGGCACGCCGTTCTTCCATAACGACTGGTGGCAGTGCATGCCGGAACCGTTGTCACCGTAAAGCGGCTTGGGCATGAAGGTCACGGTCTTACCGGCCTGCCAAGCGGTTTGTTTAACGATGTACTTGTACATCTGCAGGTCATCGGCTGCATGCAGCAGGGTGTTGAACTTGTAGTTGATCTCGGCCTGTCCGCCGCTACCCACTTCGTGGTGGCCCTTTTCCAAGACAAATCCAGCGTTGGTCAGATGGGTCAGCATCTCGTCGCGCAGGTCGACGTAGTGATCGGTGGGGGCGACCGGAAAGTAGCCGCCCTTGGGCCGGACCTTGTAACCGAGATTGGGGCTGCCGTCTGTCTCGGTCTCCGCTCCGGTTTTCCACCATCCCGATTTCGCGTCCACTTTGTAGAACGAGGTATCGGTGCGCGAGTCGAAACTCACCGAGTCGAAGATGTAGAACTCGGCCTCTGGTCCGAAGTAGGCGGTGTCGGCGATGCCGGAGCTGATTAGATAGTTCTCGGCTTTGCGAGCGACATTGCGAGGGTCGCGCGAGTACAACTCGAGGGTGAACGGGTCGTGCACGAAGAAATTCAGTATCAATGTCCTGGCGCTCCGGAAGGGGTCGATGGTCGCGGTTTCCGGGTCGGGAAGTAGCAGCATGTCTGATTCGTGAATCGATTGGAACCCGCGAATCGACGAGCCGTCGAATGCCAGACCTTCCTCGAATACGTTCTCGTCGAAGGCGTAGATCGGGATCGTGAAGTGTTGCATGGTGCCGGGCAGGTCGCAGAAGCGGACGTCGACATACTCGATGTTTTCGTCCTTGGCGAGCTTGAAGATGTCGTCGGGCGTCTTCTCGGACACGACGGTGCTCCTCTGGTTGATGATCTGCCCACTGACGGCGAACCTAGCCCGCCACGATCCTGTTCGCGACCGGAACGACCCGTCCGGCGAAATATTCTGCGCCATCACTTTTCACGTTGAAAACAGCGCACAACACGTTTGGCATACGCCCTGACTATTTCGCTTACGTGACGGAGCCGAGTCGAATGTGTTGCACCGCATGAAGATCTGACCACTAAGGGCGAATGGCCGAGCTGGCCGGTCCTGGATTTGGGTGATTAGTCCTGCGGGACAACAGCGTTGGACTCCAATTCTGGCTGCTCCGGTGGCGTGATTTGTGCTGGTGCCCGATAGTCATAGGAAAGGAATAGAAACGAGTGATTGCAGGTGCCAGCAGAGGTCTTTCAATTCCATCGCGAGATCATCGTCAGCGGTGATGACGCGCTGTCGAGGACAATCGCCGAGGAGTTGAGGGGCGCCGGCGCGCGGATCATCAAGATCAGCACGGCCGCCGATCTCCTCGGCGCCGGGGTGCACCGTGCGCGCGCCGTGGTCTGCGCCGGCCCCAACGACGCAGTCAATCTCGAAATCGCTTTGTTGGCGCGGCAATACAGCCCCCATGTCCGCGTTGTTGCGCGATTGGCCAACAACGTCCTGCGCGATGCGGTGGCCAACGTGAGCGGCCCAGGTGCAATCCTGGACGTCGCCGAGCTTGCTGCGCCGTCGATCGTCGAGGCGGTCCTGTCGCGCAACGCGCATCAATTCGAAACGGCCGGCATTGAATTCGTTGTCTGGGGCGCCGAGGCGCCGCACGATGGGACGCTGCGGGAAATCTACGCTGATCTCGCGCCGGTGGCGGTGGTGCATGGCAAGCACTCACCGGTCCCCGGCGAGGTAGTGCCCTGTCCGGGCCGTGACCTGCAGGTCTACGCGGGCGACTGGACCTCCATGATCGGCGTGAAAGACGAATTGGAAGCCCGGGGGATCGCCGTGCCTCCATCGTCGGCCACGCGCTCTCGCCACTCGCGGGTGCGACGCGTGATCGATGGCACCCGTGCGATGCGCGACGACCTGAACCCGATGGTCTATCCCTCGTTGGCTTTCGCCTTATTGCTGACGCTCGGTGCGGCCGCCGTCGTGCGGTTCACCTACCGCAATCCGCGGATGTCATGGATCCACGCCCTCTACTTCGCCACCGAGACAATCACGACGGTGGGCTACGGCGATTTCAGCTTCGCGCAGCAGTCCACCTTCCTCCAACTGTTCGCTATCGGGTTGATGGTCGGCGGTGTGGTGGTGAGCGCTGTCGTTGTCGCTTTCCTGGCCGACCTGCTGCTATCACGGCGTTTCGTGCAAACGGCCGGGCGCCGTCGGGCGCGTCATCTGCGCGACCACATTGTGGTGGTGGGACTGGGTTCGGTCGGCATCCGGGTGGTGAGCGATCTGACCGCGGCCGGATACGACGTCGTGGTCATCGAGCGCGACGAGGACAACCGTTTCCTGTCCACTACGGCGGAACTCGATGTGCCGGTCATCTTCGGAGACTCCCGGATGCGCCAGACTCTGGAGGCAGCGCGGGTCGACCATGCCCGCGGGGTGGCCGTCGTCCAGCACGACGATATGGAGAACATCGAAACCGGGATCGTGCTGCTGGAAATCCTGGGCTCCGATACCAACACCCCCATCGTCATGCGGGTTCAGGGCCGGGCGCTGGGCGCTGCGGTGAATCGGCAATTCGGATTCGAAAACGTGCGATCCATCGTCGACCTTGCGGCCCCCTGGTTCATCGGCGCAGCGATGGGTCTTCAAGTGTTGGGGACATTCTGGGTTGGGCAACGCTCATTCATGGTCGGCGGAATGCTCGTGGCGGAGGGCAGTGAGCTCGACGGATTGCGGATGCTCGACTTGTCCACCCAGACGCGCGTCATCGCGATCATCCGACCCGAGGGGCCGATCCGGTTGCGCCCGCGCCGCGACGCGCTGCTGAAGGCCGGCGACACCGTCTACCTGATCGGGCCTTATCGCGAGCTGATTGCGACGCTGCGCAAGGGCCAGCCGCCGCCGATGACCGCGATCAACGGCGAGCGCTCGGCGACGCTGGCCGCGGCGCGTTCGCTGCGCGGACCGCGAACCCGACCGCCCAGGTGGGCGCAGGAGGCAGAAGTCTGAGCACCGGAAAGTCGTTGAATAGCAACAACATCTAATTGGTGACGGCCATCAGTCTGTGGCTGGCGTCCCAGGCCTGGACGAACACCGCCAACGGGATCTGCTCGTCAGCCCCTTGGCGGCTACCGCTGTCGTTGAGGTGCACCGTTTCGCTGCCGGTGTCGATACCGGTGACCACCACGGAGTGGTTGTGCATGGGATTGCCGTTGTTGTCCCAGTCCTCGACTGGCTGGCGCCAGATGATTTCGGCGTTGACGCTGGCGGTTACTTTGCGGCCGGCGCCCAGCGCCTGCTCGATTCCCTCGACGTCGCCATTGACGATCACGGCGCCCACGTTGTACAGGGCCAGCAGCGCCGGGATGTCGCGAAACCAGCTGCCCTCGCCGGAATTCCGGTTCGTGGGGTCGGCCGGTCGGGTGTAGATCGGGTACGCGCCCTGCGAACTCGGGGTCGATTGGGCCATGTCGATGATGTCCTCTTCCGACGGCTCCCGGCCGGTGACTTCGCCGACGACATCGGCACTCGACATCAGGACGCAGTCGTCGTAGTACTGCTGGTGGCGCCAGTACTTGACTGCTGCCGCCGGGTCGCCATAGATAGGGCCGGACGTCGCGCCGGCCGGGCCGGCCAGTCCAAGAATCACGGCACCGGCGATCACAGCGGCGGCGGCGGTCTTGGTGATGGTGAAACTGACCGTTCTCATCTTGCTCTTTTCTCCTCCGCTCTGAGGCGGCCGGTGAGGAAGGCTCGCACGTTCGCCTTGTCGTTTTCTAAATGAGCCGGGGCCTCATCGGCAATTCAGAGTTATGTTTGCGGTGGTAAGCCGGTACTGGGGTGGCAAATATGGCGACAGCAACGACCGAGGCGGTGCGCCTGCCGCCAGTGCTGCGCGTGCCGAAGGTTGTGCAGGGCCTCGCATTCTTGATGGCCCGGCGCAAAGTGATCGCCGCACTCGGCCGGCGCTACAACAATGTGTTCACTCTCCATCTACCTGGCTTCGGGCAGACGGTGGTCGTTGGCGACCCGGATCAGATCAACGACCTCTTCGGTACGAGCAGGAATCTGCTGGGCCGCTCGGAGCTCAATCTCGGCAAGATCTTCGGTGCCGGATCGATGTTCAACCTTTCCGGTGACGAGCACCTGAGGCGTCGCCGGCTGCTGGCACCGCCGTTCCATTCCGTCCACGTCGCCAACTATCGGCAGATCTTCACCGAAGAGGTCATGCGCGAATCGGCCACCTGGCCGCAAGGCCAGGAATTCCAGACGCTGCCCGCGATGACGCGCATCGCCCTGCGCGGCCTGCTGCGCGTCGTGGTCGGCGCCGAGGGCGCCGCGCTGGACGAATTGGCTTCGCTGCTGCCCTCCGCGGTAGCACTCGGAGCTCGTATCGGCTTTCTGCCGGCGATCGTCCGCAAGGACTTCGGTGCATGGAGTCCTGGAACACGTCTGTTGCTGTACCGCCGCAACTTCGATGCTGTCGTCTACTCGCTGATGGCCCAGACTCGCGCCGACCCCGACTTTGCGCAGCGCGGTGATGCTCTCGCGGTCTTGTTGCGCGCTCGCTACGACAACGATGAGCCGATGTCGGATGCGCATATTGCTGACGAATTGCTCGGCTTGGTGACTGCCGGATACGAGACGACCGCCGCAACGTTGGCCTGGACGGTGGAGCGGTTGCGGCGGCATCCCGCAGTGTTGTCGCGGTTGACCGCCGAGGTGGACGCGGGGGGATCAGACCTGCTGCGGGCGACAATCTGGGAAGTGCAGCGCGTGCGGCCGGTCTCTGATGTCATACTGCGCCGCACTGAGACGCGGATTCGACTGGGGGAGTGGGTTATACCTGAGGGCGCCACGTTGATGATCAACGTCCCGCTGGCCCATTCGCAAGTGCGTCTCGCCGATGCGGACGCGTTCAACCCGCAACGATTCGTCAGCACTATGCAGAAGCCGGTCGGGTGGATTCCCTTCGGCGGCGGTTTTCAGCGCTGCATTGGCGCAGCTTTCGCCAACATGGCGATGGACACCATACTGCGCACGATTCTGCGGGAATTTCGGCTGATGCCGGCGGCCGAACCCGGTGAGAGACCACGCGACCACGGGGTGATCTTTGCGCCGGAACGAGGCGCGCTGGCGGTCGCGTACCGGCGAACACCGGTTGCCGCCGATTCGGTTAGCTGAGGAGTTGGCAGACGTTTGCCCGCCGAACGATATACGTTGCATTTGAACGGTCTCACCGGCCTGTTCGGGGATAAAGTTGTCTATGCAGCGACAAAGGGGGGCCCTTTGCAAGTGCTGACAACAAGGGAATGCGCTGTCGTCGCGGCGATCGCCGAGACGTTCTTCCCCGCAAGCGAGCCGATAGGGGTGGGCGGTGACGCCGCGGGCGCGGTGACCTACATCGACACCCTGCTTGCCCGGCTAGCGCTACCGTTGCGCGTCCAGATGCGAGGCCTGCTGCTGATCTTCGAAGTCGGCACGGCCATCAGCGGTCGCGGAGCGCTGTTCTCGGCGGCACCGTTGCCGGAGCGGGTTGCCCGGCTGCAGGCATGGGAACGCGCCGACAGGTATCCCCGGCGCGCTTTGTTCTCCGCGCTGCGTTGGCTTTTCACGCTCGCCTACCTTGCCGACCCAGAGGTTCAGACCCGGATTGGTCTTCCGCATTCCAACGCGCATCCGCCGACCCCGGTGCGTCGTCCCAGCCGCCCGCAACGGCTACGCCGTGGTCCGCGGGTGAAACGACTCGAACGGCGCTTCAACACCGACCAACTCATCACCGGGATCGAGATTCCGCTGTGGTTCCGGCTGCTGGCCGATGCGCGCTTCCGGGTGAGCCTGCGCTACCTGCACCGAATCGCGTGGATCACCGGCTGGAGCGTCGGTGCGACTGCCGTAGGCACGATCGAGCGTCGCCGCTACGACCGTCGGATCACCTCGACCCCCATCGATCCGCCCCCGATCTTCATCCTCGGCCATTGGCGCAGCGGCACAACTCACCTGCACAATCTGCTCGGCAGGGATCCCGACAACACCTATCCCACGGTCTATCAGGTGGTCTTCCCCACCGCGTTCATACTCACCAGCAGCACCATCCCGCCGCTGACCGCCGGGATGCTGGCGGACACCCGCGGCTACGACAATGTCGCCCAGGGCTGGGGCGAGGCCGCCGAAGATGAGATCGCGCTGGCCAAACTGACCGGGTTATCGCCGTACCTGGCGTTCATGCTGCCCGATCTGCTGCCGCGTTACGAGCGTTACTTCGACTTCTTGCAGGCGCGCGAAGAGGAGCGGGAGGAATGGAAGGCGGCGTTGCACTGGTTCGTCGGCAAGATCCGCCTGCACTCCGGCGGGCGGCGGCCAGTCATCAAGAGCTGCGCGCATATGGCCCGCGTCCGGATGCTGCTGGATGTCTTCCCCGACGCCAAATTCGTTCACATTCATCGCAATCCGTTCACAGTCGCGGCCTCCACGATCCACATGCGCAAGCAGACCGATTGGGAGAATTTCCTGCAGGTGCCCGAGGTCGCCTTCGTCGAGAACCTTCCGACCCAGGTGGCGGTCGTCGGGCAGTTGCTCTTCGAGCGCTTCTTCGAGGACCGCGCACTCATCCCACCGGAGAACTACATCGAGGTGGCCTACCCCGATTTGTGCGCGCGCCCCCGCGAAGTGCTCGACGGCATCTACCACCACCTAGACATCCCCCAGGGTGACCGCTACGAAGCAACGATTGGCGGCTATCTGGACGGGCTGCGCGGTTATCGAACCAACAAACTGACCATCGATGACGAAGTCGCCGAATTGGTGCGCGAGCACTGGAAATTCGTATTCGACGAGTACGGCTACTCATTGGATCACCGGTCGTGACGTTCCACGAGTTCGTCGAGGAGCACCTGCACTCGAGCACGCATCTGGCAAAGCGCCACGTGCACCCGAAGTTGCTGCAGATGTTCGAACTCGCGGGCATGGATGCGGTTTTCACCAGAGCCGACGGCGCCTACCTCTGGACCGAAGATGACCACCGCTTTCTGGACCTGCTCAGCGGCGGGGGTGTGCACTTCATCGGGCGCAACCACCCCCGGGTCCGCGGAGCACTTCACGACGTCCTCGCCATGGACCTGCCAAACCTGTCCGTCGCCAACGCATCGGTGCTGGGCGGATTGCTGGCCGAGCGGTTGATTACGTTGGCGGGACCTCAGTTTCAAAAGGTGGTGTTCGCCAACTCGGGCACCGAAGCTACCGAGATCTGCGTGCGATTCACCCGTCAGGCCACGGGGCGGCGTCGCTATCTGTACTTGGACGGTGCGTTTCACGGGCGCACCTATGCGGCGATCTCGATGTGCGGTTTCGACGAGATGAAGGTCACCGCGGATCCACTGATGCCCACATGTACTCCGGTTCCGCGCAACGACATTGACACGCTGCGTCGCGAGTTGGCGTACGGGGATGTCGCCGCCTTCGTGGTCGAACCCGTGCAGGGTATGACGTGTGAAGTCGTAGCTGCGGAATACCTGCGGGAGGCGCAGCGACTCTGTGCGCAATACGGAACGGCGCTGGTCGTTGACGAGGTGCAGACCGGCCTGGGGCGCCTAGGGCACTGGTTCGGTTGCCACGCCGCCGGCATCCAACCGGACATGCTCACCGTCAGCAAGACACTGTCCGGAGGCCAAGCGCCGGTGAGCGCCGTGCTGTTGACCCAGGACGTCTACGACCGCGTGTACGCGGCTTTCAAGTCCGGGCCGATCTACATTTCGACGTTCGCCGAGAACAACCTCGCGATGGCCGCCGGACTGGCCACCCTCGATGTACTCGAAGAACTCGACGCGCCCAATCGTGCGCGGGCGCTGTCGGACCAGTTCCGGCGCGGTCTGCAGGACCTCGCAAACCGCTACGACGTGATCGACCGAATCACCGGGCAGGGCTTGATCATTGGGGTGGCGTTCAAGTCGTCGGCGAACCTGGCGTTGCGACTCCAACAGAAGCTGATGGGCGTCGGGGACCCGGGAGCGTTCGCCGCTGCGGTGCACATCGACCTGCACCGGCGCGGAATCCTGGTGCAGATACCGGGATTCAACCTCAACATGATCAAGTTGCTGCCGCCGGTGATTCTCACCGACGACGACGTGCACTGGTTCCTGACTGCGTTCGAAGAGGTGCTCGCCGACTACCGCCGCCCAGCTTCCGGGCCCGTTGTCGCAATGGCGGCCGGCGTCACCAGGCATGTGTTGAAGGAGGCGCGAACCAGGCTCGACGCGCGCAAGCCCGAGCCCGTCGAGAGCTCAAAGATGTTCGCCACCAGCCGGGTACGCGAGCATTCCGACTACGACCGCGCGTTGTCGTTGGACTGCGACGTCTGCGTAGTCGGCTCTGGACCATCGGGAACGATACTCGCTCGGCGGTTGGCGATCGAAGGCCTCGACGTGGTGGTACTAGAGGCAGGCGCCGCCATGCGCCAGCGCGACAGAGGCGTTGAAGTAGGCGAGATGTTCGCCCGCTGGTTCTGGGACGGCGGAATGCGCACCACCCGTGGCAACGTCGTCATTCCCACGCTGCAGGCCCGATGTCTGGGCGGCGGTTCGGTGGTCAACTCGGGTATCTGTATGCGCGCACCGGACTTCGTGTTCGACAAGTGGGCCACTGAGCACGGCGTCGACGGCGTCACGGCAACCGAGATGGCCCGCCACTACGACGCCGTCGAGTCGTTCCTCGGTGTGCGGCCAGTCCGGGCGGAGGTGCAGGGTCGGCGCAACGATCTGTTCCGCGCCGGGGCCGAAGCGCTCGGGTACCAGGTCGAACCTTTACGCCGCAACGAACACGACTGTCGCGGCTCGGGTCAGTGCATCACCGGCTGCCCCTCCGGGGCCAAGCAGTCGATGGACCGTCGCGGTGTCCCGGAACTGCTGCAGGCCGGTGGCCGGGTGTACACCTCGGTGCACGTTGATCATCTTGTGCGACAAGGTAAGCAGGTCCGCGGGGTGCGTGGAGCGGTGATCGATCCGGTCACCGGTCGGCGAACTCACCGGGTCAACGTCAGGTCGAAGTGCACGGTGCTTGCCGCCGGCGCTTTCGCGTCACCGCAGATCCTGCAACGTAGCGGGCATACTTCGGATCCGTTGGGGCGTAACGTCCGAATGCATCCCGGCGTCGTCGTGATGGGGGTGTTCGACGAGGAGATCTCGCCGTGGAACGGTGCCACGCAGGGCTACCATGTGACCGGATTCCTCGATGAAGGCATCAAGCTCGAGTCGATCTGGGCGAGCCCGTCCATCTTCGGCATGATCCACCCGGGCATCGGCGACGAGTACGTGCGATCGCTGGGTGATTACGGGCATGTGGCGACCTGGACAGTCTGGGTGAATGGGCAGGACTCGGTCGGACGTGTTCGTGCGATGCCGGGCGGTGCAGCCAGCCTCCGATACGACGTCGGCCCGGGCGACCTTGCTCGTATTCAGGAGGGTGCAGCGCGTCTGGCCGACATGTTCGTCGCCGCCGGTGCGCGCACCGTGGTGCCAGGGATGCACGGATTGGCGCCGCGTTTCGACGCCGACGCGGCGGCGCCGGCGATCCGGGAGGCGCGGTTGTCCGCCAACGATTTTCGTGTCGTCGCCAATCACGTGTTCGGATCGACCGCGATGGGTGCGGACCCGCGGCGGCACGTTACGGACTCCACCGGCGCGGTTTATGGCCTCGATGACGTCTACGTATGTGACACCGGACTGTTCCCGTCGAGTCCGTCGGCAAATCCGATGCTGACCGCGATGGCACTTGCGGACCGTCAGGCGGAGACGCTGGCGCTCCGCTATGGCCGATGACGGATGAGGTCGCTGCGTGCTGGGTAGCACCATGGCCGTGGTGGCCGGTGGCGGCGCCCTGGGATTTCTCAGCGCCGTGCTGCCGCTGGGGCCGGTGACGTTACTCGTCGTGCACCGAACGTTGGCTGGCGATCCGTTGGGGGCGTTGCGGTTCGGACTTGGCCGGGTGCCTGCCGAGTTGGTCTACTGCACGCTGGCCACTTTCGGCACCGTTGCACTGCTCGATCGTTTTCCGGCTGTGCGCACGGGCATCGAGGTGCTGGCCATCGTGCTGTTCCTGGCAGTTGGCGGCTGGCTGGTCGTGTCCCGGGCGGCACCGACGCCGAAGGGGTCCGATGCAGTCGCTGCCGAGTCGCGGCGGAACCGGTGGGGCTTCGCCGCCGGATTTGTTGTCGGTGTACTCAACCCTCAGTACCTGCTCTCGTGGTCGGCAATCGTGGCGATCGCGGTGTCGGTGGCAGGACTGCGCCCCTCGCTGCTGGATCGGGTGCTGTTCCCTGCATCGGCGGCGGTCGGTGTCACGCTCGGATACTTGCTCCTGGTCCGCTTGCTGCGGCAGCACAGCGAGCGCTTACGGCGACCGGGAGTATGGCGGGTGTTGCGTGGGCTCGGCGCCGTGCTCATCGGCTTGGCGCTGTGGAAGGCCTTTGAGCTCATAGGCGTTCAGTGAGCTGAACACAACTACCGTCGTGTTCAGTTGCGACAGTTGGTGTTTGATGAAACGTCCTCAACGGCAGCTGAATTCGCGGGGATAGGCACCAGCACAAGCGGCACGGCGACGGTCGAAAACCGCTTCGAAAACCTATGAAACCTGACTACCGGCTGTGAGTTCGCTGGCTATTCCCGGCGAGTTGGCAAACATTACTTGAAAGTAAGAAACTCGCGAGTAACTTCAGGCGAATCAAGCGGTGACCCATGGTCACCCAGCCATTGATTCAAGGGAGATGCACATGTCGTTCGTGATCGCGGCACCCGATCTGGTTCAGATTGCGGCCCAGGATTTGGCCGGGATTCATGCGTCAGTGGCTGAAGCCACCACAACGGCATCGCCGCTCACCACCGGGATCGCAGCTGCGGCGCAGGACGAGATTTCGCAGGCGATCGCTTCGTTGTTCGGCAACGTCGGCAGTCAGTTTCAAGCCGTCAGCGCCCAGGCGCAGGCTTTCCACCAGCAGTTTATCGGCCTCATGAGTGCGGGCGTGAACGCTTATGCGGGTGCGGAGGCGGCCAACATCGACCTCACCGGTGTGACCGCTTTCGCCGAAGCGGTCGCCGCTCCCTATCAAGCACTCGGGGCCAACACGTCCATCAATCTGCAAGCCATCGAGACGACGTTCAACACCAACCCGATGCCGCTGATGCACCAGATCATCAGCAACCAGAGCGGTTATGCGCAGGAAATAGGCTCATCGATCGCGAGCGGGATTCAAAACCTGCCATCGGAGCTGGCCAACCTGCCGACGGCCGTCCAAGGCGGCTTCCAGCAACTATCTACCTTCAACCCGGCGCCCTATCTGCAGGGGTTCGTCAGCAACCAGACCGGCTACGCCCAGACGATCAACACCGCGCTGACGAGTACCGTCCAGGATCTCGGCACGGGCTTCCAAGCTCTACCTGCGGGTTTCTCGGCATCCTTCCAGGATCTGTTGGTGGGCAACAACATCGCCGCGTACGGCGACATCAACCAGACATTGGTCAACGCCTTCTTCCCAGGCTTCAATGTCGGTCAATCTGTGGGTCCGGACGGGTTCACGGCAATTCTCAGCATCACCCCTACCGGCCCGTTGGGGGACTTGGCTCCAATCCTCACCATCCCCGGGCAGATGGCGCAGAATTTCACCAACCTGCTGCCCGCTGGGTCCATCCCAGCGCAAATTGCTCAGCACACGACCAATCTTGTTTCCGCCCTTACCGATTTAGGAACCACGATCAGTATCAGTAACACGGCCAATCTCACCTTCGGGGTGCCGTTGCAGTTCACGTTGGACGCGGTCGGTGCGCCGGTAAATGCGTTGAGCTACCTCAATTCCAGCTCGGTCGACATCACCGGTGCGCTGCAGGCCGGAAACGCCTCCGCGGCCGCGGCCGCATTGCTTGATACTCCGGCCGCGGTCGCCAACGGGTTCCTCAACGGCACAACCGTTGTGGCGTTGCCGCCGGCTGTGGTCAGCTTGTTCGGGCCTCCGCTCCCTTCAACGACCTACATCCCGCTCGGGGGCCTGCTCACTCCGCTCGCACTGCCGGAGGTTCTCGTTGACCTTGACGGTATGTCCTTACCGCTGGAACTCTCGGGCAACACCCCCGTGGGCGGCCTCATTCCGGGCCTGCTGAGCTTGGGCCCGCAGTTGGCGCAGTTGATTGCACCGATCGGGTAGTGGTTGGCTCACAGGCGTTCGACGATTACACACGTGGTTGCCGCGGCGGCGCAGATCGCCACCATCGCCAGGTGGCCGTCTCGACGCTCGAGCTCGTCGATAGCGTTGGCCAACAACCGAATTCCGGTAGCACCGGCGGGGTGGCCCAGCGCGATCGCGCCGCCGTTGACATTGACCTTATCGGCGTCGACATTCAACGCGAGCATGAACGACAACGGAATCGCCGCAAACGCTTCGTTGACTTCGAACAGATCGATATCACCCAGTGCGATGCCGGTGCGGCTGATCAGCCGCTGCGCGCCTGCGATCGGGCCATCCAGCATCAGTTCGGTGTCGCCGCCGACGACGCACTGGGCCAGCAGTCGTGCCCTGGGAAGTAGGCCATGGGTGTGGGCGAACTCGTCGGTGGTCAGCAGCGCGGCCGAGGCGCCGTCGGACACCTGCGAGGACGTGCCCGCGGTGTGCAGGCCATCGGGTTGCGTCGGGCGCAACGCGGCCAGTGCCTCCGCGGAGGTGTCCCGCAGGCCCTGGTCACGCTCAACGAGCGTGGTGTCGGTGCCGTCGGGTTCGGTGGGTACTTGAACCGGAATCACATGTCGGTCGAATTTGCCTTCGGCCCAGGAATTTTGCGCCAGCGCTTGGGATCGGAGCCCGTAGCCGTCGAGGTCGGGCCGGCTCAGCCCTCGGTGGCGGGCGATGCGGTCGGCGGCGGTGTACTGGGTAGGCAAGTCCAAAGACCATGTCGCGGGTCGGGGCGTGCCCAACCCCAGGCCGGATTTCGGGGTCAGTGGCACCCGTGACATCACCTCGACGCCGCAAGCGATCCCCGCGTCGACGGTCCCGGCGGCGATCTGTGCGGCGATCAGGTTGACCGCTTGCAGCGAGGTGCCGCACTGGGCGTCGATCGCGGTGACGCCGACCCCGCTGGGCAGGCCGGCGTGCAGCCAGGCGGTGCGCGCGACGTTGCCGAGTTGCTCGCCGATCGGGGTCACGCAGCCGCCGACCACCTGATCGACGTCGGTCGCGTCCACGCCGGTCCGGACCAGCACCGCGGTCTGGGCCGCACCGAGCATCTCAGTGGCATGCAGATTCGACAGCCACCCGAAGCGCTTCCCGAAGGGGGTGCGCACCGCGTCGAGGATCACCGGCGTCACGGCCTGCCCCCGGCGTCAGAGGTACGCCGTCGAGTCCGTGCACCGACAGGTTCCGCTGGGTGCGGGGTGACGATCGACATCCCCTGAAGTTACGGCTAACAGGAGCTCCCGTGGCCACTCGATCTCATTGAACGAGAATGCGTGGCTATGCCATTTTCGGTACCGGGATCGCCACATTGAGTTCACCGAGCGACTGCCGTTCCGCTGCTTGTGCAGTTGCGTTCATTTCTTTGATGCTGACGGCAGGCCGCATTGCGTCGTGCCGTGACTATGCTTGCTGAACGCTGGGTCCTCGGGGTTCGGCTTGCTTGGGCTGTTCGTTGCTAGTCGGAGATTGCGGAAGGTGAGGCGAGGACTTGACAGCCGTGTCGGCCGTGGTGCTCTCGGGCAAGGGCGGGACAGCCAAGACGTTGTGGCAGATGATGCTGGGCGGGGAGGCTTCCCGCCTGGGGATCAAGACGTTGCTGGTCGACGCGGACCCGGAACGCAACTTGTCCAACCACTTCGGGGTGTCGCAGCATTCGACCGGCCTCGGCTCGGTGTTGGAGGACGCGGGACTCAACTTCTGGGCGAATCCGGACAACGCGGTGAAACGAGTCGATGAGGAGATCATCGATACCAAGTGGCCCCACGTCGAATTGATGCCGGCTGGTGCGTCGCTGACCAGGGTCGCCGGGATAGGTGTTTCGGACACCGGACTGTTGCGGGGCATCTTCAAGTCGGCCGGCGTTTTCGACCGCTATGAATTGGTCCTGATCGATACCGGGGGCCGCACCGGATCGCTGGAAGCGCTGGCAATGTACCTGGCTGACGTCGCGTACGCGCCGATCGCGCCGACCATCGACGCGGTGCGCAAGGCGACCGAGGCGCGCACCCGAGTTGAGCGCATTCAACGGAACCACCCGCTCAAGTGGTGTGGGGTAGTGCTGTCCGGCTTCGACACCCGCAACGGCATCGAACAGTCGATCCGGGAGAAGGTCTACGGGGAGTTCGGCGAGGAGGTCCGTGCTGAAGTCCCGCGGCGCGCCATCGTCAACGAGGTCTTTCAGGTCGGGGATCGGCTCGGCGATCGCCACGATGTCATCGCCCGGCACCTGGCCCCCGTATTTCGTGGATTCTTGGAGCGCGACCTGCTCGGTCGCAGCGGTGACGGCGTACCGCCGCCCGGTGTCCTCACGCCGATGACTGTGCAGCCGATCGTCCGGCCAACTGGCCACTAACGCCAGGCTGAACAAACCGGCGATGAGTCTCGCGCCGACGTTGAGTCAGACTTGATATGCGCTCATTGATCATCACCCAGAACGTCACCCTTGACGGCTCGATCGAGATGCTGGGGGACTGGTTCGATCCAAAGTCGCAAGACGACCAGTTGACGGCCGAGATGCGTCGTCAAGACCAAACCGCCGATGCCCTCCTGCTGGGCCGACAGACATTCCAGGATTTCCGCAGCTACTGGCCGCATCAGACCGACGATCCCACCGGCGTCGCCGACTACATCAACAACGTCGCCAAGTACGTGGTGTCCTCGACAATGTCCGACCCGGATTGGAGTAACTCGACCATCTTGGCCGGCGATCCCGTGGACCAGGTCGGAGCACTCAAGGCGGCATCAGGCGGCGACATCGTGGTCACCGGAAGCATTGCGTTGTGCCAGACCCTGATCGCGGCGGATCTCGTCGACGAATACCGACTGTTCATCTACCCCGTCGTGCAAGGTAGCGGTCGGCGGCTATTTCCCGATGGCGCAACACTTTCCGGGTTCCAGCCCGCCGCGCCGCCAATGGTTTTCCCAAGCGGTGTCACGCTGGTCAGCTGGACGGCTCCGGCCAGATCGGCGTGATTGTTACTCTCGCTGGTACTGCCGCTGCTGTGCTTCCAGCAGTAGGCCAGTCCACCGAGAGGCGAACCGTTGTCAGCATCGATCTCTTTTCCCCGTCACGTTCGGATTGGCGCGGGTGCGATCAACGACATCGCCGACGTGCTTGCCACACTTGGGCTGTATCGCCCACTGCTGGTGACTGATTCGTACCTGACCATGAACGGTGCGGCGGACCGCATGCTCAACCTGCTGCGCGAGGCAGGGCTGTCGCCGGCGCTGTTCGATCGCACCGTTCCCGACCCCACCTCCGCCTCCCTCGAAGATGGATTGACGGCGCTGCTCGGCCATCAAGCCGACTGCGTCATCGGTTTCGGAGGCGGCAGCCCGATGGATTCAGCGAAAGCGTTGGCGGTGCTGGCTCACCAGGGCGGGCCGATGCGCAAGTTCAAGGCACCCAACAGCTACGGCGGCCCTGCGCTACCGATCATCGCCGTCCCCACGACAGCGGGAAGCGGTTCGGAGGCAACACAATTCACGGTGATCAGCGACAGCGACACCGACGAGAAGATGCTTTGTCCGGGATTGGCTTTTCTGCCGGTCGCTGCGATCGTCGACTTTGAACTCACTGTATCGATGCCACCACGATTGACCGCTGACACCGGAGTCGACGCGCTGACTCACGCGGTCGAGGCGTACGTGAGCCGTAAAGCCAATCCCGTCAGCGACGGCCTCGCTCTCTCGGCGATCCGATTGATTGCCGCGAATATCAAACCGGCTTACCGCGACGGCACGGACACCCGGGCGCGCGAGGCGATGATGCTCGCCGCTTTCCAAGCCGGCATGGCCTTCTCGAACTCGAGCGTCGCGCTCGTGCACGGCATGAGCCGGCCCATCGGCGCACATTTCCACGTGGCACACGGACTTTCCAACGCCATGCTCTTTCCCGTCGTCACCGAGTTCTCCGCCGTCGGGGCGCAAGGACGATACGCAGAGTGCGCACGGGCCTATGGTGTCGCGGACGCGCACGCCGCCGACGCTGTGGCCGCGAGCGCACTGGTGGGTGCACTCGCCGAATTGTGTTCGGAACTCGAAGTTCCGACACCTGCGTCCTACGGCATTGACCGTCAAGCCTGGGAAAGCTTGATTCCGTTGATGGCTCAGCAAGCTTTGGCGTCCGGTTCGCCCGGGAACAACCCGGTGATCCCGACGGCACCGCAAATCGAGGCGATCTACGCCCGCGTCTACGAGTGATCTGCACCGAGTCTCGTTGTAAAACAATAGGTCTCGCGGCTACCGCGCCCGCATCACAACGGATTCAACCGTGAACACGACCCGGCGCCCCACTCCGCCATCGTCGCCGGGTACACCCGGATTCGTCCACTGCACCTGCGCGGTTCCCGCAATCTGCAGCGAGGCTCCCGTCTCGAAGTCGACAAACAACAGTGCCGCTTCGTCGTCGACTGCGAGGTTGCCGAAGCTGTTGAACATGTTGTTGCCCGGATAGTCCGGCCACCACAGTTGAGTCGGTGAGTCGACGCGCACGAAGCCGGGTGGGCCACCCCGGTGAGACGCGTCGCTGCCCCTGGTGGGGTGGGTGGTCCCCAGAAAGAAAGTCCCGGCGGCGGTGATCATGCGCTGGGCTGCTGCGTCCAACGACGACTCGCGTGTGACATCAGCTTGCGTCGACGCATTCAGGGTGGGCACGTCAACGGCGTGCCGGTGTATGTACTGCGGGCAATTGCCGTACGCCTGATCGACATGCACCACCAAGCCGACGTCGTCCGTGGCGGCCAGGATCCCATTGAGGCGCATACGTCGCCGTCCGGGGAAATCAATAGCGATCAGCCCGACCTGCTGATCAATCGGCAACTCTGCGAGCGGATCACCGGATCGGGGCGCGGCGAGAATCCGCAACACGTCGTCGTGGCCCTGCAGGAAGCCGGGCGGTGCTGCCAACGGGGAAGTCCACAACACGCCGTCCTGGTCACGTGCGGTCAACGCCGCGAAACGCTGTAGGGCAAGAAATTTGGCTGCGCCGGCGGACAGTGACGCGGTGTCGAGCATCCGCTCGAGTCGCTTGGCGTCGGCTTCAACTCCGGCCAGGCGCTGAGCGGCAACCTCTCCCTCGTGAAATCCAGTTACGGTCATGTCGATGTCCTTTCGCGGCAATCGAGCGCAGACCTGTAACGCTCCTAGCCGACGCGACATTCCCGCCCGGGGTCGTTGGGCCTCAACGCCACTTGATTCCGCAGCCGATCGAGGGCCGCTGGTCGGCGTCTACCGGCTGCCCGGCGAGGACGGCGCTGACCGCCGCGCGCACATCGGCTCCCGTCACGGGCAGACCGTTCTTGGGTCGCGAGTCGTCGAGCTGACCGCGGTAGACGAGCCGCCGTTCGCCGTCGAACACAAAGGTGTCGGGCGTGCAGGCCGCGGAGTAGGCGCGGGCGATGTCCTGGGTCTCGTCGTACAGATAGGGGAAAGTCCAACCCTGCCGATCGGCCTCGGCGGCCATCTCGTCCGGTCCGTCCTGCGGGTAGCTGATGACGTCATTGCTGGAGATGGCGACCATCGCCACACCCTGGTCGGCCAGGTCTCGACCGAGCTCGGCCAGGCCTGCGGCGACGTGCTTGACGTAGGGGCAGTGGTTGCAAATAAAGGTGACGACCAAGGCGGGCCCGGTCAGGTCGTCAAGGCTGACCGTGGCGCCGGTGGCAGGGTTTGGTAACGCGAACGATGGTGCAGAGGTGCCAAGGGCAAGCATTGTCGATTCGATGGCCATGAGCGCCAGCGTACGTGTTGGGCGGTCGCTACCCTCGGGTTGTTCGGATCCGAATCGGTCCGCGCCAATCCCCGTCGGGATCGAGGACGTCGCCACGCTGAGTGATCTCCACATCGCCGGATTTCGCCAGCTCTATTGCCAGCGCACGGGCTTCGTCCATTGAGTCCCGCCAGTTCTCGCCACCGATCGCACGTGCGGCATCCGACGGACAGATGCTGCTCTCCGGTCCGCGATGCTGGGTCAACGCAAGGATCGCCGACTTCAATCGCTCTCTGACCGGGCCGTTCGACAACGCGATTTCGGCGGCATCAGATCCCGGTCCGCCGCCAGTGACGACCTTCTTCAGTTGGTCACGCAATCGCTGGGCCACTAACGCACTACGCGCAGACCGGCGAGGGAATTCTTGAGCCCTCCGTCGATCCGGATCTGTACTGCAGCCACCGCGAGCATCACCGCCGCGGTCACCAGGTGCACCACGGCGTCGGTGGTGTTATTGGGGAAAGTGAACACGATGGCGACCTGGTGTGAGAAGAAGGCCCAAATGCCAGGCAGCGCACCGGCTATCGCCGCGAGGATGAGGTACAGCACGGCCCACGACTTGCGCAACGCGCATATCAGGCCGGGTCCGAACAGGGCAAGGCCGGCGACGGCGTGCCAACCGTTGTAGTCCATCCCGAGCAGTTGGACGGTCGGCGCAGTGGGCCCAGTGGCGAAGCTGGGTTCCAGAATGAAGCCGATCACCGCCTGAATGACGTGAAGAACAGCGATGATGAACAGGCCGATCTGGGCGAAACTCCACTTCACAGTGCACCTCCTTGTGCGCGTGGAATAGCCCGAATACTACGCTTCGTAGTAGATGGCCGCAATGGTCATCGCGACCGTTCGTTCGGATCCGGATACACATCAAGTTGCGCAACACCTTTGGCAAATGCGGCAGAATTATCCGGATCGAAGATGCCTGCGGCCAAAGGGAGGGCGTCAGTGACCGGGCAATTGACTCGCGACGAGGCGGTGAGGTTGGCCCAGGCAGCACTGCAGGCCAGGTTCTGGCCCGAAGATGTGCTACCCGCGGTCGCCAGTAGGCTTTTCGGCAACGACAATTGACGTCGCCTGCCAACTTTGTTGTGGCGTAACGGAAGTACTGGCGACCCGGTCGGCTAGCCCTTGCTGTTCCGTTCGGTCCACTCGGTAATGGCCTTTTCGAGTGCTGCCGCGTGGCTGACACCAGCAGCGTCAGCGGCCTGCTCGAAACTTTCGAGCACCGACGCGGGGAGGGTGGATAGCTTGGTGCGCTCCGGTTTCGGCTTGGGCGGCGGGGTCGACGCCACATGCTGCGCGGCGGTCGACTCGATCATTTCGCGCAGCGCCGGAATCTCGTCGAGCAGGCGGGCGAGGTCGTCGCGCTCGATCCGCAGTACCTCGGCCGGCCCGATCGTGGTGACGGTCGCAGAGCGCAGTTTGCCTTGGCGCAGCGCAGATTCGCCGATTACCTCGCCTGCGCCCAACACGGCGATCTGGTCCTCGCCGACGTAAACGCCCACCTTGCCGGTGAGCAGGATGAAGCAAGCGTCGGACGGAGTCTGCTCACGAATCAACGGCCACGGCACCTTATGGGAGGTGTGGTGCGCGGACTGGACGAGACGGTTCAGTTCATCATCGGAGAACTTGTCGAATGCGGAGAACGCGCGCAGTCGGCGAGTGTCTTCCTCTTCATGTCCCTCCGCCTCGACCTTCATGTGTGCTCCTACTGTGCGATGTGAGCGTGACATCGAGGAGCGTAACGCGGATTTCTCAATAGGAATAGCAACTCAGAGGGCGATTGACGGAATTCCGAAATTCCAACAGAAATGGATATCCGGTCCGTGTAGTACGCGAAGAGGTACCGATCAATCCGGCGGCGTGGGGGTCATCGACCCGATGAAGTAGGTTTCGTGTCCGGTCGGGTAGCCGCCGCCGTTGGTAGCGATATGCACGTGGTCGTAGTGGTTGGCGGTCTCGTTGCCGAGGTCGGCCGTCCAGCTTCCTGAGTGCACACCGAGATAGATCTTCTGCCGCCAGATCACGTGGTCGATGCCCCACCGCTTCGCGTTGGCCAGGGCCAAGCCGGCGATCTGGTTACCGAGTGCGATGCCGTCGGGACTGTCATGGTCGGGAATCATCACGTCGATCGCCAACCCGTTGGGGTGCCACTTCAGCGCATCCTGCCGGAATCCGTAGATGGTCTTGATCTCGGGGA
The DNA here is from genome assembly GCF_055419245.1 of Mycobacterium sp. IDUB_37. Lineage (NCBI taxonomy): Bacteria > Bacillati > Actinomycetota > Actinomycetes > Mycobacteriales > Mycobacteriaceae > Mycobacterium > Mycobacterium sp. IDUB_37. Next base: position 260,966 of record NZ_JBVAXG010000006.1, on the reverse strand, counting down.
ACAGCACCTCGATCGCGCGGGCCGCCCAGATGGTCTTGACCTGTAGCCCGCCCTCCGCCCCAATGCCGGCCGGCAACGCGATCTGGAAGTCGGTCGCGGCCAGCGGCGCATTTCCGGCTAACATCGCCGCCTCAGCGGCCGTCGCGGTTTGGGGCGCGCCGGCGGCCGGTGCGGTGCTTGGCTGCTGGCTTGTCGGTGGCGCTGCCGCCGAGGTTTGCTCGCAGCACGACGTCTTCGGCTTGGTGTCCTGAGCGTAGATCATGCCTCCGGCGAGGACGAGGGAGGCCGCGATCGCCAGCCAGCGGCCCCAGCCTTTGGCTGCCGGTTCCTTCTTCTCCCCGCCTTCACCCACGATGAGCACTCTAGTGTCGTGTGAGACGTATGTGGCACTCTTCGTTCACTTGTCGTCCGCTTTTCCTCGAACGGGGCTCCGTGGAGCACGTCGGCGAGGGTAGAACGGCCGTCAGAGGCTCTCAGACCGCGCTTACTTGCGCCCGGGCAGCTTCATCACCGTGCGCACGATCGGCAGCAGCGACTTCTGCCAGAGGGTCGACGGGACGCCGAACGGCGGATCGAGATTGAACACGCGCGCCGTCGCGATCGTCTGCGACTCGGTGTACTTCAGCAGGCCCTCGGGGCCGTGCCGCCGGCCCACGCCGGATACGCCCATGCCACCCATTGGTGCGCTGAGGCTGCCCCAGGCGAAGGCGTAACCCTCGTCGACGTTGACCGTTCCCGACCGCAGTCGGGCGGCGATCTTCTGTCCCTCCGCGGGGGACTGCGCCCATACGCTGGCGTTGAGGCCGTACTCGGTGTCGTTGGCCTTCTCGACCGCTTCGTCGACGTCGGAGACCGGATAGATCGAGACCAACGGCCCGAACGTCTCGTTGGCCGCGCACTCCATCTCGGGTGTGACGTCAGTCAGCACGGTCGGCTCATAGAACAACGGCCCAACGTCGGGCCGCGCCTTCCCGCCGGCAATCACCTTCGCGCCCTTGGCCGTCGCGTCGTCAACATGGCCCGAGACGGTCTTCAACTGGCCCTCGGAGATCAAACTGCCCATGTCGACGGAGAAGTCGTACTCGGTGCCGAGCTTCATGCCCCGCACGGCTTCACCGAACTTGCGGGTGAACTCGTCGGCGATGTCCTTCTCCACATAGATCCGCTCGATGGAGATGCACAGCTGTCCGGCGTTGGAGAAGCAGGCCCGGGTGGCGGCCTTGGCGACCTTGTCGAGGTTGGCGCCCCGCGTCACGATCATGGCGTTCTTCCCGCCGAGTTCGGCGGAGAAACCGATCAGCCGACGGCCCGCGTGCTCGGCGAGGTGGCTACCGGTCTGAGACGAGCCGGTGAACATCAGGTAGTCGCAGTTCTCGGTGATCGCGGTGCCGACCACGGAGCCCGGACCCGGCACGACCGCGTACAGCGCTCGGGGCAGACCGGCCTCGTACAGCAACTCGGCGCACGCGAGCGCGCAGTACGGCGTCTGGCTGTCCGGCTTGATCACTACCGCGTTGCCCGCCAGCAGAGCCGGCACCGAGTCCGACGCGGTGAGCGTCATCGGGTAGTTCCATGGCGAGATGACCCCGACCACGCCCTTGGGTTGGTAGCCGACCGTGGTCTTGCCGATGGCCGGCAGCAGCGACTGCACCTTCTGCGGCTTCAGCAGTTTGGCGGTGACGCGCGCGTAGTAGTTCGCGTTCGCTACGAGATCGACGATCTCCTCCTGCGCCGCCCACCGGGCTTTGCCCGCCTCCGCTTGCAGCAGGTCCATCAGGAATCCGCGATTCTTGACGACGAGGTCGCGGTAGCGGCTGACGACCGCGATCCGCTCGCTGACCGGCAGCGCGGCCCATTCGGGCTGCGCTTCGCGCGCCGCGACGAAAGCCGCTTCGACGTCGGCGGCCGTGCCGACCGGAATCGTGGTCAGCGGCTTACCGGTGAAGACCTCATCGATCGTCTTCGTCGGACGTGCAGCGACGTCCGTGATGGCGGCCAGCTGCCGCAAACGGTCGAAGACCTCGGCGGACGGTGCGGGCATATCATTTACCTCTCGGAGAAACACAGGCGGTCAGGCTTTAGCCTATTGCGGTTTACAAAGCCGAAAAATCGGGCCTGCGTTTCGGGCGAAACTGTTGAGTCAGCGGGTCGAGATGCGTCGCGCGATTTCGCCGTATCGCTCGAAGCGCTCCGGATCACCGAGGGCGTTATACAAAACGATGCGAGTCGCGAATCCCTGATACTTCTGCAGCAGCGTATCGGCCAGGTCGTCCCAGGTGGACTCGGTGGCGAACGCGGCAATGTGCTCGTCGGTGATCTGGGCCGCCATGCCCTTGAAGTCGCCGGCCTTTTGCTTCTCCCGAAGTCTTGACGTGGTGCCTTCGAACCCGGCCTCGTCCATGATGAACGCGTAGTTGGGCGTGCTCGCATAGAAACTGAGGCTGGTTCGCACGAGTTCGCGTTCGTTGCGGCGCTCTTCTTCGCTGTCGCCGACGATTGTCATGGCCGGCACAATCACCGCGATATCGGACGGCGAACGCCCCGATTTCTGCGCCCCGACGGCGATATTCGGCGCCACATGGCGGGTCAGGTATCCGGGTTCACCGAGGGGATGGATGTGAGCCCCGTCAGCTACTTCGCCGGCCATCCGCAGCATCCACGGATTGACCGCGGCGACGTCGACTTTTGGGTCCGGCGCGTCGATGGGGCCTGCGCTCCACTGCGGGGTGATGAAGTCGAGTTGGTAGAACTCGCCGTGGTGATCGAGCTTTCCGCTACGAAATGCGGCGAAGCATGCCTTGACGGCCAGCACGTAGTCGCGCAGGCGTGGGCCGGGACGCTCGAAGGGCACGCCGTAGCGCCGAACAACGTGTGTGCGTACCTGGGTGCCGAGGCCCAACCGGAAGTTGCCGTCGGTCGCCTCCTGCAGTTCCCAGGCAGTTGCCGCCGTGACGAACGGGCTGCGCGGAAAGGCGACGGCAACGCCCGTCGAGAGTTCCAGGCCGGGCGCCGCTTGGGCTGCGACCGCGGCGTTGAGATAGGCGGTCCGCCCGGTTTCGGTGAACAGCAGACCCGAGAACCCCGCCGCCTGCGCGCGCCGGGCGGTATCGCCGATCTGGGTTAACGGCTGCGGGATGGTCATCACGTCGACCTGCACGCTCGAACGCTACCTCCCGGCCGTGGCGATGGCGCTGTTAATTGTCGACACGTCGGCTCCTAATTTGTGCCGATCGCGAGTTCACTATCTCGAGTGGCGGTGCAATTTCGGCGTCGCCGGAATTCGGTCGAATCGCCGCACGCAAGAATTTCGCAACCACTTCGCGAGCAAGTCGCAAGTGCGGTGCCGCAACCTGTGAAGTGTCGGCCGAAGCGCGGGGCGATGAACCGGGTTTGGGATCGGTAGCTGCGAGGTCGGTGCGAAATTGACGTCAACCAGCAGGACACCCGATGACGGGTGTGAACCCTACGAGAGGAGCGAACGGTCATGGAGATGCCGCCGGCCGTGCCCTCGATTTGCGTGATCGCTTGTCTACCAGTCTATTTCATTGCTGTTGCGCCGAAGCTGTCGATACCAAATGCCGGCGGGAGTCCGCTGATGACCGACGGGACGCTTTGCCGAGCCAGGACATCAAGGGCCCAGGACCACAGAATGGGTCCAGTTCTGGTCCCGAATTGCAGATTGCTGGTGCTATGTTGGCGACGCCGGTCCGTCGGGGGAACGGTCCCGCTCGCTGGTCCTGGCCTTGACCCATCTCTACTAGGTGGTTTGGAGAACGAGTGAGTACGAATCCGTTCGATGACGACAACGGCACGTTCGTTGTATTGCTCAACGACGAGGAGCAACACAGCCTTTGGCCGGTGTTCGCCGAGATTCCCGCTGGCTGGCGAGTGGTGTTCGGCGAGGCGCACCGGTCCGCATGCCTGGACTACGTCGATCAACACTGGACCGACATCCGGCCCAAAACCCTGCGCGCGAGGTTGGCGCAGGGCGCGGGCCGCTGAGCTAGCAGCCGTCCAGGGATTGGCGGCGAGATGACAACGCTCGACAGCGAACGAGAAACCCGGGCATCGGATAGCCCGGACACCGACGGCGGCCGGCTGGCCTCCATCGAGAAGGTCCTGACCGATATCTACACCCAGGTGCTCGGGGTGGACTCGGAACGGCTAATTCGTGCTGAGGAATCATTTTTCGATCTGGGCGGCGACTCGCTGTCGGCGATGCGGGTTGTCGTCGCGGCGAATGCGGCGCTGAATTCCGACCTGAAGATCGGCGCCCTGTTCGACGCGCCGACGATCTCACAGTTGGCATCGTGCATCGCAGGTGATTCCGGCGGGCTCAAGCCGCTTCGGGCCCTCCCGCGTCCCGCGGTGGTTCCGCTGTCGTTCGCGCAGAGCCGGTTGTGGTTCATCGACCAGTTGCAGGGGTCCTCGGGGGTCTACAACAGAGCGGTCGCATTGCGTCTGCGCGGGCAACTCGGCGTCGAGGCATTGGGTGTGGCGCTGACTGACGTGGTTCGTCGCCACGAAGCACTGCGCACGGTGTTCTCCGCGGTCAACGGCGTTCCCCGGCAGGTGGTCGTTCCCGCTGCGGTGGCCGACTTCGGTTGGCAAATCGTCGATGCCACCGATTGGACGGCGGACCGGCTGACGGACGCCATCGAAGAGACTGCCCGCTACAGCTTCGACCTGGCCGCTGAAATACCCGTGCGGGCGCGGCTTTTCACGGTGAGTGAGCACGAATACGTGCTGGAGGTCGTCGTTCACCACATCGCTGGGGACGGCTGGTCGATCAGTGTGCTGGCCAGCGACATCATCGGGGCTTACCTCGACCGGTGCGCGGGCCGCGCCCCGGGTTGGCCGCCGTTGCCCGTCCAGTACATCGATTACACCCTCTGGCAGCGGGATAACCTGGGCGATCTGACCGACGACGGCAGCCCACTGGCTGCGCAGGTGGCCTATTGGGAACAGGCTCTGGCGGACATGCCTCAACGGTTGGAGCTGCCTACCGACCGCCCTTATCCGCTGGTCGCGGATCACCGCGGCGACCAGGCGGACGTGCAGTGGCCGGCGGAGCTGCAGCGCCAGGTGCGCGACCTCGCCCGCGAGCACAACGCCACCAGCTTCATGGTCGTCCAGGCCGCCCTGTCGGTGCTACTTTCCCGCCTCAGCTCTAATTCCGATGTGGCGGTGGGCTTCCCAATCGCCGGCCGCGGCGACTCCGCACTCGACGGTTTGGTGGGATTCTTTGTCAACACGTTGATCCTGCGGGTCGATCTGACCGGGGATCCGACCTTCGCCGAGCTATTGGCCCAAGTCCGGCGGCGCAGCCTGGCTGCCTACGAGCACCAGGACGTGCCCTTCGAGGTCCTTGTCGACCGGTTGAACCCCCCACGGTCCCAGACGCATCATCCGCTGATCCAGGTGATGTTGGCCTGGCAGAGCAACGATCCGACCGTCGGTCTGGTCGCGGGCGATCTCCAGATCACCCCGGTCCCTGTCGACACCCACACCGCCCGCTTGGATCTGGCGTTCTTCCTGATCGAACGCACTACCGAGGCCGGCGAACTCGCAGGCATCGGCGGCCGGGTGGAATTTCGCACCGATGTGTTCGACGCGGCCACTATCGAGGCGCTGATCGAGCGGTTGGCCACGGTGTTGGCCGCCGTCACGGCACGTCCGCAACGACGGCTCTCGTCGATCGACCTTCTTGACGCCGGCGAGCGTGCGCGACTGGACCGCTGGGGTAACAGGTCCATCCTGACCCAGCCGGCGGCGCAGGCCGTTTCAATTCCCGCTGCGTGGGAGGTTCAGGTTTCCCGCACTCCGACCGCGGTTGCGCTGACCTACGGCAGCCGATCGTGGACTTACCGCGAGGTCGAGGACTCGGCAAACCGGTTGGCTCACGTGATCGCTGGGCGGCGCAACATCGGCCCGGGTAAGTGTGTGGCGGTGCTGCTGGACCGTTGCGCGGAAGCGATCATTGCCATCCTTGCCGTGCTCAAGACCGGGGCGGCGTACCTGCCGCTGGACCCGGGATTACCAAGCAGCCGAGTGGATTTCATGCTCACCGATGCCGCACCCGTTGCCGCCGTCACCAGGGCGGGGCTGGTTCATCGGCTCAACGGGCACGACCTTCTGGTGATCGACCTCGACGGCGAGGTCGAGGTTGCTCGTCGGAGTGCGGCATTGCCGGCGCCGGCGCCGGATGACGTCGCATACATCATCTACACCTCGGGGACCACCGGTGTGCCGAAAGGTGTTGCTATCAGCCACCAGAACCTCACTGGGCTGATCGCATCCCTGGATGCTGTGCTGCCGGCGGCTTCGGAACAGGTTTGGTCGCAATGGCATTCATATGCCTTCGACTTTTCGGTATGGGAAATATTCGGTGCGCTGTTGCGCGGCGGTCGCCTGGTGGTGGTGCCGGAGGAATTGCCGGCATCAGCCACCGGCTTTCAGGATCTGCTGGCGTCTGAGCGCGTCAATGTCCTCACTCAAACCCCCTCTGCAGTAGGGATGTTGGCGACCGATGGCCTGGCCTCCGCGGCCGTGCTGATAGGCGGTGAGCCGTGCCCGCCCGAGGTGGTGGATCGCTGGGCTTCGGGGCGCTTGATGATCAACGCCTACGGTCCCACCGAGACAACTATTTACGTGGCGCTGAGCGCACCGCTGACGCCCGGCTCGGGCGTTCCGCCGATTGGTTCACCGGTGCCGGGAGTGGCGCTGTTCGTCCTCGATGAATGGTTGCGACCGGTGCCGACCGGCGTGGTGGGCGAGTTGTATGTAGCCGGTGCCGGGCTCGGATACGGCTATCTGCGTCGCCCTGATTTGACGGCGTCGCGATTTGTGGCCTGCCCCTTCGGTGGCACCGGGGCCCGCATGTATCGCACCGGAGATCTGGTGTCCTGGCGTGCTGACGGCCAGTTGCAATATGTCGGGCGCGGCGACGAGCAGGTCAAGATCCGCGGGTATCGGATCGAGCTTGGTGAGGTGCGGGCGGCGTTGGCCGCACTGGACGGGGTGGATCAGGCGGTAGTGATGGTCCGCGAGGACCGCCCTGGCGACAGGCGTTTGGTGGGGTATCTCACCGAATCGGCTGCGGGCGTGCTAGATCCGGCGGGGGTGCGCGCACAGTTGGCGCAACGACTGCCGTCGTACTTGGTGCCCGCCGCGGTGATCGTGGTCGAGGCATTGCCGCTGACGGTCAACGGGAAACTCGACGCCGGCGCATTGCCTGCGCCGCAATACCAGGATGCCGATCACTACCGCGCCCCCACCACTCCCATCGAGGAGATCCTGGTCGGCAGCTACGCCCACGTGCTGGGCATCGAGCGCGTCGGGGTCGACGATTCATTCTTCGACCTGGGTGGCGACTCGCTGATGGCAATGCGGGTGGTCGCTGCGATCAACACCGCCCTGAATGCCGGCCTGACGGTGCGCACGCTGTTCGACGCGCCTGCTATCGCGCAGTTGGCGAGTCGCATCGGCGTCGGGGGTAGCAGGCTGAGCCCGCTTACCGCCGCCGAGCGACCGCCGGTGGTCCCGTTGTCGTTCGCGCAGAACCGCCTGTGGATCATCGACCAATTCCAGGGGCCGTCGCCGACTTACAACATCGCCGTGGCACTGCGGATGCGGGGAATCGTCAATGCCGAGGCGCTGGGTGCGGCGCTGACCGATGTGGTCGACCGGCACGAGACCTTGCGTACGGTGTTCACCTCGGTCGACGGCATACCCCGGCAACTGGTGGTCCCCGCCGTCGACATCGATTTGGGCCGGCTTGTCGTCGACGCGGCCGGATGGTCACCGGACCGGCGCGACCAAGAGGTCGCGACCGCCGCGCGGTACAGCTTCGACCTGGTCAACGAAACACCCTTCCGGGTAACACTTTTCCGGATCAACGACCAGGAACACGTGTTGGTGATCGTAGTACACCACATCGTCGCCGACGGTTGGTCGATTGGTGTGCTGGCCGCCGACCTGGGTACGGCGTACGCCGACCGGTGCGCCGGGCGGGTTCCGGACTGGGCTGAATTGCCTTTGCAATACTGCGATTACACCCTGTGGCAGCGCGAGAGTCTCGGTGATGTGGCCGACACTGACAGCCGACTGGCTGCGCAACTGAGGTATTGGGAACAGGCACTGGCCGGGTTGCCGTCGCACGTGGAGTTGCCCACCGATCGGCCCTATCCGCTGGTCGCCGATCACCGCGGCGACAAGGTCGAGGTGCAATGGTCGGCGGAGGTGCAGCAGCGCGTACGCGAGGTTGCCCATGCGCACGGCGTGACCACCTTCATGGTGGTCCAGGCCGCGCTGGCGGTGTTGCTGTCCAAACTGAGCGGCAGTCCTGATGTGGCGGTGGGATTTCCGACTGCCGGCCGCAGTGACCCCGCGCTCGACGGCGTGGTGGGATTTTTCGTCAACACCCTGGTGTTGCGGGTCGAACTGACCGGGAACCCAACCTTCGCCGACCTGCTCGGCCAAGTTCGCAACCGCAGCCTGGCCGCCTACGAACATCAAGACGTGCCCTTCGAGGTACTTGTCGACCGGCTCAACCCGGTACGGTCGTTGACCCACCACCCGCTCGTCCAGGTGATGCTGGCCTGGCAGAACAACATTGAGTCCCACCTGGCCCTGGATGATCTGGACGTCGAGCCCGTACCGCTCGCCACCTACAGCGCCCGGATGGATTTGGCTCTCTCGTTGGCCGAGCGTTTCACCGGGACCGGTGGACTCGCCGGGATCGGCGGGACGGTGGAGTTTCGCACCGATGTGTTCGACGCGGCCACCGTCGAGACATTGATCGGACGGTTGGCGGTGCTGTTGGCGGCGCTTAGTGGCTCCCCTAAGAGACCGCTGTCGTCGGTGGACCTGCTGGTCGTCGGCGAGCAGCGCCGGTTGGACCGGTGGGGTAACCGCGCGGCGCTGACCCAGCCGTCGCCGCCGGCGATGTCGATCCCCGAGGCCTGGGCCGCCCAGGTCGCACGCACCGCCGATGCGGTAGCGCTGACCTGCGGCGAGATTTCGTGGACATACCGGGATCTCGACGGCGCAGCGAACCGGTTGGCGCACTTTCTCGCCAGGAGTGGTGTCGGTCCCGGTGCTTGTGCGGCACTGGTGTTTTCACGTTCCGCTGAGGCGATCGTCGCGATGATGGCGGTACTCAAGACGGGGGCGGCTTATCTGCCGATCGACTCGGCGTTGCCGCCCACCCGGATCGGGTTCATGCTCAACGATGCCGCGCCGGTCGCTGCGCTCACCACCACTGCTCTGACCGGCCTGCTGGACGGGTTTGACGTGCCGGTGATCGACGTCGAAGACTCGGCGATCCAGGCGTATCCGTGCTCGCCCTTGCCAATGCCCGCTCCTAGTCACCTTGCTTACATCATCTACACGTCGGGTACTACCGGTGTACCCAAAGGCGTTGCCATCACTCATCACAACGTGACACAGCTGTTCCGGGTCACCGGCTTCTTCGATGCACCCGCCGATCACGTTCCGTTCGCGGCCGCGCAATGGCATTCGTACTCGTTCGACGTGTCGGTATGGGAGATCTGGGGTGCGCTGCTCCGAGGCGGTCGGTTGGTCATCGTGCCCGAAGAGGTGGCAGGTTCGCCAGCCGACTTCCATGCGTTGCTGAGGAACGAGAACGTCAGTGTCCTGAGCCAAACTCCCTCTGCGGTAGGAGTTCTGCCGCCCGCCGGCCTCGAGTCGATGGCGCTGGTAGTGGCCGGTGAAGCCTGCCCGCCGGCGATCGTGGACCAGTGGTCACCCGGGCGAGTAATGGTCAACGGCTACGGCCCGACCGAAACCACGATTTATGCGGCCATGAGCGCCCCACTTACGCCGTCGAGTGACCGAACGCCGCCGATCGGCTCTCCAGTCTCGGGCGCCGCGCTGTTCGTCCTGGATCAGTGGTTGCGTCCGGTACCGCCCGGGATCGTCGGTGAGTTGTACGTTGCGGGCAGGGGAGTCGGAATCGGGTATTGGCGCAGGGGCGGGCTGACCGCGTCGAGATTCGTCGCATGCCCGTTCGCCGGCGCCGGGGCCCGCATGTATCGCACCGGAGATCTGGTGCGCTGGCGCGCCGACGGTCAACTGGAATACCTCGGACGCGCAGACGATCAGGTCAAGATCCGCGGCTACCGCATCGAATTGGGTGAAGTGCAGACCGCGCTGGCCGGCATCGACGGCGTATTGCAGGCGGTGGTGATCGCCCGCGCGGACCGCCCCGACGACAGGCGTCTGGTCGGCTACGTCACCGGAGATGTCGACCCTTCCTTTGCGCGTGCTCAGCTGGCCGACCGACTGCCGTCCTACATGGTCCCCGCCGCGGTGGTGGTTCTCGATGCCCTGCCGCTCACCGTGAACGGCAAACTCGACACCAGCGCGCTACCGGCACCCGAGTATCAGGACGTCGACAAATATCGGGCCCCCGCCGACGCGGTTGAGGAGATCCTGGCTGTCATCTACGCCGAAGTGCTGGGGTTGGGGCGGGTCGGTGTCGACGAGTCGTTCTTCGAACTCGGCGGAGACAGCATTCTCGCGATGCAGGTGACAGCGCGCGCCAGGGCCGCCGGTGTGCTGTGCCGCCCCCGGGACATCTTCGTCGAACAGACTGTTGCCGGAGTAGCCCGCATCGCCGGATTTGTCGACGTCGTCGCGGACGTGAGTGACGACGGCGTCGGCGACGTGACCACCACACCGATCATGCGGTGGCTGCATAGCCTGGCGGGCCCCGCCCAGAACGGCCTAACGCACTTCAATCAGACCGTGCTGCTGCAGGCTCCTGCCGGCGTCTGCGAACCCGATATCGTTGCCGTGCTTCAGGTTTTGCTGGATAGCCATGCCACGCTGCGGATGCGCTTCGACGCCGACGGGGCCTCGGTAGCCGAGATCGGTTCGGTGCGTGCGGCGGACTGCCTTCGATCGGTGAAGTCGTTCGACGAAGAAGCCCTCGTCGCTGCCAGAGCACGGCTGCATCCGGCCGACGGAGTGATGCTGAGCGCATTGTGGGCTGCCGACACCCGCGAGTTGGCGCTGATCATTCACCATTTGGCCATCGACAGCGTGTCCTGGCGGATCCTGCTCGGCGACCTGCATGCCGTTTGGGACGCACGCCGCCACGGCCGCGAGTTGGCGCTGCAGTCGTCGGGAACATCGTTTCGGCGGTGGGCGTCCCTGCTGACTGAATATGCCTGCCGCCCTGAGGTTGTCGAGCAGGCCGAGGCCTGGCGGAAAGTACTGAACACCCCAGCCGCGCTGCCAACTGTGTGCCCGCAGACCGACACATTTGCCACCGCGCAACACCTGACGGTTGCACTGGACATCGAGTCGAGCGCGCTGCTGCTCGGTGCGGTGCCGACGGCGTTTCACGCTGGGCTGCAAGACATTCTGCTTGCTGCATATGCGTTGGCCTGGGCGGAGTTTTCCGGTTCTCTGGCCACCGCGGGCGGTGTAATCGGTATCGACGTCGAGGGCCACGGCCGCAACGAGGAGCTGGCCCCGGGGGTCGATCTGTCCCGCACCGTGGGCTGGTTCACCGCGAAGTACCCGGTCGCTGTCTCGATGACATCCGCATTGTCGTGGGCGCAGGTGGTGGCCGGCGATGACGTGCTGGGGGCGGTGGTCAAGGACGTCAAGGAACAGCTTCGCGCCCACCCGGACGGCTTGACCTACGGAATGCTGCGCTACCTCAACACCGACGTCGAACTGGCCGGATCGGATCCCACCGTCGGGTTCAACTACCTGGGACGCCTCGGGGTTTCTGTACCGACCGCCGCTGACGGGTGGCGGATCTGTTCACGTGGCAGCGAAGACGTCGGCGGCACCTACAGCGGCAACGCCGGATTGCTGATGCCGCTACTGCATACCGTCGAACTCAACGCCGCCACCATCGAGACCGCAGGCGGCCCGCAACTACAAGCCAACTGGATGTGGGCGCCGTCGACGATCGACCGCGCCCAGATCACCCGACTTGGACAACTGTGGTTCGAGGCGTTGGCGGGCATCTGTGCGCACGTCCGAAACGGTGGAGGCGGGTTCACGCCCTCCGACATCGCCCCGGCCCGGCTGAGCCAGCAGCAGATCGATGAGTTGCAGCGGCAGCACAGTATTGCCGACGTGCTGCCATTGACCCCGGTTCAACAAGGGTTGCTGTTTCATGCCAGCACCGCTGCGGACCACGACGATGTGTATGCGGTGCAGCTGGATTTGGCGATCTCCGGGTCTCTCGACCCCGATCGGTTGGCTGATGCCGTGCAGGCTGTGGTGACCCGCCATCCCAATCTGGCGGCGCGTTTCTGCGCTCAGTTCGAGCAATCGGTGCAGGTCATCCCGGCCGATCCGGTGGCTGGGTGGCGGTATCTGGAGCTCGACGACTGCAGCACCGACGCCGACACCGAGGACCAACTGCGGCGCGTGCGTGCTGCCGAACGTGCCGCGGTGTGTGACCTGGCCAACCCGCCGGCGTTTCGGGTGGCGTTGATCCGCGTCGCCCCGGACAGGTACCGATTCGTGCTGACCAATCACCACATCGTGGTTGACGGGTGGTCGCTGCCGATTGTGCTGCGGGAGACCTTCGCCGCGTATCACGGGCAGCGGCTGCCCGCTGCCGTCTCGTATCGCCGGTTCGTCACGTGGTTGGCGACGCGGGATGTCGTTGCGGCTCAACAGGCTTGGCGCGAGGTGTTGTGCGGCTTCGATACCCCGACACTCGTCGGCCCGCAGGACCGGTTGGGTGTGGGACGGCGAAGCGTCGACTCGTTCCAACTACCCGCCGACACCTCGAGTGCGCTCACCGCATTGGCACGCGCCCAGCACACGACCGTCAACATCGTGCTGCAAGGGGCCTTCGCACAGCTGTTGATGTTGTTGACCGGTCGCCACGACGTCGTCTTCGGCGTTCCGGTCTCGGGGCGGCCAGCCGAGTTGACCGGCGCCGAATCGATGGTGGGCCTACTGGTCAATACCGTGCCGGTGCGGGCAACCGCCACACCGGGCGCCACCATTGCCGACCTGCTCGATGAGTTGCACCGCACCCACAACGCCACCCTTGAGCATCAGCACTTGGCGCTGCGCGACATTCACCGCGTGACGGGTCAGGATAGGCTGTTCGACACGCTCTTCGTGTACCAGAACTATCCGCTCGACACCGCGGCGATGGAAGGTGCCCATGCGCTGGCCATTCAGGAGGCCTCCGGCCACGACTACAACCACTACCCGCTGACGATCCAGGCCTTGCCGCGAGCCGAACTCGGCTTCCGCGTCGAGTTCGACGCCGACGTGTTCGCCGCCGAGGACATCAAGGCTCTGATCGAGAGATTCAAGCGGGTACTGGTGGCCATGACCGCCGATCCGACGCAGCGGCTGTCGTCGGTGGATCTGCTCAGCGCTAGTGAGCGTGCCCGGTTGCACGCGTCGGGCAACCGGGCGGTTTTGCACAAGCCGGTGACGGCGGAGGCGTCGATTCCCGAGCTGTGGGCCGCCCAGGTCGTGCGGACGCCGGACGCCGTCGCGCTGTCCTTCGCGGGTCACTCGATGACCTATCGCGAGCTGGACAACGCCGCCCACCGATGGGCAGCCGCGCTGATGGAGCACGGAGCGGGCCCGGGTTCGTCTGTCGCGCTGCTGTTTTCCCGTTCCGCCGACGCGATCATGGCGATTCTCGCGGTGCTGAAGACCGGGGCAGCGTATCTGCCCATCGATCCGGGCCTGCCCAAGGCGCGGGTGGAGTTCATGCTCGCCGATGCCGCGCCGACGGCAGCAATCACCACCACAGACCTGGCCGACCGGTTGGGCGAGCACGACTTGCCTGTCATCGACGTCAATGATCCCGCGGTCCAATCCAATCCAGCGTTGCCCGATGTGGCCCTACCGACACCGGCCGCTGACGACATCGCCTACTTCATCTACACCTCGGGCACCACCGGTGTGCCCAAAGGTGTTGCCGTCAGCCACCGCAACGTCACCCGATTGACGGCGTCGCTGCTCGAACAGTTGCCGATGGCGGGGGTGTGGTCGCAATGGCACTCCCTCGCGTTCGACGTCTCGGTATGCGAGATCTGGGGGGCACTGCTCAGTGGTGGGCGACTGGTAGTGGTGCCCGAGTCGGCCGTCCGTGCACCGGAAGACTTCTATGCCTTGCTCGTCAGCGAACGCGTCAGCGTCTTGAGCCAGACGCCCTCGGCTTTCTATGCGCTGCAGAACGCCCTACAGATCGGGGGAGCGTCAGTAGCGGGTGAGCTTGAGCTCGATGCTGTGCTGTTCGCCGGTGAATCGCTGCAACCCCAACGTCTTCGGGCCTGGTGGCAACGCCATCCCGGTTCACCACGCCTGATCAATCTGTATGGGACCACCGAGACGACTGTGCACGCCTCGTGGCGCGAAGTCGTCGAAAGCGATACTGCAATCGATGCCGGTACCGCCAGCCCGATCGGGTTGCCGCTGGCTCATCTCGGCTTCTTTGTGCTGGATAGCTGGTTGCGCCCGACACCGGTCGGAGCGGTCGGGGAGTTGTACGTGGCCGGCGACGGACTCACGTACGGATACCTGCGACGCTCCGCGCTGACCGCATCACGCTTCGTCGCATGCCCCTTCGCCGGCCCGGGAGCAACCCCAACACGTATGTATCGCACCGGGGATCTGGTGAGTTGGGGTCCAGATGGGCAGTTGCGCTACGTCGGGCGCGCCGATGAGCAGGTCAAGGTCCGCGGCTACCGCATCGAACTCGGCGAAATCGAAAACACCCTACTGACTTGCCCAGAGGTCACCCAGGCCGTTGCGACATTGCACCGCAACGATACTGGGGCTGCCAACCTCGTTGCGTATGTCACGCTGGGCCAAACTACCGGTGTCGGCCAAGATATGGTTCGGGACGCCGAAATCGTTGAGCAGTGGCAACACCTGTACAACGATCTGTACGGCGATTCATCAGGCGCCGAACCGGGATTCGGGATGGACTTTCGGGGCTGGAACAGCAGCTACACCGGCAACCCGATTCCGCGCGAGGAAATGCTGGAATGGCGCGCCGCCACAGTGGATCGAATCACGGCGCTGCGGCCGCGGCGAGTGCTGGAGATCGGCGTGGGTTCGGGGCTGCTGTTGTCTCAGATCGCGCCGCACTGCGAAGAGTATGTCGCCACCGATCTTTCGGCGGTTGCTGTCGATTCCCTCGCCCGCTCGCTCGAGCGGTTGCAGCTCCCGTGGCGAGACCGAGTCCGGCTACTGGCCCAACCCGCCCACGTCACCGAGGGGTTGCCGCCCAGCCACTTCGACACCGTCATTCTCAACTCGGTCATCCAGTACTTCCCCAATGGGGGATACCTGCGCAACCTCATCGAGAACGCCCTGGATCTCTTGGCTCCCGGTGGCGCACTGTTCCTCGGCGACGTCCGCAACCACACCCTGCAGGCAGCATTTCACACCGCAATTGCTTTGGCCCACAACACTGATGCCACCGAAGTTCGCCAACGGGTGCGCCGCGCCACGCTGAGCGAGTCCGAATTGCTGATCAGCCCAGAGTTTTTCACCACCTGGGCCGCGGACCGTTCCGACGTCGCAGGACTCGACATCCAAGTCAAACGTGGACTGGCCGACAACGAGCTCACTCGGTACCGCTACGACGTCGTCGTCCACAAAGCCCCCACCTCGGCGATCTCACTGGCGGACACATCCCGTTGGGCGTGGACCGAGTGTTCGGACCTGCCCGGACTGCACGCCCGGTTGCTCGCGGAATGCCCTACCGCCGTACGCATTACCGATATTCCCCGGGCCGGGCTGATCAGCGATGTGCAGGTCGAACATGCCCTGGCCGAAGGGTTGCCCGTGGCCGGCTCACTCGTAGCGGTACCCGGCACTGTTACCCCGGAACAATTGCACGGACTCGGCGCAATCGTCGGCTACCGCGTGGCCGTCACCTGGGGCGCCCAGCCCGGAACCCTCGATGCCATTTTCACTGTGCTCTGCCCGGACTCGGGCCCGGTCACCGACGTCTACCTGCCCACCGGCGGCGCGCGACAACACGTCACCCAGGCCAACGACCCGCACACCAATACCCTGATCACGGCGGTGCGTCAGCAGTTGAGCGACCGATTGCCCGGGTATATGGTGCCGGCGCAAATCGTTGTGCTCGAGCAGTTTCCGTTGACATCCTCGGGCAAGCTCGACATGCGCGCGCTGCCGGAACCGGAATTCCAGGATGCCGACAAGTACCGTGCCCCCGCCAACTCACTCGAGGAGATCCTGACCGGAATCTATGCCCAGGTGCTGGGGCTGGAACGGGTCGGCGTCGATGAGTCGTTCTTCGAACTGGGCGGCGACAGCATTCTGTCGATGCAAGTAGTGTCGCGCGCCCGTGTCGCGGGGGTGCTGTGCCGGCCGCGCGACATCTTTGTCGAGCAGACCGTCTCCGGGCTTGCCCGCGTCGCCCGGATGGCCGAGGACGCCGTCAGCGTGGTCGATGAGGGCGTGGGACCGGTCCTGACGACTCCGATCATGGCGTGGTTGCAACACTCCGAGGGCCCGCCCGATGCGGTTGCTCAGTTCTGTCAGACGGTGCTGTTGCAAGCCCCGGTCGCGGCGGGTGAGGCCGATGTTGTTGCGCTGCTTCAGCTTCTGCTGGATCGGCATGCGATGTTGCGGCTCCGTGTCGGTAACGGTGGTGCCGAGGTGCCAGCAACGGGTTCGGTGAAAGCGGGGGACTGTCTGCGCGCTGTGGACGCGCTGTCCGATGAAGCTCTGGCGCAGGCCAGGTCACGACTGAATCCTGCCGCCGGGGTGATGGTGAGCGCATTGTGGGCGGCGCCGGCCGGCCAGTTGGTGTTGATGATTCACCACTTGGCGGTCGACGGGGTTTCCTGGCGAATTCTGTTGGAAGACATCAACATTGCCTGGCTCCAGCGTCAGGTTGGCCAGTCGGTGGTGCTACCGGCGGCCGGCACCTCGTTCCAGCGGTGGGCGATGCTGCTGAATGAACGGGCGCATTCACCGGCAGTGGTGGGACTGGCGCACAAATGGCGAGAAGTGACGGCGGTTCCCGGTGCGCTGCCTGCGGTGCTGCCCGCGGTGGACACCTACGAGAACGCCGGGCAGTTGTCAGTGCTGATGGACGTTAAGACCACCCGAAGCCTGCTCGGTGAGGCGCCCGCCGCGTTCCACGCCGGCGTGCAGGACATCCTGTTGATCGGGTTCGCCTTAGCGTATTCCGAATTCCTGGGTGCCGGTGGCAGGCCGGTCAGCATCGACGTCGAGGGTCACGGGCGCAACGAGGAATTGGGCGTCGGGGTTGACCTGTCCCGCACCGTCGGGTGGTTCACCAGCAAATACCCGGTGGCATTGGCGCCGGCGAGTTTGTCCTGGGCGCAGGTGGTGGCGGGCGAAGCAGCCCTGGGCGACGCGATCAAGGCGGTCAAAGAGCAGCTTCGGGCGCACCCGGACGGGTTGACGTACGGCATGCTGCGTTACCTCAACGACGACGTCGACCTGGCCGGACCGGACCCGTCGATCGGATTCAACTACCTGGGCCGGCTCGGGGGCTCCGGGCAGGCTCCCGATGGCGGCTGGCAGATCTGCCAGGGCTCAGAGGTCGGTGCCGGCACGACACTCGCCATGCCGCTGATGCACACCGTGGACCTCAACGCCGCCACGGTGGAGACTGCCGCAGGACCGCAGTTGCGTGCCGCCTGGACGTGGGCGGTGTCCGCGCTCGATCGGGCGCAGATGACCCGACTAAGCCGTCTGTGGTTCGACGCACTGACAGGCATCAGCGCACATGTGCGACGTGGCGGTGGCGGGCCGACTCCCTCCGACATCCTCCCGGTGCGGCTGAGCCAGCGGCAGATCGACGGACTCCACCAGCAACAGCGCATCGCTGACGTGCTGCCATTGACCCCGATGCAGCAGGGGTTGCTGTTCCACGCCAGCACGCTGCAAGGCGATGACCGCGGGGAGGATGACATCTACGCGGTACAGCTCGATTTGACGGTGACCGGTCCGATTGACCCCGATCGTCTGCGCGACGCGGTGAACGTAGTGGTTGCCCGGCACCCGAACCTGGCGGCCCGGTTCTGCGCGGAACACGACGAGCCGGTGCAGATCATCCCGGCCGAACCGGTGACCGGTTGGCGGTATCTGGATGTGGCCGAAAGCGCAGCGGATCTCGACGAGCAACTCCGGCAGGTGAGCACCGCCGAACGTGCCGCGGTGTGCGATCTCGCGAACCCGCCTGCGTTTCGGGTGGCGTTGATCCGTACCGGTGCCGATCGGCATCGACTGCTGCTGACCAATCACCACATCGTGGTTGACGGCTGGTCGATGCCGATCGTGCTCCGGGAAATATTCGTCGCGTACAACGGGCAGCGGATGCCCGCGGCCAGGTCGTATCGCAGGTTTGTGACTTGGCTGGCCGATCAGGACCTTGACGCGGCCCACGCGGCCTGGCGGGAGGTGCTGGCCGGCTTCGACACCCCGACACTGGTCGGATGCCAGGATCGGGTGGGGCCGCGGGGCAGCAGCTCGTTTCGGCTTTCCGCCGATGCCACCCGAGGGGTCAGCGAGCTGGCGCGCTCTTGCCACACCACGATCAACATCGTGTTGCAGGCCGCGTGGGCGCAGTTGCTCATGTGGCTGACCGGCCAGTACGACGTCGTCTTCGGCACCCCGGTCTCAGGGCGGCCCACCGAGCTGGCCGGGGCCGAATCGATGGTGGGCCTGCTGGTCAACACGGTGCCCGTGCGCGCCAGCATCACCCCGGCCACGACTACTGCCGATCTGCTCGACCAGCTGCAAAGCGCTTATGGCAACACGCTCGAGTACCAGCACGTTCCATTGCGCGACATTCACCGCATCGCGGGTCACGAGAAGTTGTTCGACACTCTTTTCGTGTACGAGAACTATCCCATCGACACCGGTGTGCCGATCGACGCAACCGGCCTGACTATCACCGAAATCAGGACCCGTGACCACACCCACTATCCGCTGACCGTCCGAGCCATCCCGGGAGCCGAACTGGGCCTTCGCGTCGAATTCGATGCTGAGGTGTTCGACGCCGAAACCATCGAGATGATGGTCGAGCGATTTGAGCGGGTGTTGACGGCCATGACCGGCGATTCGGTGCAGTCATGAGTCCCGACCCGAGTCGCCGGTTGCTGTCCATCGACGCCCTCGATGGAGGTGAGCACACCCGGCTGGACGAGTGGGGTAACCGAGCGGTGCTGACCAAGCCCGCGCTGGGGAAAGCGTCGATCCCGGCGCGCTGGACCGGGCAGGTCGCGCGCACACCGGATGCGGTCGCGCTGGTCTGCGGGGAGCATTCCTGGACCTACCGCGAGGTCGACGAGGCCGCTAACCGGTTGGCGCACCTGTTAGCCGACCGCGGGGCGCGCCCCGGTGCGTGTGTAGCGGTGCTGTTCGGCCGCTCCGCCGAAGCGATCGTGGCGATCCTGGCAGTGCTCAAGACCGGGGCGGCGTATCTGCCGATTGACCCGGCCCTACCGGCGGCCCGCATCGGATTCATGCTCGCCGACACGGTCCCGATTGCCGCGCTCACCACCGCAGCGCTGGCCGACCGCCTGGCCGGTTTCGACCTACCGGTCATCGACGTCGCGAACGCCGCGGTCGATAGCCACCCAAGCAGCGCACTACCGGCGCCGACACCCGACGACATCGCCTATTTCATTTACACCTCGGGCACCACCGGGACGCCCAAAGGGGCGGCCGTTACGCATCACAACGTCACCCAACTCTTGGGGCGACTGCCTGTGCAGCTGCCGTCGACCGGGGTGTGGTCGCAATGCCATTCCTATGCCTTCGACTTCTCGATATGGGAGATCTGGGGTGCGCTGCTGCACGGGGCACGCCTGGTGGTCGTGCCCGAGTCGGTGGCCCGCTCGCCGGAGGATTTGCACGCATTGCTGGTCGCCGAACAGGTAACCGTGTTGAGTCAAACCCCTTCCGCGGTAGGGGTTTTGTCACCCGAGGGTTTGGAAGCGGTGGCGCTGGTGGTCGCCGGTGAGGCCTGCCCCACGGAAGTGATGGATCGGTGGGCGCCCGGCCGGGTGGTGATCAACGCCTACGGCCCGACCGAGACGACCATCTACGCGTCGATGAGTGCGCCCCTGGCAGCGGGTTCGGGTGTACCGCCCATAGGTTCACCGGTGTCGGGGGCCGCGTTGTTCGTCCTGGACGGTTGGCTGCGTCCGGTTCCGCCCGGCGTGGTCGGCGAGCTGTATGTCGCGGGTCGTGGAGTGGGACTTGGGTATTGGCGCAGGGCCGGAATGACGGCCTCGCGGTTCGTGGCCTGTCCCTTTGGCCGGGCTGGCACGCGGATGTACCGCACCGGGGACCTGGCACGCTGGGGCGCCGACGGTCAGTTGCGCTACGTGCGGCGCGCCGATGACCAGGTCAAGATCCGCGGGTATCGCATCGAGTTGGGCGAGGTGCGCGCGGCGCTGGCCGGGCAGCCCGGCGTCGAGCAAGCGGTAGTGATCGCTCGTGAGGACCGTCCGGGCGACAAGCGTCTGGTGGGCTACCTGACCGGCACCGCGGAACCTGCCAAGGTCCGCGCCCAGTTGGCCGATCGGCTACCGGACTACATGGTCCCGGCGGCCGTGCTGGTGCTCGATGCGCTGCCGCTCACACCCAACGGCAAGCTCGACACACGCGCCCTGCCGGCGCCCGATTTCCACGACGTCGGTCCCGGGTACCGTGCCCCGTCCAACGCAGTTGAGGAAATCCTGACCGGGATCTACGCGCGGGTGCTCGGCATCACGCAGGTCGGCGTCGACGAGTCGTTTTTCGACCTCGGCGGGGATTCGCTGACCGCGATGCGGGTGACCGCGGCAATCAATACCGCACTGGACGCCGGCCTGGCGGTACGCACCATCTTCGAGGCGCCCACCGTTGCGCAGTTGGCGACACGTATCGGCCCAGATGCCGCACGACTAGCGCCGCTGGTGGCTTTCGAGCGACCGGCGGTCATCCCGCTGTCGTTCGCGCAGAATCGGTTGTGGTTCCTCGACCAGTTGCACGGCCCCTCACCGGTTTACAACATGGCGGTGGCCCTGCGGCTGCGCGGCCGCGTCGATGCCGACGTATTGAGTGCCGCGCTGGCCGATGTGGTGTGCCGCCACGAGAGCCTGCGCACCGTCTTCGTGGCGGTCCAAGGAGTGCCTCAGCAGCTGGTACTGCCGCACGATGGGATCGAATTGAATTGGCAGACAATCGATGTCAGCCGATGGACCGCCACGCAATTGGATGAGGCCGTCGATGAAGCGACGAGCTATAGCTTCGACCTCGAAAGCGAAATGCCGATCCGGGCAACTCTTTTCAAACTCTCCGCCGACGAGCACGTGCTGGTGGCAGTGGTGCACCATATCGCCGCCGACGGCTGGTCGGTCGGTGTGCTGGCGGCGGATCTGGGGGCAGCGTTTGCCGGCCGCAGTGCGAATCGGACACCGTCCTGGAGTGAATTGCCGGTCCAGTACGTCGATTACACGCTCTGGCAGCGGACGAACCTCGGTGATGTCGCGCACGGTGGCAGTGCGCTGGCCGATCAGTTGGAATATTGGCAGTCAGCTCTGGCCGGGATGCCGCAGCGCTTGGAATTGCCCACCGACCGGCCTTACCCGCTGGTCGCCGACCACAGCGGCGCCAGTGCCACGGTGGACTGGCCGGCGGAGTTGCAGCAGCGGATACGTGATTTGGCCCGTGCGCACAATGCGACGGGTTTCATGGTGGTCCAGACGGCTCTGTCGCTGCTGCTGTCTCACCTGAGCGGTAGTTCCGATGTGGCGGTTGGCTTTCCGATCGCCGGTCGCGGTGATCCGGCACTCGACGGCTTGGTCGGATTTTTCGTCAACACGTTGGTGCTGCGGGTCGACCTGTCCGGCGACCCGACCTGCACCGAGTTGCTCGCGCAGGTGCGACAGCGCAGCCTGGCGGCCTACGAGCACCAAGATGTGCCCTTCGAAGTTGTTGTGGACCAGCTCAATCCCCCTCGATCGCTGACCCATCACCCCCTGATCCAGGTGCTGTTGGCCTGGCAGAACAATGCTCCCGGCAAGCTCGCACTGGGTGACCTGGAAGTCACCCGGATGCCGGTCGTCACTCAAATGGCCCGCATGGACCTGACCTTCTCCCTCGCGGAACGCTGGAGCGAGTCCGGTGAGCCGGCCGGGATCGGTGGAGCAGTGGAATTCCGCACCGACGTGTTCGACGCAGCCCGCATCGAGGGGCTGATCGGGCAGTTGGAGCGGGTACTGATGGCGCTGACCGCAGATCCGCTGCAGCGGTCGTCGGCGATCGACGTGCTTGATGGTGGTGAGCGTGCGCGGTTGCAGCGCTGGGGTAACGAGGCGGTCGCCGGTCAGGCCGCGGCGCCCGGGGTATCGATTCCGCAGTTGTGGGCCGAGCAGGTGCGGCGCACGCCGGACGCGGTGGCGTTGCGTTGTGAAGGTCGTTCGATGACGTATCGGGCGCTTGACGAGGCCTCGGGTCTAGTGGCCCGTGCATTGGCCGGGCGCGGCGTTTGCGTGGGTTCGTGCGTAGCGCTCTTACTGCCTCGTTCGGCACAGGCGGTGGTGGCGATTACGGCGATCCTGAAAATCGGGGCGGCGTATCTGCCGATCGATCCTGCGCTTCCGTCGGCGCGGGTGACATTCATGCTCGCCGATGCTGCGCCGATCGCCGCCATCACCAACGCGGAACTGGCCGACCGTTTGGCCGGCTACGAGTCGCCGGTGATCGATATCGATGACCCCGGCAGCTTGGACTTCCCGTCCGTGGCGTTACCGGTCCCGGCACCCGAGGACATCGCCTATGTCATCTATACGTCCGGCACGACGGGGGTGCCGAAGGGAGTGGCAGTATGCCACCGCAACGTCACTGAATTGGTGGGCGCGTTGCGGGAGCGCTTGCCGGAGCAGGCCGTGTGGTCGCAGTGGCACTCCCTGGCATTTGACGTATCCGTGTGGGAGATCTGGGGTGCGCTGCTCAGCGGTGGGCGGTTGGTGGTGGTGCCTGAGCAGGTAGCGCGTTCAGCCGAAGATTTCCGTGCGTTGCTGATCGCTGAGAAAGTCAGCGTGCTGAGTCAGACCCCGTCCGCGTTCGAGGCCTTGCAAGCCGCTGATCAGTTCGAGGAGCGAGACGGTGCCCCGCTCGCGTTGGACGCGGTGCTGTTCGCTGGTGAGGCGCTGGCACCGCAGCGGCTCGGGCCTTGGGTGGACCGTCATGCTGGCCCACCGCGGTTACTGAATCTCTACGGGACGACCGAGACGACGGTGCATGCCTCGTGGCGTGAGATCGGCGCCGGTGATGTCGAAAGCACCGAGAGCCCGATCGGGGTGCCGTTGGCGCATCTGGGCTTTTTTGTGCTGGACCGGTTTTTGCGTCCGGTACCGGCCGGCGTGATCGGGGAGTTGTATGTGGCCGGGGCCGGTCTGTCCTACGGATATCTGCGCCGGGCCGGTTTGACCGCCGCGCGGTTTGTGGCGTGCCCGTTCGGCGGGGCGGGCTCCCGGATGTACCGCACCGGGGATCGGGTGTCCTGGGGCGCCGATGGCCAGCTGCGCTATCTGGGGCGCGCCGACGACCAGGTCAAGATTCGCGGGTATCGCATCGAGCCGGGCGAGGTGCGCGCTGAGTTGGCCGGGCTGGCCGGGGTGCAGCAGGCGGTGGTGATCGTCCGCGAGGACCGCCCCGGCGACAAACGCCTGGTGGGCTACGTCAGTGGGTCCGCAGACCCGGTCGAGATCCGCGCTCAGCTGGCGCGGCGGCTACCGGCCTACATGGTCCCCAGCGCGATAGTCGCCGTCGACGGGCTTCCGCTGACGCCCAACGGCAAGCTCGACGTCCGCGCACTTCCGTCGCCCGAGTATCAGGACGCGGACCGTTACCGCGCGCCGGACAGCGTGCTCGAAGAAATCCTGGCCGGGGTCTACGCCCAGGTCCTCGGGCTCGAGCGCGTCGGGGTCGACGAGTCGTTCTTCGACCTGGGTGGCGACAGCATCTTGTCGATGCAAGTGGTGGCGCGGGCTCGGGCCGCCGGTGTCTTGTGCAGGCCCCGTGACGTTTTCGTCGAACAGTCGGTGGCCAGGCTGGCCACAGTGGCCGCTTTCGCCGATCGCGAGTCGATCGAGATCGACGACGGTGTTGGCGAGGTGCCGGCCACACCGATCATGCGATGGCTGCATAACGTTGACGGCCCGGTCGACCAGTTCAACCAGACGGTGTTGCTGCAGGCGCCTGCGGGGGTGACCGAAGCCGAAGTCGTGCTGGTGTTGCAGGCGCTGGTGGACCGGCATCCCATGTTGCGACTTCGGGTCGACGACGACCCGGATACCGGTTGGTCCCTGCACGTGCCCGACGCGGGTTCGGTGGCGGCAGCCCTGCAATCGGTGGCCGCGTTGTCCGATGAGGTCCTGGTCGACGCCCGTTCCCGGCTTAATCCAGCTGGGGGAGTAATGCTGAGCGGGCTGTGGGTAGCCGCCACCGGGCAGCTCCTGGTGATCATTCACCACCTGGCCGTCGACGGGGTGTCCTGGCGAATTCTGTTGGAAGACTTCAATATTGCGTGGTCTCAGTATCGGGTAGGCCAGCCGGTGACGTTGCCGGCGGCAGGTACATCTTTCCGGCAATGGGCGTCGTTTCTCGAGGAGCATGCCCGTAGCCGGCACGTTGTGGACCAGGTGGACGCATGGCGTCGGGTGGCGGCCGCACCGGCCGCGCTGCCAGCCGTGCAACCCGCGGTGGACACGTTCGCCACGGCTGGGCGCCTGTCAGCGCTGCTGGACGCCGAGACCACCCGCCTGCTGCTGGGTGAAGTGCCCTCGGCCTTTCATGCCGGCGTGCACGAAATCTTGCTGATCGCATTCGGTTTGGCGTGTGCTGAATTCTTGGGCACCCGCGGCACCCCGATCGGCATCGACGTCGAGGGACATGGCCGCAGCGAAGACCTGGCCCCCGGCATGGACTTGTCGCGCACCGTGGGATGGTTCACCGCCAAGTACCCGGTGTCGCTGGCTGTCGGCGCATCGACCTGGGAGCAGGTGGTCACCGGCGCGGCGGCGCTGGGGGCGGTGGTCAAGGACGCCAAAGAACAGATCCGGGCCCATCCGGACGGACTGACCTACGGTCTGCTGCGCTATCTCAACTCCGACATCGATCTGCCCGACACAGATCCGGCGATCGGGTTCAACTATCTGGGCCGCCTTGGCGGCTCCGCGCAGGCCACCGGTGATCTATGGCGGATCGGTGAGCACGAATCGATCGTGAGCGCTACGGCGGTGCCGATGCCGTTGATGCACACCGTCGACCTCAACGCGGTCACCCTCGACACCGACGCCGGTCCGCAACTGCGCGCCGACTGGATGTGGGCGCCGTCGGCAGTCGATCACACACAGATCAGCCGGCTCAGCGAATTGTGGTTCGACGCCCTGCGCGGCATCTGCACCCACGTGCGACGCGGCGGGGGTGGGTTGACGCCATCGGACGTTGTGCCCGCTGCACTCACCCAACGAGAGATCGACGAGCTGCAACGGCAATATTCGATCGCGGACATTCTGCCGCTGACACCGCTGCAGCAGGGGCTGCTTTTCCATTCCAGCACTGCGCAAGACGATGTATACGCGGTCCAGCTCGATTTCACGGTGACGGGCGCCCTCGACCCCGATGGTCTGCGTGCCGCGGTCCAGACCGTGATCACCCGTAATCCCCATTTGGCAGCGCATTTCTGCACGCAGTTCGACGAGCCCGTGCAGATCATCCCCACTCATCCCGTCGCGGCATGGCGATATGAGGAGCTCGACGCGGGGGACCTTGATCAGCAGGTTCGGCAATGCTGCGCGGCCGAACGTGCCTCGGTCTGCGACCTGGCCGAACAACCGGCCTTCCGGGTGGCATTGATCCGCACTGGCCCGGACCGCCACCGGTTGGTGCTCACGAATCACCACATCCTGCTGGACGGCTGGTCGATGCCGATCGTGCTGCGGGAGATTTTTGCCGCCTATCACGGGCAGCGGCTGCCCGCGGCCGGGTCCTATCGGAGATTCCTTACGTGGCTGGTCGATCGGAATCGCCAGAACGTTCGGGCCGACGAAGTGGCGTGGCTCGAGGTGCTCGCCGGCTTCGACACCCCGACCCTGGTCGGTCCACCGGATCGACTGGCGGTGGGACCGCGCGCAGCGACCACGTTCCGGGTGCCGGCCGACACCACGCGTGCGCTCGGTGAGTTGGCACGCTCCTGCCGTACCACCGTCAACATCGTTATGCAGGCTGCGTGGGCGCAGCTGCTGACGTGGCTGACCGGCGGCCACGATGTCGTCTTCGGCACCACGGTTTCAGGCAGGCCGCCCGAACTGGCCGGCGCCGAATCGATGGTGGGCCTGTTCATCAACACCGTTCCGGTTCGCGCCCGCGTCACCGCATCCACCACCACCGAAGACCTGCTTGAACAGCTGCACGGCGTGCAGAACCGCACTTTTGAGCACCAGCATCTGGCGCTGGCCGACATCCACCGCATCACCGGTGCGGAGGTGTTGTTCGACACTCATTTCGCCTACGAGAACTATCCCGTCGAAACGGGATTTGACACCGGCGCCGGCCGGCGGTGGGCCGACCGCGAACTCGTCATCAGCGACATCGCTACCCGCGAGAGCACCCACTACCCGCTCGTGGTGCAAGTCTCGCCCGGTGATGAATTGGGTGTTCGCATCGACTTTCGCGCGGACGTGTTCGACCCAGCCACGATCGAGACGTTGGCCGCGCGGTTCAATCGGGTGCTGACGTCGATGCCTGCCACTCCAACGGCGCGGCTGTCGTCGGTGGACCTGCTTTCTGGCAGTGAGCACGATCGGCTACACGCGTGGGGTAACCGCGCGGTGTTGAGTGAGCCCGCCCCGATCGGGCCGACGATCCCGGCGTCGCTGGCCGCGCAGGTCGCGCGAACCCCCGAAGCGGTGGCGCTGTCCTTCGCGGGTGCGTCGATGACGTATCGAGAGTTCGATGAGTCATCGAACCGGTTGGCGCACTTGCTGATTGATGTCGGAGCGGGTCCCGGTACCACGGTTGCGCTGCTGCTTTCCCGATCCGCCCAGGCGATCGTTGCGTTGACAGCGGTGCTCAAGACTGGTGCCGCTTATGTGCCGATCGACCCGGCCTTGCCCGCGGCGCGGGTGCGTTTCATGCTCGGCGACGCCGCGCCGATCGCGATGGTCGTCACCGATGACCTGACCGAGCAGATTGATCGGCGCGACTTCACGGTGATCCTTCTCGGGGACTCCCGCATCGCTGCCTACCCGTGCGATCCGCTACCGGGCCCGATGCCCGATGACGTCGCTTACATCATCTACACCTCCGGGACCACCGGTGTGCCCAAAGGCGTTGCCGTCAAACATCGCAACGTCACCCAACTGATGGGCTCGCTGCATACACACCTGCCGGTGGCCGGGGTGTGGTCACAATTGCACTCCTACGGTTTCGACGTCTCGGTCCAGGAGATCTGGGGTGCGCTGCTCGATGGCGGCCGGTTGGTGGTGGTGCCCGAACAGGTGGCGCGCTCGCCAAAAGATCTGCACGACTTGCTGACCGCTGAACAGGTCAGTGTTCTCAGTGCCACCCCCTCGGAAGTAGCGGCCTTGTCGCCGCAGGAATTGGGGCCGGTGACGCTGCTGATCGGCGCCGAGGCCTGCCCGGCGGAGTTGGTGGATCGCTGGGCGCCGGGGCGGGTGATGCTCAATGTCTACGGTCCGACCGAGACAACGGTCGACGCGTCGATAAGTGCTCCACTGCAGGCGAATTCGGGGGTGCCGCCGATCGGTATGCCGGTGTCCGGCGCGGCGTTGCTTGTGCTGGATAAATGGCTGCGCCCGGTTCCGGCCGGTTTGGTGGGCGAGCTGTACGTGGCCGGCCACGGCGTGGGGGTCGGGTATTGGCACCGGGCCACGCTGACCGCGTCGCGCTTTGTGGCGTGCCCGTTCGGCGGATTCGGAACCCGCATGTACCGCACCGGGGATATGGTCCGCTGGCGCGCAGACGGGCAACTGGAGTATCTGGAACGCGCGGATGAGCAGGTCAAGATCCGCGGACATCGCATCGAGTTGGGGGAAGTCCAGGCCGCATTGACCCAGCTGGAGGGCGTGGATCAAG
Organism: Mycobacterium sp. IDUB_37; assembly: GCF_055419245.1. NCBI lineage: Bacteria > Bacillati > Actinomycetota > Actinomycetes > Mycobacteriales > Mycobacteriaceae > Mycobacterium > Mycobacterium sp. IDUB_37. The sequence goes on along the minus strand of NZ_JBVAXG010000006.1, from coordinate 232,829 downwards.
CGGTTGTCATCGTCCGCGAGGATCTGCCCGGTGATAAGCGCCTGGTGGGTTATGTCACGGGGCCGGCCGACCCGAACTCACTGCGGACTTCCGTGGCAGATCGGCTGCCGCCCTATATGGTGCCCGCTGCGGTGGTGGCGTTGAAGGCGTTGCCGCTGACGCTGAATGGAAAACTCGACAAACGCGCCCTACCGGCACCGGAGTATCAGGACGTCGCAAATTACCGCGCTCCGGCCAGTCCGATCGAGGAGATCGTTGCCGGCATCTACGCGCAGACCCTCGGGCTCGAGCGGGTCGGAATCAACGACTCGTTCTTCGATCTTGGTGGAAATTCGCTATCGGCCATGCGGGTGATCGCATCGGTCAACACGGCCCTCGATGCCGATCTGGCAGTGCGCACCTTATTCGACACCCCGTCGGTTCGTGGCTTGAGCAAACAGTTGGGCAGAGCAGCTTCGGCGGACACACTGCTTGCCCGGAAACGGGCCATCGATCCGCGCTTTGTCTCAGTCCACGGTCGCACCGACACCGACACCATCATCGAAGTGCGGGCGACCGACCTGACGCTGGACAAGTTCATCGACGCCACGACCCTGGCCGCCGTCTCGACGTTGCCCGGTGCCGGCGCTGAGGTGCGGACAGTGCTGCTGACCGGAGCGACCGGTTTCCTCGGGCGTTACCTGGCTCTGCAATTGCTGGAACAGATGGAACTGGCCGATGGCAAGCTGATCTGCCTGGTGCGGGCAGATTCCGACGAGCAGGCGCGGCACCGCCTGGACGTGGTGTTCGGCGAAGGTGACCCCAACGGCGACGCGCACCTGCTGACGCATTTTCGCGAACTGGCGGGCGATCATCTCGAGGTGATCGCAGGTGACAAGGCTGAACCCAATCTCGGCCTGGCTGAACCGGTTTGGCAGCGGCTGGCGGATACGGTCGACCTGATCGTCGATTCCGCGGCGCTGGTCAACGCTGTCCTGCCCTACGGCGAGTTGTTCGGGTCCAACGTCGGGGGCACCGCCGAACTGATCAAGATCGCACTCACCACCAAGCGCAAGTCCTACACGTACGTTTCGACCGCAGACGTCGGCGCCCAGATCGCGCCGTCGGCGTTCACCGAAGATGCCGATATTCGGGTCATCAGCCCTACCCGCACAGTCGACACCGGGTTGGCCAATGGCTACGGGACCAGCAAGTGGGCGGGCGAGGTATTGCTGCGCGAGGCCAACGATCTGTGTGGGCTGCCGGTGAAGGTGTTCCGTTGCGACATGCTGCTGGCCGACACCACCTATGCCGGCCAGATCAACGCTTCGGACATGGTCTCCCGGATGGTGCTGAGTCTGGTGGCCACCGGCCTCGCGCCCCGTTCGTTCTACCAGCTGGGCCCTGACGGAAACCGTAAGCGCGCCCATTTCGATGGTCTCTCAGTAGAGTTCGTCGCGGAAGCTGTCGTCGCGCTGAGCGTCCCGGTAGTCGACGGCTTCACGACCTACCACGTGATGAACCCGCACGACGACGGCATCGGGCCCGATGAGTACGTCGACTGGTTGATCCAAGCCGGCTATCCAATACAACGCATCGACGACTTCGACGAATGGCTGCAACGATTCGAGGCGGCACTTCGTGACCTGCCGGATCGTCAGCGCCGACACTCGGTGCTGCAGCTACTGTTGTTGCGCAATTCCAAGCAGATCAAGCCCGCTGAACCGATCCTCGGGTCCCAGGCACCCGCCGATCGATTCCGCGCCGCGGTGAAAGAGGCGAAAATCGGTCCGCACATCGATGATCCGGACATCCCGCACGTCTCGGCCGCGAACATCGTCAAGTACGTCACCGACTTAAAACTTCTCGGATTGCTCTAGGTAGCGCGATGCTTACTTTGCTTCGCGCGCACTGGGTCTCGATGACGGGAAGTGTCTTCCTGCTCGTCGTCGCGACTGCGCTCGCGCTGCTGCAGCCACTATTGGCCGGCCGACTCGTCGACCGCGCAGTGGCAGGCTCACCGATTCTCGCGTTGGCGATCGAGTTGCTGATCATGCTTGTCGGCCAGCTGGCACTGGAGTCGTTGGGCCATTTTCAGCTCGACAGGACCGGCGAACGCATCGTTTTTGAGTTACGCGCCGAGTTCACCAATCACGTTGTGCGCCTGCCTATCGGGATCTTGGACCGAGGCCGCACCGGCGACCTGCTCGCCCGTGGCACCAGCGACGCGAGTCTGGTGCAACTATTGCCCCGCGCCGTCGGCGACATCGTGTTCGGAGCGCTGATCTTGGCCGGAGCGGGCAGTTTGATGCTCAGTATCGACCCGGTCACCGTCGCCGTCGTGATCGCCGTCATGGCAGCGGGGCTCGTCGCCGGCAGTCCGTTTCTCGGCAGGATTCAGCGCGCCTCGCTGAACCGCCAAGTCGCGCTTGGCGATTACACGGCCGGGTTGGATCGCGCCCTGGGCGCCGCGCGCACCGTGAAGTTGTTTGGCGCCGAAGAGCGCGAGGCGGCGTCGATCGGTATCCACGCCCGCGCTGTCTACGACTTCGGGGTCCGAATAGCGTCAGGCGCCGCCACCAACCTCGCCCTGGTCCGGTTGGGCATCTTCGGTGCGTTCTTGGCGATCATGATCATGGATGGGCGCCGCGTCGCCGGTGGTGATTTGGCCGTCGGCCAATTCGTCAGTCTGTTCGCGTTCGCCATGTATGCGGTCTTTCCAGTCACCGCCGGCATGACCGCACTGGCCAACTTGCGCATATCGGCCGGCGCGTATCAACACTTGGTCGCTACCCTGCGGGAACTACCCGAAGGCGACCCGACACACCTCGCCGCGGCCGCCGTCGTGGGAGTGGCCCCGGCGGCGCAGACAGACCAAAAGACCTCGCCCCTGGTGGAATTCGACCGCGTTTCGTTTTCCTATGGCGTTGAGGGCGCAGCGAATGTCCTCGATGATGTCTCCTTCGCGCTTGCCCGCGATCAGGTCACCGCGCTGATCGGGCCATCCGGCGCCGGGAAGTCGACGATCCTCGCGCTGCTGTGCCGTTTCCACGAACCTGCCAACGGGGTGGTGTGCTGGGAAGGTCAGGATTTCCGCGATATCCCGCTGCGAGAACTGCGCGGCCGACTTGGACTGCTCGAACAGGACGCACCGGTGCTGCACGGCACCGTCCGCGACAACCTGCTTATCGCCGACCCGTCCGCAGCTGACGCCGATCTGTGGCGCGTGCTTGAACAGGCGAACATCGCAACCGAAATCGCCCGGCTTCCCGAGGGACTCGACACTGCCATCTTCGAGCGCGGACGCAGTCTTTCCGGCGGCCAACGGCAGCGACTGGCGCTGGCGCGGGCATTCCTGTCGCGGTCGCAGCTGATATTGATGGACGAACCCACTGCGCACCTCGATCGGGCCAACGAGTTCGACGTGATGACCAATCTTTTGCAGGCGCGTGGCCGGCGCAGTCTGCTCGTCGTCGCGCACCGGCTTTCTACCGTCATCAACGCCGATCAGATCCTGGTCTTGCAGCACGGCCGGATCCAAGCCAGCGGAACTCACGAGGAACTGCTCGGCAAGCCCGTCTACCGCGATCTCGTCGAACACGAACTACTGCGGCACTGAACAGAAGGGAATTGTCGTGCTGACTCGGATCGGCCGTCTAGCTCTCGACGCCCCACGGCGAATCATCGCCGTGGCCGTTCTGGTGTTGATCGGCGCCGCGATCTTCGGTGTTCCGGTGGTGAGCCATTTGTCCGCCGGGGGCGGGACTGATCCCGGCGCCGAGTCGTCGAAAGCGTCGGCACTGCTCGCTCAGAAATTCGACAAGGGCGATATGACCATGGTGATCGCCGTTACCTCCGCGGGCGGGGTGAAGGGACGGGAATCCAGAACTGTTGGGACCGATATCGTTGCGCGGCTGAAGAATTCACCCAACGCCCGCGAAGTGCAGTCGGCGTGGACCGGGCCGCCCGAGGCAGCACCGGCGTTCACCAGCCAGGACGGCAAAACGGGTCTGATCGTGGTCGCCGTCGGAGGCGGCGAGAGCAACGCCCAGCGCAACGCCAAACAGTTGGCCGACGAAGTTGTCCATGACCGCGACGGTGTGAGCGTGCGTGCCGGCGGGGATGCCGCGGTCTACTGGCAGGTGAATGCGCAGACGCAGCAGGATCTGTTCCTGATGGAGTCGGTCGCACTGCCGATGAGCTTTCTGGTGCTGATCTGGGTGTTCGGTGGGTTGGTCGCCGCCGCGCTTCCGGTTGCTGTTGGAATATCGGCGATACTCGGTTGCCTGGCTTCGCTGCGGGCGATCTCGATGTTCACCGATGTGTCGATCTTTGCTCTGAACCTGTCCGTGGCGATGGGCATGGCGTTGGCCGTCGATTACACCTTGTTGATCCTCAGCCGGTTTCGTGACGAGATGGCCGAAGGTCAGCCACGCGACGTGGCCTTGGTCCGCACCATGGCCACCGCCGGACGAACGGTGTTGTTCTCCGCGATGACGGTCGCGCTGTCGATGGCGACGATGGTCTTGTTCCCGGTGTACTTTCTGAAGTCATTTGCCTACGCGGGTGCCGCGGTGGTCGCTTTCGCTGCCGCGGCGGCGATCGTCGTGACACCGGCCGCGATCGTCCTGCTGGATCGCCGCCTCAATTCCTCGCGCACCCGCCCACGGATTCAGCGGATGCTCTGGGGCGTGCAGGGCAGGCCGGTATCGCTTGATCGGTGGTCCTGGTACCTATGGACGAAAAGTGTTATGCGCCATGCGATCCCGATCGGTGTAGCTATCACCGCGCTCCTGCTCCTGCTCGGCACGCCGTTCCGGGATGCGAAGTGGGGCTTCGCGGATGACCGCATACTGCCCACCACCGCGTCCGCGCGTCAGGTCGGGGATCTGCTGCGCAACGACTTTCCGGACCGTGGGGTGCCGGATGTTCAAGTGGTTCTTCCGGATGCGTCCAATCTGAGCCCGGCCGAACTGGACAGGTACGCCAAAGCCCTGTCGCGGGTGCCGGAAGTGAAGTGGGTGTCGACCTTTGGCGGCACGTTCGCCGATGGTGATCGATTCGGACAGCCTTCTGCGCCTTATGGAAATCGGGGCGGCAGCATCTATTTCACCGTCGGCACCACGGCACCGCTGTACTCGGCGGCGTCGACCAATCAACTCGATCGGTTGCATGCGGTGCCGGTTCCCAGGGGCAGAACGGCGTGGCTGACCGGTCTGGCGGCGAGCAACCGCGACAGTGTGCACGCAATCGCTGCGCGGCTGCCGTGGGTGCTCAGCGGCATTGCGGTGATCACAATGCTGCTGGTGTTCCTGCTGACCGGCAGTGTGGTGTTACCCGTCAAAGCCTTACTCATGAACACCCTTTCGCTGACAGCGGCGTTCGGCGCGCTGGTGTGGGTGTTCCAGGAGGGACACCTGGGCGGACTGGGGACGACGGCCACCGGCACTCTGGGCGTGCAGCTTCCGGTGTTGTTGTTCTGCATCGCTTTTGGCCTCTCGATGGACTACGAAGTCTTTCTGATCTCCCGGATCCGGGAGTATTGGCTGGCATCCGACCGCGGCCGGGGCGCCAACGACGAGAGCGTTGCGCTGGGTGTGGCGCACACCGCGCGAGTGATCACGGCAGCCGCATTGATCATGGCCATCTCGTTCTCGGCGTTGATGGCCGCGCAGGTGTCGTTCATGCGGTTGTTCGGATTCGGGCTGACGGTAGCCGTGTTGGCCGACGCCACGCTGGTGCGAATGCTGCTGGTGCCGGCCTTCATGCACCTGCTCGGTCGGATCAACTGGTGGGCGCCAAGACCACTGGCCCGACTGCACGATCGGTTCGGACTCAGCGAAGAAGTCCGTAGAACCGACTGAAGCACCTTCCAGCTTTCAGCGACAACCGCTGTGGCACAACAAAAGTTCCGCGGGTAGGCGGGCATTGCGGGTGCACTAGCGACTACGGTGCCGGCCATCGGCTGCAAGCAAGAATTTCGCAAGAATTCCGACAAGATGGGGCAAGCGTTGAGCGGCAACGTATGTGCTGTCGGTCACTACGGCCGGCTCCGCTCCGTCAGGGATTCACAGCTAGGCCAAAGGACACACGAACGTGGATACCGCCAACACGCTGAGGCCGACCATAGGTCATGACTTCGCCGGATTCAGGATCATTCGAGTGCTCGGCGCCGGTGGAATGGGCACGGTCTACTTGGCTGCGCACCCGCGCTTGCCGCGGGAGAATGCGCTGAAGATACTGCCCGCGGAACTCAGCGTCGACCCGGTATATCGAGCGCGGTTCGAGCGTGAGGCCGAATTGGCGGCCGACCTGGCGCATCCAAACATCGTCCGTATCCACGATCGCGGTGAATACCACGGCCAGTTCTGGCTTTCGATGGACTACGTGGCAGGAACAGATGTCGCGCGGTTGTTGCGGGACACCTATCCCGGTGGAATGCCACTCGATCAGGTCTTGCCGATCATCGCTGCGGTCGGGTCGGCCCTGGACTTCGCCCACGATCGGGGTCTACTGCATCGCGACGTGAAGCCGGCCAACATCCTGCTGACGGCGGGCGACGGAGAACCGCAGCGCGTCTACCTGGCGGACTTCGGCATCGCGCGGCGCATGGATGACGCCACCGGGTTGACGGCAACCAATTTCGCGGTGGGCACGGCCAACTACGCCGCGCCCGAGCAATTGAAGGGCGAGTACGTCGACGGACGCGCCGACCAGTATGCATTGGCCTGCACTGCATTTCATCTGCTGACCGGCGCCCCGCCATACGGCAACTCCAATCCCGCCGTGGTGATCGCGCAGCATGTCAGCGCCCCGCCGCCGTCGATCGGTACGCTGCGTCCACACTTGGCCGGGCTTGATTGGGTGTTTGCCGTCGCGATGGCGAAGGACCCGTCCCGCCGATTTTCCAGCTGCCGGGAGTTCATCGAGCAACTCACCCAACAGCCGAGTTTCGCCTACGCCGGCGAGATCCCGGGCGGCGCAACCTGGAACTATTCCCAAACCGGAGTGAGCATTACCAGCCCGAGGCTGCCGCGGCCGGAGCCGCTCGTCGACAACGGGCGTAAGCGGCGTCCCTTGAAGATCGCTACGGCCATCGTGGGTGCGCTGCTCTGTGCGCTCTTGCTGATGGCAGGCGGCGTTTTTGCGAGCATGAAGCTCGTTTCGCGTTTTCACTCGAATGGCAGCACCACCGCCACGGGCCCCGAGTCCGAGGCCAAGCCGACCACCCCGCCACCCAATACGGGTCCGTTCACCGGTTTCTACCAGGTCGAATACAGCGTGGTCACCGGCATTGACGGCCAACCGGCGCCAGTCGCACTGACCCCGACCACCGAAACGTGGGAGGTGCGCTCGGTGTGTGGGGCCGCCGGTTGCGTAGCGACCGCAGCCCGTTACGGCGGTAACACCGCCCAGGTGCCGACGATCGTGCTCGACGAGGTCGACGGCAATTGGATAGCCGTCAGCACCGGCTCGAGCACTTGCGACAACGCTGAAGGGGAAGTCTGGCAGACGTTCTCATTGCAGCAGCGTCCGGACGGCATCTTCACCGGCGAACTCATTCAGGTCATGGGCAAGGGTTGCGCCAATAAGCGAACGGTGACGTTCACCCGCACCGGAGAAGTCGATGTCAACAAGCTGCCCGACCCGGCCGGGTTACCGCCACGGGTGAATTCGCCGGCGGCTGCCCTGCGCGGCAACTACCACCAAACAACAAGGCAGCCAAATGGTTTCAAAGAACAGCGGGAACTCGCTGCACGCACCGATTGCCTACGTACGGGCGCGCGCTGCGTAACGGTGTTCCACACCGCACCGGCCACGGTCATGTTGCTGTTGTACAGCGACGAGACCTGGCTCTACGAGCGTGAGTTCGACGCAAAGTGCTGGAAGGGCGGCATGGCGCATGTCAAAATAGTTGTCCCGTTCACACTCCCGCAGCCGGCCCAGGATCCGATCACGTTGCTCGCCGGTCACGGCCATGAGGAAATAACCGGAACCTCCTGCCCGGGAACGGATGTCGACGTCAGCTTCGCCCGGACCGGCGACTGATGCGTCGCAACCAGAACATCGCCGTGCCGGCGGCAAGCACCGCGCAGCCGGCGACCACCGACGATGCGGGCAGCGCGAAAGCTACCGCAACACAGCCGATTAAGCCGATCAGGGAAACGACTTTGAGTGGTGCGCCTTCGTCAGGCCGCAAGCTGAACGCGGAAGCATTGGCGATCGCGTAGTAAACCAGCACCGCGAACGATGAGAAGCCGATCGCACCACGCAGATCCACCGTTGCCGCCAGTATCGCCGCGACCGCTCCGACAGCGACCTCCGCACGGTGCGGAACCCCGAACCGCTGATGCACCGCATCGAGTTGCCGCGGAAGATGACGATCGCGCGACATCGCCAAAACGGTGCGTGACACCCCCAACAGCAACGACATCAATGAACCCAGCGCCGCCACCACGGCGCCGATCGCGATGATCGACAACAACCAGGTGGAACCCGCCGCTCGCGCCGCGTCCACCAGAGGTGTGCTCGTCGCAGCCAGGCGCCGTGGGCCCAACACGATCAGCACGGCGATCGCGACAGCCGCGTAGATGGCGAAGGCGATCGCCAGGGCGGTCAGTATCGCCCGGGGAATCGTGCGCGCGGGGGAGCGAACCTCCTCGCCCAACGTCGCGATGCGTGCGTAGCCGGCAAACGCGAAGAACAGCAACCCCGCCGACTGCATCACACCTGCGGGCGATACCCGCCCTGACAGCGACAGATTCGCGAGGTTGCCGGCCCCGCTGCCGAACAGGGCCACCAGGACTCCCACCAATACGAGGAGCACCGTCGCAACGATGACGCGTACCAGCCACGTCGATTTCTGCACTCCGAAGTAATTGACCGCCGTCAGCGTGAGAACCGCCAGCACCGCCAGCAGATGGGCGTGCGCGGGCCATGCGTACCACCCGACCGTCAGCGCCATTGCCGCGCAGGACGCGGTCTTCCCGACGACGAAACCCCAGCCGGCGAGATACCCCCAGAACTCGCCGAGTCGCTCGCGACCGTAAACATAGGTGCCCCCAGAGATGGGATACAGCGCCGCCAACCGCGCCGAGGACGTCGCGTTGCAGTAGGCGAGAACACCCGCGACAGCCAAGCCGATCAGCAACCCCGTTCCGGCAGCCCGCGCGGCCGGGGCCAGTGCCGCAAAGATTCCCGCGCCGACCATCGAGCCCAGGCCGATCACCACCGCGTCGCCCAGTCCAAGGCTGCGCGGCAAACCTGACCGGGTCATCCTGCGCCAGCCAACAACTCCTGAAAGGCGTTGTCCATGCATTCGGCGTAGTGAGCCGGGTCCGGCAGGGCGTCGCGATCGGCGGTGGCGCTGATCGACAAGGTGCCGTTATAGCTCGCCACGGCATGGCACAGGTTCAGCCCGCCGATCAGCGGGCCGAGGCCGGCCGCGCTGAGCAGCCGGGCTCCGCGGAAATACAGCGGTACAGGAGGACCCGGCACGTTGGTGACCGTGGTGTTGGCAACGGTTGGACCCGAGAACGGTAGGACGCTTGCGGCCTTCGCGGTGACGCCGAGTAGGACCGTCGGCAATGTCGCCACCAGTTCGAGCATCTGGGTTCGGGTGGATTGTTCTGACTCCGAACGGCTTTCTGCGGTGGCCTCGGCGATGGTCGCCAGCCTTTCGATCGGGTCGGCGATGTCGGTTGCGAGCGTCTGCAGCCGGCCGGCCAGCATATTGCCCTTACTGCTGGTGTCGCCCGCCTCGCGCAGCGATATCGGGCAAGCCGCCACGAGCGACTCCTCGGGCAGCTCGCCGTGGCCACTCAGATATTCGCGAAGGGCCCCACCTACGTACGCGAGCGCCACGTCGTTGACCGTTGCACCCGGCACGCAGGCTTTGATCCGCTTGAAATCGTCGAGAGCGTGGAACCGCGCCTCGAAGACCCGGTGTGGCGACACGGTCTGGTTGAATCGGGTTTTGGGCGGAAACGTGGGCCTGTTGCCGTCGGCCACGCTGCTCACCAGGCCGCCTACCAATTTGGCCGGTAGCCCGACGAGGCCCCGCACCAGGTCCGGTGCACTCGCGGCAACCACCTTGCCGGCCCGCACCGGGTGCAGCACCGCGTTGATTGCCGTCCGGGACAGCAAATCCGCCGTCGAGGGCAGGGCGGCAGGCTGCCAAGGGCGATCTGGGCCCGGCGGCCGGGGACTGTCCGCGGCGAGGTCGTGCAATGCCGCGATCATCTGCACGCTCGCCATGCCGTCGACCGCGCAGTGATGCAGCTTCAACGCCATGGCGAAGGAGCCCTTCGGCACCCCCGGTACCGCATTGAGCCCCTCGATGACGGTGATCTCCCAGGGCGGGCGGCGCAGGTCGATCTGCCTGGCGTGTAGCCGCGCGACCTGAATGCACAGCTGTCGCCAGTCGCCCGGCTGCGGCAGCCCGATGTGGCGGACGTGATATTCCAGGTCGAAGTTGGGGTCCTCGACCCAATACGGCATGTGCAGACCGCCCGGCAACTCGGTCAGGCGCCGGCGAAAGACATCCGCGAGGTGCAGCCGAGCATCGAGTTCCTCCAATATGCCTTTGAAGGTCACTTTGCCGCCCGCGGCGGTGGACGGGTCGTATATCAGCAGCAACTGAATCTGCAGCGGCGTCGATGGCGTCTCGGCCCGCAGCATCATGTCGTCGCTCCAACTCAGCTGCTGCACAGCGGGCCTCCTGATCGCGGTTCGGTCCGAATTCGTCTCACGTTCGCAACCTACGCTGCGCCACCGTTGACGCGGGCGTAACAAGATTGCCATCGAAGCTTCCTACGGTGAGGCGGTCTAGCGTCCGTAAATCAGTTCAGCACGGACCCCTGAGCGATAGGAACTCATTTGAGCGGCAACGCGGTCCGCCTGCAGGCGATCAACAACGTAGAGGCCTACGTCCCCCCGGCGATCAGTTTCGTAGCCGGCGAAGCCCCCGGCGAGATCTTCGGCGCCAACGTCTTCACCAAGGCCGAGATGCAGGCACGGCTGCCCAAGGCCGTGTACAAGTCCCTCGTAGCGACGATCGAAAAAGGCACCAAGCTAGACCAGGCGGTGGCCGACGCGGTCGCGGTAGCCATGAAGGACTGGGCGCTGGAAAAGGGCGCGACCCACTACGCGCACGTTTTCTACCCGATGACCGGCCTGACCGCGGAGAAGCACGACAGCTTCCTGGACCCGGTCGGCGACGGCACCACGCTCGCCGAGTTCGCCGGCAAGACCCTTATCCAGGGTGAACCCGACGCCTCCAGCTTCCCGTCGGGCGGCTTGCGCAGCACGTTCGAGGCTCGCGGCTACACCGGCTGGGATGCAACCAGCCCGGCCTACATTCTGGAGAACCCGAACGGCAACACGCTGTGTATCCCGACGGTGTTCGTCTCGATGACCGGTGAGGCACTGGACTACAAGACGCCGCTGCTGCGCAGCCAGCAGGCCATGGGTGTGCACGCCGAACGCATTTTGGAACTATTCGGCCACAAAGAGCTGAACAAGGTGGTGGCATTCTGCGGCCCGGAGCAGGAGTACTTCCTGGTCGACCGGCACTTCTTCCTGGCGCGTCCCGACCTGGTCAATGCCGGTCGCACTCTATTCGGCGCCAAGCCGCCGAAAGGTCAGGAATTCGACGACCACTACTTCGGCGCAGTGCCGGAGCGCGTTCTGGGCTTCATGATGGACACCGAGCGGGAGCTGTTCAAGCTCGGTATCCCCGCCAAGACCCGGCACAACGAGGTGGCCCCCGGCCAATTCGAGATTGCGCCGATGTTCGAGCGGGGCAACATCGCCTCCGACCACCAGCAACTGCTGATGACGATCTTCAAGACGGTCGCCAAAAAGCACGGCATGGAATGCCTGTTCCACGAGAAGCCGTTCGCCGGCGTCAACGGGTCCGGTAAGCACGTCAACTTCTCACTCGGCAATTCCGAGCTGGGCTCGCTGCTGGTTCCTGGCGACACCCCACACGAGAATGCCCAGTTCCTGGTTTTCTGCGCCGCGGTGATCCGGGCGGTGCATAAGTTCTCCGGGTTGCTCCGGGTCTCGGTGGCCTCGGCCACCAACGACCACCGCCTTGGCGCCAACGAGGCGCCGCCGGCCATCATCTCGATCTTCCTCGGCGAACAACTCGCCGACGTGTTCGAGCAGATCGCCAAAGGCGCGGCCACCTCATCAAAGGGCAAGGGCACCATGATTATTGGTGTCGACACCCTACCGTCGTTGCCGACAGATCCCGGTGACCGCAACCGCACCAGCCCGTTCGCCTTCACGGGAAACCGGTTCGAGTTCCGGGCGCCCGGATCCGGGCAGACCGTCGCCGTGCCGTTGATCGTGCTCAACACGATCATGGCGGATTCGTTGGACTACATGGCAACGATCCTGGAGAAGGCGGTCGAGGACGGCCAGGACTTCGATGGCGCAGTGCAGAAGCTGCTCACCGATGTCATCACCGAGCACGGTGCGGTGGTCTTCAACGGGGACGGATACTCGGACAACTGGCAGACCGAGGCCGCCGAGCGCGGCTTGCCGAACCTCAAGACCACGCTGGACGCGATTCCGGAGCTCATCAAGCCAGAAGCGGTCGAAGTCTTCGAGAAATACGGGGTCTTCAATGAGCGCGAGTTGCACAGCCGCTACGAAGTCCGGTTGGAACAGTACGCATTGACCATCGCTGTCGAGGCCAAGCTGGCGCTGGAGATAGGGACGACGATCATCCTGCCCGCCGCGATCCGCTACCAGACCGAACTCGCGCAGAACGTCGCGACGATGAAGGCTGCCGGTATTGAACCGAGCACGCTTGCTCTGGAAGCTGTCTCGGCTCCGCTTGCCGATCTCTCGACGGCTCTCTCGACGTTGAAGGCGGCGCTGACCGATCACTCAGCCGAGTCGGCGCTGGACGAAGCCGCACATGCCCAGCATGAGCTGCTGCCGGCGATGGAGGCGGTGCGCACCGCCGCTGACGCGTTGGAAGGTGTTGTGGCCGATGATCTTTGGCCGCTTCCCACCTACCAGGAGATGCTGTACATCCTCTGAGGTTGCGCGTTGGGAATCCCAACCTGAACGTCGTCGGGTGTGGGGGTCGGCCGCGCGAGCGGCACTGGTGATTCGGGACCCCCACACCCGGCGATCCTTTTTTATGGGATCCGTCGGCGCACAGCGTCGGCGTTAGCGTTTCGAAACATCTCGGTTTGGATCTATCTGGTGCGGTGGCGATCAATCAGCTGCGCCGCATGGTGAACTCCTCTTGCCCGCGACGGGGCGCGGGCTCTGCGTTTGCTTGAGTCTGTTAGTAAGGCTACGGTAAGGAACTACGGGCGGAGGGCCGAGAGGGCAGGTACTTACGTAGATAGTCAGCCGCCGACCGGACCACTGGGTTCCGGGCTGGCCGCAGGACGGTCCGCGTCGCGTGACGAGGGTGTCGGCGGTGGCCCCAACTGAAATTCCGCCTCGACGAAGGCGTACTCGAAAAGCTTTTGCCGCAATGCGGCGGTTCTTTATCGAAATTGCACGGCTACGTGATCTTGCGCCGACCCGCGTCGCTCGCGCGTAACAATACTTTGAGGATCGGACGTAACCGCAATGCAATTCGCGAACCGTTACTTGCTGTGCGCTGTCGCGCAAACGCCCCGTGCCTCTGTTCCCGGATCTTCTTGAGAATGGCAATCACCGACATACCTGAATACGCACACCTGAGTGATGCGGACTTAGACGGCCTTGCTGCCGAATTAGAATCAATTCGTTGCGATATCGAGGCTTCGCGCGGAGTCGCAGATCGAAAATACATCAAGCGCGCAATCGCTTTTCACCGATGCTTTGAGATCGCGGCGAGGCTGACGATCGCCGGCACCCGGGGCAAATTCGGCTGGACCGTGGGAACCGGCGCCCTGGCTGCGGCCAAGTGCATCGAGAACATGGAACTCGGACACAACATCAGCCACGGCCAATGGGATTGGATGAACGACCCGGAAATCCATTCCACCACGTGGGAGTGGGACATGGCCGGTCTTACCTCGCAGTGGCAGTACTCCCACAACTATCGTCATCACGTCTACTCGAATGTCGTCGGCGTCGATGAGGATCTCGGCTTCGGAGTCATGCGGGTAACCCGCGACCAGGAGTGGCGGCCCAGCACGTTGGCTCAGCCTGTGTACGCGTTTCTGCTCGCTCTCGCCTTCGAATGGGGAGTCGCACTACACGGCCTGTTTGCGGTGCAGAATCGCGAGACTGCAGATGACGCGCGCAAATCGGCGAACAAGTCAGCACTCATCCGCAAAATGATTCGTCAAGCCGGCAAAGATTACGTTTTCTTTCCCGCGCTCAGTCGGCGGCGTTGGCGCCGGACGTTCGCTGCCAATGTGGTTGCCAACGGGTTGCGCAATGTATGGGCATGCATAGTGATCATCTGTGGTCACTTCACGGACGGGGCGGAAAAGTTCGCCGCTTCGGTGCTAGAGGACGAGACCAAACCTGAATGGTATCTCCGGCAAATATTGGGTACCGCGAATTTCAATGCCGGACCGGTGTTGGGCTTTATGTGTGGAAACCTCTGCTACCAAATCGAACACCATCTTTTTCCCGACCTACCGCACAATCGCCTGCCGGAGATTTCCGAGCGGGTGCGGGCTTTGTGCGCCACCTACGACCTGCCGTACACCACGGGCCCCCTGCATCGCCAGTACCTGCTCACCGTGCGCACCATCTGCAAGTTGGCGCTACCGGACGGGCTTCTCTTCGCCGACTCCGACGACGCACCCGAGACGGCGTCCGAGCACCGATTTCGGGATGCCACGGCACAACCACGGTTATCCGGCGATGCGAACAACGCGCCGCGACGCGGATTGTCGACTGCAATACTCGCCCGCCGCAATCGGCACCACTCCGCCACCGCGGTCGTCGGGAAGCCTTAGCGAGCGCGGCGGCATCTCGACGTCCGGCGCTGCCCGCACCGCGTGCAGCTAAGGACCAGTCGGTGGTGCCGCACCCATTTCGGAGTCCAATTCGGGCGAATCCGCTCCCCAGGTGCCCGGCATCATCGGCAGGGTCGGCGCGTCGGTGAACGAATCGCCGGCAAGCGCGGTCAACCCGGCAGCCGTACGAATTCTGGATTTTGTTGCGGTGCCGGCGAACCCGAGCGGCCCGGCCCCGCTGGCTGAGCCAGCGGCGTCATCGAGGGGCTCCTCGGGCGACCAGCCTGGTCCATTGTCCATGGTCAGGAACTCGTCGCAGTAGCCGCGGTTCTTCACATCCTGGCGGCGACGCCGCCGAGCCGTCGCCTTTGCGCTGGCTGCGGCCGCCGCGGCCGCCGCGGCCGAGATCCCCGATGCCGGCGCGCTCGCCGTCGACTTGTTACGCAGATTCGGGCCGAAGACCGGACCTGGGTCCGGCCCGGCAACCAGGTATGCGAAACCCGGTGCGGCCGGCGCCGCGGCCGGGGCCGGGGCTGGTGCAGGTGCGGGTGCTTGCGGGGGTGGCGAGGGTGCCGACGGTGCCGCGCCCGCGGTCATGGTGGGTGAAATGCTGGCGACGGTCACGAGTTGCTGCTCGGCGGGGACCGCGGGCACCTCGGCCGCCAATTCGGCCGGAACTTCGGCGATTCCACTCAGGGCGAGCCCGAGAACCAAGGGGAGCGTGACGGCGGGACCCGCTACCGCGGCGTATATCGGCGTCCCCATCACCGCGAAGGTAACCGCGTAGATACCGACGAAGAACAGCGGCATCCAGGTGACGATCGCGGTCGCGGGGCTGGTGGCGAAGTCGGTGATCAGCTGCACCAGGGTGCCCAATGGGTTGAGTAGCAGTTGCTTGAGCGCTGCCCACATGCTGCTGAAATGCTCGGACCAGGCGAACAAGTCCGCGATGTAGTCGTGGAAGGTGAAACCCAGGATGGTGATCGTGTCCGGCCGGTACTGTGCGGGTTCCGCGGTAGCTCCGGTGACGATCTGCGGCGCCGGACTCGACGGTTGCACCGCAGACAGGGCTGCGGTCGAAACCGCTTGGTAGACACTCATCACCGTGGCTGCCTGAACCCACATCCGGACATAGTCCGCTTCGTTCAGGGCGATCGGGATCGTGTTGATGCCGAAGAAGTTCGTTGCGAGCAGCACACCGTGCACGGTGTGGTTCGCTGCCAGCTCGGGAAGCGTCGGCATTGCGGCAAGTGCGACGGCATAAGCGGCAGCGGCCGCCTGATGCTGTGCGGCGGCCTCGGCGCTGGTGGCGCTGCTCTGGGTCAGCCAAGCCAGATAGGGGCCATGTGCCGCCGCGTACTGCACAGCGGTCGGCCCCTCCCAGGTGCCACCCCGGGCGGCCGCGAGAATGGCGGAGAGCTCCGCCGCGGCCGCGGTGTACTCGGCGCTCAGGGCATCCCACGCCGACGCGGCCGCCAACAACGCTGCGGGGCCTGGGCCGCTGCTCAGCAGAGTTGAATGCACCTCGGGTGGTGCGGCCATCCACACGGGAGCGGTCATGAGCGGCCCTCGCTATCGAATGAACACTCGCCTGAAGAAGTAACGTCCTCAGCAGTTCTCGTAGTCACTGTCGTGTCCAGAAAGCGTTGCGAGCGCCCCTGTCTCCTTACTTAGTTACCCTAGCCTTACTTCAGCGAAAGTTAGTATTGCATAACCTCACTTTCAGTTGTCGGTTCTGTCGGCAAAATTAGACGTCGGGTGGCTAGTTGCGGCGGCAGCGGCAGGTGAGGTCAGTCCCAAAGCATCCCGACTGAATATTCGCGGGCCAGAAGCACTGCTCATTGCACCCTAAAATCGTCGCAACCATTAGCCTTATGCCTGGCACGCCACCGCGTACTCCTACTCGTGCCCGGCGCAGGCAATGGTCGGGTTGCGTGGAGGCGCCTAGGGCCGGTTAGCTGCGCGGAAGGCGGGTTGAGGAGTCGGCGATGGGTGATACGAGCGAAGTTTCGCGCGAGGGTTCACAGTTCGGCCCCTACAAGCTGCGACGCCTGGTGGGCCGCGGCGGGATGGGCGACGTCTACGAGGCCGAAGACACCGTCCGGGAGCGCGTTGTTGCGCTCAAACTGATGTCGCAATCCCTGTCCAAGGATCCGGTATTCCGCACCCGGATGCAGCGCGAGGCCCGCACCGCCGGCCGACTGCAGGAACCACACGTCGTGCCGATTCATGACTACGGCGAGATCGACGGTCAGCTCTATGTGGACATGCGGCTGATCGACGGCAAAGACCTCGCCGCCATGCTGAAGCGTTACGGACCGCTTCCCCCGGCGCGCGCGGTCGCGGTGATCCGCCAGATCGGTTCGGCGCTCGACGCGGCGCACGCCGCCGGCGTAACGCACCGCGACGTCAAGCCGGAGAACATCCTGGTCAGCGGGGATGATTTCGCCTACCTGGTGGATTTCGGAATCGCCAGTGCCGGCACCGACGAGAAGCTCACCCAGCTCGGCAGCACGGTGGGCACCCTCTACTACATGGCACCGGAACGCTTCGGCGAAGCCGAAGTGACTTACCGGGCCGACATCTACGCGTTGGCTTGCGTACTGCACGAGTGCCTGGTGGGGAGCCCGCCGTTCCGGGGTGACCAGCTCAGCGTGATGGGCGCCCATCTGAACCAGGCGGTTCCGCGGCCCAGCGTTGCGCGGCCCGGCATTCCGGTCGCCTTCGACGATGTGATCGCGCGTGGCATGGCCAAGGATCCGGCCGACCGCTACGCCACCTGCGGCGATCTGTCGGCCGCCGCTTATGCGGCGCTGGCCACGCCGGATAAGGATCGCGCCACCGACATCCTGGAGCGAAGCCAGGTTGCGCAGGTGCCACCCCATCTTGCCAACCAATTCCCAGGCGGTTACGCACCGGCGCAGTACCAAGGTGGCTCGTCCGGCTCCCAGGGCGGCAATTGGCCGGCACCGTCGGGCCAGCTACCTGCCCACGCCGGGCAATCGGGGACGCCCCCGAGTGGGCCGATGGCGTCGGTGCCCTGGCCGAACACTCAGGGCTGGGGTACGCCACCCGGAGGCAACACCGGATCGCCGCAGTGGGGGCAACCGCCATCACCGCCGACCCGGCTGCTGCGCAAGCCCTGGGTCTGGGCGGGGCTTGCTATCGCGGTGATCGTCGCTGTCGCCAGTGGCGTGATTATCGGCTTTTCCAATCCACACAAGTCGTCATCGCCGCCGTCGACGTCCTCCACGCCGGCGCCTGCCGCGGACGCCGTCGAACTCCGCGTTCTCAACGACGGTGTTTTCGTCGGCAGCTCGGCGGCAGTCGCCACCATCGACGTCTTCAACGAACCGATCTGCCCGCCGTGCGGTGCGTTCATCAGGTCCTACGCCAGCGATATCGACAACGCGGTCAACAACAAGAAGCTGGCGGTGCGTTACCACCTGCTCACGTTCCTCGACGAGCAGTCGCACACGAAGAACTACTCGACTCGTGCCGTAGCGGCGTCGTACTGTGTCGCGACGCAAAACGACCCGAAGGTGTACAGCGCCTTCTATTCGGCCATGTTCAGCAGCGAATTTCAGCCACAGGAGAATGCTCCGGCAGACCGCACCGATGCCGAGTTGGCCCACCTGGCGCAGACCGTCGACGCCAATGCGACCGCTGTCAGCTGCATCAAGTCCGGGGCCGACCTCGGCACCGCCCAATCCAAGTCGGCCGCTTCCAGCGCCACGCTGGCCGGCTTCAATGCCAACGGCACGCCCTTCGTGTGGGACGGCACCGGTGCGGTGGACTTGCAGAACCCGAACTGGCTGACGAAGCTGATCGGCTGACTTCCCGGCTGCGGTCATTAGAGTGAGGCACGCCCCTTTAACCGACGGCTGGGAGCTGTGATGACCGAACGCATCGAGACCGATCGCACCATCGGCGCACCGGCCGCTGACATCTTCGCGCTGTTGAGCGACCCGCAGGGCCACGTGGCGATCGACTCGTCGGGGATGCTGCAAGACGCCGACGGCGATCCGGTGACTGCCGTCGGCGACAACTTCGTCGTGCATATGGACCGCGAGTCGCTCAACGACTTCCCGCAACTGGGTAAGTACGACGTGACGGTCGAGATCACCGAGTTCGAGCAAGATCGATTGATCGCGTGGACGGTTCTGGGCCAGCTGAAACCGCAGATCGGTCACGTCTACGGCTATCGCCTGCAGCCGACCGAGGATGCCAGTGCAACCGTGGTCACCTCGTTCTACGACTGGTCGAACATCGCTCCGACATGGCGCGAAGCCGGGATTTTTCCGATCATCTCCGAACTCGCATTGCGGGCGACTCTGGGCATCCTGGACCGGACCGTACGCCGGGGTTATCCGCAGAAATAGCCTCGCCGGCCCGATGGGCACGCCGGACCCGGTTACGCAGCGCTGTCGGGGCCGTTCGGTAGGGTCCTGCGAGTGAGTCCGACAGCCACCATCAAATCTGTAAATGCCCGTCTCGCTGAGGAACTGGCGGTAGCCGAGGGGCAAGTGATCGCCGCTGTCAAACTACTTGACGAAGGCGCCACCGTTCCTTTCATTGCCCGCTACCGCAAGGAGGTCACCGGGAGCCTGGACGACGGGCAGCTACGCACCCTCGAGGAGCGCCTGCGATATCTGCGTGAACTCGACGAACGGCGCGCCACGGTGCTGGCGTCGATCAAAGAACAGGGCAAGCTGACGGTCGCGTTGGCCGCGAACCTGCTGGCAGCCGATACCAAGGCCCGTGTCGAGGACATCTACCTGCCCTACAAACAAAAGCGTCGAACCAAAGCGCAGATTGCCCGCGAGGCAGGTCTGGAGCCCCTGGCCGATCGTCTGGTCGCCGACCCTACCCTCGTGCCCGAGGGGGCAGCCGCGGAATTCATCAATGACGACGTCGCTGACACCGCGGCCGCGCTGGAAGGCGCACGACACATCCTGATCGAGCGGGCTGCCGAGGACGCCGAGCTGGTCGGCGAAATTCGCGAAACATTCTGGGGCAGAGCAACTTTGCGGACCGCCCCAGCATCTGAAGCGGCAGCCGCCAGCGCCGAAGCGCAAAAGTTCCGCGACTATTTCGACTATTCCGAGTCACTGGAAACCATGCCGTCGCACCGGGTGCTGGCCGTGCTGCGCGGTGAAAAGGAGAAGGCCCTGACCTTCGACTTCGATGGCGGCGAGGACGGCGTGTACCAAGCCAGGATCGCGCAGTCGCTCGGCATTGATCTGTCGCGGCAGGCGGCCGCGAACCCAGGGCAGCGCTGGCTGTCCAGCACGGTCAGCTTCGCGTGGCGCGCCCGATTGATGTTCTCGGCATCGGTCGACGCCCGCATGCGGCTGCGCCAACGCGCCGAAGAAGAAGCGGTGGCGGTGTTCGCCAGGAACCTCAAGGATCTGCTGCTTGCCGCCCCGGCCGGAGCACGGACCACCCTTGGACTCGACCCCGGTTTCCGGACGGGTGTGAAGGTTGCGGTGGTCGACGGCACCGGCAAGGTGCTGGACACCTGCGCCATCTACCCCCATCAGCCACAGCGGCAGTGGGTCGCCTCCAAAGCGGCCCTTGCCGCACTGGTCGCTCGCCACGGCGTGGAGTTGATCGCGGTGGGCAACGGCACCGCATCGCGTGAAACGGACGCCCTGGCGAGCGAATTGATCGCAGACATCCGCAAGGCAAGTGCGGGTGCCTCGGTCAAGGCCCCGACGAAAGCGATGGTCAGCGAGGCCGGCGCGTCCGTCTACTCCGCATCGGCCTACGCGGCGCATGAATTACCAGACCTCGATGTGACGCTGCGCGGGGCGGTATCTATCGCCAGGCGCCTGCAAGACCCCCTCGCCGAACTGGTGAAGATCGAACCCAAGTCAATCGGGGTGGGCCAATATCAGCACGACGTGACCCCGGGAATCCTCGCGCGCAGCTTGGACGCCGTGGTTGAAGATGCGGTGAACGCCGTCGGGGTCGACCTGAACACCGCATCGGTTCCGCTGCTGTCCCGCGTATCGGGCATCACGGTGTCGCTGGCGGAGTCGATCGTCGCGCACCGTGACAAGGCCGGCGCATTCGCCAGCCGCCGTGCCCTGCTTGACGTTCCGCGCTTGGGCCCCAAAGCATTTGAACAGTGCGCGGGCTTCCTTCGCATCCGGGAAGGGGACGACCCACTCGACGCCTCGGGCGTCCACCCCGAGGCTTACCCGGTGGTCCGGCGCATCCTGGATCGCTCGGGAGTTGCACTGGCCGAAATCATCGGCGACGAACGCGCGTTGAGAAAACTTCGGCCCGGCGACTTCGCCGACGACCGGTTCGGCATCCCGACCGTGACCGACATCCTCGCCGAACTCGAGAAGCCAGGCCGCGACCCGCGCCCAGCCTTCACCTCCGCGACGTTCAAGACCGGCGTCGAAAAGATCGCTGACCTCAAGCCCGGAATGATCCTCGAAGGCGTGGTGACCAACGTCGCGGCGTTCGGTGCCTTCGTGGATGTCGGGGTTCACCAAGATGGGCTCGTGCATATCTCGGCGATGTCCGACCGCTACGTATCGGACCCGCATGCGGTCGTCAAATCCGGACAGGTGGTGCGGGTGAAGGTGATGGAGGTCGACGTCGAACGCCAGCGGATCGGACTCAGCCTGCGTCTCAACGACACTCCGCAGAAGGACAAGCGACCGGATCGCGCGCCCGCGGCGCGAGGCGGTCGTGACGGCAACCCGGGTGGTCAGCAGCGAAATGCTCAGCAGCCGCGGAATGCCCCGCGTCGAGACGACGGCCCGAGCGCCAACTCGATGGCACAGGCGTTGCGCGACGCCGGTTTCGGCCGCTGACGGCAAGCGCATCGTGGCCGTTCAGCCGGTGGATCTGCGGGACGCGTAGTACTACTCATCCGCGGTGGCCACCGGCTGGGCATGCTGGTCGAATGTCACTCGCTACAGTCATGCCCCGTCCGGCTGAGGTTTCCAAGGAGGCGGCACGCGGGCGCGACCGTGCCGTCGATGTCGCACGACTTGCTGCCCTCGTCGTCGTCATGTTCGGGCATTGCGCGTTGCTGCTCGCGACCATCGACTCCGACGGTGTGCGGATCGGCAATCTGCTTGGTGCGATACCGGCGATCACCCCGTTGACCTGGGTTGTCCAGGTGATGCCGCTGTTCTTCCTGGCCGGCGGCGCCGCCGG
Organism: Mycobacterium sp. IDUB_37; assembly: GCF_055419245.1. Lineage (NCBI taxonomy): Bacteria > Bacillati > Actinomycetota > Actinomycetes > Mycobacteriales > Mycobacteriaceae > Mycobacterium > Mycobacterium sp. IDUB_37. The sequence continues at coordinate 210,738 of NZ_JBVAXG010000006.1, read as the reverse complement.
CGCCTACGGCTGGCAGCCCGACATGTCCTGGGGATCATGGCTGTTCACCCGCTCGCAGCGGCTGTGTCGACCCGCGTTCTGGTACTTGGCGGCATGGGCGGCGGCGCTGCTGGTGGTGCGAACCACCCTCGGGGCCGAGTCCGCGGCCGGACTCGGCCGGGAGTGCGTGGCGCTGCTGTGGTTCCTCGGCGTCTACCTGGTGGTGCTCGCTTTCGTGCCGGTGTTGGCCCGGATGCGGACGGGGCGCGCAGTTGGGGTGGTGGTGGCCGGGCTGCTGGTCGCGGCCACCGCGATCGACGGAATCCGGTTCGCCGTCGGGACTCCCGAATCCGGTGTTGCCAACTTCTTGACCGTGTGGTTGATTCCGGTGGCTCTCGGCGTTGCCTATGCGCGCAAGCTGATCAGCGCGCGCACGGCACTCGTCGTAGCTGCGGCTGCGTTCACCGCGCAGGTGCTGCTCGCAATCGCCGGCGTCTATGAGGTGTCGTTGGTGGTGACCGGCGCGGAGCGGATGTCCAATGTGTCGCCGCCGACGCTGTTGCTGGCGCTGCACTGCACCTGGATGTCGTGCGTGTTCATCGCCGCGGCGAGCCCGATCCGACGCTGGGCCGCACGGCCGCGGGTTTGGGGAGTGATTGCGGTAGGAAATGGGGGAGCGATGACGCTCTACCTGTGGCACATCCCGGCAATCGCCGTTGCCGCCGTCGGTCTGCACGCCGTCGGCCTGGATGCCTATGACGTGCACGCGCCCGGCTTCTGGGGGCTGCTGGCACTGCGGGCGGTGGTGTTCGCCGGCGTCATGGCCGTGTTGTTCCGATTGCTCTCGCCGCTCGAGCACCGGCGGCTGCCGTGGTGGGACGCCGCGGTTCGCCCCGCTGGTCTTCGGGCCACCATTGCCGGCGCACTGATCTGCGTCGCGGGTGTGGCCCTTGTTCTGCTGGCGAAGAACGGGCTCACCGGTTTCGACGGCTGGACGGCGCTGGGCTGCTTCGTGGGTGCGGCGATGGCCGCGCGAGTCAGCGCCGGGCTGCGGTATCCCGCGCCATCTGTGAGTTCGGAGCTGCCCAGTCGGTCGACACCTTCCGGTGCTTGATCAGCCAGTTATCGCCGTCCGGGACCAGGACGTCGCGATAACGACCGAAATGGTCGAGGCCGATCTGGGTGAGCACGGTGAAGTACGACGAGACATGTGCGCGCTCCGGGGTCAGGTCGGTGAACACCAGATTGGCCAGGTTGTGCCGGACGATGGGTTTGACGGCCAGCGTGGCGGCATCGGCGCCACCGACGCTGCTGACGACGCCGCCGAGAAATGACGCGATTTCAGATCGGCCGCAAAGCGACTGCAGGCCGCGGACCTCGAGCACACCGTCCGCGCAGAACGTAGCGGCGAGGTCGTCGACGCGGCCGGCGTCACCTGACCAGTTATACCGTGCCAGCGTGTCTCGAATCTGTTCGCGGGCAACAAGTTCCCACATCTGCATGCTGGCTCCTTAACCGAGCGGGCGGTTCTTTCGGACTCCGCCGTACAGGCCCACCCGGACGATGAGCGGCATCACGACGTGTTCAACCGACCACAGCGGGAAGCGGAACGCGTGACCGGTGGGGAAGAAAACTTCCAACCCGTCGGGCTGGATTCCGACCAGCGAACCCCATCGGCGCGTCGGCGCTTTGAAGGCGGCCATTGGACGTCCCGCGAACATTGCGCGAATGTTGCTGGCCACCAGCGCATCTCCGCGATTGCGGGCTGAGCTGCGAAGCGGATCGGTGGCCGCGACGTCGCCGATCGCGAACACATCCCGATGGCCGGGTGCCCACAGCTCGGGTGTGACGCGGACGAAGCCGCGCTCATCGAGCAGTTCCGGTGGTAGCCAGTCGGTGTTGGGTTGCACCCGCCCGATCGCCCACAGCACGGCGTCCGCCACGGCCGGGGTTTGTCCGGTGCTCCACCGGACCGGCTCGCTGGTTATTGCCTCGCCAACGAAACCGTCCGTGACGACGGCGCGGTGCCCTGGATGCAATCCCACACCTAATTCAGTCAATCGGCTGTGCACCCGCTTCCAGATCCGCGGGTGGTACTCGCCCAGTGGGCGTTCGCCGGGAAAGTACAGGTCGATCCGCTTATCTGGCCAGGTGGCGGCCAAGTTCACCGCGCTGCTGACCGCGGCAGCGCCACCGCCCACCACGATCACCGACTTCACGCTGCCCAGTTGTTCGTGCGCCGCGTAGAGGTGCGCGCCGATCTCGGCGGCCGACTGCAGCGTGGGCTGCCGCCAGAAACCATTGCTGACGCCGGTCGAGATGACCAGGGCATCGTAGTCCTCGGCGATGGTTGCGCCATTCTCATTGCGGCCGAATACTTTTCGTGCCGCCAGGTCCACTCCGGTCAACTCGGCCTGAACGGTTCGGACCCTGTCCAATCGGCGAAACCTGTCGAACGGAATCCAGTAGTCCCGCGCCCAGTCGTCGGGACGGGCGAGTCGAACCCCGAGTTCCTGACCGCTCACCAAGCCGGGCTTGACTGAGATTCCGACGACGTCGGCGTGCTTGGCCAGGCGGATCGCGGTAAGCAGTCCGACGTCGCCCAGGCCCGCGACGACGATGCGTTTGCGGCTCATCCAGGGTCTTTCCGTGGGGGTCGGGGCACAAATCGCGGCACTCTATCGACGACCTTCTGATAGGAGGGACGTCGCTGCAGACTGCGCGTCTCCATCATCGGAATGCTGGCTCCGAGGAACATCGCCAGCATCGCGGCCGCCCCGACGAACAACCACCACGCATCCGAGGGCGACGCCGCCACCCCGAACAGCGCGAGGGCGAACCAGAAACTGAACTCGCCGAAGTAGTTTGGATGCCGAGACCAACTCCACAGCCCATGGTCCATCGCCTCACCGGGGCGGCGGTCCCGGACGAAGCGGTGCATTTGCACATCGGCGACCAGTTCAAGGGCCACCGCCGCCACGCCGACTACGAAGGCCAAGATCGTCAGCCATTTGATGTCGCTGCCGACGTGGGTCACGCAGACGTAGACCGGCAGCATGCCCGCGAACACCTGCACGGTGGGAATGAGGTGAATCGCGACGAGGTCGACGAGGAACTCCAGTCGTCCCGCGCGTTCTTTGAACATCGGGTAGCGCCAGTCTTCGTGGTGCAGGCCGGGAAAGCCGTAAACCCAGTTGGCGGTGAGACGCACGGCCCACAACATCATCACCACCGCCACCAGCCAACAGCGCAGTTGGTCGACACCGGGCGGGGCCTGACTCCACCAGTAGAAGAGCAGCACCGGGGGAATGACGCTCCAGTACGCGTCGTAAAAGCTCGAGTTGCGATAGATCCGACTGAATGCGAACACCACCAGAGTGGCCAGCACGTCCGCGATGAAGGTGTCCAACCACAGCCGTCCGGTGGTCGGGCCCCACACCAGCCAAGCAGCGGCCACACCAATTGCAATCACGTACGCGACCGTGACCAGCGTCAGGGATCGCGCCTTGCCAACTGTTGTCGTCATGGTAACCAATTCACCTTTACGACTGAGCTTTTCGTCGGGCAGCAACCATTGGATCTCCTCGTACCCAATGCCCGGTCGACCCGGACGCGTGGCCGCGGTTGGCAGAACTGTAACACGTTCTATTTGGCGCACAAGGCGAAAGCTAGGGCGCCGGCGACTCGTGGGCAACAGCCTGGTAGCCGCGGGCGCCGGCGCGGTCGACGGCGGCCTTGACGACACCGAATACGAGTCCCTGCAAACCCGCGCCAACCAGGGCGGAGCGAGTGGAATTGCGCAGATCTTTGGGATCCGGCGGGGCCTGGTCGTCGTCGCTGACACGCTTCCAGATCTGGCTGAAGACCGCGCCGGCCAGCAAACCGCCCGTCACACTCGTGGCCACGGAGAGCGGCAGGTACAGGGCTTTCGACGTTGAGCTCATGACAATCCTTACTCTGAGGCGGTTTGTCTGTTGATACCCAGTGGCCCCGGACCGAATCGGTTTCAGCGCTTCATCGCATGGGCACTGGCGCGGGTCGTTTCTCGGCGATCAACCGCTCGCCGAGGTCGTAGTCGTCGTCGGCGTTGTAGGTCAGAACGCCGACCGTCGCCTCCGCTGACTCGTACCAAACCGTGAACCCATTGGGCTGGCTGATCATCCGGCTTCGCTGGTAGCCGTCTCCCCACGCGTGGTACTTCAGGGTGGCGTCGCCGATCGTGGTCCAGAAGCCCGGTACCGCATCCCAGTCCGAGCTCTGACCTGCCGCGGATGCGCCGGCGATCGTGCCTTGCTCGATGGCGTCCTGCCAGTGCTCAACAGCCAGGTGACGTCCGGCGACCGCGTGTCGGGCGAACGCGACGTAACCCGCGGCGTACACGTCCCGTTCGGAGCTGCCCATGTCGGAGCCGACCATGATGCGTTCGTCGCGGACTTGCAGACCTGCCTCGACAGCGATGCGACTTTGCGGTGTGACACCGGTGGCGGCGACAACGAGATCGCAGTGGATGGTGACGCCGTTGTCCAGACTGACACCGGCCTCGGTGATTTCCTTAACGTTGACCCCACCGACGTGACGTGCACCCGTGTCGACCAGCAGATCCCGGAGCCGACTGGCTGCTTCGCTGCCAAGCCGGGGTTCCTGCGGAAGTCGCTCGGGGGCAACCAAAGTCACCGCTATGTCGCGCATTGCCAGCGACGCGGCGGCTTCACAGCCAATGAAGCCAGAGCCGATCACGACCGCGGAGGTGGCGCCCTCCGCGGCACTGCGTAGTGCGCTAGCGTCGCCCAGCGACCGCAACAGCAGGGCACGTTCTGTGCCAGGCACCGGTGGCGCGGCGGGTGAAGCACCACACGCCAGGATCAGCTTTTCAAACCGATGTTGTTGACCGCCGACGTACACGGCGCGCTCGGCCAGGTCCAGTCGGTCGACCGTTTCGGCCAGGTCCAGGGTGATTGCCCGATCAGTGAACCACTGCGCGGGATGCAGGTTCACGTCGTCGGTCTGGCCTCGTAGATATTCCTTGCTCAAGGGAGGTCGGAAGTAGGGTATGCCGCTATCGGAGCTGAGAATCCGCACCTTTGCGTCCGAATTGTGGGCGCGAAAGGATTCCGCCGCCGCGACACCCGCAGGTCCGCTGCCGATGATGATCAATCCGGGTTCGGTCACCACCGAGCGGTACCCGTCGCGGGTCCGCTCAACCAGACCATTAGGCGCGGCGCCAAACTCGGCACGGTGGCCACCGCTTTCGGGGCCAACAACTCGACCGTTGGAGTCAGCGCCATCGGCGCCGGCAATATCGCCAGTATCGCTAATACCGTTGCGACTTCGGGCGGCGACAACAACGGTGTCGGAGCCAGCGCCGTGGGCGTCGGCGCGAATACCGCCCAGGTCGCCACCGCCATCGTCGCCGGCAACGGCGCCGGAGCTAAGGCGTTCAAAGGCGTCATCAACCTGGCTATCGCCGCCGGCGACCGGCTGTCGGCGCTTGCCGGGCCGGGTAGCTTCCACGTGGACATCCGACCGCTGTTCGGATGAATCCGACAGGGGGCTGTTGGCAATTACTGCTTGTCAACCCTTTCGGCGATCTGATTGGCGAGCCTGACCCCGACGTCTCCGGGGTCTTTGCCCGCACACGCGCTGACATCGATCGCGACGTTGTTGCGGACGGTCAATACTCGCTGACACGTTCCGCGAATACTGTTGGTGCCCTGTGCCATAAACATGCTTACCGGGGTGCTCAAGGTCGCGTTCGCAGTCGACAGCGCTCCAACCTTCCAGTTCACTTCGGAGCTTTCCGCGTTGCTGGGGGTGGTGAACTGGTGGTCGGAGCAGGCCGGCCAGGCCTTCGCAGCGGCGGTGAAGAAGGCGCTCGCCTCGGCAGCAGAGGGGAATAACACCACCGCCTGGGCGAACTCGGGATCCATCTCGCCGATACCCGGGGTGGAGGTGGGTGCCGCCTCGTCACGGTCGCGAACGGCGGCGTTGCCGCTGCCGGCATACACGCTGGCCTCAGCCGGGCCGTAGGCATACATGCATTCACCGGGCCATTTCCAGCCCTGCGGCCATTTCTTGGCGCTGTTGTCGGGCATCTTGTCGATCTTTTCCTTCGGCGACATTCCGGTGACGCCCATGGCTGTGTCAATTTCGGCCGAGGTCAACAGCAGCGTTTCGAGGGCGGCCTCGGCTACCGGAGTCCGGGTTGCCGTTGTGGCAGAACTATTTTCGCGGTTGCCATGCTCGCCAGCACAAGCGGTGACAAGAATTCCGGCGGCGGTCGCAGCGAGTGCCGCGGTGAGGTGACGCATGGCTTGATCGTCCTTCGTGCGTGCAGTTGATCATCAAGCATTTGCGTGACCCGACGCGTCTGCTGACCGGTTTCGGCCGGATGGAGCATATACCGCGTGTTATTCGGACAAATCGGACAGCTGCAGCAGCACTATCGCACGGCCTTGGACGGTGATTCTGTCCTTCGCCCGGAGCTCTCCGCTCTGCTCGACTTGGCCGGTAGGAGTTGATGTTTCGAGTACCGGTGTCCAGCCGGGGCCGAATTCGTCCGGGGGAAGAACGAAATCAATCGGTTCGTGGTGCGCGTTGAAACACAGCACAAATGAATCGTCGGTGATGCGCTGCCCACGCGCATCGGTGCCGGGAATGCCCAGTCCGTTCAGATAGACCGCCACCGATTTGCCGAAGCCGCTGTCCCAGTCTTCGTCGCTCATTTCCGAACCGTCCGGACGGAACCACGAGATGTCGGGTATGCCCTCGGAACCACGGTGCCGCAGTGGAGCTCCGGTGAAAAATCGGCGACGGCGAAATACCGGATGCGCAGCGCGCAGCGCTGTCACCGAACTGGTGAACTCGATGAGGTCGGTGTCCGCGGCCTCCCAGTCGATCCAGGTCAGCTCCGAGTCCTGGCAGAAGCCGTTGTTGTTGCCGTTCTGGGTCCGGCCGAGCTCATCGCCGTGGCAGATCATTGGAACACCTTGCGCCAGAACGGTAGTCATCAGGAAGTTGCGCTGTTGGCGGGCGCGCAAGGCGTTGATCTCCGCGTCGTCCGTCGGGCCTTCGGTGCCGCAGTTCCAGGACCGGTTGTGTGACTCGCCGTCGTTGTTGTCTTCGCCGTTGGCCGCGTTGTGTTTCTCGTTGTACGACACCAGGTCTCGTAGCGTGAAGCCATCGTGAGCGGTGACGAAATTGATGGAGGCCACCGGTCGGCGCGCGGTGTGTTCGTAGAGGTCGGCCGAACCGGAGATGCGGGAAGCGAACTCGCTGAGAATTGCGTCCTCGCCGCGCCAGAAGTCGCGGATGGAGTCGCGGAACTTGCCGTTCCATTCGGTCCACTGGGGCGGAAAGTTGCCCACCTGATAGCCGCCGGGCCCGACGTCCCACGGTTCGGCAATCAGCTTGACCTGGCTGACAATCGGATCCTGTTGCACCAGTTCGAAAAAGGCCGACAGCCGATCGACGTCGTAGAACTCGCGGGCCAGGGTCGAGGCCAGGTCGAAGCGGAACCCGTCGACGTGCATCTCGGTGACCCAGTAGCGCAGCGAATCCATGATCAGTTGCAAGGTGTGCGGGTGGCCGACGTTGAGGCTGTTGCCGGTTCCGGTGTAGTCCATGTAGTACCTCCGGTCGTCGTCGACCAGACGGTAGTAAGCGGCGTTGTCCATACCGCGCATCGAGAGGGTGGGACCCATGTGGTTGCCCTCGGCGGTGTGGTTGTAGACGACATCGAGGATCACCTCGATATTGGCCTCGTGCAGCGCGCGGACCATAGCCTTGAATTCTTGTACCTGGCCCCCGGGGATATTGGTGGCGGTGTACTTGAAATCGGGAGCGAAGAAACCAATCGTGTTGTAGCCCCAGTAGTTTGACAGTCCCTTGTCGATCAGCGTGGAATCGTTGGCGAAGTGGTGCACGGGCATCAACTCGATCGCATTCACGCCCAGGCCGGTGAGGTGGTCGATGATCGCCGGGTGGGCGATGGCCGAGTAGGTGCCCCGGATGCGCTCGGGAATACCGGGATGCGTTTGGGTGAGGCCTTTGACGTGGGCCTCGTAGATGATGGTGTCGGAATACTCGTGGCCCGGTGGGCGGTCCACGCCCCAGTCGAAGTAGGGGTTGATCACCACCGATTTGGGCATGTTTGCCGCTGAATCTTCGTCGTTGCGGCTGTCTGGGTCACCGAAGTTGTAACTGAACAGCGACTGGTCCCACTGGAAGCTTCCGTCGATCGCTTTCGAGTATGGGTCCACCAGCAGCTTGTTCGGGTTGCATCGCTGACCGTTGTCGGGGTCGTAGGGGCCGTGGACCCGGAATCCGTAGCGCTGACCCGGCTGGACACTGGGCAGGAATGCATGCCAGATGAAGCCGTCGATTTCCGGCAGTGCGATCTTGCTTTCGTTGCCGTCGTCGTCGAACAGGCACAACTCAACCTGCTCGGCCACTTCGCTGAATACCGCGAAATTCGTTCCCGATCCGTCGTACGTCGCACCGAGCGGATAAGCCTTGCCCGGCCACACTTCCGTCCGGTCCTGGTCATCGGTAACCACGGTGCCTCCTGTTTGCTCGCGGGACGTTAGTGAACGCACAGAACACCGGCGGTCGCGCTCTGTATATCCGCTGTGACTGCGGATTAAGCATGAGTTGGCTCTCAGTTCGGTTTCCGACCCTAGTCACAGCCGGGGCCGTGACGATGGTCAGCGGTCCCGGGCGATCGACGTTGGTTAGCCGAAAGGTGTTGTGCAAAAGCACTCTTCGGATTTCGTTCGTGGGCCGACCCAGGCTGCACGGTTGCGACACGGTCACGGACACATACCTATTGGCTGCTCACACGTCACAACAGCCTCAACGCTCACTATCGTCACATCAACAACTGCGGACGTCAATGCGTCCGACCGCTCGAGAGGTGCGACATGCCGGCGATTCCTCGCTTCGTTTCGGTATCGCTGGCTGCCACGGCAGCTATCGGACTAGTCCTTCCCATCAGCCTCGCGCCCTCCGCATCGGCCCTGCCGTGCAGTGCTCCGGAAGCCAACATCGCACCCCCGGCGAACGCCGTGGTGACAAACCCGGGGGGCAAGGTCCTCGGCCCGTTGAATAAGCGGCCGCGTGGCGCGAACGATCGCGCGCCGTTACCCAGGGTGGGTCCGCTGCAGCGCGGCGTGCAACCCGGTAGGACCTACTCCGCACCTCTGCAACAGCAGGCGCGGGTCCCGAATGCCAATCCAAATCCACCTGCCCCTGCACCGCCTGCCGCGGCGGCGCAGCCCCCAGCCGACCAACTGACTCCGGACGCGGCGGCTGCCGCCGCCCCGCCACCAAATCCGGCTCCCGCGCCCGAAGCGGCTCCGGTGCCTGAAGCGGTACCACCGCCCGGCGCGCCGGATTCCGTTGACGCACTCGGGGGTTCCAACACCTCGCTCGTCGAGTGGGTGACCGGGCCCGACGGCCCAAACAAGACCTTGGAGCGCTTCGGCATCTCCGGAACCGACCTCGGAATCCTCTGGGACAACGGCGATCCTGCCAACCATCAGGTGCTGATGGCATTCGGTGACACCTTCGGCTACTGCGCCGTGCATGGCGACCAATGGCGTTACAACGTGCTGTTCCGCAGCACCGATCAAGATCTGTCGCACGGACTCCACGTCGCCACCGGCGATCCGTCCAACCGGTACGCCGGCTCGCCGACCCAGCAGCCGGGCTTCTCCCGCCAGGTCATCAACAGCATCAAGTACGCAAAAGAAGAGACGGGGATCATCCCGACCGCCGCCGTTTCCGTCGGGAAGACGCAGTACATCAACTTCATGTCCATCAAGGACTGGGGCCGCGATGGCGAGTGGTGGACCAACTACTCGGGCATCGCCATGTCCACCGACAACGGCCAGAACTGGTCGGTCTACCCCGGGACCATCCGCGCAAACGGACCTGACGCCGCGCGGGTTCCGTATGTCGAGGGGAACGAGAACTTCCAGATGGGTGCCTACGTCAAGGGGGGCGACGGCTACCTGTACTCGTACGGCACGCCGAATGGCCGCGGCGGTGCCGCGCACCTGTCGCGAGTGCAGCCGCGCTTCATCCCGGACCTCACCAAGTACGAATACTGGAATGGCGATTCGAACTCTTGGGTCCCGAACAGGCCGTCGGCGGCCACGCCGGTCATCCCGGGCCCGGTCGCCGAAATGTCGGCCCAGTACAACACCTATCTCAAGCAGTACCTGGTGATGTACACCAACGGCGCCAACGATGTCGTGGCCAGGACTGCGCCGGCGCCGCAAGGGCCGTACAGCCCAGAGCACCTGCTCGTGTCGAACTTCTCGATGCCTGGCGGCGTCTACGCGCCGATGATGCACCCCTGGACGACGGGCAAGGACGTGTACTTCAACCTGTCGCTGTGGTCGGCATACGACGTGATGTTGATGCACACCTCGCTTGGGTGAACCGCGGTCGGGGGCTGATCAGGCCCTGAATGGCCGGTTGGTCCAGTCCCGACCCGGCTGCCGCGCTGAGCGGAACCAGCCGCCCGCCGCTCCGGTGCCGCCGTCCGTCGGGATCGTGTGACCGGTGACGAACGACGACAGGTCCGAGGCAAGAAAGAGAATCACCCGGGCCTGATCCTCGGGCAGCCCCATCCGCGCCATCGGGACCCACTGCGGCCACTGTGCCTGCTCTTCGGCGGACAGCCATTGCGAATAAGGCACCTGCAGCGACTCGGTGACGTCCGGCCCGATCGCGTTGACTCGCACGCCGTCGCGGCCGACCTGCACCGCCAGACTGCGGGTGAAGTGGATTACCGCCGCTTTGAAGGCGGCATAGACCGGATCCTCCGGGTAGCCGCGCAGCCCCTCCACCGACGAGACATTGATGATCGCGCCGCTGCCCTGGTCGAGCATCGCCGGCAGTATGGCCCGGGTGACGAGGAATACGTGGTGCAGGTTCACCCGGTACAACTCGTCCCACAGTTGCGGGTCGGTGCCGGCGAAGCTGCCCGGATGCCGCACCCAGTGGCCCACGTTGTTGACCAGGACATCAACCCGCCCATAGTGGGTCGAAACCGTGCGCGCCAACGCCGCGACCTGATCTGGGTCCCGCACGTCGACGACGACCGCCAGCGCCGATCCGCCCGAATTGGTGATGTCGTCGGCGGTCTGGTGTGCGCGGTCGGCATCGATGTCGGCGACCACCACCCTGGCCTGGTGCTGGGCGAACAATCGTGAGGTCGCCGCTCCGATCCCACCACCACCGCCGGTCACCACGGCGACACGGTCGATCAACAACTCGCCGGCTGACTCCACGAGTCGGACGCTACCGGTCGATGATGCCGTCGAGCATCAGCCGACTGGCCGCCCGCACGGCACCCGCACGCGCATCGGTGTCCAGCGCCGGATTGAGACTCATCATCGCCAAGCCGAGGATCATGCCGACCACCGCCCGGGCGGTGGACGTGGCATCGAGGTCCGGGCGGAGATAGCCGCGCTCACGGCCGTGCTCGTAGTAACCGGCCGTGACGACGACGGCGAAGTCGAACAGCGCATCGACACGTTGCCGCAGTTCGGTGTCGATGCTGGCCGCCTCGATGAGAATGAGCCGCACCACATTGAGGTCGCGGGTGATCCCGGCCAAGGCGGCGGCGATGCGGGTGACCTGGTCACGGTAGTCATCAAGGTTGTCAGCGGCCTGTGGCGCGTTCTCGGCGGCCAGAGCGGCAGTAGATCTGTCGATGACGGTGCTGATGACCTCGTCGAGTATCGCGCGCTTGTTGTCGAAGTGTCGGTAGAAGGTGGAGTGCCCGATCCCTACCCGCTTGGCGATGTCCGCCACCCCGGCCTCGTGGTAGCCCGACTCGGCGAACACCTCGATTGCCGCGTCGATGATCTCTTCCCGCAGCTGCAGCTTTCGGCGTTGCGCGTAGGAGGGGCGTGTCACTGCGACAGGATACTTGATTCTGAAACGGAATCGTGATTCCGTAGCGAAGAAGTCACTCCCATCCATTGTTGTAAGGGGTCTTGCCAATGACGGCATCCATCAGCACCAACAGTTCAGTCGACCCGGTTGCGGGCAAGCTCGCGAGATTGCAGGCCATCGCCGCAATCGACCCGCAGGCCGCCCAGGACGCGGCGTGGGCATGGATCGAGCGCATCGGTGAGGGACTTCCCGGGCACACCGCCGAAATCGAACTCGCTGAACTGTTCAGCGCCGGCGCACCCGCTGAGGTAGACGGGCAGACCGAGGGCATGTTGGTCGGTTTCACCACGCCGGACGCCGATCTCGACCGTGGTGGCCGGTCGGTGCGGGGCATCGCCAGCTTCGTGACCACCCAACTCGGGCTGATGCCGTGGCTGGGCAAGAAATTCGACCGTGCGGCACAGCGCGGAACGAACTCGGTCAACTTCACCGCGGTTCTGTTCGCCAAGCTGCTGGCGCCGAGCTACAAGATGCGCCGGGCCGGCGACCACTGGGAGGGCTTCGACATGCTCAACCGGGTCGAGGACAGCGTGATCGCCGCCGCGACCAGGGTGTTGGTGCTCGACTACGAGACGATCGGGACCAACCCGTGGCCGATCAACCGTGTCCGGGACGAAGCGGTCCAGATCGCGCCCGGCGTCTATCTCGGCGCCAAGATCTGGCACCAGCGCAACGGGTACCGTCTGCTGGCTTACTGGGCGGCCAAGTCTCCGATCGCGGTCTGAGATGACGCCGATCAAGCTCGCGGGCGCCACCGTCGCTATCACCGGCGGTGCCCGCGGCATCGGCTTGGCCACCGCAAAAGCCTTTGCGGCCAAAGGGTCTCGTGTCTTCATCGGCGATCTTGACGCCGACCTGGCGGCCACCGCAGCCGAGGAGTTCGGTGGCCGCGGGTTCGGACTGGACGTGCGCTCCCGAGAATCGTTCGGCCAGTTTCTCGAGGCGGTCGACACCCCACTGACGGTCCTGGTCAATAACGCCGGAATTATGCCCGCGGGCCGCTTTGTCGACGAGGACGACGCGGTGATCGACGCGATCATCGACATCAACACCAAGGGCGTGTTGATCGGATCCAAACTTGCCCTGCCCGGCATGCTCGACCGCCGCAACGGCCATATCGTTAATGTCAGTTCGTATCTCGGCAAGCTGCCCGCCGCCGGACTGGCGACGTACTGCGCAAGTAAATACGCGGTCGTCGGATTCAGCGAAGCCCTTCGTGACGAGCTCGCCGGTTCTGGCGTCACGGTCTCAGTCGTGCTGCCCTCGGCCGTCCGCACCGAGTTGACCGCCGGTGTCCAGTTGGGCGGCCTGCTACCTACCGTGGATCCCGAAGACATCGCGAATTCGGTTGTTGCGACGTGCAGCCACCGCCGGGCCGTGGTGGCCGTACCAGCCTGGATGCGTGCCTACGAAGCCACCGCCGCCACGATTCCGGACAAGGTCGTCGGCGCCGTACGTGGTCGCCTCACTCGCGAACGCGTTTTACGAGGTCTCAACAATGACGCCCGATCTGTCTATGAGAAACGGGTACGCGCCACCGGCAAGAAGTGACACGCAAAATCTCTGCGGTTAAACAGCATTGAAGTTCTGTGCATACCCTCGCGTTAACCTGTTGAATTGGTGGGTATTTGGGCGGGGAGTTCAATTGTGCGCAACGTCACCGGGGTCCGATGAACTTTGTTCCGGCGCCGCTACGTGGGCTTAGGCATGACCGTAAGCACACATTTCGTATCCGCAAACCCGGACACTCGACCCAGGCGCGGTGCTCCGTCCATCGCCGGCACTGCGGTGGCGTTCCCGCCGCACCGCTACAACCAGGAACAGGTGGCGCGTGAGCTCACCCGGGTCACCGGCCCGGAGTTCATGCGTTTTGCCCATACCGCCGGCGTCGACGAGCGCAGTCTGGCGCTCCCGTTGTCGCGCTATCCCGAACTGACCGGCTTCACCGAAGCCAACGACGCCTATATCGAGGTGGCTACGGACCTTGGTGAGCGAGCGATACTCTCGGCGATCGCCGCGGCGGATGTGGAACCGCACGAGGTCGACGCCATCTTCACGGTGTCGAGCACTGGGCTGGCGGTGCCCACCATTGACGCGCGACTGATGTCGCGCGTCGGCCTGCGGTCGGATGTCAAACGGGTGCCGATCTTCGGGCTCGGCTGCGTCGCGGGTGCCGCCGGGATGGCACGCGTTCACGACTATCTGCGTGGTTTTCCCGGCGATGTCGCAGTGTTGCTGTCGGTTGAATTGTGTTCGTTGACGTTGCAGCGCGAGGACACCTCGATCCCGGCGTTGATCGGCGTCTGCCTCTTCGGGGACGGTGCCGCGGCAGTGGTTGCCACCGGTGCTGATCGAAAAGCGAAGTGCGCCAGCCTAAATAGCGAGCCTCGCATTTTCGCCACACGTAGCCGGGTACTGCCCGACACCGTCGACGTAATGGGCTGGAATGTCAGCTCGAGCGGGTTTCAGCTCGTGTTGTCGCGCGACGTCCCAAAGATGGCCGATGACTTTTTGCGTGACGAGGTCGATCTGTTTCTCGCCGATCATGGCCTGTCGATTGCCGATATCTCTACATGGGTGTGTCATCCCGGTGGTCCCAAGGTGCTCGACTCGATTCAGAACGTGCTGTGCCTGTCGCCGGCAACGCTGTCGCACAGCCGAAACTCGATGCGGCAGAACGGCAATATCTCCTCGGCGTCGGTGCTCGATGTGTTAAGCCGCACGCTCGCCGAGTCTTCGCCGGGGGTCGGCTCCTACGGTGTGATGCTCGCGATGGGTCCCGGCTTCAGCTTCGAGCTGTTGCTGCTTGGCTGGTGACTCTGACGGCGACGGGAGTGTCTCACTCGTCATTTGATCCAACTAGTGAAAGGGTGGACCAGTGACGTCGCCGCCGAGACCGCCGAGCAGCCCTGCAGCTGCCCAGGCTCCGTTCGGATAAATGTGTTCATCCGCGACGAGCTCTTCGCCGCTGTCGACGGCTGGCGAGGGATAGAAGCCGCCGACCGGCTCTGTGAGGCGTGTGTAGTCCTCTTCGACATCGACGCGGCGGCGATTTCGCTCGTTTTCGACGGCGCGAGCAGTGGGACATTCGGATCAAGCGGCCCGTCGGCGCGAATCTATGACGAACTGCAATTCACCCTCGGCGAAGGTCCATGTCTGGAGTCTGTCGCGCAACAGGCCCCCGTTATGGTCGTCGACCTTGCCGATCCCGAGGAATATCGCTGGCCTGCGTACGGACCGGCCATGTTGTCTCATCACATCAGAGGCGTATACGCGGTACCCATCGTGGTAGCCGGTGAGTATGTCGGTGCCCTCGACCTATTCCGCGCACGGCCCGGCCACTTGCTCACCGACGATGTCAGCGGCGCGGCAACTGCTGCCGAGCTCGCCGGCGTCCCGTTGCTGGATCTGATGGACGCCGACTTGCAGGCCGCCATTGCCGAGCCCGACAGCACCGCCTGGGTGGAACTCAACATGTTGTGCCGGGCCGAGGTCAGCCAGGCCACCGGCATGTTGGTCGCCCAGTTGTCCCTGGACCCGACCGAAGCGCTGGTCCGGCTGCGCGCCCACGCATACAGCACCGGGCGCAGTGCTACCGACGTTGCGCGCGACATCCTCGACCGCCGCCTGACACTTGAGGCCGACTGATGAATGGGCGCCACGGGAACCCGCCAGAAAGAAGAGCATCGTGACCGAGATACCTCGTGAAACCCAGGTGTTGAACGCCGTCGTTTCGCTGGTCGACAGCTTGCTCGACGATTTCGATGTTGTCGAGCTGCTGACCGGCCTCACCGAGCGCTGCGCTGAGCTGTTGGACGTGGCGGCTGCCGGATTTCTGCTCGCCGACCCGCTGCGGCAGCTCCGGCTTTTGGCCGCCACCTCGGAGGAGGCCCGCGAACTCGAGCTGTACCAACTGCAAGCCGACGAAGGCCCGTGCGTCGACTGTTATCTCAGCGGTCAACCGGTCTCGGTCGCCGACATCCGCACCGCCACGGACCGGTGGCCACGGTTCGTTCCGGCTGCGGTCGATGCGGGCTTCGCCTCCGTGCACGCAATCCCGATGCGCGCCGCCGGCATCGTGTTAGGCGCACTGGGATTGTTCGGCGCCCGCCCCGGCCAACTCGATGAATCAGATCTGCTTGTTGGTCAGACGTTGGCCCACGTAGCGTGCGTCGCGATCTTGCAAGAACGTCCACCCACAATCGCGACGGTGCTACCTCCGCTGCGCTCTGCGCTGACCAACCGCGTCGTGGTCGAGCAGGCCAAGGGCTTGATTCGGCAGATGCTGGATGTGTCGGTAGAGGACGCGTTCCAGTTGTTGCGCACGTACGCTCGCGTCAACGGCGACCATCTGACCGAGGTGGCCCGCAAACTGATGACCGACCGGTACTCCCGGATACTGATCGTGGCGGAAATGGCCGAACTTCTGGCCGCGGAGTAGAGGTCAACCGCGGCGGGCGCGGGCGCGCCGAACGGCTTCTTCGACCAATCGCTCGGCCACCACGTTCAGCTTGACGTTCTCGGTTTGACTGGCGTGGGTGAGTCGTTCGAACGCTTCTTCCGGGCTGGTGCCCGACCGGCTACGGATGATGCCGATTGCCTGATCGATCACCGACCGACTCTCCAGCGCCCGCTGTAGCCGCGTTGTCCGTTCGTGGGCGCTGACCAGCAACTGCGCGTTGTATACCGACACGGCCGCCGGTATGGCGAATCGGGAGCCCAACTGCACGGCATACTCGCCGAACGCGTCGCGTTGCTTCGCGTAGGCATTGATCGAGCCGATCACTTGGTCGCCGACGACCAACGGCAACGCCAGCGCGGAGTGCATGCGCATTCGGGCCACCCTGCCACCGAAGTGCGGCCAACGGGCATCGCTGCCCAATGATCCGCTCACGGTGACCCGCCGCGACTGCATGCAGGTAATGCCTGGGCCTTCGTGCAGTTCGTTGTACTGAATGGAGTCGATATCGTGCACCAGTATCTCGGTCGCCGCCCAGGTTCGAATGCTGGTTGGACCGTGCTTGGGTTCGACGAGCGCAACGCCCGCGCCCTGAGCGCCGGGAATCGACTGAGCAGCAAACTCGGCAACGTCACCGAGTAGGTCGATCACGCCCTGCGCGCGGGATATGATCCCGGCGACTCCGCGGAGGCCGGCATACAGGTCAGCCTCGTCGGCTTCCCGCTGGCTGGTGGAGATTTCGGGTTGCGGTGGCGTCGCGCGGCCGGGCTGCGAATCGAACTCAGTCAACTGCCCCTCCTACCGGGCAAACGCCATTACTGGCAAATCTACTCTCCGCTCGGTCGAGATTCATCTGCCGATCAGCAGCGACGAGGAAATTCCTTGGCGTGATCTTCATCAGCTCAGCACCGAAATGCGTTGGCACGGGTAAGGAGCCGACCATGCACAGGTCGCGGGACGGCGGCCAGCTCACGATCACGTCGCTGTCGAGGTCCATGTTTTTGAGCCGTTGTACATCGCCTCGGCGGTCCTGCGCTGCTTCCGTTGGTGGCTACGAAGGCGTTCAGCAGCCCATGCGCGCAGATCTCGTCAGCGGGTGTGAAGATCACCGGTAGACGTTATGCATGGGACTCCGTCAGCATCGATCCTGCCAGCTACCGGCTTGGCTGGTTGTTTAGATACCGCACGGCGGGGACCTCAGTAACATCGCCGTCGCACGCTTCCGTAAGGCTGCAGAGTCAACCTGTCGTAACGATACCGCACGCCCGATCAGGGCGGGCTAGGTGCGCTGGCATGCCGCCGAGGGTGGCGGATAGTACGAGGGTTCCGATGAATCCAGACGCGATATCTGCGTCACGCGTCATTGAAACAATCTGTCGCTCATTGTGATCCGTTCAGGTGTGGGCAAGCTGGGCGTCGGCCCGACGCACGCCGACGGGTTTCGCCCTAGAATGGAGGTCAGCTCGCGGCGGGTGCTCCGGGTGTATCGCTGTTCACCGATGGGCCGGCCTGTCGCAGCATTACGAATGCAGGTACCTGCAAATGGGGGAGTTCAACGAGCGCTCTGATGAGGCTTTGCTGCGGTCGAGCTCATCGCAGCACCTCGCTGCCGATGGTGACGACTTGCGAACTGCGATGGGCAATCTCGCGGGCCTGGTTGCGGGACATCTGCATCTGCCCGATTTGCTGACTGAGGTGGCGACGTTCGCGGTTCACGCGATACCGGGCGCCGACGGCGCTGGGGTGGCGCTGCTGAATGTCGACCAGACCGATGACATGGTCGCCCTGTCAGCAGCCAGTGCTCCGTTTGTCATCGAGATCGACGATATTCAATACGTGACCCTCAAAGAGGGACCCTGCATCACCGCGGCGCTGGAACGTCGGACAGTGCGCTCAGGATCGCTGGGTGGAGAGAAGATGTGGCCACGGTTCGGACCGCGGGTAGGCAGGTTAGGGGTGCACAGTGCACTGTCGGTGCCCATGTTGCTGCCCGATCGGGTGGTAGGCGCAATCAACGTGTATGCCTATGGCAAGGACGTTTTCGATCAACATGCCGCCGAGTTCGGGGAATCGTTCGCCCAACCAGCCGCCGTGGCGGTACATAACGCGCAGATCCTTGCCGACGCGCTCGCTCTCACGGTCCAGTTGCAGACCGCGCTGTCCAGCCGCCCCGTGATCGATCAAGCGATCGGCATCATCCGCGGACGCACCGGACGCAGCACCGAGGACGCATTCGCCCAGCTCCGAGCAATCAGCCAATCGCAACACCGCAAGTTGGTAGATGTGGCCCAACAGATGGTCGACGAGGCGGTCCGCCGCGCCCGCGCTCGCGCGCGGTCCGAGCCGGAAGGCCCTGACCAGGCTCGATCCGTGGTTATTGCCCCTAATGGTGTAACGTCGGAAGGGGTTGGGAACCCAGCCAGTCCGAGATGAGGTCAGCCGTCCGCTGCTGACCTTCCAGAGCAGCCGCTCGCGCCGGACACGCCGGTGATAACCGTCCCGTCGGGATCACCTTGAATACCCTACTCAACCCGGATAGACATAATCTCGCCCCTGCTGCGGAAGGCCTTTCTCGCGCCGCGAGTTTCGGGATTCTCAGTACGTTTCCACCTACCCCGTGTGGGCTGGCGACGTTCAGCGTCGCGCTGTCGGATGGATTGTCCGCGAACGGATCTGACGTCAGCATTGTCCGTATAGCCGATGGGTCTGTGTCGTCTGACGCGCGGGTTATCGGAGAGCTCGTCAACGGTTCCGCCAGCTCGGTGGCCGCAACCTCCGACTTGCTGAACGAGAGTGACATCGCGATCGTGCAGCATGAGTACGGCATCTACGGCGGCGTCGACGGGGACGACGTAGTGGATGTCCTTGGCGGGCTGCGCATCCCGTCGATTGTGGTCGCCCATACGGTCGTCAAAAACCCTACCCAGCATCAGCGTTCGGTGCTCGAGACGGTCGCATCGATGGCGGATCATGTTGTCGTCATGTCCGAGGCCGCCAGACAACGGCTGTGCACGGGTTTCGACATTGATCGCCGAAAAGTCACAACGATCGCCCACGGCGCAACCGTCCCGCGTACCCCCACCCAGATGCGTTCGGGCAGACCCACTTTGTTGACGTGGGGTCTGCTGGGGCCGGGGAAGGGCATCGAACGGGTCATCGAGGCGATGGGATCACTGCGTGAGCTCAATGCCCCACCGCGGTACCTGATCGCCGGCCGCACGCATCCAAAAGTCTTGGCCACTGACGGCGAGGCGTATCGCGAGGCTCGCGCCGAACAGGCCCGGATAACGGGCGTAGCGGACTCGGTGTTCTTCGACGCCACCTACCGCGATGTGTCGTCACTGACTGCGCTGATCAGGTCCTCGGCAGTGGTGGTCCTGCCCTACGACTCCACTGATCAGGTCACCTCCGGAGTCTTGGTCGACGCCATAGCGAGTGGGCGCCCGGTCGTGGCCACAGCCTTTCCTCATGCCGTCGAACTCCTTGGCACTGGTGCCGGCATCGTTGTAGGACACAACGACCCCGATGCACTGGTGACCGCTTTGCGTCAAGTGTTGACCGATCCGCGTATTGCCGGCGCGATGGCCGCGGAGGCCCGCCGGTTGGCCCCGGCGATGGCCTGGCCGGTCGTGGCCAACGCCTACCAACGTCTGGCTCAGCGGATACTTGCTCAGCGTCAGGCGCTGGTATGACAGGCACAGTCCCGGACCCGGCATTCGACCACCTGTTGCGCTTGACAGACCGTCGCGGCACCTTCGAGCATGCTCTGCTCACCGAACCGCGGCGCGAGCACGGCTACTGTACCGACGACATGGCCAGGGTTCTCGTGGTCGCCACCCGAGAACCAAACTCTGGCGGCGAGGTGAACGGCCTTGCGCGGGTGGCTCTGCAGTTCCTCAACGATGCGCAGTCCTATTCCGGACCCTGCCGAAATCGGATGGACAGCAAGGGGCGTTGGCAGGATGAGCCATCCCTGCAGGATTGCTGGGGCCGCTGCATCTGGGGACTGGGGACTGCCGCAGCGCACAGTGATGTCTCGTTGGTTCGCCGCTTGGCCGTCATTCAATTCGAACGCGCTGCAAAGGCCCGATCGCCGTGGCCTCGGGCGATGGCGTTCGCGGCCTTGGGGGCAGCCGAAATCCTCTCCGTCGACCCCGGACACCCGGCGGCACGCGAACTCCTCACTGACTACGCCGCGACGGTGGCCAAACCGAACGGCAATGCGGCCTGGCCGTGGCCGGAGCCGCGACTCACCTACGCGAATGCGGTTCTCGCCGAGGCGATGATCGCCGCCGGCGTTGCGCTCGACGACTCGGGGCTGCGTTACCAGGGTTTGGAACTGTTGAGCTGGCTGGTCGGATACGAAACGGCAGGTGGCCACCTTTCGCCCACTCCAACAGCGGGCAGGGGGCCGGGCGACCCACGTCCTGCGTTCGATCAGCAACCGATCGAGGTTTCCAGTCTCGCCGACGCGTGTGCGCGCGCCGCTGCCATCGACCCCAATTCGATCTGGCCAAGCGGGGTATTGGCCGCCACGGCATGGTTCATGGGTGCGAACGACGCACAACAGCCGATGTGGGACCCTGAGACCGGCGGCGGATTCGACGGACTGCACGCCGATGGGGTGAACCGCAACCAGGGCGCGGAGTCGACCCTGGCAGTGCTCTCGACCTTGCAACACGCTCGGCGCTTCTCGACTGTGCGGCAATGACTTCCGTGCGGGTTGGGCTCGTCACGCGCAGCCCGTTGCGGCTGGTGGCGGACCCGTCGCGGGTCATCACGCGCCTCTTCGTCCCGGGACAGGAGGGTTTCGAACATCGAGAGTCCCGAGCCGGCGCGGTGCTGGAGCGGATTCTGGCCCTGGACGAAGATCAAGTGCGCGCGTCGCTGGACGATATCGTCATCCGCTTCAATGAACGTCACCGCAACCTTGCTGACACTTTCCGCCTGCATGCCCGGGAGTTGGCCGATCGGCTAGATCCGGTCAGTGAGCTCTCCGAGGCCCGAAAGTTGTTGTTGGGCGCGACATTCACCAGCGAATACGCCATCGAGGGCGCGGCGTTGTGCAACCCGAGCATGGTGGCCCATCCCGACCAGAACGGAACTGCCGCCGGCAGCCTTCGATTTGTGATGAGTGTGCGTGGCATCGGCGAAGGTCACTGTTCGTCCATCGGATTCCGGACCGGCGTCATTGACGCGGATGGCGACGTCGTCATCGACGATCCGGCTCCGTTCGCCACAGTCGGAGTGGCAAAGCCCACTCTGCTCGATGCGGCCGTCTTTCGCAGTGAACTCGTCCGGGTCGACGAAGCCGGCGAAGCTGCCGACTATGTCCTCGACGGACTCGGCGCACGTTTTACCCAGACGGCCCTCGAACAACGATTGGCCAGGCTTGAGACGTCGATGCGAACCCGCAGGCACGCCAAAGCGACGATTTCACTACTTCGCAGTATCGCCGAGCGAACCTACGCCGTCGAATTCTCAGACCACATAACACTTTCCGAGCAGGTTCTGTGGCCTTCGATGTGGGCCGAGCAGGCTGGAATCGAGGACGCGCGATTCGTCCGTTTCGTGGAGGACGACGGCTCGGTGACTTTCTATGCCACGTACACGGCGTACAGCGGATCACAAATCAGCCAGCAACTTCTCGAGACCAGCGATTTCCAATCCTTCACCTTCCGGCCAATCGTCGGACCTGCCGCAGCGAACAAAGGCCTGGCCCTGTTCCCGCGCCGGATCGGCGGCCGCTTCGCCGCGATGTCGAGATCAGATCGCGAGTCGAATACGGTTGCCTACTCCGATCACCTGTCCGCTTGGACGAGCGCGGTTCCCTGTCAGACCCCGATCGCAGCCTGGGAGGTGCTTCAACTCGGGAACTGCGGACCGCCCATCGAAACGGATGCCGGATGGTTGGTGCTCACCCACGGCGTCGGTCCGATGCGTACCTACTGCATCGGGGCGATTCTGCTTGATCTCGAAGATCCGTCGACAATTCTCGGCCGTTTGTGGGAGCCGCTGCTCAGCCCCGCTTCCGACGAGCGGAACGGCTATGTGCCGAATGTCGTGTATAGCTGCGGCGCCTTGGTCCACGCCGACACCCTCGTGCTGCCGTACGGGATCAGTGACGCCGCGATCGGCATTGCTACCGTGCGACTACCGGAACTCCTTGCAGCACTAAAGCACTGAGAGAAAATCATGCTGCGGCCGTGCGCCGCCGAGTGTTGTTCCGGCGTCGGGCGAGTTTGCGATTGCGAATGGCGGTGGCCAATCCGATCCGAGGCGCTCGGATGCCGTCTCGCGACCCGGCTAGTTTCGAGTGGTTGCCGAATCTGTTCTCGGAGGCGGTCTCTGGGGCGTCATCGGAGGTAGCGCGAAGAAGTCGATCCGGTAGACCGAGTTTGGCAATCGTGCGCAGGGTCAGTAGGTACTGGTAGAAAAGCGGCCCAGTGTTGTAGGGCAAGTCGTAGGAGGCGCACACCGCCCGCACCTGCTGGGCGATCTGCGGGAAGCGGTTGCTGGGCAGGTCCGGGTAGAGGTGGTGTTCGATCTGGTAGCAGAGATTTCCACTCATGAACGCCATGACCGGACCGGCATGAAAGTTGGCGCTGCCCAACATCTGTCGCAGATACCACTGCGGCTTGGTCTCATCCTCCAGCGCCTCAGGGGTGAACTTTTCGGCCCCGTCGACGAAGTGGCCGCAACTTATCACTGTGTACGCCCACAGGTTCCGCAGCAAGTTGGCGACGGCGTTCGCGCCCAGGACACGTCGCCACCGCCGCCCGCCGAGCGCGGGAAGGACCAGATAGTCCTTACTCGCCTGCCTGGCGATTTTGCGGAGTAGACGTCGGGTCTGCACGGACTTCTCGGCAGAAGTCTCCGAACGATCTTGTTCGGAGTACAGATCATGCAGCGCGATACCCCATTCGAAGGTGGCTGCCAACAACACATGTCGCAGCAGTTGAAACAGGTGGCTACGTTTCCATGGTTGGTCACGGGTGACGCGCAATACACCGTAACCAAGGTCATCATCGACACCGACGACGTTGGTGAACATGTGATGTCGGTAATTGTGGGAGTACCGCCATTGGGAGGACGGCCCGACCATGTCCCACTCCCAAGTCGTGGAGTGGATCTCAGGATCATTCATCCAATCCCATTGGCCGTGGCCGATATTGTGGGCCAATTCCATGTTCTCAATGCTCTTCGCCGCGGCAAGGGTTAACGTTCCGACCACCCAGCCTGTCCGGCTGCGACTCCCACCGATCAACACTCGAGCGGCGACGTCGAGGCAGCGTTGAACCGCGATGGCACGCCGGATATACGCCCGGTCATGCGCGCCGCGCGAATCCTCGATGTCACGCCGGATGGCATCCAACTCGACGGCAAGTTGCTCCACATCCGCGGCGCTCAGATGGGCGTATTCGGTTACGTCTGTGATGGCCATCTTGGTCCCATGCGCTCATCGGATGTGTTTGCCGAACTGGGACGCGTGCCTTCGCCGGCAGCCGATGGTGCGATGGCATGCCGAGCGCCATTGCAACTCGAGAACTTGTACACGATGAACTTCCTGCTACACCGGGTGGAGGCCCGGTTGCGAGCAATCGCTCTCAACGCTGTCGCTGGCGGGACAGGATGTTCCGGACTGGCTGGATGATCAACCGATGAAAATCCTACGCGCCGAACGAGTCGATCTGCTCCATCCGCTGAAACACCGGGCCAGCGGACATTCGCAGAATATATGAATTCCGTGGATGGCCCGACTTGCCCGGTGTCGCTGCGGTATGGCGAGGAGAAACGCGTTCGGTCGCCTACCGGACCTTCTCGGGAATCGAGTTCAGCGCGTGAAGTACGAGCACCGCAAGTTCACGGGCGGCCGCGTCATCGAGCGGCGAATTTGCCACCAATGTGTCCTGAACTAGTGCGATGCGGATTTCGTAGGGCGAGCGAATAATTGACGTAGTTGACATGGCTTCTTTCCCATTCCGTCGAGTGCAGTACTCAGAGGAAATTCGCTCGACCACAATGACTTTACTCCATGTACGCCGTCGCCCCGTAACCGCAATCCTTATCGGCCGAGACGTGATCTACACGAAATCAAAGGATTTCGTGTCGCAGATGATTCGACGCCCGCCAGGGCTGAGGAGGGCCGGAAAGCCCTACAGATGGTGCGCGGTCGAGCTCTACTCGCTTACGCCTGCGGTGGCGTGCAGGAGGTCATCGATGGCCAAGGCGTTGTTTGGACCCGCTGCCATCATCATGATCGCGTGTGCCTGTTCGGGATCGGTGTGCGGGGAAACAACCAGTAGGACCATCTTGTCGCGATTGAGGCCCAGGACTTCGACCGTGGCTGCTGGCTGCGAGCCGTATCCGTCGAGCGGTACCGATCGGCCATCGAGCACCAATTTAGCTGGGGCCGTTGCCCATTCGTCGATCTTGTATATCACCCTACCGATTGTTCCGAGGCGGACAGACAGCACTGCCAACAGATCGGGCAGCTCTGTCGCGAGGTCCTCACTTTGCGGCCACCACGCTCCGTCGACGTAGCCACTCGGCGGCGCCTTGGGTTTCAGCCTCAGCCTCGGCGTTTGGGTCGGTGGCGCATGTCGCCTGCTCGGCTCGGCATTTTGTTGTTTGCGCGTCATCGCGACGCTCCCGTCTCGGCCGCGCAGCCAGCCGAATAAATCGAATCGGCGACGTCGTGGCTTGGAGTGGCACGCGCAAGGTATCGCAGACAATCTCCACGATACGCCGGAACCGGCGGTCAGCAGAGCGGCATCTGAGGTTGCCGGTTCAACTTCGTCGAAGTCCGCGTCCCTGCCACTTCCGATACTCGAAGTACCGTAATGCAGTGGATGGGTGACCAGCCCCAAAGACGGCAGGTATCTGCACACCTGTCCACTGTGTGAAGCCATGTGCGGCTTGGATATTCAAGTTCGAGACGGCAAAGTTGCCAGCATCCGGGGAAACCGTGATGACGTATGGAGCCAAGGACACATCTGCCCGAAGGGCGTCTCGCTGGGCGCACTCCACGACGACCCGGACCGCATCCGGCTACCGTTGATCAAGGTCGATGGGGAATGGCAAGAGGTCAGTTGGGATGCGGCGTTTCGACGCTGTACCGAATTGCTGACCCCAGTCATCCGCAAGTACGGCATCAGCGCGGTTACCGCCTACACCGGCAATCCGCTGGCGCACTCCTTCTCGCTGGCCCGCTATGCGGGAGTGTTGCTGGGCATGTCGGGGATCCCGATCACCTATTCGCCCGGCACCGTCGATCAGTGGCCGAAGAATCTGTCGTCGCACCTGATGTACGGCAAGTGGTGGGACTTTCCGGTGCCCGACATCGAACGCACCGACCTGCTGGTCATCATGGGCGCCAATCCCGCTGCGTCGCAGGGTTCGCTGCTGGCCGCTCCGAACATCATGGGCCTGATCGAGGCGATTCGAAAACGCGGCAAGGTGATAGTGATCGACCCGGTGCGCACTCTTACCGCCGCACGCGCTGACGAGTGGCTTCCGATTGTGCCGGGCACGGACGCGGCGCTGTTGCTGGCGGTGGCCAACACTCTCTTCGCTGAGAATCTGGTCAAGGCCGGGTCCTTTGTTGATGATCTCGACATCATGCGCACGGTCGCAGCGCAGTGGCCGCCAAGCCGGGTGAGCAGCGCCACGGGCATCGACGAGGAGCGCATCCGCGAGCTGGCGCGTGACCTCGCCGGTACCCAGAGGTCGGTGGTATACGGTCGAATCGGTCTGTGCAACCAGGAGTTTGGCAGCCTGGCCAGCTGGATGGTCGACGTCATCAACATCTTGACGGGTCATTTCGATACGCCAGGCGGGGCGATGTTCCCGAGGCCTGCCGCCTGGACGGTCACCACGCAGCCGATGCCCGGCCTCGAAGGGGGCGCGCCCGAATTCGGTCGGTGGCAGACCCGGGTGCGAGGCGCGAAAGAGGTGCTCGGGCAAGTCCCGGTGTCGTGCATGGTCGAGGAGATCGCAACGCCGGGGGAGGGGCAGCTCAAAGCCCTGATCACCATCGCCGGCAATCCGGTCCTGTCTTCGCCCGGCGGTGACAAGCTGGACGAAGCGCTGCCGATGCTGGAAGCCATGATTTCCGTTGATAATTGGCTCAACGAGACCACCCGGCACGCCGACGTGATCCTGCCCGGATTGTCGGCGTTCGAGCAGGCACACCATGACGACTTGGTATTGCAGTTCGCGATTCGCAGTTTCGCAAATTATTCGGCCCCGGTGTTCGATCCGGGCGACCGACCGCACGAGTGGGAGATCCTGATCCGGCTGACCGGTTTGTGCACCGGCACCCCCGCCGAGGCAGTGGATGTCGCGGCGATCGACGACGGCTTCTTCGATTATCTGGCTTTCACTCAGGGACTCGACGGCGCCACGATCCGCGAGCTCTATGAGGTGGGTGGCCCGGAGCGGATGCTGGACCTCACCCTGCGAACCGGGCCCTTTGGCGACCGGTACGGCGAGAACCCGGGTGGGCTGACGTTGGACCTGCTCAAGGCCAATCCGAACGGGATCGACTTCGGGCCGATGGTGTCCCAACTGCCCGGCATCCTCGGCACCCCGGACAAGAAGATCCGGCTCGCCCCGCAATACCTGCTCGACGACCTGTCGCGGCTGGCAGCGCGATTGGAACGGCCGGCAGACCCGCTCGTCCTGGTCAACAGGAGGCACCTGCGATCGAACAACTCGTGGCTGCACAACGTGCCCGCGCTGATGAAGGGCAAAGACCGCTGCACGCTGTTGATGCACCCTGAGGACGCCGCCCGCTGCGGCATCAGTGACGAGGACATCGTCACGGTGAAATCAGCGGCCGGCGAGATCAAGGTGCCGGTCGAGGTCACCGACGCGATCAAACCGGGCGTGGTGTCGATGCCGCACGGGTGGGGACACGACAAACCAGGAACCCGGTTGTCGGTGGCCAATGGTTCGCCGGGAGTCAACACCAACGTCCTGTCCCCGCCGACACTCATCGACGAGCCGTCCGGCAACGGTGTCCTCAACGGGATCCCGGTCACGGTCAGCTAGCAGAGAACACATCCGCCCGGCCAGTTCCCGGAAGCGGGTAGCGTCGGATTGATGACAGAAGGCAACGTCGGCGGAACCCAACTGCAGCCGCCGGTGGAAGCGGTGCAGTCGCACTACGACCGATCTAACGACTTTTTCCAGCTGTGGCTAGATCCGTCGATGACTTACAGCTGCGCCTACTTCGAAGAGCGTCCGGGCATGACGCTCGAGGAAGCGCAGTTCGCGAAGCGCAAGCTTGCACTCGACAAGCTCAACCTCGAGCCGGGCATGACGTTGTTGGACATCGGCTGTGGCTGGGGTTCGACAATGCGGCACGCCGTCGAGCATTACGACGTCAATGTCATCGGCCTCACGCTCAGCGAGAACCAGCTCGCCCACGACAGGCAGAAGTTTGCCGAGATGGATAGCCCGCGGTCGAGAGAAGTACGGCTGCAGGGCTGGGAATTCTTTGACCAACCGGTGGACCGGATCATTTCACTCGGCGCGTTCGAGCACTTCGCCGATGGCGCTGGTGATGCCGGATACGAGCGCTACGCCACGTTCTTCAAGAAATTCCACAGCTTGCTACCCGACGACGGCAGGATGCTGCTGCACACGATCGTGGTGTGCAGCGCCGAGGAGGCAAAGGCCAACGGCCGGCCGATCACGATGACCCTGCTGCGGTTCATCAGCTTCATCTTGAGGGAGATTTTCCCCGGCGGTAAGTTGCCCCTGATCTCGCAGGTCGACGAATACTCGACTGGCGCGGGGTTCAATATCGAGCGCCACCACATGATTGGGAAGAATTACGTCCCCACGCTTGACGCCTGGGCGGAGAAGTTGGAAGCCTGCAAAGACGAGGCGATCGAATTGCAAGGCCAAGAAATCTACGACATCTACCAGCATTATCTGACCGGTTGCTCAGACTTGTTCCGCGACGGCTACACCGAGGTGTGTCAATTCACTCTGACCAAGTAAAAGGTCGCACGACCGATTTTGGGATGAGTCTCGCAGTATTTCCGCATCGTTGACCTTTAGTGTCGGCAAGACTTCGTCTGGGTCGCACTGTCGCCCAGTATGTACCGGGCCGACTCGCGACGAACGCCGCGCAAGTCCACGATCCGCCAGTTGCCGTTGCCCAGGCAGCGCTGCGTTGCCCCGTCAGTCATAGCCACAATTTGCACAGTGGAGGGGAGCGCAACTACCAACCTGAAATGCGGCTGTCGTCTAGACCGTTCGGCCACCGTACGTGTGGAGCGCGGCGCGGCCGAGTTCCGACAGCCGTCAACGCTCCCGCGTCCGCTAACTCACAATCTGATCGGCGGAAGCGCGCATCTGCTCTGAGAGTCGGAGCAGGTCGTGCTCTCCTATCCCGTTGGGCAGTGTGTAGGCAACCTGGCGCAATTCGAGGGCGTAGTTGCGCAGCTGTTGACGGAGTTGCGCCTCGTTCTGCGGCATGACTTCCTCCTAATGAAACCGGCCAGAGCCCTTTATTGGATCGACCGGCCGCCTAGAAATCTATGCCGGCAAGCAGCAATCGGCGACACGGCGCGGACGTGTTAACGAGAGTTTGACGACCCATTTACAGTTCGCGTCATCTCGTCGCGGTGGCGCCGATCAGCGGGCCCGTTATGTAGTCCGGCTAATGGTCGGGTTCCTCCGACTCGGGGTCGATCAGCACTACTTCCTGCTGCTCGTGCCAGTCCTCGACGCTCGCTTCCAGAGGAACATCGCCGACGGGCCGCCCGGCGTGATCTTCGTCCAGCCAATCGGCCGAAGACCGTTGCTGCTCAGCGGCATCGGCGATGGGCACATCGTCACGGATCGCACTGTCGCGGTCATCCATGGACGGCGGGTTACCCGAAGCGATACGGCTGAAAACTCAGGTTTTCGCCGCGTCGAGGCATGACCCGAGTTTTCCCAGCCGTCCTGCGGGCTAATATGCGGCCATGCCGCTCGACGAAGGTTCGACGTTTGCCGGGTATACCATCATCCGGCGGCTGGGATCCGGCGGGATGGGCGAGGTCTACCTCGCTCAGCACCCGAGACTGCCCCGCCAAGACGCACTCAAGGTGCTCAAGGCCGATGTGTCGGCCGACGGTGAATATCGGGACCGCTTTCACCGCGAAGCCGACACTGCCGCGACGCTGTGGCACCCGCACATCGTTGCCGTCCACGACCGCGGCGAATCCGACGGACAACTGTGGATCGACATGGACTACGTCCAAGGCATCGACGCCGGGCAGTTGCTGGAGGAACAGTTCCCCTCAGGCATGCCTGGTCCTGATGTGGTGGAGATCATCAGCGCGGTCGCCGATGCGCTCGACTACGCCCACGAGCACAAGCTGTTGCACCGAGATGTCAAGCCCGCGAACATCCTCATCGCCACGCCTGCCGCCGCGGATCGACGCATCCTGCTGGCCGATTTCGGGATCTCCGGCCTGGTGGGTGAATCGACGGGATTGACCGCCACCAACATGACGGTGGGCACGGTGGCCTACGCCGCACCCGAGCAGCTGATGGGCAACGATCTCGACGGACGGGCCGACCAGTACGCACTGGCCGCGTCGGCCTTCCAACTGCTGACGGGCCAGCCGCCGTTTTCGCACACGAACCCTGCGGTGGTGATCAGTCAGCACCTCAGCGCGGCGCCCCCGGCGATCGGCGACCGACGACCATCACTGGCTCACCTCGATCCCGTCTTCGCCAAGGCGCTGTCCAAAGATCCCAAGGATCGCTATCTGCGGTGTGTCGACTTCGCGCGGGCCCTGGGCCACCACCTGGGCGGCGTCGGCGATACCGACGAAACCAGCCTGTCGCTGTCTACCGTCCCGGTGCCGACAGCGAAACGCCCGCTGCTGCGACCTGCCATCATCGTCCCGGCCGTGCTGGCAATTCTGCTGGTCGTCGCCGTCGTCATCGCCATGCAGGAATTCATGCGGGCGGATGAGGAGGAGCACGCCGCGCCTGCTTCGCAGACGCTCACCACCACTGCGACACCGGCTCCTTCGGCCACTCCGTCAGGGCCCGCGGCGCTCAATACCTCGGGGGTCGCCGGCACACCGGAGACGACCCCGGAAATTCCGGTGGTCGCGATCGGTGCCAACTGTTTTCCGCTCGGCAGCCTCGGAACCACGAAGACGGGCGCGACCGCATATTGCTCAACGATCCAGGGCACCAACAAGAGCATTTGGTCATTGACCGAGGGAACCGCGGCCAGCCCGACCGTCAGCGCCACCACGGAGCCCAGTGAGACGCCGCAGCCCTCCGAGCAGGAGACGCCGGTTCGGGTTTGCATGGAACAGACAGGTCAGACTCGTCTTCAGTGCCTCCAGGAGATCCGCCGAGGCAACGGTCGCTAGCGATGACCGGGCGCGGACGCCTCCGTTCGCCGGGTCAAACCCGTCGCACCGGTGGTGGCGACCACGCGCCGGACACGGCCTCCGGTGCGGGCGCATAGAGGCGCATCGTCACACCTAGCGGGCCTAGCGGTGCCGGGAGCCAGTTGGCCGCGCGGTCTGCACCCGGGCTCTCGTGCTGGACGTAGATGTCCAGGGAACCGTCGGCGTTGTAGCGCAGGGGATCACGGTCACCGATCGCGAACCGGTCGAGTTCGTTGGCGACCTGGAAACCCTCCGCGTCATACATCGTGATCGACCAGAACGCGTCGACGGGCGGTAACCGGTCAGCGTCGAAGTGGATGACGTAGTCGCGGTCGCCCGACATCGGATCTCCGTCGGAGTCAGCGACCAGCAAGGGATATATCGCGTCTTCCGGCTGGTTGGCGCCCAGACCGACGAGAGCTACCACGGCGCGCCGCAGATAGCTGTTGCCGTAGACGCCCATGCCGTCACTGAGACCCATCCAGCCGCCGACGCTGGGTGCCAGCTTCGGGGCGGCGCTCAGCAACTCAGCCAGCGCATCCTGCTTTCCGGCCTCGATCTCGGCCAGCTGCTCGGAGCTGAACTGGGTTGCGTCGAACGATTTACCCGGCCCAATGCCGAGGCGAGCGAGGCGGGCAAGGATCGAGAAGTCCGTCGCGTGGGGCGGGTTGATCCGCAGTAGCTCGGCAGCGTACGCGAAGAAGTCGACCGCGGTCATTGCGTTCACGACCTTGAGCGGCTCGGTCGTCACGTCGTAGTCCAGATTCGGGACGAAGTCAGCGCTGGGACCGAGCTCGGTGAGATGAAATCCGTCCTGGACCTTGTGCACGGCCGGATAGTCGTCGGGCCCGTTCGTCTGCGTCCGGCCGATCAGCCAGACATAGGGCGTGGGTGCAGCGATCACCGTGGTTCCTGCTGGCAGGTCGCCGGTGTAGCCGGGGCCGGTGATAACCAGGTCGAGCGGCCCGGTCCCAGTGGTCCGCTTGCCGGGGCTGGCGAACACGTCGGTCCACATGTCCAACATCGGCAGCAGGTAGTAGCGGTCATCGGAATCTTCGGCATGCAGCCGAACGGGGCCATTGGTCAGGTCCAGCCATGCGCTCGAGTAGAGCGTGTCGAAGTTCGGCCGCACCACCGCACGAAATTCGGCCTGCGGGAATTCCCGCAGGTGGGAGAAGTGGTTCGGTGGTCCGAATCCGGGCTTTGAGCCGGGTGCGGAGTTGAACGCCTGCATACGGGTGACATCCATCGTCACCAGCGGATACAGGTAGATGAACCCCTCGTGGCTCAACGTGCGCAGATCGTCCGACAAGGTGGTCACAGGCTCTCCTCATGGTGCGATCCCCCCGGCGGCTTGAACGTTAGGCCTGGCGCGCCGAATTGTCAGCGATCTCGGCCGTTTCGGGTGCCTGTGACCTGCGCCGCGCCATCCCGAAAGAGGAACCGGCACAACTCACTATTGACGTCCTGCTTCTTTCGAGGCCGGTTATGCCGATACAGTTGGACGCGATGACCCAAACAGCCGCCCCGCCTGTGCTGACCGTGCGGTATGACGGAGCTGAACGCACCTTTGCAGCAGGCCATGATGTAGTCATTGGGCGTGATTTGCGCGCGGACGTCCGTGTCGCTCACCCCCTAATCTCCCGGGTACACCTGTTGCTGCGGTTTGACCAGGGTCGATGGGTCGCCATCGACAATGGCAGCCTCAACGGGTTGTACGTCAACAACCGCCGAGTGCCGGTCGTCGACATACAGGACGGCCAGCGCGTCAATATCGGCAACCCGGATGGGCCGGCGCTCGACTTCGAAGTCGGGCGCCGCAATCAGGGATCGGTCGGGCGCCCGCCACCAACGACGGCAATGGCGATCCCGGCCCGGCCCAGCGGGCCGATCCCGTCGGGCGGCGCTCAGCCACCAACCGGTGCGAACTGGGGTGCGGCGCCGCCGTCGCCTCAGCAGCAGACCGGGCGGATGCCGCTGAGCGGGCCGACCGGTGCCCAGCCGGTGCACCCGTCGGGTCCGCAGCCGCGCTACCCGTCCGGCGCGCAACACCCGCAGGGCGGTTCGCAGCCGCCGCCGCAGATCTACCGCCCGGACTCGTCGCAGCCGCCGCCGGTTATTGGCCGCACCGCCGAAGCGGGCAGTAGGACTTCGATGATGAAGATCCTGCGGCCGGGCAAAGCCGCGGGAGACGTGCCGGCCGGTGCGGTCAAGATCGGCCGGGCCGACGACAACGACATCGTCATTCCCGAGGTGCTGGCGTCCCGCCACCACGCCACCCTGATCCCGTCGCCCAACGGAACCGAGATCCGGGACAACCGCAGCATCAACGGCACGTTCGTCAACGGCACCCGCGTTGAATCGGCCGTACTGCGTGACGGCGATGTGGTCACGATCGGCAACATCGACCTCGTTTTCGCCAATGGGTCCCTGTCCCGGCGCGAAGAGAGCCTGCTGGAAACACGCACCGGCGGTCTCGATGTGCGTGGGGTGACCTGGACGATCGAGAACAACAAGACGTTGTTGGACAACATCTCTCTGACGGCCCGCCCCGGCATGCTCACCGCCGTGATCGGTCCGTCCGGCGCAGGCAAGTCGACCTTCGCCAAGTTGGTAGCCGGATACACGCACCCGACCACCGGCACGGTGACCTTCGAGGGGCACAACGTGCACGCCGAATACGCTTCGCTGCGAAGCAGGATCGGCATGGTCCCGCAGGACGACGTGGTGCACGGGCAGCTCACCGTGAAGCAGGCGCTGATGTACGCCGCCGAACTGCGGCTGCCACCGGACACCACGAAAGAGGACCGCGAACAGGTCGTGGCCCGGGTCCTTGAAGAACTCGAGATGACCAAGCACCTCGAGACGCGGGTCGACAAGCTCTCGGGCGGTCAGCGCAAGCGCGCCTCGGTCGCGCTGGAGTTGCTGACCGGGCCGTCGCTGCTGATCCTCGACGAGCCCACGTCAGGCTTGGACCCCGCTCTGGACCGCCAGGTCATGACCATGCTGCGGCAGTTGGCCGACGCCGGTCGTGTGGTGCTGGTCGTCACGCACTCGCTGACCTACCTCGACGTGTGCGACCAGGTGCTGCTGCTGGCCCCCGGCGGTAAGACCTCGTTCTGCGGACCGCCGAACCAGATCGGTCCGTCCATGGGAACCACCAACTGGGCCGACATATTCAGCTCGGTGGCTGACGACCCGGACGGTGCCAAGGCCCGATATCTGGCGCAGACCGGGCCGCCGCCGCCGGTACCGCCCGTGGAGAAACCGGCCGAACTGGGCGAGGCGGCGCACACCAGCCTGGTCCGACAGTTCTCGACGATTGCCCGAAGACAGCTCCGGCTGATCATCTCCGACCGCGGCTACTTCATCTTCCTGGCGATACTGCCGTTCATCATGGGTTCGCTGTCGATGTCGGTGCCCGGGGACGTCGGGTTCGGCACGCCGAACCCGCTGGGTGATGCACCTACCGAGCCTGGGCAGATCCTGGTGCTGCTCAACGTGGGCGCGGTGTTCATGGGGACCGCCCTGACCATCCGCGACCTCATCGGTGAGCGAGCCATCTTCCTGCGAGAACAGGCAGTCGGCCTGTCCACCACCGCGTACCTGCTGGCCAAGGTGTGCATCTACACGGTGCTGGCGCTCGTTCAGTCCGCCATCGTGACGGTGATCGCGCTGCTCGGCAAGGGTGGTCCCACCAAGGGTGCCGTTGTGCTGGGCAATGGCGCCTTTGAGTTGTACGTCGACATTGCGGCAACGACCGTGGCTTCGGCGATGCTGGGGTTGGTGCTGTCGTCGTTAGCGAAGACCAGTGAACAGATCATGCCGTTGCTCGTGGTGGCGGTCATGTCTCAGCTGGTGTTCTCGGGCGGCTTGATACCGGTTACCAACCGGATCGGACTAGACCAGATGTCGTGGGCTACCCCGGCCCGATGGGGTTTTGCGTCGTCAGCGTCCACCATCGACCTGACCGACTTGACGCACGTGCCGCAAGTCCCGAGGGACTCCCACTGGAAACACACTCCCAGTGCCTGGCTGTTCGACATGGGCATGCTGGCCTTCATCAGCATCTGCTATCTGAGCTTCGTGCGCTGGAAGATTCGGCTCAGGGGCGGCGGCTAATCATGCACCGAGAAGTATCGGAAATTTCTAGACCTTCTCGCCACGCGTTTCGATAACGCGATGGGCAATGTCGACCAGCTTGGAATTGCTTTCTTGGGATAGCGCCCGCAGCATGTCGAAGGCTCGTACGTCGTCGACGTCGTAGCGCTCCATGATGATGCCCTTGGCTTGACCGATGCGGTCCCTGCTGGCCAGCGCTGCTTGCATGTGCTCGTCCTGGCGGCTGGCCAAAATCGCTGCGGCAGCGTGTGCCGCGAGCACGGTGCCGATGGTCTCGGCGTCGGCGTCCCACGCGTTGGTCTGAAATCCAAACAGATTCAGCGCACCGGCTGCGCCCTCGGCGGTGAAGAGCTTGAAGGACAGGCCGCTGAGCACTCCAAGCTCCGCCGCGGCAGGCGCGTAGCGTGGCCAGCGCTTTTCGGAGCGGAAATCGTCCGTCCGAACGACCGTGTCCTCGAGCGCGGCCTGATAGCAGGGACCCTCCTGCCAGTCATGTTGCAGTTGGTCCAGCTTCTCAGGCAGCTCGGTGACATCGCCGAGTGATTCGAAGCCGCCTTTCCGAAGCCACAACACACCCGCCGTGTCGGCGCCGGGGATCAATTCGACCGCGGCAGACGTGACCGTGGCCAGGATCTCTCCCACTGAACGCGGCACTGCCACCGTCTGAGCCAGCTTTGCCATGTGCACAGCGAGATCATGCCTACTCGGGGTCATGCCTAGGGTCTTCCCCGTGACTGGCCGTCGCACACCGTGACGACGCGACTTCACGTAATTCACGTGTCACGCGTGTGCACCGCTTTTCAACCGGTGTCAGTGCCCCGGCGGGAAGTTCTGGGCCGGGAGCCACTGTGGCGGCATGGCCGTGTGCGGTTGCTTGGGCCGCAAGAACAACGAACCCGCGATAGCACGGTTGCGCAGCGCCGATGCCCGCCAGGTGTTCACCGGATGCGACGAAAGCATGTTGGCGAGCCAAACAAAGAATCCGGTCTCGGTGCCGGCGCGATCGGCCATCCCGTCGAAATCAACCCAGCGCAGCAGGTACTTCCCGGCGCTCAGCACGCCGATGGCGCGGCGAGAGCCTTCCGGGCGAAACGAGTAGCCGTAGTTGTCGGCCGTGTACTCCATCGACCGCGACAGCGCCTGGCCCAGGAAGGGGATCTTCATGGCCAGCTGGCTCAGCTGCCGCCAGTAGGACGCGTGCCCTGCAGCGATGTGCCCGACCTCGTGGCCGATCACGAACGCCAGCGCCTCGGGGTCCCGGGCCTGGCCGCCGATCTCGAACAGGTCGCTGTACACGACCACGTATCGACGGAAGCCGTGGCCACTGGCGAAGGCATTGATCTGACCGTTGCCCAGCACGACGTAAGCGTCGGGAATCTCGGTCAGGCCGAACCGTTGCGCAGCTTCCACGACCAGCCAGTAGCCCTCGGGGAACTGGGTGGGCGACATCTTGACTCCATTCGCCCGCTGCTGGCCGTAGTTCAACCCGCGACCCAGGTAGAGCAGGATCGGCGTGAGGAGCACCGAAAGCCAGAGCAAGCTGACCTTCCCGGAGAGGACCACGGCGAACGCGATCAGATACAGCACCACGCTGGACACGATCACCAGGACCAGTAGGCCGATCTCCCAAGGGTGACGATGCGGCGACTCCCGGTAACCGGTCGGACCAGGGTGCGGGTGGTGTGGGAAATGGTGTGTCGGCGAGTCGACGATGGCCATGACGGTTCTTGGGCTCCTGTGCGATGTCGGTCTATCCCCATTGGGGGTTATACCAGCGTCCCGGACCATCCTTGGAGAGTTCTCTACGGATTCTTGGAGTCCAGGTCAGTGACCCAGAACCGGGTCTTGCCCGGGCCGCGTGATGCTTTCCTATGATCGGTTAATGACCGCCGGCGCGCTGAACATCGAGCGGTCGCCGGCCTTCGCCCCCCAGGACGTGGCACGCTTTCACGCCGAGGGCTGGTGGAGCGACTCGACGTTGTCGGATGCGGTGCGCCACACTACCGAGCGGACGCCCGATCGCGCGGCGTATACAGACCATCCCGCCGACGTCCTGACCTGGCGTGAGTTCGACCTTGCCGCAAGTGCTCTGGCAGAGCAATTGGCCGGTTTCGGCGTGGCGCAGGGTGACCGGATCGCCGTGTGGCTCGGTGATTCGGCCGCCATCCACGCGCTGTTCGTCGCCGTCGAACGATGCGGCGCCGTGGTTGTCGGCATCGGCGCCCGTGCCGGGACGCGCGAAGTCGCCCAGTTGCTGCGCACGTCACAGCCGAAGGCCCTGATCAGTGATGAACAGCGCAGTCCCGCGGCAACCGACGTGGCGGCTCACTCTGCGCTGCCGGCCGTGGTTCTGCACCGCGACGGAAAGACACTGCGCCTCACCACCGGCCTGCCGTCGCGGACGCTGGTCAATGGATCGCAGCTGGGACCCGACGACGTCTTCCTGATCAACTCCACCTCGGGCACCACCGGCCTACCCAAGTGCGTCGTGCACACCCAGAACCGTTGGCACTATTTTCACCAGAAGGCCGTTGCCAGCGGGTCGCTGACCGCGGACGACGTGTTTCTGCCTGTCATACCTATGCCGTTCGGCTTCGGAATCTGGACCAGCCACACCACTCCGATCTACCTCGGTGCCAGTTCGGTGATTCTGGAACGGTTCACCGTAAGCGCGGCCTGCGAAGCGATAGCGCAGCATAAGGTGACCGTATTGTGCTGCGTCAGTACGCAATTGACGATGATCATGGCCGACCGGGCCAGCCGGAAGTATGACCTGAGCTCGCTGCGGGTGGTCTATGCGGGTGGGGAAGCGCTGCCGTACCGACCGGCCGCGGAATTCGAGGCGCTCACCGGCGCGAAGATTCTGCAGTTCTACGGTTCCAACGAGACCGGGCTGCTCAGCGGGACCACGCTCGATGACTCACTGCATCGCCGCCTGCGCACCGGTGGCCGGATCATCCCGGAGATGGCGGTCCGCCTCTTCGACGGTGACGTCGACGTCACGCACACCGGACACGGCCAACCGGCCTGCCGGGGTCCGGCGACCAGCCTCGGCTACCTCAGCGGTTTGGACGGCGGCACCGACCACAATGAGTTGTTCACCCGCGACGGATGGATGCGGATGGGCGACATCTGCGAACTCGACGCGGACGGCTACCTGACCATCACCGGCCGGACCTCCGACTTCATCCTGCGGGGCGGCAAGAACATCAGCGCGGCCCAGGTCGAAGACGCCGTCATGACCCATCCCACATTCGCGCTGGCGGCAGCGGTGGCGATGCACGATCCGGTATTCGGCGAAAAAGTCTGTGTCTATGCCGAACTCGTCGACTCCCAGGCCATTAGTCTGCCCGAGCTGGTGCAGCACCTACTGGCACTGGGAGTTTCCAAGGAACTGCTGCCAGAGCGACTGATCGTTGTCGACGAACTGCCCCGGTCCTCCGGTGGCAAGGTCGCCAAAGGCCTGCTCCGCGAAGATATTCGAGTCAGGATGGAGGCCGAGGATGAACGCTCCTAGCGCACGCCGTGGTGGTCTGGAAGTCTGGGCGCCATCGGTGGTGCCACCGATCGGTGTCGACCTGTCGGACGAACAGGCACTCGCCGTCGCGTTTCGCCACCTCGCGTCGATCGGGTTCGCCGAGAACCTGGCCGGCCACATCACCTGGCAACTCGACGGACAAACCGACATGCTGGTCAATCCCTGGGGGCTGTGGTGGCAGGAACTCACCGCGTCGGATATCTGCGCGGTGGACGCCGATGCGCGGGTCGTCCGCGGCCGGTGGGACGTCACGCCGGCAATCCACATCCATACCGAACTGCACCGGATTCGGGAAGACGCCCGGGTGGTCATCCACAATCATCCGTACTACGTCTGCGTGCTGGCCGCCCTGGGCAGACTGCCCGAACTCGTGCATCAGACCGGGTCGTTGTTCCTGGACGACATGTGCCTCGTCAGTGCGTACGACGGTGAAGTCGACAGTCCTTCCCGTGCTGCCGATCTCGCGGCGCACATCGGTAGCGCGAACCTGACCATTCTGGCCAATCACGGGGTCATCGCCACCGGTCGCACGCTGCCCGAAGCCGTCTACCGGGCGGCATCCATCGAGCGAATATGCCGACTTGCCTACGACGTGATGATGACCGGCCAGGAACCCTCGCAGATGAACTGGTCGGACATGGTGGGCATGCAGGCCTCGCTGATCGAGCGTGCTGCCGACGTCTACTGGGCGGGAGCGGCGCGCATGACGATCAAAGCCG
Organism: Mycobacterium sp. IDUB_37; assembly: GCF_055419245.1. Taxonomy (NCBI): domain Bacteria; kingdom Bacillati; phylum Actinomycetota; class Actinomycetes; order Mycobacteriales; family Mycobacteriaceae; genus Mycobacterium; species Mycobacterium sp. IDUB_37. Next base: position 171,537 of record NZ_JBVAXG010000006.1, on the reverse strand, counting down.
ACCCCGATGTCCTCAACTAACCCGCCAGTGGACACAAGGAGACCGACGTGAAATCGATTGACGAACTGGCCAGCAACCTCAATTTCACCACGGCCAAGACGGGGGAGGACCGGACAATCACCTTCCTGCCGGATCCGCCCAGGGCGCAACGCCGCTATACAGTCATCTCGGTCGACGACCACATTGTCGAACCTCCGGATACCTTCACCGGTCGCCTTCCGCGCAAGCTCGCTGACCGCGCGCCCAAGGTGGTCGACACCCCGGAGGGTGGCCAGACCTGGGTCTACGACGGTCAGGTGCTGCCGAATGTCGGTTTCAACGCGGTGGTCGGCCGACCGGTTGCGGAGTACGGTTTTGAACCGGTCCGGTTCGATGAAATGCGCAGGGGCGCATGGGATATACACGCCCGTGTCGCCGACATGGATCTCAACGGCATCTACGCATCGCTGAACTTCCCGTCGTTCCTGCCGGGGTTCGCCGGTCAACGACTGCAGCTTGTGACCAAGGACCGCGATCTCGCGTTGGCCTCGGTGCGTGCCTGGAACGACTGGCATCTCGACGCCTGGGCCGGGCCGTATCCCGGACGCATCATTCCGTGTCAGCTGCCCTGGCTACTTGATCCCGAGCTGGGCGCGAAAATGATCTATGAGAACGCCGAGCGTGGGTTTCACGCCGTTACCTTCAGTGAGAATCCCGCGATGCTGGGGTTCCCCAGTATCCATACGGGGCACTGGGATCCGATAATGGCGGCCTGCGCCGAGACCGGCACCGTCGTGAACCTGCACATCGGCTCGTCAGGTTCTTCGCCGTCGACCACCGAAGACGCGCCCCCGGATGTGCAGGGAGTGCTGTTCTTCGCCTACGCCATCTCCGCTGCGGTGGACTGGCTCTACTCCGGATTGCCCAGTAGGTTTCCCAATCTCAAGATCTGCCTTTCCGAGGGCGGAATCGGCTGGGTCGCAGGACTTTTGGATCGACTCGATCACATGCTCAGCTACCACGAGATGTACGGCACCTGGCAGGCTTTGGGTGAAAAGTTAACGCCAGCAGAGGTTTTCACTCGCAATTTCTGGTTCTGCGCGGTCGAGGACAAATCCTCGTTCGTGCAGTACGAGCGCATCGGCGAGGACAACATCATGTTGGAGGCCGACTATCCGCACTGTGATTCGACCTGGCCGCACACCCAGGAGACCATCCACGAGGAGATCGGCGGACTGCCCGACGGCCTGATCCGCAAGTTCACCTGGGAGAACGCATCCCGGCTGTACCAACACCCGGTACCGAGCGAGATTCAACAGAACCCCGACGCGTTCTGAAGGACGCATTTCTGAGTATGTATGGTCACTGATGTGGGCGACCAATATCCCGCTGACGCTTTCACCGCACGGCAGGCAATCGATCCCGGGTTGCGATCGATCGCCCGCGTACTCCCGCGTGGCTACGCGCTACATCGTGGTCTGACGCTGCCGCGGGCGTTGATGCGGCTGGCCGCCATCACGGGACGAGAGCGTGACGTGCCGGTGATCGCGGTCAATGAGGACGTCGCCGTGCGGGTGCACCGGCCGGCCGGACTACCGCCTGAAGCCCCCGCGCTGTTGTGGATCCATGGCGGCGGAACGATCATGGGCAGCGCCGCCCAAGAGGATCGGTACTGCCGCAAGCTGTCCCAACAGGCCGATGTGGCGGTCGTCGCGGTGGAACATCGACTGGCGCCGGAACATCCGTATCCGACGCCGATCGAAGACTGCTACGCGGCATTGCGGTGGCTACATCGACAGCCATGGGTGGATCCGTCGCGAATCGCCGTGGGGGGTGCCAGCGCCGGCGGTCACTTCGCGGCGGCATTGGCCCAGCGCGCCCAGGACCGAGGCGAGGTGAAGCCGGCGTTTCAGCTGCTCGTCTATCCGATGCTCGACGACCGGACGGGCGCCGACGGCGACGACCGCAAGCGCATCATGTGGAGCGGGCGCGACAACCAGCTGGCCTGGCAGTGGTATCTGGCGGGCGCGGATCCAGTAGCGGCAGCGCCCGCGCGACGCGCCGACCTGTCCGGTCTGCCACCGGCGTGGGTCGGCGTCGGAACGCTGGACTTGTTCTACGGGGAATGCGTCGACTACGCCAAGCGCCTGCGCGACGCGGGCGTGCGGGTGCACGAGGAGATCGCCGCGGGAGCGTTCCACGCTTTCGATCTGCTGGCGCCCAACGCGCCGATCTCGACGTCGTTCCTGGCAAGTCAGTGTCGGCACTTGCGTGCCGCCCTTGCCGTCGATTAAGTGACCCACTCCGGTTGTTCGCCCGTGTCGACCGACGAGAAGTCCTTATGCCCGAGCCCGGCGAAGCAGCCACCGTCGACGACGAACTCCGAGCCAGTGGAGTAGCTCGACTCGTCGCTGGCGAGGTAGACCACCAGGTGTGAGACCTCGCGGGGTTCGGCCGCGCGGCCCAGGGCCGTCTGAAACAGGTCGTCGGGTACCCAACTTGTCATCGGCGTCTTGATCAGCCCCGGGTGGACCGAGTTCACCCGAATTCCGCTGGGTCCGAGCTCGAGGGCCGCCGACTTGGTCAGACCCCGAACCGCGAATTTGGTTGCGGTGTAACCGTGGCTGGCGATGGTGCCGGCCAATCCCTCGATGGAGGAGATATTGATGATGGAACCGCGGCCCGCGGCCTTCATCGGCTTCACCACCGCACGGATGCCGAGGAAGACGCCAGTGAGGTTGATGTCGAGGATCCGCTGCCACTCCGACAGTGCGTAGTCCTCGAAGAATCCGACATTGATGATGCCGGCGTTGTTCACCAGTATGTCGAGGCGACCGAACTCACTCAGTGTGGCCTCGACCGCGGCATCCCACTGATCGGGATCGGTGACATCGAGATGCAGATAACGCGCGTTCTCGCCGACTTCGGCGGCGACTGCCCTGCCTTCGTCGTCGAGAATGTCGCCGAACACAACCTTGGCGCCTTCAGCGACAAGCTCCTTGACGTGGGCTGCCCCCATGCCGCGGGCGCCACCACTGATCAGAGCGACCTTGTCGGTCAATCGATTTGGCATTGACACTCCTTGAGTTGGAAATCGGGGTGGAATCCTCAAACATCATCGCGTTCAACGTTTTCCAAGTCACGCTCGTCGATCGACAGCACGATCCGGGGACGCCACCGACTCACCATACATACATGACATGATGTATGGCCCACGGGCCGGTCAACGCGGCCGCAGTTGCCGTCCACTACCCGCGTGCGATCGATGTCTCTACGTCGCCGACACTCGCCGCCTCGTAGCATCACGGCGTGAGCTCGACGAACATGGTCTACGCGTTCGCCCACGACGGCACCTTCCTGCGCACCACCGCGACGGACGAGCTGCAGCTGATCCGTGACGGCGTCGCCGTGTTCGAAACCGGCTGCCACGCGAACCGCCGGGTCTCGGTGTCGACGGCCGGCATCGCGGTGTTCGACGACGGCTACGGCACCCACCGCGTGTCGCTCGTCGACCCGTCACCGGTCCCGCTGCCCGACTCGCTGTCCGGCCTACTCGACGTCTCGGTCCACCCTGACGGGGATCGCGTGCTCACCTACGACACCGACACGGCAACGCTGTCGTGGCTGCACTTCGACGGACAGCGCGAGGCGATCCTGACCCTGCGCGAGGACGAGTTGGTCGCCTACCCGGAGGTCGCGCTCGCGCCCGACGGCGAGACCTGGGCGTTGCTCGACAGCGAAGACGTCGCCATCGGCCGCGCCGGCCGGCTGCTCACGTTCTTCCAGTTGGCCGACGTGAGCATGGACTTCTACCCGCGCACCTATGCGTTCGACCTCGCGTTTGACCGCTTGGTGCTCAGCGGGGCCGGCGGCCTGCTCGCCCTCTCGTGGTAGAACGGCGCGCGCACCGAGGCGGCGACCGACCGCTCGTTCGCCGGCCCGCTGGTCGCCTGGGACGGGGGGTACGTCTTGGTGGCGCGCGCTGTCGCGCCGGACACGTTCGAGGTCGTGCGGCTCGATCCGGTGACGCTGGAGGTGACCGGCGTGGTCGACGGGTTCGGCTCCTGGCGCGATCCCAACGGCTCGTTCGGGACCCTCGCGCCGGCTGACGGCTCACTCGTCGTCGTCCCGAGCAGCAAGCCGCTGCGGATCCTGGCCGCCGACGGCACGACGCCCACCGCCGGCCCGCTGGCCGAGATCATGGGCGCGCCGCGCGGCGACGCGGTCCCGCACCCCGTCGGCCGCTGGTATGACAAGGAGGTCGGCAGCACGGGCGTCCTGCCGGGCACCGAGGGCGACTCGCTCGTCGGCCGTCTGGATGCGATCGACGCCGCCACCGCGGGTCGGCGCAAGTCGCTGGCCCGCTTCCTGCTCGACGACCTGGTCGACGAGCGCCTGATCGACGGTCTCCTGCGTCGCGACCCGGACGCGTTCATCCCCTACGCGTCCCTGGTCGCCGGCTGGGACGACGGGCGCATCGCCGAGCTGTTCTCGCTGGTCGGCGCGCGGGCCGGCCTGCTTGCCAACGGCGCCGACGACGACGCGGCCGACCGGCTTGCGGCTCGCGTCCGCGTAGCCGCCGAGCCGGTTCGCGCGCGGCTGTTCGCGCTGCTCATCGGCGTTGACAGCGAGCATGCGCTCACGCTGGTGGGGGTGCTCGCGCGTGAGAAGAAGTCGCTGCGCAAGCTCGCGCGCCAGCACGGCTTGGCGACCGGCGGCGACGGGCCGGCGCAGCGGCGCTTCGCGACTCCCGCCCAGGACGTCGTCGCCGGGACGCGGGCGGGCGCGACTCCCGGGCTGTCGACCACGACCCCGACCAGCCTGCCGCGCGGAGTCGACTGCTCGCTGCCGCCGGCCGGCGTGCTGTCGGTGACCCTGTCGTTGCTGCCCGGCGATCCGCTCGCCACCTCGCCGTCGCCCACCCAGGTGTTCTGGGTGTCTGACTGCGAGGACTGCGACGAGCCCGACGCGCACCTCGCCACCGCAGGCGGCGAGCTGCTCGGCGCGCTCGATCTCGACGGCACGCTCCGCACGCCGCGCAAGCGCCCACCGTGCGCAGGCGCATCGGCGAGCGAGAACGACGACGCCCGCCCCGCGCCGCGGCTTGCCCTCGAGCCGCAGGTCGCGTGCCGCCGCGAGGGCACGGTGCTCGGGCAGCTCGGCGGGCGCCCGGAGTGGGTGCAGTCCCCGGCCGTGCCCAAATGCCCGCGCTGCAAGCAGCTCGCGTTCTTCGTCGGCCAGGCGACCCCGGAGGCCACCGGGGGACCGACCGTCTTCGGCTTCCACTGCGAGCACTGCGGCGTCGCGATTCAGGTCGCGCAGCGCACCTGACGCGTGAAGAACAATGCCGAGGCGACGCTTGCCCGCCGGTTGTACCTACATTGGAGGACTCGGAGTACGGCGAAGATCGGGGGACAGGCGATCATGGCCCAGGACAAAGTCGACTTCAGTTCGGTCGCGTGGGGTTCTGTCGAGTGGACCAACCTGGTGACCCTCTACCTGCGGGCATACGAAAGCCGCACGAAGCGACCCATCCTCGGTGACCACGCTGCCGCGGCGGCTGTCGACCGGATCGACTACGACTTCAAGCGGATTCATCGCACATCGCTGCCGGTCTCCAACCAGTACCTGGTGGTGTTGCGCGCGAAACGACTCGACGACTGGTGCGCGGACTTCCTGCGTCGACACCCCGATGCAGTCGTGCTGCACCTCGGATGCGGTCTGGACGGGCGGATATTCCGGCTCTCCGTTCCTGCCTCCGCGTTGTGGTTCGACCTGGATCAGCCGGCCGTCATCACGTTGCGACGCCGGTTGTATGACGACGCCCCGGGCTACCGCATGATCGGCTCATCTGTGACCGATCCGGGGTGGCTGGCCGATATCCCGACTGGGCGGCCCACTCTCGTCGTTGCCGAGGGCCTGCTGATGTACCTGCCGGAAGCCGGGGTCCGACAGCTGCTGGCCGGGCTGACGGACCGATTCGCCAGTGGCGAAATGCTTTTCGATACCCTCACACCGGTCGCGCCGTTGATGTCGAGAATGTTCACCAAGGGGATCGTGAAGTGGGGCATCCGCGACGTCCGCAGTCTGGAAATCTGGAATCCGAGGCTGCATTTCCTGGAACAGAAACCATTGCTGGCCGACTACGACGAGATTCCCGCCGCGGGGGTGCGGTTGCTTTATAAAATTTTGTCCCGACTGTTCGGGGGGTCCTACGACGTGCTGAACCGCTTCGAGTATCGAGCTGACCCAGCGATCGCGTAGCGTCCTCCCAATGGAGCTATCCGGCAAGAGTGTTCTGCTCACGGGTGCCACCGGCGGCCTGGGAAGGGCGATCGCCACGGCGCTCGCCGACCGCGGTGCCCACCTGATCCTGAGTTCGCGCAAGGCTGCGGAACTAGAGGAACTCGCGGCTTCGCTTTCCGGGAGCGGACACCGCTCGATCGTCAGCGATCTCGCCGAGCCCGGCGCCGCCCCGGCCCTCCTTGGCGACGCAGGCACGTTCGACGTACTGGTGGCGAACGCGGCACTGCCGGCGTCGGGGAAGCTGGACAGCTTCACCGCCGAGCAGATCGACCGGGCACTGCGGGTCAATCTCGAGGTGCCGGTACAGATGGCTCGCGAGCTGATACCGGCGTTCACCGCCCGGGGATCGGGTCACTTCGTTTTCATCTCGTCGATCTCCGGTAAGACTTCGACCCCACGCGCGTCGCTGTACGCGGCGACCAAATTCGGCCTGCGCGGCTTCGCCCTGTGTCTGCGCGACGACCTGCGACCCGCGGGTGTGGGTGTCTCCGTCGTCAGCCCGGGCGCGATCGGCGGCGCTGGGATGTTCGCCGAATCGGGAGCTGCCGCGCCGCCCCTGATCGGCACCGGAAAGCCCGAACAGGTAGGCGCCGCAGTAGTCAGCGCGATCGAGAACAATCGCGGCGAGGTCACGGTGGCCCCGCTACGCCAGCGGGTGCTGGCAAGGTTCGCGGCGAATCTGCCAGAGGTGTCCTCTCGGCTGGCCGGCGGCGTCGCCGCAAAGGCGGCGGACGAAATCGCCGCGGGCCAGACCCACAAGCGCTGAGAGCCCAAACCGACCGGCAGCGCAGAAGTACTGGCATCCTGGCCACGTGGGGCTGCTGATCCGCTTTCTCGAGTTGCTGCTTCTCCTCTTGCCACTGATCGGACTGATTGCCGCAGGCATCAGGGCGATCTCATCGATGAGCCGGCGGGCGGGGGAGACGGCAGGCGACTCCGTCGCGGACCAGATTCCCGGCCCGCGCCGCACCGGGCGCGAATCGGGGCGCGAATCCGGCACGGTCAACCCGGCGGCCCAGTGGCAGGCGATCAAGCGCGCCATCGACGCGCACGAACGCACCGATGCACGCTGGTTGGAGTACGAGCTCGACGCCACCCGACTGCTGGACTTTCCGGTCATGACCGACATGCGGGAGCCGTTGACGACGTGCTTCCACAAAGCCAAGCTGCGTGCGGACCTGTTTCGGCCGATGCGCGCCGAAGACCTCCTCGACGACCGCGACGCTGCCGACCGATATCTCGAGGCGGTGCAGGATTACGTGACCGCATTCGAAACCGCCGAAGCGGAGTCGATGCGCAGGCGAAGAAGTGACTTCTCGGGCGAGGAACAGCAGCGCCTGGCCCGAGCGCAGAATCTGCTTCGGGTCGCCGCCGATTCCGCCGCGACCGGACCGGAGCGCAAGCGTGCGTATGGGTTGGCACGCGCTGAACTCGACGGCCTGATCGTGTTGCCCGACAACACGCGAAACAGCATCGAGCGCGGAATCGCCGGCGAGATCGACGGCTAGGCCGCGGTTGCGCGCACCGGCGCTACGACGAACCCGCGTCGCTGTGCAATCGCACCATCCGCGTCGTGGTGCTTTCGTCGAGGTCGACCAGCTCGCTGCGCGATCGCAGAAAATCACTGAAGGACTTGAAGCCCAGCGACTTCTCACTGAACGACGGGTTCATGCGCTTCATCTGGGCTTTGACCTCGGAGTTGTGCAGCCAGTCCGCGTCGTCCTTCTCCTGGCCAATGCGAAGCGCGCGTTCGAGTAGTCCGGTGGCCGCGGCCTGCGGGTCGGGCGGGGGTGGCTCGTCATCGGACTCGGCGGCGCTCGAGTTCCGTCCACGCTTCTTGGGTTGCGGTGCCGCGGCGGTCGGCGAAATTCCTGGCAAAGCGTCGTAGGTGAGGAACTCATCGCACGCCGCGGCCAGCGACTGGCTGCTGGCGCCGGCGACGCCGATACCGACGACGTGGCGGCCGAGCCGTTTGCAGCGCTGCGCCAGCGCGATGTAGTCGGAGTCTCCGCCGACGATCACCACGTGCGTCAGGTCGGGCAGCCGGAACATGTCCTCGACCGCGTCAACGGCCAACCGGATGTCGGCGCCGTTCTTGCCGTAGGCGGCGGCCGGGAACAGTTGGACGAGGTCAACCGCACGCCCGACCAGCTGCCGATGGTAGGCGGCGTTGACTTCCGCGGACCAGTCCGCGTAGGCACGGGTGAGCACCAGCGTGCCGAATGAAGAGGCGAAGTCCATGACGGCACCCAGGTCGACGGTCGCCACCCGCAACCGTTCCTTGTCCAGGCCCTTGGCTTTGTCACGCTGGAATGTGTTGCGGCCGTGCACCTGGTCGTAGCGCGAGATCACAATGTTGTCGAAGTCGAAGTAGACGGCCACCCGGGTCGCGCTGGAGTCGGTCATCCGGACATCGTCCGCCATTCGGATGTCAACGGCCAGTACCCGCGTCGGCTTTCGTGGCGGGTTTCCTACGGGCTTGGTAGGCGGTGCCGCGTTCGTCGCGCGTCCACAGGATGTCGTCGTCGCCGACTTCTGTTCCCTCGCTGATCAATTGACGTTTGAGTACCTTGTGGGTGGCAGTGCTGGGCAGCTCGGCCGCGATACGCACATAGCGTGGCCGCGCTTTGGGCGACAGGTCCGGCTGCGCATCGAGGAACTCCTCGAATGACTCCGGGTCGAAAGTGCGTCCGTCATGGAGGACGACCGCCGCCATCACCTGGTCGCCCACCTGCCCGTCCGGAACTGCGTACACTGCGACGCGGTTGATTGCTCTGTGCCGCAACAGAATTCGCTCAATCGGTGCGGCTGCGAGGTTCTCGCCATCGACCCGCATCCAATCAGCGGTCCGGCCTGCGAGAAAAATCCAGCCGTCGGCGTCCTTGTAGGCCAGGTCGCCGGACCAGTACATGCCGTCCCGCATACGTTCGGCATTGGCTTGAGGGTCGTTGTAGTAACCGCTGAAGAATCCCGATCCGGCAGTGTTGACCAGCTCACCGACGGCTTCGTCAGCGTTGATCAGTGCGCCGTGCTCGTCGAGTTCGGCAATTGCGCACTCGGTAACGGTGTCGCTGTTGTAGATCGCGACTCCCGCGAACCCTTTGCCGATCGAACCCCGCGGGGTACCGGGTTCGCGCACCACGATGACCGCGTTCTCAGTGGAACCGAAGCCGTCCTCCACCCGAACGTCGAAGCGACGCCCGAACTCTTCGATGTCTTTCTCGTTGGCCTCGTTGCCAAAAGCCACCCGTAGCGAGTTATCGGAATCGTTGTCGTGTTCGGCGGTCGCCAGGATGTACGCAAGTGGCTTACCGACGTAGTTCATGTAGGTGACGTTGTACCGGCGAACATCGCTGAGGAAACTGCTCGCCGAGAATTTCGCGGGCACTATCGCGGCCCCGGAGACGACCGCGGGGGCCCAACCCGCCACCACCGCGTTGGAATGGAACAGCGGCATCGACACATAACACGTGTCCTGCGTGGTCAGAGCGAATCGCTCGGTCAGGCTGCGCCCGGAAAATGTCGGCATCAGGTGTGAGACCTGAACCGCCTTAGGGTTTCCGCTGGTACCGGAGGTGAAGATCATCATGAACGGGTCCATCATCTCGACCCGCCGATAGGGGACCAACGGGCCTGCGGCAGCGATCAGTTCCGCCCATTCAGGTGTCGACACATCAAGGATCTGTGTGCCGGATAGGTCCAAACCCTCGAGTAGGCCACGATGCTCGGCATCGGTCACCACAATCTGACAGTCTGCGCGCGCAATGTCGGCGGCCAGGGCCGCGCCGCGTCGTGTTGTGTTCAACCCGCACAACACATAACCACCCAGCCCGGCAGCCGCCATCTGCGTCAGCATTTCGGGCGTGTTGCCCAGTAGCGAACCGATGTGCATCGGCCGACTCCTGTCGGCGGCGGCCAGTAAAGCGGCTGCCTGCGTGGCCGACTTCGCCAGGTACTGGCTCCAAGTCCATTGCAGATCAGCGTATTTCACCGCAAGCGCGAAATCGGACACCCGCTGTTCGAGCAGTGCCTGAACCGTGTCGGTCATGAACTCGGTTCCGTCCGTTCATTCGTCGCGTCACGCTGCTGGTCGATGTAGGTGCTTACGATATCCACCAATATCTGGCGGTCCATGGTTGTGTCGACCGTTCGGTGCAAGACAAGCTGGTTGGCGACCATGCCGCGCAGGCTGGTCAGCAGGTGCTCACTGATGGCAGCGCTTCGGGTCGGGTCGAGATCGCGGTCGATCGCGGCAACTAGCGCATCGGACGTCTTTACCAGGCGTCTGATGTGCCCGGTCGCCACCGCCCCTCGGGTAGCGCGGGTGCCGATCAGGATCTCCGTTGCGGCGCGTCCGATAGGACTCGACAAGGCGCGCCAGCTAGCGGACACGACCGCGTCCACTCGGTCGCGGGTGGGTGCATCCGGCCCGGCCGGCGGCATGGTTTCGATGGCGTCCAGAAATTGGTTGAAAGATTGGTTGACGACCGCCATCAGTAAGCCGTCGCGGTCCCCGAAGTGATATTGGATTACTCCCCAGGTGACGCCCGCGGTCTCGGCGATATGTCGACCGCTCGCGGCGCCCATGCCCTCGTTCAACACGATTCCAACGGCGACGTCGATAATTGTGGCGCGCGTCTGATCGGCTCGGGCCTGATTGCCGGGGGCGGACGGATTCCAATCAGCCTTGTGCGACGTCACCACACGATCACCACACCTACCCGACTACGCTCGCGCGGTCTAAAGACCGCAACCGTTCACAACCGTTGCGATTTACAGGTTATGTCAACGCCGCCTGACATCCGACGCCGCCCTGACTGTCAGCGGGTCGCCGACGCCGCTACTACGTGGTTGCACCCTGGACTGGACTATTGAGACTTCCGTAGCCGACCATTACTTCGTATATCGAATAGATTCGGCGCCCGATGAAAAGCTGAAATGTAAAGATATTTGACAAGGCGAGTCCTTGAGTTAATCAAAGATCAGAATGTAGAGTTTCCGTCGAGATGATAGATGAATTCAGTGCGTAGCTGCCGGGGGTCTGCGGGCGAGTCCCAGTGGCGCGCGCGACGCGGTGACTCGTCGAAGCTGAACCCAGGTGCGCGGCGGACATGAAAGGCTCTGGACTCGAACCATATTGGACACAAGTGGATCAGCTCGCGACCGGATCGCGCACGAGCGACCGCGGTAGACGGGCCGCTGCGTGGGAAGTCAGACAGTTCTCACCAATACACCAATTCGCACAATGGCTATCTTGAGAAAACAACTTGAATTTCGTCCCAATGTATTGAAGTCAGATATCTTCGCAATACTCATTCGCAGACACGAAAGGAAGGCGATGAACACGCGCGGCAACACGAGCAACTCGGGAATTTCCCCGGGTCGCGCGCTGGCCCTGGTAGGCGCGGTCATCTTCATCGCGGCGACAATTGAGCGTTGGTTCGGAATCGACCAGACTGTGCCGCATCGCCGACGTCGATGAGCGGGGTCGCGGCGGGTAGACCCGCCTAGCCCCTGTGGTTGCGGCCCTTATGCTTGTGAAGATGGTCGACAAAACCACGTGCGCGATCATCGGTGGCGGTCCGGCCGGCATGGTTCTCGGGCTGCTGTTGGCACGCGCGGGTGTGGACGTCACCCTGATGGAAAAGCACGGCGACTTCCTACGCGATTTCCGCGGCGACACGGTGCATTGCACGACGATGCGGCTACTCGATGAGCTTGGCCTGTGGGAGCGTTTCTCCCGCTTGTCGTATTCCGAGGTCCGCAAAGCAACATTCGAATCCAACGGGCGCCCAGTCACCTACATCGACTTCGAGCGGTTGCGGCAACCCCATCCCTTCATCGCGATGGTCCCGCAATGGGACCTGTTGAACCTGCTCGCGGAAGCCGCAACGGCCGAACCGAGCTTCACACTCCGGATGAACACCGAGGTGACGGGGCTGCTGAAGGACGAGGGCAGGGTGACCGGCGTGCGCTATCGAGGACCCGACGGTGCGGGCGAATTGCGCGCCGAACTCACCGTCGCCTGCGACGGACGATGGTCGATCGCGCGACACGAGGCCGGCCTGAAGACGCGGGAGTATCCGGTGAAGTTCGACGTCTGGTGGTTTCAACTACCGCGCAAAGACGACACGGAATTTTCTTTCTTGCCGCGAACGGGCCCGGGCAAAGCTTTGGGCGTGATCCCGCGCAAAGGCTATTTCCAAATCGCTTACATCGGGATCAAGGGAACCGACGCGCGGCTGCGGGAGCAGGGCATCGAGGCGTTTCGCCGCGACGTAGCCGCGTTGGTGCCCGAGGCCGTCGGGTCGGTGGACGCGTTGGGGTCCATGGATGACGTCAAACATCTCGACGTCCGGGTGAACCGCTTGCGCCGGTGGCATTGCGACGGCCTGCTGTGCATCGGCGATGCCGCGCATGCGATGTCTCCGATGGGGGGAGTAGGGATCAACCTCGCAGTTCAGGATGCCGTCGCGGCCGCGACCATCCTGGCCGAGCCACTGCGGCGGCGCCAAGTCACCGAGCGGGATCTGGCGGCTGTCCGGCGTCGACGTGTATTCCCTACTTTGGTAACGCAATTCGTGCAGCGGATCATGCACCGAGGGCTACTCGGGCCGCTTCTTCGTGGTGCGGATCCGGCGCCGCCGGCGGCTCTGTTCAAGGCAATCGAGCTGTTGCCGTGGCTATCGATTGTGCCGGCGTACTTCGTTGGGGTCGGGGTGTTGCCTGAGCATGCACCCGCATTTGCCCGACGAGATTCCGATTGACGGGTGGTGTCAATGTCTGACAACGGATTTCAGGTCGGCTCCCCGCTGCAAATCGGAATTCTGGGTGCGGCCCGTATCGCTCCGTCTGCGCTCATCAATCCCGCCAGGGACAATGCCGAGGTAGTGATCGCCGCGGTGGCCGCCCGCGATGTGTCACGGGCCCGCGCATTTGCTGCCAAACATGGCATCGCTCGCGCGCACGACAGCTACGAGGCTCTGATCGCCGACCCGGAACTCGACGCCATTTACAATCCATTGCCCAACGGCCTACACGGCCGATGGACGCGGGCCGCGCTGGCCGCCGGCAAGCACGTGCTGTGCGAGAAGCCGTTCACCGCCAACGCCGCCGAGGCCCGCGAAATCGCCGAGGTGGCATCAAAATCGGACCGGGTGGTGATGGAGGCGTTTCACTACCGCTACCACCCGCTGGCCTTGCGCATAGAGCAGATCATCGCCTCGGGTGAACTGGGCGCACTGCGTCGTGTCGAAGCGGCCATGTGTTTCCCGCTGCCGAAGTTCTCCGACATCCGTTACAACTACGCACTGGCCGGCGGGGCAACAATGGACGCCGGCTGTTATGCGGTGCACATGGTGAGAACATTTGGTGGCAGCACTCCGGAAGTTGTTTCTGCACAGGCGAAACTACGCGATCCACAGGTGGACCGCGCGATGACAGCCGAGCTGAGGTTCGCGGAAGGCCATACCGGCCGTATTCGTACCTCGATGTGGTCAACGGATCTGTTGCGGATGAGTGTTCGGGTGGTCGGCAGCGAAGGCGAGCTCAGCGCGCTGAATCCCGTTGTGCCGCAGATATTCCACCGACTGTCAGTCAAATCGGCCAATGGCAGGCGGACGGAACGATTCCCGCGCCGCGCCTCCTACGCGTATCAACTCGATGCGTTTGCGTCCGCAGTCCTGTGCGGTGAGCCGATAAAATCCACACCGGAGGATGCTGTCGAGAACATGACCGTCATCGACGCGATCTACCGCGCCGCCGGCCTGCCACTGCGAGAGCCCAGCTGAGCGGCTAAGCGGTTGCGACACTTGCTAATAACCGCCGTGCCGCATCGACGCAGGGCCGCAGCCGATCGATCGGACTGACGCCGGACATCGCCAGAGCTCGTTGAGGTACCTCGAGCTCGATCGTCAGGTCAGGGGGAAGCGCACTGATGAGGGCATGCAGAGGTAGTTCACCGTCGCCGGGAGCCAACCGTTCGAACATGGCTTCCTCCATATAGTTGGCGATGTTCGGCCGCAGTGTCGTGTCATTGACTTGGGCATAGCCGATACAACCTGGATCGATGGCGGCGAGATCAGCAACGCTACATCCCGACCGCGATATGTGCATGGTGTCGATCAGGAGCTGAAAATCTCCGCGGCCCACGTGCTCGACGGCCGCCAAGGCGGTGGGAATGTCGCAGACGGTCAGGGTGGGGACACACTCGAGGACTGTGCTGAGCCGACGCTGCGCTGCGAGTTCGGCCAGTATCGCGAACTGATCGAAGGTGCGGCCGCGATCCGGGTCGAGACTGACAACGTTGATCCGCGGGATTCCAAGCTCTGCAACCATATCGAGATCGTCCTGCTGCTTGCGTACATCACCGTTGGGCAGGACGAGGAATCCGTCGGCGAGGCTGATCGTCACACCGCGGTGATTCAATCTGGTGCGCAGCGCATTTCGTAGCGCTTCGTCTTTCTTGAGCGAGAACGGTGCATAGCCCAATGGGGCCAACGGGAGTCCCTGTAGAAACATCGAAATGTGTTGCCAGCCTAAGTCGGCGGCGAGATCGACGAACTGCAACGGCGGAAGTCCCAACACGCTGAGGAAACCGATGCCGAGTTGGTGCATGTGACGATCTTTGTGCAGGTTGGACGGCCCGGCAACGGGCTGAACGCTGATTGAAATCTGCCCGTGGGGGGTAAGCATTAGGGACTGACGCAAATCAGCCCCGGATGCGGCACTTCAATTGCGTTTTAGTCCCGTTTTGTGGACCAACCGAGACCGGGTCGAGCGGAAGGCTAGAAAATGATGATGATCAGGAAAATTGCCGGTGCGGCACTTGTGGCCGGAATGCTTGGTGCCGGTGCACTGGGTGCAGGCACAGCGCAGGCCAAGCCCGGACCGCACATTCCGGGTCCACCTCCGATCCCAGGCATAGACGGACCAGCAAACTGGCGCCCGGGGCCGCCCCCAGGCCAGATCAAGAAATACTGCCCTTGGCAATCGCCTCCCGGTCAATGGGTTGGCGGCCCGCACGGAATTCCCTGCACCTGAGCGGCCCTGAGTCAACGCAGACCGCTGCGCTAGGGACGTGTGGTCGGACGTGTCGTGAGCCACTAGCGCTACGCGACTAGATGGCGATGTGAGGAAGCGGCACTGAGGAAGCCAACCGATCGGCCCACCGATACCCCCGAAACACCTGCGTAGCTGCGGTTCTCCGACACGGTGCACAGGACTTCGGTGTTGGAGTGATGAGTCGGAGTGTCCAATTCTGGTCCGCAGACGTCAATGTAGAGGGCCGCACGTTGTTCGGCACGTTCCGAATACCGCGTTTGGCATCAAGGATTGAATTGCCGACAGCTTCGTTTGCTGCCTTACCGACACTACGAATATAGAGTACGCTCGGCGACCAGCCCTACGGATTGGTCAATGGACAAACGACGCAGACCCAACCCCAGCGAGCGCCGACGCGATCTTTGCGATGTGGCGATTCAACTTTTGGCAGACGACGGCGCTAAAGGGTTGAGTCATCTCAAGGTCGACCGCAAGGCTGCCGTGCCCGACGGGACGACGTCATTCTATTTCCGGACTCGTTCCGCGCTACTGCTTGCCGTCGCTGAACGGTTGGCCGAGTTGGACCTGGCGAACTTGCAGTCGGTCGCCGACAACGCCGACGGCAGTCGCGCCGGACACTCGCCGTCGTTGTTGTCACAGGTGGTGATTCAGTCCGGCTGCGAGCCGGAGCTGTCGCGGACCAGGGCCAGGTACGAGCTCACTATGCAGGCCGCGCGTGACCCTGCGCTAGCCGCCACCCTGCAGCACGGGACGGACGCATTCACCAAGCTGCACCGGGAGATCCTGGTCCAGCTCATGCCGCGCGGTGCGGAACTGGAACCGGCGGTCATCGAGGATCTAAGCAACGTCACGCTGACGTTCATCAACGGGCTGCTGGTGCGGCTCGCGCATGGCGATCGATTAGTCGACACCGCCGAGCAGCTCGATGGGATCCTGTCCGCGATCGCCACCGGGATTCTGAAGAACCCGCAGCGGGGGCGGCTGACTCGCACCACCAATGTTCCAGCGCAGACTCCGGGCTTGCCATGACATCCGTCGTGTGGTTCTCTACGAGTATAGAGAATAGTGACGTTAAATGAGCTCGATTACAGCCCGGGCCGTGCACGCAAGTGAGCAACGCATTTAAGCGCTCCGTATAAATTGCGGAATCCGATTGGGTTGCTCGACGCCGGCAGTGCCGGCGGGGGTTCGGGATGCTTCGACATACGAAAATGCCGGTGGTAGGAGGGATTTCGTGACGACGAGCACCGATAGCCAGGTCAGATTCGATCCGTATGATGTCGGCCTCATCGCCGATCCCTATCCGATGTTCGCGCGACTGCGCGACGAAGCGCCGCTTTACTACAACGCGCAATTTGACTTCTTTGCGCTGAGTCGGTTCGCCGATGTCAATAAGGCACTTGTCGACCACGCCACCTTCAGCTCCGCGCGCGGCGCGATCCTGGAACTGATCAAGGCGAATCTGGACATTCCGTCGGGACTGCTGATCTTCGAAGACCCCCCCATTCACGACCTGCACCGCAAGTTGCTGTCGCGCATGTTCACGCCACGCAAGATCGGTGCATTGGAGCCGATGATTCGGGGGTTCTGCGCCCAGTCGCTCGATCCGTGTGTTGGCACGGGACGGTTCGACTTCGTCAACGATCTGGGGGCCCAGATGCCGATGAGAGTCATCAGCGCGCTGCTGGGCATCCCCGAGGACGACCAGGAGTACATCCGCGATCGGGGCAATGCCCAATTGCGCACCGAGGCCGGCAAGCCGATGCAGGCCGCCGAACAGGGCGTGTCGGTCGGCGAGCAGTTCGCGGCCTACATCGACTGGCGCGCGGATAATCCGTCCGACGACATCATGACCGAACTGCTCAATGTCGAGTTCGTCGACGAGACCGGCACCACCCGGCACCTCACTCGGGACGAGATTCTGGTTTACCTCAACGTCGTCGCCGGCGCGGGCAACGAGACGACGACGCGGCTGATCGGTTGGGCGGGCAAGGTGCTGGCCGAGCACCCCGATCAGCGTCGCGAGCTCGCCGAGAACCCCAACCTCATTCCGCAGGCGATCGAGGAGCTGCTGCGGTATGAACCGCCGGCTCCGCACGTTTCGCGCTACATGACCCGCGATATCTCCCTGTACGGACAGACGGTGCCCGAGGGCGCCGTGATGATGATGCTCATCGGCGCCGCATGCCGGGACCCGCGCCAGTTCGGGCCGGACGCCGACGAATTCAACATCCACCGGGAAGTTCGTCCGCACCTCACGTTCAGCGTGGGAACGCATTTCTGTCTGGGTTCCGCGCTGGCCCGTCTGGAAGGACGCATCGCCTTGGAGGAAATCCTGAAACGATTTCCGGAGTGGGAAGTGGACCTCGACCAGGCCCAGCTCAGCCCGACCTCGACGGTTCGAGGCTGGGAATCCATGCCGGCGACGATCTCGTCATGACCCCGACGACTGGACGGGTTGCCAGCAGGGTCGCGCTCATCAGCGGCGCCGCCCGCGGCCAGGGCCGCAGTCACGCGGTGCGTCTGGCGCAGGAAGGCGCAGACATCATCGCGGTTGATGTCTGCGGGCCGATCGAGAACCTGGCCTACCCGCACTCCACCCCGGCGGATCTGGAAGAAACCGCCGATCTCGTCAGGGCTCTGGACCGACGCATTGTGACCGCACAGGTCGATGTACGGGACTACGACGCACTCAAGTCCGCCGTCGACAGCGGTGTGGAGCAACTGGGCCGGCTCGACATCATCGTCGCAAACGCGGGCATCGGCACTTTTGGCAACAAGCTGCACAGGATCCCGGAGAACACCTGGCAGCACATGATCGACGTCAACCTCTCCGGGGTCTGGAAGACGGTGAAAGCCGTTGTGCCACATGTCATCGCCGGCGGACGGGGTGGCTCCATCATCATGACCGGCTCGGTGGGATCGCATAAGGCGCTTGCCTACACCGGCCACTACATTGCCGCCAAACACGGCGTCATGGGCTTGATGCGAAGCTTCGCCGTCGAGTTGGGCCAGCACATGATTCGGGTGAACTCGGTTCATCCCAGCCAGGTGAACACTCCGATGACCATGAACGACGTGACATTTCGGCTGTTCCGGCCGGATCTGGAGAACCCCGGTCCCGATGACTTCGCCCCGTTCTCGCAGATGACGCACACGCTTCCGGTGCCGTGGGTCGAAGCGAAGGACATCAGCAACGCGGTGTTGTTTCTTGCCTCGGACGAATCTCGCTATATCACTGGCGTTTCGCTGCCCGTCGATGCGGGTGCTCTGCTCAAGTAGACCTTGGCTCAATTAGGTAACGGAACTGGAGATCTCATGCCTGAGTACGACTACGAAGAGATGAAGAAGGAAGCCGCGCAGTACATCAAGTTCGAAAAAGACGTCCAGAACAGGATCGCCTACATCACCTTCGACCGGCCCGACGCGCAGAACGCGACCAGCTTGGGCATGCGTCAGCTCTACGCCGATCTGATCCACAAATGCAACGTGGACGATGACGTCAAAGTCGTGGTAATCCGCGGTGAGGGCGAAGATTTCGGCAGCGGCGGCGACCTGCCCGAACAGCGGGGGATGCTGGAAAATCCCGGCATGCCGTTGCTGCATGAGCTGGCGATCAACGACGACGACGTCAAGTACCCGCCGGGTGGCTCCTACCGGTACCTGTCCACCGTCACCGACTTCTACGCTAAGGCGCGGGCCGGCAATCGACCGCTTCAGGAGCTCCGCAAGATCAGCATCATCGAAGCCAAGGGCTACTGCTACGGCTGGCACTTCTACCAAGCCGGCGACGCCGATCTGGTGATCTCGTCTGACGACGCGCTGTTCGGGCATCCGGCATTCCGATACGTGGGCTGGGGACCGCGCCTCTGGTGGTGGGCCGAGACCATGGGCTTGCGTAAATTCTCCGAAATGCTCTTCACCGGAAGGCCGTTCAGCGCCAAGGAGATGTACGAGTGTGGCTTCCTCAACAGTGTCGTACCGCGCGACAAGCTGGAAGAAGAGACGCTGAAGTATGCGACGGCCTGCTCCCGTTCCCGTCCGACCGACACGGTCGCGGTGCAGAAGACCTTCCTGGAGCTTTACAAGCAGCACAAGGGTGAGTACTTCGGGAGTTTGCTCACCGGCATGGTCGAGGGAATGTTACCGATGATCGCCAACGACCAGGACAACGAGGTCGACCTCACCGAAGGCACCTTCAAGAAGGGCCTCAACAATGTTGTGAAGGACAACGATCTGAACTTCCCGCCCGAGTGGCGGCTCAGCCGTTCGGGGCGAAACAAGCCCTGATCGCGTTGCGAGCGAGGATATGTCGGCACTGACGGGTATCCGGATCGTCGAGCTGACCGACTCGGTGGCCGGCGAATACTGCGGGAAGTTGCTGTCTGACTTCGGTGCCGAGGTCGTCAAGATCGAGGCGCCCGAGTGCGGCAGCCGCACCCGGGCCATGTCGCCGATCATCGCCGACGGTTGCGAAGGCAGCGCATTGTTTGGCTACCTGAACACCAACAAATGCTCGGTAGAGCTGGACGTCAATGTGGTCGCCGGTATCGAGCGCCTGCAGCAACTCATCGGCGATGCCGACGCAGTGATCGGCGAACACACCGGGCGGTGGGCTGAACAGCATCCCAACGTGGTGTTTTGCTCGATCACTGCGTTCGGCGATGACGCTCCCGTCGAGTTTGCCAATGCCAGCAGCATCAACGTATTTCATGCCAGCGGCTGGGGCTATCACACGCCCAGCCACGCCGATCCGGGCGAACCGCCGCTGCAGGGCCCCGGTCGCCATCTGGCCGACTACGAAGCCGGACTGGACGCCGCACTGTGCGTGACGGCCGCACTGTTCCGCCGTTTGCACACCGGCCAAGGGGAATCCATCGATATCTCTGCGCAGGCCGTCCTGGCGTCGCGAGCCGACTGCATCGTGGGCCGGCTCGTCACCGGCGAGGTTCCCGCCGGGGTCGACCGCGGTGATTACGATCAGCAGGGTCCGGCCTCGTTCTTCGCCTGCTCGGACGGATTCGTCTACCTGTACATGACCAGCGCCGCGCACTGGTTGGGTGTCAAAAACCTACTGAATCAGGCGGATTGGCTTGATGCCTTCGCCGATGATTGGCTGGAGTTCTCTGTCACTCCGGAGAAGGTCGCAACATTTCAGCGGGGATTCGCGGCATGGGTCGCAGGGTTGCTAAAAGAGGCTGTCGCCGACCGGGCACAGCGCCTGGGCGTGCCCCTGGTCCCAGTCAACAGTGCCGAAGATCTGCACCGCTCGGCCCAGTACCGCCACCGCGGGTTCTTCCGGCGCGTGCAGCATCCCGTACTCGGCACGGCCGCATATCCGACCGTCCCGTACGCCCTCAGTGCCACGCCCGCTGAGATCAGCTCTGCGGCACCACTTCTCGGCCAACACACCACGCGTTTCATCGATCGCCCGCGCACCTCGCCGACTGCACTCACGCCGCGGGCAACGCATCTTCGACCGGCCAGGAATCGGCGCGGTGGGCCGCTGGCAGGGGTCCGCGTAGTGGAGCTCACCAAAGTGTGGGCGGGACCCTACGCAGGAAAGCTCCTGGCCCTGCTCGGCGCTGAAGTCATCAAGGTCGAGTCGGCGGCGACCCCAGAAGAGATGCGTGCCTACGGCGGAACGGACATCAATCACGCGCCGTACTTCCTGAGCATCAACCCGGAAGTCCTCAGCGTGGACCTCGACATCAAAACTGCCGAAGGCAGCCAGCGGCTGCGTGAGCTGATCGCGCACAGCGATATCGTCGTCAACAATCTGCGGCCGGGTGCAATGGAGCGTCTGGGTCTGGGGTACGAAGAGCTCAAGGCCATCAATGAGGACATCATCTCGGTGTCGATCAAGATGTGGGGTAACGACGGTCCGTTGGGACACCAGACGGGTTATGCGCCTTGTTTCGCAGCGCTCGCGGGTCTCGCCTCATTGGTCGGGTATCCACAAGGCCCTCCGCGCGGCGCAAGCATGCGATACGGAGATTCCACCGTCGGTGCGGCCGCGGCATACGCTGCAGTGGTGGCGTTGCTGCATCGCGATCTCAGCGGAGCGGGCCAATCCGTGGATGTTTCGGCCGTTGAGGCCCTGTCTTCGATGGTCGGTGATCGACTGCTCGAGCAGAGTATTTCCGGTTCGCCGCTGGCACCGGAAGGTAATCGCCACCCGGATATGTGCCCACACGGGTGTTACCCGTGTGCTGACGGGGGCTGGATCAGCCTTGCTGTCGCCGAAGAAGTTCAATGGCAGCAACTGTGCGGTGTACTGCTCGCTCCTGGACTTGCCGACGATCCGCGTTACTCGACGATCGGGCACCGGCACCGCCACGTCGATGCGCTCGACGCCGCATTGGCGAGCCTCACGCGTGCCCATGATGCCGAAGTACTCGCCCAGCAGCTTCGCTCAGCCGGAGTTCCGGCCAGCAAGAGTGCCACGTCGGTCGACCTGATCAGCGACCAATTGCTCTGGGACCGCGGGCTTTACCGGTTCGTCAGCGATCACCTCGAAGGCCAACGGCCCGTCGTCGGCCCGTCGTGGCGGATGTCGAACGACCCGGCCCAGATTTCACGTGGGGCTCCCGACCTGGGGGAGGACACCGAATACGTCCTGCACGACATACTCCGCGGCGAAGCGGGATCCCGCTCATGACGGCGGTCCTGGCCGGTACCGCGGCACTGGTCACCGGCGCGAGTAGCGGAATCGGAGCGGCAACGGCCAAAGCCCTGGCCGCACAAGGAGCTGCGGTCGCGTTGTTGGCCCGGCGGGCCGACCGGCTGCGGGAACTGCAAAGCGAGATCGACTCCGCCGGCGGCACGGCCGTGGTGGTGCCGGCCGACGTCACCGACGCCGAACAGGTTGCGGCAGCAGTGCAGCGCACAGTGGATGAGCTGGGTCGCCTGGATACCTTGGTGAACAACGCCGGGTTGATGAGGATGGGGTCGGCAACCGAAGCGGCACTGCAGGATTGGGATGAACTGGTCAAGGTCAACATCCAGGGGGTCCTCTACGTCACCAGGGCGGCTCTTCCGCATCTGATTGCCGGCGCGGCCGACTCGCCGCGCGGCGTGGCGGATCTGGTCACCATCAGTTCCACGGCCGGCTGGGTGGCGCGTCCCGGCACCGCCGTCTATTCGCTGACCAAATTCGGGGTGAACGCCTTCAGCGAGGGTGTCCGTCAAGAGGTACTGGGCCAACGAGTCCGTGTCGGTGTCGTGGGCCCGGGGACCGTCGACACCGAGATCTTCACGCATCTGCCGACACCATCGCGGGAGGCGTTCGAGCGGCAGACCGCGGACATGGTCAAGCTGCGCTCGGAGGACATCGCCGACGCGGTGCTCTACATGGTGACCCGCGACCGCCGGGTGGCGATCAACCACATGTTGGTGCGCGCTGCCGAACAGACTTGGTGATCACCAGTTGCACAGTGATATTCATCGGTGGGTTGCCGGCGATACCTTCGGGCAACCGATGCCCGCTGACCCGATTGCCTTGGAGGCCGGCGGAACCCGGTTCCTCACCAACGCATTTCGGGCTTCAGGTGCGCTGGACCCGGACAACCGGGTAGCCAGGATCACCACGTTCTGTGAGGTCGATGGCGGCAGCACCGGACGCAAAGTTCTGCTGTCCATCGAGTATGACAAGCCCGAGCCACGACTCCACACCGACTTGTTCATCAAGTTCTCCCGCGATCTCGACAATCCGACCCGGGATCGCGGTAAGACGCAGATGGACTCCGAGGTTCGGTTCGCCGAGCTGTCCCGTACGCCCGCCTTTCCCATCGCGGTACCTCAAGTGCTGTTCGCCGACTATGAACGACAGACCGGCACGGGGATATTGATCACCGAACGAATTCAGTTCGACAGCAACGGGATCGAGAACCAATATCGCAAGTGCCTCGACTACGAAATGCCCGAACCTCTCGAACATTATCGGGCGCTGTTGACCGCTCTGGCCCGCCTTTCCGGGACGCATCGATCCGGACGGTTGCCCCCGAACCTGACCTCGCAATTTCCGCTCGATGTCCAGGCCGCGACGGTGGGGGAGCGGCCCGACCTCGCGGTGGAGAAGTTGGCCCGCAGGCTGAACGAACTGGCCGCACTCGCCGAGAAGCAGCCCGGGTTGCTACCCGCAAACGTGACCGAGCCAGATTTCTTGGCGCTGCTGCGCGACGACGTGCCCCGAGTCGCCCGGCACGACCATGCGGTAGGGCGCTTGTTGGCAAGCGATTCCGACTACATCGGACTGTGCCACTGGAACGCCAACGTGGACAATGCCTGGTTCTGGCGGGACAGCGCAGGAATGCTCTGCTGCGGCCTGCTGGACTGGGGTTGTGTCAGCCAGATGAACCTGGGCATGGCGATCTGGGGGGCGATGTCAGGCGCCGAAACCGACATGTGGAACCGGCATCTCGACGACCTGCTGGACTGTTTCGTCACCGTATTTCGCGACTCCGGAGGGCCGCAGCTAGACCCGGATCGCTTGCGCCGGTACCTACTGCTCTACGCGGCAATGATGGGGGTGGCTTGGCTGCTGGATGTGCCCGCGCTGATCCGTAGGCGATTCGGCGCCGACACGCCCAGCGACCGCACAGACCCTCGGATCAAGAATGACGAAAGTCTGCGGGCGCCGCTGCAGATGTTGTCGAACGTGCTCAACCTGTGGCAGCAGCACCGCATCGGCGATCTGCTTGATGCCGCCCTCGACAGCCGGTCGGCCTGACTGAATCCGGCCGGGTCTGGTCACCGGTGCGACTGGCGGGAATAATGCCCGACAGCCCGAATTAACCTGCGATGAAGGACATTCCACCCGCGGCGAACTGGCGCTTAAGCACTCCGGAACGGCTACGCAACCGAAGGGGAACGCAAGATGAACACCGCTCATGCTGTGCGCCGGATCATCGTCCGGATAGTGCTTTCGAGTGCTGTTTCGGTGGCCGCTCTGGGTACGGCTGCGGGCACCGCGCAGGCCCATCCAGGTCCGGTGCGCACGGTCTGCGATCCTCGTTGCCACGGCGTCTGGTGTCCGGGCGACCCGCTGCCCACGTCCACCGTGTCCATCGGTTGGAGCATGGAGACCTGTCACGAGTATCACGAAGCCGAAAGCGGCGCCATCGAGGATGGTCCCCTTCCCGCTGATGTGGTCAGGTGTACACCCTTTTCCTACCTCTGCCCGGACGGCTCGACCGGCGAGCCAGCCGGCCCCGGGTTCTAGCCTCCCAGCGTGGTCAACATCCCGCTTGCGGCCCGATGCCAGGTGAACATCTCGGCGCGGTGTCGGGCACTAAAGCGCCGGTCACGCTCCGGTCGGCCCACGACATCGCGGACCGCATCGGCGATGGCCATCGGATCGTTGTCGGCCAGCGCCCCACTGTCCGCCGTGATGATCTCGGTCATGGCCGAGGTCCGGGAGACCACGGCCGGCGTGCCACACGCCAAAGATTCCAGCGCAGCCAACCCGAAGGTCTCGTGTGGCCCCGGTGCCAGCGCGATGTCGGCAGAAGCCAGCAACCCGGCCACAATGTGCCGGTTGGCAATGAATCCGGTGAAGTCGATCGGCAGTCGGGCAGCTTGGCGCTCCAGCCTGGCCCGCAATGGGCCCTCGCCGACCACGACCAATCGGGCGTCGATCCCGGCGTCACACAGTGCGGCAAGCGCATCAATGCTGCGGTCGGCTCGCTTTTCCACTGACAGTCGGCCGCAATGGACCAACAGGATCTGTGCCGGTGTGGCGAACTTGCGCCGCAGGTCCGGACAATGTCGACGGGGATGAAACGTCTGCAGGTCGACACCGAGTGGAACGGTCACAGTGTTGGTCGCGCCGATGCGGTCGAATTCTTCGCGAGCGAATTCGGTGGTACAGACCACGGTGTCGTAGTTGGCGGCGGTGCGCCGATTCGCGAAGTCGGCAAATTTTCGTGCGGTTGGACGCGGGAGCACCTGTCCGGCAAGGCGGTCGAGGCGTTCATGGGAAATCATCACGGTGGTGGCGCCGTGATCGCGTCCCCAGTGGCCGAGCGACCGGAGGGTGAGCCGGTCGGAGACCTCCAACGCGTCGGGCCGCAGGGCGGCCAGCAGGGCGCGCACCGGGCCGGGCAATATCGCCCGATAGCCTCCGGTCAGCGGAAGTAGTCTGGCAGACAGCGTGATTCGCACGACGCCGGTGTCCAAAACGCTCCGTTGCGGCCGTGACCCGGGGACGACGAGAAAGACCTCATGGCCGTTGGAACAGTACTCCGCGCCCAGTCGGTCGACCGCCGTCCGCAGCCCACCGGATCGGGGCCCGTAGAAGTTGGCGACCTGAACTACCCGCATACCGTGAGGTAAACGGGCGCTCATGTGCGGTCAACGAGCGCAGGCCGACGCCTGCCTGAATTGTGTGTGAACTCCGGCTCAGGCGGACGGCGAGCCGGCCAGTTGGCGGCCGCCGCGCCACATCGGCAGGCCTGCCTGCATGCCCAGCGCGATCGAGATCATCGAAACCACCGTTACCGCAACGGCTGCGCCGACGTTGGCGTTGACCAGTTGGGTCACACCGATCAGGCCGAGGGATCCCGGGACCAACAGCCAGAATCCGGGCAGCAGCATCGCCAGCGCGGGCGGCGAGTTGGGTCGCTGTGCCACCGCCACGGCGAACAGCATGAGGGCCAGCCCGCCACCGAATCCGCTTGCGTACGTGCCGAACAACGCATTCGCACCGACCTGGCCGGCGTAGGTGACCAGCAGGGTGATCACCAGCCAGGGCAGAAATCGGTTGGGCGGGCCGAGATAGAGCAGGATGCCGAATTCGTACAGAGCCACGCCGGCCCACGGTGCCCACGCGCCGAATTTGTTGAGCTGCACAGCGTTTAACTCACCGGAACTGACGTGCAGGATTTGTGCGGCGATCAGAATGCCGAATGTCAACTGCGCGAGTCGCATAAACCCGGCCACCAGGCGAGCGGTGCCCGAAACCACCTCTCGGGTGGTTAAGTCTATGACTGCCATGGTGATTGCGGCGCCGGGTAGGAACAGCGCAAGCGGTGCGGTGAGATCCCGCAGACTGTCGTCGCCGATGTGCCATAGGCGTTTCAGGCTGAAGGCGGTGAATGCCACCAGGAAGGCGCTGACCACGGGAAGCATCTGCGCGGCACCACTGCTGATTCGACCGATCAGGTTCAAAATGCCGACCACCACCCCAAAACCGGCGGCCGCCAGCATCGCTACCGGCGTGGGTTGCAATATCAGCGCAAACGCCGTGCTCTGGATCGCGTAACCGAGGACGCTGACCCAGGACCTGAATCGCGGCTGCAACGCATAGATGCGGTCCAGTTCGGCCAATCCGTCGTGGGCATCGATCCGGCCTTCCTCTGCGTCGGCGACCAGAGTCGCCAATGGGAACGCCTGGTCGTAGCGCAGGTCACTGTCGGAACGCACCACCCGCACCGGGGTACCCGCCGCGTGATCGAAGCCGCCGAACTGGATGAAATTGGGCAGCAGCAGTACCTGACTGGTGAGGCCGTACCGGTCTGAAACCCGTTCCAGAGTGCGTCGAATCATGGCGATCGGGTAGCTGGTAGCCACCATCGCTCCGCCCAGCCGAGCTACGAAGTCGACGGCCAGCGGATCGAGAGGCGCGGCGGGCTGCTGTTCGGACATTCCTTGGTTTCCTCCGAAGCTCAGCTGGGCTTCTTGAGGTGCGGCCCCAACATCTGCTGCCACGCCCTGGACATGTTCTGGAATTCCTCCTCGCAATTGCCCGCGCGGTCTTCCGGCAGGTCGCCGGACGAAACAATAGAGGCATTGGCCGCCGGATCGGACCCATAGATCCAGCACTCCCAGTTGTACATTCGGGTGATGTCCATCGAATGGCCATCCCAGAACGGGAGTTCGTTGGCGTCGCCGGCCTCCTTGGCGCCGAGCTTCCAGTCCTGTGCGGTGTTCATCGCGATGCGGACGCCGTTGGGATAGGGCTTCCCGTCGGCGCCCGGGGCAAGCAACTCGAAGGCGGACAGTTGGTCGGCCACATCTTCCTCGCGCCCGGTGAAGGCGAGCTGGTAGATGGCCAGGGTGGCATGACCTAGTTCGTGATAGAAGCCCGAGATCGTCGCATCGACGGCGGCGATCACCGGGTCCGGGTTGCCGGAGTTGGCGAACCGTTGTTGGCTCTGCTGGATGTCCTCGTAACAGAGTTGGATCTCGTTGGCGTTGGGATCCCAGTAGTCGTTCGCTTCACCACATTGCTTACCGACGGCCGCAACATCGTGCGGCAGATTGAGCGTGTCGTTGACGTGCTGGGCCACGCTCTCGAGGAGCTTTGCGTCCACCATCAACTGTCGGCCGCTTTGCGCCTCCGGTGTCTGCGCACTCTCGTAGCGGAAGGTCATCTTTCCTGCGGCCGCGGGCTCGTTCGTGGGGTCCTCGTTCGTGGGGTCACCGTGTGAAGTCCCCGTCGGTCGCTCGCCCGCCCGCGGTCGGTCGTTGGATTGGTTGCTCTTGGACCCGCCGCACCCGGCGGATATCAGCATTGCCGCGCATGCCGCGGCAACAACAACTGGCTTGATCAATGTGCCAGCCCCCTTCGATTGCACGACGCGCTCCGCGTTAAGCCGTGCCTTGACTCTCAATGCCGACGGTCTGCCCAGGACCTTTGTGAACGGTACGACACTCGGCAGGCGGAAACGGCCCGTTGCTGTCAGCCCGCCGCCAGCGCGGCGAAAATCAAGGTGCCGTAGGTCGCCATCCGGTCCGAACCCAATATGCCGGGCCCCATCCTGTTCATGACGTAGGAGATCGTGGTGCGGCGGTCCGGACATATCAACACCATCGAGCCGCCCCATCCACCCCAGAAACAAATCTTCTCGTCCGGAACGTAGGGGAGCGCCTCATTCTTGGCCAGCGCATACCCGACGCCCCATCGGACCGGGGCGGGCAGCACCTGGTCGAACCCGTTGGCCTGTTCGGAGAAGATCAGTTCGATGGTGTCCGGTTTGAGTAACTGCACCCCACGAGCGCTGCCGCCCAATGATATTGCCGACAGAATTGTCGCCAGTGAGCGTGAGTTTCCATGGCCGTTGAGCGCGCCGAGGTCGGCCTCACGCCAGGCCGGTGTATTGGCGGCGTCGGCATTGGGAGGTGGGCCGCTGAATGTCTTGCGCATGGGACTGTCCGCAGGAAGCAGATCCAGCGGCTATTCGAGTGGCGGGGGACCGATGATCTCGGCGATGCGGTGGTAGTCACCGGGTCGGGCGCCGATCTGGAAGTCGGCGCCCAGTGGCGCGGCGATTTCATCGTGGACGAAATCCTTGAGCGAACTCCCGGTGACACGCCGAACGATCTCGCCGATCAGGTGTCCCTGGTTGTGCGCGTGATAACCCGACCCGGCCCCTGGTTTCCACCACGGGGCCTGGGCAGCCAGCAGAGCTGTCGACCTCTCCCAGTCGTACATGTCCTCGGTGGTGAACGGTAAGTCCCAGCCCGACACACCCGACGTATGCGACAAGATGTGACGAAATTCGATGTCCTGCTTGCCATTTGCGGCGAACTCCGGCCAGTACCTGGCCACCGGCGACGTGAGATCGACCAGACCGCGGTCGACGAGCATCAAGCCTGCCAGGCTCGTGACGGTCTTGGTGGAGGACCACACGTTGACAATGGTGTCCTCGGCCCAAGCCGTCGTGCGCGCGGCGTCGGTGTGGCCCGCCCAGATGTCCACCGCTCGGTCACCGTCGACGTCGATCGTGATGCAGGCGCCCACCTCCTCGCCGGCGTCGACGTTGTCGGCGAGGGCCGCCCGGACCGCGTCGAAGGCCGGGTCGCAATGTCCATGAACCTCGTTGTCCATTTGTCTGCTCCTTCGTCTATAGGCCCTTTTTGATTGCGTCGTCCTGCCGCTGGCCGACATCGGCGACGAAATCGGGCGGTGCGGGTGCCTGAGCGGGTCCGTCGAAAACGAGCTCGACGAATGCCCGCCCTTCGGTGAACAACAACACCGTCACCCCCTTATCCCCGTTCGGTGAGGGGCCGGAGACAGTGGTGCCGCCCGAGCCGATCGCGATCGGGTCGGGAACGCCGTGCACCGTCCCGTCCAGCGCACCTTTCCGCTTGTCCAGCGCGCTTGCCGCAGCGGGCGGATCTGCCAGGATCTCGATGGTGTCGTAGATGACGTGAGTGCGATCTTGGTTGCTGAACGACGTGGTCACACCCACCCGGCCGTCCGGGTTGGTGATGGGCGTGCCGGCGGTGAAGACTTCCGGCGCCCGGATATCAGCAGCCGGGATCAGGAGGCGGGTGTAGTCGGCGGGTGCGGCCGGGCTTGAACTGGTCTGGCTGACGCTGCCGGTCGATGTGGCCGCCTTCGAACCCGATGCCGGTGTCGTAGGCGGCTTACTGCCGCCGCAGCCAACGGCCGCGGCACCGACGGTCGCGACCGTGGTCAGGACGAGGGCAAACTGGGATGATCGCCGCACTGCACAACGCTCCTTTGCTCCGCAACCAGGGGTTCTTAGGAACACTAGGACCTCGGAAGCAATGACTCTGCGCTGGTGGTGACAAAACGCGAGTAGCGAACGCCCTGCGCGCAGAGTCAGCGCCTTCCCGGGTTTGACCATCACGACCCGCCGCGCCGGAGCCCACCGGATAATCAATATCGGTTGTCAGGGCAGGATGATTGAATGAGCCCTCTCGGGCTGGGGTTGCGCCACGGTGTCGAATGAGAAGGTGATACGTAAGGTGTTGGGATCGGACTACGGCGTGATATCTGCAGCATGGCGCAGTTGAGGCTGGCGCGGTGATC
The DNA here is from genome assembly GCF_055419245.1 of Mycobacterium sp. IDUB_37. NCBI lineage: Bacteria > Bacillati > Actinomycetota > Actinomycetes > Mycobacteriales > Mycobacteriaceae > Mycobacterium > Mycobacterium sp. IDUB_37. The sequence goes on along the minus strand of NZ_JBVAXG010000006.1, from coordinate 141,407 downwards.
GCCCGATTCATCTATCGATTCGCATTGGTGATCGTCGGAATCTGGGCCTTGCTGGCTGTCGCCGGCAACAGTCTCGCTCCGCCACTCGAGCAGGTCGTCGCCAACGAGGATCAACCCTTCCTGCCGGCCGGAACCGCGACTTCGCTTGCGGTGCAACGGTCGGCGGCCGCTTTTTCCCAAAACCGCACCGACAACGTCGCCTACCTGGTCCTCGACCGTGACGGGGCGCTTACCGATCAGGATCGCGCATACTACGACCAACTGGTCACCGCCCTGCGAGCAGACTCGCAGCACGTCTTCGCCGTCATCGACTGGTGGCAGGTACCGGCGACCGCGGACGCGGCGCAGAGCGACGACAACCATGTCGTCACGGCCGCCGTCCGCCTGTCGGGCATGGTCGGCACCTCTGAAGCCGCCGATTCAATCGTTGCGACGCGCAGCATCGCGTCGAGCAAGCCGCCCCCGGATGGGTTGCACGTCTACATCACCGGCCCTGGCGCCACCATCATGGATGAGTTTGCGGCGATAGACCGGCAGATGCAGGTGATCACGGCAACTACGTTCGGGGTGCTGCTGATTCTGTTGTTGCTCGTCTACCGATCGCTGATCACCGCGATGGTGCCCCTGGTGTCAGTGATGATGGCGCTGGCCGTGGTCAAACCGGTCATTTCCGACCTCGCCGCCAGGGAACTGATCGGTATCTCGCTGTTCTCCATCGCAGTAAGTGTTGCGGTGACACTCGGTGCCGGCACTGGCTTTGCGATCTTCCTGATCGGGCGATATCACGAGCGGCGAAGACAAAACATCGCCCCGCTTGATGCCTTGGTCGACGCGTATCGCGGTGTCGCGCCGGCGATCGTCGGCACGACTCTCATCGTTGTCGCTCCCCTGGGCGCCGTGGGTTGGCTCAGCCTCGCGCGGATCAGTCTGTTCGCGACGACCGGCGTGCTGGTTGCGATCGGTGTGCTGGCCGTCGGGTTATCTGCCTTGACACTGACGCCGGCGCTGATGGCACTGGCCAGCCGTGCCGATCTACTGAAGCCGCCCCGGATCAAGACGGTGCGCCGCCGCTGGCGGCGTATCGGTACCCAGGTGGCACGCTGGCCGGCTCCGATCCTGGTAGGCAGTGGAGTGTTTGTGTTGATCTTGATGATCAGCCTCCCCGGCGTGCCGATGAGCTGGGACGAGAGCGCGACGACGTCACCCAATACCGAGGCCAACCAGGGCTATCGCGCCGTCGACGCACACTTTCCGCCGAATCAACTGTTCCCGGCCGTCATCACGATCGAGACCAGGCACGACCTCCGCAACCCGGCCGGTTTAAAAGCGATCCAGCAAGTCACGGGCGCGATCATGGCGATCTCGGGCGTTCGTCTGGTGCAGTCCGCGAGCCACCCCGGTGGCATGGTCTCCAAACAGGCCGCGTTGAGCGTCACCGGCGGCAATATCGGTGATCGGCTCGACGAATTCTCTGATGAGATCACCGCCAAAGAGGACGCAATCCCGAAGCTCGACCTCGCCATACATGACCTTGTCGACGGGCTCGATCTGATTCAGTCCGGCATGCAAGCGGGCCCCTACGCCATCGGCGGAGTGAGTCTCGCGGTAAACGTCACGCACGCGGCAATCGATAAAGTGCGGGCCCGGGCCGCGGATGTTGCCGAGATCTTCGATCCGTTGCGCAGCTACGCCAACGCAATTGCCGACTGCCCGACAACTCCGGTATGTGCGGGGGCTCAGGAAGCTGTGCAGTGGGCAACTGCGGTTGTCAGTGGCTCCAACAAGCTGGTCGACTCTGCCGAGCAACTGGCCAAATCGACGGCGGACGCTGCCGCGGGAACCGACGCGGCCGGCCTGCCGCTGTTGATACTCGCCGTCCGCGGACAGTTGGACCAGGTGCGCGGGCAGGCTTCGAATGTGCGAGGACTGATGGCCAACGCTCGACCGGTGCCGGCAAATGAGCTCCCCGACTATCTGCACAAGCTCGCCGCTGTCTCGCAGGGCAGTCCCGGGGTGGACCTCTACGCGTCCCGAAAGATCCTGACCGACCCGGCCATGCGCCCGACGCAGGATTACTTCTTCTCGCCAAGTGGACAGTCCACCAGGATCCTCGTCTACGGGAAGGGGAACGAATGGGGCAACGACGGTGCCGTGCGCGCTCGTGCCGTCCAAGCGGCGATAGCCGACGTCGCCAAGGACAGCACCTTGAAACCCATGGCGGTGGATCTCACCGGTGTTGGACCAGCCACCCGCGATCTGCAGGACATCGTCGGTGGTGACCTGACCCTGATGGGGGTGATTACCCTCTCGGTCATCCTGGTCATCGCCGCGATGCTGTTGCGAAGTCCGATCGCCGGTTTTGTCGTCCTGGCCACCATCGCTATTTCCTATGTCGCGGCACTCGGTGCCAGCGTCCTCATCTGGCATCGCCTACTGCACCAGGAATTGCATTGGTCGGTGCCGCCGATCGCGTTCGTGTCGATGGTCGGTGTCGCCTCGGCGGGCAATCTGCTGTTTGCGTCACGCGTCCGCGAGGAACTTCCAGCGGGAATGCGCACCAGCATCATTCGGACCTTTGCGGCGACCGGCGTGGTTGTTGCCGCGGGCGGCATCGTCGTAGGGATCACCATGCTTGCGCTCGCCACGAGCAGAGTCCTCAGCGTGGCGCAGATCGGTGTCACCGTCGGCTTGGGTCTGTTGCTCAACTCGCTGTTGGTGCGGGCCTTCGTGCTACCGGCGCTAATGGTTCAGCTGGAACGGTGGTTGTGGTGGTCGCGCCGGACGGTTATCGAAAAAGTAGAATTCGAGTACGTGGCTGATTGAGTTGTGGCCCAAGGCTTTCCAGCGACGGACAAGTTCAACGCGCGAGGTCAGATGAACGACGGTGACTTGTTCGCGGGACGCAGTGCGGTAGTGGTCGGCGGTAGCCGCGGCATTGGGCGCGCCATTGCCGAACTCCTCTGCAGCTTGGGTGTCGCAGTGGTGGTCAACGGCCGCGATGGTGATGCCGTCAAGAGCACCGTCGACTCGCTCACTGCATCGGGCGCACGTGCTGAAGGAGTTCCCGGCCCAGCCAACGACGAGCGGATCGCCACGACGTTGATCGAGGCTTGCACGGATTCATTTGGTCGGTTGGACATCCTGATCAACTGCGCCGGAGTCGCCGAACCGCCGGGCTCCTCGATTCTGCGCATCTCGCCGGCTGAATTCGACAGCCTGATCGGTGCGCACCTCGGCACCGTGTTTCACACCTGCCGGGCCGCGGCGCCGGTCATGGTGGCCCAGGGCCACGGCACGATAATCAACACCAGCTCTGTCGCCTTCCTCGGCGACTACGGCGGTACCGGATATCCCGCAGGCAAAGGCGCCGTCAATGGGCTCACGATGGCGATAGCCGCCGAGCTGAAGGCCGACGGCGTGCGCGCCAACGTGGTGTGCCCAGGCGCAAAGACACGGATATCCACCGGCCAGGACTACGAACAGCAGATCAAGGACCTACACCGCCGTGGATTGCTCGATGAGATGACGATGCATGCATCACTGGACGCCCCGCCGACTGAATTCGTCGCTCCGCTCTATGCCTATCTGGCCAGTGACCTCGCGCGCGAGGTCACTGGCCAGATCCTGGTTGCCGCAGGCGGATTCGTTGGCCGTTTCAACCGGTCGACGCCGAAGTTGCTGGGGTACCGCGACCACAACACCAGCGCCCCGTGGTCGGTAGCCGAATTACATACGATGATCAGCGGTTAGTTATCCGACTAGTGTGAAAACCGCGATCAATATGCCGTAGCAGCCAATCAACACAGCCGCGCCGGTGAGGCTGATCCGGCCTGCAGCGCCGTCGATGGGGTCGAGCCAGCGCCGGAATGGGCGAGACACGGTCGGGACCAGAAACCATTGCATCAGAGTCACACTGACGACATTGCCCACGAAAACGGCTGGCGCATGAGCGATTCCGAGACGATCGAGCGCCGGAGCCAGCGACTTTGACAGCAAAATCACGCTGGGGTACAAGCAGAGCACCACCATCATGGCTGACTTCCACGCGGGTGTGATCTTCGTCCGACCGCCGGCAATGCGGACCGTTGACCCGAACGGTGCACTGCGGGGTAGCTCGGCGAAATCATGCGTCAACTCATCTCGCATGCGCGGCAACGCTTGTTGGCGTTCCCTCGAATGAATCCATCCGGCGAGCTGATCGGCAGTGCGGAACCGAAGCACCGACAGCCACTGCCCGGAAAGATCGGCGGGAAGCAGTGCTGTCCCTTCAATTCCGGGAAACGGGGCGGTGACTTTCGTCAGATCAGATTGCGCCGCAATGAATTCTGCGTCTTTCCCGGGGGCCACACTGTGCAGGAAGATACCAACGCCCGGCGGTGGAAGTTCGTTGTCAAGGAGGACGAGATCTGATGCGGACCGCCAGAATCCGTGTGTCTCGCCGTCGGCAAGGATGGCTCGGCGTCGCGGACTGTCCAGCCAGGCGTGCAGCGACTCGGCGGTGTCGAAGCGCACCTCTACCGCCCAGTCGAGTTGACCACCGCTGTGCACCGCCTGGCGGGCGTTGACATATCCAGATGCTTGCCGGGCCGCAGCGCTGTATTCCGTCGCCCATCGATCGAACCCTTCAGGGTCGGGTGGCCGGTGGAAGAAAGTGATCACGCTGGCGCCAACAGTCATGTCAGTTGTCTACCATCGCGCCCTCGCCAAACTTCTCGGTGCGCCGTGTGTCGGGTGGACGATGGAGCAGCGTTCGCTGCGGGTCACATCTAGCGGCTGGAGCCGGGGCCGATCGTCGCCAATCCCGCGAACTCGGTGTCGCTCAATGCCATCCGGATCAACTCCGCGCGTGACGACATCCCGAGCTTCATGAAGATCTTGCGAAGGTGATAGTCGACCGTGCGCGGGCTGAGGAACAGCAGCGTCGCGATCGAGCGGTTGGTCTCACCCGAGCTGACGAAACGGGCGATCTGCACCTCTTGAGGCGTCAGCTGATCAAGCGTGCCGACGTCACGTCTGCGGGCGGTCTCACCAGTAGCCTGCAGTTCGGTGCTGGCCTGTCCGGTCCAGGGTGCGGCGCCGAGTCGCTCGAAGGTCTCGTGCGCCGAGCGGAGAAATTTGCGAGCGTCTGCACGACGGCGGCGCCGCCGGAGGTTTTCGCCGTACAGCAACTGAGTGCGGGCCGTCTCGAACGGTCGCCCGCCTTGGGCGTGCAAGCTCAGCGCCTCGGTGAAGTGCCGATCCTGTTCGCCGTCGGTGTCCAGCAAGCCGTGGCAACGCGCCGCCAGTGCCCTCGCCCAGGGTGCCCCCGTGTCGTTCGCCCACGTCTGCAACATCGCCAGGCGAGCGGGCGCGGCGGCCTTCTGCTGACTGCGAACCGCTGCCTCGACGAAGTCGGGGGTGGCCATCAACATCACCATCTGGTTGCCCTCGCCAGGTGCGGCACCGGACAGCGCCTCAAGTCGGTCGAAGGCTTCCTCGGGGCGTCCGCCACCGAGATCGAGCAAAGCCAGCGCCCACGAGGCAATGGCCGCATGTGGCCCCAGCCGCAACGAGATTGCCTGCGTCAGAGCGGCTGCGGCGTGATCACGGCAATCTTGCGCGCGGCCTTGCACCGCCGCAATGACGGCCAGCACGCCGTGCAGGTGCGCCGCCGGATTGTGTTGGCCGGTCTCTTCGGCCAGTTGCAGACCCTCGGTGGCGTCAGCCAGCGCGGTGGCGTAACGACTCGTCAACACCTCCACCATGGCCATCGGGCCGAGCAGCAGCGGCAGCATCGCCGCCTCGGCGGCCGCGCGTGTCTTGGCGACTGCCGTACTGAACAGGTCGATGGCACGCGAATCCTCGCCGAGGAACATCGCGCCCGCGGCCGCGCCCATCAGGACTCGCGGTTCCCGGCTGATGGTGGCCAGATCCACCGCGGCCCGCAACTTCGCCGCAGTGCTCGTGGTGTCACCGCGCAGCAGTCCGGAAAGGCCCACGATTACGTGGCCGGCTACCAGACTGGCGTTATGTTCGTCGGGCAGCTCCGCGAGTAGGGTGGCGACTTCGTTCAGACGCGCGAGGTCACCGGCCGCCCATGCCAGCTGGCCGGCTTCGCCGAGCATTTGAGCAGCCCGCGCCGGCTCCAGGTCGGTGATCAACTCCGCGGCACTGACCAGGATCGCGTATGCGGCAGACGGAGTGCCGCAGTGCGCCTCGATCGACCCTCGCTGGTGCCCGATGCGGGCTCGTAGTTGCGCGGCGCCTGCCAGCGGGAGGGCTTGGTCGAGCAACTGTTGGGCGCGATGCGGCCGGCCCGCAAGCCATGCCGCCCAGGCCGCATCGGCCAGTCGGGTAGCGCGCAACTCGGCTCCCGCGGTGAGCGCCGCCGATCGCTCGAACGCGGCCGCGGCGGCATCGTGTCCACCGCGTGCACGGGCTCGTTCGGCAGCGGCGTGCAAAGCCTGCGCCACCGCAGAGTCCGGTCCCGCGGCTGCTTTGGCGAGGTGCCAAGCCTTCCGGTCGGCGTCGACGTCAGCGTCGAGGCAGGCGGCGAGTGCTCGTTCGACCTCCTGGCGTAGTCGCGAGGTCGCACCGTGGTAGATCGCCGAACGCATTAGTGGGTGGACGAACGAGACGATCGTCGATTTCACCTGCAGTAGGCCCGCCGTCTCGGCCGCGTCGAGTGCCGCGGGTCCAGCGCCCAGCGCTGCTGCGGCTTTGAGCAACTCAGCGAGTTGACCGCTGTCGTGTGCGGCGGCTACCAGGAGCATGGTCTGTGTCTCGGGCGCCAATTCGGCCGCCCTGTCCAGGTAGAGACGTTCCAGGCTCAGCGGCAACTGGTCCGGTAAGGGTGCCTCGCCGGCGATCTGCCCTGCGGACAACGACCGGGCGAATTCGGCCAGCGCCAGCGGGTTGCCCAGGGTGTCGGCGACCAGGCGGTCACGAACTCCAATAGCGACCGGGGAGTTGAGCTGTTCGGCCAGGATTGCGGCCGCCGCGTCCGCGTCCATTCCGGCCGGCCGCAACTCTGGCAGTCCAGGTGCGGCGAATGGGTGCGCCGGGTCGTCGCGGGCAGCGAACAACACGACGATTCCCTCGGCCTGCAGTCGCCGGGCGGCAAAAGTCATCGCGTCGGCGGATGGGCCGTCCAGCCACTGCGCGTCGTCGATCAGACACAGCACTGGGGCCGCTTCCGCTGCCTCGGCCAAGATGCTGAGTACGGCCAGCGAGATCAGGAACCGGTCGTCCGCGATTTCCGGGCCCAGCCCGAACGCACTGAGCAACGCGGCCTGTTGCCGATCAGGAATCCCTGCACTGCGGGCCAGGACAGGCAGCAGCAAGGTATGCATCGCGGCGAACGGCAGCTGCGATTCGGTCGGGATGCCAGTTGTCCGCAGAATCTGCATTCCGCTCGCTTGCCGGGCTGCGTAGTCGAGCAGCGCGGACTTACCGATGCCGGCTTCGCCACGTAGCAACAAAGCGCCGCTGCGCCGTTCCCGCGCACCTTCAAGCAGGCGGTCTACCTGCGCGCATTCCTGCTGGCGGCCGTGCAGCACAGCAATGATCGTAGGACTCGACTGGTGACTAGGACTGGTGACTTCACTGATTCGACGACACGAGGTTGGCGCGACTCTGGGGAGGTCAACGAACGACACCGATAAGGGAGCAGAGATGAGCACCACCCCGTCCGCCCGCAACATCCGCAACATCGACGTCGCCGTGGTCGGCGCCGGACCTACCGGCCTGATGCTGGCCTGTGAGTTGGCCATGCGCGGCGTTCGGGTGGAGCTGTTCGAACGCCGCGCGCAGGAGCCCAACATCACCCGGGCGTTCGCTATCCACGCGCGGACCATGGAACTGCTCGACGCCCGCGGTCTCGCCGAAGAGGTCCTGCAGCGTGGCTTCGCGGTCGGTGAGATAGCGCCGGTACCTGGAGCGACCATCTCCCTGGTCGACGAGCTGTCGGTGCGCTACCCGTTCATCCTGATGGTTCCGCAGAGCGGGACCGAGCAGGTGCTGGCTGCTCAGGCACAACGACTCGGCGTCCGAGTGATCCGCGGTGCCGAAGTGGTCGACCTGCAGCAGGAAGCTGACGGTGTCAGCCTGGGTCTAGCCGACGGCGATCACGTCCTCGCCCGCTACGTCGTCGGTTGCGATGGCGCGCACAGCGCCGTCCGGCGACTGCTCGGCGTCGACTTTGTCGGCAAGCAGTACGAAACCCACATCATGTTGGCTGACGTGCGGCTCGCCAACCCGCCCGCAGAACTGATGTTCGCCAGGACCAACAACCAGGGTGTGGTGCTGGTTCTCCCGTTCGGTGACGGCTGGTACCGCGCGATCGCCTGGGACCGGTTGAGCGAACAGGCTCCGCTGGGTCAACCCGTAGCCATGGCCGACATCCGTGACGCGTTGAGCCGGATCGCGGGTGAGGACTTCGGCGTGAGCGAGATGCGTTGGAGCTCGCGCTTTCTCAGCGAGCGACGCCAAGCCCGGCACTACCGGGTCGGCCGGGTTTTCCTGGCCGGCGATGCGGCGCACGTCCATTCACCGATCGGCGGGCAGGGCATGAACACCGGTGTCGGTGACGCGATGAACCTCGGCTGGAAACTGGCTTCCGCCGTGCGTGGGGTCGTGCGTGGTGAAAATCAGGAGTGGCTGTTGGACAGCTACGAATCCGAGCGGCATCCCGTCGGTGCCGGCGTGCTGGCCATGACGGATGCGCTCAACCAACTCGTCCTGGGCGGGTCCGCGCTTCGTCGGTTCCTGCAGCGCTTGATCATTCGCACGGTACTCGGCATCCCTCGCACCCGGCGGATGATGGCCCGTCGACTCACCGGGGTCGGTATCGCCTACCCGCGACGCTCACGGCATGACGACCGACTGGTGGGCCGGCGGATGGCGGACATCGACTGCAACGGCACCAGGCTCTACCAGGTCCTGCGCAGTGGCCGATTCGTGCTGCTCACCCGCGATCCGGCGAAAGTGGCAGATTGGCCGGGCGTCGACCACGTAACTCATTGCGACCCTTCGCTTCCCGCGGCGGTACTGATCCGGCCCGACGGCTATGTCGCCTGGGCGACCCGGCACCCGGAGGACGGCGAACTGACGGCCGCCCTCACCCGGTGGTGTGGCGAGCCCGTCGGAGTTCGCTGCGCGATTCGATAGGGTTGCCGGTCAGCGGAGACCGTTGATCGCGAATTTCTCGACATAGCGGCGGACGGTCTCGGGCTCTGACATGTCAAATGCCTGCCCCTGATTGACGGTTGAGAACGAGTAGATGATGCGTGCCAGCCATTCGCCGGCCGCACGAACATCGACATCGGCACCGACTTCGCCACGTTCCTGGGCATTTTGAACATAGGGGACCAGGAACGTGGTGGTGCGGCGCACGAAGCCGTGGCCGTCGGAAACCATCTGGCGCATCAGCTCCGCATCGTCTGTCAGTAGGCGATTGCGGGTGCGGTGCTCGACCAGAATCGTGGCGTTCACCTCCGCCATCGCGCCGAGTTGCTCGGCCAGCGTGCGCTTGTCGTCCATTGCCCTGGCCACTTCTCGGTAGAACTTCTGAGCACCGAACTCAATTGCGGCCTCGATGAGGACCTTTCGGTCCTCGAAATAGCGGTAGACGGTACCCCGCGACAGGCCGGCGACGCGGGCGACATCCTGCACGTTGGTTCGCTGAGTACCGAGCTGTTTGAAGCATTCATTGGCCGCTTCGAGAATCTGATCGCGGCGGCCCGAGTCGGCTTGATCTATCAAGGAGTCCACCTCGGGCGCGGCTTCTTCAGTCGGCATCTCGTTCCTCGGCGCAGTCGCGGTGTGGACGAAGCGCCTCAATACTACGCAACACTGCGTGTCACGGTGTTCATCCGGCGTCGTGGAGAGAACGGGCGAGAACCCATCGACAAGAAATATATTTCGAGGCCCAGGTTTAGCGCCGCGCCAGGCTGGGTACGCCCTGCGGAACCTTCAAGCAGGGGCTCAATGGGGAGGCCCGAATCGGGCTGCTGAAGGCAGTAAGTTCAGAAAATTTTCTTCCATAGAAGATTTTGACGTGACTAGTCGAGCAGGCGGCTATGGAACGACTTAGCGGACTTGATGCTTTTTTCCTCTACATGGAAACACCAACGCAGCCACTGAATGTTTGCTGCGTCTTGGAGCTGGATACGTCGACGATGCCGGGAGGCTATTCGTATTCCCGGTTGCTCGCGGCACTGACCAAGAACGTGAAGGCGATACCGGAGTTCCGGATGAAGCTGGCCGACAGCCAGTTCAACCCGGACCACCCGGTGTGGGTCGACGACGACGATTTTCAGCTGCGCCGTCATCTGCACCGGATCGCGGTACCCGCGCCCGGCGGCCGTCGCGAGCTGTCTGAGATCTGCGGACATATCGCGGGGTTGCCGCTGGATCGAGACCGCCCGCTGTGGGAGATGTGGGTGATCGAAGGGGGCGCTCGCGACGACGGTTTGACCGTGATGCTCAAAGTGCATCACGCTCTGGTCGACGGGGTCGCCGGTGCGAATCTGCTTGCGCAACTGTGCAGTCCGCAGCCCGACGCACCGATACCGCTGCCCGTGCACGGCGTCGGTAGCGCCAGCACGATGCAGATCGCCGCGAGCGGGCTGTGGAACCTCGCCAAGCGGCCGTTGAAGCTGGCGACGGTATTGCCGGCGACAGTAATGACGGTCGCGCAGACCGTCATGCGCGCTCGTGACGGCAGGACAATGGCCGCGCCATTCAGTGGGCCACCCACCCCGTTCAACGGTTCATTGACGCGATCGCGCAACGTCGCTTTCACCCAGTTGGACATGCGGGACGTCAAGAGGGTCAAGAACCAGTTCGGCGTCACCGTCAATGACGTGGTGGTGGCGTTGTGCTCCGGGGTGTTGCGACGGTTCCTGCTCGAACGCGGCGAACTGCCGGAAACGCCGCTGGTAGCCACCGTGCCGGTCTCGGTCCGCGGCAAGTCGGATCGGCCGGGGCGCAACCACACGTCCATGATGTTCTGCAGGCTGGAAAGCCAGATCAGCGATCCCGTCGAGCGCGTCCGCACGATCGCCGAAAACAACACCGCCGCCAAAGAACACATCGGCGAGATGGGTCCGACGCTGTTGCACGACTGGAGTGAGTTCGGCAGCCAGTCGCTCTTCGGTGCGGCAATGAGCGTCATGCCCCGGATGCAAGTGGGCGGCAGTCCCGTCTACAACATGATCCTGTCCAACGTGCCGGGCCCGCAGGATCAGTTGTACTTCCTTGGCTGCGCGATCGATTCGATGTCGCCACTGGGTCCGTTGCTTCTCGGCGCGGGTCTCAACATCACGGTCATGTCCCTCAACGGCGCATTGGGCATCGGCATCATCTCCTGCCCGGACTTGATCCCAGAGCTGTGGGAGATGGCCGATGCGTTCCCGGATGCGCTCAAGGAACTGCTGGAATACGGCGACCGCATTCAGCGCGATGACCGGGAATATTCAACTGACTAGTAATCGGCCGAGTGGAACAAAACTACGCAAAATGTATCGTTGTTAAAGTCTGCGGGAGGTCGTTGATCGAAGGGGCGCCGCAGTGCTTGGCGTCCCGGTTTGGGATCCGGTGTCGGAGAACACTTCTGCATGGGGGCTGCGTTGGCCCGCCTCGAAGCACACCTGTTGCTCGAGGAGATTGCCTTGCGCGCCAACCGAATAGAGGTCGTCGGCGACCGGATACCGCGCGCATCGGCGTTGGTAGACCTATGACCGGTTGGCCGTCCGACTGAGTTACCGGTGAAAAGCGTCAGTAACCATAGCCGGTGCTGGTGTCAAGAACTTCCACAGCCGCGTCGATGCTCGGGATCACCGTTGCGCCGTAGCGCGCGACGATCTGGTGCAGCGACCGGGTGATGTGCGGTCCTACCGCGTCGGCCAGCAATACGTCCTCGGCTATGACGATCCCGTTCACAACGTGGCCCGCGACCAGGCGGCCGTCGGGGGCGACCTCATACCGCCAGTCGGCGATCTGGATCCGCTCCGGCTTGGACGAGAAGAAGCCGCGCTTTGCCGGAGTGTGAATCACCCCAGGAAGTCCGGCAAACACATTGACCACCAACGCAACACCGCCGGGACCGCCGAGCGCGCCGGCGATGGTGCGACTCACTCGGTCGGCATCGAATTCCACCATCAGCGGTCCACCGTCAGTAGTCGCTGGCTCGGGCCCGCGGCGCCCGGCTGCACCGCGCTTGCGACCCTCACTTGTCCATGGGCAGAACGAAGGTTGGCTTGATGGTCTCGCCACTGCCGGTGCGGCGCACCGCGGTTCCCGCCGTATAGAACTCGACGGTGTGATGTCCCCACGCATAATTCGAGATCGCGAAGTGCACACCCACCACCCCGGTCGCGCCGTCGCGCTCGGCCTCGGTCTGCATGCGAGTCATCGCCAACTCGCGTGCCTGGTAGTTGCCCTGCGTCCATTGCGGCATCTCCATGTTGCGGCCGATTTGCTTCAGCGTCTGCATGAACCCCTGCACGGCGATGTGGAACACACAGTTACCCATCACAAACGCCACCGGAGTGTGCCCGGAACGCAGCAGCGTCACCATGTCCTGGCCCGAGAGATGGCTGGAGAACGCCTGTCCGTTGGGGCGCCGGAATGCGCCCGGCTTGTCGACGTAGCGCACCGCGGTGCCGACCGCCATGAACTCCAGGTGTTCGCCGCCCTCGCCGTGGTGACGCCAGGTGAGACGGACCCCGACGATTCCGTCGGCCTTGAGTGAATCGGCCTCGGCCTGCATACGCGCCATCGCATTCCAACGTGCGCGATAGGTCGCCTCGGTGAGCACACCCAATTCCTGTTGCTGCCGCATGTTCGTGAACTGGTAACCGACGTGGTACACCGAGACGCCCATGACCAGCTCGATCGGTTCGAACCCGGCTCCGTGCAGCAGCGCGAATTCGTTGATCGACAGGTCCGACGTCCACGATTTTGAAGCGTGCGATAACCGTTCGCTGGCTACTGGATCGAGTGCGCCTGGTTCCATCTGCGTGGGTCCCTTCTGTGGTTTGCGACAGCGTACCTAGCAAGCTGCTCGGGATCACGGAGCCAGGGTGATCGCCTCTTCTGGGCAGTTCTGCGCCCCGGACACAGCATGCTGCTCCCGTTCGCCGGAGACGTCCTCGATGCGCACGATGGCGTGGCCGGCGTCGTCGGCATCGTAGATGTCAGGTGCTAGCGAGTAGCAGCGTCCGTGCCCGACGCAACGGTCCGGGTCGACCCAAATGCGGGTCATCGCACAGGCACCGGGAAGGTGAGGGGCAGGGCTTCCACCGAGCGCAGTGCGGCGGTGTACTTCAACTCGGTGCCGGGCGGAATCTCGTATTCGGGGATTCGGCGATGGAATTCGCGCAACGCCACTCGTAACTCCATCCGTGCCAGATGGGATCCGAGACAACGGTGTGGACCGCCGCCGAACGCGCGGTGCCGATTCGGACTGCGGCTGAAGTCGACCAGTTCCGGATCCGGGAATTCGGCCGGGTCGGTGTTCGCCGCTCCGAGCAATGGGCTGACCCGTTCGCCTTTGCTGATCGGACAGCCACCCACCTCGATGTCTTGCATGGCCACCCGGACCACCCCCGGTACCGGAGTCTCCCAGCGCAGCAGTTCCTCAACGGCATGTGGTAGGACGTCGGGCTGATCAATGAGCTGCTGACGATGCTCGGGGTGTCGTGCCAGGTAAACGAAGAAGCAGTCGAGCGAGTCGGTGACGGTGTCCAGGCCGGCGATCAGGAACAGGAAGCAGATGTCCAGCAACTCCTCGCGGGACAACGCCTGGCCATCCTCCTTGAACTTCGACGCGATCATTGCGGACAGCACGTCATCACGCGGATTGGCGATGTGATCATCAATGGCCCGCTCGAAGTACTCATAAATTTGCTCAGCTACCGGCGCCGAGGCGTCATGGCGGCTGTCCCAGTCGTCGGTGGCGCCCTCCGGGCGGATGACTCCGTCTTTCCACTCCAGGAATTTCTCGAGGTCTTCCAGCGGCAGGCCCAGCAACTGCAGAAACACCGTGCAGGGCAGCGGCACAGCGAACTCCTCGTGGAAGTCGCATTCACCCCGGTCGGCGAAGCGGTCGATCATTTCGTTCACCAAGGCACTCACCTGCGGTTCGCGGCGGGCCATCTCGCGTGGCGTGAACAAAGGGTCGAGGATGCGCCGATACTTCGCGTGATCGGGCGGGTCGATCTGCAGGGGAATCAGCGGCCGGAGATTGCCGAGATCGACTGCGTCCATGTTCGACGAGAACAGATCGGTCCGCTTCAGTGCCATCTCGATGTCAGCGAGTCGGCTGAGCACCACCGCCTGAGGCGATCGAAACACCGGCGCACTCTCGCGCAGCGCCTTATACATGGGTTGCGGTTCCGCAAGACCGACGACGGCTTGGTCGACGAACCCTTCGGCTTCTGTCATGTAGTCAGCGTGGCACCGCACCGTGCGGTGGGCAATGCTTGCATTGCAAAAATAGGTAAGTTAGCGACTTTGTCGACGACGGACACTCTACTTTTCGGCGCCTTCAACCGCGCCGCGGTGCGCCCGATCACCTTTTCGGATTGGAGCTATCACAAAAATGTATAGCTTCTAGAAATAATCTGCTGCGATCGCAGGTTAGTTTGTGTCGCGAACACCTAGTGACGGTCGTGCCGGCAACGGAGCCGGGGCGGCAGATTTTTTGAACGGCGCCAACAGCAGCGTCTCGAATTTTCCTAATTGATAGTAAGCACAAGAGGTTTCAATGAATTCCCCTCGCCGAAACCGAGTCGCGGTCCAGATTTGGCCTGGTGGCGCGCCGAATTACCGATCCTGGCGGCAGGCGGTGCTCGACGCCGAAGCATTGGGAGCCGACGTCATCTTCGGCTACGACCACTTCCACAAGCCGTTCGTCGAGGTTCACGACGGATTGCCGCATCTGCTACCCGAGCAGCACGATGTCAACAACTTCGAAGGCTGGACAGCGTTGGCGGCCTGGGGTGAGATGACGTCTCGCGCCGAAATAGGGCTACTGGTCACCGGTATCGGGTACCGCAATCCCGACTTGCTTGCCGATATGGCACGCACGGTCGACCACATCAGCGGCGGCAGGCTTATTCTTGGGCTCGGAACTGGTTGGTACGAAAAGGATTATATCAGCTACGGATATGCCTACCCGACTTTGACTGATCGATTCCGGCTTTTCGTCGATGGCTTGGCCCGTATCGAAAATCGGCTGTCTCGGCTCATCCCACCGCCACTGCGCGAAATCCCGATCCTCATCGGCGGATCAGGCGAAAAGAAAACTCTGCCGTTGGTCGCCGGCTTTGCCGACATCTGGCACAGTTTCGAACCGATTGACGAATTCCGTCGCAAGGACGAGTTGCTCAAGCGCTACGTCGAGGCGGCGCAGCGAGACGACTCCGCAATCGAACGCGCGGTTGCCTGGACCGGCCCGAGCGAGGCCGACCTGTTCCACAAGGAAGGCGTCACGCTGTTCACCGCGGAGATCAGGCCAACCGAAAAGGGTTATGACCTAACCACTCTCGCCGAGATGATCGACTGGCGCGACGGCGACTGATTCGGGTCGCATCACGGTCAGGCCGGCGGCGTAGGGCGGCGACGTCGGGCATGGAGGAATGACATGACGGCGCGCAGCACACCCCGCAGGGCGTATGCGGCGGTCACGATCGACAGCAGGATCAGCAAGACGAACGTCACCATCCAGTTGCTCCTGCTGTGACTGACGTCCCACCAGATAACCGTGAACAACAGGACACACACCAGCAGCACGATGTCTCGCCAGTTGCCCTGGTATGACGTCGCTGCGCGGCGCATCGCACGGCCTCGATCGGTGGCTTCGATAAGGTCATCGATGCGGGCGTCGATAGTGCGCTGAAGTTCGGCCCGTCGTTCGGCGGCCTCCGGCGGCAACCGATCAAGCAGGTCCATGTCTTGCTTGATCATGCCCCTGAAATCCGGACCTCTGAATTGGCTGGCCGCGACAGCCAACATCGCACCACCTACAACAGGTGCGCTGTTGAGCGCGATCTGTCCCAGACCCGCCACGACCGAACCTCCTCGAAGTCCTCCGTTGAGGATCGCCGAAGTGGGGGAGCGGATCAACCCTGGGGTTTTCGCTACGTCTTGTCTTCGAGTAGGTGCGCGTACGGATCGCTATCGGCGCCAACCTGTTCCGGCATCGGATAGTAGGTCTTGATCAGCAGGTTGCCGTCCTGATCCCAGGCGAATGTCTCGATGCTGTAAGCCGATTGGATGTTGGGTTCAGTCCCAAAGGAGTTCTCGCAGACCCAGGCCATCTCGTCGCCGTTGACCTGAACGGTGACCATCTTGATCGTCAATAGTGCCTGAAACATGTCGTACGCATCCGACGTGGCGGCGGCGAATCCGTGCTTTTCCTGCGTTCCGACTGGATCGAACATGCGCACCTCGGCTGGAGCAATGGTTCGCCACGACGCGACCCATTCGTCCTTTTTGCCGGCATTCCACAAATCGGCATGCTTGGCCGCGTGGGCGAGTCGCGCCTTTCGGCTCGGCACCTTGCTCATCGAGAACTCCCTTCGCTCAACCGATTTCCGTCGAGAGTAAACCGGCCGGTCAGTGGTTCGGGTCGAATATCACCGGAAGCGTTGTCGGACCTGATAGTTCGGTGGCAGGTCGCCATGGAGCAGAGCCGACACGCCGCAGATTGGGCATCCGGCGCGTGATGACGCGCAGCGCCTCGGCCAGTTCGACCCGGGCGAGGTGCGCGCCCAGGCAATAGTGCACGCCTCCGCCGAGGGTCAGCATGGCCGGCGATGCCGACCGGGTGATGTCCAGTCGGTCCGGGTGGTCGTAGACGGTCTCGTCGCGATTGGCCGATGCGGTGCTGGCGATCACGACGGTGCCCGCCGGGATCAGGCAGCCGTTAAGGCCGCCCAGTTCAATGTCTTCGGTGGCAGCCTGGGCCCAGGGCGCAGCCCTGTCCCTCGACGAGACGATCGCCTACGCGCAGCGCGACCGTGGCCAACGCAAACGGCCCGCCAGCGGTTGGGCGTCGCTCACACCCGCCGAACGCGACGTCGCCAAATTGGTCTGTGAAGGTTTGGCCAACAAAGAGATTGCGACACGGCTTTTCGTATCACCCCGCACCGTCCAGGCGCATCTCACCCACATCTACACAAAGCTGGGCATCGCGTCTCGGGTTCAATTGGTCCAGGAATCGACGCGGCAGAATTGAAGTCGCGGGATCAGGATGCCGCCGAGGAACGTCGACCCTTCCGTTGCTCAGGACTGCGCAACGCGTCCATCGCGGCGGCCACCTTGGGGTAGGCGATCGCCGGACCGATCCAGCGCGTGAGATACCGACGGAGGTCCGCGCCGGTACGCGGCGGACGCCCGGGGTCGGCAAGGAACGAGTGCAGCACCCGCAGGCAGAACTCCGACAGTTCCTCCAATCCGGCCTCGTCGAAACCGTGCAGATCCCAATCCACATCGAATTTGTGCAGCATGGACCGTCCAAACGTCAGAGCAGTGTCAGAAATGATGGAGACGGTGTGCCCATCACGACCGCGCTGGCTCAAGACGAACTCGACCTGGTTATCGGATTCAAGCCCCTCGATCGCGAACGCCACTCCTTCGACCATTGCCGTGACGGGGTCGGTAATGCCCTTGAGATGAGCCTCCAGATGATTCAGAAACCCATCGGCAGAGCGCATCGCGGTTGCCACCAACAAAGCCTCGGTGCCGGGGAAGTAGCGATAGACGGTTTGTCGGGTGACTTCCAAATCTCGCGCCACATCGGCAATCCGCATCGCCGAACCGCGTTCGCCGACAATTCTGTCGGCAGCGTCCAAGATGCGCTGGATCGCCTCCTCGTCAGACGCCGGCGTATTGCCGCCCCACCCGTGACTACGCATGATTGGCGAACCGCGAATCTGGCGTCATGAAAGCGGATCATACGGCGTGGTCGGTTGCGTATGCCGTCGTCGATTGAGACCGCAGATTGGCGCGCAGTCCTGCCCGGACGTCTGCGGATAGACAGTTGTCCAGAAAAGCACTCGACTGCCGCAGATGGGTGAGCACTTACAGGGGTGGACTGCACGGGCTCCAGTCGCCGCCACCCTGGCCTCTTAGCTGATTCGCGGCTTCCTTGCCCAGAGCGATGACCGTCCGCTAGAGTTCTGAGTGGAATCAGACAAGTGTCCATAATTGGTGGCAAGCGCAGCCCGGTTGCCGGAGGACCTCGACTATGTCGGTGCTCGGTGCCGAGATGGCGGTTTGACAACTAACCGTCGCGGCAACGTTTGCCGAACAGCCGCCGTGATGACATGCAGACCGGAGGAATTGCCGATGCCCAGTAGGTACGCTGCCCTCACTCGTGAGCAGCTCGCCACCTTGGTGCCCGAGTTGCTTTTGATCGGACAGATGATCGATCGCTCCGGGATGGCTTGGTGCATTCAACAATTCGGTCGCGAAGAAATGTTGCAAATAGCTATCGAGGAATGGGCGGGCGCGAGTCCGCTTTACACCAAGCGCATGCAACAGGCTCTGCGCTACGAAGGCATAGACGTCGTCACTATCTTCAAAGGTCTGCAACTCGATATCGGAGCGCCACCGCAATTCATGGACTTTCGCTACACGGTGCATGACCGCTGGCATGGCGAGTTCCAGCTGGACCACTGCGGAGCACTGCTGGACGTCGAACCGATGGGCGAGGAATACGTGCGCGGCATGTGCCATGACATCGAGGACCCAACCTTCGATGCGACCGCGTTGGCCACGAATCGCAGGGCGCAAGTGCGCCCGATCCACCGGCCGCCCCGGGTGCCGACCGATCGAAACCCGCACTGCGCGTGGACGGTGATCATCGACGACTCATACCCCGAGGTGGATTTCTTTCCCCAGATCGAGATCATCGGGCGCAGCCGTGCCGCCAACATAGAGCTTGACGCAATTGACGGCACGCAACCGGGCCAGGCAGACTACTCCGGCCCGTTGGTGTCCGACTTCGACTTCGGCGCGTTCTCCCACTCGGCGCTGGTCCGCATTGCCGATGAGGTCTGCCTGCAGATGCACCTGCTCTACCTGTCATTTGCGCTCGCGGTGGATAAGCGTGCCAATGGCGATGCCGCACTGAGTCGTTCGATCGCCACCAAGCAGCTCGTCGGCCTGGCTGGTCTGGCGGCCGAGCGAATTCACCACGCACTGGATCTACCGGGTGGCGTGCAGGGTGTCATTCGAGTGATGGAGCTGCATCCGTTGTTCAACCCCGCTGTCTACGTATCGGCCGACTTTGCCGACGATTCGGTGCGGATGCACCCGTCACCGGCACACGAGGACGACGCCTGGCCAGCGCTGGTATCACCCGATTCGGTCGAGCCGCTGCAGGCGATCGCGACAGCCGTGGACCCACGCCTGCGCATCGAAATCACTGGGTCCGCGACGGAATGGACCGCGCACATAGTTGAAACCGACACTGCGACAAAGGAATCCTCAGAAGTTGCGGTGGCGAAATTCAGTGGCGGGTCGACCTTCGTCTTCCAGTCGCGGAAGTCTTTGCCCCTCACGCCGGTCTAGCTGGGCGCGACCGGCTGCGCCAAGGACCTCAGGCGACGGACGCGCCGAGAATGAGATTGACCGCCTCGTCGAGTTGCCCGGCAATGTCGGAGTAGCTGACGAAGCGGGCCGCCATAAGCGCCCCGGAGAAAGTCATCTGCAGGGTCGACTTCACCGAGCGAGGCCAACCCGGACCGAGAGCGGCGCCGATCCTGCGGGACACCTCATCGGCAATCTCCTCGCGCAACGGTGCCACCGCGGGATCGTCGGCCATCAACGCGGCACCGCATCCCGCAGTCAATTCAGGCTCGTCTGCGACAACGAGTGCCATGTCCCGCATAGTCGCGCTGACCCGGGTCTTGGTGGTGTGGTTGACGTCGGTGTGCAACGGCAGTTCCCGCAGAAGCCGTAAATAAACGGCTGCTACCAGCGCGCTTTTCGACGAGAAGTAGGTATAAGCGCTGGCCGGGGACACCCCGGCGCGCTGAGCCACCGCACGCATGGTCAGGTTGGCGTAGGAGGATTCGCGCAGTTCTTCCAATCCGGCATCGAGGACCTTCCGGATCGTCTGTCCGGGACGGCGATCCGACCGTCGTGGCGCTGTTGCGCCGCTGGCGCTGGTTGCATGGGCGCCGGCGGGAGAAGCCACTTCTCTAGACACTCGTCCAGTGTAGGAAACTCACACTGCGCAGGACAAGTACGCCACGAAATACGTTTTGAACAGTGTTTATCAGCGCAATCAGCGTTCGTCGCCCCCAGCTTGAGGCTTGCCGGGACAGGGTGTCATCGCTACTCTCGACTGTAAATTACAGACAGATGTCCAGAATTTTGAACTGCTGTCGCGATGGGCCAAGGAGATCCAGATGACCGTCGAACGTGTATTGGTGACCGGCGCGTTCGGCCTGGTCGGGTCGGCGGTGGTCAAGCGGTTAGCTGAGCAGGGTCGCAACGTGGTGGCCACCGATCTTGACATCTCAGCGAACCGCGAGCGCGCGCATATGCTCGCGGCGCAGCGTCTGGTGCAGGTTCAGTGGGCCGACCTGACCTGTCCTGACGAGGTCAACGCCTTGGTCGAGGATGTCGCGCCGACAGCGATCATCCACCTTGCCGCGATCATCCCGCCGTTGTGCTACGCGCGTCATGAGCTTGCCTACGCGGTCAACGTGGAGGCCACCGCACGCCTGGTCGAAGCCGCCGCGCGATTGGCAACGCCACCGCGATTCGTGCACGCGTCAAGCATCGCGGTCTACGGGGCCCGCAATCCGTATCGGGAAGATTCGTTGCTGACCGCTTCAACTCCGTTGCGACCCACCGAACTCTACGGTGAACACAAAGCCCTGGCCGAGCAGTGCGTGACGTCGTCCGATCTGGACTGGGTAGTGCTGCGCCTCGGCGGTGTTCTTACCGTGGAGCCTCGATTCAAGATCGACCGCGACCTCATCTTCTTCGAAGCGGTGCTGCCTTCGGACGGACGAATCCACACCGTCGATGTGCGCGATGTCGCGCACGCGTTCTGCGCGGCGATCGGCACCGACCACGTCCGGGAGACCTTTGTCATCGGCGGCGATCACACTCACCAGATCACGCAGGCCAAAATCGGCTCCGAATTCGCAGCAGCCATGGGCCTACCGGGCGCGATACCGCCGGGCCGACCAGGCGATCCCAATAACGACCTGAGTTGGTATCCCACGGACTGGATCGACACCGAACGCGCACAGGATGTGCTCGACTACCAACATCATTCGCTGACTGCGATGCTCGAAGAGACCCGAACAGAAGTCGGGTGGCGGCGCTTTCTGCTCCGATTGTGCGCTCCGGCGGTTCGTTGGTACCTGCGGCGCCACTCTCCGTATCGCGGCTTTGCCGGTGCCACAGCGGATCCGATGGGCGCGATCTGGAAGCGGTGGGGCGATCCGCGGGCGTCAGCGGCGGCACCCCGGCAGGTTGCACACCCATAGTATTGGCGTTGTGACCGCGGAGGATCGGCGCCGATGGGACGAGCACTACGCGCAGTTGGACCCCGCGTCATTGGCCGATGTGCGAGTGCCCGGTCTACTTGCGCCGCACGAAGACCTGATTCCCTCCACCGGATACGCGATCGACGTCGCGTGTGGCCAAGGAGTCGGCGCAATATGGCTGGCTAAGCGCGGCCTGGAAGTCTGGGGCCTGGACATCTCCGGTGTGGCGATCGAAAAGGCGCGAGATCTTGCCCAACGCAGTGGAATCGGTGAACGATGCCGATTCGACACGGTCGACCTGGACGCAGGTATACCGATAGGGCCCCCGGTGGAATTGGTCCTCTGCAACAAATTTCGCGACCCTCGTCTCAATCGAACCCTCATCCAACGCCTGGCACCGGGCGGCCTGCTGGCGATCGCAACGCTTAGTCAGGTTGGTGCGTCACCCGGCCAGTTTCGCGCGACACCGGGCGAGCTGATCACGGCATTCGCCGAACTAACCGTGATTGCAGCCGGCGAAGGGGACGGCAAAGCGTGGTTACTGGCACGCAGATGAGCAAGTAGCACGCAATCCGCGACTTCTCCGGCGGCGGTAAAGTTGTCAAAGATGACTGATCAACGCCGCGACCCCCCGCCCCGCCGCCCGGCAGGGGACTTTCCGCGCGCTCCGGGCACTGATCGCTTTTCACGCAATTCTGCGCCTCCACCGCGCGAAGCGACTCCGCCCGACTTCAGCCTGCAACCCAGTCAACGTCGTCGTCCTCCGCCGATCATCCTGGCTGTTGCGGTGACTGCGGTATTGGCGGTTACCGCACTGGTAATCGGACTGGTGGCGCTGCTGACCCAACCAACAGTGCCGGCACCAGCCACAACGAACGCTCAGTCGACCGCGACGGCAGACAAAGCGCTATGCCAGGCGATCGGGCCGCAAATGAAGGAGAACGACGACCGCAGCAATGCCTTTCTGGCGACCGGAGAGCCAGGCACGCCTGAGCGAGATGCCGCGTTGCAGAAATTCGTCACCGATACCCAGGAGTGGGCGCGCCGCACACAGCAAACCCTGGACGCGCATAGCAACCCACCGCGCCTAATCACCCGGGCGCTGCAGCGCTACATCGACGACATGCAATTGTTCGTCGCGAGCGTGCGGCCCGGCCCGGGCACGCAGTACGACGAGGCCGCCTGGACCGACAGCATTGTCGCGTATGGGGGTCCGTTGTCGATCTGTCAGCAGTTGGGTGTCAACTGGTAAAGGCGGGTTTCTAGGGCTGTCCCGCCAGCGGCACCCAAACCCCGTAGACCCAGAAGCCCAGTTGCTGGAAGTAAGGGTCCCAAAGCGGCACTACCGGAATTCCCCAGTAGTTCAGGGTCGGCGCCACCCAGCCCTGCGGTGGCAACCACGGCCCGCCGCGCGGACCAAAGTCGCCCCACAGCGACGGCCCCCAGTCCAACGGTGGTGGCGGCGGCGGACCCCAGCCCCACGGCGCCCGCCCGAGGCCCCACGGCCGCGGACCGCCGTGCCAAGGCGCCGGACCGAGATGTAGACCGGGGCTCCGGAAAGCTCGATCCCAGAGCAGATCGCCCAGTGGCGCGCCCGGCCCGCGGAATCCGTTGCGGAACAGCCACGCCGGCTGGCGCGGACCGCGAACCAGCCAGTTCAGGTTCGCCAAAGGTCCACCTGGCACCCGCAAGTTGATGCCCAAGTCACCCCGCGGACCCCACCACCGAGCGAAGGGTGGTGCGCCCAGCCCACGGAACGTCGCGCGGAAGTTGCCGGGCGCCATGCCCGGCAGCCGCGGCCCACCACGGAAGAAGTCGGTCGGTCCGCCCGGCCGACGAAACGCACCGCGGAAGTCGATCGCCGGAGCGCCAGGAGCCCGGAAATTGCCACGGAAGACAGACCCTGGTCCGGCGGGCACGCCGAACCTGCCCCGAAGCTCGGCAGCAGGTGGTCCCGGGTTGCGCCATTGTGGATTGAGCCCACCCGGACCACCGCGACCCGGTCCAGGACCGCCAACATCCGGCCCACGTCCACCCGGACCACCACGACCCGGTCCGGGGCCGCCGGCGTCAGGTCCACGTCCCCCAGGACCAGGCCCACCCGCATCAGGACCACGCCCACCCGGGCCGCCACCAGGACCACCGCGACCAGGCCCACCCGCATCAGGACCACGCCCACCCGGGCCGCCACCAGGACCACCACGACCAGGCCCACCCGCATCAGGACCACGCCCACCCGGGCCGCCACCAGGACCACCACGACCAGGCCCACCCTGCGGAGCTGGGCCGCCCGGCTTCGGCGCGGGGCCGCCATGGGGTGCGCCGCCACCTCCGCCGCCGCCACCGCCAGGACCTGGTCCGGGATTACCGCCGCCACCGCCGCCACCGCCGCCACCGCCGCCACCCGGCTTGGCACTGGCAACGCCTACGCCCATACCGATGATTGGCACGCCGGGCGTAATGGCAAAAACAGAAATGGCAGCGGTGATAGCAACACCTGCTGCCAACCGCTTCACTGTCATAATCCACCCCGCAGGACATCTGACTGATTAAGAGTCCCGACCCGCTCCTTAGTTTACCCGCGCGCGCAGCGCGCTAAGCGGTCCGTGCCCCCGAATACGCCTCAGTCGGCGCGCATCGTCGCGATCCGCGCGACGCGTTTCGAGGTCGTGCAGTCAGCCGGGTAAACGCTTCTGAACTGGGCAATCGACGTCGGTGCCCAGGCTTGCCGGTGCGGATAGCGCAGTCTGCGTCGTGGACAGCGGCCTCAAGTTATATGAATACGGCCTGCAGGCTGCACACGCCGCGATCATCAGTCGCTCGCCGGTAGTGACCGCGCCTCGCCTCTCTGGCCGCCGTTACGTAACCGTCCGGTACTGTAACGACAATGGAGCGTCGCGTTCTGGAAGCGGTTATTTACGAGCGCGAACCACCAATCGCGCGAATAATCCTCAACCGGGTCGAGAAGGCCAACACGAAAGACGCGGTTCTTGTCACCGAAGTCGATAGCTGTCTACACGAGGCCGATCGCGACAAAGAAATCAAAGTCGTCATTCTGAAAGCGAACGGCAAAGGCTTCTGCGGCGGACATGTCGCACGCTGGGGACCGGACGAGAATCCGTATCCCGACTTCGGAGACACGTTCGAGGACCTCTACAAGGGCACCGCCGATCTGTTCCTGTGGCCGACCCTTTATCTGTGGGAATTCCCGAAACCGACGATCTCGCAGATCCACGGCTATTGCATGGGTGGCGGAATCTACCTCGGCCTGCTGACCGATTTCTGTGTCGCATCCGAGGACGCGTACTTCCAGATGCCCCTCGCTCAAAGCCTCGGCGAGCCGGGCGGCCACACCATGATCGAACCGTGGTTGCTGATGAATTGGCACCGCACCATGGATTGGCTGCTGTTGGCGCCGACGCTATCCGCGCAGCAAGCCCTGGAATGGGGACTGCTGAACAAGGTGGTGCCCCGGGAAGACCTCGAAGACGCCGTCGAGGAAATGGCGCGCAAGATCGCGCAAATTCCGTTGACGACCCTAATGGCGGTGAAGAGCAACGTGAAGCGGGCCTGGGAACTGATGGGAATGCGCGTCCATCTGCAGGTGAGTCACATCCTGACCAACATGGTCGGTGCCGCCTCCGACGTTCAGGCCCGCAGGGCAGAACTCATGCAGTCGGGCATGAAGCCCCGTGACTTCATCGATCGCGACGAGTAGCGCTTCTAACGGCTCATCTCACCGGCGACTCTGCGACCGGCAGCGTGCCGTGCCGCGACGTAGCCGAACACCATCGTGTTTGCGATGCTCGCTCCGGCGCCCGGATAGGTCCGGCCCATGACCGTCGCGGTGGTGTTACCCGTTGCGTAGAGCCCTTCGATCACTTGGTCGTGCTCGTCGAGAACTTGCGCGTACTCGTTTGTGATCACGCCACCGCAGGTCCCGACATCAGCCGGCAGAACTCGGGTCGCGTAGAACGGCGCACGATCGAGCGGTCCGACCGCGGCGTTGGGTCGATAGCCGGGATCGCCGAGGCAGTCGTTGTACGCGGACTGTCCCCGGCCGAAGTCGGGATCAAGCCCCTTGGCCGCAAATTTGTTGAACCGCTGGACTGTTCGGATCAGCTCTTCAGGCGGGAGGTCAATCTGGCCGGCCAGTTCGTGCAACGTCGATGCCCGCTTGACCGCGCCGCTCTCGATCAGCTCGGGAGGCAGGCCTTGGTTGCGTTTCAACGGATTGGTGCTGGTGACATATCTGCGTAGGTAGCCGTCGTCGAACACCATCCAGCACGGAACAGCCTTGTTGGCGTACATCGCCTTTCCGACTTCGACGTAGGAGTTCGACTCGTTGCAGAATCGTCTGCCGGTCGAATCCACGTAGATTGCTCCGGGACGCTGTCGCCCCGAGCCGAGTGAGGCGGCAACCGCACCGCCGTTGGCGATGAAAACTGAAGGCAACCACCAGGCTTCGTCGAGCAGATCGGTCTTGGCGCCGAGCCGCATCGCGGTCTGCAGCACCTCGCCGGTGTCTCCGGCGTTGGCGATCGACCACTTCCCGTCGTTAGGCTGGTCGCCGCTGTACTGGCGACGCATCTCGGGATTATGGCCAAAACCTCCGGCGGCCAACAGGACTCCCTTACGCGCCTCGACGTTCACTACTGTGCCGTCCCGGACTATGCGTGCGCCCACGACTCGCCCGTCCTCGACGATCAGGTCGTCCATGGCAGCGTTTGTCCACAACGGCGGCTGTCCCTCACTGAGGTCGATCAGCACTTTCAGCATCTGACCGATCAACGAGGCGCCGTTGGTCAGGATTTGACGTCGTGCGATCTTCGCCGCGTTAGTACGGGCGAATACCTTTGTGGCGACTGCGAAAGCGCGCGGGGCGCGGTTGAAGTACTGAACCGAACGCAACTCGTTGGTCAATACGACGTACCCGTAATTCTTGGCCAACGATGGTTGCAACTTGTCCTGCCAGGTACCCAGTTCGGCAGCGTCGAAAGGAATTCCTTCGACGGCACGACCCGACTCGTTGCCGCCCTTATGATTTGGGTAGTAGTCGCTGTAGCCGGCGCAGCGGATGAGCCGAACACCTTTGCGCACCAGGAAATTGATCATCTCGTAGCCGGCGTTGAGGAACATCTCACGGCGCGCGGGGGAGGACGCGGCACCGATGTCGCCGACCACGTCGGCCAGGTAGGCAAGTCCGTCCTCGTGCGAGTCCGCAATGCCCTCCGCCCGCATCAGCGGGTTGTTCGGGAGCCAGACGATGCCTCCGGACAGCCCGGTCGATCCACCGACCAGGGACTGCTTTTCGACAATCAGCGGTTGCAACCCGGCGTCCACCGCGGCCAGGCCGGCCACCATCCCACCGCCTCCGCTGCCTGCGATCACCAGGTCGACCGAGCGGTCCCACTCGATGCTCATCGCGCCGCCTCCTGTGCTTGGGTGTTGAAGCCGAGATCCACGATCGGCACGTCGATGGTCGTGTTCGTTTTCTGAATCGCCGGCACCAAAGCCTCGTAAGGCAGATCGGCGAGGAAACCATCGACGACGCGTTCAAAGTTCGAGATGAGTCCCTCGATCTGACTGGACAATCGCATGTAATCGAATCCTCTTGAATGCAAGCCTTTTTGCTGCTTGGGCAGATTGGAGAAGTCCTGGGCAGGGATCGGCGGCCAGCGGGGATCGTCGGGCGCCATCGGCTCCGGCGGGGTCGGCTTACCGGTGATCTGGTCCGGCGGAATGCGGGTGAGCGACCAGATCTCGAACAGTGTCTCTTCCGGACCGAGCGGGCGGATCCGGTACGACGAGGCGCTGCTGTATTGCGGCAACAGGAAGTAATGCGGAAAGCAGAATCCGATGGCGTCGACGATGCCCCGTCGTTGCAAATCGTTGAGGTCGGGAATGTCGCAGCCGCGCGCTCGATGCCAGTGGACGACGGCGTCGTTCAGAGTGCTCTTCCACGTCGCCATCGCCGCGGCCGGATCGGCCGGCAGCTCGATGTTCTGTAGGCCCTCGGCGATCCGGATGTCGTTTTCGTGAGTCATGCCTGCCATGCCCTCGCCGAGTGTCCGCATGAAGTACAGGCTGGTGCCGACCAGCCCGGGTGGTGTGGAGCTCGGCTGCGCCGACGGCAGCAGTTGAGGGTGGGTCTGCGGGACGTGATATCCCTCCATGAATGCGGCCGTCGCCAGCTTCCAATTCACCGGCAGCCGGCATGACTGCCACCATTCGGTGCGCAGCGATTCGACCTTCCAGGCGTCGTAGATCGTCGCGAAGGGCTCGAAGCACTCGCGCAGACCGGGGGCGTCGTCGTCCAGGTTGATCCACGCACACCCGCCCCAGAGCTCACAACGCACTGGAACCAGCGCGAGATCATGGGGGTCCAGATTCTTTTCGTCGAAAGCGTCTGAGCGGAGTACGAAGGTGTTGCGGCCGTCGATGTTCCAGCACCAACCGTGAAAGGGACACGCGAAGGTACGTCGGGAACCGTTGCCCTCCACCAATTTCACTCCGCGATGACGGCACGCGTTGTGGTAAGCGCGCACGTTCTCGGCGTCCAGTCGAACAACGATGATCGACTGGTCGAGGATCTCGTACTCCACGAAGTCGCCGGTTTTGGGTATCTCTTCGAGCCGGCACGCCATCTGCCATACCCGCGGCCAGAACTTCTCGTTCTCCAGCGCGTAGAAATCCGGGTCGTAGTACCGCTGCTTGGGAATTCGATCGGCGGACTGAACCGCCCACGGCACCGGAAGCGGTGTCCAATTCACGTCGGTGCTATCGGTTCTCACCATGGTTTCCCTCGCTTGACTTCATACGATGCGCGACACCCGCCCCTGCCAGTACCGTTCCCGAATGCGCCGCTTGTAGAGCTTGCCGTTCGGGTCTCGAGGCAACTCCGCATCGAATTCGATGCTGCGTGGGCACTTGTAGTTCGCGAGGTGGGCGCGGCAGTAGTCGATCAACTCCGCTTCGAGTTCGGGGCCCGCCGCGATGCCGGCCGCCGGTTGCACGACGGCCTTGACCTCTTCCCCGAACTCGTCATTCGGTACACCGAACACCGCGGCATCGACGAGCTTGGGGTGCATGATCAAAAGATTCTCCGCCTCCTGCGGGTAGATGTTGACGCCCCCGGAGACGATCATGAACGTGGAGCGATCGGTGAGGTAGAGGTATCCGTCCTCGTCGACATAGCCCACGTCACCCAGCGTGCGCCAGCCGTGTTCGTTGTAGACCGACGCGGTCTTGGCAGGGTCCTTGAAGTACTCGAAATCGGGACCGCCCTCGAAGTAGAGCTCACCGGCTTGGCCGGCGGACAGTTCAGTGCCGTCCTCGCCGAGGACGTGTACGGCGGTCATGGGTATGCCCACCGAGCCCGGGTGGGCCAGCCAATCCTCGGGGCCGATCGTGGTACCGGCGAATCCTTCAGTGCCGCCGTAGTATTCGTGAATGATCGGCCCGAACCATGCCATCATCTGCTGTTTGACTTCCACCGGACACGGTGCGGCCGCGTGAATCACGCACTGCAGACTGGACACGTCATAGCGCTGCCGGACCGACTCGGGCAGCTTGAGCATTCGCACGAACATCGTTGGCACGAACTGGGCGTGGGTGACTCGGTAGGTCTGGATCAGCTTCAGCACGGCCTCGGCGTCGAACTTGGCCATGATGATCGAAGCGGCGCCCACCCGATTGACCGCCATGGTGTAGTTCACCCCGGCGGCGTGATAGAGCGGAGCGGGGGACAGGTACACGTCGGACTGGCTCATCCGGTACTTGTGCGTCAGCACCATCTCCAGCACGGCCTGCGCCCACGAGCCGTTGCCATCGGTCGGCAGCGGGCGGCGCACCGCCTTGGGCCGCCCGGTGGTGCCGGAGGAGTACAGCATCTCCGAGCCGTCCAACGGCGGCGGCGCCTCGCCCGCTGCCGACAATGCGTTGTCGTAGGACTCCCAGCCCGGCAACTGCCCGCCGACTAACACGTGCAAACCGACCGATTCATTGACGTCGCGAATGTGCGCCGCCAACTGCGTCATCGACGCATCCACGAAAACCGCTTTCGCGTCGGAATCGCCGATGACGTAGGCGACTTCGTCGGGCGTGAAGTGAGTGTTGACTGCGGTGTAGTAGAGACCGGAAAGCTGGCAGCCCCAGGTGATTTCGAAGAATTCCGGCCGGTTAGGCAGCACAAGCGCGACCCCGTCGCCGTGCCGCAGCCCGGCATCGTGCAGCACCGCGGCGACCCGCTGACTCCTGGCGTACAGTTCGCCGAACGAGGTCGTGCCTGCCTGGGCTGTCGCGTCGGCCACGATCAACGCCGGCGAGTCCCCGGCGGTGATCGCGTGGTCGGCGATGTTCAACAGCGGTCCTACGCGCCAGCCGCGCCGTCGGTGGACGCGGCGGCAGCGGCCTGGCGATTAGCCATCTCCTGGGGCTTGATCTTGCCCTGAAGAACCTGGCCGATCAGCTGCTGCACATCTTTGCTCATCGACGCGAGCGCGACCAGATCGTTGGAGGTCTGCCAGTGCACCCGCATGCCCATCAGTTCCCACGCCCGCTTGAGATTGGCCTTCGTGAGCATGAGCGTCGTCAATGGCGCCTGGGCGATGTGGCGGGCGATCGCGTCCACGCGGGCGTCCAGGTCCTCGCGCTTGACCACCTCGTTGACCAGGCCGACTTCCAGCGCCTTCTTGGCGTCGATCACCTCGGCGGTGAACAGGTAGTAGGCCGCGCGGCGCCAGTTCATGAAAACCCAAGGTTCGATGGAACATTCACCCGATGGCATGCCGAAGCCTTGCAACGGAGGGTAGGAGAAGTAAGCGTCCTCCGAGGCGATCACGATGTCGGTGGTCAAACCCATATGCGTACCGCCGCCCACGCAATAGCCGTGTACCTGCGCGATGGTGGGTTTGGAGAACTCCCAGAGATTCAGCGTGGGCTTGACGAACAGGTCGGACTGCGCCTTCCAGGGGTGACCCTGAACCAAGGAGTTCTCGACGAACGCGGGATAGTCGGTGGAGTTGTCTCCGATGGCATGTCCCGAGCAGAAGCCCTTGCCGTTAGCCCGCAGGACCAGCACCTTGATGTCGTAGTCACGGTCGGCGTCCAGCAGTGCGGCGTCCACCTCCTCTGCCAACTTCTGGTCCTGGGCATTGGCTTTCTCGGGCCAATTCAACGTGATCTTCGCGATCGGACCTTGCTTTTCGTAGATGATCCGTTCGCGGGTCTCGTTGAGATCCATATGTGGTTACCTTTCGACTATGTGGGTATTGTTCCCGCTTCTCGGTTATGAAGTGATGACGCCGATTTCGGTGCCGATGTCGTAAGTGGTTCCTACTTCGCCGGTCCATTGCACGGTGCCCGACGCGCCTGCTTCGATCTCTTGTTCCACCTTCTCGGTGGCGACCACATAGATCGGTGTGCCTTCCTCGACGTGTTCACCCGCGTCGACCAGCAGGCCGGTGAGTTCGGCTTCCGACACGGCCACCGACACCCGCGGAATGCGAATGATGAAGTCAGCCACGCGCTCCCGCTTTCTGTAAGGTGCGCTGGGCTGCGGTGACGACGCGTGCCGCCGTGGGGTACACCTGAGCCTCGAGCGCCGCGGCGGCCGGGTTCGGCACGAACCTGGCGGCGACCCGTTCGACCGGCGCGGCCAACTCGCCGAACAACTCATGCTGCAGAATCGCGGCGATCTCGGCTCCCGGTCCAGCGAATTGCACTGCGTCGTGAACGATTACGGCCCTGCGGGTGCGCCGGACGGATTCGACGATGGTCTCCACGTCCAGCGGCACCAGCGTGCGCAGATCGACCACCTCGGCGCTGACACCCTGGTCGTGCAGTGTGGCCGCCGCGGCGAGCGCCTCGTGCACGCTACGTCCGTAGCTGATCAAGCTCACGTCGCTGCCGGGCCGCTTGATGTCGGCCTGGCCCAGAGGAATCGCGAAACCCGGGTCGACGGGGACGGGCCCCTTCTTGCCTTGCAGCCGGATCGTCTCGATGAACAGACATGGGTCCTCGTCGAAGATCGCGGAGGTCAACAGGCCTTTGCCATCGCGGGGAGTGGACGGCACGATCACCTTCATCCCGGGAATGTGCATGAACCACGCTTCGAGGCTCTGCGAGTGGGTGGCACCGGTGGCCAGCCCGGCGTAGACCTGCGTGCGGATCGTGATCGGCGCGGTCGTCCGACCCGCCGTCATGAAACGCAGTTTGGCGGCGTTGTTGATCAACTGGTCGGCGGCGATGCCGATGAAGTCCATGATCATGATCTCGGCTACCGGGATGAGGCCGTCGATCGCAGCACCGATCGCCGCGCCGACGATCGCGGCCTCGGAGATCGGTGTGTCCAGCACCCGGTCGTGACCGTACTTCGTCGACAACCCCGCGGTGGGGCCTGACGCACCGGGATCGGCGATGTCCTCACCGAGCAGGAACACCCTGTCGTCGGTTTGCAATGCCTGATCGAGCGCGAGGTTCAGCGCCTCGCGCATCGTCATCACTTTTTCTTCCATGAGACGTCTCCCGTCACTGGCACCCGCCAAACTGGCTTCCTCATCCGGGGAACTTGATCGGGGTCGCGTACACGTCGAGGTCGAGCTCATCGATCGACGGCGATTCGGCTTTGAGCACCTCGGCCAATGCCGCCTCCACCGTGGCGAGCGCGTCAGCGTCGATTCGGTCGAGTTCCTCTGCACTGCAGATGCCGGCGTCGGCCAGTTGGCTGCGGAACCGTGGCACCGGGTCAGCCGCCATGGCCGCGGCGAGCTGATCCTTTGGGATGTAGGGCATTCGATCGCCGAAGTAGTGGCCGCGGAACCGGAACGTCACGCATTCGATGAAGGTGGGACCGCCGCCGACGCGTGCTCGGTCGAGTGCATCATCGAGGGCGGCTTTCACTGCCAACGGATCGTTGCCGTCGACCCGAACGCCCGGCATTCCGTATCCGGCGGCTCGATCGGCGACGTGTTCGATCTTCATCGTGTCCGAAGTCGGCGTCATCTCGGCATAGAGATTGTTCTGGCATACGAACACCAGCGGCAGATCCCACAGCGCGGCCATGTTGGCCGCCTCGTGAAATGAACCGGTGTTGGTGGCGCCGTCACCGAAGCTGACCACCGTGACCCGGTCCAGCCCTTTGCGTTTGCCGGCCATGGCCAGACCCACGGCCACCGGGGGCCCCGCTCCGACGATCCCGGTCGAGAGCATCACGCCCACCTCGGGTTTGGCGATATGCATGGTGCCGCCCTTACCGCGGCCGGCGCCCACGACGCGCCCCATCATCTCGCCGTAGATCTCTTCGAGGGGAACACCCTTTCCGATCAGGTCGTGTAGCCCCCGATATGTCGTCACCAACTGATCGTCGGGTCGCAGCGCCGCACCCATCGCGGCGGCAATGGCTTCCTGGCCGCGCGACGGCCAGTACACGCACATGAACTCGCCGGTGCCGATGCCCTTGGACAGGCGGTCATCGGCCGCCTTCATCAGCACCATCAGCTCGTACAGACGACGCTGGATATCCGCCGGCACCGATTCGTTCACTGGCCTCCTCCAGTTCCGTTGTCGAGCAGTATGTTTCGAGACACCGCGACTACGCGCCCGACCAAGGTTTGACTTTGAGGAAGCCGCCGGCGTCAACCCGCAGCTGCTGACCGGTGATGAAGCGGGCGCCTTCGGAGGCCAGGAATACAACGGCCTCGCTGATGTCCTCCGGCTCCACGTAGGGGACCGGCATGGCTTGGACCAACGGAAAGATCGGCTCAGCATCTTCGCGAGTCGGGTTCGCCAGGTCGGGCCGGAACGCACGGTACATCGGGGCACTGTGCAACATGTCGGTGTTGACGTTGGTCGGGTGCACCGCGTTCATCCGGATGGAGAACGGAGCCAGCGCCCTGGCGAAATCGTTAACATAGTGTGCCGCAGCGATTTTGGCGAAGGCATAACCAGCCCCACCGGGGCCGCCGTCGATGCCGCTGGTGTTCATCGAGGACATGAACGCCGCATTCGATCCGATGACGATGATCGACGCGCCGGCCTGAAGGTGTTTGAGGCTGGCGTGAACCAGGTTGAGCACGCCGCCGAGGTCGACATCCACGGCGTCGGCAAAAGCCTGCGGCGGCAGGCCTGCGGTCAACGGGCAGATTCCGGCGTTCGCAACGACGACGTCGAGTCCGCCGAGTTGCGCGACGCCCTCGTCGATGGCGGCGGACAGGGCTGCGCGTTCGCGGACGTCGACAATCGCGGAGAAGATCCGCTGCCCCTCTTTCTCCACCAGCCGTACGGTCTCTTCGAGATCCTCGGGCCGCGCCAGCGGATACTCGTTGGTTTCGATGTCTTCGCACAGGTCCAGCGCGATGATGTCGGCGCCTTCGGCCGCCAGCATTCGCGCGTGGGACCTACCTTGCCCTCGCGCCGCGCCGCTGATTACCGCAACTTTGCCGGCTACTCGGCCCATTGCTCACCCCTCGCCCCGGTACCTTCTTGCACGACCAACGTTGTGGTGCAACAACTTTCGTTGCTTTCACGCTCCATGGCATCTCTTCCACGAGCAGCGGCTGCGCATGGCTGCGGTCGGGCTATCAATATGCCTTACAGTAGCTAGAATATCTAAAATAGCAAGAAATGGTGCGGGCAACCGAAAGGGCTCACGATGGCGGGCATGTTGACCGGTGTTCGGATTGTCGAATTGGCGTCCTGGACCTACGTACCGTCGGCCGGAGTCGCGTTGTCCGAGTGGGGCGCTGACGTCATCAAGGTGGAGGGTGTGGTTACCGGCGACCCCGGCCGGGCGTTGGTCGTTGGTGGCTTCACCCGTCAGGCGGCGCGTGCTGATGTCGACTTCATTCTGGAGTTGAGCAACCGGGGCAAGCGCAGCATCGGCATCGACATCAAGACTGAAACCGGTCGAGAACTGTTCGGCCGCCTACTGGCCTCTGCTGATGTGTTCTTGACCAACTGGCTGCCGGGTGCGCTCGAACGGGCCCGACTGACCGTCGAAGACATCCGCTCCTTCAATCCCAACATCATCATCGCCAGGGGCACCGGCCTCGGGGTGCGCGGTCCGGATCGCGATCGCGGCGGATTCGATGCCGCCACCTACCTGGCACGAGGCGGGGTGGCCTACACGCTGACCCCGTTCGGCACCGAGAACCCCGCGGTTCAGGGGCCGGCGTTCGGGGACCTGCAGGGCGGCGCAACGCTGGCCGGCGGAGTCTGCGCGGCACTGTTCCACCGGGAGCGGACCGGCGAGGCAAGCATCGTCGACTCCTCGTTGCTGGCCCAGGCGATGTGGGCGATCGCACCGTCGATTTCCGTCGCCGATTTGTTCGATATCGACGGGATCCCCGGCGCACCACCCGGATTGGCGATCAATCCGCTGGTGGCCCGGTATAAGACCAAGGACGACAGGTGGCTGCAATTGGTCTTTTTGCAGCCCGACAAATTCTGGGCTGCGTTCTGCGAGCGGATGGGACTTGCGGAACTGGCCAATGATGAGCGATTCGTGCCGTCGAGCAACCTGATCGCCAATGCAACTGAGGCCACGGCGATATTCGCCAAAGCTTTTGCGGCTCATGAACTGGCTCATTGGCGCAAAGTGTTGGAAGACGAACCCGGCGTGTGGGGCGCACTGGCGACACCACGGGAAACCCTCAACGATCCGCAGGTCGCACCGAACGGCTACGTGATAGTCAATGTCGACGATCAGGGTGAGGAATACCGAATCGTGGCCGCGCCCGTGCAATTCAATGAAACCCCACCTGGTCCCACGCGTGCGCCCGAGCACGGTCAGCACACCGAGGAGATACTGCTCGAACTCGATGTGGACTGGGACGACATCGAACGCGCAAAAGATGCGAAAGCCATCCTGTGACAACCTGCCATTGCGGCCGGTATTGCGTTAATTCAGTTGGTGACGAACCTGATTCGTCCATATAGAGTCACAGCCCGATCTCGTTTCGGCGCGCACCGAATCAAGTAGGCACGTCGAACCCCTTAAATGCACGGAATGCAGCCCTGATCGCGATACCCTTCGCCGAGGTTTCGAGGCCATGGGAGGCACCATGTCGATTCTCATCGCGACGCCGGAGTTTCTCGCTTCGGCGGCTTCGGATCTGGCGAACATCGGCTCATCGATTACGGCGGCCAACACAAGCGCATGGACGCCGACCACGTCGCTGCTCGCTGCAGGCGCGGACGAGATTTCGGCGGCCGTCGCCGCATTGTTCAGCACACATGCCCAGAGCTACCAGTCGCTCAGCGCACAGGCGACGACGTTTCATCAGCAGTTCGTCCAGATCCTCAACTCAGGCGCGGGCACGTACGCCTTGGCAGAGGCCGCCAACGCAACACCACTGGCCGCTCAATCAGTCGTCGATGATCTTCTCAGCATCATCAATGCGCCGACCCAACTACTGCTGGGCCGCCCGCTGATCGGCAACGGCGCCAACGGCGGAATCGGTCAAAGCGGTGGCGACGGCGGGATTTTGTTCGGCAATGGCGGTAACGGCGGGTCCGGCGCGGCCAACCAGGCCGGCGGCAACGGTGGCAACGCTGGTCTGTTCGGTAACGGCGGTAACGGCGGGGCTGCGGGTAATTCCAGCATCACAGGTGTGAACGGATTCAACGGCGGCGCCGGCGGCACCGGCGGGTTGCTCTGGGGCAACGGCGGTGCGGGCGGCGCCGGCGGCAACGGGGCTGCCCCGCCGGTGGTTAACGGCTTTGTCGGCACCACCGGCGGCAGTGGCGGCAACGGCGGCGGCGCTGGACTGTTGTATGGCTTCGGCGGGCCCGGTGGAATCGGCGGCATCGGCGGGTCCGCTCCCGCGACCGTGATGGGGCAGACCATTCCCTCCGCGGGCGGCGTCGGCGGATTCGGTGGAGCGGGAGGCGGCGGCGCGGCACTGTTCGGCTTTGGCGGGGCCGGCGGTGCCGGCGGCGCAGGAGGGGTTAGCGACACCGCGACCGCGACCGTTGGCGGCTACGGCGGTCAGGGGGGCAACGGCGGTCAGAGCGGCTTGCTGTACGGCGTGCCCGGTGTTGGCGGGTTGGGCGGCACCGGTGGCGACGGGCTGGGCGCCGCCCTCGTTGACGGCAACCCGGGTGGCCGCGGCGGCGCCGGCGGTAATGGCGGCGCCATCGGCCTGTTCGGCAACGGAGGGACGGGCGGAAACGGTGGCGCCGGCGGCAACGGCTCCGGCGGGGCCACCACCGGCGGCAACGGCGGCGTCGGCGGTCTGGGCGGCGACGGCGGCCAAGGCGGCTACGTCCTCGGCAACGGTGGGGCCGGCGGCAACGGCGCCATCGGCGGCAACGGAGGTGCCGGCGCAACTGCGGGCTACGTCGGCGCGGGCGGCTTCGGCGGCACCGGTGGTGACGCCTGGGTTCTCGGCGTCGGCGGTCAGGGCGGAAACGGCGGCGGCATCGGCACTTCCGGCATCACGGCGGCGCTGCCGGCAACTCTGCAGCCGGTCGGCGGGAACGGTGGCAACGGCGGTCGGGCTGGGCTGCTCTTCGGCATCGGCGGCAACGGCGGCAACGGCGGAACCACCAGCGTCGGTGGGCTGTTGTACGCGACCGGCGGCAACGGTGGCAGCGGCGGCTGGATATTCGGCAACGGTGGCGTCGGCGGGATCGGTGGCGCCGGTGGATTGGGCAGTGTCGCCAACGGCGGCGGCGGCGGCAACGCAGCATTGCTGTTCGGTGTGGGTGGCGCAGGCGGGACGGCCGGCGCCGGTGGTAGCGGCACCGGCGGTGCCGGCGGCTTCAGCGGGGTACTGCTCGGCATCGGCGGTGCCGGCGGCAACGGCTCGCCCGGCGGCATTGGCGCAGGAGGTGCGGGCGGCAACGCTCTACTGATAGGCAACGGCGGGAATGGCGGGGCCGGCACCGGGGGCGCGTCCGGCGGAGCGGGTGGACAGCGCGGATTGCTCCTTGGCCAGAACGGCGCGAACGGTCCCTAGATTGATCGCTGTATCGCCTGAGCCAGTCGGTAAATGGGCATATGCACAGTGTTTCGCGGTATCGACGGCATTTTGCACGTACAGCGGAATCTGTCTTCCATCACCGTGCCGCGCTCGCGATTTTGTTCAGTAAGGTGACGGCGTGAATGCCGGTCGCGTGCAACATTCGAATGGGCCGATCAAGCTGGATATCCCAGGCCGACTGCAGCGCTATGAAGAGGCATTCGCCGACCTCGACGCGCCATTCGCGTTCATCGATCTCGATGCAATGTGGGCAAACGCGGCAGAGATGCTCTCCCGGGCCGGTGACAAACCAATTCGCGTGGCCTCGAAGTCGTTGCGGTGCAGGTCGATACAGCAAGACATCCTCGACTCAGAGGATCGCTTCGACGGGCTGCTGACCTTCACCCTCGCCGAAACGCTGTGGCTGGCGGGCCACGGCTTCGACAATCTCCTGCTGGCGTACCCGACGACCGACCGCCAGGCCCTGCGTGAGCTCGGCGAGTTGGGCGCCGAGAATCCGGGCGGGTCGCCCATCGTCATGGTCGACAGCATCGAACACCTGGATTTGATCGAGAGCGCCACCGATAAACCCGTTCGGTTGTGCCTGGACCTGGATGCCGGCTTTTGGCGGGCCGGCGGACGGGTGAAGATCGGCTCCAAGCGCTCGCCGCTGCACACGCCCGAACAGGCGCGAGCGCTCGCGGTGGAGATAGCCCGACGACCCACGCTGCAACTCGTCGCTCTGATGTCCTATGAGGCCCACATCGCCGGGATGGGCGACCAGGTCGCGGGTAAGCGCGTGCAAAACGCGATCGTCGGGTGG
The DNA here is from genome assembly GCF_055419245.1 of Mycobacterium sp. IDUB_37. Taxonomy (NCBI): domain Bacteria; kingdom Bacillati; phylum Actinomycetota; class Actinomycetes; order Mycobacteriales; family Mycobacteriaceae; genus Mycobacterium; species Mycobacterium sp. IDUB_37. Next base: position 103,119 of record NZ_JBVAXG010000006.1, on the reverse strand, counting down.
ATGCAGCGTCAGTCGTTCGCGGAGTTGCGCCAGCGTCGCGCCCGCGCCGTCGAACTTGTTCGCGAGGTGGCGGATCTCGAAATCGTCAACGCCGGCGGGACCGGCGATCTGCACTTGGTCGCCGAGGAGCCGGCGATGACCGAGGCGACCGCGGGCTCCGGCTTTTACGCGCCCACGCTGTTCGACACCTACGCGACCTTCACCTTGCAGCCCGCGGCGATCTTCGCTCTTCCGGTCTCTCGCCGGCCCGATGAAAAGACCGTGACCGCGCTGGGCGGCGGCTACCTGGCCAGTGGGGTCGGCGCGAAGGACCGGATGCCCACTCCCTACCTGCCGGCCGGGCTGCAGCTCAGCTCGATCGAAGGTACGGGCGAGGTTCAGACGCCGCTGACCGGCGATGCCGCCCGCCGGTTGAGGATTGGCGACAAGGTGTATTTCCGCCACACCAAGGCCGGCGAATTGTGCGAGCGGTTTGACCGCCTGCACCTGGTTCGCGGCAGCCAGATCGTCGACACGGTCCCGACGTATCGGGGTGAAGGGCGGACATTTCTGTGATCCCCACTCCTACGGAAGCAGTGCGATGAGTAGCAACTGGAACAACTGGGCGGGCGACCAGATCTGCGCGCCGTCGATCATCCAACGGCCCACGTCGGAGGCTGAGCTGGTCGAGATCGTCGCCCGGGCCGCTGCGCGAGGGGAGCGGGTGCGGGCGGTGGGCACCGGACATTCGTTCACCGACTGTGCCTGCACTGACGGCGTCATGATCGACATGACGGGTCTGCAGCGGATCGTCAACGTTGACGCCGAGAACGGCTTGGCGACGGTCGAGGGTGGCGCCAAGCTCCACACGATGCTGGCTCAGCTGGCTGAGCATGGATTCGGGATCGAGAATCAGGGCGATATCGACAAGCAGTCGATCACCGGGGCGACCGCGACCGCGACGCACGGCACCGGGGCGCGGTTCACAAACGTGTCCGCCCAGGTCGTCTCGGCGAGACTCGTCACGGCCACCGGCGACGTCCTGGAGGTTTCCGAAGATTCAGGAAAAGACGACTACCTGGCGGCCCGCGTATCGATCGGTGCGCTCGGGGTGATCTCGCAGGTGACGCTCAAGGTGGTGCCGTTGTTCACCTTGCATCGCACGGACGAGCGACGGCCTCTGACCACGACGCTGGAGCGCCTCGATGCGGACGTCGACGCCAACGACCACTTTGAATTCTTCGTCTTCCCCTATGGTGACACCGCGCTGACCCGCACCACGCGGCGCAGCAACGAGGAGCCCCGTCCGGGCCCGGAGTGGAAGAAGAGGCTGGGCGAGCAGGTCGAGAACGCCGGGCTGACCGTCATCTGCCGCGCGGGCCGGCGCTTCCCGAGCGCGGCACCGAAACTCAACCGCGTGCTGACCAGCCTGATGACGCCGTCCACGGTGCAGGACCACGGTTGGAAGGTCTATGCGAGCCAACGCAACGTCAAGTTCACCGAGATGGAGTACGCGATCCCGCGCAAGCACGCACGCGAAGCCGTTCAGCGTGTCATCGATCTCGTTCGACGTCGCAATCTGCCGATCATGTACCCCCTCGAGGTGCGCTTCAGCGCACCCGATGATGCGTTCCTGTCAACCGCGAACGGCCGCGACACCTGCTACATCGCGGTGCACCAATTCATCGGCATGGAGTACGAAAACTACTTCCGCGCCGTTGAAGAGATCATGAACGAGTATGCGGGCCGGCCACATTGGGGCAAGCGCCACTATCAGACCGCCGCCGCACTTCGCGAGCGTTACCCGGACTTCGACCGGTTCGCCGCGGTCCGCGATCGCCTCGATCCCAACCGGGTTTTCCTCAACGACTACACCCGACGGGTGCTCGGTAACTAGCCGAGAGGCCCGGGAAATCCGGGAGTGCCTGCGTACCAACATGATCTCGCGGGCGCATCGAAACGAGCGACGGTATGGCGCCGCCGGCCCGCGGCGCAAATCATGGCAATGGGGCGCCATGACGACATCACGACAGCGAGCCAGGCGCATCCGAGATCAGCTCGCCAGGAGGTATCCACTGCATGACGACGAACGCCATTGCGGCCCAAGTCTCGGGTGACCCCAATTCCGGTCGCACACTGGACACCGCCCGGGGCATTCTCATCGGCCTCCGGCGTTGCTCCTCGGACGAGGCGTTTGACGAATTGTTCAGCGCGGCACAGCGTCACAACATGCCGGTGTTCGCAATGGCATGGGCGTTGGTCCACCTCGCGGGTGGCGGCGACAAGGTGACACCCAGTTTCAAAGACGCACAACGTGCGGCCCGGCGCGAGTGGGGACACCATTTCGCCCGGTCCCTTTCGACCTGCTGATCTCGCGACTTCGGCGGTCAGCGAATCCACGCCGGCGACTCACCGGCAGCACGCAGGGCGGCGACGATTTGCTGCTGCTTTTCGGCGAACCGCTCGCTAGGCGTCGGCACCGAGATGGCGATCACGTTGTCGCCCAGCGCCCTTCGCGCAATGGCCGCCGCCGAAATTCCGGGCGTATGTTCGTCGCGGTCGAAAGCAATTCCCGTGGAACGAATTTCGGTGATCTCGCGGCGCAGTACTTCGGCAACCGACGGCGCAAATCGAGATAACGTGGCTTCGGCCTCTGCATCGTCGAGGGCGGCCAGTGCGGCTTTGCCGTTGGCAGTACCCGCGAGTGGGAAGCGGACGCCGACTGCCGACACCGCCCGCAGTCGGTGAGATGACTCGATCTGGTCGACGAACCACATCTGCTGGCCCCGCAGCAACGACAAGTCGACCGTCTCGCCGTCGGTTTCGGTAGCCACCCTTTCGATGATCGGCCGCAGTACCGCGGCGACGTGCGCTCCGGTGGCGCTGCCGAAGCCGAGTAATCGCTCGCCCAAGCCGAATCGCCCGCCCGAATCGACACTGACCAAACCGACCTCGACCAGACCAACCAGCAACCTGCGCACCGTGGACTTGGCCAGGCCTAGCCGCTCACCGAGGTCAACGAGGCGCAGGCGACCCGGTTCTGCGGCGATTTCGTCGAGTGCCGCGGCGGCACGACGCAGCACCTGGATGCCCTCGTCGCGATTCGGCGATGATTCTCGTTCCGTTTCGGCCACCACCCCACTATAGTGATCCGCATCACGGACTGTGAAGAACCGCATTGTGGAACATAAGGAGAGGGTAGATGAACGCTTTGCCGGTCGGGCGGCATTTCTTTCGCGAGAATGAGGGCTACGAGGCGGCTCGCCGAGGAACCGTATGGAACCAGCGCGTACCCGACCGCTATCCGGAAGTGATCGTTGCGGCCGCCGACACCGATGACATCGTCAACGCGCTTCGCCACGCAAGAGCGAACGGCCTCAAGGTAAATATTCGTTCCGGTGGGCACAGCTGGGCGGCCAACCATCTACAGGACGGCGCCCTGTTGCTCGATGTCAGCCGCATCGACCACGCGACGATCGACGTCGAGAGGAAGGTCGCGGTCGTCGGCCCCGGCAAGGGTGGCAGCATCTTGATGGCCGAACTGGAAGCCCAGAATCTGTTCTTCCCGGCGGGCCATTGCAAAGGCGTCTGCGTCGGTGGTTACCTGCTGCAGGGCGGATATGGCTGGAACAGCCGGGTATATGGCCTGGCCTGCGAAAACGTCATCGGCCTCGACGTGATCACCGCCGAGGGCGAACAGATTCACTGCGACGAAGACAATCACGCCGACCTCTACTGGGCTGCCCGCGGCGCCGGACCCGGCTTCTTCGGTGTGGTGACGTCGTTCTACCTCAAGCTCTATGCGCGTCCGGCGGCGTGCGGAACGAGCGTGTACGTCTACCCGATCGACTACGCCGACGAGATCTACACCTGGGCCCGCAACGTCAGTGCTGAAGTGGACCGGCGCGTCGAGATGCAGATCGTCGCGGGCCGCAGCGTCCCGAGCATGGGCATCGAAACCCCGGCGATCACCTTTGCATCGCCCGCCTTCGCCGACTCCGAGAAAGAGGCCGAGCAGGCTCTCGCCATCTTCGGCACTGTTCCGGTGCTGGACAAGGCGATCGTCGCGGTTCCGTACATGCCGACCGACATGCCCACCTGGTACACCGCGGTGATGTCGAACTACCTGGAGGACTACCGCTACACCGCCGACAACATGTGGACGTCGGCTTCCGCGGCGGACCTGCTGCCCGGGATACACAACATCATCGACACCATCCCGGATCACCCGTCGCACTTCCTGTGGCTGAACTGGGGGCCGTCGCCGGCACGCCCGGACATGGCCTACAGCATCGAGGACGAGGTCTACCTGGCGCTGTACGGAGCCTGGAAGGATCAAGCGGACGACGGCAAGTACGGCGACTGGGCGCGATCGAACATGGCTGCCATGTCTCACCTCGCCACCGGCATCCAACTGGCCGACGAAAACCTCGGACAACGCCCCGCGCGGTTCGCCAGCGATGCCGCGATGGCCAAGCTGGACCGGGTTCGCGCCGAATACGACCCCGACGGTCTCTTCAATAGCTGGATGGGAAGACTCTGATGGCCAACGACCTCTATCTCGGTTACCGCGGCGACGACGCCGCCACACCCTGGGGCAGGTTCTTCAACCCCGAAATGGCTTCGCTGCCAGCACATGTCGTCGATGCACTGCACCATGGCACGCAGGCCGAGCCGACGCTACTGGCGTTGGCCGATGCCGCGAGCGTCGCCGACGAGGGTTACCAGCAGACCGAGAACGGCTTCGGGGTCTTTGACGACGGCAGCTATCAGGTGTCGGTTCGGACCGACATGCCTGGCGTCACGCCGGCGATGTGGTCGTGGTGGTTCGGCTGGCATGGCAGCGACAGCCGCCGATACAAGCTGTGGCATCCACGGGCGCATCTGTCTGCCGCATGGAAGGACGGTGACGATCCCAGCCGTAGTGGCTACATCGGTCGCTGGTCGATGATCAACGAGTACATCGGCTCGGCAATGCTCAGTGCCGCAATCCAATTCGTGGAGCCGAGCGTCATGGGGTTACCGCCCGACTCCGACGATGCCGTTGCGGTTTGCGCGCGACTCGGCTCCGGCGACGCACCGGTAGACGTGGGATGGTTCGTCCACCACGTCCGCTCGACGTCTGCCGGATCCGAGATGCGGTCGCGGTTCTGGATGGGCGGGCCTCATATCGCCGTCCGCAACGCTCCCGACGTTGCGTCAAAGGCGTTACGCCCCATAGCTAAACGGATACTCGGCAACGCCGAGTCCAGCGGACGAAACCTACTAGTGCACTGCGCGCAAGAGATGAACCATCTCGCTGGGTTTCTGCCGGCTCTCTACGAAAACTTCGGCGGCTAGTGGCTTTCGGCGAACGCCGGGGCAACGAACCGCTGCACGAGCTCCCGTTCGACATCGTCGCCTTGGGCCGGCCAGTAGACCAGGGAGAGCACCACGCGGACGATCCACTGCGCGGCAAGCGGATCGCCGTCGGTTAGTCCGGTCAGATCGGCGGCGAACCCGGCCAATAAGGGTGAGGCGGTGAGCCACGTCATCGCATCGAGGTCGCGCACTGAGCCGATCATCAACTGGCTCAGCGGGTCGGAGCGGATCCGCTTGAGCGCCACAGTGATAGCGGTGACCACGCGTTCGGGCCCGCTCAGCGCCTCAACGGCGGAGCGGACGGTTTCGACGATATCGGCCGCCGCCCGAGCCAGGACAGCTTCGCGAATCTCGGCTTTGCCGCCGGCGTATCGGTAGATGGTCGCCCGCGAACAATGCACCTTCGCGGCCAACCGGTCGATATCAAACGCGTCCAAGCCTTCGCGGGCAATCAACTCGGTGGCCGCGGCGTAGATCTTTGCGGCCGCGATCGCGCGCCGATCACCGCCGACCACCCAGTCATCGCGAGGCATCGCTCACCGCCGCAGCGAGAAGAAAGCAATCATGGTTCTCATTCTTGAGACATATGGTAACCGTTTTCTCAGCATAGCCGCAGGTCCGGTGGCTCGGGTGAGACGAACCGCACGCGACCGCGGTCCAGGCGGGTTTCAATCTCCCGCAGATCCATTGACCTGCTGTTATCCAACGATGAGCCTGGAACGATGACCGCGGTTCACGATCCCGTCGAGTTGTTCAGCGCCGAGTCGATGCAGGATCCGTATCCGCTGTACGAGCGAATGCGTGCCGCGGGCTCGGTCCACCGCATCGGTGAATCCGGCTTCTATGCAGTTCACGGATGGGATGCGGTCAATGAAGCCATCCGGCGAACCGACGACTTCTCGTCGAACTTGACCGCGACCATGATGTACACGGCCGACGGTAGCGTCGTGCCATTCCAGATGGACCCTCTTGGCGGGCCGACGCATGTACTGGCGACCGCCGACGACCCGGGCCACGCGGTGCACCGCAAGCTGCTGGTGCGCTACCTGGCCGCCAAGCGGATCCGCGCCATCGAACAGTTCGCGACCCAGACCGCAGAGCTCCTGTGGGTCGAAGGTCTTCGGGGAGGCCTTCGGGGAGGCCTTCGGGGAGGCCTACGTGATGACCGCATCGAATGGATGGGAGCCATGGCGAACCGGCTCCCGATGATGGTCGTGGCCGAACTGATCGGATTGCCCGGCGCGGACGTCGACCAGTTGGTGCACTGGGGATACGCGGCGACCCAACTTCTCGAAGGCCTGGCCGATGAGGAACAACTGTCCGCTGCGGGTGTTGCGGTGATGGATCTCAGCGGCTACATCATCGAGCAGTTCGCCCGCGCTGCTGCCGATCCCAGGGATAACCTGCTCGGCGAGTTGGCGAGAGCCTGTGCCGCAGGCGAATTGGATGCGCTCACCGCGCAGGTCATGATGATCACATTGTTCGCCGCCGGGGGAGAGTCCACCGCGTCGTTGCTGGGCAGCGCCGCCTGGATTCTGGCGAGCCGCCCAGACATCCAGCGCCGGGTGCGCGAAAACCCCGAGTTGCTCGGCGCCTTCATCGAGGAAACCTTGCGTTATGAGCCCCCGTTCCGGGGCCACTACCGACACGTACTGCGCGACACCACCCTGGGCGGCGTCGACTTGCCGGCGCACTCACGTCTACTGCTGCTATGGGGCGCGGCCAACCGGGATACGGGCCACTTCGAGACGCCGGGGGATTTCCGCTTGGACCGCGGAGACGGCAAGAGCCACCTGAGTTTCGGTAGGGGAGCGCACTTCTGTGTCGGCGCCGCATTGGCCCGACTGGAAGCTCAAATAGTGTTGCGTCTGCTGCTGGACCGCACCTCGCGCATCGAGATGGTCGAAGTCGGCCGCTGGCTGCCCAGCATCCTGGTCCGCCGCCTTGAGCGTCTCGAACTAGCCGTTGAGTGAGCAGCGGGGGGCTATGCGGGTGGCGGGGGCAGCACACTCGGGGACACGATGAATGCCTCGACCGCGGTGGCGGCTTCGTAACCGTCCACCTCGACCCGCCACTCGTAGATGCCCGGGTCCAATGGAATTCCGCCCGGGATATTCAGGGTGAGCGGCATGCGAACCGCGGTGCCGTGGATTGCGCCGGGGAGTCGACCGGCCTCTGCGGCCGCTTCAAACAGAATTCGCTGCGGACCCTGCGGGCCCGGCACTACCACCGGTCGGCCGTCGGTGGTCAGCAGTTGGCAGGTGAGCTTGTGTTGCTTATTGGTCTCGTCCCAGTCGATGTCCAGGAACATCACCAAAGCGAAAGGGGGCGTTGGTGTTTGGCACTGCCGCCAGCCCAGCCCCAGGGTGTGTACCTTGCCTGACTGAGTATCGGCCTGGGCCGCGTCCGCGAGAAAGAGGCTGACCTTCACGGTGCCACCGCGGGTTGCCGCCTTGAGATTGCCCCCGTATCGAGATCCATCAGATCAACGTCCTGTTCCCAATCCGTATGCAATTTCGCGGACCTCGACTGCCTTGACCGAGTCCATTCCGACCGCCCGATAATACGCCGCGCCGACAGCGGCGACTCGCCAGGTTTATGTCGCACGACTCGGCGACTGTACCTGTCGCTATCAGGTGTTGCGCCAGGCTATTTGGCGGGCGGCAGTTGCCACGGTCCTTCGGGCGGGCGTAGCTCACGGGGACCGTCCCGCTCCGCCAGTTCACGGGGCCCATCCCGCTCCACCAGCTCGCGCCGGCCATGCCGTCCCGACGTTCCGACTGAAAGGTTCGTTGCGTCCCGCGGGGGAACCTGACCCAGCGACGGTCTGTCGGCACTGCCCCCGACATGGCCGTAGTTTCCGGAGTCGTAGTACTGCGCATAGTTCTCCCGCGCCGATTCGCCACGCGACGATTCGATCCGGGTGGGACCGGCGGGCGGGTTCGCCCGGGTCTCGGGAGCAGGAGGTTGCAGCACCTGTTGGGGCTGCCCCTGCTGCACCTGCTGCGGCTGCCCAGCGCCATCGGAACTCTCGGAGTTCACCGTCACCTTGCGGGTGCGCTTGAGTGAGAAGGCGATCTCCTCGACCTCTTCGAACACCTGACGTGCCGAGCGCAGCGGCTGGGTGGTGTTGTCGATCACCCGGGCGACGAAAGGCGGCATCAACGGACGGATCCAGCGAGCAGCCGCCTTAGTGGCGTCCGGGATGGATGGAATCAGCGGTGAGCGTTCGTCATTAGCCACTTCTACCTCTCGCGGGACCTCGCGGGGCTCTCTGGGTGCTTCGTAGTGCTCGACGGATTGTGCGACCGGCTGGATCTGTGCAGGCGCGTACTCCGCGACCTCAAGCTGGGCATCGACATACTGCTGCCCGGGGGGCAGTTCGGCCCTCGCGGATGGATAACCACGGCTGGCAGCCTCGGCTTCAGCGGCGATCGGCAAATACATGTCTTCCTCCACGGGCTCGAAGGTACGCTCCGACAAAGCGTGCACTGGGGCCTCGAGCGCTTCGACAACTCGACGTCGCTGCTGCTCGCGGTCGATCTCGGCCTGGGCCTCGATGGCAAGGCGGGTCTGGGCGAGCTGATGCTCGGCCCACATGATTTCAGCGGCGCGGCGGACCTCTGCCCGCTTGACCGCGATCGCGGTGTCGGCATCCAGTTCGGCGCGCTCCTGTTCCGCGCGGGCCGCTGAATGCCGGTCGTGGGTGGTCTCGCCGCGCCACATCCGCAGAATCAGCGGCATCAGGTACAGCAGCGTGAAGAACGCGATCGTCAAGACCCTCAGGACCAGAGCGCCGGCGCTGGCCCCCGGACCGGCGAGGGTCAGTTCGTTCATGGCTACCCAGCGGGAGCCGAGGCCGTGACCGGCGTCGGCCACCACATTGTTCCTCGCGGCGTTCAGCGCCTGCTGGTCGCGCGACACCGTCGCGTCCAGGTCAGGCGCCTGCCGGTCGCGGACGGCCAGTGCGTTGTCCAGCTCGCGCTGCGCGTCGGCGAGCAGCTCATTTGAGCTGCGAGTCTCTGGTCCCCGGCCGGGAACGCCCGTGATGCGGGTCTGCGGGCAGCCGGGCGTGGGGTTGTATTCACAACGTGCCACCACCAGGGCCTTGTCCAGGTGACCGCGAGCTTGCTCGACCGAGCTGTCGAGCGCACCGCGTGCCTCACGCGCCTGCTGCAGGGTGGTCGAGGCCTGCGCAACGGCCGGGGCCGAGTCCGCGGTGCGCAGCGCCCGTTCATCCAGCCGGTGGTCGATCGCACCGGCGAAGACGACCAGTGCCGCGAGCTCGCCCACGACCACGCCGACAGCGACAGCAACCGCCGCGCGACTCGCCAGGCCGGACCAACCTCGAGCCGGACCGCTGGCAATGCCACGAGCGACTGCGCCAACCAACAAGCCGAAGACAAGGGTCAACGCGATGGTCACCCCAAGTGGAACCGAACCGGCTACAGCAGCCTGGACCGCCAGCGTGGCCACCAGCCACGCCAGCCCGGCCCCGAACACCACTACGGCGCCCGCGACGGCGTGCATGGACCGCTCATGGCGCTCCCCGAGTTCCGGGGAATGCCCACCACCAAGCCAGGTCAGCAGCCCTTCGAACCGCGAAACGACCGAGCGCTGCTCAGTAAATTCGTGCGCGCGCATGGACTCCAACACCTCCAATTACCTCCAGCGTGGCAGGCTGCCACCCGACACACCGAATCGAAGAGCTCCCTTGTGGCGTTGTTCACAACCCGGTGATGGGTGGCCACAGATCACTCACAGGGGCCGCAGAGCCGCCCCGCAAACAGGGCCGCCGGTGCTTGTCCGCGGTCAAATTGCGGCGACGCGAGCGGGTCAACGCCAGACAGCGCGGACGGCATGAGACGGTATCAATCTATGCAAAACCATGACTTGATCACCTACGAAGAGTTTGGCCGCAAATTTTTCGAGACTGCGGTGACGCCGGACCGTGTCGCGTCCGCGCTCTCCGACCTCGCGGGCACCGAATTCGCCATCGAACCGATGGCGCAGGGTCCGGGTGGCATTGCGAAGGTGAGTGCGAAGGTCAAGATTCAAGAGCCCTGGGTGACCCGCAAACTCGGCGAGCTCATCACGTTCGTCATCCACATTCCACTGTCCATCGATCTGCTTATCGACTTGCGGCTGGACAAGCAGCGCTTCGTGGTGGCCGGCGATATTGCGTTACGTGCCACCGCACGCGCGGCGGAACCGCTATTGCTCATCGTTGACGTCTCGAAACCGCGACCCTCCGATATCACGGTGAATGTGTCGTCCAAGTCGATTCGCGGCGAAATGCTGCGCATCCTGGCCGGCGTGGACGGAGAAATCCGCCGGGTCATCGCGCAGCACGTGAAGGAAGAGATCGATTCGCCCAACTCTCAGGGCGCACAGGTCATCGACGTGGCCGCCGAGCTGGCACGCCGGGATGGTTGACGAATTCGACTGTCTTACATGCCAGATCGGGCGTAGTTCCAATTGCCGGTCGCTGTGCTGGCTCGTTCGCGCGTGCGCGTCGCGCCGTTATACACGTCAAACCTGAGGGCTAGCCAGCAACGGTGCGCTAATGTACCCCGGTGCAGCCGCAACGTGGGGCGGCGGCGATGCGCATCTAGCGGGGTGTGTAGTCAAAAACGGGGATTAACTAGGAGGTTTCTATGGCCAAGCGATGGTTGTTCGCGGCTGTCGTGGTCACTGCCACACTCATCACGGGCTGTTCGTCTGGCAAAACGGTGACAGTCCATTCGTCGGGCACCAGTTCCGGCAAGTCGACATCCGCCGCAGCCCCCTCGACCGAAGAAAGCTCCACCGAGTCGGCTCCCGTTACGCAGCTGGACACTAGCCAGTGCGTCGATGTGACCGGCGCGAACCTGGACCTGATCACGGCGTCGGACAAGGATGCCGCGCGCAAGGCCGCAGACACCCTCGAGCAGTACAGCCCCCCGTCCAAGGTCAAGGCCGCGATCGAGCACTTCGTCACCACTGGCGGGGCGCACTTCGATGACCCGGACTACACCAAGAACAATAAGCTCGTGAAGGACTGGGTCGAGCAGGTCTGCCCCACGTAATCGCGCTGATCGCGAAACCGGCGCCGTGGGTCCATAGTGTCGGGCCTGCGGCGCCGGAATTCATTTGCGCGCAATTGCGGCCATTACCTGCGGTGTTTCCGACCCGCGACGCCCGGGTACCTCGAAACATGCGGCACGGCCGCGGTGAGGAGCGAATGAGTTGGCACGAGTAGACGTTTCGACGACATCGAAGGTGGAACCGGAAGCCGCCTGGAAACTTGCGTCCGACCTTGGTCGCTTCGACGAGTGGATGACGATCTTCGCCGGTTGGCGCGGCGAGGTTCCCGAAAAGATCGAGAAGGGCACGCGCGTTTCGTCTTGCATCAAGGTCAAGGGATTTCGCAACGTCATCCACTGGGAAGTGACCAAGTACGACGAACCGAATGCGATCGAGCTCAGCGGGCGCGGCCGAGGTGGGGTTCGACTGACCGTGGCGATGTCGGTCGCCAAGAAGGATCCGGGCTCGGACTTCCACCTCACGGCCGATCTGTCCGGGGGCGTTCTGGGCGGACCCGTCGGCAAACTGGTTGCCAGGATCATTCGGTCGGATGTAGAAAAATCTGTGCACAATCTGGCCCAACTGTAGCGACCGGCCCTGTGCGCTAGCGGTTTTGAGGCAGGACCCCGACCATGAACTCACGTTCGGCCTGACGAACCCGGCGCCGCTCCTCGGCTAACCAAGCCAATCCGGCACTGAACGCCAGCATCCCGCAACTCGTCGCGGCGACGCCGATGCCAGGATGACCGAGCGTGAAGGTGATCGCCGAGACCGCGATTGCGATGACAGTCCCGACGACGACGACAAGTCCAGGGACCCACTCGACTTTCGCTTCGAGATTGTCCAGATCCTCCGCGGAACCATGCGAATGCAGACCTACCGGATGGTGCGCTATGTCTGTCAACAGTGTCTCCTCTGTCGCATTCATTGCATTCGACCGTCCCGCGGCCGCTTGAAGCCCTTTCGTTACCTACCCGAAAAGCTTTCTGGACAAACGGGTTCCGACCCAACCTGTGCTAGCGCAGCCGCCGTACTTGTCGGGTCTCGATGGCGTTTATGGTCAGGGCACGGCTGCCGATCCGCCAGCCCACGTCAGTCGACTCGTACTCGTCGTCGTAACGCAGGTGCCAGACGACATCGGCCACTTCGTCGGCACGGCGATTCCAGTGGTGCGCGATACAGGTGATGCGGCCGCGTGCGAACCCGGGCCGCGGCGCCGCGTCGTAGATCTCGCCGACGATCTCGTGCTCGGTCCGCTCCACCTGCTCGACGGCAGCGACGGCCGCGGCAATGGCCACCAGACCACGGTGTGCATGGATCGGTTCCAGCGCGGCCGGCGGATCCGGCACCTTCAATTCCGCTGTTTCCACGAAAAGCTCTGTCACTGAATCGAATTGCCGATCATCGACGTAGGCGGCATAGCGGTGGACCAGGTCGCCCAGAGCCAGTCGGTCCGCGACGGTAAGCGTCACGACGTCGCGGCCGTCTGGCTGCGCACCGCCTCGAGCAGGGTGGCCGCCCGAGGATCGGTGAAGATGTCTTCCAACAGCAGTCGACGTCCGTCCGGGCCGGTCAACGGAATTCGCCAGTTCGGGTACTCGTCGGTGGTGCCGGGCTGGTTCTGAGTGCGTCGATCGCCGACAGCATCGGTCAGTGCCACGCCCAGCAGCCGTGACGGCGTCCTACCCAGGTATCGGTATAAGGCCAGGATCAGCTGCTCTGGGTCGTCCTCGCCGTCCTCGATGAGGCCGACGCGGCGCAGTTCGGCCAACCATGCCGCGCGGTCTGCCGCAGCGGCCTCGAGTTCGGCATCGACGGGCCGAGTCAGCAGTCCCAGCGATTCACGCAGTCGGACATGGTCACCGGCCAGATAGCCGGCAGTCGGCGGCAGGTCGTGGGTGGTCACCGAGGACAAGCAATACTCCCGCCATCGCTCCGCCGGCAGCGGGCCACCGGAACCGTCGCGGTCCGCCTCGAACCAGAGGATCGACGTGCCCAGAACGCCACGTAGTAGTAAGTAGTCTCGGACCCACGGCTCGACGGTTCCCAGGTCCTCGCCGACCACCACCGCTCCGGCCCGCTGCGCCTCGAGGGCGACGATCCCGATCATCGCTTCGTGGTCGTAGCGCACGTAGGTGCCATCAGTGGGCGGCACGCCGCTTGGGATCCACCACAACCGGAACAAGCCGATGATGTGGTCGATGCGTACGCCTCCGGCGTGCCGCAGCACCGCCCGGATCAGAGCACGGAACGGTCGATACTCCAGCTCGTCGAGCCGGTCTGGCCGCCACGGTGGCTGCGACCAGTCCTGGCCGAGCTGGTTGAACTCGTCTGGGGGTGCTCCCGCGGTGACCCCTAGGGCCAGCACGTCCTGCAGTGCCCACGCGTCTGCTCCATTGGGATGGACGCCGACCGCGAGGTCGTGCATGATCCCCAGCGACATACCGGCACGAGTGGCCTGTGACTGCGCCCCAGCGAGCTGCTCGTCCAGTTGCCATTGCAGCCAGCGGTGAAAATCGACCGCGGCGGCGTTCTTGGCGACGAATTCCGCGACCCCTCGGCCATACGGATGCCGCAACGATTTGGGCCACCGATGCCAGTCGGCGCCGTGCTTCTCAGCCAAGGCACACCAGGCGGCAAAGTCGTCCAGGGCGCGGCCCTCCCGGGTCCGGAACGCGGCGTAGGCGATCTCGCGACCTGCCGATCGGGGTTCCCGGTGGATGAGTTTCAGAGCGGCCCGTTTGGCGGCCCATGCGCCGTCGCGGTCGATGCTGTCGATCTGATCCGCATTGGCCTGCACCTCGGCGCGCAACTGGCGCACCCGACCGCGCTTGGCTAAATCCGCGTACTCGGGAATGGCTTCGACACGAAGGTAAAGCGGATTGACGAAGCGCCGCGAGGTCGGCAGGTAAGGCGATGGCTCCATGGGCTCGTTCGGTCCGGGAGGTGCCGCGGCGTGCAGCGGATTCACCAATACATAGTCGGCTCCGTGCGCTGAAGCCGACCACAGCGCGAGATCGGCCAGGTCGCCGAGGTCGCCGACACCCCAGGACTGTTGAGACCGCACGCTGTAAAGCTGAGTGGCCAGGCCCCAGCCGCGATGCGCGCCAAGGCTCTGCGGCAGGCCCAGCCAATCAGGCGTCACCACCAGGGCGGTGCTGGTCTGATAGTCGCCGGATTTCAGCTGCACACGGTGATAGCCGAGCGGCAGATCTGTGGGCAACACGAAGCTGGCCTCGCCGACCCATCGTCCGTCCAGGTCGAAGGGTGGAGTGAAGTTGTCGACCTGCGCCAATCCGCTGCGTTCCGTCCCGTCCTCGAGTTGCAGCGTCACTTCGGCCGGATCCCCGTGGGTCACATGCACCCAGAACTGCGTCTGGGCGCCCGATCGGCCGACGATGGTGGGCGGTAGTGGCCGGGCCCAGTGAGCGCGAAGGTGTGCGGTCAATGCGGTATTGCGGGCCTGCTCGGTGGCGGCGGGCACACCCAGAGCGCCGAGAACAGCCACCAGGGTGTTTTCGGAGACGAGTACGAGCCGCCCGGTCCAGTCCTGATAACTGGTCGCGATGCCGAACTGCTGGGCGAGTTCGACTAGCGAAGGCGCAAGCTCAGTCATGTCGCCCATCTTTGCGCCCGGCACCGGAATATGGGGAACAGCGGGGCGATTTCATCCAAGAGTATTCGCCGAGCAGGTGCCCAGAACTCAGCATGGCGGATGCCACAGTCTGCGACTTACCGCGCCGACTCGCCCATTCGCAGCTAACATGCCCAGTGAAGATACAACGAAACCTTGGGGGATCCAGCGCGGTCGTGGCCGTCTGGCAAGGTCTGCGCGATTGCCCTACGGTTATCCACGTGCTTTAGCGCCTACTAAATCCAAGCGCTACAAATTTCAGCGTTTTGACTGACCGAGAGGTGATCAAGCGTGGCCGAACATAGCCGCGGACAGCGAGGGTCGGGGTACGGCCTTGGGTTGTCGACGCGGACCCAGGTAACCGGATACCAGTTCCTGGCGCGCCGGACCGCGATGGCGTTGACCCGGTGGCGGGTGCGCATGGAGATCGAACCGGGCCGGCGTCAGACGCTGGCCGTGGTTGCATCGGTATCCGCTTCCCTGGTGATCTGCCTGGGAGCGTTGCTGTACTCGTTCATCAGCCCATCGGGGCAGATCAACGACGCACCGATCATCGCCGATCGGGACACTGGCGCGCTCTACGTCAAGGTGGGGGACAGGTTGTACCCCGCGTTGAACCTGGCATCCGCACGGCTGATCACCGGGCGACCCGACAACCCGCACCAGGTCAAGGGCACCCAGATCAGCTCCATGCCGCACGGCCCGCTGGTCGGCATTCCGGGAGCGCCGTCGGAGTTCGCGCCCAAGAATCCTCCCGCTTCGTCGTGGCTGGTGTGCGACACCGTCGGCGGCACATCATCGGGTCTGCCAACTCCGGGTGGCGTGACGGTGACCGTGATCGACGGAACCCCGGACATGTCCGGGCACCGCAAGGTGCTGAACGGATCAGATGCCGTGGTGCTGAGCTACGGCGGCAACACCTGGGTCATCCGCGAGGGTCGCCGTTCGAAGATCGACGCGACGGACCGGGCGGTGCTGTTGCCCTTGGGCTTGACCCCGGAGCAGGTCAGCCAGGCGCGGCCGATGAGCCACGCTCTCTACGACGCGCTGCCGGTCGGACCCGAATTGCTGGTTCCCGAGGTACCGAACGCGGGAGCTCCGGCCACCTTCCCGGGTGCTCCCGGTCCCGCCGGGACGATCCTGGTGACGCCGCAGATCAGTGGGCCGCAACAGTATTCGCTGGTACTGGTGGACGGCGTGCAAACGCTGCCGCCGTTGGTAGCGCAGATCCTGCAGAACGCCGGGCGCCCCGGTAACACCAAGCCGGTCACGGTCGAGCCCTCGGTGTTGGCCAAGATGCCGGTGGTGAACCGGCTGGACCTATCGTCTTATCCGAACGATCCGTTGAACGTGATGGACATCCGGGAGAACCCGTCGACCTGCTGGTGGTGGGAGCGGACCGCGGGTGAGAACCGGGCTCGCGTGCAGGTGGTCTCCGGGCCGACCCTTCCGGTCAAGTCAAGCGAGATGAACAAGGTCGTGAACCTGGTGAAGGCCGACATGACCGGCCGCGAGGCCGACCAGATCTACTACGGCCCCAACTACGCGAACTTCGTTGCCGTGACCGGCAACAATCCGGGTGCAACGACAGCAGAGTCGCTGTGGTGGCTCACCAATGCCGGCGCGCGGTTCGGCGTGGACGACACCAAAGAAGCACGTGACGCCCTCGGGCTGACCCTGCAGCCGAGTCTGGCGCCGTGGGTGGCGCTGCGGTTGCTGCCGCAGGGCCCGACCCTGTCACGCGCGGATGCGCTGGTTGAGCACGACACCCTACCTATGGACATGACGCCTGCAGAGTTGGTGGTACCGAAGTGAAACGTGGTTTTGCACGCCCTACGCCGGAGCGTCCGCCGGTAATCAAGCCCGAGAACATCGTCCTGCCGACGCCGCTGAGCATTCCTCCTCCGGAGGGCAAGCCCTGGTGGCTGATCGTGGTCGGCGTTGTCGTCATCGGCCTCCTCGGCGGCATGGTGGCGATGACGTTCGCCAGTGGTTCCCACGTATTCGGCGGCGTCGGATCGATCTTCCCGATCTTCATGGTCGGCGGCATGATGTTGATGATGTTCCGCGGCGTCGGCGGCGGCCAGCAGCAGATGAGCCGACCGAAACTGGACGCCATGCGCGCGCAGTTCATGCTGATGCTGGACATGCTGCGCGAGACCGCCCAGGAGTCGGCGGACAGCATGGACGCCAATTACCGGTGGTTCCACCCGGCGCCGAACACCTTGGCGGCCGCGGTCGGTTCTCAGCGGATGTGGGAGCGCAAGCCGGACGGAAGGGACCTCAACTTCGGGGTCGTCCGCGTCGGCGTCGGCATGACCCGTCCCGAGGTGACCTGGGGCGAGCCGCAGAACATGCCGACCGACATCGAGTTGGAGCCGGTAACGGGTAAGGCGCTGCAGGAATTCGGCCGCTACCAGAGTGTCGTCTACAACCTGCCCAAGATGATCTCGGTGCTCGTCGAGCCCTGGTACGCGCTGGTGGGCGAGCGTGAGCAGACACTCGAGCTGATGCGCTCGATCATCCTGCAGTTGGCCTTCTCGCACGGGCCCGACCACATGCGCTTGATCGTCGTCAGTTCCGATCTGGACGAGTGGGACTGGGTGAAGTGGTTGCCGCACTTCGGTGACGCACGGCGCAACGACGCCGCAGGCAGCGCGCGGATGGTCTACAGCTCGGTGCGGGAATTCGCCGCGGAGCAGGCTGAACTGTTCGCCGGACGCGGATCGTTCACGCCGCGGCACGCCAGCTCATCGGCGCAGACCCCCACACCTCACCACGTGATCATCGCCGACGTCGATGACCCGCAGTGGGAGTACGTGATCAGCGCCGAAGGCGTCGACGGCGTGACGTTCTTCGACCTGACCGGTTCGCCGATGTGGACCGAAGTCCCCGAGCGCAAGCTGGAGTTCGACAAGATCGGCGTGATCGAGGCCCTGCCCCGCGACCGTGACACCTGGATGGTGATCGACGACAAGGCGTGGTTCTTCGCGCTGACCGACCAGACGAGCATCGCCGAGGCCGAGGAGTTCGCCCAGAAGCTGGCCCAGTGGCGCCTCGCCGAGGCGTACGAGGAGATCGGGCAACGGGTAGCCCACATCGGTGCCCGAGACATCTTGTCCTACTACGGCGTCACCGACCCGTCCTCGATCGACTTCGAGGACCTGTGGGGCAGCCGTACCGACACCATGGGCCGGTCCCGCTTGCGGGTGCCGTTCGGCAACCGCTCCGACAACGGCGAGCTGCTGTTCCTGGACATGAAGTCGCTGGACGAGGGCGGTGACGGCCCACACGGCGTCATGTCCGGTACCACCGGCTCCGGTAAGTCCACCTTGGTGCGAACCGTGATCGAGTCACTGCTGCTCGCTCACCCGCCGGAGGAACTGCAGTTTGTGCTCGCCGACCTCAAGGGTGGATCGGCCGTCAAGCCGTTTGCCGGCGTACCGCACGTCTCGCGCATCATCACCGACCTGGAAGAAGACCAGGCGTTGATGGAGCGATTCCTGGACGCGCTGTGGGGCGAGATTGCCCGGCGTAAGGCGATCTGTGACAGCGCCGGTGTCGACGACGCCAAGGAGTACAACTCGGTTCGGGTCAGAATGCGGGCCCGCGGCCAGGACATGGCGCCGCTGCCGATGCTCGTCGTCGTGATCGACGAGTTCTACGAGTGGTTCCGGATCATGCCGACCGCGGTCGACGTGCTGGACTCCATCGGCCGGCAGGGACGTGCCTACTGGATCCACCTGATGATGGCCTCGCAGACCATTGAGAGCCGCGCCGAGAAGCTCATGGAGAACATGGGCTACCGCTTGGTGCTGAAGGCACGTACCGCGGGCGCCGCCCAGGCGGCCGGCGTGCCGAACGCGGTCAACCTGCCGGCGCAGGCCGGTCTGGGCTATTTCCGGAAGAGCCTCGAAGACATCATCCGGTTCCAGGCCGAGTTCCTGTGGCGCGACTACCTGCGGATTTCCAGCGCCGACGGTGAGGAAGCGCCGGTGCTGGTGCACAGCATCGACTACGTCCGCCCGCAACTGTTCACCAACTCCTTTACGCCGCTCGAGGTCAGTGTCGGCAGCCCCAACATCGAGCCGATCGCGGCATATGCCAACGGCGAAGTGGTGGAGGAGGAAGAGGAGCAAGCGATCCGGACGCCCAAGGTCGGCACGGTGATCATCGACCAACTGCGCCGGATCGACTTCGAGCCCTACCGGTTGTGGCAGCCACCCCTGACCCGCCCGGTGCCCATCGACGAACTGGTGAACCGCCTGCTCGGTCGGCCCTGGCACAAGGACTACGGCACAGCCCGGAATCTGGTGTTCGCGCTCGGAATCATCGACCGCCCGTTCAAGCATGACCAGCCGCCGTGGACGGTCGACACCTCCGGGCCGGGATCCAACGTGCTGATCCTGGGCGCCGGCGGTTCCGGGAAGACGACCGCACTGCAGACTCTGATCTGTGCGGCGGCGCTGACCCATACGCCCGAGCAGGTGCAGTTCTACTGCCTGTCCTACAGCAGCACCGCATTGACGACCGTGGCGCAGTTGCCGCACGTGGGTGAGGTGGCCGGCCCGACCGATCCGTATGGCGTGCGCCGCACGGTGGCCGAGTTGCTGGCGTTGGTGCGCGAGCGCAAGCGCAGCTTCCTCGAGTACGGCATCGCTTCGATGGAGATGTTCCGGCGACGTAAGTTCGCCGGCGAAGCCGGCCCGGTGCCCAACGATGGCTTCGGCGACGTCTTCCTGGTCATCGACAACTACCGGGCGCTGGCCGAAGAGAACGAGGTGTTGATCGAGCAGGTCAACATGATCATCAACCAGGGTCCCTCGTTCGGCGTGCACGTGATCGTCACCGCCGACCGTGAATCGGAACTGCGACCGCCGGTGCGTAGTGGTTTCGGCTCTCGTGTCGAGCTGCGACTGGCCGCGGTGGAAGATGCCAAGCTGGTGCGTTCTCGATTCGCCAAGGAAGTCCCGGTCAAGCCTGGCCGTGGCATGGTGGCGGTCAACTACGTGCGGTTGGACAGCGACCCACAGGCCGGCCTGCACACCCTGATCGCTCGGCCGGCGCTGGCCAACACCGCGGACAACGTCTTCGAGAGCGACAGCATTGTCGCAGCGGTCAGGCGGCTGACGACGGGCTCGGCCCCGCCGGTGCGTCGTCTGCCTGCACGGTTCGGCGTGGAGCAGGTGCGCGAGCTTGCGGCGCGGGATACCCGCCAGGGCGTCGGTGTCGGCGGAATCGCTTGGGCGATTTCAGAATTGGACCTGCAGCCGGTCTATCTCAACTTCGCCGAGAACTCGCACCTGATGGTCACCGGCCGACGCGAATGTGGGCGTACCACGACGCTGGCCACCATCATGTCCGAGATCGGGCGGTTGTACGCGCCTGGTGCCACGAGTGCTCCGCCGCCGCCACCCGGACGACGGACCGCGCAGGTCTGGCTGGTCGACCCCCGTCGCCAGCTGCTGACCACGCTCGGCTCGGAGTATGTGGAGAAGTTCGCCTACAACCTCGACGGCGTGACGGCGATGATGGGCGAATTGTCTGCCGCCCTGGCAGGCCGTGAGCCTCCGCCCGGGCTGTCCGCCGAGGAGCTGTTGTCGCGGTCGTGGTGGAGCGGTCCGGAGATCTTCCTGATCGTCGACGACATCCAGCAGCTACCGCCTGGCTTCGACTCGCCATTGCACAAGGTGGTTCCGTTCGTCACCCGAGCAGCCGACGTGGGCCTGCATGTGATCACCACCCGCACCTTCGGTGGCTGGTCTTCGGCCGGCAGCGACCCGATGCTGCGCGCCCTGCACCAGGCCAACTCGCCGCTATTGGTAATGGACGCCGATCCGGACGAGGGCTTCATCCGCGGCAAGATGAAGGGCGGTCCGCTGCCCCGTGGTCGAGGCCTGCTGATGGCCGAGGACACCGGTATCTTCGTGCAGGTTGCGGCAACCGAGGTGCGTAAGTAAGACCGCTGTCGCTGCGGCTGGGGTTGGCTCGGACTTTCGGGTCAACCCCAGCGCAGCGGTACGGCCTTGAGCGCGAATGACTTCGACGGGAATCTGATGTCGGGAGCGTAATCCGGCGGCAGTTCGAAATCCGGAATCTGGGTCAACCATTCGGCGATGACGACCGTCAGCTCGATCCGCGCCAGATGGGAACCCAGGCAGCGGTGTGGTCCGCCGCCAAAACCCCAGTGTCGGTGCACTTTTCCATCCATGACGAGTTCGTCGGTGGACCACGCGTCGCTGCCGTCCCGGTTGACCGCGGCCATGCACAACCGAACCTGCGAACCCGGCGGCAACGTCATGCCGCCGACGTTGACAAACTGCGTGACGATCCGTGGCGCCACCGGCGCCGGTGGTTCCAGCCTAATGATCTCTTCGATGAAAACCCTGATCTGCCTTGGGTTGTCGCGAAGCTCCGCACGTAACTCCGGTCTGCGCGCCAGTTCGAACAGGCAGAACCCGATGATTGCGGTCACGGTATCCAGACCCGCGAGGATCAACAGGTGGCTCATGCCGAGCAATTCGACATCACTGAAGTCACCCTCGGCGAGCATCACCTGAGACAGCATGTCCGTGCCGGGGTTACTACGGCGCTGCAGCACAGCATCTTTGAGATATTCGAACAGCGCGATTTCGCCCGCCTGCGCCTCGGCCAAGGTAATAGTCGGCGTGTCACCGATGATGGCGTCTTTCCAGGCGATCAGGCGATCACGATCCTCCACCGGCATGCCGTAGAGGTCCAGAAACACTTGGTAGGGATACAGCTTCGCAAAATCTGCCATCACTTCGCACTCGCCCCGGCTGGCGATGGCACCGATCATGTCGGCCGCATGGCGCTCCAGCACCGGCCGCGACTTGCTCAGCGACGAGGGACTGAAATAGGGCTGCAGGATCTGCCGGTAGCGGGTGTGCTGCGGCGGGTCGAACGCGAGCGGGATTACCGGCAGCGGGTTGCCCGGGGGCTGCAGCACCGAATTGGAGAAAGCCTTGGTATTGCGCAAGGCCGCCAGTACGTCCTCGCGTCGGGTCAGGTAGTAGTAACCGTTCATGAACACGACCGGCCCGGCGTCTCGCAACGTTTTCCATCCGACACCCCGGTCTTCGGTGAACGGCAGTCCCGAATAGTCAAGCCGCGGCAGATGAAAATCACCGAACTGGCTCAGTCCCGATGTGCTCATGAGCTGAAGATTCTGCCTGACGGCATGCGCGGCTAGTCTACGTATCTGACTCAGCGGTCGATGGAGGAAACCAAGTGAAGGTTCGTCTCGAACGGTCCAAGTGCGTCGGACACGCCCAGTGCTACGCGGTGGATCCGGACCTGTTCCCGATCGATGAGTCTGGTTACTCGATCCTCGAGGAGCGCTCAGTGCCTCCCGAAGACGAGCAGTTAATTCGCGATGGCGTCGCCTCCTGCCCTGAAATGGCACTTGTCTTAGAGGACTAAATGAACTGCACGCCAACTACAGCGGCGCGCTGTACCTTTCGGGCGTGCGGCGTTTTCAGCAATCTCGCAGGTGACGAGGATCGTGCTCAACCTCTGAATTAACGGCAAATTAACAGAAGTTTGCGAGGAATGAATAGTTGGCATCGACGGCTACGTAGCTCCTGATCGACCTTTAGAGTTTCGTATGAATGTTGGTTCGAACAACCTTGGAGATGCTATGTGCCCGTGTTTTTCAGGGCGATGTTCGAACCGCGGATGATCCCCGCCTGCGGCTCATCGATAGACGCCACGAAGTAAGCGGGCCGCCCGGCGAGATCGGGCCACAGAACTTAAGTGTTTCGCAGCGGCAGCAGCGCGGCTGCGACAGCGCGATAGTGACAGCCAAGACCGGCATCTGGTCGGTTGAGGAGGGGTAGTGTTCGATTTCGGTGCGTTGCCGCCCGAAGTTAATTCGGGACGGATATACGACGGTCCAGGCTCGGGACCGATACTTGCCGCGGCATCGGCTTGGGATGCAGTAGCGGCCGAAATGGGCTCGGCAGCATCGGGTTACGACTCGGTCATCACCGAGCTGACAAGTGCTCCATGGATCGGTCCCGCGTCACAGGCGATGCTGGCGGCCGTCGTGCCCTATGTGGGCTGGCTCAGTACGGCAGCAGCCCAGGCCGAGGAGACCGGTCTGCAGGCCCGAGCGGCTGCGGCGGCTTACGAGACTGCTTTCTTGATGACAGTGCCCCCGCCGGTGGTCGCCGCCAACCGGGTGCTGTTGATGACCTTGATCGCGACCAATTTCTTCGGGCAGAACACCCCGGCGATCGCAGCGACCGAGGCGCAGTACATGGAGATGTGGGCGCAGGACGCGGTCGCGATGTATGGGTACGCGGCCTCGTCAGCGACGGCTACGGAATTGACCGGCTTCGCCCAACCGCCGAATACCAGTGCGGCGGAGGCGATACAGCAGCAGGACGCGGCCGTGAGCCAGGCAACGGCCACTCCCGCGACGGCTGACGCGGTGCAGACGAGCGCGACTCAACTCGTCTCGGCGGCTGCGGTGCCTCAGGCGCTGCAGCAACTCGCGGCGTCGCCGGCAGCCGCGATCGAACCGAACTTCATCTGGAACACCATCCAGAATTTCCTGATCTATGGGTTGCCGACCCCGGCCAACAACTACACGAACATCTCTACCGCCAACATCCAAGGTGTGGTGAGAGCGCTGCAGGCTTACTTCGGGGTGGGCATTGGAAGCTTCGGCACCCAGATCGGGCAGCAGCTGTTCAACGGCCTTGGAACGACGGCCGGTGGCAGTGGCGCCTGGTATCCGACACCACAATTCGCCGCCCTGGGTGCCGGCGGCTGGCATTTCCACACGGCTCCGGGGCTAGCTGGGGGGATCGGTTCGGCCAGCAAAGTGGGTGCGCTTTCGGTTCCGGCGAGTTGGGGCAGCGCCCCCGGCGGCCTGGAAGGGGCGAGCGGGGCCGGCGCGAAGCTGGTGAGCGTGAAACTAATGGGGACACCGGATCTCGGCTCAGTCAATGGATCTCTCAATGGCTCTCTCAGTGGCTCTCTCAGTGGCCCGGTGAACGCCGTCAACGCGCCAGGGGTTCCGATGGGTGCCCGCGGCGAACAACGCGCCGGCAATCTGGGCGTCCGGTACGGATTCCGCTACAACGTGCTCACCCGACCACCGTCGGCGGGATGACGGCAGATGGCAGGTCAAAGTAGTTGTCCGACAGCAGATTTCAGCAAAGGAGGCGCAATGGCGCGTCGTCGAGTTGACCCCACCAGTAACCACACGCCGACGGCCATTGCGCCGGAAAGTATTTGAGGGAGAAATACATGTCATTTGTGACAACGCACCCTGAGGCATTGGCCGCTGCGGCCGGCACGTTGCAGGGGATCGGCTCGGCAATGGGCTCACAGAATGCCGCGGCCGCGGCCCCGACGACGGGAATCGTTCCGGCGGCGGCCGACGAGGTGTCGGCGCTGACTGCAGCGCAGTTCGTCGCTCACGCGCAGGTCTACCAATCCGTCAGCGCTCAGGCGCAAGCCATTCACGAAATGTTCGTCAACACCCTCGGTGTCAGCTCGGGGTCCTACGCAGCGACCGAGGCGGCCAACGCGGCCGCAGCCGGCTAAGGAGTCAAGACATGCCAACCGATTTTGCTTCGTTGCCGCCCGAGATCACCTCGGCGTTGATGTACTCCGGCCCGGGGTCGGCCTCGTTCGTGGCCGCGGCGGCGTCGTGGAATGCGCTGGCCGCAGAACTCGCGTCGACGGCCCAGGGCTACGACACGGTCCTCGACCAGCTGGTCAGCGAAGAGTGGATGGGACCCGCCTCGTCGACGATGGCGCAAGCCGCTCAGCCGTATGCGGCCTGGCTGACGCAGACAGCGGGCCTGGCTGAGCATGCCGCCACGCAGGCACAAGCCGCCGCAGCCGCGTTCGAGGTCGCGTTCGCATCCATAGTGCCGCCGCCGCTCGTCGCGACGAATCGCGCATTGCTCGCCCAGGCGGTGCAGACCAATATCCTCGGCTTGAACAACAACGTGATCTCGCAACTGGAAGCCCAGTACGCCGAGATGTGGTCGCAGAATTCATCGACCATGTTCAACTACGCTGCGGCTTCGCAGACGGCCAGCAAGTTCACCACATTCACCGATGCCCCGACGATCGTGAACGCCGGTGGTAGCAGCAGCCAGGCTGCCGCGGTGGCGACCGCGCAGGCTGCGCCGGCCGCCTCGATCCAGGAGAGCACCCAAGCGTTCTTCAACGCGATTCAAGTGTCGTTCAATCAGCTCTCCTCGCCCGCCGGCACGACTGCCCTGGTGAACGCGTTGGGCAACCAGAACCCGATACTGACCGAACTCTGGTTCCTGGCATCTGGACAGACGACGCTGCCCACCAACATGGGGTCGTTCCTGACCGGCGCACAGAACTACGCCAGCTTCGCGTACAACACCGAAGGTCTGCCGTACTTCAGCGTTGGTATGGGTAACTCCGGCGTTCAGATCGCCAAGTCGGCGGGTCTACTCACCACCGCGGCGCCGGCGGCGGCCGCCTCCATTCCGACACCACCCATCAGTAGCGCGATCGGCGCCGCCGGTGGCCAGGTGGCGGCCGGTCTGGGCAATGGTGCTCACATCGGGCACCTCGCCGTACCGTCGTCGTGGCCCGGATCCTTATCGACGCCAACGGTGCGCCCGGCGGTCCAGATGGTCAGCGAGCCGATCACCGCACCCGCGGCCGCGCCGGCGGGCTCGAACATGGTGAACGGGATGCCCCTCGTCGGAGCCGGCAACGGCCGCGGAGTCGGCGCAGCTCCCCGCTACGGTTTCAAACCGACCGTCATGCCGCGGCCGATGTCCGCTGGTTGACCACCCACAGAAATATCACCGCAGGAAAGAGTTGAAATGATCGCCCGCACATTGATCGCTGCAGTCGCGTTGCTCGGCCCGCCCGTGGCAGTCGCGGCCACCGCCCATGCCGACACCATGGACAACAAGTTCATCGCACTGCTGCAGAACGAGGGCATCAGCGACCACATATCTCCTTCGCACGCCATCGAAGCGGGTCATATGGTCTGCAGCAAACTCGACCAAGGCTTGACACCCAGCCAGGTGGCCGACGATGTGCTGAACAGCAGCTCGATGCCTGCCTACCACTCCGGTTACTTCGTGGGCGCCGCCATCGAGATCTACTGCCCGCAGTACGAGCCGGAAGAAGCGAAGACCTAAGACTTCTTCCGGTAGACGATCCAGCGCAACTCGATCGGAGATTCCTCCGGCTCGACGTCGAACAGATCGAGTCCGTTGGCCCAACCGGCAAACCACACCGTAGGAGGCCAAGCTCCCTGCGGCAGATGGGTTTTCTCGTAATCGACTGCGGGATCGTCGGCCACCAGCTCAAGAGGCAGTTCAAACGCTGCGGTCGTCAACTCGTCGCGAGTGAACATCATCGTGTGGCATTGCTGTCCGAGCTCTCGTGCGGCGTCGTCGGGAACGTAGCCCGGGCGCGCCAGGAATGTGTTGAACACCAGTTGTCCACCGGGATGTAGGCAGTCAGCGGCCAGCTCGAGCACACCGCGCAGCTCCTGCGTCGTACGGAACTCGGGTAGTACTTCCGAGGCCACGATCAGCTGGTAGTCGGACCGCACACCATCGGCGGCGTCGAAGGCGTCGCTCTCGATGACGTGCACGTCGAGCGCTTCCCGTTCGGCTTCCGTGCGAATTATCTCCGCAAATTTGGGAGTCACCTCGACTGCGTCTACCGGATGTCCCCGCCGGGCCAGGGCGAGGGCGTTGCGCCCGGTTCCGGCGCCGACATCCAGCACCCGGTAGGTCCCGGGCTCGGGGGCTTCGCCCGCCAGCGCCAAGACGCGCGCATCCGCTTCGGTCCCGAACAGCGGCCCCTCGCGGTTACCGACCCAGGTGTCGTAGTCACCCGCGACCGTCATCCACTCGGCTTTGACGCGATAGTTCATGCCGATGCCGAATGGAGCGTGATAGGAGATGACGATGTTCGACCGCTGCGAGGCGCTGTACGCGGTGGCCAATTCCGATTCCAGCATCGTCTTGAGTTGCGCCGATTCCTCGGCAGTCTGTCGTGCGCCAACACTCGCGAAGATGTGGCTACACATGTTGACGTACTCGTCGAGCATTGCCGGGACGGCCGGGACGGTGATCTGACCTGCGGCAACGGATCGCCGATACAACCGTCGCGCCATCGCATCGCGCAGCTTGGTCGGGTCGAATGAACCGGTCAGCGGATCCTCCATGAGACTCTTCTACCGGACGCGTGCCGGTGGTCGCCGGTCGCGGGTCACGAGATGGCGTTGATCGCGGTCACCAACCGGGACTTGAAAGCGTCCGGGATAGGGACATATCCGTTGTCCGCCAAACCGTTCTGCCCGGCGCCGACGGTGCTTTGCAGGAATGCTCGCACCGCAGTGCCGATCTGAGGGTCGGAGTACTTCGAGCAGACAACCTCGTACGTCGCCAGCACGATCGGATAGGAGCCGGTCTGGCTCGGATGGTAGAACCCGATCGTGTCGAGCACCAGATCGCTGGTCTTGTTGATGATGCCCGCCGACGCGATTGTCTTGGCTACCGAGTCTGGGCTGATCGCGACGGGTTCTGGACCGGCTGAAGTGATGATCTTGGCCATGCCCAGGTGATCTGCCAACGCGAACGACCACTCGGTGTAGCTGATCGCCCCTCCGGTGCGCTGGACGGCAGCCGCAGTGCCGTCGTTACCTAGCGCCCCTTCGCCGACCCCGCCACGAAATGCTTTCCCGGCACCCTTGCCCCAAGCTCCGTTGCCGGCGGTATCGAGATATCTCTGGAAGTTGTCGGAGGTCCCCGAGTCATCGCTGCGGAACACCACCCGGATCGGCTGGGCGGGCAGCGGCGCGCCCGCGTTCAGGGCTGCGATCGCCGGATCGTTCCAGCTGGTGATGCTTCCGTTGAAGATCTTTGCGGCGGTCGGACCATCAAGAGTCAGAGACGTGAGCCCATCGACGTTGTATGTGATGGCAACTGGCCCGAACACCACCGGCAGATTCCACGCGGGGGAGCCGCACCGCTGCTGGGCGGCCGCGTATTCGCCCGGGGCCAGTGGCGAGTCGGAGCCGCCGAAATCGGTTTGATTGCCTGTGAATTCACGAATTCCGGCACCGGACCCATTAGCCGTGTAGTCCAACGTCTGGCCATGACAGGCCTGCTCAAAAGCCTTCACGAACCGGGCCATTGCATTGGCCTGAGCCGTCGAGCCGCTGGCCTTGAGTGTCGACTTTCCGCCACAGCTCACATTCGCCGGCGGCGTAGCGGGCGACGCATTGGGCGCAGCTGCCTCGTTGTCAGTGCCACAGCCGGCAAGTAACAGCGATATGGCCGCGAGGGCCAACGGCATCGCACCAAATCGGTTGAATTTCAATCCATCTCCTTCGATCTAGTTCTGCGCACCGGACGAAAGGAACCTGCGCAATGGTTGTCGGCGGGGTGACACCCTACTGAACTCCGGTGCGCCGAACGTTAACGATTGGTGGCACGACGACGACCCACCGGAAACGAAAGTCCATTTGATGGTCGGCTCCATCCGGAATAGTCGAGCACGCTCCGCGGAACGGTCGTGCGAGAAGTATCCGAAGGGTAAACAGCACATGTATAAAAACTCATCCCGCTACAACTGCGACCGGGCATCCGCGAAAATCGCACCGTAGAAAATTCAAGTCGGCATCGCGACCCATCTCACCGCGGGAGCATTCCAGATGTATGTGCGTCTTCTTGCCGCAATGGTCCTCGGCGCGCTGCTCGTGCCACTTTCGGTCGCGACCGCTCACGCCGACAAGACCGATGACAAGTTCCTCGCCGACCTGAGATCCGAGGGCATTTCCGACCACATGTCAAATACCCACGCGATAGAGGCCGGCCATTTCGTCTGCGTCAAATTGGACAACGGGATGTCGCCCAACGATGTGGCGAATGACGTGCTGAACAGCAGCAGCATGCCGGCCTATCATTCGGGCTATTTCGTCGGTGCAAGCATCGATGCATACTGCCCCCGGCATAAGGCAGAGTTGCCCTCCTCGTAGGAGGTCGCACGGTCAGTTCCAGGCGACCGGAATCCTCGACGCGGCGTTTCTGCACACGCTGCAATTTTCGACCGTCCGAGGGCCGGGATAAACCTGCAGGTCAGCGTGGTATGAAAAGTTGAATCCGGAGATGTCTGCACGGACTCTCTCAAGAGCACGACGAACCAGGTCAGAGGCTGTTACTGTGTCGTTACAGCAGGTGAATTCGTCTTACCGTTCGGTGAACAAACGTGAACAGGTAGCGTCGGAGGCAACCTCGTGCCAGGCAGTCATCTACTCTTCACGAGAGCGGTGCCGGGGGACGAATTGAGGAGGAAACAGCATGTCGTTCGTGACCACACAGCCAGAGGCTTTGGCTGCAGCGGCCGGAAACCTGCAGGGTATCGGTAGCACGATGAGCGCGCAGAACGCTGCCGCGGCAGCCCCAACAACCGGGGTAGTGCCGGCAGCAGCCGATGAGGTGTCTGCATTGACCGCCGCACAGTTCGCCGCGCACGCCCAGATGTATCAGGCAGTCAGCGCGCAAGCCGCCGCGATTCATGAGATGTTCGTCAACACACTGACCACTAGTTCCGGTTCGTACGCGGCAACCGAGGCGGCCAACGCGGCCGCTGCCGGCTGACCGAGTTCGACTTCACAGATTTAGGAAGGGAGCAGCTATGGACATGACATCCACAGCACCCTTCCGTTGGGCGGCGATTTCGGAGTTTGACGGCCTGGTCGGGGCTGTTACTTCGGGTCGTCCGCATTCGCCGTCAACTCAGACAACGGCGTCTGGGTCTGACACTGCTCCGACCGCTACGCAGCCCGGTGGCCGCCGGCTGACGGAAAAGGGGGATCTTCCGTAGTTTTCCGATCGGCATCTGCGCTCGTGCGCAGCTGATCGGCCATCGTGTCCAGAAGACAGACATTTAGGCAACAAGTAGCAAGGAGTTTCAAGTGGCTTCACGTTTTATGACCGACCCGCACGAGATGCGTGCAATGGCCGGCCGTTTCGAGACCCACGCCCAGACCGTTGAGGACGAGGCCCGTCGCATGTGGGCGTCCTCGCAGAACATCGCCGGCGCCGGCTGGAGTGGTCAGGCTCAGGCGACCTCGCTCGACACCATGGGCCAGATGAACCAGGCCTTCCGCAACATCGTGAACATGCTCCACGGCGTTCGTGACGGACTCGTCCGTGACGCGAACAACTACGAGCAGCAAGAGCAGGCCGCCCAGCAGACCCTCAGCAGCTAGTTCTAGCTGTCCATTCTTTCAAGTTAGGAGAGCACTTCTATGACCATTAATTACCAGTTCGGTGACGTCGACGCTCACGGCGCGCTGATTCGCGCTCAGGCCGCTTCCTTGGAGGCCGAGCACCAGTCCATCGTTCGCGATGTGCTGGCTGCCGGTGACTTCTGGGGCGGCGCCGGTTCGGTTGCTTGCCAGGAGTTCATCGCCCAGTTGGGTCGCAACTTCCAGGTGATCTACGAGCAGGCCAACCAGCACGGCCAGAAGGTTCAGTCGGCCGGCAACAACATGGCGCAGACGGACAGCGCCGTCGGCTCCAGCTGGGCCTGATCAACCTAAAACTACAGGGCGCGGCAGCACACCATTGGTGTGCTGCCGTGTCCTGCGGTTCAACTAGAAGTCGTTATTGAGGTAGGGGATGGATCAACAGAGCACTCGCACCGACATCACCGTCAACGTTGACGGTTTCTGGATGCTACAAGCGTTGCTGGACATTCGGCACGTGGCTCCGGAGCTTCGGTGCCGCCCATATGTGTCCACCGACAACAACGACTGGCTGAATGAACATCCCGGTATGGCGGTCATGCGCGAGCAGGGCATTGTCGTCAACGATGCGGTCAACGAGATGGTGGCCGCCAGGATGAAAGTACTTGCAGCGCCGGACCTCGAGGTCGTGGCGCTGCTTTCACGCGGAAAGCTGCTCTACGGCGTGGTCGACGACGAGAATCAGCCGCCAGGTTCGCGCGAGATCCCGGAGAACGAATTCCGGGTCGTACTTGCGCGCCGCGGCCAGCATTGGGTTTCGGCGGTGCGGGTCGGAAACGACATCACCGTCGACGACGTCACCGTTTCGGACAGCGCCTCGATCGCCGCATTGGTGATCGACGGCCTCGAATCAATTCACCACGCCGATCCGGCCGCCATCAACGCCGTCAACGTGCCCCTTGAGGAGATGCTCGAGGCCACGAAGTCATGGCAGGACTCTGGCTTCAACGTCTTTTCTGGCGGTGACCTTCGGCGCATGGGCATCAGCGCCTCCACTGTGGCCGCGCTCGGTCAGGCATTGTCGGATCCCGCGGCTGAAGTGGCTGTCTACGCGCGCCAGTATCGAGACGACGCCAAGGGTCCAAGCTCATCGGTCTTGTCTCTGAAAGACGGATCAGGTGGCCGCATCGCGCTGTACCAGCAGGCACGTACGGCTGGTTCCGGAGAGGCCTGGCTGGCTATTTGCCCGGCTACGCCGCAGCTGGTGCAAGTGGGGGTGAAGACGGTTTTGGACACATTGCCGTACGGCGAATGGAAAACGCACAGCAGGGTTTAACAACGCCGTTACCAGACGCGCAGTGCAGCAACATTTTTGAACATAAAATGCGAGCGTGATGCCAACACGGCATACTGCTCAACAACGGGTTGCAAAACTGAAACGCAATGCGTCAACCACAACCAATAACCGCGAGGCGAGGCAAATGAAATCGGAGTTAGTCAAGCCGCCGCTCCACCGGGGTCGCAGTGCCTCTGTGATGGTGCCGGCACAGCCCACCACGCAGACATTCACCAATGACTTTGCAATGGCAGGGGGTGCAGGACGATGACTGCAGTAGCTGATGCGCCACAGACTGACGTTGAGGGCGTTTCGTCGCCCAGGGCGGTCGTCGTTGGCATCATGGCCGGCGAGGGCGTCCAGATAGGGGTGTTGCTGGACTCCAACGCGCCGGTCTCGGTGATGACGGAGCCCTTGCTCAAGGTCGTCAACAGCCGGCTGAGGGAGCTGGGGGAGACCCCGCTGGAGGCCAGCGGCCGCGGTCGGTGGGCGCTGTGCCTGGTCGACGGAGCTCCGCTGCGCGCCACACAGTCGCTGACTGAGCAGGACGTGTACGACGGCGACCGGCTGTGGATCCGGTTCGTGCCGGACACCGAACATCGGTCACAGGTCATCGAGCACATCTCGACAGCTGTCTCGTCCAACCTGAGCAAGCGATTCGCGGCGATCGACCCCGTCATGGCCATCCAGGTCGGCGCGTCGATGGTGGCGACCGGCGTGGTTCTCGCCTCGGGTGTGCTGGGCTGGTGGCGCTGGCACCACAACTCGTGGTTGACCACGATCTTCGCCGCGATCGTTGCGGCGGTGGTCCTCGGCGTGTCCATGCTGCTGCAGATGCGGGCGAAGACGGACGCGGAGTGGCGCGTAGCCGACATTTTGCTGATCAGTGGTTTCGCGCCGCTGACGGTGGCGGCCGCTGCGGCACCACCCGGTCCGGTGGGCTCGCCGCAGGCGGTGCTGGGCTTCGGAGTTCTCACCGTCGCCGCGACGCTCGCCCTGCGGTTCACGGGTCGGCGACTGGCGATCTACACGGCGATCTTGACGATCACCGGGTTGACCACGATCGCCAGCCTGGCCCGGATGGTCGCGGCCACCAGTGCGGTGACCATGCTCTGCTGCCTGCTGCTGGCGTCGGTCATCCTCTACCACGCTGCCCCGTCGCTCTCGCGTCGGCTGGCCGGCATCCGGCTCCCCGTCTTCCCGTCGGCCACCAGCCGGTGGGTCTTCGAGGCGCGCCCCGACCTGCCGACGACCGTGGTGCGGTCCGAGGGCGGAGCACCGACCCTGGAAGGACCGGCCTCGGTCCGTGACGTGCTGCTGCAGGCCGAGCGTGCGCGCTCGTTCCTGACCGGTCTGCTGGTCGGGCTCGGCGTTCTGGTGGTCATCTGCCTGACCGCGCTGTCCAACCCGCACGCCTCGGAGCGCTGGCTGCCGCTGCTGTTGGCCGGCTTCACCACCGGATTCCTGCTGCTGCGTGGTCGCTCGTATGTCGACCGCGTGCAGGCCATCACCCTGGCTAGCACCGGTGTGATCATCATCGCCGCTGTGCTGGTGCGCTACGCGCTGGTGTTGCAGTCGCCGCTGTCGGTGTCGATCTGCTCGGCGATTCTGGTGCTGCTCCCGACGGCTGGTATGACGGCTGCGGCCGTCGTGCCGAACTCGATCTACAGCCCGCTGTTCCGCAAGTTCGTGGAATGGATCGAATACCTCTGCCTCATGCCGATCTTCCCTCTGGCACTGTGGTTGATGAACGTATATGCAGCGATTCGGTACCGGTAGCAGTTCATCGTGGCGCGGTCGTGCAACTAGCACGACCGTCGCCGCGATGCTGCTTTGTTCCGGCGCACTTGCCGGGATGCCGCCTGCGTATGCAATTGCCCCTCCGACGATTGACCCGGGAGCGTTACCTCCTGACAGTCCGCCAGGACCGATCGCACCGATGAAACAGAACTCCTACTGCACCGAGGTAGGGGTATTGCCCGGCACCGACTTCAAGGTGCCGCCCAAGTACATGGACATGCTGAACCTCAACGAGGCATGGCAGTTCGGCCGTGGCGAGGGAATCAAGGTTGCCGTCATCGACACTGGCGTGACCCCACACCCGAGGTTGCCGCGGCTGATTCCGGGCGGCGACTACGTGATGGCCGGTGGTGACGGGCTGTCGGACTGCGACGCCCACGGCACCATCGTCGCGTCGATGATCGCCGGTGCGCCGGCCAGCGGCGCGGCACCCCCGCCGGCATCACCGCGTCGCCCGGTCACTATCCCTACGACTGAGAAGCCACCGCCACCGCAGACAGTGACCCTGTCACCGGTGCCGGGGCCGACAATCACGATGATTCCGGCACCACCGTCGCCGTCGGAAGGGGCCGGCCCAGGGCCGGCGCCGGCGCCCGGTCAGGCGCCGTCAGGCAACCGCGGTGGTGGCACCGTGACGATTCCCGGCTATTCGGGCGGCGCGAAGGCGCATCCCGTCGACTACCCGCGCCCCCTGGCGCCGACGCCGTCGACAACGCCGTCACCTTCACCGTCTGGCTCACCGTCGACATCAGCTTCGACCTCACCTGCATCGTCGCAGTCACCGACGCCGACGGCGGCGCCGCCACCGGTGCCACCTGCTGGACCCGCGCCCGACGCATTCAGCGGGATCGCGCCAGAGGTGGAGCTCATCTCCATCCGACAGTCCAGCCAGGCCTTCGGTCTCAAGGACGCCTACACCGGAGACGAAGACCCGCAGACGGCCGCGAAGATCGACAACGTCCAGACCATGGCCCGCGCGATCGTGCATGCGGCGAACATGGGCGCTTCGGTGATCAACATCTCCGACGTGACCTGCATGAGTGCCCGCAACGTGATCGACCAGCGTGCTCTTGGGGCGGCGGTGCACTACGCCGCGGTTGACAAGAACGCGCTGATCGTCGCCGCGGCCGGGGACGCCAGTAAGAAGGACTGCAAGCAGAATCAGGTCTTTGACCCGCTGTCGCCCAACGACCCGCGGGTCTGGAACTCGGTGACCACAGTGGTGACACCGTCGTGGTTCAACGATTACGTCCTCACCGTCGGCGCCGTTGACACGAATGGTCAGCCGCTGACCCAGATGAGTATCGCCGGCCCGTGGGTGGCTTTATCTGCACCCGGAACCGACATCATGGGGCTCTCGCCTCGCGACGACGGTTTGATCAACGCGATCGACGGTCCGGACAACACGTTGCTGACGCCGGCTGGTACCAGCTTTGCGACAGCGATCGTGTCGGGCGTTGCGGCTCTGGTTCGTGCCAAGTTCCCTGAGCTGTCGTCCTACCAGGTCATGCAACGTTTGATTCACACGGCGAGACCGCCCGCGCGCGGCGTGGACAACCAGGTCGGATACGGTGTGGTGGACCCGGTAGCGGCATTGACGTGGGACGTCCCCCAAGGGCCGCCCCAGGCGCCCAAACAACTCTCGGCACCGCTGTCACTGCCGAAGCCTCCCGCCCCGCGCAACATGGCGCCGGTCTGGGTGGCCACCGGAGGTTTGACGGCGGCATTACTGATAGGCGGAGCAGTGTTCGGTACAACGACATTGATGCGACGACAGCGGAAACAACGATGAAGGCGCAGCGCAAGCTCGGATTGTCGTTGACGTGGCCGCGTCTGACTGCGGTTTTCCTCGTTGACGTGCTCATCTTGGTGCTCGCCAGTCATGCCCCGGATTCATGGCAGGGCGAGAACCGGATCGCTTGGTGGGTTGGCGTCGGCATCGCGGTCCTGGTGGCTTTACTGTCGATCGTGACCTACCACGGCATCACGGTGACCTCTGGTGTCGCCGCCTGGCTGTGGGACTGGTCTGCCGATCCCGGTGCTGCCCTCGGAGCGGGGTGCACGCCGGCGACGGACTACAAGCGCCGTTTCGGGCGTGACACGGTCGGTGTACGCGAGTACCGCGGTCAGCTTGTCGCCGTGGTCGAGGTCGACGGTGGTACCGCCGATGCGCCGCGCCATCGTCACCGCGGCGCGGGCGCAGCGCCCGTTCTTCCGGTGGCGGCGGTCGGCTTCGGACTGCGTCAGTTCGACATTCACCTCGACGGCATCGACATCGTGTCGGTGCAGGTCCGCGGAGGCGCAGAGGCTGCGAGGGCGTCGGCGTCGCTCGAGGAGTGGGGCCCGGAAGAATGGGGAATGGTCGGTGACCGGCAGGGCACCGACCACCGCCGTACCTGGTTGGTGCTGCGGATGAACCCACAGCGCAACGTTGCCGCCGTGGTGTGTCGCGATTCGCTGGCATCAACGCTGGTCGCGGCCACTGAGCGGTTGGTTCAGGATCTTGACGGGCAGAGTTGCGCGGCACGTCCGCTGACCGCTGATGAGCTGGCCGAGGTCGACAGCTTGGTGTTGGCCGACCTGGAGCCGACGTGGAGTCGGCCCGGGTGGCGGCACCTGAAGCACTTCAACGGTTTCGTCAGCAGCTTCTGGATCACACCGGCCGATATCAACTCGGAGACGGTGGAGCAGTTGTGGCAATCGGACGCGCCTGAGGTGGGCGCGACCGTCCTCACCTTGAGGCTGGTCACGCGGGCAGGTCGCCCGCAGCTGTCGGGATGGGTGCGCTACCACAGCGATTCCCGGCTTCCGCGCGAACTGACCGCGGGACTCAACCGGCTTACCGGACGCCAGTTGGCGGCGGTGCGCGGCAGCCTTCCGGCAGCCTCCACCCGTCCCTCCCTGGTTGTGCCCGGCCGCGGCCTGCGAGACCACGACGAGCTGGAGTTGCCAGTGGGTCATGAACCGGAGCGCGCAACTAGCTCAGCAGCGCAATGACCCGAGCGCAGTCATCTGCCGAGGACGCCAGAAATGCAATGGTCGCCGGTCTGTTGGCGTCCGGGATCTCGGTCAACGGATTGCAGCCGAGCCACAACCCCCAGGTGGCGGCGCAGATGTTCAGCACCGCCACAAAACTGGATCGCGCGATGTGCGATGCCTGGCTGGCCCGGATCCTGTCCGGCGACCAGAGCATCGAAGTCCTTGCCGGCGCATGGGCGGCGGTAAGAACCTTCGGTTGGGAGACCCGCCGTCTCGGTGTCACCGACCTGCAATTTCGGCCGGAAGTCTCCGACGGGTTGTTTCTGCGCCTGGCGGTGACCAGCGTCGACTCGCTGGCCTGCGCCTATGCCGCGGTGTTGGCCGAAGCCAAGCGCTACAAAGAGGCCGCTGATCTGCTCGATGCCGCCGAGCCTCGGCATCCCTTCGATGCCGAACTCATCAGCTATGTGCGGGGTGTGCTGTATTTCCGCACCAAGCGGTGGCCGGACGTACTGGCGCAGTTCCCTGAGGCCACGCCGTGGCGCCATCCGGAACTGAAGGCCGCCGGCGCAGCGATGGCCACCACAGCGCTGGCTTCGCTCGGCGTATTCGAAGAGGCATACCGGCGCGGACAGGAAGCCATCGAAGGCGACCGGGTGCCAGGCGCGGCCAACATCGCCCTCTACACCCAAGGCATGTGCTTGCGGCACGTCGGCCGGGAAGAAGAGGCCGTCGAACTCCTTCGCCGCGTGTACTCGCGCGACGCGAAATTCACTCCGGCCCGCGAGGCGCTGGATAACCCCAACTTCCGCCTGGTCCTTACCGACCCGGAAACGATCGAGGCACGAACGGATCCTTGGGATCCGGACAGTGCGCCGTCGCGCGCGCAAGCCGAGGCCGCTCGCCATGCCGAGGAGGCGGCGCTGTACTTGGCCCAAGGAGACGCCGAACTCAACGCGATGCTCGGCATGGAGCAGGCCAAGAAGGAAATCAAGCTCATCAAGTCGACGACCAAGGTGAACCTTGCGCGCGCCAAGATGGGACTGCCGGTTCCGGTGACGTCGCGCCACACTTTGTTGTTGGGGCCGCCCGGGACCGGAAAAACCTCGGTCGCCCGCGCCTTCAGCAAACAATTGTGCGGGTTGACCGTATTGCGCAAGCCGGTGGTGGTGGAGACCAGCCGTACCAAGCTGCTGGGCCGCTATA
Source organism: Mycobacterium sp. IDUB_37 (assembly GCF_055419245.1). Taxonomy (NCBI): domain Bacteria; kingdom Bacillati; phylum Actinomycetota; class Actinomycetes; order Mycobacteriales; family Mycobacteriaceae; genus Mycobacterium; species Mycobacterium sp. IDUB_37. Next base: position 65,511 of record NZ_JBVAXG010000006.1, on the reverse strand, counting down.
TGGCCGACGCCGAGAAGAACTGCGAGGAAATGCTCGAAGGTGCGCTCGGTGGCGCCGTGTTCTTCGACGAGATGCACACCCTGCACGAAAAGGGCTACTCGCAGGGCGACCCCTACGGCAACGCGATCATCAACACGCTGCTGTTGTACATGGAGAACCATCGCGACGAGTTGGTGGTGTTCGGCGCCGGATACGCCAAGGCCATGGAAAAGATGCTCGAGGTGAATCAGGGTCTGCGGCGGCGCTTTTCGACCGTCATCGAGTTCTACAGCTACACGCCCGACGAACTGGTCGCGCTGACGGTGTTGATGGGCCGGGAGAACGAAGACGTCATCACCGAGCAAGAGGCGGCGATGTTGCTGCCGTCGTATACGAAGTTCTACACCGACGAGACCTTCTCCGAAGACGGCGACCTGATCCGCGGTATCGACATGCTCGGCAACGCGGGCTTCGTGCGCAACGTAGTGGAGAAGGCGCGTGACCATCGCAGCTTCCGCCTCGACGACGAAGACCTCGACGCAGTTTTGAACAGCGACCTCACCGAGTTCAGCGAAGCCCAGATGCGTAGATTCCGGGAGCTGACAGGGGAGGACCTGGCCGCAGGGCTCAGCGCCGCGGTCGCCGAGGAGAAGCGAAACAAGTAGCGTGCCGGCGACCCGGTAGCTAACCCCGGCGGCCGGTTCAGCCGCCGCTGGGTCAACGCCCCATTTGATTTGGGGCAAAGCGTGTTCGGCGTGCGTGAAAGGACCGTGCGACGCGAAATTCGGGTTGTGCTCAACAACCCACCGCTAACGCGTTAGCCGGATACGCTGTGTGCAACTCGAGCTAGGACAAGTGGGGTGGGAGCACCGGGCAAATCTCGCCGGGCAGCTTCATTCCGTTTGTGCAACACGGCGACGCTCCCGTGTGCCCCGACGGTGACGGGAGGTGGTGGCGACTGATCCGACCGCTCACGACTGTTCGAAATCGATGACCATTTCTTCCCGATCCGGTCACGGCGCTTTCCCGTCGTCGGAATCGGCTGGCGCATCTACCCGGCGCGCGGCGCCCATCGCGGCGCACGTGTTCTCGGCGGCACCCCGACACCACCACAGCGGCCAAGTCCCGTAGCTGGGTCGGACTATCTCAAAGGAGAAGTCCGATGTCTTTATTTCTGAAGCTACCGGAGCCGCCGGCCACGGAGCGTGACGAGCCGGCCGATGCCGCCATCGAAGCCGGGAGGCGATGACGATGGATTTCGGAGCATTGCCCCCTGAAGTCAACTCCCTGCGCATGTACACCGGGCCCGGCTCGGCCGCGTTGCTGGCCGCCGCGGCGGCCTGGGACCGACTCGCCGTGGAACTGCACACCACGGCTGCCGCGTACGACACGGTGCTTTCGGTGCTGACCGACGACGGCTGGATGGGTCCGGCATCGGAATCCATGCTGGCCGCGGTCACCCCATACATGACGTGGATGACCTTCACCGGGGTGAAGGCCGAGCAGGCATCCACTCAGGCCGCGGCGGCGGCGGGGGCCTACGAAGCCGCCTACGCGATGACGGTGCCCCCGCCTGCTGTTGCGGCTAACCGGGCCGAGTTGCAGCTGCTGGTTGCGACCAATTTGATCGGCCAGAACACGCCGGCGATCGCGGCGACCGAAGCCGCTTACGGCGAAATGTGGGCTCAGGATGCCGCGGCGATGTACGGCTATGCCACCAACTCCGCCTCGGCAGCGAATCTGATGCCGTTCACGCAGCCTGCCCAGGTCACCAATCCGGCCGGCCAGGCCACTCAGGCCACGGCGGTGATCCAGGCCGCCGGCAATTCGGCGGGCACCGTCGCGAATTCGGAACTGTCCCAATTGATGTCGTCGGTACCATCGGCGTTGCAGGGGCTTGCGGCGCCTGCCGCGACGGCTGAAGCGTTCCCCGGAGCCGACCTGCTTGCCGCCTTCCTGAACTTCCTGGACGGCAACGACGGAAACCCCTACGGGACCTTCCTGAACTCCAATCTCGCGAACGGATTCATTTCGGCCGGGTACACCAGCCCTGCTGTCGTCGGTCCTGCGGTGTTTGCGGGGTTGGCCGACATCAATGCGGTGGTCCTCGGCGCGGAGGAGAACGAGGTGCCGCCCATGGGGTCCGGAGAGGGCAACGCGACGTCGATTCCGGCACGGTCGCCGGTCAGCCCCACCAACCTTCCCCCGCTACAGGACGTGACCGAGGAATCGTTTGCCGCAGGTGGCGTGACAGCCGGCACGAATCAGTCGGCCCTGGTCGGGCGCCTTTCGGTGCCGCAGAGCTGGACGACGGCTACGGCCGTGGCCAATTACGCGGGAACCGCGGCTCCGGGCGGTGGCTGGAACAGCACCGCAATCGCTCCGGAAGCCGCGTCGGGGATGCCCGGATTTCCTGGCATGTCGGCTGCCGGCATGAACGGCAACAACTTCGGCAATCCGCCACGCTACGGATTTCGGCCGACGATCATGACGCGCCCGCCAGCCGCTGGATGAGAGGAGTCAGACCACCGCGACGATTGAAGGAGGTGCTGGCAGTTGGATTTCGGAGCACTCCCGCCTGAAGTCAATTCGCTGCGCATGTACTCCGGGCCGGGCTCGGCGCCCCTGCTGGCGGCGATGACGGCCTGGGACGAGCTTGCCGCTGAAATGCAGTTGGCCGCAACGGCATACGAGTCCGTGTTGTCGACACTGGTCAGCGATGGCTGGCTCGGGCCCGCGTCGGCGGCCATGACCGCCGCGGTCGCACCGTATGTGCTGTGGATGAGCGCCACGAGCCTGCAGGCCGAGCAGACCGCCGGTCAGGCCGCAGCGGCTGCGGCGGCATTCGAGGCCGCGTATGCGATGACAGTGCCACCCGCGGTGGTGGCGGCGAACCGCGTCCGGTTGTTGGCTCTGATAGCCACCAATTTCTTCGGGCTCAACACTCCCGCGATCGCTGCGACTGAGGCCGAATATGCCGAGATGTGGGCTCAGGACGCGACGGCCATGTATGCGTATGCGGCCAGCGCCGCTGAGTCCGCAGCGTTGATCGCGTTCACTGAGCCAGCGCAGATCACCAACCCGTCCGGACAGGCCGAGCAGGCCATCGCGGTCGCCCAGACCGAATTACCCCAGTTGATGTCGCAGGTGCCGGCGGGTCTTCAACAACTCGCATCGCCGGCGGCGGCATCCCCCTTCGACTCGCTACCGCAGACGGGTCTGCTTGCCGACATCCTGAACTTTCTGGACGGCGCCGACGGCAACGCATTCGGAGTCTTCTTGGACTCCAGCCTGGTGAACGGCTTGGTCTCGGCCCAATACGTGGCACCGGCGCTCATCTTTCCCGGCGTCACGGACGCAATCGCCGACGTCAATGCCGTGGAGGAGGGTGCTGAGCCAGACGCATCGGCAGCCGGTGTTGCCGACACCGCCGGGACAGCGGGGACCGCTACTCAAGCCAGCGTGCGGGAAGTGACAGCCGCCAGCAACCAGGCAAGCCTGGTCGGGCGACTGTCAGTTCCATCAGGCTGGACGACCACGGTCGAGGTTGCGAGTCACCGCGGCACCACGTTGCCGAACTACGCCGGCGCGGCCCCGGAGGTTGCCCCGGGCACGCCCGGCATGCCCGGCATGCCGACTGCAAACGCTTACGCACGGAGCTGGGGTAACGGGCCCCGGTACGGCACCAAACTGACCGTCATGCCGCGCCCGGTGGCTGCGGGATAGGCGCGCAATTTGTGAATTCGCGCCATTGGGCGCGCGGATTATCGTCCCCGACGAGTTTCCCGATCTTTGGCTCTTGAATTGTCGAGGGTAATTGTCGACGGCGTTAGGTTGACTCTCATCACTTCGAGTGCCAGTATGGCTTTTGCATGCACCTCGCTAGGTGAGGCGTCCGCACGGACATAGGCCACTGACCTCGAACGTCGAAAGACGCCCAGGGTCAGGACAGCTCTTCCCGGCTTAAGGGTTGAGCCCAAGTGGCTTCCGGCGTCAGCCGGATACGCCGTGTGGTGCCAAAGCTCTGTCGAGAGAGGTGCTGGTCCAGCTGCTTTTCTGGCGGACCTCATCTCTGCAGCGTGCGTCCGGCACCCGCGCGTGCCCTGGCCCTGAGGAGGTGGGAGCGAAGTGAGTCCTGGCGATAAACCCTATTCCAAGTCGACAACCATTTCGTTCCGGTCCGACCCGGGCGCTGTTTCCGCAATCTGATCTTGCCATTCCAGTAAACACGTTACTGTGCGCGTAAATTTCGCCGTCGCGTGTAATTGGAGTGCGCGCAAAATCTGCCAAATTTGTGTCGCCGGCTGCCCGAATTCGGATTCTTCCAGTCAGGAGAAACCCGATGGCACCCTTTGCCGCCGCGTTCGACTTCGCGGCCTTGCCGCCCGAGATCAACTCCGCGCGGATGTACAACGGCGCAGGCTCCGGGCCGATGCTCGCCGCGGCATCGGCCTGGAACGGATTGGCCGCGGAGTTGCGCACTACCGTGTTGTCCTACGACGCGGTTCTGCGGGCATTGACCGCCGAAGAGTGGTTTGGTCCGGCGTCAGCAGCGATGGCGGCCGCGGCCACGCCCCACGTTGCATGGATGAGCGCGACCGCCGCGCAAGCCGAGCAGACTGCCGCCCAGGCCGAAGCCGCTGCGAGCGCCTACGAAGTGGCAGTTGCGGCAACCGTGTCGCCACACCTCGTCGCGGCCAACCGGTCCCAGCTGGCAGCGCTGACCGCCACCAACGTACTGGGCCAGAACACCCCTGCCATCGCGGCGGCCGAGGCGCAGTACCTCGAGATGTGGGCGCAAGACGCGGCGGCCATGTACGGCTACGCCGGCTCCTCGGCGGTCGCGGCTGAGCTCAGCTCGTTCGCCGAGCCCCAGTCGCCCGGCGCCTCGGCTGCCGGCCGGCAGAACGGTTTGGCACAACTGATGTCGGCGATTCCCAGCGCACTGCAGGGCCTCTCCGGATCCAACGGGGGCACTGGCCTGACCGCTATGCAGAACTTCATCGATGCGTGGGGACCCAACGCGAACGTATGGAACACCATTACCTCCAGTGGCTTCTTCAACCCGGGCGCCACGATCGGGACGCTTTCCGACGCCGTCGGCGCATCGGCAGGCAAGGACGTGACGGGCGTGGCCCAAGCTGCGGCCTCGGGCGCGATCGGAGCTGCGGCCGATCCGCTCGAATCCGCGAGCGGCCTGCGCGGCGTGATCGCCGCCGGGGCCGGCAATGCCGGCAACGTGGGAAAGCTCTCGGTGCCACCGGCTTGGACGGCGGCCTCCCCGCTGGTCGGACCGCTGCATTCAGCGTTGGGCGGCACCCCGATGGTTGTGCCGCCGCCGATGCCGGGCGCATCAGGAATGCCCGGTGTACCGATGGGCAACCTTGCCACCCAGCCGTTCGGCCGCGCCGTGCCGCAGTACGGTTTCCGGCCGAACTTCGTCGTACGACCTCCCGCCGCGGGCTGACCCCGCCGCCTCTGACCAGCCAAAACACCGTTGACAGCAAAATGCCAGCAACTAGGCAGTTAGGTGGCAGGCGTTCTGACGCGCCGATTTCCGGACGTCATGCAAAAGTTATTCCTAACGTTAGGAGAACAGGACATGACAGCCAGGTACCGCCTGGCAGCCGTCCGCGACCGTGCCGGCCCAGCCGCGTTGCCCTACTGCTGCGCACTAGGCCCTTTCGCAGCCCTGGGCGTCATCTAAATTGCGTTTATGCGCTCACCGAATTTGCCGGATTCTCGCTGTCCATATTGCTTGAGATGAAGTGCAGATAACCTCACCTGAATAACACGTTTCATGCTTGCCGTGCGATGGAAATAGTCGCGCTGACCTCAGAGTTCGTGATGTCAGCGCGATTGCTGCGAGCGCATATCACGAGCACCGGGTACCTCCTGACGTTTCTTGTTTACTTCGCGATTACACGACAGGAACGCGGCGAAAATATCTTTGCCTGAGGATGTCGTGTTATCAAGAAGAGTTCTGAATCAGGGGAGCGCGCACACCTTGTTTTCGAACCCAAGAAATAAATCATGGAGCCTTAACCAGCGCATTGATCACCTTTGTGACGAGTACCCAGAGGCGCCAATTGCGCGCGGGCAACGGCGCCGTAATCACCATGACGGCCGTGACGGCACTGAGGGGATAAGAGGTACGCGGAATGGATTACGGGGCGCTGCCACCGGAGATCAACTCGGGGCGAATGTACACCGGCCCGGGTGCGGGACCCATGCTCACCGCAGCAGCTGCATGGGATGCTCTGGGAGCCGAATTACACTCCACCGCAGCAGCTTACGCCTCTACAATCGAGGGGTTGGCCGTCGGCACCTGGCAGGGCCCGACCGCGATCGCGATGGCGTCCGCAGTCGGACCGTATGTCTCCTGGATTTCCGCAACAGCGGCGCGAGCGGATCAGGCTGCCCAACAGGCACACGTCGCTGCCAGCGCATATGAAGTCGCTTTTGCGGCAACCGTTCCGCCACCCATAATCGAGGCAAATCGCGCGCTCTTGCTCGCCCTGATCGCCACCAACATCTTTGGTCAGAACACCCCGGCAATCGCGGCGACCGAGGCTCAATATATGGAAATGTGGGCCCAGGACGCCGTCGCGATGTATGCCTACGCCAGATCCTCCGCCACCGCAACACAATTGACGCCTTTCAGTGAGCCGCCACAAACCACCAATGCCGCCGCCACCGCAGCACAGGCTGCCGCGGTATCGCAGGTAACCGGCACCGCGGCCGGCTCAGACGTCACATCGCAACTGTCGCAACTGATTTCCTCGCTGCCGACGGCGCTGCAAGGCCTGGCATCGACCGTCACATCAGCGCCGACAACCGGTTCGACATCGCTGCTGCCGGGACTCGCTGTGCCGCAGATAGGTTCATTGACACTGCCACCGGCCGTGACGACCAACCTGGCCAACTGGAACACGATCATGGGCGCCCTCACCGGGTCCTACTCCTTTCAGGGGATGTCGGCCATACCCGGTGGCCCTTTCCTTTCCTTCGGCCAGGCATATGCGTGGGGCCAGAACGGGCAGGGCGCCGCCGCATTCCTCGCCGGGCCGAAACCCATCACCGGCGCGCTGGCGCCCATCGCCGAGGCCATCTCGCCACATCTGACCTCTGCGGGCAGCGCCGCCACAGGAGCGCTGGGCCGCGGGGCACTGGTCGGGGGCCTGTCCGTACCGCAGGGCTGGACTGCAGCCGCCCCGGCTATGGCGATCAAGACCCTCGCCTCGGCGCTACCCGCCAACTTGGCTGCCCTCCCGGCTGCCGGCATGGGCGAGACCGGTGTCTTCAGTCAAATGGCCCTGTCCAGCCTGGCAGGTCGCGCACTGGCCGCCACCACGACGAGCTCTGGATCCGGCGCCGCCACGGCAGCGGCGCTGGGCGGCATCGTCGCGGAGGCCGACCCCGCCACGGCCATGATCTTCGTCCTACCGGCGCTGGAGGACTGACCACGATGATCGCCTCGGTCACGGATGCGTCTCTCGCACAGATCATTCCGACTCACTCAACGAGCTGGGGGTAAAGAAATGTTTTTCGCCGCGTTTCCGCCGGAGATCAACTCGGGCCGGATGTACACCGGCCCAGGGGCGGGTCCGATGCTGGCCGCCGCCGCCGCCTGGGATGGGCTGGCAAGCGAACTGCAGTCCACCGCAGCGACCTATTCGTCGGTGATCGCGAGCCTGACCAGCGGGCCGTGGGTTGGCCCTTCTTCATTGGCGATGGCGGCTGCGGCCACACCGTACGCAACCTGGATGAGCGGTACCGCGGCACAGGCCGCGCAAGCGGCCAGCCAGGCGACTGCGGCGGCAGGCGCATACGAGGTGGCGTTCGCCGCACATGTGCCGCCAGAGGATATCGCGGCCAATCGCATCCAGCTGGCGTCGCTGGTGGCGACGAATCTGTTCGGCCAGAACACCGCCGCGATCGCGGCCACCGAAGCTCAATACGGCGAAATGTGGGCGCAGGACGCCGTCGCGATGGACACCTATGCCGGCTCGTCTGCGGCCGCCAGCGAGGTCACGACGTTCACTGACGCGCCACAGATCGTCAACGCGAGTGGCTCAGCCGGCCAGGCGGCTGTGCAATCGATCGGCACCGCAGCAACCAACCAGGTGTCGGGCTTGCTGCAAACGGTCGCGAACCTGAGCACCGATTACACCGCCACCGTCACCCAGCTTTTGAACGGTCTCTTCGGGTCAAGCGGGGCTTCGACGTTCACGGCGCTGTACTCGGCCGTCAAGGTCCCGCTCGGCTTTACCACCCAGTTCAACGACGTCGGGTTGTTGACCAATTTCCCGGTGTCCCAGGTGCTCAAGTTCGCCCCTTCACCTGGCCTGGGCTCGTTGCCCAAAGAGGCGTTGGGCGGTGGGCTGTTGCCACACTGGAACCGGGGTTGGCTGACCGGCTCGGTCACCGCGGACGCGAGCGCGAATTTTGGCCGCGGCACCTTGGTGGGTTCGTTGACGGTTCCGCCGAGTTGGACGGCAAACACCCCCGCGATCAGAACGGTAGCTGCCGCATTGTCGGCCGCCGGACCGGAAGCAGTGCCCGCGGCTGAGCTCGGCCAAGGCGGCCTACTGAGTTCAATGTCGTTGGCCGGCATGGTCGGAGCAGCCGTGGGAGCCGGAGCACCCGGCCCGTTCGCCCGTGCCGGCGTTCGAAGCCGCCTCACACCGGTCAAAGATCTCCAAGACCTCAAATCGCCGGAAAAGCTGCAACGCCTCGTCGCGCAGATCTCCGAGAAGCCCGAGAGTGTCCAGCACCACACCGTCGATCAAGCAGGTCTCGACAGCCTGCTCGAGCAACTGGCGAAGAAACCTGGGATCCATGCGGTGCATCTGGCAAAGAAGAAATCCACAGTCGTGCCACCGGATGCTCAGTTAGGTTGAGGGAGAGAGGATTCCATGTTGTCAATTGCGAAATACATTGCTAGGAAGGGAAAGTACTTCATCGGACTCTTCCTGGTGCTACTCGGTTTGTGTGCCGTGCTCGGCCTGCCGGCGCCGGCATCTGCCGACCCTGACGATGGCCCCGGTGATGACGACGCGGGATTTATTTCATCGCTGCGCAATGCCGATATCGGCGTCACCAATCCCGGTCAGGCGATCGGGTCGGCCCGAGCGGTGTGCACCTGTCTGAACAACGGCGAATCGGGCCTCGAATTGGTGCACGACTTGCAGACTCATAACCCTTCCTTGAATATGGACTCTGCTGCCCAATTCGCGGTGATTTCCGCGAAATATTATTGCCCCCATCATCTTTCCAAGAGCTGACACGAAGATAGAAATCAGAAAAGCCAGATCGAATTTGCCAGGACTGCAGCTATAGCCGCAGTCCTGGCTTTTTCATGTACGATGAGGGCTAGAACTCACCGTTGTCCTTCTTGCTGCCGAGGAGTCCGGTAACAAGGGCCATTCATTCGGGATGTTGCTGTGCTGCGCCACGCCGCCAACCGTAACCACGGTCAAAATCGCTGGTCGGGACGTATGGTTCGAGCACAATTGGGAAACCTGGTGAGTTTCATATGAGGTTAGCCGGTCCTCCGAACACGGCCGTTAACCCCACATTACGATGGCGGCCACAAAGGGGACCGGAGGTAACAGATGGACTTCGGGGCGTTGCCGCCAGAGATCAACTCTGGCCGAATGTATCTGGGGGCGGGATCTGGTCCGATGCTGGCCGCCGCGGCAGCATGGGACGCGCTTGGAGCGGAGCTTCATTACAGCGCGGCGTCCTACGGGTCGACGATCCAGGGTGTCACGGTCGGGTCGTGGATCGGCCCGGCATCGATCGCGATGACGACCGCCGCCGCGCCGTACGTGGCATGGATGACGGCGACGGCGACGCAAGCCGAGCAGACCGCCATGCAGGCCAAGCTCGCGGCGGGCGCATACGAGAGCGCATTCGCCGCGACAGTGCCACCGCCGGTGATCGAAGCCAACCGCGCGCTGTTGATGACGCTGATTGCCACCAACCTGCTCGGGCAGAACACGGCCGCGATCGCGGCTACTGAAGCCCATTACGCCGAGATGTGGGCTCAGGATTCCGCCGCCATGTACGCCTACGCCGGCGCGTCGGCCTCGGCAACTGTACTGACGCCGTTCACCGAGCCGCCGCAGACCACCGACCCGTCCGGGGTGGGCAGGCAGTCCGTCGCGCTCGCTGAAGCTGTTGGCGCCTCCGAGGTCCAGTCGCAGCTGGGACAGCTGATGAGTGCGATTCCCAACGTGTTGCAAACCGTCGGTCCCGCTGCTGCCGCCCCGGCAGCGACGACACCGATCGGGTCGGTCATCGAAGCCATCAATCCATTTGTCGTCGGTCTGCGTCCGTTTTTCGCCGCAATCACCGGTGCCTACAGCCCGATCGTTCCGTTTGTCCTGGGCGGCGGCTGGTGGTTGTTCGCCCTGCAAATCCTCGGTCTGAGCCAGAATGCGCCGGGCGTCGCATCACTGCTGAACACCGGCGGGAAACCGCTCGCCGGCCTGGCTCCACTGCGTGGCGGCTACGTAGCGTCCGTGACACCTGGCGGCGTTTCGGGGTCGATCGGGCATTCCACTCTGGTCGGATCACTTTCGGTGCCACAGAGCTGGGTGACGGCGGCGCCGGTGCTGAGGACGCTGACGTCCGTACTCCCCGGGGTGAGTCCGGGTGCGCTTGCCGCGCTTCCGGCGGCGGCCGAGGGCGGCTTGTTCGGTCAAATGGCCATGTCGAGCCTGGCCGGACAAGCGATGGCGGGAGCCACCGTGCGCACTGTCAGCAACGGTGCCTCCAGCATTACCGGAGGCGCGGTGGCAGCTGAGGAAGTCGCGACCACGGCGACCATCATTGTGATACCGGCGGACTGAGAGGCGGGGCTGATGAGTTTCGCGGTACGACCACCGGAAATCATCTCCGGTCAGATGTACACCGGCCCGGGCGCGGGCCCCATGATTGCGGCTGCCTCCGCCTGGGACGGGTTGGCGACCGAGTTGCAGGCCGCGGCGTCCTCGTACGGCATAGTCGTCGCCGGGTTAGCCGATGAAACATGGACCGGTCCGTCCTCGGTCGCGATGGCAGCGGCTGCGGCACCCTACGTGACCTGGATGTCGGCGACCGCGGCGCAGGCCAAGATGGCCTCCGACCAGGCGAAGGCGGCGGTGAGCGCCTATGAAGCCGCATTCGCCGCGGTGGTGCCGCCGCCGCAAATCGCGATCAACCGCAGCCAGTTGGCTTTGTTGGTGGCAACGAACATTTTCGGGCAGAACACGGGTGCGATCGCAGCTCTCGAGGCGCAGTACGGGGAGATGTGGGCCCAGGACACCGCGGCGATGTTCGCCTACGCCAGTTCATCGGCGGCCGCCGCCGAGCTGACGCCGTACACCGAACCCCCGCAAGTCGCCAATCCTGCCGGGCTGACCAGCCAACAAGCCGCGGTCGGGCAAGCCGGCGCCCTGGCAGCCGGCACCGCGGCGGCGACCGCCGCGCCGACCGCGGCACCGATCTTCCCGTTCGATATCGTCCTGCAGGTTTTGCAAGCTCTCGGCCAGGCCGGCACCTCGTATATGCAAGCTTTTGGCGAGGTGCTCAATGTCTTGGGCGGGACTCCGTTGGCAGCCTCGACGTGGGAGAACCTCTTCGGGATCGAAGCCGACATCGGCCGGTTCAGCACTGTGGCCAACAACGCAATGAGCGGGCCGAACCTCGGCATGACCGAGTTCAAGCTGTTCTGGAAGCCGCCTCTCGAGGACATCCCTAAGTCAGCGCTGGGGGCGGGGCTCGGGATGGCGCCGACTTCCGGCGTAACCAACCTGGCCAGTTCCGTGTCGGCGGGAACCGGCGAGGCCAACGTGGTGGGCAAGCTGTCGGTGCCGCCGAGTTGGGCCTCGGCCACGCCCGCCATCAGGATGGTTTCGAGTGCATTGCCGGCCGCCAGCATGGCCGCAGCCCCCGCGGCGGGCATGCCGGCGGACCTCGTCAGCCAAATGGCATTGGGGAGCATGACCGGTGGTGCCGCGGGCAGCGTCGGCGCCCAGGTCCTCAGCGGAAGCGGCGCGCGAGCCAGAGCCGGCGGGAAAGGCCCGGTGGAGCCGGTCAAGCTGGACAGCGTCATCGCGAAGCTGCAGAAGGAGCCTGAGTCGGTGCAACATTGGAACGTCGACAAGGCCGGACTGGACGGTCTGCTAGAGAAACTGTCGAAAAAGCCCGGCATCCACGCCGTGCACGTCTCCAAGGGGGACAAGCCGAAAATCATGTTGCCCGAGGGGCAGTAGCGATGGCTATCAGGCTCCTCTGCACAGTTGTCGGTGCCGCTTTGCTCGGCTTCGCGGCCCCGGCGCACGCCGACCCCGGCGGCGATACAGGCGGCAGCGACGCGTCGTTCCTTGCCGCCCTCGCCAACGCCGGCATCGCGGTTCCCAACCCAAGTCAGGCCATCACGTCAGCTCAAGCGGTATGCGGGTTGATGCGCAACGGTGAAACAGGTCTGCAGGTTCTGACCGACGTGAAGAAGCAGAACCCGGCGCTGACTCTGGACGGCGCCGCCCTGTTCACGGCCATCGCGTCGAGCACCTACTGCCCCGAGCACCTGGGACAACAAGAGGGCGGGTACTTCTAGGGAGACGTCGGTTTGCCTGTTCTCCACCTGGTGTTAACCCGTTTCTGATTACCTGCCGTAGCGATTGCGACAACCAGATCCGACAAGGAGAGGGGTAGCGCGGTGCAGCTTCTGAGCACTGCCGATTTCGCGCTCCGGCTAGGGGTCGGCGTCGGATGCGGTGCCCTCATCGGGCTCGAGCGGCAGTGGCGCGCCCGGATGGCCGGCCTGCGGACCAACGCCCTGGTCGCGGCGGGCGCCACGTTGTTCGTGCTCTACTCCGTTGCGACCGAGGACAGCAGCCCCACCAGGGTCGCGTCCTACGTGGTGTCCGGTATTGGCTTTCTCGGCGGAGGGGTAATCCTGCGTGAGGGCTTCAATGTCCGCGGACTCAATACCGCCGCCACCTTGTGGTGCTCGGCAGCGATCGGCGTGCTGGCCGCCTCCGGGCATCTGGTGTTCGCCGTGATCGCCACCGGCACCGTCGTCGCCATCCATCTGTTCGGACGCCCACTGGGCCGATTGATCGACCACGACAACTCCGGCGAAGAGGACGAGGGCTTGGAGCCCTATCAGGTCCAAGTGGTCTGTCGCCCCAAGTCGGCAAAGCATGCCCGCGCCGAAATCGTGCAGCACGCCAACCACAACGACATCATCTTGCGCGGTATCCACACCGGGCAGATCGAAGACAACGTCACGCTGACCGCACAGGTGTTGTTGAGTGGCCATTCGCCGGCGAAGCTGGAGCGCCTGGTGGGCGAGCTATCGCTGCAGCCAGGCGTCTCCGCGGTGCACTGGTACGCCGGCGAACATACGAACCCGGTACTGCCGCAGTCCGACTGACTATGTTGCGGGCCTGGTCTGCAGGTCTGGCGCGGCGGCGGCCAGCAGGTCCGCCCGAATTCGGGTCAGCGGCGGGTAGATCCGCCGGCAATTGATGGTCTGCTTGGTGGCCTTGGCCTGCGCGCCGCGGGCCACCACCGTGCGATCCCACCCCTCGGTATAAACCGCATCCGCTGGCCCGAGATCGAGAACTGTTACATACCAAGGGATTCGAAGTGGCAGCAGTGGCTTGGCAAACAAATCGCTGATCACGTTATAGCCCGCGTAGCGCCCCATCGGTCGTCCGTGTTGACACGACATGACCGACAGATGCTCATCGTCCATCCGGGCGGCGGCCACATCGCCGGCGGCGAACACCGAAGGCACTCCGACCACGCGGAGATAGTCGTCGACCTCGACTCGGCCGAGCCGGTCGCGGCTTACACCGAGTTGTTCGGTCAGCACACTGGCCCGCATTCCGGCACACCACACCACCGTGGCCGCTTCGAGTTGCTCGCCCGATGACAGCGACACCGTGTCCGGGCCGACCGCCGTAACGCCCACCCCGGTCCTGGTCTCAACACCGTTGTCTGACAACGCCTTTTCGATTACCGGACGCGCCGAGTCACCCATGTCTGAGCCGACCAGCGGGTTGTGGTCCACCAGCAGGACCCGCGGAGCAACGCCAAGCGCCCGCAATCTGCTGGGCAGTTCGCAGGCCGTCTCGATTCCGGTCAGTCCGGCCCCGACGACCACAACGGTCGCGGCCGAGCGCGTCGGTGGCCGGGAGCCGAGGGTCTGCAGGTGATGTTGCAACCGCATCGCGGCGTCATAGGTGTCGACATCGAAGCCGAACTCGCGCAGTCCCGGTAAATCGGGCCTGCTCACCCGACTGCCGGACGCGAGCACCAGGCGGTCGTAGCCAAATGTCTGACCGGTTGCGGTGCTGACGCTGCGGGCGTCAGTGTCGATCCCGGTCACCTCAGCGCTGACATGCTCGACGCCGGCGGGTTCGAGCACGTCAGCGATCGGGATGCGGCACGAGCTGAGGTCGGCCTCGTAGTTCCGGACCCGGATGTCGTGGAAAGGTGCCGCACTCAACACCGCGATATCGACGCTGCCCGTCGGGACAGCCAGCTCGTCGAGTCTTCTTGCCGCACCCAGCGCCGTCCACAGCCCGGCGAAACCGGAGCCGATCACCAGTACCCGGGTCACGCGGACAGCACCTGGCGAATCTGTCCCATCGTCACCTTGGCCTTCGGGCCGGGCAGCAGCATCCACGTATGCATACCGCCGTCGAGTTCGTACCAGCCGATGTCGAGACCCTCAGCCCTCGCCCGCCGATGAAAGGCACGGGCGTCGGGGTTCAGCACGTCATGGGTCCCGGTGAAGACCGTCAACCGAGGCAGTCCGTTCAGCGGTCCCACACTCGGGCTGAGCAGGGGCGTGTCCAGCGGATCACCTCCGGCGTAGCGGATGGCCGCGGCTCGCAGGTCATCGAGGTTGAGGAACGGGTCGATTTTTGCGACCGCCGGAACATCGGGATCCGGCAGGCCCAGATGCATCCAGGGGGACAGCAGCACCGCGTCGGTCGGCTGAGGCAATCCGGCGTCGCGCAGCGCGTGACACAACGCGAACGCCATTCCGCCCCCGGCTGAATCGCCCATGAATGCAACAGAACCCGGGTCTGCGCTGTCCAAGATGCGACGGTAAACCTGCAGTAGGAACGGAAACACCACGCGGTAACTGTTTTCCGGAGCGATCGGATAGATCGGCACGGTGATCGTGCGGCGCAGCGTCTGCGCCAGCCTCGCGATCGCGGGCCAATGGAAGTGCGGTAGCAGATCCAGCACATAGGCGCCGCCGTGCAGATAGAGCAGATGCCCGTTCAGATCGTTCGGGGCGACGTTCCGGGGGCTGACCTGATAGACGGCACGGCCGCCGATATCTGCCCGGGTGACGTCGACTTTCTTCAGCACCAGTTTTGTCGGCCGTCCGCTGTAGGGCTGCCGGGGGTGCGTGGCCCAGCGTTCCAGCTTCGCCGGCGGGAACATGCGATTGCGCACACCGCTGGCGCGCAGCAACCGTTGGGTGACGTGCGGCTTGCGTATCGGACGGATCATCGCGCTCACCAGCCAGTAGTCTGTCTCATGTGAGTGCTGCGACAGGCTTCATCTCCGCACTGCCCGCGGAGATGCGCGATCCGGTGTTGTTTGCCATTCCCTTTTTCCTTCTGCTGTTGACGCTGGAGTGGACGGCGGCCCGCAAGCTGGAGAAGTTGGATGCAGCCGCCGCGGTCGATGACTCACCGAAAGACCGACCGTCGTCCGGCGCTTACCTCACCCGCGATTCCATGGCGAGTATCTACATGGGGCTGGTGTCGATCGGCACCACAGCTGCGTGGAAGACGTTGGCCCTGCTGGGATACGCCGCGTTGTATACGTACGTCGCTCCGTGGCACCTCCCTGCGACCAAGTGGTACACCTGGGTCGTCGCGATCCTGGGTGTCGACCTGCTCTATTACTTCTATCACCGCGTCGCGCACCGCATCCGGCTCATCTGGGCCACCCATCAGGCTCACCACTCGAGTCAGTACTACAACTTCGCCACCGCGCTGCGGCAGAAGTGGAACAACAGCGGCGAGATCTTGATGTGGCTTCCGTTGCCGCTGCTGGGACTTCCGCCGTGGCTGCTGTTCTTCAGCTGGTCACTGAACCTGATTTATCAGTTCTGGGTGCACACCGAGCGCATCGACAAGTTGCCGCGATGGTTCGAGTTCGTCTTCAATACTCCGTCGCATCACCGGGTGCACCACGGCATGGACCAGCTCTATCTGGACAAGAACTACGGCGGCATCTTCATCGTCTGGGACCGCATGTTCGGCAGCTTCCAAAAGGAGCTGTTCCGGCCGCACTATGGGCTGACCAAACAGGTCGACACCTTCAATATCTGGAAGCTGCAGACGCGTGAGTACGTGGCGATCGCGCACGATTGGCGATCGGCAACGAGGCTGCGCGACCGGCTGGGTTACGTCTTCGGCCCGCCGGGCTGGACACCGAGTGCGACCGCAAAGGCCGAGCAAGCCGCGCGGCTGATCACATCTCGGTAACGCTGCCGACCTTCCGAGCGAAAGCTTTAGTGTTGTAGTTATATCGCCGTGACTTTTGTTGCGGCGCTTTCTCGACACGGCGGAGGAGAGCCATCGTGAGCGGCTTGACAGTGCGCGCATTCATCGCACCAGCAATTTTTGCGGCATTAGCCGGTGGGCTGTTGCCGCCGGCGACCGGTAACGCCGACCCGGTAACCGTGTACCCGGGCATGGAGATCCACCAGGACAACCATGTCTGCACGATGGGGTTCGTCGACACCAGGACCCGAATGGCGTATACGGCCGGACACTGCCGGGGTGGCGGCTTGGTCTACGACGTGAACAACAGTGTGATCGGCCGGATGACGACATTCCGGGACAACACACCCACCGGGTCAACAGTCGCCACCGACCAGTTGATCACCGACTATGAGGCGATTGCGCTGGCAGAAGGTGTCGGCGTGAGCGATGCTCTGCCCGGTGGCCGCGCACTGCACTCCGGCGGTGCGCCGGCGGCGCCCGGTCAGGCGGTCTGCCACTTCGGCATCGCCACCGGCGAAACCTGCGGGACGGTCGAGGGCGTGAACAATGGATGGTTCACCATGACCAACGGCGTGCAGACGCAGCAGGGCGACTCCGGCGGACCGGTCTACTTGGCTGCCAATGGACAGTTGGTCGGAATCTTCAACAGCGTCTGGGGAACGCTGCCGGCGGCGGTGTCCTGGCAGGCGGCCTACCAGCAAATGCGCGAGGACATGGGCGCCAACCCCAGCTAGCGACCAGTCTCAGCCCGGGCTCAGCGCGAACACCGGGATCGACGCGGAAGCCGCCCGCAACTCCTGGCCCCCGGACTGTGGGGTCAGTTCGCCGACGTAGTCCTTGACCTGCCAATACCACCTGCCCAGATACCTCTGCAGGATCTCGGGCTTGTCGTCGTCGGCAACCTCGCTGGCGGTGGCGCGGACACGCCGCCACCGGGGTCCGGTTTCGACAACGCCCGCTGCGCGGACGTTTCGCGCCCACTGGGTGTTACCTCGCGGTGAGACGAGGTAATCGACACCGTCGACGGTCAACAGGTTGACCACCACGTCGCGTGCCTGCCCGGTCTTGCGGCCCCGTACCCGCAGCGCGCGGGTTCCGGCGATGCTGATTCCCATTTCGGCGAGCCAGCGGACAAACGCGTTTGCGACGCGCGCTGCGCGATTCGGTTCCTGGTATTGCGTGGACATGAAGCCTCCCGACAGGTTCTGACGAGAGCAGTGCTCTCTCTTGTGATTACGGTGTCACACCCGTGACGGATAAGCAAGAGCGGTGATCTCGCTTGTGTCACACTTAGCCACGTGGGCAAACGCCAGGAATCGCGGGAGCAAATTGAGGCGCAGATCGTCGAACTCGGGCGCCGCCACCTGGTGGATCACGGCGCGGCCGGATTGTCGCTGCGCGCGATCGCCCGGGATCTTGGCATGGTCTCGTCCGCGGTGTACCGGTACGTAGCGAGTCGGGACGAGCTGCTGACGTTGCTGCTCATCGATGCCTACACCGACCTGGCCGAGACGGTTCGCCAGGTTCGCGAAGATACTGTCACCGACTTGTGGAGCGAAGACGTACTCGCCATCACGCACGCGGTGCGCCGCTGGGCGGTCGCTCACCCGGCCCAGTGGGCGCTGCTCTACGGCAGTCCGGTTCCCGGGTACCAGGCACCGGCGGACCGCACTGTCGCAGTGGGCACGCGGGTGGTCGCAGACTTGTTCGACGCGATTGCGGCCGGCATCACCACCGGCGACATCCTGCTGACAAAAGACGCCGCGCCGCAGCCTATGTCGTCGGACTTCGAGCGGATTCGGCATGAGTTCGGATTCCCGGGCGACGACCGCGTCATGGCCAAGTGTTTCCTGCTCTGGGCGGGCGTGATGGGGGCGATCAGCCTCGAGGTTTTCGGACAATATGGCGCCGATACGCTGACCGACCCGTTGAGCATGTTCGACACGCAGGTCCATCTTCTGCTCGACATGATCGGTCAGCGCTGAGGAGGAATTAGAACGTGTTCACCCGCCGTTGGCGAGCCCTCCCACGCCAGCGACGGCAAAGAGTTCGGCGCTCTTCCAGCCGACGGACGGACTGAGCTATCCTGCGAGGCGATGAACCTTCTCGTTCAGTCACCCATCCAGATCGGCTGGGTCACCTCCGACATCAAGGCCACCGAAACGGCCCTCACCGGGCTTTTAGGCGTCCGAAAGTGGGTTCGCATACCGGAGGTGCATTTTGCTCCCGACAGTTGCACCTTCCGGGGTGAGCCCGCCGACTTCTTTGCCCACATCTCACTTAGCTATCTCGGGGACATGCAGCTCGAGCTAATCGAGCCGATCCGCGGGGAGAATATCTATAGTGAGTTTTTGCGGGACCACGGCCAGGGTCTGCACCACATCTGCGTAGAAGCAGAAAGCCTGGACCGCTTCGACGCCGCACTCGCCGATGCCGCCAGCAACGGCGCGCCGGTGGTACAGCGGGGCGTGATGCCCGGCGGAATGCACTTTGCCTATATCTGCGCGCCCGAGGTGGGCGTGCCGTTCGTGGAGATCGCCTATCTCTCGCCAGAGATGAAAGCGTTCTACGACTACATAAAACAGGAGCAGCGGTGAGCACCGACATCCCAGCCACGATCAGCACCGACACAGTGGAGTCCTGGTCGGACGAGGTCGACGTGTTGGTGATCGGATTCGGCATTGCCGGTGGCTGTGCGGCCGTCACCGCGGCGGCCGACGGCGCCCGGGTGCTGGTATTGGAACGCGCGGCCGCGGCCGGCGGCACCACTTCGATGGCGGGCGGGCACTTCTACCTGGGCGGCGGCACGGCCGTCCAGGAAGCGACCGGCCATGCCGATTCACCGGACGAGATGTACAAATACCTCGTCGCCGTCTCGCGGGAGCCAGAACTCGACAAGATCCGCGCGTACTGCGACGACAGCGTCGAGCACTTCAATTGGCTTGAGGCACTGGGATTTCAGTTCGAACGCAGCTACTACCCCGGGAAGGTGGTCGTGCCGCCGGGAACCGAGGGGCTCAGCTATACCGGCAACGAGAAGGTGTGGCCGTACTGCGAGCAGGCGCAGCCCGCACCGCGTGGACATTCCGTGCCGGTGCCGGGCGAATTGGGCGGCGCAGCGATGGTCGTCGACCTACTGGTCAAGCGCGCCGACGAATTGGCAGTGCAGATCCGCTACGAGACCGGGGCAACCAACCTCATCGTGAACGACGACGGCGCGGTGGTAGGCGTCGCGTGGAAACACTTCACCGAGACGGGCGCGATCAAGGCCAAGGCAGTTATCGTCGCCGCCGGTGGCTTCGCAATGAACCCGGACATGGTTGCCGAGCACACCCCGGCGTTGGGCCAGCAGCGGCGGACCAAACACCACGGTCTGGTCGCGCCCTACATCCTCGGCAACCCGAACGACGACGGACTGGGGATCCGACTCGGCGTCTCGGTAGGCGGCGCGACCAAGAACATGGACGAGTTGTTCATCACGGCGGCCGCGTACCCGCCGGCGGTGCTGCTGACCGGGTTGATCGTGAACAACGACGGCAAGCGCTTTGTCACCGAGGACTCTTATCACTCGCGCACTTCCGCATTCGTACTCGAACAACCGGAGCAGACGGCCTACTTGATCGTCGACGAGGACCACATGCAGATGCCCGAGATGCCGCTGATCAAGTTCCTCGACGGCTACGAGACCATCGGTGAGATGGAGACCGCGCTGGGCATCCCTGCGGGCAACCTGGCCGCAGCGCTGGAGCGCTATAACGAGTCCGCGGCCAAGGGCGAGGACCCAGACTTTCACAAGCAGTCGGAGTTCGTAGCGCCGCAGGTCAAGGGGCCGTGGGCGGTGTTCGACCTGTCCCTCGGCCGGGCGATGTACTCGGGTTTCACCATCGGTGGACTCGCGGTGTCGCTCGATGGGGAAGTGCTCCGGGAAGACGGTTCAGTGGTGGCCGGCCTGTACGCCGCCGGAGCCTGCGCGTCCAATATCGCCCAGGACGGCAAGGGGTATGCCAGCGGGACACAGTTGGGTGAGGGGTCCTTCTTCGGGCGCCGCGCCGGAGCCCACGCGGCGGCTGCCGCGGGGGAGTAGGCGCGCTGACAGACCCTGCGCCGGAGCCCACGCGGCGGCTGCCGCGGGGGAGTAGGCGCGTTAGAACGTCCGCCCTACTCAGCCGTCTTGCTGATCGAGACGCCGCCTCCGGCCTTTTCGACCGGACCGAGGCGCCACTGCCCACCGCCGAGCAGTTCGAGGTGGCGGTCGTGATGCTGTTCGACCGTGGGTCGGTGACTGACGCTGACCACGACACAGTCCGGTAATTCGCTGCGCACCAACTGATACAGCGCAAATTCCAACCCGGGATCCAGCGCCGAAGTGGACTCGTCCATGAAGACCGCCTTCGGTTTTGTGAGCAGGACTCGCGCGAACGCGACCCGCTGCTGCTCACCGGGGGACAGCACCTTGGCCCAGTCCTCTTCTTCGTCGACGCGGGCGATCAGCGGCGCGAGCGCCACGCTGGTCAGCACGTCATGCAGGTCAGCATCGGAGACTTCCTCCGCGGCCCGTGGGTAACACACCACCGAACGCAGATTCCCCAACGGCACGTACGGCAACTGCGACAGGAACATCGTCTCGTTCTCGCCGCTCGGGCGACGAAGCGTCCCGGATGCGTACGGCCACAACTCAGCCAGACTGCGCAGCAGGGTGGTCTTACCGCCGCCGGACGGCCCGGTGATCACCAGCGACTGGCCGGCTTTCAGCCGAACGTCCAGCGGGTCGATCAGGCGGTCACCGTCCGGCTTGCGAACTTCGACGTTCTCGATCTCGACCGCACCGTCCTTACTGGATGTGGCCAGCACCGCCGGCAACGCACGTCCCCGCTCGTTGGCTTCGACCAACCCGTGCAAACGGATGATCGCCGCCCGGTAGGACGCAAACTGGTCGTAGGCATTGCGGAAGAACGACAGCGAGTCGGCGATGTTGCCGAAGGACGACGCCGTCTGGCTGACGTCGCCGAAGTCGATCTGCCCGGCGAACAGGCGTGGCGCCTGAATCACCCACGGCAACGGCGTGATCGCCTGGCTCACCGCGAGGTTCCAGCCATAGAAGCCGATGCTGCGGTTGACGTACTTCAGATAGTTCGAGATGACCGGGGCGAAACGTTTGGACAGCTGGACGCGTTCGGCCTGCTCGCCACGGTAGAAGCCCACGGCCTCGGCGGCATCCCGCAACCGCACCAGCGCGTAACGGAATGCGGCGTTGAGCTTTTCATTGCGGAAGCTCAGCCAGATCAGCGGTCGCCCGATGATGAACGAGACGACGGTGGCCACCACCACGTAAATGAGGACCGACCAGAACATGACGCGCGGGAAGGAAATGCCGAAGAAGGTCAGGGTGCCGGACAAGTTCCATAAGATCGCGGCGAAGGAGACCACCGAGATCGCCGACTGCACGGCGCCGAACAATAGGATGCTTGACGTCCCATTGCCCGGTTGGTTCGGACCGTTACCCGTTCCGGCCGTGAAGATGTCGACGTCCTGCTGGATGCGCTGGTCCGGGTTGTCGATGGTGTCATCGATGAACAGGTCGCGGTAGTAGGCCCTGCCGTCCAGCCAGTCCGCGGTGAGATGGTCGGTCAGCCATACCCGCCACCAGACAAGGAATCGCTGAGTCAGATAGACGTCGGCCATCAGCCTCGTTATGTGGATCACGGCCATGATGCTGAAAATGCCGATTGACATCCAAAAGCCATGCACCCCAGAGTTTTTGACGACATCATTGTCGCTGGCGGTGCCCTGGAACGCCTTCTGCAGGGCCGTGTACATGTCGTTGCCTTGGTAACTGAACAACACATTCAGCCGGACCGCGAGCACCACCGAAAGCAGCAGCACGCCCATCATCAGCCAGACGCGGATGCTCTTTCGGCCGACGAAGTACTGGCCGGTGATCCGCCAGAATTGCCGTCCCCACGGTGTCAGGTAGCGGAACAGAATCAGCACGACGAGCGTGCAGACGGCACTGATCGCCCACGCTTTGGCGCACCAAAAAAATGATTCCAGCAGCGCATTCGACCAGTCGATCGACGGCGTAAACGGCTTCGGGCCCAAGGTCGTTGTCTCCTCACAGACGAGGTCTTCGGTGCGGCTGCGCAACGGAAATCCTCCGGCGAACGTACCCGAAGCAGGTGGATAGGCTGCGAAGATGACCGCCCAAGCTGGTTCTGCGCAGAACATTCATGCCGGCCGACTCATTGCGCGGCGGCTCAAGGCCAGCGGTATCGACACCGTCTTCACGCTTTCGGGCGGCCACTTGTTTTCTATCTACGACGGCTGTCGGGACGAGGGTGTCCGGCTGATCGACACCCGCCACGAGCAGACGGCGGCGTTCGCCGCCGAGGGCTGGTCCAAGGTGACCCGTGTTCCCGGTGTGGCCGCGTTAACCGCGGGCCCAGGCGTGACCAACGGGATGAGCGCGATGGCGGCCGCGCAACAAAACCAATCACCGCTGGTGGTGCTTGGCGGCCGCGCGCCGGCCGGCAGGTGGGGGATGGGCTCGCTGCAAGAGATCGACCACGTGCCGTTCGTGTCGCCGTTGGCTCGATTCGCCGCCACCGCGCAGTCCGCCGCAGACGCCGGACGGCTGGTCGACCAAGCACTACAAGCGGCGGTGGGTGCGCGCTCGGGTGTCGGATTCGTCGACTTCCCGATGGACCACGCGTTTTCTATATCTGAAGATGACAACCGCCCCGGTGCGCTCACCGCGCTCCCTGCCGCCCCTGCGCCCGCGGCCGACCAGCTGGATCGGGTCGCCGACCTGTTGTCCAAGGCACAGCGGCCGGTGATCATGGCCGGTACCAACGTCTGGTGGGGGCATGGCGAGATCGCGCTGCTACGCCTGGCCGAACAACTGCGAATCCCGGTGCTGATGAACGGGATGGCCCGCGGCGTGGTTCCGGCCGACCACCCGCTGGCCTTCTCGCGGGCGCGTTCGAAAGCTTTGGGCAATGCCGACGTTGCGCTGATCGTCGGGGTTCCGATGGACTTCCGTCTCGGGTTCGGCAACGTCTTCGGTGAGCAGACGCAGCTCGTCGTCGCCGACCGCGCCGAGCCTGAGCGCAAGCACCCGCGTGCCGTCGCCGCAGAGCTGTACGGCGACCTGACGGCGATCCTGTCCGGCCTCACCGGATCCGCCGCGAGCGACCATCAGGACTGGATCAGCGAATTGCGGACCGTCGAGACCGCGGTGCGCGACCTCGAGAAGACCGAGCTCGCCGAGGACCGCATCCCACTGCATCCGATGCGGGTCTACGCCGAATTGGCTCCGATGTTGGACCGTGACGCGGTCGTCGTCATCGACGGCGGGGACTTCGGTTCGTACGCCGGTCGGGTGATCGACAGCTACCAGCCCGGATGTTGGTTGGACAGCGGCCCGTTCGGCTGCCTCGGCTCGGGCCCCGGCTACGCGCTGGCCGCCAAGCTGGCCCGGCCGGAGCGGCAAGTCGTGCTTTTGCAGGGCGATGGCGCCTTCGGTTTCAGCGGCATGGAATGGGACACCCTGGTGCGCCACAACGTGCCCGTGGTTTCGGTGATCGGCAACAACGGCATCTGGGGTCTGGAGAAACACCCGATGGAAGCGCTGTACGGGTATTCGGTGGTGGCCGAACTGCGCCCAGGCACCCGCTACGACGAGGTGGCCCGCGCGTTGGGCGGCCACGGCGAGCTGGTATCGGCGCCGGCCGAGCTCCGGCCCGCGCTGGATCGCGCCTTCGCCAGTGGTCTGCCGTCGGTCGTCAACGTCCTCACCGACCCCAGCGTCGCCTATCCGCGCCGGTCGAACCTGGCCTGATGAGGTCGACTCCTCTGCGCCCGCCCTGCGGCCGCGTCGTCGTCAACCTGGCCTGATCAGACCTGGGCTGTCGCGTACCGTTGGGCTGTGCCTAAGACCACCCGCTCTCAACCCGGCCGGCTGAGCAGCCGTTTCTGGCGCCTACTCGGCGCCAGCACGGAGAAGGACCGCAGCCGCTCCATGGCCGTCGTGACTGCTTCCGACGAATACGACAAGGAAGCCGCCGACCTCAGCGATGAGAAGCTCCGCAAAGCGTCCGGTTTGCTCAATCTCGACGATCTGGCCGACTCTACGGACATTCCGCAGTTTCTGGCGATCGCCCGCGAGGCAGCGGAGCGCACCACCGGGCTCCGCCCGTTCGACGTGCAGTTGCTCGGCGCGATCCGGATGCTGGCCGGCGATGTGATCGAGATGGCCACCGGCGAAGGCAAGACCCTGGCCGGGGCAATCGCCGCCGCAGGCTATGCGCTCGGCGGCCGGCACGTGCACGTCGTCACCATCAATGACTACCTGGCCCGCCGCGACGCGGAATGGATGAGCCCGCTGATCGAGGCGATGGGTCTCACGGTCGGCTGGATCACCGCGGAATCGAGCAGTGCGGACCGCAAGTCCGCCTACGACTGCGACGTCACCTACGCCTCGGTCAACGAGATCGGGTTCGACGTGCTGCGCGATCAGTTGGTCACCGACGTCGACGACCTTGTTTCACCCAACCCCGACGTCGCACTGATCGACGAGGCCGACTCGGTGCTGGTCGACGAGGCGCTGGTGCCGCTGGTCCTGGCCGGAACCAGCCACCGCGAGACACCCCGGGTCGAGATCATCAAGCTGGTCGGAAAGCTCACGGCAGAGGCCGACTACGACACCGACTCCGACAGCCGCAACGTCCACCTGACCGAATCGGGTGCGCGCAAGGTTGAGAAAGCTCTCGGCGGCATCGACCTGTACTCCGAGGAACACGTCGTCACCACCCTGACCGAGGTCAACGTCGCGCTGCACGCGCATGTGCTGTTGCAGCGCGATGTGCACTACATCGTCCGCGACGACGCGGTGCACCTGATCAACGCGTCGCGCGGCCGAATCGCGCAGTTGCAGCGTTGGCCGGACGGCCTGCAGGCCGCCGTCGAGGCCAAAGAAGGGATCGAGACCACCGAGACCGGCGAGGTGCTCGACACCATCACCGTGCAGGCCCTGATCAACCGCTACTCCACCGTCTGCGGCATGACCGGCACCGCGCTGGCCGCAGGTGAGCAGTTGCGCCAGTTCTACAAGCTGGGCGTCTCGCCGATCCCACCGAACAAGCCCAACGTCCGCGAGGACGAGACCGACCGCGTCTACATCACCGCTGCCGCGAAGAACGACGCGATCGTGGACCACATCGCCGAGGTGAACGAGACCGGGCAACCCGTCCTGGTCGGGACGCGCGACGTCGCCGAATCCGAAGATCTGCACGAGCGGCTGCTGCGTCGCAATGTCCCCGCGGTGCTGCTCAATGCCAAGAACGACGCCGAAGAGGCCGGGGTCATCGCGGAGGCCGGCCAGTACGGCGTCGTGACGGTGTCGACCCAGATGGCCGGGCGCGGCACCGACATCCGGCTGGGCGGCTCCGATGAATCCGACCATGACCGAGTCGCCGAGCTGGGCGGACTGCACGTCGTCGGCACCGGCCGACACCACACCGAGCGGCTTGACAACCAGCTGCGCGGCCGTGCCGGACGGCAGGGTGACCCGGGCTCGTCGGTGTTCTTCTCCAGTTGGGAAGACGACGTGGTGGCGGCGAACCTGGACACCAGCAAGCTGCCCACCGAAACCGACGAGGACGGCCGCATCGTCAGTCCCAAGACCAGCGGACTGCTCGATCATGCCCAGCGGGTCGCCGAGGGCCGGCTACTGGACGTGCACGCCAACACCTGGCGCTACAACCAGTTGATAGCTCAGCAACGCGCGATCATCGTCGAACGACGTAACACTCTGCTGCGCACCGAAGCCGCGCGGTCCGAACTCGAGGAGCTCGCGCCCAAGCGGTACAAGGAGCTTGCGGAGGATTCGTCCACCGAGAAGCTGGCGAAGATCTGCCGGCTGATCATGCTCTACCACCTCGACCGTGGCTGGGCCGATCACCTGGCGTATCTGGCCGACATCCGGGAGAGCATTCACCTGCGCGCGCTGGGTCGGCAGAATCCTTTGGACGAGTTCCACCGGATGGCCGTGGATGCGTTCGCGTCGCTGGCCGCCGACGCGATCGAGGCGGCTCAGCAGACCTTCGAGACGGCGAACATCCTCGAAGACGAGCAAGGCCTGGACCTCTCGAAGTTGGCCCGCCCGACATCGACGTGGACCTACATGGTCAATGACAACCCGTTGTCAGACGACACGCTGTCGACGCTGAGCCTGCCCGGCGTCTTCCGCTGACCACCGGGTGGGCGCGATCCGCCTCGCGGACCGGAGCATAGCGGCGATAGTGTCACGGCTCATGGAGCCAGTGCTCGCACAGAATCGGGTGCTGACGGTGCCCAACGTGCTGAGTGCCGTCCGCTTGGCGCTGATCCCGGTGTTCGTCTACCTGCTGTTGGTGGCGCACATCAACGGCTGGGCGGTAGCGATCCTGATGTTCAGCGGCTTCTCCGACTGGGCGGACGGCAAGATCGCCCGCGTGATGAACCAGTCGTCACGGCTGGGAATGCTGCTGGACCCGGCCGTCGATCGCCTCTACATGGTCACCGTGCCAATCGTTTTGGCGCTGGGCGGCATTGTGCCGTGGTGGTTCGTCATCATCCTGCTGGCCCGGGACGGGGCGCTGGCCGCAACCCTGCCGCTGCTGCGCAGCCGCGGACTCTCCGCGCTGCCGGTCAGCTATGTCGGTAAAGCAGCGACGTTTGCGCTGATGTCCGGCTTCCCGCTGGTACTCCTGGGTCATTGGGACGCGCTGTGGAGCCGCGTGGTGGGCGCTTGCGGGTGGGCGTTTCTGCTCTGGGGCATGTACATGTACCTGTGGGCTTTCGTCCTGTACCTGGTCCAGACGGTCCTGGTGGTGCGCCGAATGCCGAAGGTCAAACATGACCGAACCTGACCGGATGCTCGGTGGGTACGACCCCAACGCGGGTTACAGCGCCCACACCGCCCGGCCGAAGCGCATCCCGGTGCCGTCACTGCTGCGTGCGCTGCTTTCCGAACACCTGGACCCGGGGTACGCCGCGGCGGCGGCAGAACGGAAACGCCGCAGCGAATCGGGCGAACCCGAGAGCGCCGGTACCCGCGCATTCGGCTGGATGTGGCAGGCGCTGGCCGCGACACTGGTCGCCGCCGTGTTCGCCGCCGCGGTCGCGCAGGCCCGCTCGGTTGCCCCGGGCGTGCGGACGGCCCAACAGCTGCTGGTCACCAACGTGCGTTCGACGCAGACGGCCGCCACCAAGATGGCCCAGCAACGCAGCGCGCTGACGGCAAAGGTCGACCAGGTGCAGCGGGTCGCGCTGGCGGACGACGCCGAGGGCCAGCGACTGCTCAACCGGCTCGACGCGCTGAGTCTGGCGGCGGCCAGCAAGGCGGTGATCGGCCCGGGCCTGTCCGTCACCGTCACCGACCCCGGCGCCAGTCCGAACCTGTCCGACGCGTCCAAACAACGCGTCAACGGCAGGCAGCAGATCATCCTCGACCGCGACCTGCAACTCGTCGTCAATTCGCTGTGGGCAAGTGGAGCCGAAGCCATCTCGATTGACGGCGCCCGGATCGGGCCCAACGTCACCCTCCGGCAAGCCGGGGGAGCGATCCTGGTCGACAACAATCCGACCACCAGCCCGTACACCATCCTCGCGATCGGGCCGCCGCACGCCATGCGCGATGTCTTCGACCAGAGCCCCGGACTGCGTCGGCTTAGGCTGTTGGAGGCCTCCTACGGCGTCGGTGTGAGCATCAACAGCAGCGACGGCCTGGCCCTGCCTGCCGGCGCGGTTCGCGAAGTCAGATTCGCCACACAGATCGGGTCCTGAGAGAGAGAATCCTGTGCGGAATAGCGCTTTTCGGCAAACGTGGAGGGGAATCACGCGAGCATGATCGGAATCGCGGCACTTGCTATCGGCATCGTGCTGGGCCTGGTTTTTCACCCCAGCGTTCCCGAGGTCATACAGCCGTATCTGCCGATCGCCGTGGTTGCCGCGCTGGATGCGGTGTTCGGCGGTCTACGGGCCTACCTCGAGCGCATATTCGACCCGAAGGTCTTCGTGGTCTCATTCGTCTTCAACGTCTTGGTGGCCGCGCTGATCGTCTACGTCGGCGACCAACTGGGCGTGGGCACACAGCTGTCCACCGCGATCATCGTGGTGCTGGGAATCCGGATCTTCGGCAATGCCGCCGCGCTGCGGCGCCGCCTGTTCGGAGCGTGACATGAGCCAGGATGCGCCGCAGGAGCCCGAGCAGGCCGCCCGTCGGGGGCGCCACGAGCTGCCATCGGACCGACCGCGCCCGGAGATCGGGCCAGTGCGGCGGATGGGACTCAGTGCACTGTTTCGGGGTGGTCGGTCGCGACTCGGTTTCGGGGTGCTGGCGGTCCTGCTGTGCCTGGTGCTGGGCGTCGCCATCGTCACCCAGGTGCGCCAGAACGAGTCCGGCGACTCTTTGGAAACGGCACGCCCCGCGGACCTGCTGGTGTTGCTGGATTCGCTACGGCAGCGTGAGGCCACGCTGAGCACCGAAGTCGCCGATCTGCAGAACACCCTCAATTCGTTGCAGGCGTCGGGCAACACCGACCAGGCCGCAATCGAAAGTGCCCAGGCCCGGTTGGCCGCGTTGTCGATCCTGGTCGGCGCCGTCGGCGCCACCGGGCCGGGCGTCACAGTGAAGATCGACGATCCAGCTCCTGGGGTGGCACCCGAGGTGTTACTCGACGTCATCAACGAGTTGCGTGCCGCCGGTGCCGAGGCGATCGAGATCAACGACGGACACCAGTCCGTGCGGGTCGGAGTCGATACCTGGGTAATCGGTTCAGCGGGCGCGCTGACCATCGACAACAAGGCGTTCTCCCCGCCGTATTCGATTGTGGCGATTGGCGATCCGCCCACGCTGGCCGCTGCGATGAACATTCCCGGCGGCGCCGAGGACAGCGTCAAACGGGTGGGCGGCCGGATGTCTGTGCAGCAGGCCGATCACCTCGAGGTGACCACCTTGCGGCAACCGAAACCACACCAATACGCTCAGCCCGTCAAGTGAATTCGCCCAACTTCCAGCCGACCAGAACAGGACCATCGTGAGCGATATCCCGTCCGATCTGCACTACACCGCCGAGCACGAGTGGGTTCGCCGCAGCGCAGCAGACACCGTCCGGGTCGGGATCACCGATTTCGCACAGTCGGCACTGGGTGACGTCGTCTTCGTTCAATTGCCCGATGTGGGCACCGCGGTCGGCGCGGGCGATGCCTTCGGCGAAGTCGAGTCGACGAAATCCGTGTCGGACTTGTACGCGCCCGTTGCGGGCAAGGTGTCGGCGGTCAACGGCGATCTGGAGAGCTCACCGCAATTGCTGAACTCCGATCCGTACGGCGCGGGATGGTTGCTGGAGTTGCAGGTAGACAGCACCGAGGTCGGCGCCCTGGACTCAGCGATCGGCGAACTTCTGGACGCGGAGGCGTACCGCGGCACGTTGACCGAATGACGATTGCTAAGGTCCCGAATGCGTTGCGAGGCAGAACGCGGAAGTAATCTGCGGATCCTGGGGAGATCTAGGAGAAGCCGGGGTATGGGGCTTACGATCCTGCAGTGGTCGGCGGCACTGCGCACCTGTGCGCGGTACGGTCGAGACATCAGTGACTTTTGAGCAGCAGACAGCAGCACCGAGCAGTACACGCGATATATCCGATTGGAAAACCGGCCCGAACGGTCCGGTTAGGTAGCGCCACGGCGGCCAGTGAGGAGCAGCGGGTGACGGACATAAATAACGACCAGAATGAAGAAGTCACTGTAGAAACGACTTCGGTTTTCCGAGCCGACTTCCTCAACGAACTAGATGCGCCCGCTCAGACGGGCGGCGAGAGCTCGGTGTCCGGGGTTGAGGGACTTCCGGCGGGCTCAGCGTTGCTCGTCGTCAAACGTGGCCCCAACGCCGGTTCCCGCTTCCTGCTGGACCAGGCCGTCACGTCTGCCGGCCGGCATCCCGACAGCGACATCTTCCTCGACGACGTCACGGTGAGTCGGCGGCACGCCGAATTCCGTTTGGACAGCGCCGAGTTCAACGTCGTCGACGTGGGCAGCCTGAACGGCACCTACGTCAACCGCGAGCCGGTGGACTCCGCCGTGTTGGCCAACGGTGACGAAGTCCAGATCGGCAAGTTCCGCCTGGTCTTCCTGACCGGCCCCAAAGGTGACGACGACGGGGGATCCGGGGGCCAGTGAGCGCACCCGATAGCCCCGGGCTGGCCGGGATGTCGATCGGGGCGGTCTTGGACCTGCTGCGATCGGACTTTCCTGATGTCACAATCTCCAAGATTCGATTCCTGGAGGCCGAGGGGCTGGTCACGCCGCAACGTGCGGCGTCGGGCTATCGGAGGTTTACCGCGTACGACTGTGCGCGGCTGCGCTTCATCTTGTTGGCGCAACGCGATCACTATCTGCCGCTGAAGGTGATCCGGTCTCAGTTGGAGGCCCAACCGGACGGCGAGTTGCCGTCGATCGGATCTCCTTACGGTGTACCTCGATTGGTGTCGGTGCCGGGTGCCGACGGCGCACCCGACGCCGCCGCCGTCGGACCGGATCCAGGTGCCGTCGCGCCCACCCGGATCCGGCTCAGTCGAGACGATCTGCTGGACCGCTCGGGAGTGGACGGCGAGCTGTTGACGGCTCTGCTCAAAGCCGGGGTCATCACCACCGGACCGGGCGGTTTTTTCGACGAGCATGCCGTCGTGATTCTGCAATGTGCTCGGGCACTTGCCGATTACGGCGTCGAGCCAAGACATCTGCGGGCGTTCCGTTCCGCGGCAGATCGCCAGTCGGACTTGATCGCCCAGATCGCCGGACCGCTGATCAAAGCCGGCAAGGCGGGCGCCCGTGATCGTGCCGATGACTTGGCACGTGAGGTCGCCGCGCTCGCAATCACCTTGCACACCTCGCTAATCAAGTCGGCCGTTCGCGACGTACTGCACCGCTGAGGACTAGACTTCCTTCGACAGCTTGGTGTCCGACGGCGGGGTCGTTTTTTAGGTGTCCACCGCTTCGTTGCGCCGAGTGTGTATCGGACACGGCGGCATGTGCGGAGGACAGACACAGATGGGCGAAGTTCGTGTTGTCGGCATTCGCGTCGAGCAGCCGCAGAACCAGCCGGTGCTGCTGCTGCGCGAGACTGACGGTGACCGGTACCTGCCGATCTGGATCGGCCAGTCGGAGGCCGCCGCGATCGCTTTGGAGCAGCAGGGGGTTGAACCACCCCGGCCACTCACCCATGACCTGATCAAAGATCTCATTGCCGCGCTTGGGCATTCGCTCAAGGAAGTGCGCATAGTCGATCTGCAGGAAGGCACCTTCTACGCGGACCTGATCTTCGACCGCGACATCAAGGTGTCGGCCCGGCCGTCGGACTCCGTAGCGATCGCGTTGCGGGTCGGTGTGCCGATCTACGTCGAGGAGGCCGTGCTGGCTCAGGCCGGCCTGCTGATCCCCGACGAGGGTGACGAATCGGAGAGCAGCGCCGTCCGCGAAGACGAGGTGGAGAAGTTCAAGGAATTTCTCGACAGCGTGTCGCCGGATGACTTCAAAGCCACCTGATCGGGTACCCACCCAACGTCACGGATGCGTCTCATATCACATAACGGATTCTCGACACGCCTAGCAGATATCGCCGACTAATCGCTGCGACGGCCATACTTTGATCACGAGTTAATGATCGACCGAGAGCACGGCAGCCAGCCAACAGCGTATGCTCTCAAGCACTCGGGCCTGAGATTACGGAGCTGCTAGCGCAGCACGTGACGCAGCTACTGACCACAGCGCGATCGGCGAGAGGATGCACCGTGAGCGACCAGCCACGTCAAGGACAGCTGGATCTTGCCGAGCAATCGGGCAAGGCGGCTAGCCCCGCGCCCCGTGCGGCGGTACAGCAGGGGTTGTTCCCCGACGATTCCGTACCGGACGAACTAGTGGGTTACCGCGGGCCAAGTGCGTGCCAGATCGCCGGCATCACTTACCGCCAACTCGACTACTGGGCTCGTACATCTCTGGTGGTGCCCTCGATCCGCAGCGCGGCCGGCTCCGGCAGCCAGCGTCTGTACTCGTTCAAAGACATCCTGGTTCTCAAGATCGTGAAGCGGTTGCTCGACACGGGCATCTCGCTGCACAACATCCGCGTCGCGGTCGACCACCTACGTCAGCGCGGCGTGCAGGACCTGGCCAACATCACGTTGTTCTCCGACGGCACCAGCGTGTACGAGTGCACGTCAGCCGAGGAAGTCGTTGACCTGCTGCAAGGCGGTCAGGGCGTGTTCGGCATCGCCGTCTCCGGCGCCATGCGAGAGCTGACCGGCGTGATCGCCGACTTCCCGGGCGAGCGCGCCGACGGTGGCGAATCGATCGCGGCGCCGGAGGACGAGTTGGCCTCCCGGCGCAAGCACCGCGACCGAAAAATCGGCTGAAGCGCCCGACAGCGTAAACTAGAACCCGCATCGACCTCGCGCGGGAGAGTTCTGCAGTCGCCAGCTGCAGACGCCGAAGGAGCAATACCTCTCCATCAACCTCTCAGGCACCCGGACCGCGCCAGACAACGATGCCTCTGGAAAGCGGTGACAACTCTTCGTGGTTGTCGCCCGCCGATGGGGAAAGGCGCTTTCTATTGCGCCGAATCTCTCAGGCGCCCGGTGCACGGGTGAAGACAGAGGGAGAGGGCCCCTAGTCACGTCTAGTCGCGTCCTCTGTCAGGAGAAGCATGTCTGAGCCAACATTC
Source organism: Mycobacterium sp. IDUB_37 (assembly GCF_055419245.1). Lineage (NCBI taxonomy): Bacteria > Bacillati > Actinomycetota > Actinomycetes > Mycobacteriales > Mycobacteriaceae > Mycobacterium > Mycobacterium sp. IDUB_37. The sequence goes on along the minus strand of NZ_JBVAXG010000006.1, from coordinate 32,240 downwards.
GCCGACCGGCACATCGGCCTGAACGCCGACGCCGTCGCCACCATGCTCGCCGTGATCGGCGTCGACTCTCTCAACGAGCTGGCCGCCAAGGCCATCCCGACCGGCATTCTGGACGAGCTGAACAGCGCGGGCGCCGCGCCTGGCCTCGACCAGCTGCCACCGGCCGCCAGCGAAGCCGAAGCCCTCGCCGAACTCCGTGCCCTGGCGGACAGCAATACGGTCGCGGTGTCGATGATCGGTCAGGGTTACTACGACACACTCACGCCGCCGGTGCTGCTGCGCAACATCATGGAAAACCCGGCCTGGTACACCGCTTACACGCCATATCAGCCCGAGATCAGTCAGGGCCGGCTGGAAGCGCTGCTGAATTTCCAGACGATGGTCACCGATCTGACCGCCCTCGAGATCGCCAACGCGTCGATGCTCGACGAGGGGACAGCCGCCGCCGAAGCTATGACGTTGCTGCATCGCGCATATCGCGGGCCCAGCAACCGACTGGCAGTCGACATCGACGTTTTCGCCCAGACCGCAGCGATACTGGCCACCCGGGCCAAGCCGCTGGGGATCGAGATCGTCACCGCAGACTTTCGCGACGGGCTGCCGGACGGCGACTTCTTCGGCGTGATCGCCCAACTGCCCGGAGCCAGCGGCCGGATCACCGACTGGAGCGCCTTAGTGGCGCAGTCGCACGACCGCGGTGCACTGGTAGCGATCGGCGCCGATCTGTTGGCGCTGACACTGGTGGCGCCGCCCGGCGAGATCGGTGCCGACGTCGCGTTCGGCACCACCCAACGATTCGGCGTGCCAATGGGATTCGGCGGGCCGCACGCGGGCTACCTGGCGGTGCACACCAAGCACGCGCGCCAGCTTCCCGGCCGGCTGGTCGGGGTATCGAAGGACGCAGACGGTAGCGAGGCATATCGGCTGGCGTTGCAGACCCGCGAACAACACATCCGGCGCGACAAGGCGACGAGCAACATCTGCACCGCGCAAGTGCTGCTCGCCGTGATGGCGGCCATGTACGCCAGCTACCACGGTCCCGACGGACTGTCCGGAATCGCGCGTCGGGTGCATTCCCACGCCGCAACGATCGGCGCCGCTCTGGGCGAATCATTGGTGCACGACGCCTACTTCGACACCGTCCTGGCGCGAGTCGAGGGCCGGGCCGACGAAGTGGTGGCCGCGGCCAAGGCCAACGGCGTCAACCTGTGGCGGGTGGACGCCGACCATGTGTCGGTGGCCTGTGACGAAACCACCACCGACACGCATGTGGCGGCGGTGCTGGAGGCGTTCGGCGTCGCGTCCGGTGAGCTTTCGACGGTCGACATCGCGACCCGCACCTCGGAGTTCCTCACCCACCCCGCGTTCCATCAGTACCGCACCGAGACCTCGATGATGCGTTACCTGCGCACGTTGGCGGACAAGGACATCGCGTTGGACCGCAGCATGATTCCGCTCGGCTCCTGCACCATGAAGCTCAATGCCGCCGCCGAGATGGAGTCGGTCACCTGGCCCGAGTTCGGGCGCCAGCATCCGTTTGCTCCAGCATCGGACACCCCGGGACTGCGTCGACTGATCGCGGACCTGGAGAACTGGCTGATAGCCATCACCGGCTACGACGCGGTCTCGCTGCAGCCCAATGCGGGTTCGCAGGGGGAGTACGCGGGTCTGCTGGCCATCCACGACTATCACGCCAGCCGCGGCGAAGCGCACCGCGACATCTGCCTGATCCCGTCCAGCGCGCACGGCACTAACGCGGCGTCGGCCGCTTTGGCCGGGATGCGCGTCGTCGTCATCGGCTGCCACGAGAACGGTGACGTCGACCTCGACGATCTGCGCGCCAAGGTCAGCGAGCACGCCGATCGTCTTTCATCGCTGATGATCACCTACCCGTCCACTCATGGCGTCTATGAGCACGACATCGCCGACATCTGCGCGGCCGTGCACGACGCCGGCGGCCAGGTCTACGTCGACGGCGCCAACCTCAACGCATTGGTCGGACTGGCCCGGCCCGGCAAGTTCGGCGGTGACGTCAGCCATCTGAACCTGCACAAGACGTTCTGCATCCCACACGGAGGTGGCGGACCGGGCGTCGGGCCGGTGGCGGTGCGTTCGCACCTGGCTCCGTTCCTGCCCGGTCACCCGCACGCGACCGAGCTGCCGCAGGGGCATCCGGTGTCGGCGGCGCCCTACGGGTCAGCCTCGATCCTGCCGATCAGCTGGGCCTACATCAGGATGATGGGCGGCGACGGCCTTCGCGCCGCATCGCTGACCGCGATCACCTCGGCCAATTACATCGCCCGTCGCCTCGACGAGTACTTCCCGGTGCTCTACACCGGCGAAAACGGCATGGTCGCCCACGAGTGCATCCTGGACCTGCGCGGTATCACCAAGGCAACCGGCGTGACGGTCGACGATGTGGCGAAACGCTTGGCGGACTACGGTTTTCACGCGCCGACAATGAGCTTCCCGGTGGCCGGAACACTCATGGTCGAGCCGACCGAAAGCGAAAGCCTGGCCGAGGTCGACGCGTTCTGCGAAGCCATGATCGGCATCCGCGCCGAGATCGACCGGGTCGGCAAAGGGGAGTGGCCGGTGGACGACAACCCGCTGCGCGGCGCGCCACACACCGCGGAGTGCCTACTGGTGTCGGACTGGGATCACCCCTACACCCGGGAAGAGGCCGCCTACCCGCTGGGCAAGGGCTTCCGGCCGAAGGTGTGGCCGCCGGTGCGCCGCATCGACGGCGCCTATGGCGACCGCAACCTGGTCTGCTCGTGCCCACCCGTGGAGGCCTTCGCCTGATCCGGGGCCAGGTCTAGCCGAACCGGTCGACGATCGCCTCCGCGATGCGGTCGGCAGCGTCCTCCTGGATGAAGTGCTTGGCTTTGGGTAGCTCAACCACGACGTGGTCCGGAAAGGCCGCGCGCATCCGCGGGATCGCTGGACCGGGTCGGAACGCGACGTCCTTCATGCCCCAGACCAGCAAGGCGGGTTTGGGGCCCAGGTTGGCGGGCACCTCACGGGCAAGTCGATCCAGCAATGGCCGTGCGGCCAGGATTTCCTTCGGGAATTCGGCCACCCCCACCCGAGCGGCGGGGTCAGGCTGCACCTGACGGTAGTGCTCCATCACCTCTTCGGCCAGCAGAATTTCGGTCCCGGCCGGGATCATCTTCTCGACGAAGAAATTCCGCTTGAGGATCGCGTACTGCATCGGGCCACTCGACATGACCTTGCTGAAGAACTTGGTCGTGAGCTCGTCCGTCGGCCAGAACCAGGTATTACCCAGCACGATTCCGCGGACCCGGTCGGCACGCTCGACCGCTACTGCCAGGCTGATCGGGCCGCCCCAGTCCTGGCCCATGCTCACATAACCGTCCAGACCGAGGTGGTCGACGAATTCGCCGACCACGCCGGAGTGCTCATCGATCTTGTATCCGAAGCCCGGCGGCCGCTCAGACAGCCCGAAGCCCAGGTAGTCCGGTGCGATGCAGCGGAATCGGTCCCGCAGCGCCACGATGATGTCGCGGTACAGGAAGCTCCAGGTCGGATTGCCGTGGCAGAACAGGATCGGTGGGCCGTCCCCCTCGTCGATGTAGTGAATCCGGCCCGCCGTGCTGTCGAACCAGCGCGACTCGAACGGATAGAGCTCGGGATCCGGCGTGAAATCGAGCGTCATCGCGACTCCTTCGGGAGCGATTCTTTACGTGTCTCTTTATTGACGAAAGAGTCGCGCGTAATCCGACAGCCGATAGCCGGCGGTTCAGCTGAGAAAGCTGTTGACCGCCGTAGCGAGCTCGGGGGTAGCCGACGTTGGCAGGTTCTGGTAGCTGCCGCCGCTGAGCCGGGCGACCGCTTCCCAGGTAGCCCGGTCCGGGTCGCTACCGAAATCAATGACGTTGACCGCGACTGGCTTGGCCGGATCGGCGCTCGTCTTGATGAAGTCCTGCAATCCCGCCCCGTCCAGAGACTGGTCCGTATGCGGCCCGTTGGTGATCAGCAGTATCGAGTTCTCTTGGCCGGCGCGGTAATTGGCCTGCATTTCCTGATAGATCAGCCGCAGCGTGGTGAACGACACGGCTCCGCCCCCGGACGAATACTGCTTGTCCAGGGCGGCCAACAATGCTGCCGAACGTGGCTGGCCGTTGACCTGGTCGGCCAGTGGCCCGGTCGGCACTTCCGCCCGGCCTTCGTGGCCGTCGAACGTCCACAATCCGACGTTCGCGCTGGGTGGCAGCGCCCTGATGCTGCTGTCCAGCGCCGCGATGACGTTGGCCAGTCGCGTCTTACCGCCGCCGTCGTCATTCGGCAGCGACTGGTCGAGCATGATCGTCGCCGCCACACCTGCCGACGGCGTGGCCATCGTGTCGGCCAGGGTGGCGCGCATCGCGTCGTCGCCTACCGACAAGGTGGACGGGAGTGCCGAGAACCCGGTGACCGGGCTACTCGGCGGCTTGACGCCATTCACCCGGAATCCGGCTTTGGCGAGCTTCGCGACCTGCTCGGTGGAGTGCATGTACCGGGAGAAAGCGCTCGCTGCGGTGGTCTGCTCCTGCGTCAACCAGGGACCGCTGAGCAGCACCGTCGGGTAGTCGGCCACCGGGACCGCCCCAGGCGGAGTCCACGATGCCAACTTGCTCTTGGCATCCGCGGTTGATTGGCCGCGCTGGAACAGCTGCTGCTCGGTGGTGATCACCGCGTGCACCGGAGCGGCTGCCACTTCCTCGGACTTGCCCGGTTTGAGCAGCGCGTTCATTGCCTCGGCCAACGAGTCGTCCGAGAGTTTCGGTTGGGCGCCGGTGAGGGTGCGCACCGCACCGATACCCGCGGTAGGCGGCGCTCCGGCCGGTGCCGCGGCCGCGGCGACCGCTTCGCCCGCTAAGAAGGACGCGTCGCCGTTGCCGTTCACCGGCAGCGCGAGCCGCAGCGACCCCCACGACGGCGCGTTGAGTCCGGCCATGGAGGTCGGGTTGGATTGCAGGCCCGGCAACGACGCCCAATTCTGCTTGGAAAGGGCCTGTTGCATCTCGGGCCGGATAGCCAGCAAGACCGGCGAGGTGACCAGCGAGCGACTGTCACTGATGGTCTTCTGCCCTGTTGCCCCGGATAACCGTGCCGCCGAGACCGAACTACCCGGAATCCACAATCCGGGTTGCTTGCCCAGATCGGCGGGCCATTTGCCGATGAAGCCGCTGATGACGGCATCGGCGTTGGCCGGTTTGACCGTCACTTCGACGCAACGATCACCGATCGGACTCGCTGTGGCGTTGTAGCCGCCGGCAAGTTCTTTGATCTGGTCGGCGATGGAGGGATCGGCGAGGACGGCGACCGAGTCCTTGCCGCCGCAGTGCGCCGCGGCCGTGTGCGAGCGATGAGACAACGCGTCACCGAAGAACTGCCACAAGATCACGCCGGCCACCACCACGACGACGGTGACGAGAGCCACGATCACACCGATGCTGACGCCGCGTCGGCCACTTTTGCTGCGATGACCGCCCTGCCACTCGGCAGCACCACGATGACTGGTGCCGGCGCGGAACAACGGAGGTGCGGTTGCCGGTACCGGTTCGGCGGGGGGTGCGTCCGCGCTGTCCGGGCCCGGGCCGAATGGTGCCTCGAACTGTGTGTAGTCGTCGGCACCCGGCGCCGGCGGACCCGGGTCAGCCGGGTAGCCGGCATCGGTCAGGTAACCGCTGCCTCCGAGATGGCCACCACCCGCGGGGTAACCGGCGTCGGCCGGGGTGTACCCGGCGTCAGCCGGATGCAGCTCCTCGGCTTCCTGCGCAGTGTCGGAGTAGGGGTCCCAGTAGGGACCCTGATCCGCGAACTGGTCCTTGTCCTGGCCCTGCTCGGGGTATGGCTCCGGGTCCGAATAGCGCCCTTCGCCGAAGGCCGCCGGCTGACCCCAACTCGGGTAACCGGCGCCCTCGTCAACCGGCTCGGACGGCCGATCGGGTAGCGAATCCTCGGAGTCGTCGGGTGCGCTGTGCCTACCCATGGCGGTTTCCGCGTCCTCTCAGGGGCAGATCACGCACCCTCGCGAGCCTTGAACTCTCGACGACGGCGGTGCAGGATCGGCTCGGTGTAGCCGTTGGGCTGCTGGCCACCGGACAGGATCAGCTCCTGCGCGGCCAAGAACGCGATGCTGTCGTCGAAGTTGGGCGCCAGCGGGAGATACGCCTTGTCGCCGGCGTTCTGCTCGTCCACCAGCGGTGCCATCCGCTCCAGACTGGCCCGGACGTCCTCGCTGGTAATCACACCGTGGCGCAGCCAGTTGGCCAGCAACTGGCTGGAGATGCGCAGCGTCGCACGGTCTTCCATCAGGGCGACGTTGTGGATGTCGGGCACCTTCGAGCAACCGACGCCGTGGTCGATCCAGCGCACCACATAGCCGAGGATCGACTGGCAGTTGTTGTCGACCTCTTCGCGAATCTCCTCGGACGCCCAGGCCAGCTCCTTGGCCAGCGGGACGCTGAGCAACTCGTCGATGGTGGTGCGCTTCTTGCCCTCGAGTTCCTTCTGCACCGCGAACACGTCCACCGCGTGGTAGTGCATCGCGTGCAGCGTTGCCGCCGTCGGCGACGGGACCCACGCGGTGGTGGCGCCCGCTTTGGGCTGGCCGATCTTCTGCTCGACCATGTCGGCCATCAGTTCGGTCATCGCCCACATGCCCTTACCGATCTGGGCCTTGCCGGTGAAGCCGGCGGACAGGCCGGCGTCGACGTTGGCGTCCTCGTAAGCCTTGATCCACGTGGTGGCCTTCATCGCGCCCTTGCGGATCATCGGGCCGGCCTCCATCGAGGTGTGGATCTCGTCGCCGGTGCGGTCCAGGAATCCGGTGTTGATGAACACGACCCGGTCGGCGGCGGCCTTGATGCACGCCTTCAAGTTGAGCGTCGTACGCCGTTCTTCGTCCATGATGCCGACCTTGAGCGTGGCCTGCGGCAAGCCGAGGACGTCCTCGACGCGGCTGAACAGCTCGCAGGTGAACGCGACCTCTTCGGGGCCGTGCATCTTGGGCTTCACGATGTACACCGAGCCCGTGCGACTGTTGACCAGTGGTCCGTTGTCGCCACTTTCCTTCAGACCGTGAATGGCGGCGAGCCCGGTGAACAACCCGTCCTGAATGCCTTCCGGAATCTCATTTCCGTCCGCGTCCACGATCGCGTCGTTGGTCATCAAGTGGCCGACGTTGCGGACGAACAGCAGGCTGCGGCCGGGCAACGTCAGCTCGCCGGCGCCGTCTGGGGTGGTGTAGGTGCGGTCCGCGTTGAGCTTCCGGGTGAACGACTTGCCGTCCTTGGCGACCTCTTCGACCAGGTCGCCCCTGTTCAAGCCGAGCCAGTTGCGGTAGCCGAGCACCTTGTCGTCGGCGTCGACCGCGGCCACCGAGTCCTCGAAGTCCATGATCGTGGTGATCGCGGACTCCAGGACCACGTCCTTGATACCGGCGGCGTCGGTCTTGCCGATCGGCGATTCCGGGTCGATCAGGATCTCGACGTGCAAACCGTTGTTGACCAGCAGCACAGACCAGTTGGGGGAGCCGAGCTCGCCGGAGTACCCGACGAACTTCTCCGGGCTGGCCAATCCGGTCGACTCTGAACCTGCTTCGACCTGCAGCACTCCGTCAGCAATGCTCAGACCGGTCACGTCGGTCCAGGAACCCGATGCCAGCGGCACGGCCACATCCAGGAACTTGCGGGCGTAGTCGATGACCTTGTCGCCGCGCACCTTGTTGTAGCCCGAGCCCTTCTCGGCGCCACCGCCTTCGGAGATGACGTCGGTGCCGTAGAGGGCGTCATACAACGAACCCCACCGGGCATTGGCTGCGTTCAGCGCGAACCGCGCATTGAGCACCGGCACCACCAACTGCGGGCCGGCCGTGGTCGTGATCTCGTCATCGACCCCGGAAGTAGTGATGGTGAAGTCGTCGGGTTCGGGCTGCAGGTAGCCGATCTCGGTGAGAAACTGACGGTAGGCCTGCGGGTCGAGCGGCTCGATCACTCGTTGCCGGTGCCACTTGTCGATCTGAGCCTGCAGCTCATCGCGGGTAGCCAACAGCTCCTGGTTGCGCGGAGCGAGATCGGTGACGACCTTGTCGACGCCCGCCCAGAAACTGTCCGGGTCAATACCGGTTCCGGGCAGCGCCTCGTTATTCACGAAGTCGTACAGCACCCGAGCGATCCGCAAGTTGCCTTGGGACACACGCTCGGCCACACGATCAGTCATTGTTCTCCTCCGTAACGGCCAAAATGGCCCCTCAACAGCTGCGCCGGAACCCGCTGAGCCCCCTCAGAGACCCCTGCTAGGCCCGACTAGCTACCGTCAGCCTACCGAGCGGTAGCCTGACGAGCCTAGCCCGACCGACCCGCAGTACCAGGTCATGGCGCGCTGAGCGCTTCGCCCACAGCAACGCCGCAGGCCGTGTTAATCGCCTTCTGGCAACGCAAGCAAGCGGCCATTCGTTCCCCCTGCGAGTGCGTGAGCCGCTCAGATCATACGGGCCTTGATCCACGCCCCACGTCAGTCCCTTGCTGTTGCGTCCCGCATGGACCCGAGCAGGTCTTCCACCAGATCCTCCATCGCCACCAGCGCTACGAGCGCGCCGGCGTCGTTGCTGCCACCGGTCACCAACGCCAGGTGGCTGTTGCTGCGGCGCATCCGCGACAGTGCATCCGGCAGGCCCAGCGACGCGGGCAGCTTGGGCAGAGCCCGCACCAGCGACAGATCAATCACCGTCTGCGGATTGTCGCCGAATGCCAGCACATCCTTGATGTGCAGGTATCCGATGTAGTTGCCGGTGCGATCGACCACAGGGAAACGCGAGTATCCGGTCTGGGCCAGGGCCTGCTCGACCGCGCCGATCGTCGGGCCTGATCCCGCCGCGGCCACCGAGACCGCGTGGACCTTTGCCAGCGGCACAGCGACATCGCCGACGACGCGGGTCTGAACCCGCAACGCCCGGGTCAGTCGGACGTGCTCCTCCTGGTCGAGCAGACCTTCGGACAGCGATTGGGCGATCATCTCCGAGAGCTCCACCGTGGAAACCGAGATGTCGAGTTCTTCCTTGGGTTCCACGCCCAGCAACCGCAGCACGGCGTTGGCGCACTTGTTGTAGAGCACGATGATCGGTCGCGCTGCCCGCACATACGGCAGATAGGCCGGCACCAGCAGCATCGCGGTGCGCTCCGGGCCGGCCAGGGCGATGTTCTTCGGCACCATCTCGCCCAGTAGCACGTGCAGCGTCACGACCAGGCCCAACGCCACCACGAATGACAGCGTGTGCAGCAGCGCGGATGGCATGCCGGCCATCCCGAACCACCCCTGGAGCAGCCTGGCAACCGCCGGTTCGGCAATCCGACCGAGCAGCAGTGAGGCCACCGTGACACCGAGTTGGGCCCCGGCCAGCATCGCCGGCAGCTGCTCGCCAGCCCGGATCACTGTCACCGCGCTGGCCCGTCCCTGCTCGGCCAATGCTTCCAGGCGGTCGCGCCGTGCTGAGATGATCGCGAATTCCGCGCCGACGAAGAAGGCGTTGACGGCGATCAGCAGGATCGCCAGAAGTATCGCCAGCACGGGGTTCATCGGTCGCCCCGAGCCAGGCCCTGCTGGCCGTCCGGCCAGTCGCTCAACTCGCTCAGCTCGAGCACGTCGAGGCGGCGCCCGTCCAACTGGACCACCAGGGCCTGCCAGCGCACCGAGTCATCCGGCAGACCATCGCTGTTCAACGCCGGAAGTTCGACCTTCTCGCCGGCCACCGGGATGTGTCCGAGCTGGCGAAGTACCAGTCCACCGATCGTTTCGTAGGGACCTTCGGGTGCTCGATAGCCGATCGCGGTTTCCACCTCGTCGATGCGCAGCAGGCCAGAGACCCGCCAGCCCTTGCCGTACGCCATCACATCCGGCGTTGCGTCGTCGTGCTCGTCGCGCACGTCGCCGACGATCTCCTCGATCAGGTCCTCGACGGTGACCATGCCCGCGGTGCCGCCGTATTCGTCGACCACCATCGCGGTCTGCAGGGAGTTGGCGCGGATCTGAGCCATGACCGCATCGCCGTCCAGCGTTGACGGCACCACCGCGATCGGCTTGGCGACCGTCGTCAACAACGTCTTCGCGCGGTCGGCGGGCGGTATCAGGAACACCTGCTTGACGTGCACGATGCCGACGGTCTCGTCCAGGTCACCCTCCACGACCGGAAACCGGGAGAATCCGGAGGTAGCGACCGCCTCGACCAAGTCGGCGACGGTGTCGTCAGTCTGCAGAGCGACGATCTTCGAGCGCGGCGTCATCAATTCCTCGGCGGTGAGGGTGCCGAACTGCAGCGAACGATGCATCAGGGATGCCGTCATGTCGTCAAGTGAGCCGCTGCTAGCCGATCTGCGCACCAGGGACACCAGCTCCTGGGGCGTGCGCGCGGACCGCAACTCCTCGGCCGGCTCAATGCCCAGTCGGCGCACGATCCAGTTCGCCGCGCCGTTGGTCAGGCGGATGGCCGGGGTGAAAAACACCGAGAACAACCACTGCGGCAAGACGACGGCGCGGGCGGTTCGCAGTGGCCGGGCCACCGCCAGGTACTTCGGCACCAGCTCGCCGAACACCATCGACACCGAAGTCACGACCACTAGCGCGAGGATTCCGGTGATTGCGTCGGCCATCCGCGCGGAGGCGCCCATCGCGTCCAGCCACGGATGCGGCAGGGCGTCCACCAGCGGATCGATCAGGTAGCCGGTGGCCAGAGTGGTGATCGAGATACCCAACTGCGCACCCGACAACTGGAACGAAAGCCGATGGTGGGCCCGTTGGATGAACCGGTCGCGGCGGGCGCCGCCGCGCGCGTTAGCCTCGACGGTGCTGCGGTCCAGCGCGGTCAGCGAGAATTCGGCAGCAACAAAAACCCCGGTGCCGAATGTGAGCGCCAAGATGGCCAGCACACTGAGCACAGTGCCGGTGTGGTTCATTTCTTTTTTCGGGCGCCTTTCACCAGCCGCTGGGCAATGGATGCCCTTCAGCGAAGCCCGCCGCCGACTGCACGCCGACCACCACCCGGTCGTGCAATTCCTCCAGGGTGGTGGCGCCAACATAGGTGCAGGTGCTGCGCACCCCGGAGGTGATGTGGTCGATCAGATCCTCGACGCCGCCCCGGTTCGGGTCCAGCCCCATCCGCGATGTCGAGATACCTTCCTCGAACAGTGCCTTGCGGGCCCGGTCGAACGGGCTGTCCGCTCCGGTCCGCGCCACCACCGCCCGCTTGGACGCCATGCCGTAGCTCTCCTTGAACGGTTGGTCATCGCGGTCTCGCATCAGGTCGCCGGGGGACTCATAGGTGCCGGCGAACCATGACCCGATCATCACATTCGATGCACCGGCAGCCAGCGCCAGGGCCACGTCGCGCGGGTGCCGGATTCCGCCGTCCGCCCACACATGGCCGCCCAATTGCCTTGCCGCAGCGGCGCATTCGACCACAGCAGAGAATTGCGGGCGACCCACTCCGGTCATCATCCGGGTGGTGCACATCGCGCCGGGGCCAACGCCGACCTTGACGATGCCGGCTCCGGCCTCCAGCAGATCCCGGGTTCCCTGCGCGGACACCACGTTTCCGGCCACGAATGGCAGCCCGAGATCGAGGGCGGCGATCGTCTTGATCGCGTCCAATGTCTTGACCTGGTGCCCGTGCGCGGTGTCGACGACAAGCACGTCAACGCCGACTTCGGCGAGCGCCCGGGCCTTGGCCCCGACGTCGCCGTTGATGCCCACGGCCGCACCCACCCGTAGCCTGCCAGCGCTGTCGACCGCCGGGCTGTAGATGCCCGTGCGGATCGCTCCGGTGCGGGTCAGCACGCCGGCCAGTGCGCCGTCGGCGGAAGTCACCACCGCGACGTCGATCGGCGAATTCTCGAGCAGGTCGAAGATCTTGCGCGGCTCGGTGCCCACCGGAGCGTTGACGAAATCGGTGGCCGCGATGTCGCGTACCCGGGTGAAGCGGTCCACCCCGACGCACGAGGATTCCCGCACCACACCGATCGGGCGGCCTTCGAAGACGACCACCGCGACGCCGTGCGCACGCTTGTGAATCAAGGCGGTCGCGTCGGACACCGAGTCGTCCGGTGCCAGTGTCACCGGAGTGTCGAGCACCAGGTCTCGGCTCTTCACGAACTGCACGGTCTGCTGCACAGCGGGGATCGGCAGATCCTGAGGGAGGATCACCAGGCCGCCGCGCCGGGCGATGGTTTCGGCCATCCGCCGTCCGGCCACCGCGGTCATGTTCGCCACGACCACCGGGATGGTGGTGCCCGAGCCATCAGCGCTGGAGAGGTCGACGTCAAACCGCGACGCGACCTCCGACCGATTCGGCACGATGAACACGTCGTTGTACGTCAAGTCGTACGACGGGCGTTGCCCGTCCAGAAATTTCATCCTTTAGTACAACTCGCTAAGCAGGTACTTCAGTGCGGTCTCCGCTCCATAAGGTGTGGAACTTCTTGCCCGGCTCCTCGTCGGTCCGCCCGTAGGTGTGCGCTCCGAAGAAGTCCCGCAGGCCCTGGGTGAGCGCGGCAGGCAGTCGTTCGGTGCGCAATCCGTCGTAGTAGGACAGCGCCGACGAAAATCCCGGGATGGGGATACCCAACTGCGTCGCAGTAACCACTACCCGGCGCCAGCTGTCGATCGCGTCCTCGATCGCGCTGCGGAAGTAGGGCGCCACGATCAGCGACGGTAGGTCGGCGTCGTCGTCGAAGGCTTCTTTGATCCGGTTGAGGAACTTGGCCCGAATGATGCAGCCGCCGCGCCAGATGGTGGCCATGTCGCCCGGGGTGATGCCCCAGTTGTATTCGGCGCTGCCGGCCTGGATCTGGTTGAAGCCCTGTGCGTAGGCGATGATCTTCGACGCGTAAAGCGCCTTGCTGACGTCGTCGATGAACTGCGCTGCATCTGTTGGCTTTTCGCCGAGACCGCCGGATGCCAAGCCGGTGGTGGCCTTGCGCTGGGCCACCGAACCCGACAGCGCGCGTGCGAACACCGCCTCGGCAATGCCGGTGACTGGTACCCCGAGGTCGAGTGCCGACTTCACCGTCCAGCGGCCGGTGCCCTTCTGCTCCGCCTCGTCGACGATCACATCGACCAGCGGCTTGCCGGTCCTGGCATCGGTCTGGCGCAACACCTCCGCGGTGATTTCGATGAGGAAGCTGTCGAGATCACCCTTGTTCCATTCAGCGAACACGTCAGCGATCTCCGGCGCGGTCTTGCCCAGCGCGTCACGCAGTAGCTGGTAGGCCTCGCCGATGAGTTGCATGTCGGAATATTCGATGCCGTTGTGCACCATCTTCACGAAATGCCCGGCGCCGTCGGGGCCGATATGGGTGCAGCACGGTACGCCATCGACGTGCGCGGAGATCTCCTCGAGTAGCGGGCCGAGCGACGTGTAGGACTCCGCCGGCCCGCCGGGCATGATCGACGGACCGTTCAGTGCTCCCTCTTCGCCGCCGGAGATGCCTGCACCCACGAAGTGCAGACCGCGTTCCCGGATCGCCTTCTCCCGGCGGATCGTGTCGGTGTACAACGCGTTGCCACCATCGATGATGATGTCGCCTTCTTCCATGGCGTCGGCAAGCTCGTTGATGACGGCGTCAGTGGGGTCGCCGGCCTTGACCATGATGATCACCCGACGCGGCTTCTCCAGCGCGTCGAGAAACTCCGCAATCGTTTCGCTGCGCACAAAGTTGCCGTCGGAACCGTGCTCCTTGAGCAGTGCGTCGGTCTTGGCGACCGACCGGTTGTGCAGCGCGACGGTGTATCCGTGTCGGGCGAAGTTTCGGGCCAGGTTCGAGCCCATTACGGCGAGGCCGGTGACACCGATTTGCGCGGTCGCGGTCTTCGAATCCGACGAACTCATGTCTTGCCTTTCGGTCGGGCCTTTAGCTTTCGGAAACACTGTGACACAGCGGAGCGGTGGCGCTCCAAAGTGTTTGGCTCGGCGTCAGACGGCGACCAACCGGTGCAGCTCCGTGAGCCACGGTACGGCCAGGGCGAGGGTGGGAACCACCAAGACGGCTGCGGCACCCAGATAGGCCGCCGCGGACAGCAGCGGGCTGTTGCCTTCCCCTGCCAGGCGTCGTACCCGCAACAGAGTGCTCGGCCCGGTCGCCGCCAACGCGCCCTTCGGCGCCCGCCCGGAAGCGCAGGCAACCAGCGCCCGGGCCAGGGGAGTGCGCCCGGTGGCGCGCACCGCGGCATCGTCGGCGAGCAGTTCCACCAGCAGCTGGACCGCGCCCAGCGCGTTGGCGCTGCGCACCAGCCGCGGAAACGCGGCGTGCACAGCGGTGAATGCTTCCAACACCAGATCGTGCCGGGCCCGCAGATGAGCCCGCTCATGAGACAGGATCGCAGCAACCTCGGAGTCAGTGAGAGCGTTCAGTGTTCCCTCACTGACCACGACGCGGCTGCGCACCCCGGGCAGACAGTAGGCGAGGGGTTGCGCGATGTGCAGCACGCGCAGATCACGGGTTCTGGCACACGGCTGGGCCAGCGCGGCGTCGTGTCCGACGCCGACGAGGTCGACGACCATGCGGTGGTGGGCTCGACGGCGCCGGGTTGCGATGGCCACCCGTACGACGGCGACCACCAGTCGCGCTCCGACCAAGACGGTGAGGGCTAGAACCGCGACGTACGCGGCCCACAGCGGCCAGCCGAGACGACCCTCGGCCTCGAGAATTCCGGCTGTCGGCCGCCCGTCCGGACCGGGCATGAGCAGCCTGCTTGCGATCGCGATCCCGGCGCTGAACGCCGACAGGACTGCGGCCAAGGCGATGGCCTGCCAGAGCACCATAGCTGCCCGGGGAGCGCGCAACGGCCAGGTGGCGCGGGCCAACAACGCAGGTGTCGGGCCAGCCAGCAGCACCGCAAGGATGGTGAAGGCCAGCGCGGACACGCTGTTAGTCTCCCTCAGTCGTCGGCCGGAGGTCCAGCGGAATGCGAATTGCGTTGGTTGGCTTCTAGTTCGGCGAGTGCGCGCCGCAGTGCGTCGGCCTCATCGGCACCGACCCGCTCGACGAAATGCACCAGCGCGGCCTGCCTGCTACCGGAGTCTTCTGCCTGAGCGAGTGCATCGACCATGAGCCCGGCGACCAGCTCATCGCGGCCGTGCACCGGCGCGTAGCGGTGCGCGCGGTCGTCGCGCAGCTGAGAAACCAGATCCTTTTTGGCCAACCGCTGCAACACGGTCATCACTGTCGTGTAGGCAAGGTCGCGCTGGGCCGACAACGCTTCGTGGACCTGGCGAACGGTCTGGGGTTCCGGTGAGGACCACAGGTGGTCCATCACGGCGCGTTCTAGATCCCCCAGCCGCGTCTGCTTGGCCATAGTTCATCTCCTGAGCGTTGAGATCAGCGTACCCCGGCTTACTACCGAGTGTCGTACCCAACGCCGGGCGATCGCACGCGAACAGTCGTTTACCGCTGTCAGGCGGCGATGTGATGGTCGTCACACGATGCGTTCGACCCTGATCTATTGGCTCGACACTCCCGCAACACTACGCAACCAAGGCTTGCGAAATTAGGGCAGCCTTGCCTATGCTGAACTCGGTCGAGCGAATAGATGGCCGCGGAGAGTCCTGAGGGCTGCAGTGACCCCGGGCCTACTCGATCGGCGAGCCCCGTGCCTTGTGCACGGGGCTCGCCTGCATTTTCGGCCCGAAATCCGCCGTGGACAACGAGGGTGAGTTCTTGGTCACACTTCTTGGTCCCACGGGGATGGTGTAGACACTGAAGGCGTGTCGACAGCGCCTGACCCGGGATTTGTCGCCGCGTTCGATAGCGAACTCGGTCTGCAATTCACCGAACTCAGCCCCGATGGTGCCCGCGCCCAACTAGAGGTGCAGCCCAAGTTGCTGCAGCCGATGGGCCTGGTGCACGGCGGTGTCTATTGCTCGATCATCGAGAGCATGGCCAGCGTGGCCGCGTACACCTGGCTCGCAGCGAACGGGGGCGGCAATGTCGTCGGCGTCAACAACAACACCGACTTCCTGCGTGCCATCAAGTCCGGCACCGTGTACGGCAAAGCGGAACCCATTCACCGCGGTCGCCGCCAGCAGCTGTGGCTGGTCACCATCACCGACGACACCGACCGGGTGGTGGCCCGGGGCCAGGTTCGGCTGCAGAACCTCGAGGCCTGACCCGACGTCGAATGTCCGGAACATCCCGGGCGCGAAACTCGTAGGGCCAGTATCGCTCTGGCATGGCAGGATCGCTGATCATGCGCCTGACGCCGCACGAGCAGGAGCGGTTGCTGCTCTCCTACGCCGCCGAGCTGGCCCACCGACGTCGGGCCCGCGGCTTGCGGCTGAATCATCCAGAAGCGGTCGCGGTGATCAGCGACCACATCCTCGAAGGGGCACGCGACGGCCGGACCGTCGCTGAGTTGATGATCAGCGGCCGAGAAGTGCTGCGCCGCGACGACGTGATGGAGGGGGTCCCGGAGATGCTGGACGACGTACAGGTGGAAGCGACCTTCCCGGACGGGACCAAGCTGGTCACCGTGCACCATCCGATCTCATGATTCCCGGCGAAATCTTCTCCGGAAGTGGCGATATCGAGATCAATGCCACCGCCCAGATATTGGAGATTCAAGTCGTCAACACCGGTGACCGGCCGGTACAGGTCGGTAGTCACGTGCACTTCGCCCAGTCCAATGCGGCGCTGTCGTTCGACCGCAAAGCGGCCCACGGTCGGCGCCTGGACATTCCGGCGGCCACCGCGGTTCGGTTCGAGCCCGGGGTGATCCGCATTGTCGGCCTGGTTCCGCTGCGCGGCCGTCGTGAAGTGCACGGATTGACCCTCGATCCGCCCGGCCTGCTGGACTCCTGATGACACAGTTGTCCAGAAGCCAATACGCACAGCTGTACGGTCCCACCACCGGCGATCGGATCAGACTGGCCGACACCAACCTGCTGGTGCAGATCACCGAAGACCGCTGCGGCGGACCCGGTCTGGCCGGCGACGAGGCGGTGTTCGGCGGCGGCAAGGTGCTGCGCGAGTCCATGGGCATGGGCCGCGCGACTCGCGCCGAGGGCACGCCCGATACCGTCATCACCGGCGCCGTGATCATCGACTACTGGGGAGTCATCAAAGCGGACATCGGGATTCGCGGCGGTCGCATTGTCGCGATCGGCAAGGCCGGCAACCCGGACATCATGTCCGGCGTCCACCGCGATCTGGTGGTTGGTCCGTCCACCGAAATCATCAGTGGCAATGGGAAAATCGTCACCGCAGGAACTATCGACTGCCACGTGCATCTGATCTGCCCGCAGGTCCTCACCGAAGCGCTCTGCGCGGGCACCACCACGATCATCGGCGGGGGCACCGGTCCGGCCGAGGGCAGCAAGGCCACCACCGTCACACCCGGCGACTGGCACCTGGCGCGGATGCTGGAAGCACTCGACGAATGGCCCATCAACTTCGCACTGCTCGGCAAGGGCAACACCGTCAATCCCGACGCCTTTTGGGAACAATTGCGCGGCGGCGCATCGGGTTTCAAGTTGCACGAGGACTGGGGATCCACACCGGCGGCCATCGATGCTTGCCTGACCGTGGCCGAAGCCGCCGGCGTGCAGGTGGCGCTGCATTCCGACACCCTCAACGAGGCCGGATTCGTCGAAGACACGATCGAAGCGATCGCCGGGCGCTCGATTCACGCCTACCACACCGAAGGTGCCGGCGGCGGGCACGCCCCGGACATCATCACGGTCGCCGCGCACCCAAATGTGCTGCCCAGCTCCACCAATCCGACCCGACCGCACACGGTCAACACCCTCGACGAGCACCTCGACATGTTGATGGTGTGCCACCACCTCAACCCGCGGGTACCGGAGGACCTGGCATTCGCGGAGAGCCGGATCCGACCGTCCACCATCGCCGCCGAGGATCTGCTGCACGACATCGGCGCGATCTCGATGATCGGCAGCGACTCGCAGGCGATGGGCCGCGTCGGCGAAGTCGCACTACGCACCTGGCAGACCGCGCATGTGATGAAAGCGCGCCGCGGTGCTTTGCAAGGAGATCCCTCCGGCGACACCGGCTCCGACAACATCCGGGTCCGGCGCTACGTCGCCAAATACACCATCTGCCCGGCCGTCGCGCACGGTCTGGACCACGAGGTCGGTTCGGTGGAAGTGGGCAAGTTGGCCGACCTGGTGCTGTGGGAACCGGCCTTTTTCGGAGTACGCCCGCACGCGGTGATTAAGGGTGGCGCGATCGCGTGGGCCGCGATGGGGGACGCCAACGCGTCGATACCCACCCCACAACCGGTGCTGCCGCGGCCGATGTTCGGCGCGGCCCCGGCGACCGCGGCTGCCACCTCGGTGCACTTCGTGGCCCCGCAGGCCATCGAGGCGCATTTACCGGATCGCCTCGCGGTGAATCGCCGCCTGATACCGGTGGCCGATTCGCGCGGTGTCGGCAAATCCGATCTCCCGCTCAACGACGCCACGCCCCGCATCGAGGTCGAACCCGACACCTTCACCGTGCGCATCGACGGCGAAGTATGGCAACCACAGCCCGCGGCCGTTCTGCCGATGGCGCAGAGGTATTTCCTGTTCTGATGACCTCGCTTGCCACGCTGCTGGTCCTCGCCGACTCGCGGCTACCGACTGGCTCCCACGTGCATTCCGGCGGCCTGGAAGAGGCGGTGACCAGCCGAATGGTGACCGACCTCGCCACGCTGGAAGCCTTTTTGGTCCGCCGGATACGGACCCACGGGTTGGTCACCGCCTCGATCGCGGTTGCGGTGCAACGCGCGGATCTGACGCTGGACGACGCGGATCGCGAAGCCGACGCGCGCACGCCGGCACCCGCCGCGCGAGACGCATCGCGAACCCAGGGGCGCGGACTCGCCCGCCTGGCTCGCCGGGTGTGGCCGGGGCCGTGTTGGGATCAGGTCGGCCGCAGGCCTCATCTCGCCGTCGTCGCCGGCCTGGTCGGCGCGAACAGTGACCTCACTCCCGAACACAACGCGTTGCAGGTCGTCTACACCACAATGACCGGGTCGGCCACCGCGGCTCAGCGACTGCTCGCGCTGGACCCGATCGAGGTCGCCGCGTTGACCTTTGGGTTGTCCGACCTGTGCGAACACACCGCCGGCGAAGCGTCCGCCGGACTCGCCGACTTGTCCGACCCGCTGCTCGACACACTCGCCCAACGCCATGCCGAACGCGCACGACCCCTGTTCGCCTCCTGAAAGGTCACCGTATGCCCGCCCACAGCCACTCACACGATCACGACCACCCGCATACCCACGGCCACGCGGACCGGCCCAAGCGGGTCCGGCAGCCCGGAGAACCGCTGCGCGTCGGAGTCGGCGGTCCGGTGGGCTCGGGCAAGACCGCACTGGTGGCCGCGCTGTGCCGGGAACTGCGCGACGAACTGTCACTGGCGGTGCTGACCAACGACATCTACACCACCGAAGACGCCGATTTCCTGCGCAAGCACGCAGTCCTGCCGGACGACCGCATCGCGGCCGTGCAGACCGGCGGTTGCCCGCACACCGCGATTCGGGATGACATCACCGCGAACCTGGATGCCATCGACGACTTGGTCGCCGCCCACGACGCTCTCGATCTGATTCTCGTCGAATCCGGGGGCGACAACCTGACCGCCACTTTCTCGTCGGGGCTGGTCGATGTGCAGATCTTCGTCGTGGACGTGGCCGGCGGCGACAAGGTGCCGCGCAAGGGCGGACCCGGGGTCACCTACTCAGATTTGCTGGTGGTCAACAAGACTGACCTCGCGCCGCTGGTGGGTGCCGACCTGGGCGTAATGGCCAGGGACGCCGACGCGGTGCGGGCCGGCCGGCCGACGGTGCTGCAATCGTTGACGCAGGACCCGGCGGCTTCCGAGGTGCAGGCTTGGGTGCGGGCTCAACTGGCCGCCAATGCAGTCTGACGTCCTCATCGTCGCGACTCGAAATCGCTTGCCGCGGATGGAGTGCCGGGGCGCCATCCAGGCTCGCAGCACCACACCCGAAACGGTGCACCTGGTGTCGGCGGCCGCCACCCCGCTCGGCGGCGACACCATCGATGTCCGGCTGGTCGTCGAAGCGGGATCCCGGCTGGTTCTGCGCAGCGTGGCCGCGGCCGTGGCATTGCCGGGTGCGAATACTCCGACCTCACACTCCCGTTGGGAGATCGACGTGACCGGCGAACTCGACGTGGACCTCGAGCCGACGGTCGTCGCGGGGCCGGCCCGGCATCTTTCCCACGTGTCGCTGCGAGTGCACGACGACGGGCAGGTGCGTTATCGGGAGCGGGTACAGATCGGCAGATTTGATGAGCGCGAAGGGTTTTGGTCGGGGACGCTGCGGGCCGACCAAGACGGCACGCCACTGCTGCGTCATCGCGTTGAGCTCGGCGCCGGGTCCGTCGCCGACGACGTCCTTTCGGCACCGCGCGCAACCGTCAACGAGTTGTGTTATCCAGCAACAGCATTCGCCGACAACAGCGAAACCCCGGCCGCCGGTACCACGATCCTGACGTTGGCCGGCGGCGGAACGCTCAGTACCTGGCAGGCCGACCGGCTGATGGGTTAGCTGGCTTTCCTGGTGACCGAGCCAGAGCCCTGTGCCTCGGCCGCCAATTCCGCCAGCTGTTCGAGCCGGGTTCGAGCGAACGCCTGCTGATCGGTGATAGTCAGCTGGCCACGTCGGGTGCTCAGGAACGTCACCGTCCAGGACAGCAACGTGGTGACCTTGGTCTTGAATCCGATCAGGTACACCAGGTGCAGCACCAGCCACATCAGCCAGGCGATGAAGCCGCTGAACTCCAACGGACCGATCTTGGCGACCGCGGAGAAGCGCGACACCGTGGCCATCGAACCCTTGTCGAAGTACTGGAACGGCTCACGTTCGGCCGGATCGGCCCCGGCGAGTTCGGACTTGATGTTGTTGGCGACGTACTTACCGCCCTGGATCGCGCCTTGGGCGACACCTGGCACACCTTCGACGGCGGCCATGTCGCCGACCACGAACACGTTGGGGTGCCCGGGAATTGAAAGGTCCGGCAGCACCTGAACCCGGCCCGCCCGGTCGAGTTCAGTGTCGGACTGCTCGGCAAGGTCCCTGCCCAACCGGCTGGCCTGAACCCCAGCGGACCAGACCTTGCACGCCGATTCGATGCGTCGCTCGGTGCCGTCGGCGTCCTTGACGGTGATGCCGTTGCGGTCCACGTCGGTGACCATGGCACCCAGCTGAATCTCCACACCCAGCTTCTTCAACCGCGTGGCAGCCCGTTCGCCCAGCTTTTCGCCCATCGGCGGCAATACCGCGGGCGCGGCATCGAGCAGGATCACCCGTGCTCTGGTCGAATCGATGTGCCGGAAGGCGCCCTTGAGCGTGTATTCGGCCAGTTCGGCTATCTGCCCGGCCATTTCGACCCCGGTCGGGCCTGCGCCGACCACGGTGAAGGTGAGCAGTTTGGCCCGGCGTTCCGGGTCACTCGACCGCTCTGCCTGCTCGAACGCGCTCAGAATCCGGCCGCGCAGTTCCAGCGCGTCGTCAATCGACTTCATGCCCGGAGCGAATTCGGCGAAGTGGTCGTTGCCGAAGTAGGACTGGCCGGCGCCGGCGGCGATGATCAGGCTGTCGTAAGGGGTCTCATAGGTGTGTCCGAGCAACTCCGAGACGACGCACTGGTTGGCCAGATCGATGTGCGTCACATTGCCCAGCAGTACCTGCACATTGCGCTGCTTACGCAGCACGACGCGGGTGGGCGGCGCAATTTCGCCTTCGGAAATAATGCCGGTGGCCACCTGGTACAGCAAAGGCTGGAACAGGTGGTGCGTGGTCCGGGCGATCAGCTTGATGTCAACGTCAGCACGCTTGAGCTTCTTTGCCGCATTGAGTCCACCGAAACCCGACCCGATGATGACGACGCGATGCCGCTTCCCTTGTTCATGGGGTTCAACTGTGGGTTCTTGCTGGGGGCTCATGTTCCGCTGCTCCTGACGGGGGCTCCTTGACGGGCGACTTCAGTTAGCTAATTCATCTTTGAGTTTAGTCAAATCCATGCCACAAACCCAATTGCCGCCCTGTGCAATTAGCCACACTCAGCGAATTGGCGCAGGCGTCAAGGACGTTTACCAACCGAACAACGGGCGCAGCGCCTCAGCGGCGCTGGTGATCAGTCCCGGGACATGGCCGTTGGGGATATTGATGATCACTCCGTCCACCCCGGCGTCAAGCACCTTGGCTTTGACCTGTTCGGCCACTTGGGCCGGGCTGCCGACCGCCATGCGCGCCCTCATGTTTTCCGGCAGCTGATCCGGGTTGGCGTTCTCGTCGATGATCGTCGTCAACATCATCGAAGTCTCCAGCGTCGACGGGTCCCGGCCGACCTCTTCGCAGCGCGCCCTGGCCGCGTCGATCTTGCCCGGCAATTCGTGAAACGCCGCGATGATGTTGAGGTGGTCGGCGTAGCGGGCGGCGATTCCGAACGTCTTCTTCTCGCCGCTGCCGCCGATCAGCACCGGGACTCGGTCGCGGTAACGCGGTTCAGCCATGGCGGACTCGGCTTTGTACCAATCGCCGGCAAAGGTCGGTCGCTCGCCTTTGATCATCGGGTCGAGGATCCGCAGCGCCTCCTCGAGCCGGTTGAATCGGTCGGTGAAAGTGCCGAATTCGAAGCCGAGTTGGCGGTGTTCCAGCTCGAACCAACCGGCCCCGAGACCCAGGATCGCCCGGCCTGCGCTGACCACGTCCAGTGTGGTGATGACCTTGGCCAGAAGTGTCGGGTTGCGATAGGTGTTGCCGGTCACCAACGTGCCCAGTTGCAGACGCTCGGTCGCGGTGGCCAATGCGCCCAACGCTGTATACGACTCCAGCATCGGCTGATCCGGCGTGCCGATCATCGGCAGTTGGTAGAAATGGTCCATCACGAAAAGCGAGTCATAACCGGCCGCTTCGGCTTCTCGCGCCTGTGCGATCACGGTCGGGAACAGGTTTTCTACGCCGGTCCCGTAGGAGAAATTGGGAATCTGAAATCCAAGCCGAATAGCCACGCTATCTACCGTAGCGATCGGCTGGAAAACCCGAACAGACTCAGGCGAACTGAGCGAGCGCCCCGTGGCTGACGTGCAGCGTCTGGCCGGTGATGTGGCGGGCGGCCGGTGTGGTCAAGAACAGCGACAGCCGCGCGATTTCCGCCGCGGCGGGTGCGGGGGTGCGGGAGAGACCCTCGTAGCCGGCCTGCACACTGCGGCCGCAGGCGACTGCGTTGACCGTGATGCCACGGGTGCCGTACACCTCGGCCTGCCCACTGATCCAACTGGACAGCGCGGCCTTGATGCCGGCGTCGACGCTGCCGGTGGCCGGGTTCTCGGTCAGCACACTGATGATGTTGCCGCCGGAGCGCAGGTGGTCGCCGACGCACTGCACGGTCAGGACCGCGGAGAGCAGCGTCGCGTCGAGCGTCCGGCGCCACGCGGCGGCGGTGTCGGACAGCGAAAAGGTGCGCGGGTCACCGGCCTCCCAGGTGGGTGCCGGGATGTTGACGATGGTGTCGAGATGATGGGGAAACAAACTCCGAGCCTCATTGAGGCTGGCGGGGTCGGTGATGTCGCAAACGATCGCGTCCACGTCGAGTTCTTTGGCGATGACCTCGAGATCGCTACCGCGGGCGCCGACAAGGGTTACCTTGTGGCCGTCGTCGCGGAAGCCCTCGGCTACGGTGCGTCCCAGATCGGTGTCTCCGCCGGTGACCAAAACCTCCACTGCCACGACCTCCTCGTGCGTCGGCGTCAATCGCGGTTCATGTTACTGGACAGTAGCTATTCGGCGAAACTCCGCGCCGATGCGACGCGCTGACGATTGCATTACTATTCGGCGGCCTTACGCCAGCGCTACGTTTGACCGATGCGTCGCGTCGGATTGGTCGCTGTTGTCAGCACGATGCTGCTATGCGCCGGCTTGACCGGTTGTAGTTCGGCATCCCGGCAGGGGCAGGGTTCCCCGATGATCGTGGTTTTCGCGGCCGCCTCACTCAAGCA
Organism: Mycobacterium sp. IDUB_37; assembly: GCF_055419245.1. Taxonomy (NCBI): domain Bacteria; kingdom Bacillati; phylum Actinomycetota; class Actinomycetes; order Mycobacteriales; family Mycobacteriaceae; genus Mycobacterium; species Mycobacterium sp. IDUB_37. The sequence goes on along the minus strand of NZ_JBVAXG010000006.1, from coordinate 8,217 downwards.
GACCTTCACCCAGATCGGGGAGCGGTTCAAGGCGGACAACCCTGGCGCCGGCGTTGAGTTCAGTTTCGCGGGCTCGTCAGAATTGGCGACTCAATTGACTCAGGGCGCTAGCGCCGACGTGTTCGCCTCCGCTGACACCGCGCAGATGGACAAGATCGCCAAGGCCGGCCTGCTGGCCGCCGACCCGACCAACTTCGCGGCAAATACGCTGGTTATCGTCACCGCGCCAGGTAATCCGAAGAACATCGGATCGTTCGCGGACCTCGCCAAACCAGGGCTCAACGTCGTGGAGTGCCAAAAGCCGGTGCCATGCGGCGCGGCGACCTTGCGCATCGAAGACAGCACCGGGGTGCAACTCCACCCGGTCAGCGAAGAGCCGAGCGTCAGCGATGTGCTCAACAAAGTGACCACCGGACAGGCCGATGCCGCGCTGGTTTATGTGACCGACGCGCTCAACGCCGGCGCCAAGGTGGCGACCGTCAAGTTTCCGGAGTCCGCGAGCGCGGTGAACGTCTATCCCATCGCCGTGTTGAAGAAGTCGTCCCAATCGGCGTTGGCGCAGAAGTTCCAGGCTCTGGTGACGGCTGAAACCGGGCAGCAGATACTGACCAAGGCCGGCTTTACCAAGCCCTGACGCAGCGTCCGAAGAGCTCAGCATGTCCACGCCAACCGATCTGCCGCGCTGGGTGTATCTCCCCGCCGCGGCGGGGACGGTGTTTGTCGGACTACCGCTGCTAGCGATCGCGGTCAAGGTCGACTGGCCGCATTTCTGGTCGTTGATCAGCAGCGAGTCGTCGGCGACGGCCCTTCTGCTGAGCTTGAAGACGGCCGCGGCGAGCACGACGCTGTGCTTGCTGCTGGGCGTTCCCATGGCATTGGTACTGGCCCGCAGTCGACTGCGGGTAGTGCGGTTGCTGCGACCTGTGATCCTGTTGCCGCTGGTTCTGCCGCCGGTGGTGGGCGGCATCGCGCTGCTCTACGCGTTCGGCCGGCTCGGATTGATCGGGCAGTATCTGGAATCCGCGGGCATCACCGTCGCGTTCAGCACGACCGCCGTGGTGCTCGCGCAGACCTTCGTCTCGTTGCCCTTTCTGGTGATCTCCCTGGAAGCCGCCGCACGCAGCGCCGGTGCCGACTACGAGGTGGTAGCGGCGACACTGGGAGCGCGGCCCAGCACGATTTGGTGGCGGGTGACCCTGCCGCTGGTGTTGCCGGGCCTGATCTCCGGGGCGGTGTTGGCGTTCGCCCGCTCGCTGGGTGAGTTCGGCGCCACTTTGACATTTGCCGGCTCCCTGCAGGGGGTGACTCGCACGTTGCCACTCGAGATCTATCTGCAGCGGGTCAGTGATCCGGATGCTGCTGTGGCGCTTTCACTTTTGTTGGTGGCGGTGGCGGCTTTCGTGGTGTTGGGACTGGGCGTCCGCCGGCTGACCGGGATTCAGGGCGGCAGCCGTCGATGAGCGACTTGCAGCTGCGTGCGGTGGTGGCCGACCGCAATCTGGACGTGGAGTTCTCGGTGTCCGCGGGTGAGGTGCTGGCGGTGCTCGGCCCCAACGGCGCCGGCAAGTCGACGGCTCTGCATGTGATAGCCGGACTGGTCCGTCCCGACGATGGCCGGGTACGGCTGGGGGATCGGACGCTGACCGACACCTCGGCCGGTGTGAATGTGGCGACGCACGACCGCCGGGTGGGGCTGCTTCTGCAGGATCCACTGCTGTTTCCGCATCTCACCGTGGCGGCCAACGTGGCCTTCGGACCGCAGAGCCGTCGCCGCCTGTGGCGGATGTCCGCGTCAGCCCGTGCTGCGGACAAAGCAGCTGCGCTGCATTGGCTCCGCGAGGTCGACGCTGAGCAGTTCGCGAACCGCAAGGCGCGGCAACTGTCAGGTGGGCAGGCTCAGCGCGTCGCGATCGCGCGAGCGCTTGCGGCCGAACCCGAGATGCTGCTACTCGACGAGCCGTTGACCGGGCTCGATGTTGCCGCGGCGGCATCGATTCGTGCGGTGCTGCGCGGGGTGGTCACCCGCAGCCGTTGCGCGGCAATCTTGATCACCCACGATCTGTTGGACGTGTTCACCCTGGCCGATCGGGTGCTGATCCTCGAGGCCGGGAAGATTTCCGAAATTGGCCCGGTAGTTGAGATTCTGGCGGCACCACGCAGTCATTTCGGCGCCCGGATCGCGGGCGTCAACCTGGTCAGCGGAACGGTCGGCCCGGACGGCTGCTTGCACACACCCGCTGGGCAGCACTGGCACGGCGCGGCAATTGGAACTTCCGCGGCCGAGCTCACCGGAGGTCGGGCGGCGGTCGCCGTGTTCTCACCGGCGAGTGTGGCTGTCTATCCAGAACCGCCGCACGGCAGTCCGCGCAATACCGTCGAGGTGACCGTCGCTGAGCTGGACACCCGCGGGTCCGCGGTGCTGGTGCGCGGTGCAGAACAAGCCGACGGGGCACCGGGGCTGGCCGCCAGCGTCACCGTTGAAGCCGCCGCCGAATTACGGCTCACGCCCGGACGCCGGGTGTGGTTCAGCATCAAAGCCGTCGAAGTTGCGTTGCATCCGGCCCTGCCTCGGCACGCAGGGCTTTGACCAGATCGAACGACACCAGGCGGGCCGTCCTTGCTTCGCCGCGGTAACACGGTAGGTTCGTCGCCATGCATCAGGTGGACCCGAACCCGACCCCTCGCAAGGGACTCCGCAAAGGACTGTGGGCGTCGCTGGCGATCGCCGCGGCAGCCAGCGCCAGCGTGGTGACAATTGCCTTGCCGGCAACCGCTGGCGCCGACCCGGAGCCAGTACCCCCGCCGAGCCCGACGGTCGCGCCTGCACCCGCCCCGGCATCCCCGGCTCCCGTTCCGGGATCGACGCCTACGCCGGCCACGCCGCCCCCCGGTGCTCCCACGCCCACCGCTGCGCCGGGTGACCCGAATGCGGTACCGCCGCCGGCCGACCCGAATGCGCCACCGCCCGATCCGACTGCGCCCCAGCCTGGTCGGGTTACCAACGCCGTCGGCGGATTCAGCTTCGTCATTCCCGGCGGCTGGGTGGAGTCCGACGCCTCCCACCTCGACTACGGGTCAGCACTACTGAGCAAGGCCGCCGGTGAGGCCCCGGCGCCCGGACAGTCGCAACCGGTAGCCAACGACACGCGGATCGTGCTGGGACGGCTGGACCAGAAGCTCTACGCCAGCGCCGAAGCCACCAACCCCAAGGCCGCGGTTCGGTTGGGCTCGGACATGGGCGAGTTCTTCATGCCTTACCCAGGCACCCGGGTCAACCAGGAGACCGTTCCGCTGAACGCCGCAGGCGTAGCGGGCAGCGCGTCGTACTATGAGGTCAAGTTCAGCGACGCCACCAAGCCGACCGGCCAGATCTGGACCGGTGTGGTCGGCACGCCGGCCGGCGCGGCACCTACCGCCGGACCGCCGCAGCGTTGGTTCGTGGTGTGGCTGGGCACGTCGAACAATCCGGTCGACAAGAACGCCGCCAAGGCGCTGGCTGAGTCGATCCTGCCCTGGGCGCCGCCGGCCGCGCCGCCCGCGGAAGGCGCGGTTCCTGGCGCCCCGGCACCGGCTGCTCCCGGCGCACCCGCGCCTGCTGTTCCGCCCGCACCCGCACCCGCGCCTGCCGTTCCTGGCGCACCTGCACCTGCACCTGCGCCCGAGGCCGGCGTGCCGGCACCGGCGCCGGCACCTGTTCCCGGCCAGGCTCCGGCCGCGGGAACTCCGCCAGTGACGCAACCGAGGGGCGACCAACCAACCTGACCTGCACCTCGGGGGGATACCGACATCACAGTCCAGTAATTGCGCTCGACACCCCAGTGATAAGGAGAACCCCGATGGACGTCACTGCAACAACCCACTACCTGGCTTTCGCACCGCCCACCGCGGTGAGTTGGCTCGCGTACATCGTCATTGGCGGATTCGCCGGCTGGATCGCCGGGAAGCTCGTCAATGGCGGAGGATCCGGCATTCTGCTGAACATCATCGTCGGCGTGATCGGCGGATTCATCGGCGGGATGCTCCTCACCTGGCTGCATGTCGACGTCGAACATGGACGCAAGTGGTTCACGTTCTTCGTCTCGTTATTGGGAGCTGCGATCCTGCTCTGGATCGTCGGACTGGTACGTCGTCGCTGACGAACACCGTGGCGCCACGATGGGATTGACGACACCCGCACGGGGTATTCACTGCGCGTCCTTGCACAAATGAAACCCCGAAGGAGCTAGCCGTGGTCCTGCATGTCATTTGGATGATCATCCTTGGCCTCGTCGTCGGCCTGATTGCGCGACTCCTTGTTCCCGGCAGGCAGCCAATGGGCTGGATCGCGACGGCATTGCTCGGCATCGTCGGGGGATACGTCGGCGGCACCCTGGGCAGTGTGGTCTTCCCGCCGCACCAATTCACCATCACCCCACCGATCAACCACTCATTCCTGGGAGCGTTGGTTGGCGCGGTGCTGCTGCTCTTGGTGTTCAGGGCAGTCACTTCCCGGACACGGACCCTGTAGCGGCAAAATGGGGTGATGCCGCCACCGTCGACTACCTCGATGATGACGGCATGGCAGGTCCGTCAACCAGGACCGATGCTCACTCACCCGCTCGAACGCGTCACCGCCGGTGTTCCGGTGCCTGGTCCGTCCGAACTGCTGGTCGCCGTGCTGGCGTGCGGAGTTTGCCGCACTGACCTGCATGTCGCCGAGGGTGACCTACCGGTACACCGCGAGCGAGTGACTCCCGGCCACGAAGTGGTAGGGGAGGTGGTGGAACTGGGATCAGCGGTCGACGGCGGTTTCAGCGTGGGGGATCGGGTCGGCATCGCCTGGCTACGCCACACCTGCGGAGTGTGCACGTACTGCCGGCGGGGCGCCGAGAACCTCTGCCCGGAATCCCGGTACACCGGTTGGGACGCTGACGGGGGCTACGCCGAATTTGCCACGGTCCCAGCGGCTTTCGCTCATCACCTGCCCAGCGGCTACAGCGACAGCGAGCTTGCTCCGCTGCTGTGCGCCGGAATTATCGGCTATCGATCGCTTATGCGCGCGGAGTTGCCTCCCGGCGGCCGTCTGGGTCTCTACGGATTCGGTGGCAGCGCGCACATCACTGCGCAGGTCGCGCTCGCTCAAGGCGCGGAGGTGCACGTGATGACGCGAGGCGCTCGGGCCCGTGAGCTGGCCCTTGATCTGGGAGCCGCGTCGGCCCAAGACGCCACCGACCCGCCGCCTGTTCACCTGGACGCGGCGATCCTGTTCGCCCCGGTCGGCGATCTCGTGCTGCCCGCGCTAGAAGCACTCGATCGGGGCGGCACCTTGGCGGTTGCCGGCATCCACCTGAGCGACATCCCGTCGCTCAACTATCAGCGGCACCTGTTTCAGGAGCGCCAGATCCGCTCGGTCACATCGAACACCCGCGCCGATGCACGTGCGTTCCTCGATTTCGCAAACGCGCACCACATCGAAGTGACCACGCCCGAATATCCGCTCGGCCAGGCCGATCGCGCGCTGACCGACCTCAGCTCCGGCCGGATCGCCGGGGCCGCAGTCCTGCTGACCTAACTCGACAGCTGCCAGACCAGGGCAGCCGCCAGGGCGCCCACGCCATTGAGCGACCAGTGCAGCGCGATCGGCGCGATCAAGCTGCCACTGCGCCGGCGCAACCAGCTGAACACGAATCCGGCCACGCCGGTGGCCAGAACCGCCAGCGTCACTCCGGCGGCCATGCCGGCAAATCCGCCCCCGAACAGGCGGGTGAATCCCACGTTGTTACTTGTCAGCCCAAGTGATGTCGCGACGTGCCACAGGCCGAACAACAGCGACCCCGCGAGGGCGACTCCGCGAAATCCCCAGGCCCGATCCAGCGCGCCGTGGAGTACACCCCGAAAGGCGAGTTCCTCGGGGATGACGGTCTGCAACGGGATGATCACCATCGACGCGATAAGCGCTCCAGAGACAGTTGCGTAGTGGTTGTTCAGGAACATCGGCCGGGTCAGCGGCAGCAACACACCGACAGCGATCACTGACACCACTACCGCAACGGCGGCCAGCGCGTAGCCCATTCCCGTCTTCCACTGCTCGCGGCCGAGGCCGAGTTCGGACCAGTCCAGACCTCGCCAGCGAAGCAGCGCCACCAAACCCACCGCGGCCGCCGGGACCGTCGCGACACTCGCCCACGGGGTGGTGAAGTGCGCGATCAGGTTCGTCAGTACCAAGACCGTGACGACCACGGCGATGTCGACGTAGATCCGCAATCGGTCGATGGCTTGCTCCAGGGCCGGAACCGCCGGCGCATCGAACTGAGCGCCGGCGAAAGCTGGTTCCGGGGTTTGGGCGTGCATCGTCGCAATTCTACCTGCGAACGGCTGAGCACCCGCTCAGTTTGATGGGGCCGCCGCTTCAGCTTTCGAGCTTTGCGACGCGGCGGCGCGCCAAGGCCTTCAACTCCGCGGAGAGCGCATCGGCGGCCAGTAGCCGGGGGAGCAGGTCCGGATCGGCCATCTTGGCGCGAAAGACCAGACCGATGGTCACATCATGGTTCGGTCGGTACTCGATCTCGATTGCATCGCCGACGCGCACGGTTCCCGGCGCGATGACCCGAAAGTACGCGCCCGGTTTTCCGGCTTCGGTGAAGGTCTTGATCCACTGATTGAGATTGAGGAAGGCCGCGAATGTTCGGCAGGGCGTCCGGGGCGCGGACACCTCCAGCACTAAACCGTCGGAGCCGACGCGCCAACGTTCGCCGATCAGGGTCTCCGTCAGGTCGACGCCTTGCGTGGTCAGGTTCTCGCCGAAAATCCCGTCGGTGAGGGTGCGCCCGAGCTGCGCCTCCCAGGCGTCGAGGTCTTCCCGGGCGTAGGCATATACGGCCTGGTCGTCGCCGCCGTGGAGCTTCTGATTGCCGATCGTGTCGCCGACGAGTCCGCTACCGAGACCGCCTCGAATCGGCCCCGGCGCGCGCACCAGGACCGCATCCGCCGCGGCCACTTTGTCGATACCGGTCAGCTTGGAGTGCGCGCGCGGGTCGGGATTGGTACGCCCGCGAGCCAGGTTGACGGACAACACTTTCGGCACCCGGACAGCGTAACTCTGGCGGTCGACCGCACTTGGTGCCGCCTTTGACGGGGGCGCCGGCAACGCACGCTACTGGTGCTTCAAGTGCTCCTCGACGAGGTAGAGGAACGCATCAACCTCTCGTTCGTCATAACCACGTCTTCCGATGGGTGGCTTCCCGAATGCGACCCTCCGGACCCGCTCTGAGGTCAGCGTGCTTTCCGCCGGGTCCTGCAGCGCTGCCTCGATGACATCGAGAAACGCGTCGACCTCGTCTTCGTTGTAGCCGCGCTTGCCGAAGGGTGGCCTCGCGAAAGCCACATTGCGGACGTGTTCCGGGCTGAGGCGTTCGCTTCCGCCGTCAGCCGCAGCTCGCCGCTCAGCTAACTGGCGCTCGAGATCAGAGATGCGTCTCTCTCGATCTTCACGCTTCATCAGCAAATCTTCTCACCGGCAGGGTTGCAAGGGAACCGATCAATGTCAGTGGGTTCGTTTAGAATCGAATGTATGTTCGAAGAATCCTTTCCCGCGGATCGGAAGGCGCGGATTCGTGCGGCGGCGCGGTTAGAGAATCAGGCCACCGCGGCGCAGTTGGTGATGATCGGGGACTGGTTCGCCGACTCGCTGGCCGATTACGCCGAGACCGAGGACTGGGCGATGGACACCATGGACGCCGTCGCGATCGAGGTCGGGACGCTGTTGCGGATCAGCAAAGGCCGCGCCGAAGGCCGGGTCCACACCGCCCGCGCGATGCGCGAACGACTCCCCAAGGTCGCGGCCGTGTTCTGCAACGGTGACATCGACCTGCAGGCGTTTCGCACCATCGCCGGGCGCACCGATCTGATCACCGACTCTGCGGTGCTGGCGCGCGTCGATGAGAAAGTAGCCACCCAGGTGCTGCGGTGGCCGTCGCTGACCCGCGGCCGCCTGGCCGGCAAGGTCGATGCGATCGTGGCCCGCGAAGACCTCGACGCCGTGCACCGCCGCCAAGAACAGGCGAAAAGCCGTGAGGTGTGGGTCGGCGGCGATTGTGAGGGCACCACCGACATCCATGCCACCGTGCACACCCTGGACGCGATCGCTGTCGACCAGGCCCTAGACAACCTCGCCGCCACCGTCTGCCCACACGATCCGCGGACCAAAGCCCAGCGCCGCGCCGATGCGTTCGGGCCGCT
>NZ_JBVAXG010000005.1:577392-583568 GCF_055419245.1 Mycobacterium sp. IDUB_37 | reverse complement strand
ATTGATGCGGCGATTGGCGGTGCGGGCGGCGCCGGTGGTGATGGCGGCAATGCGGGTGCGGTCGGGTTCGGTGGTGCTGGTGGCGATAGCGGCGACGGGACCAGCGGTGCGACCGGTGCGAAGGGTCAGCTTCCGGCCGGGACGTCCGGTAACGGGGGTGTCGGCGGGAAGGGCGGCAATGCGACCGCTGCGGCGCCGGGGGATCTGCCCGGCACGGGCGGACAGGGTGGTGCCGGCGGTAACGGCGGCAACCTGGGCAACGGCGGCGCCGGTGGCGCCGGCGGTAACGGCGCGACGGGTGCGGCCGGCGCTGACGGGATCCTCGCGGGCGACTCGGGCGGCCAAGGAGAGGCCGGCGGCACCGGCGGGGCGGGTGGTGCTGGCGGCCTCGGCGGATCGGTGCGCGGTAACGGCGGCACCGGTGGAATAGGCGGGACCGGCGGGACCGGTGGGACCGGCGGGGCCGGCATCGACGGCGCCGACGCGATCAATGCGGGCGAGGCCGGGCAGGACGGCGGTACCGGCGGTGACGGCGGCACCGGCGGGCAAGGTGGCGCCGGCGGCAACGCCGGGGGCGTCGCTAAGGGTGGATCGGGCAGCGCAGGGGTCAACGGCACCGGCGGCACCGGCGGTACCGGCGGCCAATCCGGCAAAGCCGGGGACGGTGGTGCCGGCGCAGCCGGCGTGACCGGCAACCCCGACGGCGGCCGCGGCGGCGACGGCGGGAACCCCGGCACCGTCGGTGCCGGCGGCAAAGGCGGCGCAGTCGGCACCGGCGGCACCGGCGGCAGCGACGGCGCGACCGGCAAAGCCGGTGCCATAGCCACCAGCGGCGGCAACGGCGGCAACGGCGGGGCCGGGGCCGACGGCGCGGGCCCCGGCGGGGTTGGCGGCCAAGGCGGAGCCGGCGGCAACGGCGGATCAGTCGGCAACGGCGGCGAAGGCGGCGCCGGGGGCGCAGGCAAGAACGGCACAGTCGGTACCCAAGGCGACGACGGGACAGGCGGTACCGGCGGGACCGGCGGTGCGGGCGCCAGTGGTGGCGCCGGAGGCGCCGGAGGCTTAGGTGGCGCGATATCTGGGAACGGTGGCGCCGGTGGTGCCGGTGGTACTGGCGGTAATGGCGGGGGCGGCGGCCGGGGCGGCAATGGCGAGTCCAGCGACTTCAGCGATGGCGAACCCGGCGGACTTGGCGGGACGGGCGGTGTCGGCGGGACCGGCGGTGCCGGCGGGGCTGGTGGGAAGGCTCTGGGGTCAGGCGATGGCGGGGTCGGTGGGACCGGCGGCACCTCAGGGCAAGGCGGTGTTGGCGGAGCCGGCGGCATCGGCGGGGAAGCCGGCTTCTTAGCTTTCACCGCCCGCGGCGGAGTCGGCGGCCAAGGCGGCACTGGCGGGGCCGGCGGAGTCGGCGGCGTTGGCGGTGTCGGCGGTGCCGCTGACGGGTCAGGTGCGGGTGGCAACGGCGGCAGCGGCGGCGCCACCGGAACCGGCGGCCAGGGCGGTACCGGCGGCACCGGCGGCGGCGCAGCCGGAATCAACTTCTTCGGTAACGGCGGCGTCGGTGGCACTGGCGGTGTTGGCGGGATCGGCGGTGGCGGCGGCAGCGGCGGCAATTCGGCCAACGGGCTGGGAGGTGTGGGCGCCGATGGTGCCACCGGCGGCATAGGTGGGGCATTCGGCGGTGGCGGCAGTCCAGGCGGCGGCGGCGCGGTTGCCGGTGCGGCCGGTGCGGCCGGTGCTGGCGGTGGCGGTGGTACCGGCGGCGACGGCGGCCAGGGCGTCGCGGTGACCTCCGCGGCCGGTAACGGCGGCGTCGGTGGCGTCGGCGCTGCCGGTGGCGGTGCCGGCGGGGTCGGTGGGGACGGGGGTAACGGCGGTTCGCTCGGCAACGGCGGCAACGGCGGGGCCGGTGGCAACGGCGTAGCCGGTGCTGTGAACGGCGGTGCCGGCGGGGCCGGTGGCAACGGCGGGCCGATAGGCAACGGCGGCAACGGTGGGGCCGGGGGTAACGGCTTGGCTGGTGCTGCCGGTGCTCCCGGCATTGACGGGGAAGGCACCCGCGGCGCGACTGGCGCCAGCGGCGGTAACGGCGGTGCCGGAGGCGCCGGCGGCTCGGGCGGTGCGATATCTGGTAACGGTGGGGCCGGTGGGGTCGGCGGAAGCGGCGGAGGCGGCGGTAACGGCGGTACCGGCGGCAACGGCGGCTCGGGGGACTTTGATGTATTCCTTCAAGACGGCGGCTACGGCGGCAACGCCGGCAGCGGCGGTAACGGCGGCGCCGGCGGTACTGGCGGCCTGGCTCTAGGCTCCGGTAACGGTGGTGTCGGGGGCGCGGGCGGTGCGGCAGGCCAGGGCGGGGTCGGCGGCGCCGGCGGTGTTGGCGCGACCCGGGTCGGGGCCCTTCAGGGCGCCCCCGGTGATGGTGGCGTCGGCGGAACTGGTGGCGGAGGCGGTGTCGCCGGCGCGGGTGGCACCGGCGGTGCTGCTGCCGGGTCCGGCGATGGCGGCCACGGCGGCGTCGCCGGCCAAAGCGGGTCCGGCGGTGCCGGCGGCAACGGCGGTGCCGGCGGTCAAGACAACAACGGCGGTGGTGACGCCGGAGCCGGGGGTATCGCCGGTGACGGCGGTTCCGGTGGGAACGGTGCTGCCGGCGGTGCTGGCGGCTTGACCACTGGGTCGGGCAACGGCGGTGACGCCGGGGGCGCCGGGGCTGGTGGCAACGGCGGCCGAGGCGGCAACGGCGGCCTTGGCGGTGGAACGCTCCTTGGTGACGGCGGAGCGGGAGGGGCCGGCGGTAATGGCGGCCGCGCCGGTAATGGCGGCCTCGGTGCCCAGGGTGGCACGGCGATTGGTTCCGGCGATGCCGGTAACGGCGGTGCTGCCGGCGCGGCTGGTAATGGAGGTGGCGGTGGCACCGGAGGTAACGGCGGATTCACTAGCCATGAGAGCGGCACCACCAATGTCGGCGGAGTCGGCGGCACCGGCGGTAGCGGCGGTATGGCCGGCAATGGCGGCAACGGCGGCTCCGGTGGCTACGCCACTTCTGGCGCCGCCGGTAACGGGGCGGGCGGAACCAACGGAGGTACTGGCGGTGCTGGCGGCTCCGGCGGCTTCGCTGGAGCAGCAGGCCTCTTTGACAACACCGGCGGAGCCGGTGGTGGCGGCGGGGCCGGTGGAGCCGGTGGCAATGCCGGCGACGGCGGCAGCTCTGTTTCCGGCCCCGGCGGCAACGGCGCCAATGGTGGCAACGGCGGCCGAGGCGGTAACCACGGCAACGGCGGCGGCGGGGATCCCACCGGGGCTCCGGGCGCGCCTGGCGGCGGCGGGACCGGCGGTGACGGCAGCTCCGGCGGCGGAGGTACACCACCCGGCACCGACGGCGCCGACGGCCAGCAGGGCCCGAACGGCACGTGATGCAGTAGATGGTTGATCTGACCCTGCTGGCCCCGGTTGTGGACATGGCATTAGCTCGGGGTGTGGGGCTGCATTAACGGTTGCCAGTCGATCTCTGGTCCTTTTGCGCCAAATCGGCGGTCTGGATCGGCGTACTCGGCAACAAGCCGGACTGCTGTCTAGTTGACATCGCGTGATCGCGGTTCGCTGCCAATTCAGCCGCCTCGCGCAGGTCGCTTTCGGCGCTAGTCTCGCGATTCCGCCCACGTACTTGCCAACTCGCTCGACGGAACGAGGATGCATGGTGGGGTAATTCATTTTTCAGGAGTTGGCGAGTTTCCGATGTTTGGCATGGGTTGATTGTTTGGTTGGGGGGTGTTGGGGCCTCGCGTTTGGAGCCCGCCGTCGAGGGTTTTCTCCGCGTCTGTCTCTTCAGTGACCGGGCGTTGTCGATGTCGTTTTGTTGTGGTGCCTGAGGTGTTGGTTGCGCCGGATTTGGGTGGGATTGGTCCGGCAGTGCGTGCTGCTTGTGTGGCGGCGGGGGGTGCCGACGACCGGGGTTGGCAGCGGGTGCGTTTGTGCGTTATCCACGCTTTCCGAAATTGGCGCCGATTTTCGATGTTTGTCATGTGTTGAATTTTTTCTGTGGAGAACGGTTTGAGCGAGTAGCGTTTGGTGCCTGCCGTCGGGGGCTTTCCTTTACGTCAATTTTCCTACCCAAGGATCGGGCTTCTGATGGCTTCTTATGTGTTTTTGGTGCCCGGGGACTTGGCCGCGGCCGCGGCGCAACTTGGTGGGGTGGGGTCGGCGGTGGGTGTGGCGTCGGCGGCGGCGTTGTTGCCGACGACGGGTATGGCGGCGGCGGCTGGTGATGAGGTGTCGACGGCGATTGCGGCGTTGTTTGGGACGTACGGCCGGGAGTATCAGGCGATCAGCGCACGGGCGGCGGATTTTCATGCCCGTTTTGTGCAGTCGTTGACCGGTGCTGGTGGCGCGTATGGGGGTGCGGAGGCGGCCAATGCGGCGTCGTTGGAGCAGGACATTTTGGGTGTGATCAATGCGCCGACCAATCTGTTGTTGGGGCGTCCGTTGCTGGGTCCGGGTGTTGACGGTGCGGCGGGCTCGGGGGCTGCTGGTGGTGGTGGTGGGTTGTTGATCGGCCGTGGGGGTAATGGCGGGTCGGGGGCATCGGGGCAGGCCGGTGGTGCTGGTGGGGCCGCGGGCTTGTTGGGTCCGGGCGGTGTGGGCGGTACGGGCGGTGTCGGGGCCACTGGCGGTGTAGGTGGTCAAGGCGGGTTGTTGTGGGGTGCTGGTGGTTCGGGGGGCACGGGCGGATTCGGTGGTTCCGGTGGCGCGGGGGGTAGCGCGTGGCTGTTCGGCCATGGTGGCGCCGGTGGTGTGGGCGGGTCCGGGGTGGCTGGGGCGGTGGGGTCCGCGGGTGCGGCGGGTGCGCAGGGTGTCGCGGGCGGCACCGGCGGAGTGGGCGGCGATGGTGGGGCTGCGGGGTCGGGTGGGGCTGGTGGTCGTGGCGGGTTGATCTTTGGTGATGGTGGTGCGGGTGGCACTGGTGGTGTGGGTGGGATTGGAGGTGCCGGTGGTGCTGGTGGTGCAGGATGGGCGGCGATTAGTCCGGGTGTGACCGGCGGCGATGGGGGCGATAGCGGCACGGGCGGCAACGCTGGTGCCGGTGGCTTCGGCGGGGTGGGTGGGCAGGGTCACGGGTTGTTCGGCCGCGCAGGGGTTAATGGCAATGGTGGTGCTGGGGGTGCGGGCGGTAATTCCGGTGTTGCGGGTGTCGGTGGGGTGGGCGGTGCTGGGGATGCGGTGACTGCGGGTGGTAGCGGCGGCGTGGGTGGTGACACCGGCGGCGTCGGACTGGGCGGGGTGGGTGGTGCTGCCGGCGGTGCGGGTGCTGCGGCGGGCGTTGTGGGTGCAGGGGGCACCGTGGTGGCCGGCGGTCACGGCGGTGCGGGTGGGGCGGGGTTCAATGCGACGGCAGCGGGCGGGTCGGGGACTGCCGGCGGCGCTGGTGGTGCCGGGGGTGACCGCGGTGATGGTGGCGCGGGTGGAGCTGGCGGGGCGGGGTTGGCCGGGTTGGCGGGCACGGCCGGTGCTCCCGGTGGCGCGGGCGTTGGCGTTGACGGGACGTCTGGGCTGGCTGGTGGTGCTGGTGGTGCCGGTGGTGCTGGCGGCTTGGGTGGTGCGGTCTCCGGTAATGGAGGTGTCGGGGGTCGTGGTGGTGCTGCGGGTGCGGGCGGCGCCGGCGGTGCTGGCGGGTCGGGTGGCACCGATGGGCAGGTGGGTTTTGCCGGCGGTGCCGGCGGTAGCGGTGGTGACGGCGGTGCCGCCGGGGTCGGCGGCAAGGGCGGCGGGGTGGCTGCGGGCGGGTCGGGCGCCAATGGTGGCGGCGGGGCCGGTGGCGTCGGCGGGGCCGGTGGTAATGCCGGTCAGGGCGGTGCGGGTGCTGACGGTGTAGATGGCGGGGCTGGCGGGGCCGGGGGCCTCGGCGGGAATACCGGAGCCGGCGGGGGCGGCGGGACCGGTGGGGCGGCAGGAACCGGCGGTACCGGCGGGACGGCCGGGGTAACCGGATTGAGCGGCAGCAACGGCGCCGGGGGTGATGGCGGGGCCGGCGGTAATGGCGGTGACGCCACGACCGCGGGTGTGGATGGCGGCGCTGGTGGTGCCGGGGGCGGCGGGGGTAGTCACGGCAATGGTGGGGCCGGGGGTGCTGGCGGTGATGGTGCGGTCGGCAACAACGGCGCACAGGGTTCGGTGGGCAG
>NZ_JBVAXG010000005.1:453625-577297 GCF_055419245.1 Mycobacterium sp. IDUB_37 | reverse complement strand
GGCGCCGAAGGTTCTGCCCCGACGGGTGTGTTGGGCAATGGCGGTGCGGGTGGGGCCGGGTTCAGCGCCACCGGTATCGGTAGCGGTAACGGCGGCGCCGGTGGCGTAGGCGGTGCCGGCGGTGATCACGGCAATGGTGGGGCCGGGGGTGCTGGCGGTGATGGTGCGGTCGGCCAGAACGGCGCACAGGGTTCGGTGGGCAGTGAGTCCGGCGGTGATGGTCAGGTGGGTGGCTCCGGTGGTGTCGGTGGTGCCGGTGGTGCTGGCGGGTCGCTGGTGGGTGCGGGTGGAGTTGGCGGTGCCGGTGGGCAGGGTGCTGATGGTGGTGATGGCGGCGCCGGGATCACTGGAGCTAACGCGACGGCGGCGGGGGCGGCGGGCACGGCGGGCGGCTCGGGTGGTGACGGCGGTGCCGGTGGTAATGGTGGCGGCGGCGGGCTGGGCGGTAAGGCTGCGGATGGCACTGCGGCAGCTTCGGGTGCTGGTGGCAACGCCGGTGACGGCGGGAACGGCGCTATCCCGGGTGATGGCGGTGCGGGTGCGGCCGGAAGTAGCACGGTGCGTGATGGCGGGGCCGGTGGCGCGGGCGGGAATTCCGGTGTCGGTGGTCAGGGCGGCACCGGTGGTACCGGCGCCAGTAAGGGCAGCGACGGCGCCGAAGGTTCTGCCCCGACGGGTGTGTTGGGCAATGGCGGTGCGGGTGGGGCCGGGTTCAGCGCCACCGGTATCGGTGATGGTGACGGCGGCAATGGTGGTGCTGGCGGTGCGGGCGGCAACTTCGGCAATGGTGGTGTCGGGGGTGCGGGCGGCAACGGTGGGGCCGGTGCGGCGGGAGTGAATCCGAACCCGGTGGCCCCGGCGGGTAACGGCGTTGATGGCGATAATGCTCCGCCGGCGAGCACGGCGACGGCGGGCACCGCGGGCAGTGATGGCGTGGTGGCTGGGCAGGCTGGCGGTAATGGTGGCAAGGGCGGCGCCTATGTGAGCACCGACGTCAGCGAGGCCGGTGTGGGCAAGGCTGGCGGCGATGGCGGCGACGGGGGTGTGGGCGCGCCGGGCGGGAAGGGTGGTGTCGGCGGGGCTGGTGGCTCGTACGTGCTGGGGCAGGCCACCGGGGCGACCGGTGGTGCCGGCGGCGATGGTGGTGCGGGGGTGGCTGGTCAGGCCGGTGGCGCGGGTGGTGTGGGCGGCGCCGGCGGTCTAGGTGGGTCGGTGCGTGGTGATGGCGGCGCCGGAGGTGTCGGGGGTCTGGGTGGTGTCGGCGGTGCCGGCGCTGCGGGTGCCCAGGGTGGCGCCGGTGGGGCCGGCGGGTTGGGGGCGTCCACTGATTTCCCGGGTATGGATTTGACGGGTCCCTCGACCGGCGGTGACGGCGGGGTCGGTGGTGCCGGCGGCACTGGTGGCGGTGGCGGTGCCGGTGGTGTCGGGGGTGCCGGCGGTGTCGGCGGCGCCCATCAGGCCGCGGGATACGGCGACGGTTTCCACGGGGTCGGCGGTGACGGCGGTGCTGGCGGCACGGCCGGGGTGGGCGGTGACGGCGGGACCGGCGGGGCCGGCGGTCAAGCGACCACCGGCGGTAATGGTGGGGCCGGCGGTGTGGGTGGCAACTCGGGCGCGGTCGGTCAGGGCGGTGCCGGCGGTGACAGCGGCGGCGGGAATTTCGGGGCCAAGGGGGCGGCGGGTCAGCTTCCGACGGGGACGTCGGGTCACGGTGGTACCGGTGGTGCCGGTGGTGATGCGACCAGTCCGGGTCCGGGACCGGGCCACCTGGCGGGTTCGGGTGGCGATGGTGGGGTCGGTGGGGCTGGCGGCAACCTCGGTGATGGCGGCACCGGCGGTGCCGGCGGTGCCGGCGCGATCGGCGCGGCGGGTGTGGACGGGGTCAACCCCGATGAAACGGGTGGCAATGGCGGA
The DNA here is from genome assembly GCF_055419245.1 of Mycobacterium sp. IDUB_37. NCBI lineage: Bacteria > Bacillati > Actinomycetota > Actinomycetes > Mycobacteriales > Mycobacteriaceae > Mycobacterium > Mycobacterium sp. IDUB_37. Next base: position 575,383 of record NZ_JBVAXG010000005.1, on the reverse strand, counting down.
ACGGGCGGGGCCGGTGGTGTCGGTGGTGCCGGCGGCCTGGGCGGGTCGATCCGTGGTGACGGCGGTACCGGTGGGCTCGGTGGGACCGGCGGTGGCGGCGGGACCGGTGGGGCCGGCACCGACGGGGCGGACGCGATCACGGCCGGCGGAGACGGTTTTGAGGGCGGCCGCGGCGGCAATGGTGGTCTGGGCGGTGTGGGTGGTGCCGGCGGTGTCGGTGGCGGGCATCAGGCTGCCGGGTTCAGCGACGGTTCCCACGGTAAGGGCGGTACCGGCGGAGTGGGTGGCACGGCGGGGACCGGTGGCGATGGCGGCGCCGGCGGCGCCGGGATTGATGCGGCGATTGGCGGTGCGGGCGGCGCCGGTGGTGATGGCGGCAATGCGGGTGCGGTCGGGTTCGGTGGTGCCGGTGGCGATAGCGGCGACGGGACCAGCGGTGCCACGGGTGCCAAGGGTCAGCTTCCGGCCGGGACGTCCGGTAACGGGGGTGTCGGAGGTAAGGGCGGCAATGCGACCGCTGCGGCGCCGGGTGATCTGCCCGGCACGGGCGGGGCTGGTGGTGTCGGCGGTGACGGCGGCAACCTGGGCAAGGGCGGCACCGGCGGCGCCGGCGGCAATGGCGCGACGGGTGCGGCCGGTGCTGACGGGGTCAACGCGGGTGACCCGGGCGGCAGCGGTGAGACTGGCGGTGCTGGTGGTGCCGGCGGTGCCGGCGGCCTCGGCGGGTCGGTGCGTGGTGACGGCGGTACCGGTGGGCTCGGTGGTACCGGCGGTGGCGGCGGGACCGGCGGGGCCGGTGTCAACGGTGCGGACGCGCAAACTGCCGGCGAAGCAGGGCAGAACGGTGGTGCCGGTGGTGACGGTGGTACCGGCGGCCAGGGTGGCGCCGGCGGCAACGCCGGGGGCGTCGCCAAGGGTGGTTCGGGCAGCGCAGGGGTCAACGGCACCGGCGGCACCGGCGGCACTGGCGGCCAAACCGGCAAATCCGGGGACGGCGGTCGCGGCGGGGGCGGCGGAATCAGCAACCCCGACGGCGGCCGTGGTGGCGACGGCGGCAACGACGGCACTGTCGGTGCCGGCGGCAAAGGCGGCGCCATCGGTCAAGGCGGCACCGGCGGCAGCGACGGCGCGACCGGCAAAGCTGGCGACATAGCCACCAGCGGCGGCAACGGCGGCCACGGGGGCAACGGCGTCAACGGCGCGGGTCCGGGCGGCGTCGGCGGCAAGGGCGGGGCCGGCGGCAATGGCGGTTCGATCTCCGGTGACGGCGGTAAAGGTGGGGCCGGCGGCGCCGGCGGATACGGCGGCGGCGGTGGCTTCGGCGGCCCCGGCGACACGCCGGGCTTCCCTTTTACTGATTCTGGCGGGCCCGGTGGGGCGGGCGGTGCCGGCAAGGACGCCGGTAACGGCGGTGCCGGCGGTGCCGGCGGTGCCGCGCTGGGATCGGGTAACGGCGGTGCCGGCGGAGTCGGCGGGGCCGGCGGCCGAGGCGGGTCCGGCGCGGAGGGCGGGGACGGTGGGGCCGCCGGTGAATTCGCTGTCGGCGCTTCGGGCGGGGCCGGCGGTGGCGGTGGTAGCGCCGGTAACGCCGGCTACGGCGGGGTCGGCGGCGCCGGCGGCGCAGCGAACGGGTCCGGTGTCGGCGGACTCGGCGGGGACGGCGGCGTCGGGGGCGCTGGCGGTGACGGAGGCGCTGGCGGCGGCGGCGGGGCCGAGGGAGGTAGCACTACAGGCGGTACCGGTGGGGCCGGCGGCAACGCCGGTCAAGCCGGCTATGGCGGCAGTGCTGGCCGCGGCGGTGACTCGGCTGCCGGGGCAGCCGGCGATGGCGGTAATGGTGCCGCCGGTGGTGCGGGCGGAGTGGCCGGGGCCGGTGGTGCCGGTGGTTCGGGCGGCGGAGCCCCCGGGGCGGTCGGTGCGTCGGTCGTCGGTGGGGCCGGCGGTGCCGGCGGTGACGGTGGTGAGAGCGCGGCGCTAGGGGCTCCCTCCGGTAACGGTGGTAACGGCGGATATGGCGGGCTGGGCGGCAACGGTGGTGGCGCTGGCGGGGCCGGCGGTAACGGCGGGCCGGTCGGCAACGGCGGCGACGGTGGCTACGGCGGTTACTCGCCCGGTGGCAACGGCGGCAACGGCGGGGTCGGCGGCTCGGGCGGTTCGATCTCGGGTGATGGCGGCGACGGCGGCGCCGGCGGCGGCGGTGCTGCCGGCAAGATCGGCGGCGATGGTGGCGCTGGCGGTAACGGCGGGTCGGTCGGCAACGGCGGCAACGGCGGCAGCGGCGGCAGCGGTGGCAAGGGCGCGACCGGCGGGCAAGGCGTCGACGGGGGCGGTACCGCCGGCGGCGCCGGCACCTCGGGCGGCGCCGGCGGCAACGGCGGTGCTGGCGGCTTGGGTGGCTCCATCTCGGGTGACGGAGGCGCCGGCGGGGCCGGTGGGGCCGCCGGTAACGGCGGTAATGGCGGCCGGGGCGGCAACGGCGAATCGCATGGCCAGTTCAGCACTCTCTCTGGCCAGGACGGCGGGGCCGGCGGGGTCGGCGGCGCCGGCGGGGCCGGCGGCGCTGGGGGCGTTGGCGGTGTGGCCCTGGGTTCAGGCAACGGCGGGGCCGGCGGGTCCGGCGGGGCCGCCGGCGTAGGCGGGTCCGGCGGCGATGGCGGCTTCGGTGGCCAAGCCGGCGGTCTTTCCCTCACCGGCATCGGCGGAACAGGCGGTGCCGGAGGCAGCGCCGGCGATGGCGGCCTCGGCGGCGTCGGCGGGTCCGGCGGCACGGCCCTGGGATCGGGCGACGGTGGGCTCGGCGGGTCCGGTGGAGTCGCCGGTGACGGCGGCAACAGCGGTCATGGCGCCACCGGCGGGGCCGCCGGCGGAGGCAATGGTGGATTCGGCGGGGGCGCCGGCAACGCCGGACAGGGCGGCGTCGGCGGCGCGGGCGGTGTCGGCGGCGCGGCCAACGGGTCAGGCAACGGCGGTGACGGCGGCGCCGCCGGCCGCGGCGGGTTCGGTGGCAACGCTGCCAATGGTGGTGACGGTGGTGATGCCCAGGCCGGTAACGGCGGCGTTGGGGGTAACGGCGGTGTCGGTGGCGTCGCGGGCACTGGCGGAACCGGCGGTGCCGGCGGTGCGGCATTCGGGTCGGGCAACGGCGGTGTCGGCGGGGCTGCCGGTGACGGCGGTGACGGCGGTGTCGGCGGCAATGGCGGTGTCGGCACTTACTCCGGCGACCAAACCGGTGGTAACGGTGGTAGCGGCGGTAAGGGCGGTGCCGGCGCCGTTGGTGGCAGTGGCGGTGTCGGCGGTAGTGCCACCACCGGCTCCGGCGGCAACGGTGGAGCCGCCGGTGACGGCGGTGACGGCGGTGCTGGCGGTTCCGGCGCAAAGGGGGACGCGCCCTTCGGTGCGGGCGGCAACGGCGCCGTTGGCGGTGCCGGCGCCGCCGGTGGCAGTGGCGGTGATGGCGGCGAAACCATCTCTGGCTCCGGCGGAAATGGCGCGACCGGGGGCAACGCCGGGGCTGGTGGTCAAGGCGGCAAGGGCGGCGACGCCACCGGCAGCTCGATCGGCGGCGCTAACGGCGGGGCTGGCGGTAAGGGCGGTGCCGGCGCCGCCGGTGGCGACGGCGGTACCGGCGGCAGCGCGAGCGACACCTCTGGCTCGGGCGGCAGCGGCGGCAACGGCGGTAACGGCAGCACCGGCGGTGGCGGCGGCATCGGCGGCCACGGAGCTGACGTTACCGACTCTTTCAACCACGACGGGGGCAACGGTGGCAATGGCGGAAACGGTGGTGCGGGTGGGAACCATGGCGACGGCGGGCCCGGCGGGAACCCCGACGGTACGCCCGGGGATCCCGGTACGGCCGGCGACGGCGGCGCCGGCGCAGCCGGAGGCCCCGGAGGCAGCGGCGGCACCGGCGGCGGCACGCCGGGCACGCCGGGCGTCCACGGCCAGGACGGCCCCGACGGCACGTGATGCCCAGCTCTGGCCGGCTTCAGTACCGGGTCAGGCCTTAGCGAACCGGCGCGGGATCGATTGCCACCGCTGCAATCGTGTGGTCGATGACGGCGGAAAGGTCTTGAATCGCTTCGGGTCCCGACCCGGCGGGCAGCGTCAGCGCCACGTACACCGGACGGTCCACCGTGTACCAAGTGGACCGACCCGCGTCAGCGTCCGATTGCGCGGCCGCCTGGAACCACAGCACCCGGTCGACGCCCTGGATCGGCGACCCGACTACGAAATCTTCGGGCCGCTTGAGCCCGCAGCGCACGACGACCTCTTCGCCGGCCGCCGACTGCCAGGCACTCGCGCCTTCCGGCACCGGCTCGGCGACCGCGGCGCGCTCAAAGTCCCCAAGCCGCTGCGGCAGTGCCGCGATCAGCGCCTGGCAAGCGGGATTGGCGGCTTGCGGGGCGGGCAAAGCGGGGACGACAACCGGTTGCCGCGATGACTGACGGGTAGCCGCGAAGACAAGAATCGCGCCAATTGCCGCCACCGCCAGCGCCAACGCGCCGATGAGCACCGCACGTGGCGGGCCGTCCGAGTCGGACACCTGCCACCTCCTATCTCATACACTGGCGCGGTCCGCTGGTGCGGGCAGTGACCCAACCTATCGCAGGCCGGACAACCCGCCTGCGTCCTTGGAGGTGGCGTGCGCGACGAGGCGTCGAGGGAGTCGCCCACCCTGCAGCAGTCCGGTGAGTTCGGCGTCATCGAGCGGTTGGTTCGGGATCGCCGGCAGCCCGCCGCGGTCGAACTCGGGCCCGGTGACGACGGGGCACTGGTGTCTACCGGCGACGGTCGCACCGTGGTGTCGACCGATATGTTGGTGCAGGATAGGCACTTTCGGCTGGACTGGTCCACGCCGCACGACGTCGGCCGGAAGGCGATCGCGCAGAATGCGGCCGATATCGAAGCGATGGGTGCGCGCCCGACCGCATTTTTTGTTGGATTCGGAGCGCCCAAATCGACTCCGGTCAGCGATGCTGCTGCACTGCTCGACGGCATGTGGGACGAAGCGGAGCGAATCGGAGCCGGCATCGCCGGCGGGGACCTGGTCAGCTGCCCGCAGTGGGTGGTGTCGGTGACTGTGCTCGGTGAACTCGACGGCCGGGCCCCGGTGTTGCGGTCTGGCGCCAAAGTCGGGTCGGTGCTAGCCGTCGCCGGCGATCTGGGTCGCTCTGCTGCTGGATATGAGCTGTGGCGCAACGGGATTCAGAAATTCGACGATCTGCGTCAACGACATCTGGTGCCACAGCCGCCCTATGGTCAGGGCGCGCTGGCCGCCGCCGCGGGTGCCGGAGCGATGATCGACGTCTCCGACGGGCTTGTCGCCGATCTACGCCACGTTGCGAAGGCATCCAGGGTGACACTCGACTTGTCCACCGCGACGCTTGCGGCCGATCACGAAGCTTTGACCGACGCCGCCGACGCCGTCCGGACCGACCCGTGGGCGTGGGTACTCGGCGGCGGCGAAGATCACGCCCTCGTCGCAAGTTTCCCTGATGCGGTGCCGTCCGGTTGGCGGGTGATCGGCCGGGTCGTCGAAGGACCGCCTCTAGTGCTCGTCGACGGCACGGAGTGGTCCGGATACGCGGGTTGGGAGTCTTTCGCAGGTTGAGTCTGCGCTCCTGGCGACATCCACTCGTCTTTTCGCGCCATAGACGCAGACTCAATGCAGCCGATCCGCCAAGTTAGGGTGGCGCGGTGACCGTGTACGCGATCGCCCAACTGAAATTCACCGACCGGGCGGCTTATGACCGGTATCAGGCGCGGTTCATGGATGTATTCAGCCGCCACCCGGGAACATTGCTGGCCGCCGACGAGTCGCCGCAAGTTGTGGAGGGCGACTCAGACCGGGAGAAGGTGGTGCTGATGAAGTTTCCCGACGAGGCCGCGTTCCGTGGCTGGGCAGATTCGCCGGAATACCAGGAGATCTCGAAGGATCGGGAGGCCGGAGCCGAAACCGTGGTGCTGCTGGTGAAGGGACTGCAATGACGGCAAAGCCGCTGAGTGAACTCGTCGAACCGGGGTGGGCGCAGGCGCTTACGCCGGTGGCCGACCAGGTGTCCCAGATGGGGCAATTCCTGCGCGAGGAGATCGCCGCCGGGCGGCGCTATCTGCCCGCAGGTCCGAATGTGTTGCGCGCCTTTACTTTCCCCTTCAAGGATGTTCGGGTGCTGATCGTCGGACAGGATCCCTATCCCACCCCGGGTCACGCGGTGGGCCTGAGTTTCTCGGTGGCGCCCGACGTACGACCGCTACCGCGCAGCCTGTCCAATATTTTCGACGAGTACACCGCCGACCTCGGCCATTCCAAGCCGTCGTGCGGTGACCTGACGCCGTGGTCGCAGCGCGGTGTCATGCTGCTGAACAGGGTGCTGACGGTGCGGCCCAGCAACCCGGCGTCGCACCGGGGCAAGGGCTGGGAAGCCGTCACCGAGTGCGCGATTCGGGCATTGGTCGCACGTGAGCAGCCGATGGTCGCAATCCTGTGGGGACGCGACGCGTCGACCCTCAAGCCGATGCTGGCCGAAGGTAGCTGTGCCACTATCGAATCGCCACACCCGTCGCCACTGTCGGCGTCGCGCGGGTTCTTCGGATCTCGGCCGTTCAGTCGCGCCAACGAATTGCTCACCGGGTTGGGCGCCGATCCGATCGATTGGCAGTTACCCTAACGGCAAATGCAGTCAAATGACTGAAGCGAACAATTCGCACTCGATGACAGCATCTAGGTATGTATGACCTCGACGAAACCATCCGGCAGCGGCGATCGAGCCGCATGTTCCTGCCCGACCCGGTGCCGCGCCACCTGATCGAGGAGGCACTTGAGCTTGCCGTGCGCGCGCCGTCGAACTCGAATGTGCAGCCATGGCATATCGCGTTCACTTCTGGGGCCGCGCGGGACCGCTTGGTTGCGGCCCTGTTGGAAAAGGCGAATTCGAAGCCGCCGAAGGTCCCGGAATTACCGGCCGCGTTCGCGCACATGCGACGAGACTTGGGCGGGCAGGTCTACGGCTCGATGGGCATCGCCCGCAACGACAGTGAGGCGCGCCGCATCGCCGTGCTACGGAACTGGGAATTCTTCCGGGCGCCGGTTGGGGCTGTGGTGTTCATGCACCAGGACCTGGGTCTGGTCGACAGCATGGGTGTCGGCATGTTCCTGCAGACGTTGCTACTGGCATTGACCGCCCGCGGGCTCGGCACCTGCGTCCAGGTGTCGATCGCCGGATATCCCGAAATCATCCGAGAACAACTCGACATAGCCGCCGAGATGAACGTCCTCTGTGGCCTGGCGATCGGCTATCCCGATCCCGACTTTCCCGGCAACAACCTGCGCACCCGGCGCGATGCCATCGAAGACCACGCGGTGTTCATCGACGAGTGAATGCCGTTACGAGCCTGGGAAATTCACGTCCTTGGTGACGGCCTTCCACTCCTCGATCGAGGCCGACGTGGCGGTGATCTTGTTACGCATCGCATTGAGCACGTCGCGGCCCAGGAGTAACCGCAGTGGCGGTTCGTCGAGTTCGGTGACCATCAGCACCGCCTCGGCAACCTTTCGCGGGTCACCGGGCAGGTGGTCGGCGAACTGCTTGATCAGATCCTTACGCGCAGCCACGTCGGCGTAATCGGCTATCGGGCTTGCTGTTTCCTTCATGGACCGGGAAGCCCAGTCGGTGCGGAAGGCGCCCGGTTCGATGGCGGTCACCTTGATTCCCAGCGGCTTCACCTCGGTGGCGAGCGCTTCGGTGACCGCTTCCAGCGCGAATTTGGTCGACGAGTAATACGCATTGGGTGGGTTGGCGACCAGGCCGGTCATCGAGGAGATGTTGATGATGTGGCCCGAATGCCGGGCGCGCATCGCGGGCAGCACCGCCTTGATCATGTCGACCGCACCGAAATAGTTGACGTCGAACAACTTTCGGACTTCGGCGTCTTCGCCCTCTTCGACCGCGGACAGGTAGCCGTGGCCGGCGTTGTTGACCAGGACGTCGATGCCGCCGAACGCGTCATCGGCCGCCGCCACCGCGGCCGCGATCTGGGTCGTGTCGGTGACATCGAGGGCGACGGCCAGGGCCCGAACGCCGAACTCGTCGACGAAGCCCCGCACCGCCTCCGCCCGTCGTGCCGTCACCACCACGCTGTGGCCGGCTTCCAGTGCGGCGCCGGCGATTTCGCGACCGAAGCCGGTGGAGCAGCCCGTGATCAGCCAGCGTGCCATGTCAGGCCGTACCTTCCGGCAGGCGCCGCAGATACGCCGCTCGGCGGTCGGACAGTTGGGTTTCTCGGGCCTGCTCGGTCACCCGAGGCAAGTACGGGACTTCGGCATCAAGGAGGTCCAACTGGATCACCCGTCCGCGAGCCCCGAGGTCTTCACGCGGACCGTTTTCGCCGAATTCGGCCATGCGCAAGGTGAGGATTCCCTCGCTGAGCCCGTTGGAGTCAATCCAATTCGCCACGCCAGGATCCTGCGGCGCGATCACATAGGTGTAGCTGCCGTCGTCATTGGCCAACGACTGCGCCTTATTGAGACTTCCGGTGTGGTCGATGATGTCGAGCGTGGTGCCCCAGATATTGCTCAGCGGCACCGTGAAGTACTCGGCGCCACCATCGTTGAGGTCGACGACAAAGGCCTCGTCGGGTGCGAGATCGAAACGGCCCATCACGTAGACCTGATTTCGCATGGCGCCGACCTTGTCGGCCGACCACGCCAGGTTGAAGTGGTTAGCCGGCATTTTATAGATGCCGTGACTGAGCTTGCCGGTGAAGTTGGCGAAGTACGCCATCATGGCCGCGGTCGCTTCGGCTTGCTCATCCCGGGTGCGCGCCGCCGCCGCTGGTGAGCCGCCGAGTCGCTCGACCTCGAAATAGTTCGGATCGTCGCGTTCCCAGTCCAGCAGCACATCCCGGATGTAGAACTCGTGTGCCGCGGGGGAGGTCTGCACATGGTTGGGCCGCCCGTTGGCAGGGTCGGCGTCGACGGTGATGGTGAAGCTGCCGTCGGAGTCGACCTGCATGGTGCGGCCGTTGAGCACGTCGATGGTGCCCATATTGGCGTCCCACAGGGTGAAATAGTTCTCGGTCATGCGGTGTTCACCGACCCGGCCACGGATCTCGTAGCGTTCGTCGCCCGAAATGGGAATCACCCGGTACACGCTGTCGGGATTATCGATGCCCCAACGGGATCCGGGAATTCGGCGGCCGTCCACTGGATGGCCCAGCCGGGTGATGCAACTGACCTTGGGCCGCAACTTGTCCTGGTTCGACGACCACACCGCCGCCGAGAACATCACCTCGGCGTAGGCGTCGTCGAACAGCTCACGCATCGCATCCGACGCCTTGGCCCGGCCCAGCCAGGTCTGCGCCACCGCTTCGTAGGCCGCCTTCACGGTCGGGTGCTCGGTCAGCTCGAGGGCGGCCAACTCCTGTTCGCGCTGGGACGCGGTGGAAACCGGATTGTCAAACATCAGCTGCTCTTCCTATGTATTCGCGAAAATGTTTGCTGTACAACATGAATCGTTCATCAACCTGCTCAGGCGTCAGTCCGTAGGTCTCCAGTCCATACGGCGGGCGCGCCCCCTCGCGGGGGCGCTCGAGAAGCCAGCGCCGCATTGCATCCTGCGCCTCGGCGGTCAACGGCAGCCCGACAGCGTCATAGACGCGGGCGACCTGCCCAATCGGATCCGCCACCGCGTCGTCGAAGCCGATGTCAGTGACCGGGGCCGAGTCGCCCCAGCCGGCCCGGATCGCCATCGCCCGATCATTGGTCCAGCCCATCCGTTGCAACCACTGCGCACCCACCCGGGCCACATCCACGTTGTCGGCATGCATGGCGTGCAGAGTCGCGTTGAGGCTGGCCCCGGACGCGATCGTGGTGCGCGGGTCACGATGCATGTGCACGATGTGCACATCCCCGAACTGCGCTTGAAGCAGATCCAGATAGCCGAGGTGCGCCGGTGACTTGAGCACCCAGCGCTGTGCTTTCTCGCACCCGACTTGGCGCTTCTGCCATTGCAGGAACTGCAGCATCCGGTGCAGGTATTCGTATGCCGCAGTGAAGTCCTGCTCGTCGAGCCAGGATCGGTAGGCCGGCAAGTGAGCACCGGATTCGGGAACATGCGACAGGAACGCGTCGGCCAGAAAGACGATCTCCTCCTCGGCTTCTTGCGCATACATGGGATGAATGGCGAACAGTTCCGGCGCCAGTTCACGCGACTTCGCTTCGCGCGCTTCGCTGATTGCGATCCGCGGATCGCCCGCACCCGGGGAGCCGAACTGGTAGTCGAGTCGGGGAGCGACCTCGACAACTTCCCAGCCGTAAGCGCAATTGAACCGAGGGTCGGCAGCCAGCAGGCGCTGCAAAAGCGTTGTGCCGCTGCGCATCATCCCGACGACGACGATAGGCGCCGCGACCTGCTCGTCGAGAATCTCGGGGTGACGCCTTATCCACTCCTGGGTACGCAGTCGCATCCGCAGGCTGTGCACGATGCCCGACCGCAGGATATGGACACCGATCGCGTTGAGGTCGGCCCGCGCATAGTCGGCCAGCAGCACCCGCAACGGGCGCTCGAACTCGCCCGGGCCCCAATCGCTCAGGGACTCTTTTCGCTGCGCATCGCCCAGCACAGTGGCCGGGTCGAAGGCGCTCGAGGGCTCCACCTAACGCCCGGTCAGAACTTCAGGTGGTGGCTGAGGTCGCCGACCTGGTCGATGAACATAGTGCGGCTCTCGAACCACCAGACTCCGTCGAGCCGCTGGAAAATGTCCTTATAGTGCCCGGTCACGATCACCTGCAACGGCAGATCGGGCGTGGCCTGCGTGACGCAGTAGTAGGACGTACTGCGTGCGGTTCCCGCGGCATCGTCGATGTCGAGTTGCACATTGGTGGTGTTGTGATGGGTCTTCGGGGTGCCGTCCTCATAGAGGCGAGTGCTCATCTCATACATCGCCCGTACCCCGGCAGCGCCGTTGAAGACGGTCTCCGGAGGACCGTTCTCCACGCCACAGATGCGGCCCCGGGCGAACAGTGCGGCGACCCCGTCCAGGTCGCCGCCGTCCAGGAGTTGCGCATAGGTATAGATCAGATTGGTGATTGCTATCGCGCTACCGGTCATATCGCATCACCTCGTCCATCCGCCGCTCCGCTGCGCCGCCAGACAATCTTGGCAGAACTGACTTAACGTGCGTTCAGTCGGCCCGTTAATCTGGTTGCCGTGACGTCATCGTGGACGCCGAGTCGACTCGGAGATCTGACTGGCAAGCGAGTCATCGTGACCGGCGCAACGAACGGCGTAGGTCTGGGCACGCTGCGCGGACTCGTGAAGGCCGGCGCCCAGGTGATTCTCGCCGTGCGCAATACCGAGCTCGGCGAGCAGCGAGCAGCGCAGGTGGGTGGCTCGACCAGCGTTGTGAAGGTCGACATGGCCGACTTGTCCTCGGTGCGAGCGTTTCCTGAACTGTTCGACGGTGACGTCGACATCCTGATCAACAACGCCGGGACGCTGACCGAGCGGCGGTCCGATACCGTCGACGGCTTCGAGGCGACGCTCGGCACCAATCTGCTTGGCCCGTTCGCACTGACCAACCTGCTGCTGCACCGGGTGCGTTCGCAGATCATCATCGTCGGCTCCGAAGCGCACAAGTCGGCGAAACTGCGACTCGACGACATGCATCTGCGGCAACACAAGTGGAACCGACTCGGCGCCTACGCAAGCTCGAAGCTCGCGGTCATGCTGTGGGGGCTGGAACTGGACCGTAGATTGCGGGCCGCCGGTTCGCCGATCGTCAGTCAGCTGACGCACCCCGGCTGGGCGGCCTCGAATCTTTCGCAGATCGGCGACTCGAAGTTGATGTCGTTGGGGCACAAGGCGGCTCAAGGTCTGGCGAATCGGCTGGGCAACGACATCGACCAGGGTGCAGCCCCGACCCTCTACTGCATCAGCGAACCGGTGCCACCGGGCAGCTACATCGGTGTCAGCGGAAAGCTCGGCCTCAGTGGTAGCCCCGTCTTCATCGGGCGCTCCGCACTGGCCGGTGACTACGACGTGGCAGCCCGACTCGTCGCTTTCGCCGAACAAGAGACGGGCACCACGTTGACTGTGCGCCATGGGTGAACTTGACGGCACCGTCGCCGTTATCACCGGTGCGGCACGGGGGCAGGGCCGCAGTCATGCCGTCGGACTCGCCAAAGCGGGCGCCGACATCATCGCCGTCGACATCTGCGCCGACATCGACGGAATCCCTTACTCGTTGGGCACCAAGGCCAATCTGGACAAAACCGCGCGACTCGTTGAGGCGGCCGGTCGCAAGGTGACGCCCGTGGTTGCCGACGTCCGCGACCTCGCGCAACTGGAAGCCGGAGTGCAGGCCGGCATCGACGAACTCGGTGATATCGACATCGTCGTCGCCAACGCCGGCGTCGTCGCGATCGGCGATGCGCAGATCCACTCCGAACCGGTGTTCAACGCAATTCTGGACACCAATCTCAAGGGTGTGTGGCACACCATGCTGGCCACGGTGCCGTCGATCATCCGTAAAGGGCGCGGCGGTTCGGTGGTGCTGATCAGTTCGGCGCAGGGCCTGACCGGCCGCGGCGGCGACGGCAGCGCCGGCATGTTCGCCTACGCCGGTGCCAAGCACGGCGTGGTGGGGCTGATGCGATCGGCCGCGAATGCCTACGGGCAGCACAAGATTCGAGTGAACTCACTGCACCCGAGCGGCGTTGCGACGCCGATGATCATCAATGACTTCGTCATCAACCAGATGATGGCGAACCCCCACCCGGCCGTCACCCAGACGTTGTTGCCCGACGTGCCACTGGTCGAGGCGCAGGACGTCACCGAGGCCGTGCTGTGGTTGGTGAGCCCGCGTGCGCGCTACGTCACCGGGGTGTCCATTCCTGTCGACGCCGGCCACGCCGTGATGTGAGGACGCCTCCTCAACGCGGCGCGACGAGTCCGTTGTCGTAGGCGTAGACGATGGCTGCGGCCCGATCGCGCAGGCCCAGCTTTGCGAAGATCCGCCCGATGTGGCTCTTGACCGTGACGCCTGAGATGTAGAGTTCTCCGGCGATCTCGTTGTTGGACAGGCCTTTCCCGATTAAGGTGAGTACGTCGAGTTCGCGGGCGGTCAGTTCGGCGATGTCGTTGCCGCGCGGACCGGACGCGGCCTTGCGGTAGGTATTGAGCACGCGCGATGTGACCGCGGGGTCGAGGTAGCTGTCGCCCCTCGCGACCGCTTGGACAGCGCGGATCAACTCCTCCGCCGAGGAGTCCTTCAGGACGAAACCGGCAGCGCCGGCGCGCAGCGCCCCGGAAAGCAGTTCGTCCTCGTTGAACGTTGTCAGCGCCAGCACCGGCGGCGTGCCACCCAGTCTGCGGGTGGCCTCGATGCCGTCGACCCGGCGCATCCGCAAGTCCATCACCACCACATCGGGTCGGTGCTCGGCGACCGCTGCCGGCACCTCGTCGCCGTCCGCGCATTCGGCGACGATCACGAAACCGTCCTTTCGGCGCAGGATTCGGCGCAACCCGGACCGCACCAGATCCTGGTCGTCGACGAGTAGCACAGCGATCCCGGGTTGGTCGTCGGTCATTGCAGCGGGCACCACCACGGCCGCCATCCGGTGTCGCCGTCGCGCAACGGGATCTCGGCGTTGACTTCCCACCCGTCCTCGGTCGGGCCGGCATCGATTGCCCCGCCGAGCAATTCGACACGCTGCCGCATCCCGCGTAGGCCTCGGCCTTCCGATGGCCTCGTCACGGACCCGACGGCAGCGACGGACGCCGGCAGTTGATCTCTGACCGCGAGTCGTGCCGAACGTGTGGAAATGCGCAGCGATACAGTCGATTTGGAGTTGGGTGCATGCTTGGCGATGTTGGCCAGCGACTCCTGGGTGATGCGATAGAGCGCCAGGCCGACGGCTGGCGATACATCCCGGGCAAGGCCGTCGATACACAGCTCAACGCCCAGTCCGGCCCGCTCGAAATCGTTGACGAGGGTGCTGATGTCGTCGAGTCCGGGCTCCGGAGTCCGCTGCGTGGCCCGTACCGGTGAGCTGTCCAGAAGTCCGACGGTACGGCGGATATCGGCCATCGCCTGGCGACCGAGCTGTTCGGCCTGTTCGAGCGCCTCCACCGCGTCGTCCACGTCGCGATCCTGTTGCAGCGCCCGGCGTGCCCCAGTGACGTGCAAGAGAGTGATCGACAGCGAGTGGGCGATGACGTCGTGCACTTCACGCGCGATGCGGCGGCGTTCGTCGGCGGCGGCGTGTTCGGCTAGTACTTTCTGCGCCTCGATCTGCTGGGCCAGCAACAGCCGTTGGGTGCGCATGAGGTAGCCGATCAGCCAACCGCTCGCGACGAAACCCAGATACAGCACCACCGCGTCCAACCGGTGCAGCATCGACGCGGCCAGCAGCAGCGCAGTCGCCGATACCGCGGCCAGCAGCCCGCCCACTCCGGAGGTCAGCGTCCCGATGACGCCGACCATCAACACCAGCAGCGCCGGCGCGAAATCGGCGTGGACCGGCGTCGACGTGGCGAACAACATCACCGCGGTGGCTATCCACCAGGTAATCCACAGCAGCCGGGGGCTGAACTTCGCATTGAAGAAGAAGAACATCGCCATCGGTGAAATAGCGATCGCCAAAGCGACAAGCGTGACAGGTATGTCGGCGGCGGGTCGCTGCAGGATGGAAATCACCGCGCCGAACACCACTATGGCATCGGTAATTATCACGAATGACCACGTGATACCAACGGGAATCAGCTCGCCCCGTTGACGCAGCCGTTCGCGCACAAAAGCGGTTGCGGTCCGCAACATCGTCTCATCGTAAGAGAGTTCCGAGTGCGGGCACATCGTCCCGTAGCCGGTAGCGGTCTCCTGCCGTGGTAGGAGGCCAAGACAGACCTTCGGCACGACGCGCGCCGCACCCCCGCATTTCTACGTTTGAGCCATGAGTAGAAACGGCTGGAATCTTCTGCACGAGCGCATGGCCTTCATGGCCCAACTGATCGAAGCTGCCGACACAGACCCCCATCTGGCGATCGCCCGCTTGTCCGAGACCGAGGTGTCTCGGCTGTTCGGCGACGAGGATGGCCTGTTCCTGTCCCTGCGGCAGCGCTGGCTGACCATGCTGTCGGCAACTCTGGACGAGGCCGACTATGAGGGCATTGCGGCTGACCAGGCCAGGGCCGACCTGGCGGCTGCCCAGCCCGGATTGCGGGCGCTGCTCGATGTGGCGGCGCGGCAATCCCTGCGGGTAAGGGCGCTTTCCCGAGGCGAAGAGCGCATGGTGGAGTGGTTCGAGGGATCGACCGACGATCGGAAGACCGTTGCGTGACGAGAGCCCGCACCCGTCGAGGTTCGTGCGGCTCGTCACCGGTCGGTCCGCCATCCTCGTGGTCGGCGCCTGGATCGTGGTGGCGGCCCTTGGGAATGTGTTTGTGCCGCAACTGGAACGGGTGATCGACTCACACTCCCGGTCCTTCATGCCCGCCGCTGCGCCGAGCGCGATCGCCGCGCAACGCGCCGCGCAGGTGTTCGCTCAGAAGCCCACCAACAACTTCGTCTACGTTGTGCTGGAACGAGATAAGCCGCTGGCCCGCAACGATCGCCAGTACTACGACGCGCTGACCGCGGCGCTTAGCGCCGACAAGCGTCACGTTTATGCGGTGACCGACCTGTGGTCCGCGCCCGCGACAGCAGCCGGCGCGCAGAGCCCGGACGGATGTGCTGTCAGCGTGATGGTCCGGTTGGCGGGCATGCTCGGCACCTCCGAGGCGCGTGAGTCGGTTGACTCGCTGCGCGGGACCGTCACCAGGTTGTCGCCGCCGGTGGGTCTGCAGGTGCACGTCACCGGTCCCGGCGCCACCATCGTCGACGAGTTCGCCGCCATCGATCGCCAAATGCTCGGCATCACCGCCGCCACTATCGGTCTTATTCTGCTGTTGTTGCTGGTGGTGTACCGATCGCCGATAGCGGCGGCGATCCCGCTGATCTCGGTCGGTCTCGGGTTGGCGGTGGCTCGCCCGATCGTTGCGGCGCTGGGTCTGTCCGGCGCGATCGAGGTCTCGTTGTTCTCGGTGGCGCTGATGGCTGCCATGACGCTGGGTGCGGGCACCGACTACGCCATCTTCCTGATCGGCCGCTACCACGAGGGTCGACGCGATGGCGTTCCGCCGGCCCAGGCGCTGATCGATGCCTATCGCGCCGTCGTGCCGGTGGTCATCGGATCGGCGTTGACGGTGTCGGTGGCCCTGGGGTGTCTGGGATTCGCCGAGGTGGGGATGTTCCGCAGTACCGGAATTCCCTGTGCGATAGGGATTCTCGCAACGATGGTAGCGGCGTTGACACTGACCCCGGCGCTGATGAGCCTGGCGCACATTCGCGGATTGCTGGAGCCGCGGCCGTCGACGACGGCGCGCCGCTGGCGCCGGGTGGGGGCTGCAGTAGTTCGCTGGCCGGCGCCGATCCTGGTCACCGCGGGCGCGGTGACACTGCTGGCCGCACTGCCGTTGGTCAGCGCACAAGTGGGCTGGAACGAACCTGCGGCCACGCCGTCGGACACCGAGTCGAGTCGCGGCTACGCGTCGGCCGACCGGCACTTCGCTGCTAACACGCTGCTGCCCGACGTGGTGACCATCGAGGCGGACCACGACCTGCGCAACCCGGCGGGGCTGATAGCGCTCGAACGAATCACGAAGCAGATCATGGCCATTCCCGGTGTGCGGATGGTTCAGTCGGCAACGCGCCCGGACGGCAAGGTGCCCGACCAGGCAACGCTCAGCTATCAGGCCGGCGAAGTCGGCCGCCAGTTCAACGCAACGGTCGACTCGCTGACCGAACGACTGAACCGGGTCGCGGAACTCGACAGTGTACTGGCGCAGACGCAGGCCGCGGTCGACCGCCTCGGCGGCGGACTGCGCGGTGGCAGCGCCGGGCTGGCTGACATGTCCGCGGCCACAACAGATATGAGCGCCGGCCTGGACGGCATAAACCGTACCGTCACGACCGTCTCGGGCTACCTGGACCCGCTGCGGGATTTCGTCGCCCGCACGCCGGACTGTGCTGCCAACGCATTATGCGACATGGTAAATCGAGTGGTGGAACCCGTCGACGGCCTCGTGGCGACCTCGACCCGCCTCGGTGACGGTGCCGCGAGGCTGACCCGCGGATCGGCCACCGCCGCCAATGCCCTTGCAGGACTTCCGCAATCGATCGCAGCGATGAACAATGCGCTGGCGCAGGCACGTTCGGCTACTCGCGAACTGTCCTCGCTGAGCCAGACGATGGGCCCGCAGCTGCACCAGCTGACCGCCTACCTCACCGAAATCGACGCACAATTCCAGGGCAGCGGTGCCTCAGGCTTCTATCTACCGCAGCGGGCGTTGTCCGACCCACGGTTCATGGAGGTGTTGCGCAATCTGATTTCCGCAGATGGTCGCGCCACCTATCTGTTGGTCTACGGCGACGGCGACGAGTGGGGGAGTGCGGGCGCCGCGCGATCCGAGCAGGTGAGTGCCGCAATCAAAGAAGCCACCAAGGAGGGCACGCTGACTCCGACCAGCGTCGGACTGGCCGGCGTCGGACCCGCGACAGCTGACCTGCGGCGCGCGGTCGGCAGTGATACCAGGCTGCTGGTCGCTGCGGCGCTGGCGCTGATCTTCCTGATCGTCACGACGATGCTGCGCAGTCCGGTGGCCGGCCTGGTCGTGGTCGGGACCGTTGTCGCCTCCTACGCTTCGGCGCTGGGTGCCAGTGTGCTGATCTGGCAGCACCTGCTGCATCAACCGCTGCACTGGGCCGTTGCGCCCATCGCGTTCATTGCCTTGATCGCTGTCGGGGCCGACTACAACCTGCTGTTGGCGCTGCGGGTACGGCACGAGTCCAGGGCGGGACTCAACACCGGAATCATCCGGGCGTTCGGCGGCACCGGCGGCGTGGTCACCACGGCGGGCATCGTCTTCGGCATCACGATGCTGGCGATGCTGGCCAGTAGTGTCCTGAGCATCGCGCAGGTCGGCACCACCATCGCGGCCGGATTGCTGATCGATACCTTGGTGGTGCGGGCTTTCGTCGTTCCGTCGTTGGTCGCACTCCTCGGACGGTGGTTCTGGTGGCCGAACAGCGGCGCCACCCGGGATTCGGCGACCCGGACCGTTGACGCCGAGTCGCACAGGGCTGATGGGGGAGCGGCGGTGCTCGTCGGACGCTGATTAGCTACGTTGAGATAATGCGGGAATCGGTGACAGTCCACATGGCGGCTCCAGCGGATGCGATCTGGGAACTGGTGGCCGACGTCCGGAACACGGGACGGTTCTCACCCGAGACGTTCGACGCCGAATGGCTGGATGGCGCCACCGGTCCCGCTCTGGGGGCGCGTTTTCGCGGCCACGTCAAACGCAACGAGATCGGGCCGGTGTACTGGACGACCTGCCGGGTGACCGCCTGCGAGCCGGGCCGTGAGTTCGGCTTCGAGGTGTTGCTGGGCGGGCGGGCGGTCAACAACTGGCACTACGCATTCGCCCCGACCGAGCAGGGAACCGACGTCACCGAATCGTTCTGGATCGGCTTCGACGACTCGAAAGTGCCGCGCCTGTTCAAGCTGCTCGGTGAGCCGCGCCGGCGGCGCAACATTCGCGACATGACCAAGACCCTCGAGCGAATCAAGGCGGTTGTCGAGGCGGCGTGACCGAACGCGGAAGCCAATCAGCTTGGGATGGTGGCAAGTTCACGCTGCGATTGCGGCTGCGGTGTCGTTGCGGTTCGTAGTGGTCTGGCGCGCACCAGTTGTGGCCACCAAAACCACGGGCCCAGTAGCGTCGCGATCGCCGGGGTCATGAACGACCGCACTACCAGGGTGTCGAACAGCAGGCCCAGTCCGACGGTGGTGCCGAACTGGCCGAGGATGACCAGCGCACTGGCCCCCATCGAGATCATGGTGAACGCGAACACCAGACCGGCCGAGGTGACGACGGCACCCGTTCCGGCCATCGACCTGATGATGCCGGTCTTGATGCCGGCATGGATCTCCTCTTTGAACCGGGACACCAGCAGCAGGTTGTAGTCCGATCCGACCGCCAACAGAATGATCACCGCCATCGACATGATCATCCAGTGCAATTCGAAGCCCAGGACGTACTGCCAGATGAGCACCGAAAGCCCGAATGACGCTCCGAGGGAAAGCAATACCGTGCCGACGATGACTGCCGCGGCGATGACGGCTCGGGTCAGCACCAGCATGACGATGAAGATCAGGATCATCGCTCCGATGGCGGCTATCAACAGGTCGTAGGTCGATCCCTCTTTCATGTCCTTTGCCGTGGCCGCGGTCCCGGCGATGTAGATGCGCGCGCTCTCCAGCGGTGTGCCTTTGATGGCTTCGAAGGCCGCGTTGCGGATCGAGTCGATGTGGGCGATGCCCTCGGGGGTGGCGGGGTCGCCGAGATGAGAGATGATGAAGCGCACCGCTTTTCCATCCGGTGAGATGAACATGTCCATGCCCCGTTTGAAGTCGGGGTTGTCGAACACTTCCGGCGGCAGATAGAACGAGTCGTCGTTCTTGGATGTGTCGAAGGCCTGGCCCATCGGGTTGCCCTTGCTCTGCATCGCGGCGCCCTGGTCCTGAATTCCCGCCATCGTGCTGTGCATGGACAGCATCATGGTGTGCATCGACTTCATCATCGAGATCATCGGTGTGAGCAGTTTCAGCATCTTGGGCAGGATGGCGTCCATCTTGTCCATTTCGGGTATCAATTCGCCGAT
Organism: Mycobacterium sp. IDUB_37; assembly: GCF_055419245.1. Classification (NCBI taxonomy): domain Bacteria; kingdom Bacillati; phylum Actinomycetota; class Actinomycetes; order Mycobacteriales; family Mycobacteriaceae; genus Mycobacterium; species Mycobacterium sp. IDUB_37. The sequence continues at coordinate 555,622 of NZ_JBVAXG010000005.1, read as the reverse complement.
GGCGTCGGCGAGGATGTCGACGCCATCCAGGGTGTCGAAAATCGACCGCAGCGCCTGGCACACCGGGATGTCGAAGCAGTGCTTCTCCCAGTAGAAGTAGGAGCGGATGGGCCGGAAGAAATCATCGAAATCGGATATGTGGGAGCGTAATTCGTTCATTTCGGCCACCATCGACTTCATCTGACCGACGACGTTGTGCAGGATGCCGGTCATGTCTTTCATGATGTCGACCATGGCTTCCATCGTGCCGACCATGACGTTCATCTGGTCGGCCATGACCACCATCTGGTCCATCTGCGACTGCATGTAATCCCGCGTCAACTGCTGGCTCACACCCTGCATGCTCATCTGATACGGGATGGAGGTGTGGTCGATCGGGGTGCCCAACGGCCGGGTGATGGTCTGGACCCGCCCGATGCCCGGAGTGTGAAAGACATTGCGGGCGATGTGCTCAATCACCAGCATGTTCGCGGGATTGCGCAGATCCTGGTCGGTTTCGACCATCATCACTTCGGGATTCATCCGGGCCTGGGAGAAGTGCCGCTCGGCGGCCTTGAACCCCTGCGTCGCGGGGATGGTGTTCGGCATGTATTTTCGGTCGTTGTAGCTGGTCTTGTAGCCGGGCAGCGCGACCAAACCGACCAGCGCCAGCGCGAGGGTTGCTGCCAGGATCGGCCCCGGCCATCTGACGACGGCAGTGCCGATGCGTCGCCAACCACGCGTTCGCGCAGCCCGTTTCGGATCGAAAAGGCCGAACTTGCTCCCGATCACCAGTACCGCCGGTGCCATGGTCAGGGAGGCAAGGACGGCCACCATGATGCCGATCGCCAGCGGAGTACCCAGTGTCTGGAAGTAGGGCAACCGGGTGAAATGCAGGCAGTAGGCGGCCCCGGCGATCGTCAGGCCCGACCCGAGGATCACGTGCGCGGTGCCGCGATACATTGTGTAGAAAGCGGTTTCACGGTCCTCGCCTGCACCGCGTGCCTCGTGGTAGCGACCCAGTACGAATATCGCGTAGTCGGTACCGGCCGCGATGCCCAACATGGTCAACAGGTTCACCGAGAACGTCGACAGGCCGATCAGGTCGTAGTGACCGAGGGCGGCGACCACGCCGCGGGCCACCGCCACTTCCAGCACCACCATCGCCAGCACCAGCAGAACCGTTGGGATGGAGCGATACACGATGAACAGGCTGACCAAAATGACCAGCATCGTGATGGCCGTGACCAGCTTCAGGCTCTTGTCTCCGACGTTGTGCTGATCGGCGTTGAGTGCAGTGGCGCCGGTGACGAAGATGTGCAGGCCGGCCGGTGGCGGTGCACTGGCGATGATCTTGCGTACCGCGGCGATGGAGTCATTCGCCCGTGCTTCACCTTGGTTGCCGACCAGATTGAGCTGTACGTAAGTTGCCTTGTTATCTCCACTTTGGGCTCCGGCTGCGGTCAGCGGGTCCCCCCAGAAGTCCTGGACGTGCTCGATGTGGGCCTTGTCGGCCTTGAGCTTCTTGATCAGCTCGGCATAGTAGTGGTGGGCCTCATCCCCGAGGGGCTGGTCGCTTTCGAACACGATCATCGCGGATCCGTCGGAGTCGGATTCTTTGAAGACGTGGCCGATGTGCTTCATGGCCTGCATCGAAGGAGCATCTGCTGGGCTCAGCGACACCGAATGTTCCTGGCCCACATCCTCGAGCGAGGGAACGGCCACATTGAGCAGCACGGTGAGCGCCACCCACCCCAGGAGCAAGGGCACCGCTAGCGCATGGATCAACCGGGGGATGGCCGGGCGGGGGCCCTCGGTAACTTCGGGAGCGGGCGCGCTCATGCTGACTTCACCTGGCAGAAGGTGAACGCGTCCACGCCTTCGGCGGTCTTCTCGTCCTTGATCTTGCCGTCGACGGTGATCCGGCAAGCAATGTTTTCGGAGTTGCCCTGCGCCAACAGAATCGGACTGGTTGCCGGCGCGGTGGTGGTCAGGGTCAGTGTCCAGGGCAGCGGAGCCTGCTTGATGCTTTGCGGATTCGCCGACAGATCGAGATAGTTGATCGTCGCGACGGAGCCTGCCGGCCCGAACACCTCGTAGGTGATCCTCTTCGGGTTGAATGGTTTCGCGTCGTTCGCGATTCCCGAGCCCTCGCGGGTGATCTCGTTATCCGACCCGAAGATCCCATGCATCCGGTGCACCACGAACACCCCGATAGCGACGGACACCAGCACCAGCAACACCATCCAGTGGCGTCTGGCTCTTCTCAGCATATGGACTCCTACCGATTCGATTCGAATCACGTTGCGGAAGAAACGTCTTGATGTTCGGTGGTCAGATAGGTGAGGTTCATCCGGCTGGTCTCGCGTGCCCACTGGCGCCAGGTCAGTCCGTCCGGCCATAACGAGGAACTCGCGGCGCGGTGCGCGCCGGCGCCCATCACGCTGCGAAACACGATGTTGAGGGCCATCGCGGGGTCCGGGTGTCTTATCTGGCTCTGGTGCGGTGCTGCGGCGTCGAGAAACCGAGTCTGCAAGCTGTTCGCGACGCGCAGTCCTTCTTCCGGCGGCTGCATGGGTTGCCCACCGGCCAGGATGACGGGAATGACCCGGCCGCTGTCGTTCAGCGTTTCGCTCAGTGCGGTGGTGAAGGCTTCGACGACTCCGCGCAACGACGGCTGCGCGGAGTCCAGGGCTTGCGCGACCGCTTGTTCGAGTCGCTCGGCAAGCGCTTGTTTGATCGCGTAGATGAGTTGTTCTTTGCTGGCGAATCGGCGGTAGACACCGCCGACGGAGACGCCGGCGTGTTCGGCGACGCGGGCGATCGTGAAATCTTCCAGGCCATCGTTGACCAAGACCTCCTCGGCCGCGGCAAGTAACCGTTGCAGGGCAGCGCGGCTGCGCGCCTGCTGCGGCGGGCGCAATCCAGAATTGTCCTGCCCGGCAACCTGATCAGCGTTTGTGCCCGACGGGCGCGCAGTCCGCCGACGGTTGGGGCGGTGCGTCGATCGCTGACCTCTAGTCAGCCCCGACGGTGCGTCCCGCGCCATCGCCGCTCCATGGTCTAGTGACGAATAGCCTTGTAGCGAAACACATTTGACGTGACAGGCCCGGAATTAAGAACACCCGCCCCGCCCCTAACGCGAATGCGAATTTCGGTTCCGAAACTAACACGGGGTGATGGCCATCGCAATAGCTGGCCAGGTTTTGTGCCAGCTGAATACGAATGAACCCGCCCGGCTCCGCAACGGGGCCGGGCGGGTTCATGTTGTTGCTCAACGTCGTTGGTAGGCCTGCTCATCCACCGGGCCGAGCTGCTTGGCGGCCAACCAGCCCAGCACGTCGTCGGCGATCTCGCGCCACCCGCTGTCCACCACCAGGGAGTGGCCACGGTCGACGTACTGCTTGAGGTCGGTCACCGCGGTCGAGTTGCCGTAGAGCTTGAAGGCGGCGCGGGTCACCACATCGGGCACGGTGTGGTCCTGCTGTCCGGAGATCATCAGCAGCGGCCCGCGGGATTCGTTGGCCGTGTCCACCTTGGCCGGCGAGTTCTTGTGGAAGTTCGCGGATGCGGCTTCGAACAGCGGCCGGGCGGGGGAGGGGATGGTGTAGCGGTCGTAGAGCGCGTCGGATTCGGCGGCCTCGACGGCGTTGCCGAAGCCGTAACGGAACTGCTTGGCGGTCAACGACACTGCGCGCTTCTTGTTGGCCGGATTACCGAGAACCGCGAAGCTGGAGCGTAACTGGGCCAGTGGCAGCGGCTTGACGCCCTTGATCTGAGCCGGGTCGATCGCGACGGCGGCGCGGGCGTAGCCCATGGCCAGCAGTTTCTGTGCGATCAGGCCACCGAAGGAGTGGCCGATGACGATCGGCGGCTCCGGCAGCGACGCTGCGATGGCCGCGAAGTGCTCGACGACGGCGTCGATCCCTTGGTTCGCCACCAGTTCGGGGTGCTCACGCGCCTCGGCGACGGTGGCGGGCTCGTTCGGCCAGCCCGGCGCGACGACGTCGTACCCGTGGCGGGCGAACAGGTCTACCCAAGGCTGCCAGGACTCGGCGTGCAACCAGAGACCGTGGATGAAGAGGACCGGGGTGTTGGACATTTCGTGTCTCCTTATGGGGGCCCTGTGTTGGGGCGTTTTTGCGGTACGCCCATATCAACATCGCGGGCACCCCTCCCGGATCTGTCAAATGACTTAACGGGGCGAACTTAGGTATCTAAGTCATCGAGGGCTTGGCGGAGACCGCTGCGCCGGGCGATGCCCAGCTTGGGAAAGATGCGATACAGGTGCGCCCCTACGGTTCGCGGGGACAGATACAGCCGGTCGGCGATCTCCTTGTTGCTCAGCCCCGAAGCGGCGAGATCGGCGATGCGCCGCTCCTGCGAGCTCAACTCCTCGCCCTGTGGGCGGTGCGTGGTGGCGCCCGCCGCTCGCAACTCGGCTGCGGCGCGCTCGGCCCAGGGCAGCGCACCGAGGTGCTGCAGCGCGGATCGCGCGGCTTCCAGGATCGGCGCGGCCTCTCGGTAGCGACGCTGGCGGCGCAGCCACATGCCGTGAGCTAACCGGATCCGCGCATGCTCGAACGGAAATCGTTCTGCGGCAGGGTGTTCCACGGCCTCGGTAAAGAGCCGTTCGGCATCGCCGTCGTCGGCTGTCATCGCCGATGCGCCCGCGCACAGCAATGCCAGGCGTGGCGAGATCCCGGGGAGTCCCAACGTCAGCGCCGCCGCCACGTGCCGGCGAGCGTCGTCGACGCGGTCGACGTGCACGGCCGCTTCGACCAGATCCATCAGGGTGACCAGGGCGTGGTGTGAGTAGTGCGGGAACACGCCGGGTTCGGCGATTTCGACGGCCGCCGCGTAGGCCGCCGGATAGTCGCCGTCGGCCAGCGCGCTGAGTACCACGGCCCGCCGGCAATAGCCCAGCAACAACCCCAGGCCTCGCGGCCGGGCCCATGCCGCCACCGTCGCGACCAGTTCGCGGGCCCGCTCGGATTCGCCCTTACTGCCGGCGAGCACCGCCGAGAACACCCGGAATTGTTGTTCGTAGGTTTCGTGGCGGTGCGTCGCGGTCAGCAGCAAGCCACGACGGGCGGTGTCTTCGGCCTGTTCCCACTGGCCGGTGTCCATCTGGTCGAGCATCAGCATGTGCAGCATCGTCATCGCGTTGGTCACGACGCCCTCGGATTGTTCGCGGTCGACCAGTTCCCTTAGGGCCGAACGGAAATCAGCCAGGATCCCGGCGTAGAACCCGGCCACGGACAACCGCATCACCTCCCACGGGTCCAACTCCGGCAGTCGCAACAACTGGTCGGCCAACCGTTGCCGGACGGTGGCGCCGCGGTAGCCGAAATCGCCCCAGGCGTCGCGGTAGATCAACGACAGCGGGTCCACGCGGTGGGAAACCTGGTCGATGACAGCATCGGTCTCGGTCCAACTGGTCAGGTCGCCCGCGTACTGGGTGATCGCCAGCAGCACATTGACCGCCCGGGTCAGAGTGGCATCGTCGAGCGTGTCGGCGTCGCGCAACGCCGCCACCACTCGGCGATGACCGGCGGCGACGTCGCCTTCGAGATACAGCCCGATGTAGGCCGCCGTCATCGCGCCGTTCACCCGGCCGGCCGCGCCGGACGAGTCCGGCTGCTGCGCTGCCAGTTCGATGGTGACGTCGAGTCGGCCGGCCTGCCCGGCCACGAACGCCGCCTCGGCCATCAGCTCGGCACGACGCGCAGGCCGTTTACTCAATTCGGCAGCCCGGCGTAGCAGGTCGACCGCCGAACGCGCGGCGCCGCGACGAATGGTCAACGTAGCGGCGTGCGCGATCTGATCCGCGACAGCCTGGTCGGGATCGACAGTCGCGGCCGACAGATGCACGGCTTTGCGGATCGGGTCCGCGGTGTGTTGGGCCAGAAATGCATGGTTGGACCGACGTTCGTTCGCCGTGGCCAGCTGGATGACCGCCGACCGGATCAGCGGGTGCCGGAACACGGGCTCGCCGTCCGCACCCACCAGCAGCAGGCCCTGATCAGTTGCGGCCTCGACGCCCTGCATGACGTAGCACCCGGAGCGTGATCCGTCCGCACCCGCCCCGTCGAGCGCCGCCCGCAGCAGCTCCCGGCGGGTATGCAGGTCGAGCGCGCGGATTCTGGCCCCGAAGATCGCCTGCAGCCGGTCGGTCAGCGCGATCGGGGCCGATGAGGCAAGCCCGTCGGGGCGTCGCGCCTGACGAGGAAGCTCTTCGAGAGCGAGCGGATTGCCCAGTGCCTGCCGCAACACCGCCTGCTCGGCCGCCACCGGCAACTCGAACGACAGGGAACGCAGCAACTCGCGCGCCGCGACGTCGTCGAGGGGCTGCACGTCCAGCCGGGGCCAGCCCGCGTTGTTCAATGCCGAGGGGATGTCCGAGCGACACATGGCAACGAGCCGAACCTGCGGCTCGCGCAGTCGCTGCGCCGCGATCGACACCACTGCCACGCTCAGCTCGTCGAGCCAATGCGCGTCGTCCACCACGACCAGAGCGGGGCTGCGACGGCCGGCCAACGTCAGTAACTCGAGCAACGCCGTGCCCATCGCAAGCGGCGAGGGTGGCTTGACGGTGTCACGCCCCAGCGCGGGTGCAAGCGCCGCCGCCGAATCGGTGTCGAGTTCGGCGACCAACTCGCGGTGCGGCAGGACCAGCTGACTCAGACCAGCCAGCGGGATCGACGACTCGAACTGGACTCCGCCGGCCCGGTACACCCGCCAACCAGTATCGGCGGCCGTGTCACAGAGGGCGTCGACCAGCGTGGTCTTTCCCACGCCGGCTTCACCGCACAGCAGCAGGGCGCCGTGGCCGTCGGTCAGAAAGCGCCGAAGCGCAGCGGACTCCTGGTCGCGGCCGAACAGCCGGCGCTGACCGGTTCCCACTTTAGGAAGGGCGCTGGTTAGCCCCGGGTGACCTTGCCGGCCTTGATGCAGGACGTGCACACGTTGATACGCGTCTTGTTGCCACCCGGACGGGTGACGGCGTGCACAGTCTGAACATTGGGGTTCCACCGGCGGCTGGTGCGGCGGTGGGAGTGCGACACCGACTTACCGAAGCCGGGGCCTTTCCCGCAGATATCGCACACAGCGGCCATGGTTCAAACTCCTCAAGTCTGTTGCTGGGGCTCGGCGTCCCTCCCTGGCGGGTGGATTCGGCCGAACTGAGCCGGAATTGCCCAGGCTAGCCCAGGCCGTCCCACAATACCGACAGTGGTGCGCAACTACCAAAACGATGCACTGTCGCCGCCGCTGGTTACCCTCGATTAGCCGGCCCGGCCCAGGGCTACGCTGGCGCGGATCACTGGGCCGCTTTTATGCCTGCATATAAGGAGGTGGGGTCAGGTTGGGGACGATGTCAGAACGTCTGCTGGACGGCTTGGCTCTGCGGGACTGGGCGCACGCGGCCGTGAGCGATCTGATCACGCACATCGACGAGATCAATCAGCTGAATGTGTTTCCGGTCGCAGATTCCGACACGGGCGCCAACATGCTGTTCACCATGCGTTCCGCGCTCGCGGACGCCGATGCACTGCTCGGTGGTGAACCGGCCGAGGCCCCCGGGGTGGCAGAGGTCGCCGCCGCGTTGTCGGCCGGGGCGTTGAACGGAGCGCGCGGCAACTCCGGCGTCATCCTGTCCCAGATCCTGCGCGGCATCGCCGACGTGACGGCCAACAGTGCGACCGAAGCCGGCGGCGTCCTGCCGGCGATCGACGCGGCGACGCTCGGGGCGGCACTGTGGTGCGGTGTCCATTTGGTGGTCACCTCCATGGGTGGCACCGAGGTCGACGGCACCATCGTCTCGGTGCTGCGGGCCGCCGCCGGCGCTGCTGAGCAGTGCGCCGACGCTGGCGGAACGTTGGCCCGTGCTGTGGGGGCCGCAGGCGATGCGGCGGTGGTCGCACTGGAAAAGACCACCGAGCAGCTTGATGTGCTCGCCGATGCCGGCGTGGTGGACGCCGGGGGGCGCGGGCTGCTGGTCATACTGGATTCGCTGTGCGCGACGATCACTGGGCAGCTGCCGGCTCGGGAGGTCTACGAGCCGTCACCGCGGACATCGCTCGTCGGCGCCGCGAGCCGACGTCAGGCCCAGCAGTTCGAGGTGATGTACCTGCTGGCCGGGTGTGACGCGGCCGCGGCGGACATCTTGCGGGAGCGCCTCGGGGAGTTGGGTGACTCGGTGGCGATCGCGGCCGCTTCGTCGGAGAGCTACTCGGTGCATGTGCACACCGACGATGCCGGGGGTGCCGTTGAAGCCGGCCTGTTGGCCGGTCAGTTGAGCCGGATCGTGATCTCGGCGCTGTGCTCCTGCGCCTCCGGACTGCCCTCAGGGAGCTTTACCCGCGAACGCGCCGTGCTGGCCGTCGTCGATGGCGACGGTGCCGCCGAATTGTTCGCCAGCGAGGGTGCCTGCGTGCTTCGACGCGGTCAGGAGCAAGCGGATTCCGGCAGTCCTCCTGTCACTGAGATCAGCGCCCACCAACTGGTTCGGGCGGTGGTGGACACCGGTGCCGCGCAGGTGATGGTGCTGCCCAACGGATACGTCGCCGCCGAGGAGTTGGTGGCGGGCTGCACTGCGGCGATCGGCTGGGGTGTCGACGTGGTGCCAGTGCCGACCGGATCGATGGTGCAGGGCCTTGCGGCGCTGGCCGTGCACGACCCCGAACGCCAAGCCGTCGACGACGGCTACAGCATGGCACGCGCCGCGGGCGCCGCCCGGCATGGATCGGTGCGAATCGCCACCGAGGATGCGTTGACCTGGGCCGGTGCTTGTAAGGCGGGAGACGGGCTGGGCATCGCGGGCGATGAGGTACTGATCGTGGCCGACGATGCCGCCGGGGCGGCGACCGGCCTGCTCGACCTGCTGATGGCCTCCGGCGGCGACTTGATCACGGTATTGATGGGAGCCGACGACGACAGTCACACCGAGGGCATCGAGGGTGCCCTGGAACGACACATGCACGACCGTCATCCAGGCAGCGAGTTAGTGGTCTACCGCACCGATCATCGCGGTGACGTACTGCTGATCGGGGTCGAGTAGTGGCGTCGCTGGGTGATCGGCTCGGCGACGTCCTGGGCGCCAAAGCCGCGAACCTTCTCGAGGGCGTTTTCGGCATCCGGACGGTCGGCGACCTGTTGCGGCATTACCCGCGGAGCTACGTCCAAGGTGCTGCCAGGCGCGGCTCCGGCGACGACGAGCAGCCCGAGTTGGGTCAGCACGTCACCCTCGTCGACGTCATCACCGACACCTCGACGTTCCAGATGAAGACGGGACGTAAAGGGCTCCGGATCACGCTGGGCACCGGACGCACCAGGGTGACCGCCACGTTTTTCAATGCCAACTTCATTGCCAAGACCCTCACCAAGAACACGAAGGTGATGTTGTCCGGCGAGGTCGGCTACTTCAAGGACGTCATGCAGCTCACGCACCCGGCTTTTCTCATTCTCGACTCGCCGGACGGGAAGAATCACGGCACCAAATCGCTGAGAACCATCGCCGATACGTCCGAGGAATTCAGCGGCGAAGCGGCAGTGGATGAGTTGGAGCGTCGCTTCTTCGCAATCTATCCGGCCAGCGCCAAGCTGCAGAGCTGGGACATCTTCCGATGCGTGCGGCAGGTGCTCGCTGTGCTTGACCCGGTGGCTGATCCGTTGCCTGCCGACCTGATCGCTAAGCACGGCTTCATATCCGAGGACGAGGCGCTGCGCGCAATTCACCTGGCCGAAGATGAATTCGAACGCGAGCGGGCCAGGGAGCGGCTGACGTTCGATGAGGCGGTCGGCCTGCAGTGGGCGCTGGTCGGTCGCCGGCATGGCGAGCTGTCGGAGTCCGGTCCCGCGGCGCCGCAGCGGCTAGACGGTTTGGCGGTAGAACTGTTGCAGCGGTTGCCTTTTGAGCTGACCAAGGGACAGCGGGAAGTGCTGGCCGAGTTGTCCGAGGGGCTGGCGGAGACCCGGCCGCTGAACCGCCTGCTGCAGGGCGAGGTCGGGTCGGGTAAGACCATTGTCTCGGTGCTGGCGATGCTGCAGATGGTCGACGCAGGTTATCAGTGCGCTCTGCTCGCTCCCACGGAAGTGCTTGCTGCACAACATCTTCGATCGATAACCAGTGTGCTCGGTCCATTGGCGATGGGCGGTCAGCTGGGCGGTGACGACAAGGCGACCCAGGTGGTGTCGCTCACCGGTTCAATGACGGCGGCGCAGAAGAAAAAGGTGCGGGCCGAGATCGCCGGCGGCCAGGCCGGCATCGTCGTCGGCACCCACGCGCTGCTGCAGGACGCGGTGCAATTCCAGAAGCTGGGCATGGTGGTGGTCGACGAGCAACACCGTTTCGGCGTCGAACAACGAGATCAGTTGCGCGCCAAGGCTCCTGCCGGTATCACCCCACACCTGCTGGTGATGACGGCGACACCGATACCGCGGACCGTCGCACTCACTTTTTACGGCGATCTGGAGACCTCGACGTTGCGCGAGTTGCCACGCGGGCGTCAGCCGATCACCACCAACGTGATCTTCGTCAGCCAGAAGCCGACCTGGTTGGACCGGGCTTGGCAACGCATCCGGGAAGAGGTAGCGGCCGGGCGCCAGGCTTACGTGGTCGCGCCGCGCATCGACGAGAACGACGAACCCGAGAAAGCAGCCAGCGGACAGGCTCCCGCCAGACCCACCGAGACCGCTGAAGGCCTGTTCAAGCGGCTGCAGTCGGCCGAACTCGCCGACGTGCGGGTGGGGCTGATGCACGGGCGGCTGAGCGCCGACGAGAAGGACGACGCGATGGCGGCGTTCCGCGAGGGCAACATCGATGTGCTGGTGTGCACCACCGTCATCGAGGTGGGCGTCGACGTTCCCAACGCCACCGTCATGTTGGTGATGGACGCGGATCGGTTCGGCATCAGTCAGCTGCATCAGCTGCGCGGTCGCATCGGTCGCGGTCAGCATCCGAGCCTGTGCCTGCTGGCCAGTTGGACCTCGGAGGGCTCGACCGCCGGACAGCGGTTGCGGGCCGTCGCCGGGACGATGGACGGATTCGTGCTTGCCGACCTCGATCTCAAGGAACGCAAGGAAGGCGATGTGCTGGGCCGCATCCAGTCCGGCCGAGGGATCACGCTGCGTCTGTTGTCGTTGGCCGACCATCTGGATTACATCGTGGCGGCGCGAGAATTCTGTGTAGCCGCCTACGACAAGAACCCTGTCGACCCCGAATTGACCCAGCTGGCAGGCCGATTCACCGAAGACGAGCGCATCGAATACATGGACAAGTCGTGACACGCAAAGTGTGGCTTTGGCTGGCGGTGATTACGGTGCTGGCCGTGGTGGTCGCGTATCAGACGCTGGGATCGTCGGCAGCCAGGCACGCCGACGACTTCGCCGCGCGCGCGGACGTTCCGACGGTGGTACCGGGGACCGATGTGCTCGCGGGCGTCAACGTCGTGCCGAAGCGCAAGCATCGCTTCGACTATCGGCGCTCGGCGTTCGGCGAGGCGTGGACGGACGACACCGATGCACCGGGTGGGCACAACGGGTGCGATACCCGCGACGACATCCTCAACCGCGATCTGGTGGACGTCACGCATGTGTTCACCAAGAGATGCCCGGACGCCGTGGCCACCGGTACCCTGCACGACCCCTACACCAGCGCCATCATCGCCTTCCAAAGGGGCGCCAAGGTCGGCGAGGCGGTGCAGATCGACCACATCGTCCCGCTTGCCTATGCATGGGACATGGCCGCATACAGCTGGCCGACGCCGCTGATGGTGCGTTTCGCCAACGACCCGGCCAATCTGCTGGCGGTGCAGGGAAAGGCAAACCAGGACAAGGGCGATTCGCCGCCCGCGGAGTGGATGCCGCCCAACGCCGCGTTCGCGTGTCAGTACGCCATGCAGTTCATCGCGGTGATCCGCGGCTATGCGTTGCCGATGGACGAGGCCTCGGGCGAAGTCCTGCGCAAGGCCGCGGGCACCTGCCCGGCGCAATAGCCCCGTGGGTTAGGTACCGCTGTAGGTCAGTGGGTCCGGACGCAACCGGGTGCCGTCATTCAGCCCGGTCAATGCGTCCAGGTGCTCGGCGGCCAACTCGAAGTCGAACACGTCGAGGTTGCTGGCGATGTGCTCGGCATTGCTGGACCGGAACACGACCGCATTGCCCAACTGCAGGTTCCACTTCAGCAGAACCTGCGATGCCGTCTTGCCGTATTCGCCGGCAATCGCGGTGACGGTCGCATTGTCGTTCAACTTGCCCAGCGCCAACGGGGTGTACGCCTGGGTGGCAATCTCGTGCTGCGCGTTCGATGCGCGCACCTCGTCTTGGTTGAGCAGCGGGTGCAGCTCGATCTGGTTGACCGCCGGCGTGACGAAGGTCAGGTCGATGAGCATCTCGATGAACTCTTCGGTGAAATTGGACACTCCGATCGAGCGGGTGTGTCCTTCGCCGCGGGACTGGATCATTCCGCCCCAGGAGTCCACATACTTGCCGAGCTCAGCGGCCGGCCAGTGGATCAGGTACAGGTCCAGGTAGTCGAGGCCGAGCAGTTCCAGGCTGCGAACGCACTGCTCCTGCGCGTTGGTCCAACCCTGGTCCGCGGTGGCCAGCTTGGTGGTGACGAACAATTCCGCGCGGGGGATGCCAGAAGCTGCGATCGCGCGGCCCACCGCGGCCTCGTTGCCATAGGCCGAGGCGGTGTCGATGAGCCGACAGCCGATCTCCAGCGCGGCTGACACCGCGCGTTCGGTCTCGTCCTCTGATAGATCCGCGACACCGAGTCCCAGCACCGGAATCGTGTTCTCGTCGTTAAGGGCCAAGGAGGGTATGGAAGCTCCTGCGGCGCCCGACTCGCCAGTCAACGTCAATCACCTACCTGTTATGAAGTGAATGTTCTCGGATTGGGACCAACTCAGGGTTCACGATATTACCGAGTTGAATAAGCCACCTAATCAACACCTGGACTGATGGCCAAGTTCTTCGGGCAATTTGCGCCCAACCGGGGAGCGGGCGATCCGCCCGGTGCTGACGCCGCGCTTGCGATCGTGACAGCCCGATGGTCACGACCCGCTGCGCCCGGCTTAACGCCGCGCTTGCGATCGTGACAGCCCAATGGTCACGACCCGCTGCGCCCGGCTTACCGCCGCGCTTGCGATCGTGACAGCCCAATGTTGGGCATCGGGTTACCGTCGTTTAGCGTGACTAGGGTTTTCTAGGAGCTGCCCATGACCAAGACTCTGCCGGGTGCTGCGGACCTCCATCCCGGAGCGACGCGTGCACAGATCGGTTTCGTGACTCGCGTTCAGAACACCGTCAGCAATGTCGGCGTCAAAGTCATCCCGGTGATCCCGGGTGCGGTCAAACGCCTGCTGACCCGTGGTCGCTCGGTCATCATCGACGGCAACACGCTCGATCCCACACTGCAGCTGATGCTGACCGGGTTGCGTGCCACCGGCGTCGACGGCCTGATCGTCAACGACGATGCCGATGCCTCCCGGGCGATGATGCGGCAAAACATGGCGGTCATGCCCGGTCCGCAGATACACGTCAACGTGGACACCGTTTCGCTGCCCGGTCCGGCGGGTGAGATCAAGGGTCGGCTTTACAGCCCGCCAAACGCGGCCGCTGCCCCGCTGCTGGTCTATTACCACGGTGGTGGCTGGGCAATCGGTGACCTGGATGTCTACGACGCGTTGTGCCGGTTGACCTGCCGCGACGCGGGTGTGCATGTGCTGTCCATCGAGTACCGGCTGGCGCCCGAGCACCCGGCTCCCGCGGCGATAGAGGATGCCTATGCCGCCTTCCAGTGGGCATACGCCCATGCTGAGGAACTCGGTGCCATTCCCGGTCGGGTTGCGGTCGGCGGCGACAGCGCGGGCGGCAACCTGGCCGCGGTCGTCAGCCAACTGGCGCGGGACAGCGGAGGCCCGGCCCCGGTGTTCCAGTGGCTGCTCTACCCGCGAACCGACTTCACCGCGCAGACCCGCTCATTGAGCCTGTTTGCGCGTGGATTCGTACTGACCAAGCGCGACATCGACTGGTTCACCAGTCAATACCTGCGAAACTCGGGGATCGACCCGACAGATCCGCGGGTGTCGCCGGCGCAGGCGTCGTCGTTGGCCGGTCTGCCGCCGGCCCTGATCGCCGTTGCGGGTTTCGATCCGCTGCGCGACGAGGGCAGGGACTACGCCGAGGCGCTGCGGGCCGCCGGCACCGACGTCGACCTGCGCGACCTGGGTTCGCTGACGCACGGGTTCGCCAACCTGTTCCCGCTCGGTGGCGGCAGTGCGTCCGGCACGGCGGAGCTGATTTCGGCGTTGCGGGCACACCTGAGCCGGTGCTGACCTGCGCTACCGGTGCCGTCGGTACGCTAAGAGGCGCTTAGCAGCCAACACACGTGAGGATCAGCGAAACTGTGGCCGACAAACCCAAGCGCCCCGCGCGACTCGACCTGAAGGCCGGCGACGGTAAGTCCGGCCGACTCATCCAGATCGGCGGGACCGCGATTGTCGTGATCTTCGCCGTCGCGTTGGTTCTCTACATCGTCTCGCTGAACCACAAGAAGAACGCCGCCGGCGCGGAAAGCGCGATCCGGGTGGCGTCGAGCAAGCTGGTCTCCGACAACGGCAAACCCAAGGCCGTGGTGTCCATCTACGAGGACTTTCTGTGCCCGGCCTGCGGCAATTTCGAGCGCGGCTACGGATCGACCGTCTCCAACCTCATCGACATCGGTGCCATCGCCGCCGACTACTCGATGGTGACCATTCTCGACAGCCCGCGGACCCAGAATTACTCGTCGCGCGCGGCCGCCGCGGCCTACTGCGTCGCCGACGAGTCCATGGAGGCCTTCCGCCGCTTCCACAGCGCGCTGTACAGCGAGGGCGTCCAACCGTCGGAGACCGGCACCCAGTTCCCCGACAACGCAAAGCTGATCGAACTCGCCCGCGAAGCGGGTGCGGCGGGCAAGGTGCCGGACTGCATCAACAGCGGCAAGTACATCTCGAAGGTCAATGGATTGGCCGGGGCCAGCAATATCCGGGCGACCCCCACCGTGCGGATCAACGGCGCCGAATACGAATGGACGACGCCCGCAGCGTTCGTCGCCAAGATCAAAGAGATCGTCGGCAACGTCCCCGGCATCGACGAGGCCGCGGCATCGGCGAAGAGCTGACCTCGTGTCAGCTGAATCCACCGAGCAATCCGGGGAGCTGAAACCGGCCGCTACGCACGGCCTGTCGGTCCCCGCGCTCAGCGCGTGGTGGGTGTTGATCGCGGGCGTGATCGGACTGATCGCCTCCGTCACGTTGACGGTGGAAAAGATCGAGTTGCTGCTCAACCCTTCCTACGTGCCGTCCTGCAATATCAACCCGATCGTGTCGTGCGGCTCGGTGATGGTGACGCCGCAGGCTTCGGTGTTCGGCTTCCCCAACTCGCTGCTGGGCATTGCCGGTTTCACCGTGGTGGTCGTCAGCGGAGTGCTGGCGGTGGCGAAAGTGCCTCTGCCCCGGTGGTATTGGGTCGGATTGCTGGTCGGCGAGCTGTTGGGTGGCGTTTTCGTGCACTGGCTGATCTTCCAGAGTCTGTACCGCATCGGGGCGTTGTGCCCGTACTGCATGGTGGTCTGGGTGGTCACCATGACGCTGCTGGTGGTGACGGTCGCCGTGCTGCTGCGTCCGGTAATCGAAGGCCGGACTGCGTTGCGGTTGCTTGTCCAGTGGCGATGGTCAATGCTCACCTTTTGGTTCACTGCGGTGTTTTTGCTGATCATGGTTCGCTTTTGGAACTATTGGTCGACACTCGTCTGAGTTAAGGGGTCGAACATGATCTCCAAAGTGCTTGTCGCCAATCGCGGCGAGATCGCGATCCGGGCGTTCCGTGCTGCCTACGAGTTGGGCGTCGGGACCGTCGCCGTCTACGCCTACGAGGACCGCAATTCGTTGCACCGGACCAAGGCCGACGAGTCCTACCAGATCGGTGAGATCGGGCACCCGGTGCGCGCGTATCTCTCTGTCGACGAGATCGTCGAAACCGCCCAGCGTTGTGGGGCGGATGCGATCTACCCCGGCTACGGATTTCTCTCGGAGAACCCGCAGCTGGCGGCCGCGTGTGCGGCGGCGGATATCACCTTCGTCGGGCCCGGCGCGCAAGTGCTTCAGCTGACGGGGAACAAGTCCCGGGCGATCGCTGCCGCGCGTGAATCGGGACTGCCGGTACTGAAGTCCTCGGCCCCGTCCTCGTCGGTCGAGGAGCTGGTATCGGCCGCCGACGGAATGCGGTTTCCGTTGTTCGTCAAGGCAGTTGCCGGCGGCGGTGGCCGCGGGATGCGCCGGGTCACCGACAGCGCCGCGTTGCCCGAAGCAATCGAGGCAGCCAGTCGAGAAGCCGAATCGGCTTTCGGGGACGCGACGGTGTACCTGGAACAGGCCGTGCTGCGCCCGCGCCACATCGAGGTGCAGATCCTGGCCGACACCCACGGCAACGTGATTCATCTCTTCGAGCGTGACTGCAGTGTGCAGCGCCGGCATCAGAAGGTCATCGAGCTGGCGCCGGCGCCGAACCTGCCCGCGGAGCTGCGCGAGAAGATGTGCGGCGACGCGGTCGCGTTCGCCCGCCACATCGGGTACAGCTGCGCCGGCACCGTTGAATTCCTGCTCGACGAGAGCGGCGAGTACGTCTTCATCGAGATGAACCCGCGAATTCAGGTGGAGCACACCGTCACTGAGGAGATCACCGACGTCGACCTGGTGTCCAGTCAGTTGCGTATCGCTGCCGGGGAAACGCTGGAAGACCTGGGTCTGACGCAAGAGGCGGTCCGCCTGCACGGCGCTGCGCTGCAGTGCCGGATCACCACCGAGGATCCGGCCAACGGATTTCGCCCCGACACCGGCCGAATCAGCGCATTGCGCACTCCGGGTGGGGCCGGCGTCCGACTCGATGGCAGCACCAACCTGGGTGCCGAGATCAGCGCGCACTTCGACTCCATGCTGGTCAAGCTGACCTGTCGCGGACGGGATTTCCAGACGGCGGTGAACCGGGCGCGCCGGTCGATGGCGGAGTTCCGGATTCGCGGTGTTTCGACGAATATTCCGTTCCTGCAAGCGGTTCTGGACGATCCTGATTTTCAGGCCGGCCGAGTCACCACGTCGTTCATCGATGACCGACCGCAGTTGCTGACCGCACGCACGTCGGCCGACCGCGGCACCAAGATCCTCAACTACCTGGCCGAAGTCACGGTCAACAAGCCGCACGGCACCCGGCCTTCGAAGGTGTACCCGCAGGACAAGCTGCCCGAGATCGACCGTGATGTCGCGCCTCCGGCGGGTTCTCGTCAGCGGTTGCTGGAGTTGGGTCCAGAGGGGTTCGCGCGGTGGTTACGGGAATCGAAGGCCGTGGGCGTCACCGACACCACGTTCCGCGATGCGCATCAGTCGCTGCTGGCCACCCGGGTGCGTACCAGCGGATTGTTGATGGTGGCGCCGCATCTGGCCCGCACGATGCCACAGTTGCTGTCGGTGGAGTGCTGGGGTGGGGCGACCTACGATGTCGCACTGCGCTTCCTGAAGGAGGACCCCTGGGAGCGGCTCGCCGCGCTGCGCCAGGCGATCCCGAACCTCTGCCTGCAGATGCTGTTGCGGGGCCGAAACACGGTCGGCTACACGCCGTATCCGGAGATCGTGACAACGGCGTTCATCGAAGAGGCGACTGCCACCGGTATCGACATCTTCCGGATCTTCGACGCGCTGAACAATCTCGACTCGATGCGCCCGGCCATCGACGCGGTACGCGAAACCGGTTCCGCCATAGCCGAAGTCGCGATGTGCTACACCGGCGACCTGTCCGACCCGGGGGAGCGGCTCTACAACCTCGACTACTACCTGCGATTGGCCGAGGGGATCGTCGAGGCCGGCGCGCATGTACTGGCCATCAAGGACATGGCCGGACTGCTGCGGGCGCCGGCGGCGCACACATTGGTGACCGCGCTGCGCAGCCGCTTCGACCTACCCGTGCACGTGCACACGCACGACACGCCAGGGGGCCAGCTGGGCAGCTACATTGCCGCGTGGCAGGCGGGTGCGGACGCGGTCGACGGCGCCGCCGCACCGATGGCGGGGACCACCAGCCAGCCCGCGTTGAGCTCGATCGTGGCTGCCGCCGCGCGCACCGAGTACGACACCGGCTTGTCGCTGTCGGCGGTGTGCGCGTTGGAACCTTACTGGGAAGCGCTGCGAAAAGTTTATGCGCCCTTTGAATCTGGGCTTCCCGGCCCGACCGGGCGGGTGTACCACCATGAGATCCCAGGCGGGCAGTTGTCCAACCTGCGCCAGCAGGCGATCGCGCTGGGACTGGGGGACCGGTTCGAGGAGGTCGAAGAGGCGTATGCGGGTGCCGACCGGGTGCTCGGCCGGTTGATCAAGGTCACTCCGTCGTCCAAGGTGGTCGGCGATCTGGCACTGGCTTTGGTTGGTTCCGGTTTGACTGCCGACGAATTCGCCTCCGACCCAGCTCGATTCGATATCCCCGACTCGGTACTCGGTTTCCTGCGCGGTGAATTGGGCGATCCGGCCGGCGGATGGCCGGAGCCGTTGCGGTCGAGGGCGCTGGACGGTCGTGCGCCGGCCAAGCCGGGCCCGCAACTGACCGCGGATGACGAGAATGCACTGTCGGCGCCCGGACCGAAGCGGCAGGCCGCGTTGAATCGATTGTTATTCCCAGCTCCCACAAAGGAATACGAAGAGCACCGGGACATCTACGGTGACACCTCGCAGCTGTCGGCCAACCAGTTCTTCTACGGCCTACGCCAGGGCGAGGAGCATCGGGTGCGGCTGGAGCGCGGCGTGGAGTTGTTGATCGGCCTGGAGGCCATCTCCGAACCCGACGAACGGGGCATGCGGACGGTGATGTGCATCATCAACGGTCAGCTGCGACCGATTCTGGTGCGTGACAACAGCATTGCCAGCGCGGTTCCGGCCGCCGAGAAGGCCGACCGCGGCAACCCCGGACACATCGCGGCGCCCTTCGCCGGGGTTGTCACCGTCTCGGTGGCCGATGGCGACAAGGTGAGCGCCGGCCAGACCGTCGCCACCATCGAGGCCATGAAGATGGAAGCGCCGATCACCGCGCCCAGCGACGGCACCGTGCAACGGGTGGCGGTATCGAGCACCGCGCAGGTAGAGGGTGGTGACCTGCTGGTGGTGCTGAGCTGACCCGCATCATCGGCGGCGCCGCCCGGGGCCGTCGGCTTGCCGTCCCCCCGCGGGGAACCCGGCCGACCACCGACCGGGTGCGTGAGTCGTTGTTCAACATCCTGACGGCGCGATTCGAGCTGACGGGTATGGCCGTGCTGGACCTCTACGCCGGATCGGGAGCGCTGGGTTTGGAGGCGCTGTCACGCGGTGCGGTGTCGGCGCTGTTCGTGGAGTCCGATCACCGCACCGCGGCGGTGATCACGCGTAACATCGGCGCATCCGGACTGCCGGGTGCGACAGTGCGCCGGGGCGCCGTGTCTGCAGTGTTGGCAGGTGGTGCGGCCGCGTCGGTGGACCTGGTGCTGGCCGACCCGCCCTACGACGTCGACACATCCGAGGTTGAGGCGGTCCTGGGCCTGCTTGGTAAACACGGCTGGATACGCGACGGAACAGTGGCTGTGATCGAACGAGGTACCAGCAGCGCCCCATTGAACTGGCCGGACGGTTGGTCGGGCTGGCCGGAGCGGGTCTACGGCGACACCCGCTTGGAGTTGGCCGAGTTCGGCTGAGGTGTCCTGCTAGCGTCTTGAGCCATGAGCGGCGCAGTTTGCCCGGGGTCCTTCGATCCAGTCACGTTGGGCCATATCGATGTGTTCGAACGCGCCTGTGCCCAGTTCGACGAGGTTGTCGTCGCTATCCTGATCAACCCCGCCAAGAAGGGCATGTTCGATCTCGATGAGCGGACCGCGCTGATCGAAGAGTCGACCACGCACCTGCCCAACCTGCGGGTGGCGGCCGGGAAGGGTCTGGTGGTCGACTTCGTCCGGGCATGCGGTTTGAACGCCATCGTCAAGGGTCTGCGCACCGGCACGGATTTCGAATACGAGCTGCAGATGGCGCAGATGAACAAGCACGTCGCCGGGGTGGACACGTTCTTCGTTGCGACCGCGCCCCGGTATTCGTTCGTGTCGTCGTCGCTGGCCAAGGAGGTCGCGATGCTGGGCGGCGACGTGAGTGAGTTGCTGCCGGAGCCGGTCAATCGCCGGTTGGCTGAAAAGCTTTCTCGCAGAGACTAGTTCGCGTCGAACTGGTGGTAGTGATCGAGCCGGATCGTTGGCTCACCGGACCACCGGTAGGCCGTCAGTTTGCCGCCCTTCACCGCGCTGAAGTCCACACACGCACAGTGGTCGGTCCAATCACGTTGCGGCTGAGGGTCATCACGGCGCCAGTAGTGGCCGTAGAACACCGGCACCGAACCGCTGTACACGTAGGACCGGTCCTCGGCCCCAACCTCGATATCAGGCAGCGGCGGGTATGGATGGCCGTCTTCGGTGGTGTAAGTGTCAGAAATCTCGGCGATCTCACGCAGCGTCGTCGCGCTGTCATCCCACCAACGGATTCGAGCATTTCCGCGGGGATGGCCGTCTTTGTCTTGGTAGGGCTTCTGGCCGTAATCCGTCAGGCTGATCTCTGGCCCCTTCAGCAGGATCTCGACCGCGGTGTACAGGCGGTCGCCCTTCGTCGAGGCCCGTGCGAGCT
Organism: Mycobacterium sp. IDUB_37; assembly: GCF_055419245.1. Classification (NCBI taxonomy): domain Bacteria; kingdom Bacillati; phylum Actinomycetota; class Actinomycetes; order Mycobacteriales; family Mycobacteriaceae; genus Mycobacterium; species Mycobacterium sp. IDUB_37. Next base: position 534,920 of record NZ_JBVAXG010000005.1, on the reverse strand, counting down.
GATCTACCGAGTCGAATAGATTCGAACCCAGTTGTTCTGCAACGTATTTCATTGATTCTTCATGCCAGCACGCGTGCACGACGCGGATGTCGCCAAGATCGAGCCAGAGCGGAATGGTCTTGAACCACTCCAGGTAGTCCAACCGCTGTTCGTCGGTGAGCTGGTTGAGGAACGCCTGGTGCTGGTTGTAATTCTTCTCGGTGTGTTTGCGGAGGTAATCGCCGCTGCCTGTGGGCGATTCGATGGCATAGCAGACCGCATTGAACTCGTGATTGCCCATGACGATCTGGGCGCTGCCCGCGTCGACCATCCCTTTGACGATTTCAAGCACGCGGAGCTGTTCACCGCCGCGGTCGACCAGATCGCCGACGAAGATCGCCTGGCGCCGGGGATGCCGGTACGTGCCGGTCGGATCGGTGGATGTGTAACCGAGTTCGGCCAGCAGCCCTTCCAGTGCGGTGGCACAACCGTGAATGTCACCGATGATGTCGTAGTACTGCATGACCTGATCTTCGCACCACGGTCTGACATGTTTTTGCGCGAGAAAGCGGGCCCGGTCGGTGTGTGGAGTGGAGACCAAGGCCCGCTTCCTGATTGTTAGGAGCCCCGATGGTCGCGCCTGGCTTCGCCACGCATGCGATCGCGAGGTTAGCTGGGGTCGAAGCAGGTGTAGAAGGTCTGCGTCGCGTAGTCGTAGCAGGTGTAGGTGCCGTATTCGGGCTGGTGGGTCGGGACAGCGTTGGCGGTGCCGATGGAGCCGCCGAAGGCTGCCAGCCCGATCGCTCCGCTGAGCAGTGACATGCCGGCGAGGGCGCGGATCCGGGTGCTGAACATTTGGTACCTCTCTGTGTGTTTTGTGTTGCGGCCGTTTGCCGTTGAAGCAAGATTGACGTCTGCTGCTTCACGAAAGCTTGTGGGATTCTTGGCGCGTAAAGTGCACGCATGGCGGTGACTGAGGACGCGCTGGCAACGGTCCATGCTTTCGTGGCGGCGGTCGCCGAGCAACGGATGGAAGACGCGCGTGGCCTGCTGGACGATGATTTCGTCGCATACGAGGCGGGCGGCCTACCCTACAGCGGCGAATATCGCGGTCCGCAAGGCTTTTTCGAGCTCATGGCGAGAATGGACGACGGCATGGATGTTGTGCCGGGTCCGACGATGCAATTCTTGTTGACGGACAACACAGTCGCGGTGCGTTTTCGACTGACGTTCACTGCGCGGGCCACCGGCAGGAGCGTCGAGATGGGAATGGTCGAGGTGTACACGGTCAGCGACGGATTGATCGTCGAACTCGACGTCTACTTTAAGGACCCGGCAGCGCTCACTGCGTTGCTGAAGGCGTAGCGCTTTCGCGGTTAGTTGGCTAGCTTCCTTGGAGAAAGGGATGTTGGCCGGACCGAGGATGCCCATGTCGCAGACAGTGCTGGTTACCGGCGCCTTCGGTTTGGTCGGGCTTGAGACGGTCAGGCGCTTCGCCGCCGACGGCTGGCAGGTGGTCGCCGCGGCGCATCACAACGCGGGCGCCTCGTTGCCGCCCGGCGTCCAAATCGGCTGGGCGGATTTGACCGATCCCGAACAGGTCCAGCGCTTGCTGTCCGAGACATCGCCCGACGTGATCGTTCATCTTGCCGCGGTGATTCCACCGTTGATCTACCGCGCCCCCCAACTCGCCCGCAAGGTGAACGTAGACGCCACGTCGCTTCTGGTGCACGCTGCCGAAGCCCTACCGAAACCGCCCCGCTTCGTGCATGCGTCGAGTGCGTCGATCTATGGCTCCCGCAATCCCCATCGTCACTCCGAACGAGTCGGTCTGGAAACGCCGCCACGGCCGTGCGAGCTGTACGGAGGCCAGAAACTCGAAGCCGAAGAGATTGTGCGCTCGTCGAACCTGGACTGGGTGGTGCTGCGGCTTGGTGGCGTGTTGAGCGTCGACCCGAAAGCGCAGTCATTGAGCCTCGAAATGGTGCACTTCGGGAATGCGATGCCGGCCGACTGCCGGGTCCATTGTGTCGATTCCCGCGATGTCGCAACGGCATTCGCGGCGGCGGCACGCGCAGATGTCGTCGGCGAGGTGTTGCTGATCGCCGGCGACGACTCGTATCTGCTGCGGCAGGGCGACATCGGACCGGCTCTGGCGGGCGCTCAGGGCTTGGTCGGATTGCCTCGGTTGGGCCGGCCCGGCAACCCGAACGACGACGACTGCTGGTTTCCGAATGATTGGATGGACGTCACCCGGGCCCAGCAACTTCTCAATTTCCAACAACATTCGTGGCCCGACATGCTTGTCGAGATTCGTGCGAACGCCGGATGGAAGCGTTATCCGATGCGGCTTGTCGCGCCGCTGGTCCGCCGGATCATGAAACGTCTAGCGGCGCATGACAACAAATCCGGACCGTACGCGGACGTGTGGGGAGCGCTGGACGCGAGGTTCGGAAGAACGGCGTTGGACACCGCCAAGCCGGGCTAAGCGTCAGAACACGATCGTCTGGTTGTCGTGCACGATCACGCGGTCCTGGCAGTGCCAGAGCACGGCACGGGACAACACCGCGCGTTCCACGTCCGCGCCGACGCGGACCAGATCGTCGACGGTGTCGGTGTGGCTGACGCGCACCACATCTTGTTCGATGATCGGCCCCTCGTCGAGTACCTCGGTGACATAGTGGGCGGTCGCGCCGACCAGTTTGACGCCGCGTTCCCGGGCGCGTTTGTACGGTGCGGCGCCGATGAAGGCAGGGAGGAACGAGTGGTGGATATTGATCAGCGGGCAGCCGACCCCGTTGAGGAAATCCGGCGTGAGTATCTGCATGTAGCGAGCGAGAACCACCAAATCCACGTTGCCGTTGAGCAATTGGAGCTGACGTTGTTCTGCCTCAGCGCGGGTGTCGCGGGTTGCGGGGACGTGGATGAACGGCACTCCGAACGGGCGGACGCGCTCGGCCAGATCAGGATGGTTGGCAATCACCATGGATACCGTCATCTCGATTTCCCCACGGCGATTGCGCCACAACAGATCCAGCAGACAGTGGTCGTCTCTGGAGGCCATGATGGCGACCCGTTTTGGCTTCGCGGCCTCGGTGAACCGGTAGTCGATGCCGAACTCGTCAGCTACTGTGGCCGCGAACTCGCGCTCCAGGCCGTCGATTGCGGCAGTCAGGCCGGGCAAGTGAAAGATCGCGCGCTGCAGGAACGTGCCGTCCTCTGGGGCGGTGGAATGCTGGTCTAGTGAGATGATGTTGGCGCCTGCCTTCGACAGGAAAGCGCTCACCGCCGCGATAATTCCCGGGCGGTCGTGGCAGCGAAGCAACAACCTTCCGATGTCAGCGGGTGGTCGGGCGCCGGCCGGCCGTTGCGGAAAGTTGCCAGTCTGGCTCGATGTCGACACCCACGGTCCCCTCGCCTCGGAAATTTCGGAGGCAAGGATACCGCCGCGACGGCGGGTAACGGCACCTATGGTTCGTCTTCGTCGTCATCATCGGGTGCCAGCATCTTTTCGGGGTGGTGGAACGTGTTGATGCGTGGCTGGCCGTGGTCGAGGTGGGCGGGTGGGATCCATTCGGTCTCGCCGTTGGCGTTGGTGCGGGTGGTCCAGCCGCTTTCCGCGAGTCGATTGTCCGGTCCGCAAGCCAGGGTGAGGTCGTTGATGTCCGTGCTGTGGGTGTTCGTCCACCCGGTGACGTGATGGGCCTGTGTGTGGTAAGCGGGGGCAGCACAGCCAGGCCTGGTGCAGCCACGCTCTTTGGCGTACAACATGATTCGTTGTGCCGGTGAGGCCAGCCGCTTGGTGTGATAGAGCGCCAAGGGCTTGCTCTTGTCGAAGATGGCCAAGTAGTGGTGTGCGCGAGCGGCCCAGCGGATCACATCCGACATCGGCACCCAGGTGCCGCCTCCGGTCACTGCTCTGCCGGCGGCGGCTTCGAGGTCTTTGAGGGTGGTGGTGACCACGATGGTCACGGGCAGCCCATTGTGCTGCCCGAGCGTTTCGGAGCCGAGCAGACCCCGCAAACCGATCAGCAGTCCGTCGTGTTGGCGTTGGGCTTGGCTGCGGCTGTCGCACTGGGCGGGGCTGTCGTCGTAGGGGTTGGCGGCTCCGGGGGCGGCGAGTTTGGCCCAGATCGCTTCGATGGCGGCGCGCAGTTCTGGGGTGATGAGGCCGCTGATGCGCGACATGCCGTCGAATTCCTGGCTGCCGAGAATGATGCCGCGTTTGCGGGCGCGTTCCTCGTCGCTGTAGTCGCCGTCGGGGTGTAGCAGTTTCATGATTTCGCGGGCGTATCCGCCGACTTGGTCGGGCCGGTAGTCGCGGGACTTGTCGGCCAAGTCGGCTTCGGCGGCTTCGCGGGTGCCCAGGTCGACGGCGGCGGGCAGGTGGGCGAAGAAGCCGCGGATGACCCTGATGTGGCAGTCGCCGATGAGGCCGGCGGCTTGGGCGGCGGCGGTCGCGGTGAGCAGCGGCGCCAGGGTTTCCCCGGTCAGGGCGCGGCGCGGGCCGAGGTCGAAGGCTTCGGCGACGCGGCGGCCGGCTTCGGCTTTGGTGATCCGCAGCCGATCGGCCAGCGCGGCGGGCAGGGTGCCGCCGAGTTCTTCCTTGGTGGCCTGGGCGGCGAGTTGGTTGATCAACGCGTGCTGGGGTGTGCGCAGCCGGCGCGCCACTCGTTCGAGACGCTCTATCGCCCGCATCCGCTCGGGGGTGGTGAACGCATCAAAGCTCAACTCGCACAGTGAATCCATGTCGGCATCGAGAGCGTTGAAGACCTCGACGATCTCCTCACGCGTGCTGCACGACATACCTGAATACTACGAAGCGCCACCGACAAAACGGCTGGCAGTAATCGCAGAATATCAAGCTGCACAACATATTTCGCTTGCCGTGAACCGCGGCACCAATGTGGAACCTAAATGCTGCGCGCTGCGTCTAAGGCCTGCGACCGTGCGCCGTCAGGCCGTCCGCGGCCGATCTCTGGCCGAGGGTGAACTGTCCGACGGCTCAGCGGCGTGTTGTGTCGGCGGATTCACACTCGGCGCAGGCCGAAGGGGCTAGTGGTGCTGGTGGTCGTGGTGGCCCTGATGACCGTCGTGCTCGCCATGCCCATGCTCACCATGCTCACCATGCGAGCCTTCGTGACCCCCATGCCCATGGTGATCGTGCTCGGCATCCGGCGAGCCGCCCATCATGCGCAGCATCGGCATCCCGCCCGATGTGAAGAACCGTGCGACGAGCACCGCGGCGAGAATCAGGAAGAGGATGTTCAACCAGGTGGTGTAGTTCCACGAGATGCCGGCCGACATCACCATCGCATTGCGCTGTTGCGGAATGAGATCGGCTGTGCCGAAGATCAATTCGACCAAATACCCGGCGGCAACCATCGACACGTAGAACGTGCCCAACAAGGTCAGCATCATCCTGGTGCCGTAGTACTTACGGTAGATGTTCAGGATCGGCAGGATCAGCAGGTCGGCGAAGATGAACGCGACGACTCCGCCGAAGCTGATGCCGCCGTTCCACAACACTGCGGCAAGCGGCACATTGCCGATCGAGCAGACGAACGACACGATCGCGACGAACGGCCCGACGATCGGCCCCCACACCACCGACCAGGTCGGGTGAGAGGTCAAAAAGAATTCCTGCCAGAAGGTTTCGGGAACCCACGCGGCGATGGCGCCCGCGATGAACAATCCAATAATCAGATCGCGCAGGATCGCCAACCACTCCATGACGAACACGTGCGAGACCGAGGTGAGGCCGGGCCCGGAGAACAGTCGCTGGAAGAACGTGCCGTCGCCCTGAATGGACATGTCCATGGCCGCATGGCCTTCCATCGACCCGGCGACACCCTTGTCGGCCTGCTCACGTGCTGCGTCGATCAGCCGGCCACGCACAAACAACCGGAACAGCAACGCCAACACGATGATCATGATCGGCCCGCCGACGAACTCGGCCGCGGTGAATTGCCACCCCATCAACAGCGCCAGGATGATGCCCAGCTCCACCACCAGGTTGGTCGAGCCTATTTCGAAGGCCATGGCGGCGGTGAAGTTTGCGCCCTTGCGGAACAGGGATCGCGCCAGCGCCACCGCGGCGTACGAGCACGACGACGATGCCGCGCCGAGCCCGGCCGCGACGGCCAGGGTTCGGGGGCGGTCGTCGCCCATCAGCGACACGATCGTCGAACGACGCACCACGGCCTGGACCACCGCCGACAAGGTGAATCCGAGGATCAGCGCCCACAGGATCTCCCAGGTCATCGAGCCTGTCAGTGCCAACGCGTGGCCCAGGGCCGCTAAACCTTCGCCGATCATCGGGGCCTCCGCTCGCTAGCAACTGTCGGGATTATCACCCATGCTCGGGCGACGTGCGCCCATGTCCAGAAGTTATACCCCTGGGGGGTATAAGTCAATGGTGCGAATTGCAGGAAGAACGCCGTCGTGGCGTTCGGCTCAGCCCAAAACACTAAGCTTGGCGGTTCGTGCGATGGGTCACGCGAGCTGAGACGAGGAAACGATGGAATCACGCGTCACTCCTGTTCTGCTTGCAGTAGTCGCCGCTCTGCTGCTGTTGCTGACGGGATGCGAGTCGCCTCCCAAAGATCCGGACGGACCGTCGCCCACCGGCACCACCGCGGATTCACCGCTGATGGCCGACGTGCGGCAGTCGGTGGATGCGACGAAGGCATTGACCAGTGCGCACCTTGCCGTCCGTACCAATGGCCAAGTCGACAGCATGCTGGGTATCACCAACGCCGACGTCGACATCAAGGCCAACCCGCTGACCGCTAAGGGTTCGTGCACCTACAACGGCCAGGCGGACGTACCGTTCCGGATCAAGGACGACAAGATCTCGGTGAAACTGTTCGACGATTGGACCAATCTCGGCTCCGTCGCCGATCTATCGGCCACGCGCTTGCTCGACCCTGCCAGCGGTGTCGCGAAATTGCTCTCGGGTGTCAACAACGTGCAATCGCAGGGAACCGAGGTGATCGACGGGGTGACCACGAACAAGATCACCGGCACCCTGCAGACCGAGACCGTGAAGATCATCGATCCCGGCGCGAGACAGTCGCGGCCCGCGACGGTGTGGATCGCCCAGGACGGGTCACACCGTCTCGTGCGGGCGAGCGTCGACCTGGGTTCCGGGTCCGTTGAGGTGACCCTTTCCAAATGGAACGAACCGGTCAACGTCGACTAGCGCCACCACCAGCGACAGTGCGAGCAGCCCGAAGACGGTGGCGCTGCCAATCTGTCCGAGAGCGCTGACCAATCCGCCTGACGCCAGGATCAAGCCGAGGCCGAGGACGCCGCCGACCGCCGGGAACGGCGCGACGGCGCGCCGCACCGAAATAACCGAACCCTGGTGGGTAACGAGACCGGCCACCAGGAAAGGGAGGCCGCAGGCCGCGACAATGGCAAAGGACGCCGGCAAGACTGCCGCGTCCACCAGTCGGAACGCCGCGTGCTCACACAGCGCTACGGTGATGCCGAGGCCGGCCGACCACGAGCCCGCCAGCCCGAGTCCGACCGTGAAGCCACCGGCCGCGCCGCGCCACACACCCACGAGCAGCGCTACGGCAAGCACCGTGCCGGCCAACAGGATTGCGTCATGGGTAACCGTCGCGCGTACGGCCGCGGCCAGCTGAGCGCCGCCGGTAACGGTGACCTCGCTGTCGACCAGACTTCCGTACTTGCTCGCGTTGCCGACGGCGGTCGCGATCTGCTGCGCGCGGGCCGCGTCAGCCAGATCCAGCGCGGTTTCATCGGAGTACACGAATAATCGGGTCGCGGTGCCGTCCGAGGAGAACATCGTCTGCCGCACGTGCTGATAGGACGGGTCCGCCAACGCCTTACGCGGCAGATAGAACCCGCCCTCGCCGGTGTTGGCGAAATCGGTGCTGAGGTTCTTCAAGAACGCGGACAACTGGACGACTTGGGGGATGGTGCTCTCGATCGTGGTCTCCAGGCTCGGCACAAATGACCGCAACTGGCTGAGTGCCGACCGCATTTGGGCCACCGCGCGCGGAGTCGAGGTCAGAGCACCGGCGGCGGTAGTCGAACCGGCCGCGATCCGATCGGCGCCGGCCGAAAGTACGTTGATATCGGCGATGACGCGGTCGACGGGATCGACGGCCTTGCGCGCGGTCCGGCACAGGATATCGGCGGTGCAGTCCGGGACGCCGTCGATCCAGCCGCGCACCGGGTCTAGATATCCCGATACCTCGGTAGCGGTGTCCTTGATGTTCCGTGTACCGGACACCACCATGTTGATCGCTTGCTGCATCTGGTTCAGTCCGCCGACACCGGTGGTCAGCGTCAACTCCAATTCATCTACCGAGCCCGACACCTGGTCGAGCACCGCAGCCAACGTTTTGATCGAGGTCACCTGCGGCACGAACGTTGCGGCCTGCCGGTCCAGTTGCTCGCTGAGTCTGCCGGCTGCCGAACTGAGTGAGGCGTCCGACCAGGGGACACCACCGGGCCATGCCGCGGACTGCACCTTGCGGACGCCGGGAATCTCCATCAGCCGGCGGCTTACCGCGTCGATGCCGATGAGACCCCCGGGGTCTCGAAGGTCGTGGTCGGACTTGATCAGCACCACGTCGGGCAGCCGATTGCTCGGCAAAAAGCGCGCGTTGCTGGTGCGGACCGATCCGGTGGAGTTGCCGGAGATGCCCCAGTGGGTCCCGATGACGGGAAGAGCGCAGATCGCCAAGACCACGGCGACGACGAGGGCAGGGCGCGCCACCGGGAGTGAGCGTTTCCATGACGGACCGCGCAACGACTGTTGTGCCTCGACTTTGGCCGCCCTGGCGAGCCCGAGTAGCGCGGGCAGCAATGTCAACGAAGCCGCAAGTGCCGCAACAACTCCCGGTGTCGCGAGGCCGACACTGCGCACCGCCGGCGTCTGGGCGAACAGCAGCGGGCCGGTGAGAAGCAGGGCGGCCGCCCCGGGCAGGCCGAGCGCCGGCAGCAGGGCCCGATAGCCACGCCCCGGCTGCCGCGCAATGAGCAGCGTGGACGTCGTGATCAGCCCGATCGCCAGCACCGCGGCCAGCGCCCAAGAAAACAACGACGAAACGCACGTCAGCGGCCATGCGACCGCAATCGACAGCGCGCCCGTCAACGCCACGGCCACCACCGATCTCGCGGACAGCCCGGCGCGCAGCACCAGCAGCACCGCGATCAGCGCCGCCGCGGCCACGATTCCTGCTGCCTGCCATACCGTCAGCCGCAGGGGAGTGGCGCCCGTGGTGGCCGGGGCCGTGATGCGTGCGCGCAACCCCGGGCTCGCGGGAAGTTTGCGCAGCACTGATCTGGCCCCATCGAGTGACTCCCGGGCCTTATTGGTGCCCGCCTCACCGCGCAACCACAGCACGGCGATCCCGGAGCGTCCGTCGGGGCTGGTTCCCAGCGGCGCGGTGAGTGGATCCGACCACCAGTCGAGCACGGATCCCACGTGCGTGCTGTCGGCCCGCAGGGCACTGATGGCGGACTCGTAGTACTGCTGGTCCGCCGGCCCCATCTGGTCTCGGCCGTCCAGCACCAGATAGGCGATGGCGTCGGTGCCGGTTCCTGGGAATGCTTGTGCGACATGGGAGTTCGACGCAGCGGGCGGCAACGTCGATCCGGAGCCGGGCGCCTTCGCGGGTGTCACGGCGAAGAAGATGTTGGCGGCCAACGCCAGCGCGACCCAGGCAGCCACGACAAGGAGGCCTGCGAGCCGGGATGGGCCGAGGCGCCTTGGCTCTACACTGCCGTCGGCTGACACGATGCGGCTAAACGTCCAGGCGAGCGAATTGATCTTGCCGATACTGCTCGACACACGCGCGTCGTCTCACCTTGCCGCTGGTGGTGATCGGAATCGAGCCGGGCGGTACCAGAACCAGATCCGCAACAGACAGGCCGTGTGAACTCGACAATGCCGAGGTGACTTCGCGCTTGATGGTCACAAGTCGATCGGTCTCGTCATCCGGCCGCTTCTTGAATTCGATAATTGCTACCAGCTTTTCGCTGCTGCGGTCACCGGGAACGGCTATCGCCGCGCAGCGTCCGCGGGTGATCTCCTGGATCGTCGCCTCGATGTCATCGGGAGAGTGGTTTCGTCCGTACACGATCAACAGGTCCTTGAGCCGGCCGAGGATGAACCACTCGCCGTCGATCGTGAAGCCCTGGTCTCCCGTTCTCAGCCACGGGCCTTCCGGTGTGCCTGGGGAGGGGGCCACAATCGTCGCGCCAAAGGTTTGCGCGCTCTCCTCGGGGCGCTTCCAATAGCCGGAAGCGACGTTTTCGCCATGAACCCAGATCTCGCCGACCGTTCCGTCCGGACACTCGGCGCAGGTATCGGCGTCGACGATCCGCATGATCGGTGAGGTCGGCAACACATAGGTGATCAACGCGGTGCCGGCACCGACAGCGCACCTCTTCGCCCGGCCGTCGGCCAATGCCTCCGGGTCGAATTCGGTGAGTTTCGGTGGTGTGTGCGGCTTGCTGTTCGCCACGTACAACGTCGCTTCGGCGAGCCCGTAAGCAGGCCGGACTGCCTTGGGCTGGAGGCCGGCCCGGACAAAGCGGTCGGTGAAGCGCTTGATGGTCGCGGGCTGCACCCGCTCGGCACCGCTGACGACGGTGTTCAGCCTGCCGAGGTCCAACCCGGCCATATCCTCGTCTGAGGTCTTCTTGGCCGCCAGGTCGAAGGCGAAGTTCGGCGCCGCCGAGAACACGGACGGATTGTCGGCCATCATCTGCATCCACCGCGCGGGACGTTGCAGGAAGGATGCCGGGCTGGTCAGGACTGTCGGGAAGCCGCCGATTATCGGCGCGCAGATCCCCATCATCAGGCCCATGTCATGGAAGAACGGCAGCCACGAGACAAGCGTCATGTCGGCGGGTCCGATCCCATCGGTGGGCGCGAAGTAGCCGCCCATCAGCTGCCCGAGGTTGATCCGCAGGTTCTCGTGGGACATCACCACTCCGGCCGGCGTCCGCGTCGATCCGGATGTGTATTGCAAGTACGCGGTGGGCTGGATTCTTTCGTCTCCGCCACTGGAACGGACTTTCGAATCCAGATCCAGGCGGTCGACCTCGATGATGGCGGGAGTCGATTGTCCTTGCGGCGCTGTGACATGTCGGACGACATCGTCAATCACCGCTGATGTAGTGAGGACCACCGTGGGTGTCGCGTCGCGGAGAACCGAGTCGACACGCTCGTCCAGAATGCCGCCCTGCGGAACCGAGAGCGGAACCGCTATCAGCCCCGCCTGCAACGCGCCGAGAAAAGCGACGATGTAGTCCAATCCCTGTGGGGCCAGAATCACCGCGCGATCACCGGGCGAACCGTGCTGACTGAACTCTTTTGCCGCGTTCAGCATCCGCCGATGCATTTGCGCCCAGGTCAGAGTCAGCGCGACGCCATTCCAGTCCTGCTCGAAGTCGAGAAACGTGAACGCCGTGTCATTGGGTTCCAGCTGAGCGCATCTACGCAGCAAGGAGGGAATGGAACGCACACTCATGGGCAAGACGTTACCGGCGTCCCAACGTGGTCAGGCGCCAAATCGCGCCGATGGCGTGTGGCCGGCTCGGCACACCGACACGGCACGCGACGTCGGGTGGGACCTGCTGACGCCACCGCATCGCCGCTGGTCAATGGGGCGAACCCGGCATTAACCTGGCGATTCACCATTTTTGGCTCGGGTTCCCGCGGCTGCGTCTAAGCTCGGTTGCCGAGACCCCTATAGTGCCGCGATCCGGGTTCGCGCGTGGCCGGCGCGACGGGAGCTCGCACGGGGGTGCAAAAGGGCGTGGATAGGCATAGTTCACAGTGGCGTTGCGTTGGTCCATGGCCCTTGACAATTCAGTGATGCGGTCGACTACCGCCGCTGGGGCTGAGACGAGGTTGATAGGTCGATGGAAACACGTGTGACTCCCATTGCGGTGATTGGAATGGGGTGCCGGCTTCCTGGCGGAATCGACTCACCCGACAAGCTCTGGGAATCCGTGTTGCGGGGCGATGACCTGGTTACCGAGGTGCCACGGGACCGCTGGGACGCCGACGCCTACTACGACCCGGAACCCGGCGTACCCGGGCGGACGGTGTCGCGCTGGGGCGGGTTCGTCGACAACCCCGCAGGTTTCGACGCCGAGTTCTTCGGCATCACCGAGCGCGAGGCGGTCTCGATCGATCCTCAGCACCGACTGCTGCTCGAGACTGCGTGGGAGGCGATCGAGCATGCCGGCATGGATCCGCGGTCGGTGGCCGGAACCAAGACGGGCGTGTTCGCCGGCCTCACCCACGAGGACTACCTGCTGCTCACCAAGGGCGCGGGCGGTCTGGCTGGCGCCTATGCGGTGACCGGGCTGAACAACAGCGTGGCGTCCGGTCGGATCGCCTTCCTGCTGGGGCTGCACGGCCCCGCTTTGACGACGGACACCGCTTGCTCCTCGGGTCTGATGGCGGTACACCTGGCCTGCCGCAGCCTGCACCAGGGTGAGAGCGACATGGCTTTGGCGGGCGGCTGTGCAGTGCTGCTGGAGCCGCACGGCAGCGTGGCGTGCTCCGCGCAGGGCATGCTCTCACCCACCGGCCGCTGCCACAGCTTCGACGCCGCGGCGGACGGATTCGTCCGGTCCGAGGGCTGCGCGGTAGTGCTGCTCAAGCGACTGCCGGATGCGATCGCCGATGGCAACCAGATCCTCGCCGTGATCCGCGGCACCGCCAGCAACCATGACGGTCGCTCGGAAACGATCACGATGCCGTCGGAGAAGGCGCAGGTCGCGGTCTACCGCGCGGCGTTGGCGGCCTCCGGTGTAGACCCCGCGACCGTCGGCGCGGTCGAGGCGCACGGCACCGGTACCCCGGTCGGTGACCCCATCGAATTTCGGGGCCTGGCCCAGGTTTACGGCCTCGACGGCAACCGCTGTGCGCTCGGATCGGTCAAGAGCAACATGGGGCACAGCGAATCCGCCGCCGGGGCGGTAGGACTGGTCAAAGCGATTCTGTCATTGCGGCATGGCGTGGTGCCGCCAGTTGTGGGTTTCACGGCGCTGCCCGATGAACTTGCCGCTATTGACACGGGACTGGTTGTGCCGCAAGAAGTTACGCCTTGGCCGACGAATGTGGAAGGCCAGCAGTTGCGGCGGATGGCGGTGTCCTCGTTCGGTATGTCGGGCACCAACGTGCACGCGCTTCTCGAAGAGGCGCCACTGCCCGCGCCCGCGCAAGCTGCCCACGAGTCCGCTGCGAACCCCCGGGCCGAGCACATCTTTGCGCTGTCATCCAGCTCTGCGGACGGGTTGCGGGACACGGCCCGTCGACTCGCGGAATGGGTGGAAGCCCGCCCGGAGTCGTTGGTGCTGGGCGATCTTGCCTACACGCTGTCGCGTCGACGGGGACATCGGCCGGTGCGCACCATGGTGGTGGCGCAAAGCCCGGCCGAGCTTGCCGAGAATTTGCGTGAAGTCGCCGCCGGAGACGCGCTCTATGAAGAAGCGGTAGGTCACGACGACCGAGGGCCGGTATGGGTGTTCTCCGGTCAAGGCTCCCAGTGGGCCGCGATGGGCACCGACCTGCTGGCCAAGGAACCGGCTTTCGCCGCGAAGATCGCCGAACTCGAACCGGTGATCGCCGCCGAATCGGGATTCTCGGTGACCGAGGCAATGACCGACTCGCAGACGGTGACCGGCATCGATCGAGTGCAGCCGACGATATTCGCCATCCAGGTCGCACTGGCAGCCGTCATGGAGCAGAGCTACGGGGTGCTGCCGGGTGCGGTGGTCGGGCACTCGATGGGCGAGACCGCCGCAGCCGTTGTGGCCGGGGCGCTTTCGCTGCAAGACGGGGCCCGGGTCATCTGCCGGCGCTCGAAGTTGATGGCGCACATCGCCGGCTCCGGTGCCATGGCATCGGTGGAATTGCCTGCCAAGCAAGTGAATTCGGAACTGATGTCCCGCGGCATCGATGACGTCACCGTCGCGGTGATGGCGTCGCCGCAGTCCACCGTGATCGGCGGAGCCGCCGATCAGGTGCGTGAGCTCGTCGCGCGTTGGGAGAAACGGGATGTGATGGCGCGTGAGGTTGCCGTCGATGTAGCCTCCCACTCACCCCAGGTCGACCCCATTCTCGACGAGTTGGCCGCTGCCCTCGCCGATCTCGAACCGATGGCACCTAAGGTCCCGTACTACTCCGCGACCATGTTCGACCCGCGCGAGCGGCCGGTCTGCGATGCGGACTACTGGGTGGACAACCTGCGCAACACCGTGCAGTTCGCCGGGGCGATCCAGGCGGCGTTGGACGACGGCTTCCGGGTGTTCGCCGAACTCTCGCCGCACCCACTGCTGACGCATGCGGTTGATCAGAACGCGCGCAGCCTCGACATGACGGTGACTGCGCTGGCCGCTGTCCGGCGCGAGCAACCGTTGCCGCACGGCCTGCGCGGTTTCCTGACCGATCTGCACGGCGCGGGCGCAGCGGTCGATTTCTCAGTGCTCTACCCCGTCGGCCAGTTGGTGGATGCGCCACTACCGGCGTGGAGCCATCAGTACCTGTTCATCGACACCGAGGGAAACAGCGGCGAGGGCGAAGGTGCTTGCACCATCACGGTGCACCCGCTGCTGGGCTCGCACGTGCGACTGCTCGAGGAACCGCAACGCCACGTCTGGCAAGCGGACATCGGAACCGCGGCGCTGGCCTGGCTCGGCGACCACCAAGTGCACAACGTGGCCGCCCTGCCCGGCGCCGCGTACTGCGAGATGGCGTTGGCGGCCGCCGCGGAAATCTTCGGCGACGCTGCTGGGTCTTCCTGGGAAGCGCGCGACATCGTGTTCGAAGAGATGTTGCTGCTCGACGACGAGACCCCGGTCGAAGCGGTCGCGTCGCTGCAGGCGCGCGGGACGGCCGACTTCGTGGTCGAGTCGCAGATAGACGGTGAGACCACGCGCCATGCCACCGCATCGCTGTCTGGGGCCGAGGACGATTCGGTGCCGCCTGCCCACGACATCGCGGCCCTGCTTGCGGCACATCCGCACAGTGTGAAGGGGTCCGAGCTACGGGAGACGTTCGTCGAGCGTGGTGTGCATCATGGCGCGGCTTTCAGCGGTCTGGCCGCCGCGCACACCGGGGAGTCGGGAGGCAACACGGTGTTGGCCGAAGTTGCGTTGCCGGCATCGATCCGTTTCCAGCACGCCGCCTACCACGTGCACCCAGCTTTGCTGGATGCGTGTTTCCAGTCCGTCACCGCAGCCGTCGACGGCACCGGCAGTGGTGGTCTGCTGCTGCCGCTGGGAGTCGGCCGGATACGTGTTTACGGCCCGTTGCGCAACGCCCATTACTGCTATGGGCGGGTTACCCGGGCCGATACGACCGGCGGCGAGGCCGACTTCGATGTGCTCGACGAGCACGGCGCTGTCCTGCTGGCGGTGCGCGGGCTGCGGATGGGAACGGGAACCACCGAGAGCGGCGAGCGCGACCGACTGCTGCGCGAGCGTCTCCTGACGTGCGAGTGGCAGCAACGAACGCTCCCTGAGATCGATGGCGACGAGGCGGGCTCATGGCTGCTGATCGACGGATCCGACGCGACCGAGATGTTGGTCAATTCGCTGAACGACGCATTGAAATCCCAAGGCGCAGAATGCTTCAACCTGAGCCTGTCCGGCGGGGCGGATGTAGAGCCGCTGCGGGTACAGCTGCGCACCCGCGCTTTCAAGGGGATCGTGATCTTCTGCGGTCCCAGGGTGAGCGACTCCGACGAGGAAGCGCTCACGCAGGGGCGTGAGCAGGTTCGCCATCTCGTCAAGCTCACCCGGGAACTGGCTCAACTGGAGGGCGAGCTACCCCGGTTGTTCGTCGTGACCCGGCAAGCCCTGATGGTTCGCTCAGAAGACCAGCTGAACCTCGACCAGATCGGGCTACGCGGGATGCTGCGGGTGATCGGCAGCGAAGTGCACCTGATGCAACCGACCCAGATCGACGTCGACGAATACACGCAGGCCGAGCAGGTGACACAGCAATTGCTCAGTGGCTCACCGGAAGACGAGACCGCCTGGCGCAATGGCGACTGGTACTCCGCGCGGCTGTGCCCGACCCCGCTGGCTCCCGACGAGCGGCACACCACCGTCGTCGACCATGAGACCGAGGGCATGCGGGTCGATGTTCGCTCACCGGGAGATCTGCAGTCGCTGGAACTCGTTGCATGTGAGCGTGTTTCGCCAGGGCCCGGTCAGATCGAAGTCGCGGTCACGATGTCCACCATCAACTTCGCCGACGTGCTCATCGCATTCGGTAAGTTCCCCGTCGTCGACGACCGGGAACCGCAACCGGGCATGGACTTCGTCGGTGTGGTGACCACGGTGGGGGAGGGCGTGGTCGATCACCGGGTCGGTGACCGGGTGGCCGGCTTCGCCGAGGGCGCCTGGCGCACCTTCATCACCTGCAATGCGGACCTCGCGATCACGCTGCCGTCGAATCTCACTGACGAGCAAGCGGTCTCGTCGGCAACCGCGAACGCCACCGCGTGGTACGGGCTGCACGATCTGGCGGGTATCAAGGCCGGCGACAAGGTTCTGATTCATTCCGCGACCGGCGGGGTGGGACAGGCTGCGCTGTCGATCGCCCGGCACGCCGGGGCCGAGATCTACGCGACCGCTGGTAATCCTGCCAAGCGACAGATGTTGCGCGACATGGGAATTGAGCATGTCTACGACTCGCGCAACGTGGAGTTCGCCGAGCAGATCCGTGGTGACACCGACGGCTACGGCGTGGATATCGTGCTGAATTCGCTCACCGGCGCGGCGCAGCGAGCCGGCTTGGAGCTGTTGGCTTTTGGTGGGCGGTTCGTTGAGATCGGCAAGGCCGACGTGTACGGCAACACCCGACTGGGGCTGTTTCCGTTCCGCCGTGGCCTGACGTTCTACTACCTGGACTTGGCGTTGATGTCGGTGTTGCAGCCCGGACGCGTCCGGGAGTTGCTGCAGAAGGTATTCCAGCTCACCGCGGATGGTGCACTGGTCGCGCCGCAAGCCACGCACTACCCGTTGGCCGAGGCGGCGAACGCGGTGCGTGCGATGAGTAACGCCGAGCACACCGGCAAGCTGCTGCTCGACATGCCGCGCACCGGGCGCAGCAGCGTGGTGGTCCCGCCCGAGCAGGTGCCGGTCTTCCGCGGCGACGGCGCCTACATCATCACCGGCGGCGTGGGTGGGCTGGGCTTGTTCTTCGCCTCGAAGATGGCCGCCGCCGGTTGCGGTCGACTGGTGCTGACTGCGCGTTCGGCGCCAAACCCCAAGGCCCGTCAGACGATCGAGCGCCTCCGCAAGGCCGGCACCGATATCGTGGTCGAACTCGGGAGCATCGCCGAAGCCGAGACCGCGACCCGCCTGGTGAGTGCGGCGACCGCCACCGGACTCCCGCTGCGCGGTGTGGTGCACTCGGCGGCCGTGGTCGAGGACGCCACGCTGCTCAACATCACCGACGAGATCATCGACCGTGACTGGGCACCAAAGGCTTTCGGATCCTACAACCTGCATCGGGCATCGATCGGGCAGCCGCTCGACTGGTTCTGCGTGTTTTCCTCCGGAGCGTCGCTGCTGGGTTCGCCGGGCCAGGGTGCCTACGCTGCCGCGAGCAGTTGGGTCGATGCGTTCGCCCACTGGCGTCGCGCGCAGGGCCTGCCGGTCACCACGCTCGCCTGGGGTGCCTGGGCCGAGGTCGGCCGGGCCACCTGGTTGGCCGAAACCGGCAGCCAACTGATGATCATGCCCGACGAAGGCGCCGATGCGTTCGAGACGATCCTGCGCTACAACCGCGCCTACACCGGTTACATCCCGATCATCGGCGCACCCTGGTTGGACGACATCGTGCGGCGCAGCCCGTTCGGCGAGCTGTTCCAGTCCAGCGGGCAGAGCACAAGGGGCCCAAGCAAATTCCGCACTGAGTTGATGACGGTGGCGCGCGACGAGTGGCCGGCGCGGCTGCGACGGTTGATTACCGAGCAGGTCGGAGTGATCCTGCGCCGTACCATCGACGCCGACCGTCCGTTCGTGGAATACGGCATGGACTCGCTGGGCATGCTCGAGATGCGCACCCACATCGAGACCGAGACCGGAATGCGATTGAGCCCGAAGGTGATCGCAACCCACAACACGGCGCGTGCCCTGGCCGAGCACCTGGCCGAAGCCTTGACAGAGGAATCTCCCGCCCCCGCTTAGGCCTCTGTCAGCGCTCAGAGATCGCTGTGCACAGTCCGCGCCGCGGCGACCGACATCTGCGCGAGTTCGTCGATGAGGTCTTCTCGGGAGACGGTGAGCGTTCCGTCGAGCCAGTTGGTGACGGCTTGCGCGCTGCCCGGTACGATCACCAGCGCGGCGAGCTGCAGCCGATCACGTTGGCGTGGCGTGACTTCGCGTCCGGCGAGCAATAGTTCGCTGAGCAGCTGGGCGATTCTGTGCTCCGCGCCGCCGACCGTGTCCTTGAGCACTTCGCTGCCGATCACGTCGGTGAAAAGCCGAGCGTTGCGCGGATCGTCGGTCAGCAGGGTGATGACCCGCCCGAAGCCCTCGCGGGTTAGGGGCGGCGGTGTCGGATGTGCTTGTAGCGCAACATAATTCGGCGTCGGCAAGACCAGCGAGCCGAATGGGAAGACACCCTGCTGAGGTTTGTGCTTGCGAGTCGGCGCGGCCATGAGTTGAAGCCGGACCTTTCCCGAAAACGACCGTGCCTGAAGGCGAACAGCCGCGACACAGGTGTGGCCAGAACCAGCCTTGGCTACTCCACGTCCCAGCCGTAGTCCGACGGCGCGGAGCACAACATTTCGCGGATGGCCTGCAAAGCGTCAATGCGATGTGGTGAGTGTCCATGGTTTTCGACCACCAAATTCTGTCCCGACATTCCGCAGCCGTAGAAGTCCAGGGGAATGGTAATCGAGCAATAGAACTGTCCTTTGAAGCTTTCTAATTCGATACCGGTGGGCATGCGCACACTCGGCAGCGCGCTCACGTCGGTGCAGAAGACCAGCGATGGCAACCCGGCCGGCGTTCCTTCGAAGGCCACGCCGAAGTTGAGTCCGGACTGCTGGATGACCCCGGCGGCCAGGTCGGCCCGGAAGGTGGCGCCGATGTCGGTTGCCAGATCGACGATGTCGGTATCCGGCCCGAGTTCGGCGAGATACGTGGCCACCCCCACCAGGTTGGTGGCCTCGGTCGGGGCCACCGGCGGACTGACGAAGTACCGCAGATCGACGGGATACACGTAGGGGATGGGGATGTGTGGCGTCTCCCGCAGCCGCCATTCGGTCATCAGGATCGCTGCGGCCACGACGGTGTTGACGCTGACCGCGTTCTCCCGCGCGAACTCCGCCAGATCGGCCGTCTCCTGCTCGGTGAGCAGGACCCGGGTGATTGGAACAAGTTTGGGGCGACCAGGAGTCGCGACGATGGTGGGCTTCACCACGGGAGGTATGTCGTAGGCGAACATCACCGGCATGAAACGTTCGATGCCGGTCATGCCCAGTTTCTTCACGCCTCGCTGTTCCAGCACGACCTCGAGCGGTTGCGGTGCGGGTTGCGGGACTACCGGACCCGGGTCACCGGTCGTGACCACATCGGTGTACCGGGAGAACAACTCGTCGAACAGGCCGGCTCCGTGGTGGCCGTCGGCGATGCTGTGATGGAGGAAGACCGTCAGGTCGGAGGAGTCCTCCAACAGAACCAGTTCCAGATACAGCAGGCACTCGCCCTGATCGAGCCGGATCTCGTAGTTCTGCGACGCGCCGGCGCGATCGGTCACCCAGATGCCCGGGTGCATCATGTCGTCGGTGACGAGTTGCCAACCGCCCTCGGGGATTTGCTCCAGGTGGCTGGCCACGATCGGATGGGCGTCAACAAGTGCGTCAAAGGCCTCTGACAGAGCATCGGCGTCGATCCGGCCGTGCAGGTGCACCGTAACGGCGGTATACACCTCATACTGCGCGAAGACTTCCTCGCTGCGTGACAGCTTTCGGATCACCGACCCGGGAAACACGTTTAGAATTCCGCCTTTTCGCCGCTTGTTTGTCTGTAACCACTCAACTTAGTGCGTGCTGGCCCGTTTGTACCCGATCGCCATCGGTACCGCGCACGCGGCAGCGATGCCGGCACTCCACAGCAGGGTGGCAATCATCGGTGCCAGCACGGGTCCGCCCATCGACAAGCCACGCATCGCCGCAATCGCGTAGCTCACCGGTTGGTGCGCGACGAACGGCTGAACCCAACCGGGATACTGATTGACCGGGAGCAGGCCGGTTGAGAAGAAGACCAACTGCAGTTGCCACAGCTCAACCGCTTCCACCACAAGCGTTTTCGACACGAACAGCGCGACGGTGGTGGTGAGGGCGGCGAAGGCCATGCCGAGGATCACCGGGACCCCGAGCCACATCAGCGTCGCGAGCGCCCCGCCACGGAATCGGAAACCCAACAGCACCCCGGCGCCCAGCATCACGCCGGTGGTAACCAGGATCCGGATCGCCTCAGCGATGATCCGGGCCAGCGGGCCGGACGCCCGGTGTACCGGCATTACCCACAATCGAGTCAGCAGGCCGCTTGTCTGCTCGCGCATCAGGTCGAGTACGACGAACGCCGATCCGCTGACCGCGCCGCCCAGTGCCAGCAGCGGAACGATGCTGTACAAGGCGCTGTCATGCGTCATCGCGTAGATGAGGTTCCCCAGCACGATGTAGAGCACCAGCATGAACGCGGCCGGTATCACCAGGGCCTCCGAGACGGTGACAAGATCTCGGCCCCACCTGGTCAGAATTCGCTGGGTCTGCACCCAAGTCTGTGGAATCAGCAGCCGTATCGAGTTCTCCGGGTACTGGTTGCGTAACGGCGCGAACCCGGCTTCGGGCCCCTGTGTCGCCGCGGTCATGGGCGTCGGCCCAAGACGAGGATGGACATCGGAACCAGAAAGATTGCGATACCGGCCAGCCACAACAGGGACGGTGTCATGACCGCCCACGTCACAGGTACCGGCGACTTGATGGTGTCGCCGGCGAATGCGCGCAACGCCAACACGAACTGCGAGATGGGTTGGTTGCGCACGAGGGGCTGGATCCAGTGCGGAAACATCTTGAGCGGCTCGAGGCCGACGGACAGCAACCCGAAGATCAGAATCGGCATGGTCAGCAACGGCAGCATTGCGTCCGGATTGCGCGTCGCGGTGCCGATCAGGTCGGCGCCGAAGGACAGCAGCACCCCGATCGTGATTACCAGCACGCAAAAGCCCGCAATGTACAGCGCGCCCCGATGGAAGCGGAACCCGATCACGTGGGCGGAGATCAGCGACACCGCCAAGCCAACGCAGCACCGGTAGACGCTGGCCGTCACCCGGGCGAGTACCGGGGTCACAGGAGCGATTGGCATGGAGCGAAACCGCCGATTGACCCCTTGCAGCGAATCGGTTGCGGCCCGAAACGCTGACGAGATCGCGGCGAATGCAATCGCCTGCAACGTGACCAACGGCGTGATGTATTGCCCGAGATTGCTGGCGACGCCGCTGCTGGCGTTGCCGACGTAGTGGTTCCATGGGATGGAGAAGGGAACGTAGAACCCGATCGCGAATGACACCGACGCGCCGATCGCCGTGATCAGTTCACCGTTGCGCAGCGTCGGTGCGATGAAGCGGATGGTGAGCACCCACCACTGCCGAAGTGTCGAGGGCGCAGGCCTCGCCACGCTGGAGCCCGCGGGCGCGCTGAGGGCGGGTGCGCTCACCGCGCTGCCTCCGAGGTGAGGTGGCTGAGCGCACGGGCCTCGCTGGGATCGGCTGTCATGGACAGGAATACGTCATCGAGCGAGGGACGCCGCAGCGCGATGTCCGCCGGCTCGATGTCGGCGGCGTGCAGCAGTCGTACCGCTTCGATGAGCGTGCTGGTGCCGTCCGGTGCGGGCATGGTGATCCGGTCGGATTCGGGAGTCAGCATCGCCCGTTGCTGTTCGGGCAGCAGCGCGCCGAGGGCGGCAACCATCGCCGGCAGATCTTTGACGTCCCGCGGCACTATTTCGCAGAATGTGCCGCCGGCTCGGTGCTTGAGTTCGTCGGCGGTGCCCTCGGCGATGATCGTGCCGCGATCGATCAGGATGATGCGGTCGGCGAGTGCATCGGCCTCCTCCAGATACTGGGTGGTCAACAACGTGGCGATGCCCAACTTCTTGAAGTTGCCGACCAGATCCCAAATCGCTTGTCTACTGCGTGGATCCAGCCCGGTGGTGGGTTCGTCAAGAAACGCAACCTGGGGTTGGACTACCAGTCCGCACGCGATGTCGATGCGTCGGCGCATGCCGCCCGAGTAGGTGCTGACCCGGCGGGTCGCTGCCTCCACGAGGTCGAACTGTTCGAGCAGCGCGGCCGCACGGGCGCGGGCAGTCTGTTTGCTCAGCCCGTACAGGCGGCCGAACATGACCAGATTCTGTTCGCCGGAGAGCATGTCGTCGAGCGCGACCTGCTGGCCGGTGACCATGATGGAGGCGCGCACGCCGGCGGGGTCGGAAACGACGTCGTGTCCGGCGACCGTCGCCGAACCGCTGGTCGGGCGGGTCAGCGTGGACAGGATGTCCACCATGGTTGTCTTACCGGCGCCGTTAGGGCCGAGCAGACCGATCACTTCGCCGCGGCCCACCTCGAAACTGACGTCTTCCAGGGCCATGACCTCGCCGGACGTCAAGCCGAACCGTCCGGACCGGGTGCTGAACACCTTGCTGATCCCGCGAACCGCCACGGCGAGTTCGGCGGGTTTTGCGGGTTCGGCGGGTATGTCGGGCATGCAGATTCTCCTCAGTCGAGACTCGACAGGTCCACCAGGGCGCCCGCCTCGTGGACTCCGGCCAATTCGCTTTGCACCGTGGCCAGGCCTTCCTGGCCTTCCTGGATCAGCTCGCTCAGCGCATGCGGGAAGGTCTGGGCGAGTGCTTCCATGGTTGCCGCCGGAACCCGCCGCTTGTCATACCACCAATCGAGCTGAGTTGAGCCGGCGAACCGGTAGACGCGGACCTCGATCGCGTGCCCGAGGCCGGGGATCGTCTCGCGTATCGGCATCGTGACATCGGAGTCGAACGCAACCGGCGCATTCACCGGCGGGAGTTCGGGAATGGCTCCGGCATAACGGAAATGAATATCGGGTGTGCGCTGCGCGTTGAATGCGCGACCGGTGGGCGCGTAGACGTACCGGAGCAGTCCGTAGCCAATTCCATAGTGCGGAACGGAGTTCAGAGTGTCATTTACTGCGTCCAGTTGACGGACGACGGCGGTGCCTTCGCCGGCGGCGCACTCCAGCGCCATCGGGTAGTACGTCGTGCACCAGCCGACCGTGCGGCGCAGGTCGACGTCAGGGCGCAGTACCGAGCGACCGTCGCCTTCGAGTTCGACCGCGACCACGCCGTCGCCGACCACCTGGGCGATGGTGCGGCCCAGCGCGGCAAGCAGGATCGATTGAATCGGGCGACGGAACCGGCGCCGCGCGTCGTCGAGTTCCGAGGTCTGCTCGTAGTCGAGACTGCAGGACAACTTGGCCAGGTCGTCGGCGGTGGGCGAAGGCGTGCCATCCGGTTCGGTCAGCCAACGGGTCACCCTGGCGGCGTTCTCGGTCCAGAAGGTGCGGGTGTCAAGCGCTGCCGGGTGTGTGGCCAGTGCCGCCGACCGCTGTGACCACTCACGCCACCCGGTGGCGGCCGGTTCCAGCGTGATCTTTTGGCCGGCCAGATGCTGACCGAATGCGATGACGATGTCGCTGCCCAGAATCTGGTGTGATGCCGTGTCCGCGACCATCGCGTGCACTCCGAGCCCCAGATAGTTGGGCCCACCGGCAGCGCCAATGATGTGTACAGCGGCAAGCGGAGCAGTCGAATCACTCTGCTCCACAATGGCTTCGGCCAGAATCCTGGATACCGCCGCTCGCTCTTCGGCGCTTTCGCCGGCTGATTGATCGGGCAGATCGCCGGGCAGCGACCGGACGGCCAGACCGACGAAATCCGATGGTGCGGCAATACGCTGCTCCCACACTCCGGCGTTGTCGACCAGTTGTAGTCGCAGCACGTCGTGATGATTGGTCAGCGCGGTGAGCACCGTCAGGATGTCCTCTTGTGTCACCGAGGAGGCCAGTCGCAGGATCAGTGGCACCCGCCAACGGCCGCCATCGCGCAACCCTCGCTCCAGGAAGTAGGTGGTGTTCGGCAGCACCGCCGGATCCGACTCGGGCTCTGGTGGTTTGGCCAAGCCACTGGCGGTGAACGCCGCATCGACGGCCGCGGTCAGTGCCGCCAGGGTCGGGTGTTCGTAAAGATCCTGGGGCGTGATGCTCAGGCCCTCGTTGGCGGCTGCCATGGCGATACTGATTGCCATTAGCGAATCACCGCCCAGGTCAAAGAAATTGGCACCCGGATCGATCGACCTGACTCCTAGGCACTGCTCCCAAACGCGTTGCAGCGTCGCTCCGGTTTGCGTCGCGGTTTGCGAGTCGGCCTCGGCAGTCGACGCGCCTTTAACCTGTGCGCTGACGGGCGAACCGTTGCTGGCGGCGGTGCCGGGCTCCCGTGCCGTGACCTTCGGTTCGATCCAATGCCGTTGACGCTCAAACGGATAGCCGGGCAGGGAGACGATGTGCGGGGAGTTGCCGGAGTGCAAGGGGGCCCAGTCGACATCCACCCCGGCCGACCAGAGTTCGCCGAGGGCGCGCAGGAAGGTGTCGCGGTCGTCGGCCTGCTGAATGGGATGGCGCATGAGCCGGACGGAACGGTGACTGCTGGACCACCGGGGGTGGCGGATCGCCGAACCGGTCAGGCTGCCGCCGGGACCGATCTCGACCAGGATCCGCTTCGGATCAGTGAGTACGGCGTCGAGTTCGTCAGCGAACCTGATCGTGGAACTGATCTGACGGGTCCAGGTGGCCGGGTCGGTGGCCTGCTCATCGGAAAGCCAGGTTCCGGTGAGGTTGCTCAGCAGTCGGGTATTCGGGGCTCTCAACTGCTGACCGGATAGGAATTTCTCGAACTCACCCAGCATGCCGTCCATCGCGCTGGTGTGGAATGCGTGGGTGGCGCGTACCCGGCGCACCGCAACGCCGTGCTCGCTGAGGCGCTGGGTGAACGCGCGGATCGCGTTCTTGGGTCCGGCGACGACGCAGTTGTCGGGATCGTTCACCGCAGACAACTCGACGCCGTCCACCAGGTGCTGCGCGACATCGGCCGGGCTCAACGCGACTGCGACCATGGCGCCGGGCGGGGCCTCATGCATCAGGCGGGCCCGCAACGCGATCGTCTTGACCGCGGTCTGCAGGTCGAACACGCCGGCCAGGGTGGCCGCGATGTATTCGCCGGTGCTGTAACCGATGTAGGCGTCGGCCCGCACGCCATAGCTCTCGACCAGCTTTGCCAAAGCGAATTCCACCGTGAACAACGCCGGCTGTGAGCGGTCGATGCGCTCCAAATCAGTTGTCGTAGAGCCCGAGCCTGATTCGGTCCGACCCGCTGCGCCCGGCTGCGCCGCGCTTGCGATCGGCCCGGATTCGCCGAAGATCAAGTCCGGCAGATCCAGCCCGCTCTCGGCCCGGAACGCCGTCGCGCAGGCGTCGAAGTGTTCGGCGAACACAGGCTCGGAGTCGTAGAGGCCCTTGGCCATCCCGACGTGCTGGGCGCCCTGACCGGGGAACAGGAAAACCACTCGGTCTCTGGTGGCGGCGTCGCTGTCTGCCGCGGATGCGCCGACGAAGACGTTGTCGTGTTCGGCGGCGCGCAGCAGGCTGATCGCCTGGGCCCGGTCGTCGACGACGGCGGCCATGGTGACGCCGTGCCTGCGTCGTCCGGCGAGCGTGTGGGCGACATCGGCGAGGTCAGGTGCGCCTGCACGCTCCAGGGTGGTTGCCAGCGCAGTGCGCGCCTCGGTGAGGGCCGCGGCGGTTCGCGCCGACAGCAGTAGTACCTGCGGGCCAACCTGTCCGGTCGGCGCCGGAGCTGTCGCGGGCGCCTCTTCCAGTACCACGTGGGCATTGGTGCCACCGATGCCGAACGAGCTGACCCCGGCCCGGCGCAACCCGTCGGATTCCCATGCGCCATAACGGCTTTGCACGGTGAACGGCGTTTCGTCGAGATGCAATTCCGGGTTGGCGCTGGTGTAGTGCAGCGTGGCGGGAATTGCCTTGTTCTTGAGGCAGAGGATGGTCTTGATCAGCGCGGCGATCCCAGCGGCGACCTCCAGGTGGCCGATGTTGGATTTGACCGAGCCGATCACACACGGGCCCGGACGTGGTTCTTCGGAGACTTCGAATGCTGTTCGCAGTCCTTGGATTTCGATGGGATCACCCAGCGGTGTTCCGGTGCCGTGTGTTTCGACGTAACTGATCGTCGACGCGTCGACGTCGGACACCGCGTGTGCCTCGGCGATGCAGTCGGCCTGAGCGGACGCGCTGGGTGCGGCGAATCCCATCTTGGCTGATCCGTCGTTGTTGATCGCCGATCCACGGATGACGGCATGGATCCGGTCTCCGTTGTCCAAGGCTGCCTGCAACGGCTTGAGGACCACAAGTCCTACACCGCTGCCGAACACCGTGCCGTCGGCGCGCACGTCGAAGGGACGGCAGTGGCCTACGGCCGAGAGCATCTGGCCGGGCGAGTGCCAATATCCGACATGATTTGGGACACAGAGGGATACGCCACCGGCCAGCGCCATGTCGCACTCACCAGACAGTAGGCTCAGGCAAGCCAGATGCACGGCAACCAGCGATGACGAACACGCGGTCTGCACCGCGAGGCTCGGGCCACGTAGGTCGAACTGATGGGAGATCCGGGTTGTCAGAAAATCCTTGTCGTTCTGCAGGAACAGGCTGAACTGATCGAAGTTGAGTCCCTCGGCCATCACCGAGTTCGGGTCGCGGTGCGACATCAGGTTGTGCAGGAGATAGCCGCTGGGAGAACTGGTTCCGTATACGCCGATCGAGCCGTCGAACCGTGCGGGGTCGCAGCCGGCGTCCTCGAGCGCATGCCACGCGCACTGCAGAAACAACCGGTGTTGTGGATCCAGAACCTGCGCGGCCTGCGGCGGGAAGCCGAAGAAGCCGGCGTCGAACTCGTCGATCCCGTCGAGCAGTGGCGCGCGACGCACATACGCCGAAGCGGCCAGGGCATGTTCGCTGACTCCCTCGTCGCGCAGTTCCTGCTCGGACAGCGTGACGATCGACTCCTTGCCGCGTCGAAGATTGCTCCAAAACGCCGAAAGATCGTTGGCGCCAGGGAACTTGCCGGCCATGCCGACCACCGCGATCGCGTTGTCGGGGATGCTCACTGCTTTGTTCCTCCCTGTGATCCAGGTTTCGCTTTGCGCCGCATCGCGGCTCCTTGTCGCGCTACCGCGCGCTGCTGCGCCCGGTCGCGAACGGTGGCACTACTTTTCTCGTTCTCGTCGCCTGCATCCGGACTCGAGAGCCCGAGTTGGCGCATCAAGTCGGCCGTCAAATCTCGCAGGGACGCGCCCTGCAGTATCACTGCCACCGGCGGCTCCACACCGAAGTCCGCCCGCGTCCCGTTGCGGATCCGCACCGCCATCAGGGAATCCAGTCCCAACTCGGTCAGGGGCATGCCGGCATCGACGGCCGATGCGTCGGCGTAGCCCATTACCGCGGCGATGCGCGCGCGCATCCGGTCGGTCACTGCTTGCTGGGCCACTGCGGGGTCCATGTCGCGAAGCGCGTCGGGACCGTCCCAGTCGCGCAGGTCGCCGGCCGTATCCAGCTCCTCGACCACCCGGGAGAAATAGCCGATGCCGCGCATCTCTGGGAAGACGGTCAGTGCCCGGTCGGCACGAAGGCGGGTAACGCCGGTGACCGCCCGGTCGGCGGCCAGCAACTCATCGAGAGCTTCGATGCCCTCCGCTGGTGTGATGGTGTCGAGGACACTTCCCACCAAGGCCTGCGCGACACCCACCTCCGACCACGGTCCCCAGTTGATTGCCGCCGCAGGCAGGCCCGCCGCGCGACGCCACTCGACCAGGGCGTCAAGCCACCCGCTGGCGCACGCGTAGGCCGCCTGCCCCGGAGAGCCCAATAGTGAAGCGGCGGAGGAGAATCCAAGCCACCAGTCGAGCTCGCAACCAACGCTCGCATGGTGCATGCGCAGTGCTCCGTCGGCCTTGGGCGCCCACACCCGTTCCAGGCTATCTCTGGTCATGGAAGTGACCAGCCGGTCTTCGATGACCGCGGCGCCGTGGATGACGCCGCGCAGCTCGGCTCTGCCCGCCGCCTCGACGAGGCTTTCGGCCACTCCCGGCGCCGCTACGTCGCCGCGCACGAACACGATTTCGGCCCGGACTTCCAGTTCTGCCAGTACTTTCTGCTGTTCTTCGGTGGGTTCACTGCGGCCGTTGAGAATGACGCGCCCAGCGCCGCGGTCCACAAGCCACCGGGCAACGACCAGGCCGAGACCCCCTAGACCTCCCGTGACGACGTACGCGGCGCCCGGACGCACCACCGGGCGGTGCGTGCCCGAATCGAGAGTGGCGCGCGACAGCCGTTCGACGAAGCGTCGTTCACCACGCCGCGCGATGAGGTCGTCTCCGTCGGGGCCGTGCAGTTCTGCGCTGAGCGCGGCAATCGGGTCGTGCGTGCTGTCGGCGAGGTCCAGGTCGAGCAGAGTCGCGCGCAGGTCGGGATGCTCGAAGGCGAGGACTCGCACCAGGCCCTTCAACGCGGCCGTCGCCGGGGACACCGGCTCGCCTTCGCGCACGCAAAGCTGGCCCCGGGTGACCAACCACAGCCGTGGTGATCGGCCATGCCACGTCCCGACGACCGCACGCACGACGGTTGCGATCGACCAGACCCACTCTCGCGCGGCGCTCAGCTGCCCGTCCAGCCCTTTTTCGGCGCTTCCAACGAAAATGACCAAGCCTGCCGGTGGGTGCTCGGGATCGCCTGCAGTCTCGGCGAATGCGGCGAGCATCGCCGATTCGTCATCAAGATTGGCGGTCTGCACGGGTCTCACCGAACTGCGCCAGCGGTGGACGAATTCGTCTGCCAGCAATTTGGCGGGTGCGTCCAGCGTCGGGGGGGAGAGTACCAGCCAACTTCCGCGCTCGATTTGGGCAGCCGCTGTCACTTCGCTGAGTGGGCTTTCGGTCCATTGGGCGTCAAAGATCTTCTGCGCCAACGGCAGTGGTACCGTGCGGCGTTCGACGCGGCGCAGATAGATACCGTCGACCTCGGCCGCTACGCAACCCGAGGCGTCGATCAAGGCGATCTTGCCCAACTTGCCGGCGCCGCCGTCGATATTGTCCAAGAACGCGCGGCAACGTACCTGCCGACCAACGTCGCCGTAGATGCGGATCGTCTCGAACGACACTGGCAGGTAGTTGGATTCGGCCGAACTCGCGACCTCAGCGTCGGATATCGCGGCAGCCAGGCTCTGCAGTGCCGCGTCCAGCACGACGGGGTGGAGTCGATACCCGGGATGCCGGGGGAGTTCGTTGGGGACGGTGATTTCGGTTTCCGCAGAACCGTCGGCCAACCGCGCAATCCGGGTCAATGCGGCGAAGGAGGGACCGTGGTGTTGACCGGTTTTGCGCAGCAGCGCATAGAAATCGGCCGGTGACACGATTGTCGCGCCCGCAGCACTCGGTTCGACGTACCTACGGGCAACCGCGTGCGGCGCCCGGTCAACCGTGGCGGTGGCGTGCCTGGTGAACTCGCCGCTGGATTTACGGGAGTAGATTTCGACACGAATCTTGCCTTCCGCGTGGCGAATCAACTGCGTCGTCAGCACGGTGTGGCTGTCGAGGGGGAGCATCTGCTCGACCTCCAACCGCTTGATAACAGGGTCGCCAACCGCCGTGTTGGCTGACGCGTCGAGTGTTTCGCCGGCCGCTGCCAAAGCGATCTCGGCAAATCCCGCGGCGGGCATGATGGATTGCCCGAACACCTTGTGGTCGGCCAGCCAAGGACTTACATCGGTTCCCACGTCGGACTGCCAGACATGGCCTCCGCCGGAAGGCATTTCAATGTGGGCGCCGAGCAGCGGGTGCCCGGCGGCCAGCTCCGCCATCGCCGATCGGTCCGCGACCCAGAACCTGGCGTGGTGCCACGGTGTGGTTGGCACGTCGACGAGTCGCCCGCCGGTCTGGTCGGACTCGGCTGATCCCACCGTGACGAGTTGGGCGTGAAAGAAAAGGGTCTGGTCCTGATCGCGGTTCATCGCCGACGTCACTAGATGACCGTCGGCCAGGGTGTCGGTAAGGGCATGCGTGAGTACCGGGTGCGGGCTGATCTCGATGAACGTGTGATGATCGGCGCCCGCCCGGGCCACGGCCTGGTGGAACCGGACCGGGTTGCGGAGGTTGGCCGACCAGTACGAGGCGTCCATCGCCGGTTGGCCGTTCTCGTAGACGGTGGTAATCAGCGGGATGCTCGGCCGCTGCGGCACCAAATCTGCTAGCGCGCTGCGCAATTCGGGTAGTATCGGATCGATGATCGGGTGATGCGACGCCACGTCCACTTCAACGCGCCGCGCCAACCGGTTCTGCGCCGCGACCGCCGAGATCACCGCGTCCACCTGTTCCGGCGGCCCGGCGATCACTGTCTGGCGCGGCGAGGCATGCACCGCCAGCGTCACTTCCGGATAGTCGACAAGCAGCGCGGTGACGCTATCGGCGTCCAACTCCAGCAGCGCCATTGCGCCTTGTCCGGACAGTCGCGCCATCATCCGCGATCGGGTGGCGATCACCCGCAGCCCCTGCTCGGGCGTCAACGCGCCGGCCACCACCGCGGCAGTGACTTCGCCCATCGAATGCCCGATCACCGCATCCGGCGCCACGCCGTAGGACTTCCACAATTCGGTCAGCGCCAACTGCATCCCGACCAACACCGGCTGGATGCGTTCGATACCCACCACTTCTTCGCCGTCAGCCAGCGTTTGCTGCAGCGAAAAGCCGGTCTCAGCAACGAATATCGGCTCGAGCTCGGCTATCGCCTTGGCGAACACCGGTTCATCGGACAGCAGTTGCCGCCCCATCCCGGCCCACTGCGAACCCTGGCCAGAGTAGACAAACACCCGGCCGGGCGCGCTGGCACGTTGATCGCATCCGACCACCGCCACCCGCGGTTGTCCGGCGGCCAGCGCTCGTAACCCGGCAATCGCCTCCGCGCGTTCGCGCGCGATCACCGTGGCGAACTCAGGATGCCGGGTCCGGTGCCGATGCAGCGTGTGTGCCACGTCGGACAATGGGATGGTCGCACCCGGACCGGACATCCAGTCTGCGAGCGCCCCGGCCATGGAGGCCACCCGCTGATGGCTCTTGCCCGACACCGTCAGCGCCGAAACATGGGCCGCGGCATAGGGCGTCGGTACCGCGGTAGC
This sequence comes from Mycobacterium sp. IDUB_37, assembly GCF_055419245.1. Classification (NCBI taxonomy): domain Bacteria; kingdom Bacillati; phylum Actinomycetota; class Actinomycetes; order Mycobacteriales; family Mycobacteriaceae; genus Mycobacterium; species Mycobacterium sp. IDUB_37. Next base: position 503,582 of record NZ_JBVAXG010000005.1, on the reverse strand, counting down.
CGGCGCGTCGGGTGCCTGCTCGATGACCAGATGCGCATTGGTGCCGCTGAGACCGAACGACGACACCGCGGCGCGGCGCCGCGTCCCGGGCGTCGGTGCCGTCGGCCAAGGGCCGCTTTCGGTAGGCACGAACAGGCGGGTCGCCGATGCGTCGATCGCCGGGTTCCACCGGGTGAAGTGCAGATTGCGGGGAATCTGCCCGTGCTGCACCGCCAGCACTGCCTTGATGAAACCGGCGACACCGGCGGCAGCCTCCAGGTGACCGATATTGGTCTTGACCGACCCCAGCGCGCACGAGCCGTCACTTCCGCCTTCAACGCGGCCGTAGGTCGCAGCGAGCGACTCGAACTCGATGGGGTCGCCCAACACCGTTCCGGTGCCATGTGTTTCGACATAACCGACGGTGCCAGGGGCGACATCGGCGAGCCGCAGAGCGGACGTGATCACGTCGCGTTGCGCGAGTGCGTTCGGTGCCGTCATGCCGTTGGACCGACCGTCGGAGTTGGTGGCCGAACCGCGCACCACCGCCAGCACCCGATCCCGGTCGCGCAACGCATCCGCCAAACGCTTGAGCACCACTACGCCGCAACCCTCGCCGCGGACGAATCCGTCGGCGTTGGCGTCGAAGCTGTTGCAGCGTCCCGTCGGCGACAGCGCTGACCATTTCGATAACGCGATGGCGGTGAACGGCGACAAGGTCAGCTGCACCCCGCCGGCCAACGCCACGTCGGTCTCGCGCAGCCGTAAACTCTGACAGGCCAAGTGGATTGATACCAACGACGATGAACACGCGGTATCCACGGCGACGGCCGGACCCCGTAACCCCAACAGATAAGAGATCCGTCCCACCGCGGCGCAGTGCGGCGTTCCAGTACTGAGGTAAGCGTCGATGTCTGCCCGGCGCTCAATATTGACGATCGTGTAGTCCCACGACGACAGGCCCATCGTCACGCCGGTTCGGCTGCCGTTGAGGGAATCCGGAGGGATGCCTGCGTGCTCGAGCGCCTCCCAGGCGACCTCGAGCAGCAATCGGTGCTGCGGATCCATCGCCACGGCTTCACGCGGCGTGATACCGAAGAAATCGGCGTCGAATGCGTCGGCATCGGGAACGAAACCGCCCCATTTCGTCGTCATCCGCCCCGGGCTCGATGGATCCGGATCGTAGAACGCGCCCGCATCCCACCGATCCGGTGGCACCTCGGTAATCGTGTCCACGCCGTCCATCAGCAGTTGCCAAAAGCTATCCGGCCCAGTCACATTCCCGGGAAAGCGACAACCGATGCCTACCACGGCGATGGGTTCGGCGATGTCGGTCGGAAAGGCCGTGCCGGCCCGGATCAGCTCGCGCGCCAGAGCTGCCCGTGCGTTCGGCGACAGTTGTGCCGCGCGCTCCGCCAGACTCGTCATGCATCACCTCTCGACGCGGCTTCCAGCTCGCTGGCGTCGACCAGATCGGAGAGCAAGTCCATTTCCTCATCAGACAATTCGGGTTCCTCGGTGGAAGTCTCTGCGGCTGCCGGCGGCGCGTAGTCCATCCGCTCGCACAGCGCCGTCGCGAGATCGCTGATTGTGGGGTATGCCCATACCAACGCGACCGGCAACGTGATGCCCAGGGCTGCCTCCAGCCGATTTCGCAATTCCAGGCCCATCAGCGAGTCGAGGCCGAGCGTTTCCAGCGGCCGGTTGTAGTCGATGGGACCGCTGGAGCGCAGCACCCCCCGGATTTCGTCGGCGATCGCGGCTGCCAGGTGCCCGGGGCGCTCGGCGGCGTCGAGGATATCCAGCTGGGCCCGAACCTTGCCGCCGCCACGGCGTTCTCCACTCTTCAGGGAGGCGTCCTGCAACTTCGCGAACAACGATGATCCCGCCACCGCGGGGAAGGACTGGAACCACTGCCGTGCGTCGAGGCTGAGCACGCCGGTACGCGCCCGGTCGGCGGCGAGCACCGTCTGCATAGCCGCCAGCCCCTGGTCGACCGTGATCAGCGAGACGCCGAGGTCGGCGAAATTCTGCGCGCGCCCGACCTCGGCCCAGGGGCCCCAGTTGATTCCGACGGCCGGCAGTCCCGCTGCGCGCCGATAGGCGACAAGGCCGTCGACCCATGAGTTCGCGGCGGCGTAGGCGCCCTGGCCGGGTGTGCCGAGCAGCGAGGAGGCTGAGGAGAAGGTCAGCCACCAATCGACATCGCGAGCCATGGTCGCCTGATGGAGCTGCCAGCTGCCGGTCACTTTGGGGGCGAACACCCGTCGGGCGGCAGTTTCGGTCATGTTCAGCACGATCTCGTCGGCGAGAACCATCGCGCTGTGCAGCACTCCGGCCAGCCGGAAGCCGGCGTCGTCGACGGCCTGCACGAGGCGGTCGGCGGTGCCGGGCACGGCGATGTCGCCGGTGATCACTTCGATCCGGTGACCCGCCGCATTGAGGTCCTCGATGGTGGCCCGGACATCGTCCGCGGGAGCCGAACGTCCATTCAGCACAATCAATCCGGCACCTTGCTCGGCCAGCCAACGGGCGACGACGAAACCGAGACCACCCATGCCGCCGACGATCACGTAGCCGCCATTGCCACTGACCAGCGGCTGCGGCGGTGGGGATGCGACCGCCTCGATGGTGACGTGCTCCGGTATCGAGATGACGATTTTTCCGGTGTGCTTGCCGGAAGCCATCAGCCGGAAGGCGTCAGCAGCCTGGTTCAGGCTGAATTCAGTGACGGGCAGTACCTCGAGCTTGCCGTCGGCGACGTGCTCGAGGATGTGTTGCAGCAGCGTGCGGTACTTCGCCGGCTGCAGCTTCAGATTCAGGTCGAGGTCGACGACCGCGAAGGACGCGCTCTTCGCCAGCGCGGCCAATCCCAGTCGGGCATCGGCGAAGACATCCTTTTTGCCCAGTTCGATGAACCGTCCGCCGGGCGAAAGGATCTGCACACCGCGCTGAATTGCTTCGCCTGCAAGTGAATTGAGAATCACATCGACGCCGTGGCTGTCGGTGAGTTCGAGTATTTCGTCGGCGAAGTCCACGCTTCTCGAGTCGCCGACGTATTCGACGCCGAGTCCGGACAGCATTTCGCGTTTGGCGTCCGAGCCGGCCGTGGCGTAGATACGTGCGCCGACCATTTTCGCGATCGAGAGCGCCGCCAAGCCGACACCGCCGGTGGCGGAATGAATGAGCACACGTTCACCGGGGGCCAGCCGCCCTACCTCGCATAGTGAGTGCCAGGCGGTGAGATATGCGACGCCGAACGTGGCCGCCTCGTAATCGGGCAGTGTGTCGGGGATGGGGACGACGAGATCGGCGATCGTGCTCAGGTGAGTGCCGAAAGTGCCGGGGCCGAAGGCGATAACGCGCTGCCCGACCTCGACGGGAGTCTGCCCGGTGCTTACGTCCTCGCCGATGGCGGTCACGTAGCCGACACACTCGCCGCCGATCACCGGCGCCGCACCGTCGAGTCCTGGATACACGCCCATCGCCTTGAGCACGTCGCTGAAGTTCAGCCCCGCGGCGGCGACCCGGACCTCGACCTGGTCGCCTTGCGGCCTGATCCGCTTGACTTCATGGATCGTCAATGCGTCCAGCCGGCCGGGCTGATCGATTTGCAGTCGGACGGCACCCTCCCGGTCGAGATCGATTACCGTGCAACGAGTTTCACCGGCGAGATCGCCGTTGGTCGTGGTCGGCGCGGGCACCAGTCGGTTCACGTAGCGCTGGCCGTCGCGGTAGGCCACCTCGTCGTGGTCGGCCCCGGCGAGCAATTCCTCGGTCAGGTCCGCCAGCGCGCCCGTTCCTTCGGGTTCGATGTCCACACACGTCGGCGTCAGTTCCGAGTGCTCGAAGGTCAGCACTCGTGCCAGTCCGCGTAGCCCGTTCTGCGCCAACGTGACTGACTCGCCGGGATCGAGTTGCGCTGCGCCTCGGGTGACGATCCACAGCCGCGGGCTCTTGCGCGAGCCCATCCGCGTCAGGATCTCGACCACCTTGGCGATCTGCAGGGTGCGCGTCTGCGCCAACTGCAATTGAGCCTCATCCGATAACGACTCGTCGATCGATCGGGGCGGACAGACCACAACGACGGCGTCCCAAGTGATGTCGCTTCCGGTGATGGTCGCTCGCAACGTCGATTCGTCGGTCGCGGAGACCACTTCGGCTTGAGCCGCACGGTCGCGCAGCGACGACTGCAGCGCGGGGAGCAACGGGTCGTGCGCGACGTCCCCGACTAACAGTAGGCCGCCCGGTGCTTCGGTGGCCGTTTCCAGCGGTGTCGGCTCCCATTCCAAAGCGAAGAGCCGCTCGGTGAGTTCAGTTGCGCCGCCGCGTGATCCGAGCACCGCCATCTCGACCTCGTCGATGACGAGGAGCGGGTGGCCGTCCGGATCGGTCAGCACCACGTGGCCGGCGAGCCGACCGTCGGCCTCGGCAAGAGAGCCCACCGCGCAGACGCCTCGGGTGATGTCGCCGTAGACATGTACTCCCGCGTAGCGCACCGGCACCACCAGGGTCGACCGCGCGGTCTGCCCGCCGGCCAGGTCGGTCGCGACCCGGGTCGCGCCGAGCGTCTGCAACGCAATGTCCATCATCACCGGGTGCAGCAAAAAGTCGCGGGAACCTGTTCTGGCCGACGACGGTAACCGGACGTCGGCGCGGGCCGCGCCGGATTTCGCGACGCCGAGTGCGACGATGCCCTGGAATGCGGGTCCGTGCTGTTGGCCGGCGCCACGCAGCCGCTGGTACAGGTCTTCGGGGTCGAGTTCACCGCCCGCGGCGTCGGGGGTGGGTGGCTGAACAGGTTGCACCGATTCGGCGCGCGCGACGGTTGCGGTGGCATGCGCCGTCCAGCCCGAAGAGCTGGTACGGGAACGTATTTCGATGCGGCACCGCTGCTCGTCGCCGGTGAGCGTGGTGACCAGCACGGTCCCTTCGGTCACCTGCAGCATCTGCTGCAGGGTCAGCTCACTGATCATCCACGGCCGGTCGCCGGTAGGGGCAAAGGTGTCGGTTGCGGCTGCCAACGCGACCTCGGCGTAGGCCGCCCCCGGCAGCACGACGAGATCGTCGATGACGTGGTCCCCGAGCCACAGCAGATCGGGGTCGAGTTCGCTTTCCCATACCCGGGTGCCGTTGGTGGGGTCGGTGACCCCGATGCCGAGCAGTGGGTGCGTGTCGGCCCTGTGGAACGCGGCCGAAGTGGTGCTGATCCAGTGCTGGGTGTGCTGCCACGGGGTGGTGGGCAACACCGGGTGGGGTTCGGGTGGGTGCGGGGTCTGGGGAGGGCGGGTCGTGTGGGCGGTGTTCAGGTTGGTGTGGAAGGTCAGGGTGTCGTGCGCGTCGCGCTGCAGAGTGCCGACGCTCAGATAGTTGTCGGTCCCGTACGCGCTCGTGAGGGTGTCGCTGATCGAATGCGTCAGCAGCGGGTGCGCGCTGACCTCGATGAACGTGTGATGGTCAGCCCCCGCACGTGTGACGGCCTGGTGGAAGCGCACCGGGTTGCGCATGTTGGTCGCCCAGTACTCGGCGTCGAAGACCGCGTTGCTGCGCAGGTCGGCGTAGGTGGTGGAGATCATCGGGATGGTCGGTGGCCGCGGGGTGAGATCGGCCAATTCCGAACGCATCTGGGGTTGCAGTGCGTCCATGGCCGGGTTGTGCGGGGCCACCTCGATGTTGACCCGGTTGGCGAAACCGCCCTGCTGGCGGACCTTGTCGATCAGCTCGTCGATCAATGCGGTCGGCCCGGAGATCACGCTTTGGCGCGGCGAGGCATAGATCCCCAGGGTCACCTGCGGGTAGTCGGCGATCAACGCCTCGGTGGCCTCGGCGTCGAGCTCCAGCAACGCCATGGTGCCCTGCCCGGACAACGGCGCCATCAGCCGCGATCGCGTCGCGGTCACCCGTAGCCCCTCCGCCGGTGTGAGCGCCCCGGCGACCACCGCGGCGGCCACTTCGCCCATCGAGTGACCGATCACCGCGTCGGGGATCACGCCGTAAGAGCGCCACAGCGCGGTGAGCGCCAACTGGATCCCGATCACTCCCAGCTGGATCTGCTCGATGCCGACGAGTTCTCTGCCGCCGGCGATCGCGTCGTGCAGCGAAAACCCAGCCTGGGCAACGAAATCCGGCTCCAGTTCGGCGACCGCCGCGGCGAACGCGGGCTCGTCGGCCAGCAGTCGGCGACCCATCCCGGCCCACTGCGATCCTCGTCCGGAGTACACGAAAACGGTGCCCGGTCCGACGGCGCCGTCGCGGGGGGCGACGACACCGGGGGCGGCTGCACCCGCGGCAAGTGCGCGCAACCCTGCCACCGCCTGGTCGCGGTCGACGGCGGCCACCGTGCCGAACTTGGTCTGGCGCGCCCGATGATGACTGAGGGTATGGGCGACATCGGCCAGCGGCACCTGCGCGCCGGGTCCTGCCATCCAGTCGGCCAACACCGCTGCCGTTGCGGCCACCCGCTGCGCGGACTTGCCCGACACCACCAGCGTCGACAGCGCCGGATCCGGGTCGCACGGAACCCGCACCGGGTCGGGTGCCTGCTCAATCACCACGTGCGCGTTCGTCCCGCTGACGCCGAATGACGACACACCGGCCCGGCGCGGACGGCCGGTGTCCGGCCAGTCCATTCCCTCTTTCGTGCCGTGCCCCGCAATCTGCAAACGGGTTGCGGCCTCACTGGCGTGTGCCGTCAACTGGTGGAAGTTGAGGTGACGAGGAATGTGCCCGTTGCGCACGGCGAGCACGGCCTTCATGAGCCCGGCGACACCAGCGGCGGCTTCGAGGTGGCCGACGTTGGTCTTGACCGACCCGATCACCAACGGCGGCGAACCTTCCCGATCACCGAAAACCTTGCTCAGCGAGTCGAGTTCGATGGGGTCGCCCAGCGGCGTACCGGTTCCGTGGGCTTCGACGTAGTCGATGTCGGCGGGCTTCAACTTCGACGACGTCAGGGCGGTGCGTAACAATGCCTGTTGTGCGGGGCCGTTGGGGACGGTGACGCCGCTGCTGGCGCCGTCCTGGTTGACCGCCGTGCCGCGCACCACGGCGAGGACGCGGTTACCGTCGCGCAGCGCGTCTTCCAGTCGCTTGAGCACCACCACGCCGGCGCCTTCGCCGCGGACGTAGCCGTCGGCGGACACGTCGAAGGTCTTGCATTGACCCTCCGGCGACAGCATTCCCCAGCGCGAGCACGCGATGCTCGGCCCGGGGGCCAACAGCAGGTTGGTGCCGCCGACCAACGCCATGTCACTTTCCCGCAGGCGCAGACTCTGGCACGCCAGGTGGACCGCCACCAACGAAGACGAGCAGGCCGTGTCGAGGACCACTGCGGGGCCGCGCGCCCCGAGGATGTAGGCGAGCCGTCCGGCAGCGAAATTCGCAGAGTTTCCGGTCGGGATGTAGGCGTCGAGGTCTTCGGGCCGCAATCGGCCGGCCAGCGTGAGCATGTAGTCGTAGGCGGTGACGCCGACGAAAACCCCGGTTTGCGTACCGCGAATGCTGTGCGGCGCAACGCCTGCGTCCTCCAACGCTTCCCAGGCGACTTCGATGAGCAGCCGCTGCTGCGGGTCCATTGCCGCCGCTTCGCGGGGGGAGATCGAGAAGAACTCCGCGTCGAACTCGTCCGGTTGCCAGCTGGTGAGGAAGCCGCCGTCCCGGCTGCAGATGGTGCCTGGGACGGTGTGATCGTCGGTGTAGTACGCGTCGGCGTCCCACCGGCTGGCGGGGACTCGCACGATGCCGCTTCGACCGTCGCGCAACAACTCCCAGAACTGCTCCGGGTTGTTCACGCCGCCCGGGAACCGGCACCCCATGCCGACGACCGCGATCGGTTCGGTGCCGGCTTTTTCGGCAATCTCCAGGCGCGCGCTGAGATCGTCGATCTTGCGTAGCGCCTCGGTGATGATCGCCCGGCGGTCCGGCTGGGGGGCAGTCGGGCTGGTCCCTGTGCTCATCTCAGCCTCTCCGAAAGCTGCTTCAGCAACTCGTCTTCGCTCAGATCGTCGTAGACGTCGTCGGGCTGATCGGAGGCCTGCTGTGTAGTCGCGTCGACCAATTCAGGCTGAATGACCAATTCAGGCAGCACAGTGGCGAGGTAGTCGGTGAGTCCGTACACGGTCGGATAGTCGAAGACGACAGACGCCGGCAGAAACTCGCCGAGGCTGTCCGACAGCGCCCGCTGCAGCGTGACACTCATCAGTGAGTCCATGCCGAGTTGGAAGAAGCCGGTCGAGGGGTCGAGCGTTTCGTTGGCAGGCATGCCCATGACCGAGGCGGCCAGGGTGCCGACCTGATCGAGCAACAGGTCGTGGCGCCGTTGTGCGTCGCAAGCCCGCAGCGCTTTCCGAAATTCGCTTTCCGGCAACGTGATGTCGTTCGGTCGCGGCAACAGGTCGTCGATGACGCGCAGCGATCCACGGGTGCGGAACGCCGCCGCCAGCAACGACCAGTCCGCGGCAACCACAGCGCTGCGTGGTGCGGCGTCCGAGCCCATAACGAAAGGCAAAGCGCCGATGGCGATTTCGTCATCCATGGGCTGCAGCCCGGATTCGGCGCTGACCTGGCTGGCAGCACGCTGCGCGTCGGCGAGCGACTTCCACAGACCCCAGTCGACGACGGTGGCCGGCAGCCCCATAGTGCGGCGCGCATAGGCGAAGGTGTCCAGGAAGGCGCTGGTCGCCGTGTAATGCGCTAGCCACCGGGAGCCGAGCAGGCCCGAGATGGAGGAGAACAACACGAAGTGGCGCACCGGGTCTGTCGAAAGTTGTTGCAGCGAAAGGCGATGCAGCAGTGCCGCGGCGTCCAGCTTGGGACGGAACATCGCGGCGACGTCGTCGTCACTCATCTCGCTGAGCAGCACCGGCCCGCCCGCGAAGGCGGCCAGATAGATGCCCTCGAGGGGCGGTAGCTCGGTGCCGAACCGGTCGAACAGCGCGCTCATCGCGGTGGCGTCGGTGGCATCGGCGGCCACTTCGACAAGATTGGTCCCCGTTGCGGCCAACTGCTGGGCCAGTTCCTGGAGCGAACCGGGTTTGCGGGCCACGGCGATGACCGTCTTGGCTCCCATCCGGGCGAGCTGCCGGATCAGGTGCGGTCCGAGATTGCCGGTCGCGCCGACGACCAACTGGCTGGCGTCCGGGCTCAGTTTGACGGCGGCGGGCGCCTTGGGGCCGCGCCAATGCAACCTGGGCACGTGGCGCACACCCGACCGGTACACCACCTGATCCTCGTCGCCGGCAGCGTTGGCCGCCGCCAGGATCTGGCGTACCGCCAACTCCGGGGGCATCGAGTCGTCCAGATCGATCAGCCCGCCCCAGATTTCAGGATGTTCCAGGGCGAGTGAGCGACCCAGACCCCACAGCACCGCGTGGCCCGGATTCGCACGATCACCCGGGTTGATGGGTTGGGCGTTGCGCGTGGCGATGAACAGCCGCTGTGGTGCGCCGGTCGCAACCATTGCGGCGGCCAGCCTGCGCGCGTGATGAAACAGCTGATAAGCGGCGGCGATATCGAGTAGGTCGGCGGATACGGGCGGTGCGTAGAGCACGTTGTCGACGCCGCGCAGCGCTTCGTGCAGCGCCGTGTCGCTATCGGCAAGCGCCGCCGCCCGGGCATCGGCGGCCAGGACCATTGCGGCGGTCAGTGCCGCATCTGACGCCACCAGCCAGGTGTCACCGCTCAGTGGGGCGGGGACCTCGGCGGCGCTGGCCGGCCAGTCCAGTTGATAGCTCCAGGCTTCAACGGTGTCCACGCCGTGTGGTTGGTCGTTGACAGCAATCTCGTTGCGGCCCTGGTTTTCCGGAGCGGCTGAAGGCTGCGTGTTGTCGATCCAGTACCGGGTGTGCTGCCACGGCGTGGTGGGGATCGCGGGGTGCGGTTCGGGTGGATGGGGGAGGTCCGGCGCTCGGACCGTGTAGAGGTTGGTGCGGAACACGACGGTGTCGTCGGAGTCGCGTTGCAGCGTACCGATGTTGGCGACATCCTGCTGGGTGTCGCCGAGGGTGTCGCTGATGGCCTGGGCCAGTAGCGGATGTGCGCTGATTTCGATGAAGGTGTGGTGCGTGGTGCCGGCGCGGCTGATGGCTTGCTGGAAGCGCACCGGGTTGCGCATGTTGGTGGCCCAGTGCTCGGCGTCGAAAACCGAGGCCTCGTCCAGGGTTTCGTATGTGGTGGAGATGATGGGGATAGTCGGGGTCCGCGGCCTGATATCGGCCAGCTCGGCACGCATCGCAGGTTGTAGCGCGTCCATAGCCGGATTGTGCGGGGCGACTTCGATATTGACCCGGCTGGCGAAGCGGTTCTGCCCGCGGACGCGGGTGATCAGTTCGTCGATCTGCGTTGTGGGCCCGGAGATCACCGTTTGCCGTGGTGAGTTGTAGATGCCCACCGTCACCTGGGGGTAGTCGGCGATCAACAGTTCGGTGGCGGTGGCGTCCATGCCCAGCATGGCCATGCCGCCCTGACCGGACAGCGGGGCCATCAGCCGCGACCGGGTTGCGGTCACCCGCAGCCCCTCCGCGGGGGTCAATGCCCCGGCCACGACGGCGGCGGCCACTTCGCCCATCGAGTGCCCGATCACCAGATCGGGCTGTACTCCGTGAGAACGCCACAACTGAGTCAGGGCCAACTGCATACCGATCAGACCGAGCTGGATCTGCTCGATGCCGACCAACTCTTTGCCGTTGGCCAGCACGTCGTGCAGCGAAAAGCCTGCTTGCCGAACGAATACCGGCTCCAGTTCGGCGACTGCGGCAGCGAAAGCCGGCTCTTCCCCCAGCAATCTGCGGCCCATGCCGGCCCACTGCGACCCGCGCCCGGAATAGACGAACACCGTCCCCTGCTTGACTGCACCATCCCGGCATCCGACCACACCGCTGGCATGCTGGCCGGTAGCCAAAGCGCGCAAACCCGATATGGCGTCGGTGTTTTCGCGGGTGGTGACGGTGGCGACTTTGCTGTGCCGGGTGCGGTGATGATTGAGCGCGTGCGCGACATCGGCCAGGGCGACCTCCGAGCCCGGGCCCTCCAACCAATCGGCCAGCGCCCCAGCCGTCGTTGCCACCCGCTGTGCCGTCTTGCCCGACACCACCAGCGTCGACACCTCGCTCAGTCCGGTTACCGGCGTTGGGTCGGTTGCCAGGTCCGGGCCCTGCTCGATGACGACGTGCGCGTTCGTCCCACCCAGCCCGAACGATGACACCGCGGCCCGGCGTGGCCCCGTAATAGTCGGCCACCGGGCGTTCTCCGTCGGGACGAAGAATCGAGTGGACGCCGCGTTGATCGCCGGATTCCATTGGGAGAAATGCAGATTCGGTGGAATCTGGCCGCGTTGCACAGCCAGCGTGGCCTTGATGAATCCCGCGATCCCAGCCGCGGCTTCGAGGTGGCCGAGATTGGTCTTCACCGCTCCCAACGCGCAGGCGCCGTCGCCCCGACCGTAGGTCGTTGCCAGCGCCTCGAACTCGATCGGGTCGCCCAGCACCGTGCCGGTGCCGTGAGACTCGACGTAGTGCACGCTGTCGGGCGCCACGTCGCTGGATCGCAGGGCGTCGGCGATCACGTCGTGTTGGGCCGCGGTGTTCGGTGCGGTCACACCGTTGGAGCGGCCGTCCTGGTTGACCGCGGAACCGCGCACCACGGCCAGTACCCGATCGCCGTCGCGCACCGCGTCGGTCAGTCGCTTGAGCACCACGACGCCGGCTCCCTCGCCGCGGACGAATCCGTCGGCGGAGGCATCAAAGCTGGCGCACCTGCCCCGTGGGGAGAGCAATCCCCATGCTGAGATGGCGATTTGAGTTTCGGGGCGCAGCGTGATGCTCACGCCGCCAGCCAGCGCGACGTCGGTTTCGCGAAGTCGCAGGCTTTGGCAGGCTAGGTGCACCGCCACCAGTGACGACGAGCACGCGGTATCTATCGCGACCGCCGGGCCCCGCAGTCCCAACAGGTACGAGATGCGTCCCACCGTGATGCTGTGCGCATTGCCGGTCCCGGTGTAGGCGTTCACTCGGTCCAGGCTGCTGGCCAGCATGGACTGGTACTCGTTGAAATAGACGCCCATCATGACGCCGGTGCGGGAGCCCGACAGCGAATCCGGTGGGATGCCGGCATGTTCGAGCGCTTCCCACGCCACTTCGAGGAGCATCCGCTGCTGTGGATCCATGGCGGCGGCTTCGCGCGGGGTGATCCCGAAGAATTCCGCGTCGAACCCCGCGACATCCCTGACGAAACCGCCCCACTTCGTCGTCATCCGCCCGGGTGTCAGCGGGTCGGGATCGAAGAGTGCGTCGGCGTCCCAGCGATCGCCCGGCACCGTCGAGATGGTGTTGCGGCCGTCGACCAGTAGGTCCCAGAAACTCTCCGGCCCCGCGACGTCACCGGGGAACCGGCAGCCGATACCCACCACGGCAACCGGTTCGGCCACCGCGATGCGGGAGATCTTCTCGAATTCATTGGTGAGCGCGGCGCGTTGTTGCGCGCTCATACCGGAAATTCGGCTGAAAGCCGTTCGCATCAGGCAGGCCTTTCGGCCTCGGACGCCGTCGATTCGATGCGGTCAAAGAGGCTGTCCAAAATGCTGCCTGCCGAGGCGGATAGCGCCGCCATCTCGTCTTCACGCGAATCCGGTTCCGGTGCAACGCGATCGACCAGGTATGCGGACAACGCGGCGACGGTCGGATGATTGAACAGCATGATCGCCGACAACTCGATGCCGACGAACTGTTCGGCTTCGCGCTTGATCGCCATTGCCATCAATGAGTTGAGTCCGAGCTCGGCGAACGGACGGTCGTTGTGCAACTCGGTCTCCGGCACCCGGAGTTCGCGCGCGATGACGGCGCGCAGGCCGCCTTCGAACTCTTCGCGTAGCTCTGCTGTCGTCAGCTTCGACCAGTCGCGCTCCGGGATCAGGTAGTTGTCGCCGACAGTGGATCCGTCCGCGCCGGCGGGTACCGGCACGACCACCGCCTGCGCGACGTCATAGCCGTCCGCATGCTCCCAGGCGGTGAATGCTTCGGTGGGCGTGATGTCGCGTGATCCCATCCGCTGCAGTTCGCCGGTGACGATCTCGGCGTCGACGGCGAATCCGAGTCCGCGCCACGCCACCCAGTCCAGGCTCATGGTGTGGCAACCCTGCCGGTGGCGGGAACGTGCCAGAGCGTCCAGGTAGGAGTTGGCTGCGGCGTAGGAACCCTGACCCGGAATGCCGAATAGTCCTGCGGCAGAAGCGGTCAAGAAGAAGAAGTCCACGCTGCCGGGCGGAAATGCCTCGTGCAGCACCTGCCCGCCGCCGATCTTGGACCACACCACGTCGCGCACGGCGGCGTCGGTCATGGTCGCCACCAGTTGGTCGTTGGTGACGCCGGCGGCGTGCACGATCCCGCGGATCGGTGCGGCCCCGTCCCGGTCCCGCCGGGCCAGCAACGCATGAACGTCGTCGTGACGCCCGACGTCGAGTGCGACCGGTTCGACTGAAACACCACGCATTTCGAGAGCGCGAATCGCGTCGATCTTGCGCCGCAGCCCTGAGCCGAGAGTGTCGAGGCCCCAGTCCCGTCGTGGTGGCAAGGGTGTGCGACCGGTCAGTACAAGCCGACGGGCCCCGCGGTCGGCGAGCCAGTCGGCCGTCAGCAGGCCGAGCGCTCCCATGCCTCCGGTGATCAGATACGCCGCGTCGGGACGGCATTGCACCGGCTTGCGAAGCGGCGCCCCGGACAGTGGCGTCAATGCCGCCGCAAGCACAGAGTTGTTGCGCAGCAACAGAATTGATTTGGTTGGCGTCGCGAAAAGTCTGGCGAGCAGATCGGCGGGCGGGTGAGCGGTGAAAGCGTCGGCCGCGACATCGACCAGCCCGCCCCACAGATCGGGATGCTCGGCGGCAATGACGCCGGCTAGACCCCACAGGAAACTCTGCCGCAGCGCCGACGGAATTGCCGACTCGTGCACACCCCGGGTGACGATCCACAACGACACGGGCTCGGCACGCCGTGAGAGCGTCCGCACCAAAGTGGTGACCTCGGCGCAGACTCGAACGGCGTAATCGACGTCGGTCTCGGCGGGGTGGGCCGGAGCGGCGGCAGCCACATACAGCACGTAGCGCGCATCTGCGACGTCACCCGGTTCGAACCCGTGCTGCCTCAAGTGGCGTCCCAGCGTCGAGCGGTCGTCGTCGATGACGGCCAGCGTGCCGTGCGGCACGTGCGCGCTGATCAGATCGGCACGAGGTTGCCAATCCAGAGTGTGAACAAATTTCGTTGCGTCCGAGTGGAATTGTGAGCGATCCTCGCCGGAGGGGGCATCGCTGGACTCAAGCGCCCGATATCGCAGTGACCGCAGGGACACCCACGGTGCACCGCCGCGCGGCGACACGGTGATGTTAACGGTGACGCCCGCTGCGTTCCGGTTGATGTGTTCGAGGGTGACCGAGCCGCGGGATTCGGTGACGGTCTCGCCCAACCACACCTGGTCGATGCCGGCCGGCACGTAGAGTCGCACATCGTTGATGTCCGACAACGCGCCAACGTGAACGGCCGCGTCGAGCAGCGGCCCCGCGCATCCGTCGGGCAGTGTGTCAGGTAACCCGATCGCGGCTTCGAGCCCGGCTGGCGTCGAATCCCACGAATCCAGGGACCATTTGAACGGCAGGCCATCGACGCCGCGCAGCGCGAGCTGCTCGGTGACATCGGGAACATCAGCACGATTCTGACGGTGACCATTGGTGTGCCCGTTGGTCTTGTACCGGGCGCTCATCGGTCGGACGGCCGAGGCGGCCTCGGAAAGTCCGGACAGCGTCGCCGTCACATGCCGGGTCCAACGATCCGACGGCGCGTCGCCCGCGGTCGGACTCGACGACAGGCTGATCGAATGCTCGTCGGCGACAACCTGGATCAGCCGAGACTGGTCAGCAAGGATTGGCTGCTCGAAGCGCACGTCGGAAAGTGCTGAGTAGCCCAATTCGCTTGCTGCGGTGAGGATTGTGTGCAGAACAATGGAGGCAGGGACCACCTCGGTGCCGTGGAACCGATGCCGCCCCCGGTATGGCTTGGCCTCCGGCGCCAGCCGGGCCTGCCAAAGATGCGAGGCCGGCGTTCCTTCGACTGTGCTGACCCTGCTGTGCCGGCCGAGCAGCGTACCCGCCAATGGTGCCGAAATAGCTGCGCCCGCTAAGCGTTTGGCGTTGATCCAGTGCCGGGTGTGCTGCCACGGCGTGCAGGGGATGGGCGGGTGCGGCTCGGGCGGATGGGGGGTTTGTGGCGGGTGAGCGGTGTGCACCGTGTTGAGGTTGGTGCGGAAGGTGATGGTGTCGTCGGTGTCGCGTTGCAGCGTCCCGATACTGGTGTATTTGATGCCGTGCTGTGCGGTGTGCAGGGTCTCGGTAACGGCTTGGGTCAGCAGTGGGTGGGCGCTGATTTCGATGAAGGTGTGGTGCTGGTCGCCTGCGGCGACGATGGCCTGTTGAAAGTGGACGGGGTTGCGCATGTTGGTGGCCCAGTGGTGGGCGTCGAAAACAGTTGTCTCGGAGACATTTTCGTAGGTGGTGGAGAGGATGTGGATGGTCGGGGTGCGGGGCGTGAGGTCGGCGAGCTCGGTGCGCATGGCGGGCTGCAGCGCGTCCATCGCGGGGTTGTGCGGGGCGACTTCGATGTTGACGCGGCTGGCGAAGCGGTCGCGGGCGCGCACGGTGGCGATGAGCTCGTTGATCTGCTCAGTGGGCCCGGAGATCACCGTCTGGCGCGGTGAGTTGTAGATACCCAGGGTGACTTGTGGGTAGTCGACGATCAGCGCTTCGGTGGCCGGGGCGTCGAGTTCCAGCAAGGCCATGGCGCCTTGCCCGGACAGGGGGGTCATCAGTCGGGATCGGGTGGCGGTGACGCGGAGTCCTTCGGCGGGGGTGAGTGCTCCGGCCACGACGGCGGCGGCGACTTCGCCCATGGAGTGGCCGATGACGAGGTCGGGTTCTACGCCGTGGGAGCGCCACAGTGTGGTCAGGGCGAGTTGGATGCCGATCAGGCCGAGTTGGATCTGTTGGATGCCGAGGAGTTCTTTGCCGTTGGCCAGCACTTCGTACAGGGAGAATCCGGCGTGGGTGAGGAAATCGGGTTCGAGGTCGGTGACGGCTTGGGCGAAGGCAGGTTCGTCGGCCAGCAGTCGGCGGCCCATGCCGGCCCATTGGGATCCGCGTCCGGAGTAGACGAAGACCGTGCCCGGTCCGGGGGAGCCGTCTTGGGGGCTGACCACGCCGGGCGCGGGTCGGCCGGCTTGCAGCGCGCGCAAACCCGCGATCGCCTGCACACGGTCCCGGCCCACCACGGTGCCGAATTTGCTCTGTCGTGATCGGTGGTGATTGAGGGTGTGGGCCACGTCGTCCAGCGCCACCGTGGCGCCGGGCCCCTCCATCCAGTCGGCCAGCACGGCGGCCGTCGCCGCGACTCGCTGCGGCGTCTTACCGCCCACGATGAGCGTCGAGACCGGATCGGCGGATCGACTAGCGGCGGCAGCGACATCCTGCGACTGCTCGATCACCACGTGCGCATTGGTGCCGCCGAACCCGAACGATGAAACACCCGCTCGCCGCGGACGGCCAGTGTCCGGCCAATCTATCTGTGTATCAACAACTTTCATCCGCAAGTCGGTGAAAGGAATGTGCGGGTTGGGGCTCTCGAAGCGCTGATTGGGTGGAACTTGGCCGCGCTGTACGGCCAGCACCGTCTTGATGAAGCCGGCGATCCCGGCGGCCGCCTCGGTATGACCGAGATTGGTCTTGACGGCGCCGATGAGCAGGGGAGCGTCGGCGGCGCGGCCGCGGCCCAGTACCGCGCCCAGTGCGCGCGCTTCGATCGGATCGCCCAACAGCGTTCCGGTGCCGTGCGCTTCGACGTAGTCGACCTCATTGGGTTGCATGCCGGCATGGGTGTAGGCGGCTCGCAGCACTGCCATCTGAGCCGCCGGATTGGGTGCCATCAGACCGTTGGAGCGACCGTCCTGATTGACCGCCGACCCGCAGATGACCGCAAGTACCCGGTCGCCGTCGCGCTGGGCATCAGTCAATCGCTTGAGAACCACCACCCCGGCGCCCTCGCCCCGCACAAATCCGTCGGCGGCGGCGTCGAATGCACGGCAGTGACCGGTCGGCGACAGCGCCCCCACCTGGTCGAAGCCGCGAAATACCGCCGGAGACAGCAGCAGATTCACGCCGGCCGCGATCGCCAGATGCGAGTCCTGGGTTCGGAGGCTCTGGCAAGCCAGATGAATTGCCACCAAAGACGATGAGCACGCCGTGTCGATTGCGACGGAAGGCCCGCGCAGGTCCAGGAAATACGACAGTCGATTGGCAATGATGCTCATCGCGCCGCCGGTGTTGCTCCACCCATCGATCTGCGCGAGATCGGTGGAAGCCATGGCTCCGTACTCGCTCAGGCAGGATCCGGCGAACACGCCGGTCTGTGAGCGCCGCAACGAGCTGGGGGGAATTCCCGCGTGCTCCAACGCCTCCCACGCGACTTCCAGCAGCAGTCGCTGCTGGGGGTCCATCTTGTCGGCCTCGCTTGGAGAGATCTCGAAGAAGTCCGCGTCGAAAGCGTCGATGTCGGGCAGGAAGGAACCCCATCGCGTGGTGCGGGACAGCACCGCCTGCGCTTCCGGGGAGCCATCGTCGAAAAGGCGCCAGCGTGCGTCGGGAACCTTTCCGATCGAGGAGCGGCGGTCAGCGATGAACTCCCACAACGCATCTGGGCCGGAGATGCCGCCAGGAAAACGGCACCCCATGCCGATGACAGCGATTGGCTCCTCGAGTGAGTTTCGGACTGGACGGTTTAGCGCCACCGCCGACTCCGGGTCCGGTACCGGCGAGGTGAGATAAGCGGCCAGAGCATTGATCGTCGGGTGCTCCCAGAAGTCGATCGGGGAGACCGTCTTGCCCAGCAATTCGGTCAGCTCGCCGGACAACACCACGGCGTCGCGGGAGCTCACGCCGAGGTCGGCCAACGATAGATTGGGATCGACTTCGTCGGGCGTGCAGCCGATATTGGTTACGAGGTAGTCGACAAGCCAGTGCCGGAGATCAGCTTCACCGTCAATGCTTCCCGTCATACCGTCACGTCCAGGCGTTTGAATCCGTCGCTCCGATAACGTTCGACGCACGCGGAACGCCGGACTTTTCCGCTGGTGGTGATGGGAATCGAGCCGGGTGACACCAGCACGAGATCTGAGACCCGAAGACTGTGTGACTTCGAGATCGCCGAGGTGACTTCACGCTTCACCGAGCGGAGTTTGAGCATGGCTTCTTCGGCGGTTCCGCGGCCATTGAGCTCGATGATCGCCACCAATTGCTCGGTGATGTCGACGGGGACGGATATCGCAGCGACCCGCCCGCCGGTGATCTCCTGGATTGTCGCCTCGATGTCGTCGGGGTAGTGGTTGCGGCCGTCGACGATGAGCAAGTCTTTGATGCGGCCCATGATGAACAGCTCGCCCTCGGACAAGACTCCCAGGTCGCCGGTGCGCAGCCAGGGACCCTCCGGGATGCCCGGTGTCGGGTCGACGATCTTGCCGTTGAACGTGCGAGCGGTCTGATCCGGCTTCTGCCAGTAGCCCAGAGCCACGTGGTCCCCGTGCACCCAGATCTCTCCGACCTCGCCCTCGAGGTTTTCCATCCCGGTGTCCGGGTTCACGATCTGCACGGCAGTGGGGTCGGGCGAGCCGTAGCTGATGAGTTCGGTGCCGCCTGATCGCTCGGTGCCGCACCGCTTGGCCTGGCCGGCGGCCAGGTGCTCGTAATCGAAGCGCACCGTGCTGGGGGCAGTCTCGGGCTCGGGAGACGCCACGTAGAGAGTTGCTTCGGCGAGTCCGTAGGAAGGTCGAACCGCAGCCGGGTTGATGTTGAACTTGGCGAAGCGCTCGGTGAACCGCTGGACGGTCGCGACGTGGATCCGTTCACTACCGCTGACGATTCCGAGGACATCGCTCAGGTCGAGTCCTGCCAAGTCGTCGTCGGATGTCCTGCGCACCGCCAATTCGAAGGCGAAATTCGGCGCCGCGGAAAAGCATCGGGGGTTGGTGGCGAGCAGTTGCATCCAGCAGGCCGGGCGGCGCAGAAATGCCATGGGGCTGATCAACACCGTGCCGCGGTCGGCGATCATCGGTGCGCAAATGCCGAGTATCAGACCCATGTCGTGGAACAGAGGCAGCCACGAGACGATCGATTCAGGGAGTTTGTCGAGATCGCCGAAATAGCCGTACAGGCTTTGCGTGACATTAGAGATGACGTTCTTGTGTGAAACAATCACGCCCGCCGGCGTGCGGGTCGATCCGGAGGTGTATTGAAGATACGCCGGGCCGGTTGACAGCCGCCGGACAGCGAGCGACTCCTGCGGCGAATCGAGGTCAAGCAGGTCCACCTCGATGATGAATGGAGCCGGCTGGCCGTTTCGAGCGCTCGCGTATTTCGCCACGTCCGTGACCACGGACGATGTGGTCAGAATTGCGACTGGCCTGGAATCCCGCAGTACCGCGGAAACTCGGTCATCGTGGATCCCATATTGTGGTGTCGACAGCGGCACAGCGATAAATCCCGCCTGCAGTGCGCCTAAGAACGCGATCACATATTCCAGACCCTGTGGCGCCAAGATCGCGACCCGATCGCCGGGCGAACCGCAGAGTTTGAGTTCTTCGGCGATAACGCACGCGCGTCTGTAGGTCTGCGACCAAGTCAGCGTCTCAGCAAAACCTTTTGGATCTAGTTCGTAATCGATGTATGTAAAAGCGGTGTTGTCAGCCTGCTCGTCGGCCCGATGTTTCAGCAAAGCGGGAAGGGAACCGTCGGTCACCGGCATTACTGCACACTCCCATCCGACTGTCTGCGCTCATTCATTGGTGCGGACCATGGGAACCGTCTGTGGAGCCGCATTGCATGGCATCTAGTCGTTCTAGTCGTCGCCATCGTGAGCTGACTGTCCATCCTGACCATCATGAACACCCCCACCGAAGTACTCCTGCGTGCGAATAGCCGTTTGCCCCTGGACTGAACCCGTTCCCCGCACAACTAATCGCATGTTCAACGGTAATCATCTCTTGGGGAGAGCGCAGCCATAATCAGAAAATTGACACGGTTGCTACTGCTGGTGAGCGAGCCACAACCGAGTAGCGCAGGGGTCTGAACTGCGCTGAATCTCATCGACTCCTACTAGCTTTGTGGTTGCTGTGATTTTTGATGCGTCGGTGACGTATGTGGTCCGGTGGGTAAAGACTTCTACGCGCGGACCGGAGAGCGCGAGGATTTCTGGGACAAGCGTGCGGTTGTGACGAGCGTAACATCCCGGGAGGCGGTGCCCGGCCGACCGTGGTAAGGGTCAGACCGGCCGGGCCCCAATTTGCCCAGCTCGGCGATTTGCCGAACCGTCGCCGATTCGCCGGCGATGTCCAAGATCGGTGAGCATCGTGCGAGGTGGGGCGTGCGTACGTACTGTCTGCTCGTAATGAGGTAGCGGGCGTGGTGCAGCTAAGTCAGGTCTGCCCACTCCAGCGTCCTGGTCTCGATGTCAGTGACCAGTTCCGGGAGGTTGTTGTTCAGATAGAAATGGTCGCCAGAGAATACCCGAATCGTGAACTCGGATGTGGTTCGATCTGCCCACGGCGACATATCTTCCTGCGTTGAAATCCAATCTTTGTCGCCAATGAAAGCATAAATTGGACAGTCTAGCTTCGTTTGCGGCGGAGAATCGTAACCGGCAATAGCGCGTGCGGCGCGCAATGTGGGCAGTGCGCCGACCAAAAATTCCTCGTCACTGAAAAAGTCTGGACTCATGCCCGTCATTTGAGATACCAGATTCAACATCTCGTCGTCGGACATGTCTTTTATCTGCTTGTACCTGATGTGCCCCGGCGCCGAACAGGCGGAGACAAAAAGTGCGATCGCGCGATAACCTGCTGACTGAAAGCGAAAGGCCACTTCAAAAGCCAGCATTCCACCCATGCTGTGACCGAAGAAGGCCACCGGAACGTCTGCGTGAGCGGACGGTTTCATCAGGGCGAAGATTTCGTCTGCCAGGGCGGGAACGCTGGCCAGTGGCGGCAGGCCGGCGCCATCGCGCTGTCCGGGGTACTGCACGGCGATTCGCTTGACGTTGCCAGAAAATTCCTTGGCGAATGGCACGTAATCTTTCGCGGTTCCGCCGGCGTGCGGAAAAATATATAAGGTGGGCGTTTTGGAATTCTGCTCATTATTGCCGGTGGTCGAACGCCCATTCACCGGGCCAGCATAGCCTGGCGCGGATGCGCGGCGATCGAGCCAGCGACAAGGCAAACAGCCTGGTCGGCCCGGTGGGGGTAACCGCGTGCCGGGCCCCAAGGGGACGCCCGAGAGACTGACGGGGCCGGCTGCGGAGGCATATTCTCAAAGCAAACCGTGTGGTTGGGGCTCGGTTACGCCACTGGCCCGTGCTCCGCGGCAGATGAACGCAGCAAAATTCAATCCGACACACCGGAGCCATCACCGGTGTCACAGAGGTAACACCAGGCACACTGGTAACAATTAAACGACGCCAGGAGGGTATGGCCGTGTACCGAGTCTTTGAAGCGCTGGACGAACTCAGCGCGATTGTCGAAGAGGCCCGTGGTGTGCCTATGACCGCGGGTTGTGTGGTGCCCCGTGGCGATGTGCTGGAACTGATCGACGACATCAAAGATGCGATCCCTGGGGAGCTTGACGACGCCCAGGACGTGCTCGATGCGCGCGATTCGATGCTGCACGACGCCAAGTCGCACGCGGACTCGATGGTGTCGTCGGCGACCACTGAGTCGGATTCGATGGTCAACCACGCCCGCGCCGAGGCAGACCGCTTACTTTCGGACGCCAAGGCGCAGGCCGACCGGATGGTGAGCGAAGCGCGCCAGCACAGCGAGCGGATGGTCGGCGAGGCACGCGAGGAAGCCATGCGCATCGGCGCGTCGGCGAAGCGCGAGTACGAGGCCAGCGTCAGCCGCGCCAAGACCGAATGCGACCGACTGATCGAAAACGGCAACATCTCGTATGAGAAGGCCGTGCAAGAAGGCATCAAGGAGCAGCAACGCCTGGTGTCGCAAAACGAGGTCGTGCAGGCCGCCGTCTCGGAGTCCACCCGCCTTATCGACACCGCACACGCTGAAGCAGACCGGTTGCGTGGCGAATGCGACATCTACGTCGACAACAAGCTCGCCGAATTCGAGGAGTTCCTCAACGGGACCCTGCGTTCGGTCGGTCGGGGCCGCCACCAACTGCGCACTGCGGCCGGTACGCATGACTATGTGACCCGGTAGTCACAGACCCGGAAATCTGCCGCTTTCCACGTGGCGGCGCCGGCCCCATAGCTGTCGGACAGTGGAACTGTGCGCTACTGGCCGTAGGATTCCCGTATGGCCAAGCAGCACAGCCAGACGGCGCAGCGACGTGTGGACACGCCGTTGACGATTGAAATCGCCCGGTTGGGTCGCCGTCCGGGCTCAATAATCACCGTCCAGAACACCGTGGACAGTCCTTCGCGCATCGGCGTGGAACTGATCGCGATCCAGCGCGGGGCACCACTGGAACTCGATTTGCAGTTGCAGTCCGTGTCGGAGGGCGTGCTGGTGACCGGGACGGTGGCCGGCCCCACCTCGGGCGAATGCTCACGGTGTCTGTCGCCGATCGAGGGAAGCGTTGAGATCACGCTGACCGAACTGTTCGCGTATCCGGACAGCGTCACCGAGGCGACCACCGAGGAGGACGAGGTCGGGCACGTTGTCGACCACGCCATCGACCTCGAGCAGCCGATCGTCGACGCGGTCGGCCTAGAGTTACCGTTCTCCCCAACATGCTCGCCGGATTGCCCGGGGCTCTGCCCGCAATGTGGTGTCTCGCTGGCAGCCGAACCCGGCCACCACCACGATCTGATCGACCCACGGTGGTCGAAGCTCGCGAAACTGCTGCCACCCGAGGGCGGTGCGGACGGGGGAGAGGGAGGTGAGCGGTGACCCAATCACGACAGACATTGCTCGATGCGCTCGGCGTCGACCTATCTGAAGAATTGCTCTCCCTGGCGTTGACGCACCGCAGTTACGCCTACGAGAACGGCGGGCTGCCCACCAACGAGCGGTTGGAGTTTCTGGGCGACGCGGTGCTCGGGCTGACGGTCACCGATGCGCTCTATCACCGCCATCCTGACCGTTCGGAAGGCGATCTGGCCAAACTCCGGGCGAGTGTCGTCAATACCTTGGCGCTGGCCGAGGTGGCGCGCAACCTGACTGCGGAGGGGCTCGGTGCCCACGTTCTGTTGGGACGCGGCGAATCGAACACCGGCGGAGCCGACAAGTCCAGCATCCTGGCCGACGGTATGGAATCGCTGCTGGGTGCGATCTACCTGCAACACGGCATCGACGTGGCGCGGCAGGTGATCATGCACCTGTTCGGCCCGCTGCTCGACACCGCACCCACGCTGGGCGCTGGACTGGACTGGAAGACCAGCCTGCAGGAACTCACCGCAGCGCGTTCGCTCGGCCCGCCGTCGTACTTGCTGACCTCCACGGGGCCGGACCACGACAAGGAGTTCACCGCGGTAGTCCTGGTGATGGATACCGAATATGGGTCCGGCGTGGGTCGCTCCAAGAAGGAAGCCGAGCAGAAGGCGGCGTCGGCTGCTTACAAGGCGCTGGAGGCGCTGGAAGTGCTCGATTCGGCGGGGAAGTCGTCCGCCTGACCCGATAGCGGCGACCCGTGGCGCCCGGGTTCCCCGGGCTTGCGATCATCACTGGCTCAATGGTGATGACCCGCTGCGCCCGGGTTCCCCGGCCTTGCGATCATCACTGGCTCAATGGTGATGACCCGCTGCGCCCGGGTTCTCCGGGCTTGCGATCATCACTGGCCCGATGGTGATGACCCGCTGCGCCTGGGTTCTCCGGGCTTGCGATCATCACTGGCTCAATGGTGATGACCCGCTGCGCCTGGGTTCTCCGGGCTTGCGATCATCACTGGCCCGATGGTGATGACCCGCTGCGCCCGGGTTCTCCGGGCTTGCGATCATCACTGGCCCGATGGTGATGACCCGCTGCGCCCGGGTTCCCCGGGCTTGCGATCATCACTAGATGCCCGAACTGCCCGAAGTCGAGGTGGTGCGGCGCGGTCTGCAAGCCCATGTCGTGGGCAAGACGATCACTGCGGTCAGGGTTCACCACCCCCGCGCGGTACGCCGTCACGAAGCAGGCCCCGCCGATCTCACCGCGCGACTGCTCGACGCCCGCATTACCGGCACCGACCGGCGCGGTAAGTATTTGTGGTTGCTGCTCGATGGCCCGGACGGCCCGGACACCGAGGCGACGGCAAGTGCCGATACCGCGCTCGTCGTGCACCTCGGTATGAGCGGGCAGATGTTGTTGGGGACGGTGCCGCGTGCCGACCACGTCCGTATAGCTGCACTGCTCGACGACGGGACGATACTGAGCTTCGCCGATCAGCGGACCTTCGGTGGCTGGCTGCTCGCCGACCTGGTTACCGTGGACGGCAGCGTCCTTCCGGAGCCGGTCGCGCATTTGGCCCGTGACCCGCTCGATCCGAGGTTCGATGCCGATGCCGTGATAAAAGTGTTGCGGCGCAAGCACTCCGAGATCAAACGCCAACTGCTGGATCAGCAGGTGGTGTCGGGAATCGGCAATATCTACGCTGACGAGGCGCTGTGGCGGGCCAAGGTGAACGGCGCGCGCATTGCCGACACGCTGACCCGCAAACAGCTGGCCGCGGTGTTGGACGCAGCTGCCGAGGTGATGCGCGAGGCACTGGCCAAAGGCGGCACATCTTTCGATTCGCTGTACGTCAACGTCAACGGCGAATCGGGGTATTTCGACCGGTCGCTGGACGCCTACGGTCGGGAGGGCGAAAACTGCCGGCGCTGCGGAGCGGTGATGCGCCGGGAGAAATTCATGAACCGATCGTCGTTCTACTGCCCGAGGTGCCAGCCACGGCCTCGTGGGTAACGGATGGGGTCGAGCCTGCGTTGACGGCATCGAGACTGCATCTAGGGTGCGCTAGTCGCTCGGTGCGGCGAACTGCAAGAGAGAGGTAGATATGACCGAATTATGGGTCGAACGCACCGGCACGCGCCGGTACACCGGGCACAGCTCGCGGGGCGCGGAGGTACTCGTCGGCAGCGAGGACGTCGAGGGCGTCTTCACCCCCGGGGAGTTGATGAAAATCGCGCTCGCCGCATGCAGCGGGATGTCCAGTGACCAGCCGCTGGCGCGCCGACTGGGGGACGACTACCAAGCGGTGCTCAGAGTGTCGGGTGCGGCTGACCGCGATCAGGAGCGCTACCCGCTCCTCGAGGAGACCCTCGAACTGGACCTCTCGGGACTCAGCTCAGAGGAAAAGGACCGCCTGCTGACGGTCGTCAACCGCGCTATCGATCTGGTGTGCACGGTCGGGCGCACCCTGAAGTCGGGCACGACGGTGAACTTCGAGGTCAACGATGTCGCACGCCCCTGAGTCCGATGTGCGCCTGACCGCATGGGTCCATGGCCACGTCCAGGGCGTCGGCTTCCGCTGGTGGACTCGCTGCCGCGCGCTGGAGCAGGGGCTGACGGGTTACGCCGCCAACCAAGCCGATGGCCGGGTGTTGGTGGTTGCGCACGGTTCGCGGGAGGGCGGTGAGCGGCTGCTGGAATTGCTGCGGGGCGGCAGCACTCCGGGCCGGGTGGACAACGTTGTCGCTGACTGGTCGGAACCTGCGGAGCAGTTCACCGGCTTCGTCGAGCGGTGATCGGCCCTGGCGACGCAAGCGCGGCGATCTTAGGGTGAAGCCGGGCGCAGCGGGTCACCGCAATCCGATACAGCGGTAGTCTGGCACGCCGTGTACCTCAAGAGTCTGACGCTGAAGGGCTTCAAGTCCTTCGCCGCGCCGACGACTCTGCGCTTCGAGCCGGGGATCACCGCTGTCGTCGGACCAAACGGCTCCGGCAAGTCGAACGTTGTCGACGCCCTGGCCTGGGTTATGGGGGAGCAGGGCGCCAAGACACTGCGTGGCGGCAAGATGGAGGACGTCATCTTCGCCGGCACTTCATCGCGCGCCCCACTGGGCCGCGCCGAAGTGACTGTCACCATCGACAACTCCGACAACGCGCTGCCGATCGACTACTCCGAGGTGTCGATCACCCGGAGAATGTTCCGCGACGGAGCCGGCGAATACGAAATCAACGGCAGCAGTTGCCGGTTGATGGACGTGCAGGAGTTGCTGAGCGACTCCGGGATCGGCCGCGAAATGCACGTCATCGTCGGGCAGGGCAAATTGGACGCGATTCTGCAGTCGCGACCGGAGGACCGCCGCGCATTCATCGAAGAGGCTGCGGGTGTGCTGAAGCACCGCAAGCGCAAGGAAAAGGCACTACGCAAGCTTGATTCCATGGGGGCGAACCTGGCCAGGCTCACCGACCTGACCACGGAGTTGCGTCGGCAACTCAAGCCGTTGGGCCGCCAGGCCGAAGCAGCCCGCCGTGCCCAGACCATCCAGGCCGACCTGCGCGACGCCAAGCTGCGACTTGCCGCCGACGACCTGGTCAGCCGCCGGACCGAGCGCCAAGCGATCTTCGACGCCGAAGCTGCCATGCGACGCGAGCATGATCACGCCGCCGCCCGGCTGTCGGTCGCCGCCGAAGAATTGGCCGCGCATGAAGCGTCACTCACCGAGCTGACCCAGCGCGCCGAGGCCGTCCAGCAGACCTGGTTCGGGCTGTCGGCGCTGGCCGAACGAGTCGGCGCCACCGTGCGCATCGCCAGCGAACGGGCTCAGCACCTGGACCTGGAACAGCTGCGGACCAGCGACACCGACCCCGATGAGCTCGAGGCCGAGGCCTATGAGATGGCCTTCTTCGAACAGCAGTTACTTGAAGAGCTGGCCGACGCCCGGGCCCGCCTGGATGAGGCGCGAGCGGAATTGGCAGAACGCGAGTACCGCGTTGTCGAGGCAGACGAGGCGCACATGGCGTCGGTGCGCGCAGAGGCGGATCGGCGGGAGGGCCTGGCGCGGTTAACCGGGCAGGTGGAAACCATGCGCGCCCGCGTCGAATCGATCGACGAAAGCGTGGCGCGGCTGTCTGAGCGGATCGAACAATCCGTCGCTCGCGTCGAGCAGACGCGTTCGGAGTTCGACAGCGTGCAAAGCCGCGTCGCTGAACTCGATCAGGGCGAGGTCGGCCTCGACACCCACCACGAGCGAACGGTGGCAGCGTTGCGGCTGACCGGAGACCGGGTCACCGAACTGCAGGCCGCTGAACGCAGTGCCGAGCGCCGGGTGGCGTCACTGCACGCGCGGATCGATGCGCTGTCGATGAGCCTGGAGCGCAAGGACGGCGTCGCGTGGCTCACCCAGAACCTCAGTGACGCAGGGCTTTCCGGGTCGATCGCAACATTGGTCAAGGTTCATGCCGGGTACGAGGCCGCGCTGGCCACCGTGCTCGGTTCGGCGGCCGACGCGCTAGCGGCTGACAGCCTGGGCGCCGCCCGCTCCGCAGTCGCGGCGCTCAAGCAGGCCGACGGCGGTCGAGCCGCCCTGGTACTCAGTGACTGGCCGGCCCCGGCCGAGCCGGCGCCGACAGTCGCCCTGCCCAGCGGAGCCCGGTGGGCGCTTGACCTGATTGACGCGCCGGCACGCCTACGGGGCGCGATGGTCGCCATGCTGTCGGGCGTCGCGGTGGTCAACGACTTGGGCGAGGCACTGCAGCTGGTGGCAAGCCATCCGAGGCTCCGTGCCGTCACGCTCGACGGTGACCTGGTGGGCAACGGCTGGGTGAGTGGGGGCTCGGACCGGAAGCCGTCCACGTTGGAGGTCACCTCCGAGATAGAGAAGGCGCGTACCGAATTGGCCGCCTCGGAGGAGCAGGTGTCGCAGTTGACCGCCGCGCTGTCCGGTGCGCTGACCGAGCAGACAGCTCGCCAGGATGCGGCGGAGCACGCCCTGGCGGCCCTCAATGAATCCGACACCGCGATCTCTGCGATGTATGAGCAACTCGGCCGGTTGGGGCAGGAGGCTCGAGTGGCCGAGAGTGAGTGGACGCGACTGGTGCAGCAGCGTGAAGAACTCGAAACAGGGCGCGGCCGCACTGTCGAGGAGGTGGTGGAACTCGAGACTCGGCTGCGCAACGCACAGCAGAGCGAACACTCGCAGGCCGGCCAGCCCAATGCAACTGAGGCCAGGGAGGCGATTGCGGCGGCCGCCGACACCGCACGCAGCTTTGAGGTCGAAGCCCGATTGGCGGTGCGCACCGCCGAGGAGCGCGCCAACGCGGTGCGTGGGAAAGCCGATTCGTTGCGACGCGCTGCCGCGGCCGAACGTGAGGCGCGGGTCCGGGCTGAGCAAGCACATGCCGCCCGACTGAAGGCCGCCGCGGTGGCGGCTGCGGTGGCCGACTCTGGACGGCTGCTGGCCGCGCGGCTCAAGCGGGTGGTGGACTCGGCCTCGCGATTGCGCGACCGGTTGACCACGGAACGCCAGCAGCGCTCGGCGGCCCTGACCGCGGTACGCGAAGAGACCAGCACGCTGAGCGCGCGGGTGGCCGCGCTCACCGACTCGCTGCACCGCGACGAGATGGCGAACGCGCAGGCAGCGATGCGAATCGAGCAGGTCGAACAGATGGTGCTGGAGCAGTTCGGGATGGCGCCGTCGGATCTGGTCGCCGAGTATGGTCCAGACGTCCCGCTACCTCCGACCGAGCTGGAGATGGCCGAGTTCGAGCAGGCCCGCGAGCGGGGTGAACAGGTGGTGGCGCCGGCGCCGATGCCGTTCGACCGCACTACCCAGGAACGGCGGGCCAAGCGTGCCGAGCGGTCGCTGAATGAGCTGGGCCGGGTCAATCCGCTGGCTCTGGAAGAATTTGCTGCGCTGGAGGAGCGATACAATTTCCTTTCTACCCAGCTCGAGGATGTCAAGGGTGCCCGCAAGGACCTGCTCGATGTGATCGCCGAGGTCGACGCCCGCATCCTGCAGGTGTTCAGTGACGCGTTCGTCGACGTAGAGCGGGAATTCCGAGTAGTTTTCAGCACCCTGTTCCCCGGCGGGGAAGGTCAACTCCGGCTGACGCAGCCAGATGACATGCTGACCACCGGCATCGAGGTGGAGGCCCGTCCGCCGGGGAAGAAAATCACCCGGCTGTCTTTGCTCTCCGGCGGCGAGAAGGCTCTGACCGCAGTGGCGATGCTGGTCGCGATTTTCCGTGCTCGGCCATCCCCGTTCTACATCATGGATGAGGTGGAAGCCGCGCTCGACGACGTGAATCTGCGCCGGTTGATCAGCTTGTTCGAAATGCTGCGAGACCAATCGCAGCTGATCATCATCACGCACCAGAAGCCCACCATGGAGGTGGCGGATGCGCTCTACGGCGTCACGATGCAGGGTGACGGGATCACTGCGGTCATCTCGCAGCGGATACGTGGACAACAGGTAGATCGGCTGGTCGCTAGTCCGTCGTGAGATTTCAGTGAGTTTCCGGGAAGCGCTCGCCGTGCCCGTGAACTGCACTTTTACAGCTGGGAGGAATTAATAGCGTGTCCCAAGGTCAGTGGATCGCCGTTGCGGTCGTCGCCGCCCTGTTCGTCATCGCGGCGCTGGTTTTCGGTCTGGTGCGGTACCGCCAGCGCCGGATCAGCTTGTCGGCGCCGCCCAAGCCCGACGCGATCGACCGGTCCGGCGGATACACCGCCTCGTCCGGCATCTCGTTCAGTCAGACCCCGACGCTGGACAAACCCAAGCCGGTCGAAAGGATCGACACCAGCGGACTGCCCGCGGTCGGTGACGACGCGAGCATCCCGCGCGACGCACCCAAGCGCCCTATTTCCGAGGTTCAGCTGCCCGACCTCGAGGCCGAACCGGAAGCGACCGCGCCGCCGGTCGAGCCCGTCATCCCCGAGGGTCTCGAAATCCTCGAGGTGCTCGAGCCCGAGGCGCCCGAAGCACCTGCGATGGACGAGATCGCGCCCACCGAAGGCAGGCTGGAACGACTGCGCGGACGGCTTTCTCGGTCGCAGAACGCACTCGGCCGCAGCATGCTCGGCCTGATCGGCGGCGGCGACCTGGACGAGGACTCCTGGCAGGACGTCGAGGACACGTTGCTGATCGCAGACCTCGGACCAGTGGTCACCGAAGCCGTCGTCTCAGAATTGCGCAGTCGGCTGGCCAGCGGCAACGTCCGCACCGAGGAGCAGGCTCGCGCGGTGCTGCGTGACGTTCTGATCAAAGCGCTGCAGCCGGACATGGACCGCTCGATCCGCGCGTTGCCGCACGCCGACCACCCGGCGGTGCTGCTGGTTGTGGGTGTCAACGGCACCGGCAAGACCACCACGGTCGGCAAGCTGGCCCGGGTGCTGGTGGCCGACGGCCGCCGCGTCGTGCTCGGTGCCGCCGACACGTTCCGGGCCGCCGCGGCTGACCAGTTGCAGACCTGGGCGTCGCGGGTCGGGGCCGAGGTGGTTCGCGGCGCCGAAGGTGCTGATCCGGCGTCGGTGGCGTTCGACGCCGTCGACAAAGGCATCGCCGCGGGCGCCGACGTCGTTGTCATCGATACCGCCGGTCGGCTGCACAACAAGGTCGGATTGATGGACGAACTGGGCAAGGTCAAGCGTGTCGTAACGCGACGCGCGGCCGTCGATGAGGTGCTCCTGGTGCTCGACGCGACGATCGGGCAGAACGGCCTGGCGCAGGCCAAGGTGTTTGCCGACGTCGTCGACATCACCGGCGCGGTGCTCACCAAACTGGACGGAACAGCTAAGGGCGGCATCGTTTTCCGCGTTCAACAGGAGCTCGGCGTTCCGGTGAAGTTGGTTGGCCTGGGCGAGGGTGCCGACGATTTGGCGCCTTTTGAGCCGGCGGCGTTCGTCGACGCCCTGCTTGGCTAAAAGCTCTTACACAGCAACTTTTACGTTAATCCTGACGAAACACAGTGGCCCCATTGCGGCAACAACTTATGCGCATGGTTCTGGATCAGGCCACCAGTCATCCATCTGGGGCCCTCCCCGACGCTGACTGGAGGTGATAGCGAGTGAGTTTTCCTACTTTGGGCCAGCCCAATACGGGCGATACCGCCTGGATGTTGGCAAGTTCCGCGCTCGTTTTGTTAATGACGCCGGGCCTGGCGTTCTTCTATGGCGGCATGGTGCGCGCCAAGAGCGTGCTCAACATGATCATGATGAGCGTCAGCGCGATGGGTGTCGTCACAGTGCTGTGGGTGCTGTACGGCTACTCAATGGCGTTCGGCACTGACACCGGCAATGTGGTCGGCAGCCCGACCGAGTACTGGGGCCTGAAGGGGCTCATCGGTGGCAATGCAGTGGCCGCCGACCCCTCCAAGGTCCCGCCCTTGGCAGCGACCGACATCCCGCTGGCCGGCACCTTGCCCGCCACCGTGTTCGTCGCATTCCAGCTGATGTTCGCGATCATCACCGTCGCCCTGATCTCGGGTGCCGTGGCGGACCGCCTGAAGTTCAGCGCCTGGCTGATCTTCTCCGGACTGTGGGCGACGCTGGTCTACTTCCCGGTCGCGCACTGGGTGTTCGCGTTCGACGGTTTTGCCGCTGAGAAGGGCGGCTGGATTGCCAACAAGCTGCACGCGATCGACTTCGCCGGTGGAACCGCGGTCCATATAAACGCAGGTGTGGCCGGCTTGGTCTTGGCGCTCGTCCTCGGCAAGCGCAAGGGCTGGCCGACCACCCTGTTCCGACCGCACAACCTGCCGTTCGTGATGCTCGGCGCCGGTCTGCTGTGGTTCGGCTGGTACGGGTTCAACGCCGGTTCGGCCACCAGCTCCAACGGGGCCGCGGGTTCGACCTTCATCACCACCACGGTCGCCACGGCCGCGGCAATGCTGGGCTGGCTGCTCACCGAGCGCATCCGCGACGGCAAGGCCACCACCCTGGGTGCGGCCTCGGGCATCGTGGCCGGACTTGTCGCCATCACACCGTCGTGCTCGTCGGTCAACGTGGTGGGCGCCCTGGCGATCGGCGTAGTGGCCGGCGTGTTGTGCGCACTGGCGGTCGGCCTGAAGTTCAAGCTCGGCTTCGACGACTCGCTCGACGTTGTCGGGGTGCACCTGGTCGGTGGTTTGGCCGGTACTTTGCTGGTCGGACTGCTTGCCGCACCCGAGAGCGTGGCGATCAACGGCGTGACCGGGGTGTCCAAGGGACTGTTCTACGGCGGCGGTTTCGACCAGCTCGAACGGCAGGCAGTGGGCGCATTCAGCGTTCTCGCCTACTCGGGCATTGTCACGCTGATCCTGGCCCTTATCCTGAAGTACACCATCGGGCTGCGTCTGGGGGCTGAGCAGGAGGCCGCCGGCATCGACGAGTCGGAGCACGCAGAGAGCGGCTACGACTTCGCTGTTGCCAGCGGTTCGGTTCTTCCGCGCGCCAGCCTGCCGGAGACAAGCAGCAACGGCCGACTGGAGGAGCGAGTGGGCGAGAAAGTGGAGGCGGAATAAATATGAAGCTGATCACCGCGATCGTTAAGCCGTTCACCCTTGATGACGTCAAGACCAGCCTGGAGGACGCCGGCGTCCTGGGCATGACGGTCAGCGAGATTCAGGGCTACGGGCGGCAGAAAGGCCACACCGAGGTCTACCGAGGTGCTGAATACTCGGTCGACTTCGTGCCCAAGGTTCGCATCGAGGTCGTTGTCGACGACTCCATCGTCGACAAGGTCGTGGACAGCATCGTCAGGGCGGCACGGACCGGCAAGATCGGCGACGGCAAGGTGTGGGTCAGTCCGGTAGACACCATCGTTCGGGTGCGTACCGGTGAGCGCGGGTCCGACGCTTTGTGAGAACCGCGAGAATAGCTCGATCTTGCTGAACGAGCTCAGATGGGCCGGCCGGGTGTGAATCCAAACCGGCCGGACCCCATCGAGACATCGAATTCGGAAGTGACGCAAGCAGGAAGCGCCGTCGTGGCAGTCGATTTGGCTGCCGCCCGGCGCGAACTGCTGTCTAGCGGGCTTGACGGCATGAAGCCGGCCGAGATGCGCCAGGCGGTACTGGAACTTCACGAATCTTGGCTCACCGCAAAGGCTTCCGAGATCGGGATCACCGACGGCAGCGGTTTCGCGATCGTCGGTGTCGGTGGCCTCGGCAGACGCGAGATGTTGCCGTATTCGGACCTGGACTTAGTGCTGCTGCATGACGGCAAGCCGGCCGAGGTGCTGGGTCCCGTCGCCGACAAATTGTGGTATCCGTTGTGGGACGCCAACATTCGTCTCGACCACAGCGTGCGCACGGTCAGCGAGGCACTGGCAACCGCCAATGCGGACATGACTGCCGCTCTGGGTATGTTGGAAGCGCGACACATTGCCGGTGAAGAACGGCTCTCGGCCGAACTGATCACCGGGGTGCGACGGCAGTGGCGCACCGGAATCCGTTCTCGCATGGACGAACTCGTAGAAATGACGCACGCGCGCTGGCTGCGGCTGGGCCGGATCGCGCACCGCGCTGAGCCGGATCTCAAGTCGGGCCGCGGCGGGCTCCGGGACGTTCAGTTGCTCGATGCGCTGGCGTTGGCGCAACTCATCGACCGACATGGCATGGCCCGTGCCGATACCGCCGTCGGTTCGCTGGACGACGCGTATCTCACGCTGCTCGACGTCCGCACCGAACTGCACCGGGTGTCGCGCCGTGGCCGCGACCAACTCCTGGCCCAGTTCGCCGACGAGATCAGTGCTGACCTGGGCGTGGGGGACCGGTTCGATCTGGCGCGCATGCTGTCCAGCGCCGGCCGCACCATCAGCTACCACGCCGTCACCGGGTTGCGCACCGCCGCCAACGCCTTGCCCAAACGCGGGCTCACCGCGTTGGTGCGTCGGCCCAAGCGGCGGCCACTGGACGAGGGCGTCGTCGAATATGCCGGGGAGATCGTGCTCGCCCGCGAGGCGCAACCACAGCGCGATCCCGGGTTGGTGCTGCGGGTGGCCGCCGCGTCGGCCGACAGTGGCGTGCCCATCGGCGCCGCCACCCTGAACCGGCTGGCTGACAGCGCGCCGCCATTGCCGACGCCGTGGCCGCGGGAGGCACTCGACGACCTGCTGGTGGTGCTGTTGGCCGGTCCCACCCTGGTGCCGACCATCGAGGCGCTGGACCGGACCGGGTTGTGGGGCCAGTTGTTGCCCGAGTGGGATGCGATCCGCGACCTGCCGCCGCGCGACGTGTCGCATAAGTGGACCGTGGACCGCCATGTCTTGGAGTGCGCCGTTCATGCGGCGCCGCTGACTACGCTGGTGGCCCGGCCGGACCTGCTGGCGCTGGGCGCGCTGCTGCACGACATCGGCAAGGGCAGGGGAACCGATCACAGCGTGCTCGGAGCCGACCTGGTGATCCCGATCGGTGAGCGGTTGGGGCTGTCGCCCGCCGACATCGACACGCTGTCCACGATGGTTCGTCACCACCTGCTGCTGCCCATCACGGCCACCCGGTGCGACCTCAACGACCCCAAGACGATCGAGGCGGTGTGCGAGGCTCTCGGCGGGGATCCGCTGGTACTTGAACTCTTGCGTGCTCTGTCGGAGGCCGACTCCAAAGCCACCGGACCTGGCGTGTGGAGCGACTGGAAGGCGTCCATTGTCCAGGACCTGGTGCGTCGCTGCCGGCTGGCGATGGCGGGCGAGCCGGTTCCACAGGCCGAACCGACTGCGCCTCACTATCTTTCGTTGGCGGACAAGCAAGGCGTGCATGTCGAACTCAAACCGGGCGATGGCGAGCGCCTACACGCCGTAATGGTTGCTCCCGACGAGCGTGGGCTGGTTTCCAAGGCGGCCGCCGTGCTGGCGCTGAACTCGCTGCGAGTCCACTCGGCGTCGGTCAACATCCATGAGGGCATCGCGATCACCGAGTTCGTGGTGTCACCGCTGTTCGGCTCACCGCCTGCGGCGGATCTGCTGCGGCAATCGTTCGTGGGCGCGCTGCGCGGCGACGTCGACGTATTGGGCACCTTGGAAAAACGGGACAGCGAGGCCACCAGTTCAGCGACCGCCCGGGCCGGCGAGGTCCAGATCGGGGTGCCGTTCACCCGCTCGACCGCGCCGCCGCGCATCCTGTGGCTCGACACCGACACACCGGGGCAGCTGATCCTGGAAGTCCGCGCCATGGACCGGGTGGGCCTATTGGCTTTGCTGGCCTGGGCCCTGGAGCGCTCCGAAACCGACATCGTCTGGGCGAAGGTCAACACCTTCGGGTCGACGGCTGCCGACGTGTTCTGCGTGGCCGTACCGCCGGAGCTGAACGCACGCTCTGCCGTGGAAAAGAACCTGCTGGCCGTGCTGGGTGCGCCGGCGCTGGTGATGGTCGACGAGCCCGTCGGGGACTGACCACACACCTGATGGTCGCGATCCGCTGCGCCCGGCTTGTCCCGCGCTGGCGATCGCAACTACACCGGTTCTGCGTTGACCCTTACACCGGTTCGGTGTTGAGCTGCCGCACGGCGTCGATGCGTGCCTTGAGCTGATCGCGGGTGGCAGCGGCAATCGGGGGCCCGCCGCAGCGTCGGCGCAGTTCGTTGTGGATCCAGCCGTGTGGCTTGCCGGTGCGGTGGTGCGCGATCGACACCAGGGCGTTGAGTTCGCGGCGCAACTCCCGCAACTGCCCGTGGGTGGTGATCGGCGTGGGCGGTGCTTGACCAGACTGGGCCCGTTTCTGCAGTTGCTCGTCCTGCCGCCGGTGCAGCAGCGCGCGCATCTGCTCGGCGTCGAGCAGGCCGGGGATGCCGAGGTAGTCGGCCTCTTCCTCGCTGCCGGCGGGGGTGGCGGTACCGAATGAAGACCCGTCGAAGATGACCTGATCCAGCTCAGCGTCGGCGCCCAGAGAGGTGAAGCCCTTCTCTTCGCCAGGCTCGTTCTGCTCTTTGGTGGCGGGGTCGCCGTCGAGGGGGTCTTCGCCCTCGGATTCGCGGTGCGGCTTGCCCAGCACGTGGTTGCGCTGCGCCTCCAGTTCGCTGGCCAGCTGCAGCAGGTTCGGCACCGACGGCAGGAAGATGCTCGCGGTTTCGCCGGGTCGCCGCGACCGCACGAACCGGCCGATCGCCTGGGCGAAGAACAGGGGCGTCGAGGCGCTGGTGGCGTAGATCCCAACCGACAGCCGAGGCACGTCGACACCCTCGGAGACCATGCGGACCGCGACCAGCCACCGGCTGGTGCTTTCCGCGAACTCGGAGATTTTGGCCGATGACCCGGGATCGTCGGAGAGCACGACCGTCGGCGTCTCGGAGGTCAGCTTCTTGAGCAACGTGGCGTAGGCGCGTGCCGCAGTCCGGTCGGTGGCGATGATCATGCCGCCCGCGTCGGGCACGTGCTCGCGCAGCTGACGCAGACGGAGGTCGGCGGCGGTGATCACGGCCGGCATCCATTCACCGGCGGGATCCAGCGCAGTGCGCCAAGCCCGCGCGGTGTGTTCTGCCGACAGTGGCTCGCCGAGTCTTGCTTCGTGTTCCTCGCCCGCGCTGTCACGCCAGCGGGCCTGACCCGAGTAGGCCATGAACACCACCGGTCGCACCACGCCGTCGGCCAGGGCTTCGGCGTAGCCGTAGGTGTGGTCGGCCTGCGAACGCAGCACCCCTTCGGCGTCCGCCTCGTAGTTGACGAACGGGATGGGGCTGTCGTCGCTGCGGAAGGGTGTTCCGGTGAGGGCAAGCCGTCGGGTGGCGTCGCTGAAGGCTTCGCGGATGGCCTCACCCCAGGTCTTGGCATCCCCGCCGTGGTGGATCTCGTCGAAGATCACCAAGGTCTTGCGTTGCTCGGTGCGCACCCGGTGCAACGTCGGGTGGGCGGCCACCTGCGCGTACGTGACCACCACACCGTGGTACTCAGGCGACGTCTGGGGGTTGGAGTTGGAGAACTTCGGGTCCAGCGACAGACCTTGTCGGCCGGCCGCCTGTGCCCACTGAATCTTCAAGTGCTCGGTGGGCACGACGACTGTGAGTTGCTCGACGGCCCGGTGAGAGATCAGTTCGCCCGCGATCCGTAGCGCGAACGCGGTCTTACCGGCGCCCGGGGTGGCGACGGCCATGAAATCGCGCGGTTCGGTGCCCAGGTACTTCACCAGGGCGCGACGTTGCCAACCTCGCAACGACCGAACGGAGTCAGCACTGGGACCGGAGGAAATATCGACCGGCTGCAACGACAACAGATTCCCCCGTAGCTGATAGCTGTGCTCACGCGCATCGGAAACCGACCCCCGGCGCAGCTGTAAAAACTAGCATGGCAACACATTTCGGTGCCGCTGCGACATGAGGACTCTAGCGGGTCAGGTCGCGCTCTTCCAGCCGGTTATGGATACGACGTGGGGGGGACAACCCAGGGTTTCGGTCCGTGGGCGCGCTTGCTTGCCTAGACGCTCGTCGGTTTCGGCATGACGATGGGCTTGACGCCGTAGCGAGGCGCACCGAAGCCGGCGCTGTTGCGCGCGGCCGAGGCCATTCCGGGCATGCCGGGGTAGAACCCGTTGGCCGCGGCGGCCGGCGCCGGGGCGGTCCAGCCGGCTCCCGTCAGGGCGCTGGGGGCGGTGCTCGAAACCAAGGTGGTCCCTGCAGCCCAGCTCGGCGGCGCTGACATAGCGCCGACCATCGTCGAGGTGCCCACGCTGGCAGCGACAGGCCCGCCGCCGCCGACCGAGCTGGTCAGCCCGCCCTCGATCGCTGCGCCTTCGACGGCCGCGTCGGCGGAAAGCTCCGCGGGAACGCCGTAACCCTCTGGCATCAGGCCACCGCTGGTCAGACCGAGCATGTTCGAGGAGGCCGAGGCGAAGTTACCGATTTCGTAGCTGCTGACGTTGGACAAGTTGCCCGAGAGGCTGAACGGTTGGCCCCCGGTGCTGGTGAGGGGACCGCCCAGCAGGGTGGCCAGCTGGTCGATGGCCTCGTTGATGGTGGTCGGTGCCGCAGAAGGTGCCGACGCTGCGGAGGAGGCGCCGTTGGCCAGTACGGCTGATGCCGCGTTGGCGGCCTCGGACTGCTCATAGGTTCCGCTGCTCAGCCCGAGGGTTTGCACGAACTGTTGTTGGATCGTTTGGGCTTCGGCGGCGAACTGCTGGTAGAGGGCGCCGTAAGCCGTGAAGATGCCGGACTGAATGATCGACACCTGGTCGGCGGCCGCAGGGGCGATGGCGGTAGTCGAGGCGGCGGCACCAGCATTCTGTGCTGCCAGGGCACTGCCGATAGCTCCCAGTTGAGCCGCTGCAGCGGCGATTTCCTGGGGCACTGCTGACAGAAAAGACATATTCGCTCCTTAAGCGTTGAACACGCCGGCCCCAGTCCGCAGATCAATTTCTGAGTTTCATGTGAGGTCCATATGTGTGTTGGCTCGATGCTATGCAGCGATGGCCCCGCAGTCCCTGCCGAAAAGCGTCCAGTGAACGGACCTTTACGGCCTCTTAACGCGGATCCGGCGGATTTAACAGGTTGGACAATTCAACCGACGATCTGTGCGGCGGCGGCTACTTCGTAGCCACGACGAAATAGCCGCGCGGGACGTCCGCAACGCTCATCGGCACCGTCGGCGCGAACCAGCGGTTGTAGCGATTGCCGATCTCGGCGATATCGGTCACCTCCGCCGACCAGCCGAGCCGCTGAGCCAGCTGTTCCGGCTCGTCGGTCCCGAACAACCACGGTGCACCCTGCTGCGCCATGGACTCCAACAGTCCGGCCATCGCAGGAGATTCGAGCAACTTCTGGCCGACGACCTCGTACAGCAGTATCGAGCCGGGTGCCGATAGTGCGTCGATGCGGTCGAACAATGCGGATACAGCGGTCCCGTCGAGGTATTGCAACAGGCCCTCCAGCAGCCACACCGTCGGATCCGTGGCATCGAGCCCGGCAGATCGAATGGCGGCCGGCCAGTCGTCAGCGAGGTCGACACCGACCGCGACGCGCCGGCATCGGGGCTGTTCGTCGGCAAGCAGCTCG
Organism: Mycobacterium sp. IDUB_37; assembly: GCF_055419245.1. NCBI lineage: Bacteria > Bacillati > Actinomycetota > Actinomycetes > Mycobacteriales > Mycobacteriaceae > Mycobacterium > Mycobacterium sp. IDUB_37. Next base: position 464,692 of record NZ_JBVAXG010000005.1, on the reverse strand, counting down.
GCTTTGAACGCCATCACCTCCGGTTGATCCACCTCGTAGGCGACCGTGCCCTCGGGCCACGCCAGCCGATAACTGCGCGCGTCCATGCCGGCCGCGACGATGACGACCTGATTGACCTTCGTGGCAGCCTCGAGCAGGGCTTCATCCCAGAATCGGGTGCGCACGATGATCTAGGCCGTCGACTGCTCGCCAGCCGACGCCAACGCCCCGGCCAACAGTTCCCGTCCGCGGTCGCCCGCCAACCGCTCGGCGAACGGGTCGGTGAAGAGCCGGTCTTGGCGTTCTGATTCGCGGGCCCGCATCGCCGCGACTAACAACCCGGTGTCCGCAACTGCCTGGTGATGTGTGTCCATGCGGCCATCATGGGTTGACCTGCATCGGCGTGGCTTGGATATTTCCGCCAGACACTTACACGAGCTGGATATGGCCGGGCATTGTCGAGCGTCGCTGTGCGTACTGCGTGGGCGTTATCGACGTGAATTCTCCGAACTCGCGCACCAAGTGAGCCTGATCGAAGTATCCGAGGTCGGCGGCGATCGTCGCGCCACGCGCCGATGAGTTGAGCGCCCGCAGTGCCGCCTGCATCCGGCGCACTCGAAAGAATGCCTTGGGTGACAACCCGACTTCGGCACGGAACAGCGCATTGAAGCGTTTGGGCGACAGGCCGGTCACGTCGCAAGCTTCCGAGACCCGCATCGATGGGTTGCGCTCCGCGGCGTCGAGTACCGGTGCCATCTTGGGGTTGAGCCGGGCATGCTGGCTGCGCGCCCGGTCCAGCAGGAACGACCCGAGCAGCGCCACCCGCGTCTCCGCTGCGTCGGCCCGCAGCAATTGCTCCCGCAGCAGGTCAGCGCTCGAGCCCCACAGATCGGACAAGCCGACGCATCTGTTTTCCAGCTCACCGAGTGGACACCCGATGAAAGCCAGCACGCCGGCGGGTCGGAAGTGCACGGTCACGCTGGTCTGGGCCGGGTCGATCCGGGTGACGTAAGACGTGACGCCGGCCCCCACGATGAATGCGGGCGGAACGGCCAGCGGAGTGCGGCCATCGGCTGCATAGAAGCCGAGGTCGGGGCGGTCACCGAGGTCGATGATCACGGTGGCCGCTCCCCGGGGCAGCGCGCGACTCGCGTGCACCTCGGTGGTGTCGGTGCCCCGCTCCCAAACGCCGAAGTAGTCGACGTAGTCCGTCAACGGTGGCCGCGGTCGGTGCAACCGCGGCCCAGCCTTCGGCGGTTGCGAGGACATATTCGCGATGTTAGAGAAACCGAATCTGCCGTGCAGCCCATCCGCCCTGGCCGCTGCTTCATCGACATATGACCCACGGACACCCGCATCGGCGCGTCGTGTCGCAGGGTTATATGTCGGCGCGGACGGTGGTCCGCTGCGTCCAACTGGGCACTTGTCTGCCGCCTCGGCTGCGCCCAACTTCGTTGTGCTGGCGATCACCATTAGGCTGGCGGTCGTGTTTGAATCGCTCTCCGACCGGTTGACCGGTGCGCTGGCGGGGTTGCGCGGCAAAGGCCGCCTGACCGACGCCGATATCGACGCCACCACCCGCGAAATCCGGCTCGCGCTGCTCGAAGCCGACGTTTCGCTGCCCGTGGTACGCGCGTTCGTCCACCGGATCAAGGAACGTGCGCGCGGCCACGAGGTGTCCGGTGCCCTCAACCCCGCGCAGCAGGTCGTCAAGATCGTCAACGAGGAACTGATCGGCATCCTCGGCGGTCAGACCCGCGAGCTGGCGTTCGCGAAGAACCCGCCGACGGTGATCATGCTCGCCGGTCTGCAGGGCTCCGGTAAGACGACGCTCGCCGGCAAGCTCGCTTTCCGGCTCAAGAACATGGGCCACACGCCCCTGCTGGTCGCCTGCGACCTGCAGCGACCCGCCGCGGTCAACCAGCTCCAAGTGGTCGGACAGCGGGCCGGTGTGCCTGTCTTCGCGCCGCACCCCGGTGCGTCGCCCGAGTCCGGTCCGGGTGACCCGGTAGCCGTCGCGGCAGCGGGTATCGCCGAGGCCAAGTCCAAGCACTTCGACTTCGTCATCGTCGACACCGCCGGACGCCTGGGCATCGACGAGGAGCTGATGGCGCAGGCGGCGGCAATCCGTGACGCCGTCGACCCCGACGAGGTGCTGTTCGTCCTCGACGCGATGATCGGCCAGGACGCGGTCGCGACCGCTCGGGCATTTGGCGACGGAGTCGGATTCACCGGCGTCGTCTTGACCAAGCTCGATGGTGACGCCCGTGGTGGCGCGGCACTCTCGGTGCGCGAAGTGACCGGCGTCCCAATCCTTTTCGCCTCGACCGGCGAGAAGTTCGAAGACTTCGACGTCTTCCATCCAGACCGGATGGCCAGCCGCATCCTGGGTATGGGCGACGTGCTGAGCCTGATCGAACAGGCCGAGCAGGTCTTCGACGCTCAGCAGGCCGAGGATGCCGCCGCCAAGATCGGCGCCGGTGAGCTGACGCTGGAGGACTTCCTCGAGCAGATGCTTGCCGTGCGCAAGATGGGCCCGATCGGCAACCTGCTGGGCATGCTGCCCGGGGCGGCGGGCATGAAGGACGCGTTGGCCGAGGTCGACGACACCCAACTCGACCGCATCCAGGCGATCATCCGCGGCATGACGCCGCAGGAGCGGGCCGACCCGAAGATCATCAACGCCTCGCGCCGACTGCGCATCGCCAACGGTTCCGGTGTGTCGGTGTCGGAGGTCAATCAGCTCGTCGACCGGTTCTTCGAAGCGCGCAAGATGATGTCGTCGATGCTCGGCGGATTGGGCATACCGGGCATAGGTCGCAAGTCCGCGACGCGTTCGAGGAACTCGAAGGGCAAGAAGGGCAAGAAGGGCGGAAGGGGCCCGACGCCGCCCAAGGTGCGCAGCCCCTTCGGCGCCGGCATGCCGGGTATGCCCGCAGGTTTCCCCGATCTGTCGAAGATGCCCGAAGGCCTCAACGAATTGCCGCCCGGTCTGGCCGATTTCGACCTGTCCAAGCTGAAGTTCCCCGGCCAGAAATAGTGGTGATCGCGAGCGCGGCGGAGCCGGGTGAAGCGGGTGTCGCCACCATCAGGAACGTGGTGATCGCGAGCGCGGCGGAGCCGGGTGAAGCGGGTCGCCACCATCAGGACTAGTCGCGCCGTGCGGATGCACGTGCGGGGCCTGGGGCTACCTGACGAAGCCCAGACGGAACTGTGGATCGTTGACGGCCGGATCAGCACCGAGCCGGTGGCCGGGGCTGACACTGTCTTCGATGGTGGCTGGATCCTGCCCGGACTGGTGGACGCCCACTGCCACGTCGGGCTCGGCAGTCACGGCGCCATCGAACTCGACGAGGCGGTCGCTCAGGCGCGGACCGAACGCGACGCGGGTGCGCTGCTGCTGCGTGACTGTGGCTCGCCGACCGACACTCGCAGCCTTGATGACCACGAGGATCTGCCGCGCATCATCCGGGCCGGCCGACACCTGGCCAAACCCAAGCGCTACATCTCCGGTTTCGCAGTCGAGATGGAAGACGAATCGCAGCTGCCGGCGGCGGTCGCTGAGCAGGCGCAACGCGGTGACGGCTGGATCAAGCTGGTGGGGGACTGGATCGACCGCAAGGTCGGCGACCTCGCCCCGCTGTGGTCCGACGACGTGCTCAAGGCCGCGATCGATACAGCACATGCACACGGATGCCGGGTCACCGCGCACGTCTTCGGCGAGGACGCATTGCCCGGCCTGATCAAAGGCGGCATCGACTGCATCGAACACGGCACCGGTCTGACCGACGAGACGATCGGCCTGATGCTCGAACACGGCACCGCGCTGGTGCCCACCCTGATCAACCTGGAGAACTTCCCGGGCATCGCCGACTCCGCAGGGCGCTACCCGACCTACGCCGCGCACATGCGCGACCTGTACGACCGCGGCTACCAGCGGGTGGCCGCGGCGCACGACGCGGGTGTCGCGATATATGCCGGCAGCGACGCCGGCAGCACGATCAAGCACGGCCGCATCGGCGATGAGGTCGAAGCGCTCACGAGGGTGGGGATGACCCCTACCGAGGCGCTGGGTGCTGCGTGCTGGGACGCCCGCCGTTGGCTGGGCCGGCCGGTTCTCGACCACGGCGCGTCGGCCGACCTGTTGTGTTACGCCGAAGACCCCCGCCTGGGCCCCGCGGTGCTGAGTAAGCCGGATCTGGTGATATTGCGCGGCAAGGCCTTTCAGCCCGGCTGACGATCCAACTGTTTGCCCAGTGTTTGTCCGACGCTAAGTGGGCCGGGTATTCGCGGCCTGGTTACTATCTCTGAATGGCGTTGGCCAGCGGTGCGACCTTTGCCGGCTACACCATCGTGCGGATGCTCAGCTCTTCTGAAACGGGCGAGCAGTATCTGGCTCAGCGGCGAGGCTTGCCGGGCTGGCAGACCCTCAAAATCCTCCCGCTCGCCCTGTGCGCTGACGGCGAATTCCGGCAGCGATTTCATCAGGAGACCGAGACTGCCGCGACCCTTTTTCACCTCAACATCGTCGAGGTGCATGGGCGCGGTGAGTTCGACGGGCAGTTGTGGATCGCGATGGACTACATCGATGGCAGCAGCGTGGCCCAGCTGATGGCCAACCGATTCCCGGCGGTGCTGCCGGTAGGTGAAGTTCTGGCGTTGCTGGGCGCCGCCGCCGGCGGCCTCGACTTCGCCCACCAGCGCGGTTTGCTGCATCGCGACGTCAGGCCGGCGAATATCTTGCTGACGACTCCGGGAGCCGGCGAGCCGCGCATTCTGCTGTCCGATTTCGGGTTGGTGCGCCCCGCCGGCGAGCGGGTCTACGCCGCACCGGAGGAACTGACAGGCGGCGGGGTCGACGGGCGCGCCGACCAGTATGCGCTGGCAGCCACCGCAATTCACCTGTTCACGGGTGCTCCGCCACCCCTTGACTCGGGCGACCCGGCGTTCAACCCGCCGAAACTCAGCGACCTGCGCCCCGACCTGGCCCGCTTTGACGACGCGATCGCCAGAGCGCTCGCCAAGAATCCGACCGACCGCTTCGACAGCTGCCGCGAGTTCGCCGCCGCACTCGCCGACGGCGCAGGTGTCGTCGACCGCGGCCCCGAGGTAGTCGCCGCCGCCGAAGACCCGGTTGCGCCCGCCTATGTCGCCGACTACCCCGCCTATGGGTGGCCGGCCGGCGCCAACACCGGAACCCAGCCCGTTCGCGAACCGCAGGCTCTATCGCCGGAGCGTCGCGGCACCGTGCTGCGGTCGGCGGCGGGGTCGTTGGCGCGGCGTCTGGACGCGTTCTCTACCGGGACCAACGAATCGAATGGTCGCGGCCCACGCAGGTTGCTGATCGGTGTCGCCGCGATCGTCCTGCTCGTCGGTCTGTTCGTCGCCGGAATCACAGTCGGGCGCAAGACGACCACACAAGCCGGTGCCCCGGCGACGAGTGCGGCGCCATTGCCAGGCGGCACCGCAAGTTCAAGCCCGGCAACCGGACCCGCCGCTGCGCCGACCCCACTCGAGGGCACCTACTACATCGAGGTGCAACGTTCGAAGCAGACCTTCGACAACACCCCGACTCCGCAACCACCGGATGTCACCACTTGGTGGGCAATTCGATCGTCGTGCACGCCGACCCGATGCCTGGCAGCGGCGACGTTGCTGGACGACAATGCGCACGCGCAGGAGAAGGCGCCGGACGTTCATCCGCTGATCTTCGAGTTCGGCGATGGGCAGTGGAGATCACAGCCGGAAACCCTGAAATTCCCCTGTACCAGTCCGGCCGGGTCGTCGAGCACCCAGACCACGACGCAGGTGCTGTCGTTGCGTCCGCAACCGAAGGGCGACCTCGTCGGGGAAATGGTCGTATCGGTGAAGACCGACGAGTGCAAACAAAAAGGCGGTGTCATCCGCATCCCGGCGGTGGCAAATCGCAGCGGCGACGTGCCGCCCGCGGTGAACGTGCCGGACCCGGTGTCGGTGACGCCGGTGCCCTCGGAAGGTCCGGCCGCGACGTCACCACCCTCGGTTACGCCCTCGGTAACGCCGCCCGCCAGCCCGTCGCGCCCCGGTCGCTGACCCAGGTTCAGCTGCTCTTTCGATCTTCGGCGACGATGTCCAGCCAAAAGATTGCGAGTGATCGCTATCTATGTTAACTTCGTGGCAGCCCACGACTTGGAGGAACTGTGACCTACGACGTGATCATCCGAGACGGACTCTGGTTCGACGGCACCGGCGCGCTGCCGCAGACTCGCACGCTGGGCATTCGGAACGGCGTGGTGGCCACTGTATCGGCCGGTCCGTTGGATGAAGCCGGTTGTCCAGAGGTGATCGATGCGGCGGGGAAGTGGATCCTGCCGGGCTTCATCGACGTGCACACCCACTACGACGCCGAGATCCTGCTCGACCCGGGCCTGCGCGAGTCGGTACGGCACGGGGTTACCACGCTGCTGTTGGGCAACTGCTCTTTATCTACGGTCTACGCCGATTCCGAAGACGCTGCCGACCTGTTCAGTCGCGTCGAAGCGGTGCCGCGTGATTTCGTCCTAGCCGCTCTGGAAGGCGCGCGGGGCGGCAACAAGACCTGGTCGACGCCCGCTGAGTACATCGAGAAGATCGACGGTCTGCCGCTGGGCCCGAACGTGAGCTCCATGCTCGGTCATTCCGACTTGCGCACGGCCGTGCTCGGACTGGAGCGAGCCACCGACGGCGACGTCCGGCCCACCGACGCCGAGTTGGACAAGATGGCAAGGTTGCTGGACGAGGCGCTCAAAGCCGGGATGCTCGGCATGTCCGGGATGGATGCGCCGATCGACAAACTCGACGGCGACCGCTTCCGCTCCCGCGCGCTGCCATCCACTTTCGCGACCTGGCGAGAGCGGCGACGGTTGATCAAGGTGCTGCGCAAGCGTGGCAGGATTCTGCAGAGCGCACCTAATGTCGACAGTCCGGTGTCGGCGTTGATGTTCTTCCTCACCAGTAGCCGGATTCTGAACCGCCGCAAGGGCGTTCGAATGAGCCTGCTGGTATCGGCCGATGCCAAGTCGATGCCGCAGGCCGTCCACGTCTTCGGACGCGGTACCCGGTTGCTCAACAAGGTGCTGGGCTCCAGCGTGAAATTCCAGCACCTCCCGGTGCCCTTCGAGTTGTACTCCGACGGAATCGATCTGCCGGTATTCGAAGAGTTCGGCGCCGGCACCGCGGCCCTGCACCTTCGCGAACAACTCGAGCGCAACGAGTTGCTGGCGGACGAGGACTACCGTCGCCGGTTCCGTCGCCAGTTCGATCGCAAGAAGCTAGGACCGTCGTTGTGGCACCGCGACTTCCACGATGCGGTCATTGTCGAGTGCCCCGACCAGTCCTTGGTCGGCAAGAGCTTTGGCAAGATCGCCGAGGAGCGTGGACTGCACCCGCTGGACGCCTTCCTCGACATCCTCGTCGAAAACGGGGAGCGCAACGTGCGCTGGACGACTATCGTCGCCAACCACCGTCCCAAGCAGTTGGACAAATTGGCTGCGGACCCGAGCGTGCACATGGGCTTCTCTGACGCCGGCGCGCACCTGCGCAACATGGCGTTCTACAACTTCCCGCTGCGACTGCTCAAGCGAACTCGCGATGCCCTGCAGGCAGGGGCGCCATTCCTCACCGTGGAGCATGCAGTACACCGACTCACCGCAGAAGTTGCCGATTGGTTCGGCCTTGACGCCGGCACGCTGCGCGAGGGTGACCGTGCGGACTTCGTCGTGATCGATCCTGCCCACCTCGACGAGTCGGTCGACAGCTACAACGAGGAAGCGGTGCCTTTCTATGGTGGCCTGCGGCGCATGGTCAATCGCAATGACGCGACCGTGATCGCGACCGGCGTCGGCGGTGCGGTGGTGTTCCGCGAGGGCGAGTTCCGCGACGGCTACGGACAGACCGTGCAGTCAGGCCGCTACCTGCGGGCGGGGGAGCGTCCTGCGCATCGTGCCCAGCCCGCGCTGACCGCCTCCGCCTGACCCGAATTGCCATGGCCAGAACCCAGCAGCAACGTCGGGAAGAAACCGTCGGCCGGCTCTTCGAGGCCTGCATCGACACCATCATCGAGGTCGGCTACGCCCGTGCTTCGGCGGCCGTGATCACGAAACGGGCGGGCATGTCGGTAGGTGCCTTATTCCGCCACTTCGAGACCATGGGCGACTTCATGGCGGCCACGGCCTCGGAGGTGTTGCGTCGTCAGATCGAGACGTTCACCAAGCAGATCACCGAGATACCGGCCGACCAACCGGCCCTGCAGGCAGCACTGGCGATCCTGCGCGACATCACCCGCGGTCCGGTCAATGCTGTGCTCTACGAGCTGATGATCGCCGCCCGAACCGATGAGAAGCTCAAAGCCACGCTGCAAGAACAACTTTGCCAGTACCGGACGAAGATGTACGACGCAGCAAAGGCGATGCCGGGCACCGAGAATATTCCGGACGACACGCTTCCGGTCCTGGTCGCGTTGCTGACCAACGTCTTCGACGGGGCCGCCGTGGTGGAAGGCGTAATGCCGCAACCCGATATCGCCGAGCGCAGGATCCCGGTGTTGACGGAGCTGCTCAGCGCGACGTGGCCGAATCCGCCTGAGTAATAACGGGATTCGGCTCTACGGCAGGCCTATTTCTGCAGGGTGAACTGGTTGACGTCGATGTAGCCCTCGCGGAACAGGTTTTCGCAGCCGGTCAGGTAGTGCATGTAGCGGTCGTAGATCTCTTCGGACTGAATCTCGATGGCCTGGTCCTTCTGCGCTTCGAGGGCAGCGGACCAGAGTTCGAGTGTCCTGGCGTAGTGCATTCGCAGCGACTGGTTGCGGGTCAGCGTGAAACCCGCCGCCGCAGAGTCCTGCTCCACCATCTCGATGGTCGGGGGAGCGCCACCTGGGAAGATCACGAACTTGATGAAGTGGAAGAACCGGAGTATCCGGATGGTGAGCGGCAGACCTTGGTCGGTCATCTGCTGCCGGGTGAAGCCGGTGATCGTGTGCAGCATCATCACCCCGTCGGCAGGCAGGATCTTGTGCGCCCGCGCAAAGAACTCGGCGTGCCGGTCGTGACCGAAGTGCTCGAACGCCCCGACCGACACGATGCGGTCGACTGGTTCGTCGAACTGCTCCCAGCCTCTGAGCTCCACTCTCCGGGTGCGGGGGGTGTCCATCGCGTCGAACGTCTCTTGCACGTGGGCGGCCTGGTTCTTCGACAGCGTCAGCCCGATCACGTTGACGTCGTACTTCTCAACCGCGCGGCGCAGGGTGGCTCCCCAGCCGCAGCCCACGTCGAGCAGTGTCATGCCCGGCTCCAGTCCCAATTTGCCCAACGAGAGGTCGATCTTGGCGAGCTGAGCCTCTTCCAGCGTCAGGTCCTCAGGCTCGAAGTACGCGCAACTGTAGGTCTGAGTCGGGTCAAGAAACAGACGGTAAAAGTCGTCGGAAAGGTCGTAGTGCGCCTGCACATCGTCGAAGTGGGGCTTGAGGTCATCGCTCATAAGACTGCTGAGCCTATCCCCTCGGAAGACCGCCCCAGCGCAACAGAATCTATTTCCGCTGGTGGCGGCACCGAATTGCAGCAGTCCGTCTGCGCAGTACTAGAGCGAGCCGATGCTGCCTTGCGGGCCTAGTGCGAAACCCCAGTCAAACAAGCTGGCGGCCTGGTCCCAGTATGTGGGACCACCCTCATGGATCAGGCCGTACATCATTGCGATCACCAGTCGGCGGCCACCGCGAGCGGCCGCGCCGACGAACGTCTTGCGCGCTGCGTTGGTGAAGCCCGTCTTGCCGCCGATCGCACCCGGATACCGTTGCAGCAGCTCGTCCTGATTCACGATCGGGTGGTCGCCACCGTCGCCGGGGCCGCCGGGGAACATCGCCGACGGCTCGGCGGTGATCTGCGCGAACACCGGATTCGCCATCGCGGCGCGGAAGATGACCGCGAGGTCGTGTGCCGTCGATGCGCCGGGGTTGCCGTCGGGCCCGTCCAAGCCGGACGGGCTGGCCGCCTGGGTCCCTCCGGCGCCTAGAGACGCGGCTTTGGCGTTCATCTTGGCCACGGCGACGTCCTGGCCGCCGAGCATGTGCGCCAGCGTGTTGGCCGCGTCGTTGCCCGAGACCAGCAGCAGGCCGTCGAGTAGTTCGCGCGCGGTGTAGCTCTGGCCGGGCTTGACGCCGACGCAGTTGCACTCGACCTGGGTGTCGGCGACGTCGGCAACGACGGTGGAATTCAAGCTCAGCTCGTCGAGTACCACCAGCGCCAGCAGCACCTTGATCGTGCTTGCCGGCGGGTGAACGGCATTCTGATCGCGTCCGGCCAGCACCTGACCGCTGTCGAGGTCGGCCACAATCCAGGTTTGTGCCGGACCGTCGGGGATCGGCGCCGCACTCGCGGCCTGCACGTCGGTGTCGGCCCAGGCTGTACCAGCGCCAATGGTTACACCACAGGCCGTGAACAGCGCCGCGGCGGTCGCTATGAGCTTTCGCATGGGCGCAGAGTTTAGCCATCCCACGTGGCCACCGCACCCTTGCGAACGTAACCAGGCCGCGAATCTGAGCGCGGATTCTCGCAATGGGGTCACAGTCGTGAGCGCTCCGACCGAGAAGGGCTATTCGCCGCGGTGTTGAATCAAGGGCATGTTGAGCCTGGAAGAAATTTCCGACCGTCTGGAGATTCAGCAGCTGCTGGTGGACTATTCCACCGCTATCGATCAGCGGCGATTCGACGACCTCGACAATGTCTTCACCCCCGACGCGTACATCGATTACACCGCGCTCGGAGGTATTGAAGGCCAGTACCCCGAGGTCAAGAAGTGGTTGTCGGAGGTGTTGCCGAACTTCCCGGTGTACTCGCACATGCTCGGCAACTTCTCGGTTCGCATTGAGGGCGACACGGCATCCTCGCGGGTGATCTGTTTCAACCCGATGGTCTTGGGCGGCGAGAAGGAGAAGATTCTGTTCTGCGGACTTTGGTACGACGACGAGTTCGCGCGGACACCGCAGGGTTGGCGGATGACCCGTCGGGTTGAGACCAAGACTTTTCAGAAGGTGCTGTAGGCGCGCTTGATGGTCGCGACCCGCTGCGCCCGGCT
>NZ_JBVAXG010000005.1:267224-453527 GCF_055419245.1 Mycobacterium sp. IDUB_37 | reverse complement strand
CTCCGCCGCGCTTGCGATCGCTCTGGGCTTGATGGTCGCGACCCGCTGCGCCCGGCTCCGCCGCGCTTGCGATCGCTCTGGGCTTGATGGTCGCGACCCGCTGCGCCCGGCTCCGCCGCGCTTGCGATCGCTCCGATTTCTGCCTTGGTACAGCGTTCTGGCACAATAGGCGGCTGTCCGCCGCGCGATCACGATCGCCCGGTGGTCATACACGCGAGGCAAAACCGGACCCGGGCATTCTGCCCCGGTCGCTGAATTGCAGCGTGACACTTATAGGAGAAGTCGCTTAACCATGGCTGTGAAGATCAAACTCACTCGGCTTGGCAAGATCCGCAATCCCCAGTACCGCATCGCAGTCGCCGACGCGCGCAGTCGCCGCGACGGCCGCTCCATCGAGGTCATCGGCCGGTACCACCCGAAGGAAGAGCCGAGCCTGATCGAGGTCAACTCCGAGCGTGCGCAGTACTGGCTTTCGGTCGGTGCCCAGCCCACCGAGCCCGTCCTCAAGCTGCTGAAGATCACCGGTGACTGGCAGAAGTTCAAGGGTCTGCCCGGAGTCGAGGGCACGTTGAAGGTCAAGCCCGCCAAGCCCAGCAAGCTGGAGCTTTTCAATGCCGCGTTGGCTGCCGCCGACGGTGGACCCACCACTGAGGCCAACAAGCCGAAGAAGAAAGCCGCGCCGAAGAAGGTCGCCGCCAAGGGTGACGAGGCTGCCGCTGCCGAAGCGCCGGCCGAGGCCGGGCAGCCCGAGTCCGACTCGTCCACGGAGAGCTGACCCCGCCATGAGTACCGTCGTGGTCGACGCCGTCGAGCACCTTGTCCGCGGCATCGTCGACAACCCTGACGATGTCCGCGTTGACCTCGTAACAAGCCGTCGTGGTCGCACTGTGGAGGTCCACGTCCATCCCGACGACCTCGGCAAGGTGATCGGTCGCGGTGGACGTACCGCAACCGCGCTGCGCACCTTGGTTGCCGGTATCGGTGGCCGCGGGATTCGCGTCGACGTGGTGGACACCGACCAGTAGCAGCACTCATATGGAGCTGATCGTCGGCCGGGTGGTGAAAGCCCACGGCATCACCGGCGAGGTCGTCGTCGACGTCCGCACCGACGATCCGGATAAACGGTTCGCCCCGGGCAGCACGCTGCGTGCCAGGAAGCCACGTGACGGCGGTCCGGAGCGCAGCTTCGTTGTCGAGGGTGCGCGCCAACACGGAGCGCGCCTGCTGGTGCGATTGGCCGGGGTGAGCGACCGGGATGGCGCCGATGCGTTGCGAGGCAGTCTTTTCATCATTCACTCCGACGAGTTGCCGCCGATCGACGAGCCGGACACCTATTACGACCACCAGCTGGAAGGCCTTCGGGTCCGGACAACGGCGGGCCAGGAGATCGGTGTTGTCGCGGAGGTACTGCATACCTCCGGCAGCGAATTGCTTTCCGTCAAGCGCGATTCCGGTGAGCTGCTCGTACCATTCGTCGGCGCGATCGTCACCTCGGTATCGCTGGGCGAAGGCACCATCGAGATCGAGCCGCCCGACGGCCTCCTGGAGCTGGAGTAAGCACGGGGCGTATCGACATGCGGATTGACATCGTCACGATATTTCCCGCCTACCTGGATCCGCTACGGCAATCGTTGCCGGGCAAAGCGATTGCGTCGGGGCTGGTCGACTTGCAGGTCCACGATCTGCGCCGGTGGACCTACGACGTACACCACTCGGTGGACGACTCGCCGTACGGCGGAGGCCCCGGCATGGTCATGAAAGCTCCGGTGTGGGGCGAAGCCCTGGACGAAATCTGCTCGGACCAAACGCTATTGGTGGTTCCCAGTCCGGCAGGGGTGCTGTTCACTCAGGAAACCGCCCAGCAGTGGAGCGCTGAGCAGCACCTGGTTTTTGCCTGCGGTCGTTACGAGGGTATTGATCAGCGGGTTGTCGAGGATGCAGCTAGCCGGATGCGGGTCGCCGAGGTTTCGATTGGCGACTATGTGTTGGCGGGAGGCGAATCGGCGACGCTGGTGATGGTCGAAGCGGTTGTGCGGCTGATGGGCGGGGTGCTGGGTAATCCCGCGTCACACCAGGATGATTCGCATTCGCCGGCCCTGGAACGGCTGCTGGAGGGCCCGAGCTATACCCGGCCACCGAGCTGGCGCGGGCTCGACGTCCCACAGATTCTGCTGTCCGGCGACCACGCTCGAATTGCCGCATGGCGCAAGGAAGTTTCGCTACAACGCACGCGCGACCGTCGCCCCGAGCTCCTGGATTGACGGACTTCAGATCCGGCCGTCGGGGAACATCGTCTTCACCGCTTGGGTGATGGTGTCTCGCGCAGTGGCGTCGTCGGACTGCTGTAGCGACTCGATCACCATGATGTAGCGCCGGTCGGTGCCGATTACGCCGGTCGACAGGTGCATCCAGTCGGCCCCGATGCAGCACATCCAGCCCTGCTTCACCGCGACGGGCTCGGCGAACAAGCCGTCGGGAATGCCGAATCGCTGTGGATAGCCGTCGATTCCGGTCGGAGTGGACTTGGCCAGGTCGTTGACGATGAGGCGGGCGCGCTCCGCGGGCAAGCCACCGGAGCCGTCCAACAGTCCTTCGTAGTAGCGAATCAAGTCCGGTGCCGAACTGATGGTGTTCCACCACCGCCCGTCGCTGGGCGGCGCCGTCGACGTCAGCCCATACCGGCTTGCCACCTGGGTGATGATGGAGTCGCCACCGTCCTGTCCCCAGAATCGCTCGGCTGCGCCGTCGTCAGACGACTGCAACATCACGTCGAGTGCGCTTTGATCCTCGGGCGACAGGTTGGCCCGGCCCTGGGATTCCTGCAGCAGCAGATTGTCGGCGATGAAGAGTTTGGCCACCGATGCGGTGGCGATGATCTGGGTATTGCCGTTGGATACCAGCTGATGGGTGGAGCGATCGAGGATGGCCACCGATAGCGTCGCGCCGCGGGCGATGGCCTGATCAGTCGCCTCTTGCATGCGCGACTGGATTCCGGTCAAGCCGCTGACTCCGATGTTCGGCAGCGCCATCGGCACCCCGGTGGGGGTGACGGCCTTCAGCAGGAGTTCAACCAGTTGCTCCTGAGGCTGCGTCTGTTGCTCGGACGCGACCTGCGCGGGCGATGCGAATGTCTTTGCGTGGACCGTTGCCTCGCAGCCGGCTACCACCACCAGTGCCACACCAGCCACCGCGGTGAGCATGGTGAGTGGCCGGGTTCGCATGACACTCCTTCGGCGTTTGCTGGCGTTCTCAGGGCGTCCCGGGGCGCGGGAGGCGTTTAGGCGGGCGGCCGCGTCGCCATCTGCCTCGGGCGTCCGGCTAGCGGTTCCTTGGTTTGTCTATGGTTTGGATCCACGCGGTTTAACCCCAGTCATATGTACCATTTGCAGCCCGTTTAGGTCGGACACGAACCACTACGATTTCCTGTGATTTTCACTGCATGGGCCCCATCTGGCACAATTGGCCAGTTGTCTCCGGCGGTTGTTGGCGGGCCCAGTGCCCCCGCCTGCCGCGAGGTACCACCTAAGAAGCCCGAAACCATCGGCTCGGTGGCCGTCGCACGCATGCGTGCGGCGGTTGACTTGGCCGCGAACCCGAGGAAGTGTCTCTCAAATGAACAGGCTGGACTTCGTCGACAAGGCGTCGCTGCGCGACGACATCCCCGCCTTCAACCCTGGCGACACCATTAACGTGCACGTCAAGGTCATCGAGGGTGCCAAGGAACGTATTCAGGTATTCAAGGGCGTGGTGATTCGCCGTCAGCACGGTGGAGTCCGCGAGACGTTCACAGTGCGTAAGGAGAGCTACGGCGTCGGCGTCGAGCGGACCTTCCCGGTTCATTCGCCGAACATCGACCACATCGAGGTCGTGACCCGTGGTGACGTCCGTCGCGCCAAGCTGTACTACTTGCGCGAACTGCGTGGCAAGAAGGCCAAGATCAAGGAGAAGCGCTGACCGCGAACGCCATGGCGGCCGTTTCTTGTCGCCACTCGGGCCGGCTAGTTGGGGCCCGGCGTGCACAGTCATACATCCTGTGCTGGCTACGCTGATCACGTGACTGACGCTGTGCACCCTTCTTCGGAGGACTCTTCCTCCGAGAGCCGACTCGACACTGGCCAGTCGGCGCCTGGAACGTCGGAGCCACCGTCTCGCGACTCCGACGCGCCCGCTGCAGCAGTTTCGGCAGAGCCCGAGGCAGAGGCCAAGGAAGAGCTTGACGAGGACGAGTCGGACGAGGACGAGTCGAAGCCGAAGCGGTCGGCTCTGCGGGAACTTGCGACGCTGGCTGCGATAGCGATCGTCCTCTACTACGTCATGTTGACGTTCGTCGCGCGCCCGTACCTGATCCCGTCGGAGTCGATGGAGCCCACCCTGCACGGGTGCTCGACGTGCGTGGGTGACCGCATCATGGTCGACAAGCTGACCTATCGGTTCAGCTCGCCGAAACCCGGCGATGTCATCGTTTTCAAGGGACCGCCGTCCTGGAACATCGGCTACAAGTCGATCCGCTCGGACAACACCGCGCTGCGCTGGGTGCAAAATGCGCTGTCGTTCATCGGTTTCGTCCCCCCGGACGAGAATGACTTGGTCAAGCGTGTCATCGCAGTCGGCGGCCAGACCGTCGCCTGTCGGGCCGACACCGGCTTGACGGTCAACGGCAAGCCGCTCAAAGAGCCCTATCTGAACTCGACCACCATGATGGCCGACCCGTCGGTGTATCCCTGCCTGGGCAGCGAGTTCGGTCCGGTCACCATTCCGCAGGGTCGGCTGTGGGTGATGGGAGACAATCGCACGCACTCGGCGGACTCGCGCGCTCACTGCCCGATGCTGTGCACGGGCGATCCGACTGCGGGCACCGTGCCGGTCGACAATGTCATCGGCAAAGCCAGATTTATCGTGTGGCCGCCGTCGCGGTGGGGCGGTGTGGGTTCGGTGAACCCCCAAACAGGTCAGTAGCCGTGGCTGCCGGAGTAACGAGGACCTGGCCACCGCGTGCGGTGATCCGCAAATCGTCGGGATTGCGCACCCTGGAGTCGGCGCTGCACCGCAGCGGCCTCGGTCCCGTCGCCGGGGTGGACGAGGTGGGACGCGGAGCCTGCGCCGGGCCGCTGGTGGTGGCAGCCTGCGTGCTCGGCCCGAATCGTCTGGAAAGTCTTGCTGCTCTTGATGATTCGAAAAAACTCACGGAGAAGGCACGGGAGAAGCTGTTCCCGTTGATTCGCCGTTACGCGTTGGCCTATCACGTGGTTTTCATCCCATCGACCGAAGTCGATCGACGCGGCGTGCACGTCGCGAACATCGAAGGCATGCGCCGTGCGGTCGCCGGTTTGCCGCTCCGCCCGGGTTATGTGCTCAGCGACGGCTTTCGGGTCCCTGGGCTCGCGGTGCCGTCGTTGCCGGTGATCGGTGGTGACGCCGCGGCAGCCTGCATTGCGGCGGCCAGCGTGCTGGCAAAGGTCAGCCGCGACCGGTTGATGGTCGCCATGGACGCCGAGCACCCCGGCTACGGTTTCGCCGATCACAAGGGCTACAGCACTGCCGCGCACAGCCGGGCGCTCAACCAGCTCGGTCCGTGCCCGCAGCACCGTTATTCGTTCATCAATGTGCGTCGGGTCGCGACCGGCGGCACGGCTACCACGGTCGCCGAATGCAAACCGGACCCTCCGAGCGGCAGCGGCGATTATCAGTGAGTAAAAATGGGGCAACTGCTCTGGAAAAGGATCTTGGATACAGATGAGTGCGGAAGATCTCGAAAAGTATGAAACCGAGATGGAGCTCTCGCTGTACCGCGAATACAAAGACATCGTCGGTCAGTTCAGCTACGTCGTCGAAACCGAGCGCCGTTTCTACCTGGCCAACAGCGTGGAGATGGTGCCGCGCAACGCCGACGGTGAGGTGTATTTCGAGCTCCGCCTGGCCGACGCGTGGGTGTGGGACATGTACCGCCCAGCCCGGTTCGTGAAGCAGGTACGGGTGGTGACGTTCAAGGACGTCAACATCGAAGAAGTGGAGAAACCCGAACTACGACTGCCCGAGTAGCCGTTGAGCTTCTGACGCCGGAAATTCGCCTCGAGCCTCAATAACCCTGCGCGCCACGTCTGCCAGCTTGATATTGAGGCCCTGGGAGTGGCGGCGTAGCAGGTCGAACGCGTCGTCTTCATTCATGTCGTGCAGCATCATCAGCATTCCGACGGCCTTGCCGATTTCCCGGTTGCTCAACAGTCCGCGCCGCAGGCTCGACGCGTCTTCACCGTGTGCGACCGCGTTCAGTGCCACGCTCGCGAACGATGCAAGCACCGCCGCTGCTCCGGCCGAGTCGGAGTCGAACTTGTTCGGCGTCTCGCTAAACAGGTTGAGCGCGGCACCTTTGGACTTCCCGATCAGCAGCCGGAACCCCATAGCGCCCCGCACTGGCGTCTCGGCGAGCAGGCGGGCCGCGAACTTCGGCCATTGGTTCGGCTTGGTCAGATCCGTTTCGACCTGTGGTGTTTCCTCTTCGATCGCATCGATACACGGCCCGTCGTCGGCGCGGCGCTCCAGATCATCGACGTGGTGCGCGAGTTGGCTGCTGGCGCCGACCGTGACATAGCCGTCGCCGCGCTTCACTAGCAGGCTGGCGTGGTCGCATCCCGGAACGATCAGGGTCGCGGCCACGCAGATCGCGGCGTACATCTCGGTCGCGTCCGAGCCTTGGTAGATGATTTCGGCAAGGGCGGCAAACACCGTCGCGGGGTCAGCCGTGAGCGCGCCAGGTGCCGAGTTGTCGGAACTGACGTGGGGTTCGTTGGCCACGTCGCTTTCTCCCTTCGCTGCTGCGTTGTATTGGGCGTAGATTAGCCTGCCCCGGCGCAGCCGTCACACGCCAACGGCCCGTTCAAGATCCTTCAACGAGGTTTCCAGGTGGCTCAGCATGCGCTGAAGGTGTGGCACGCTGCCTCGCGCGCCTACCAGTCCGAAGTCGAGGTTCTCGCCGTTGTTGGTGACAGTGATGTTCATCGCTTGTCCGTCCAACGTAATCGACAGCGGGTAATTTCCGACCATTTGAGCGCCTCGCCAGTACAACGACTCCTTTGATCCCGGCACGTTCGAGATCACGATGTTGAACGGAGGCGGGGCGGTGCGGATGAATCCCGGAATCAGTCCGAGGAACAGTCCGCCGGTGAGGAAGGCAGATAAGGCGAGTTGCTGAACCTGCGGAAGCTGGGTGAACAGCTCCTTTTGGTCGCGCATCGACGAACTGATGCCTTCGAGGCGTTTGCCCGCATCGTCGACGTCGGTGTGCAGGTTGCACAGAACTGTGCCTACCGCGTTGCCGCCGCCACCGGTGTCGTTCTCCTTACGCAGGCTTACCGGAACCATCGCGATCAGCGGAGCATCGGGCAGCCCCTCCTGTTCGATCAGATAGGACCGGAGTGCACCCGCGGACATCGCCAACACGACGTCGTTGAACGTGGCGTCCGCAGCGGTCTTCACCGCTTTGATTCTTTCCAACGACCACGACTGTGCGGCAATGCGCCGGGCGCCGCCGATTCTGACGTTGAACATGGTCTTAGGGGCGCGGAACGGAAACGTGAGTTGCTGCTCGAGCAAGGCCGCGCGCGCCAGGGACAACGTCGACGGAGCCAAGCCCGCGACGGAACCGAGCGCCCGGGTCAACGTGTCCAGTGACGACGATTCCTTGTCGCTGGCCGGCTTCTTGCGCGGTTTGAGCTCCCAGGGCACCCGAACCTCGTCGTCCTCAGGATCGTCGGTGAATGCCCGTTGCATCAATCTCAACGCGGAGACACCATCCATCAGCGAGTGATGGAACTTGGTGTAGACGGCATAGCGGCCGTCGTTGAGACCTTCCACCAGGTGCGCTTCCCAGAGCGGCCGGTGACGGTCGAGCAGGCTGCCGTGCAGGCGCGAGCACAGCTCCAACAGTTCGCGCACCCGACCCGGTCGCGGCAAGGCCGATCGGCGGAAGTGGTAATCGAGCTCGATGTCCCGCTCATCCGCCCACGCGAGGTTGGTGAGCGGACCGACAAACGCCGGGTGTTTGCGAAAAGTGGGCTGGACATCGGTACAGCTCAGCATCGATTCGTACGCCTCGGTCACGAAATTCTCGTCAGCGCCGTCGGGGGGCTGGAAGAGCTGCAGGCTACCGACGTGCATTGGGTGCTCACGCGACTCGCCAACCAAGAACATTGAGTCGGCCGGTGCAATCAGCTTCATAATCCCTCTTAACGCCCCTCGACCTACGCCCGTTACCGCTGGGTAAACCGGGCATGACCCGCTATGAATAGCCAGCCAACGCATACCGCACACATTTGCGTGACTTATGGCGCTCGGAGTTTGATTGGCAGTGCTGTTGGGAAGGCAACATCGGGTGGGACTTACTGTTGCTGTCACCGGCTTGACCGGCGAAATCGGAATCTCCGCCGTTACTGCGCTGGAACGCGAACCCATGGTCCGGAGGATCGTGGGCATGGCGCGCGGGCCGTTCGACCCATCTACCTACGGGTGGGCCAAAACTACCTACCGACAGGGCGACATCCTGGATCGCACTGCAGTCGACAAGCTGGTCGCGGACGCGGACGTGGTCATCCATCTGGCATCGGTCGGGGACTCTCGGGAAGAGAGTGAACTCGTCAACCTGCGGGGCGCACGCAACGTCTTCGAAGCGACCGTGGCAGCCCGACGGGCTCTGCGCTTGGTTCACCTGTCTTCGGTGGCGGCCTACGGCTACCACGCCGACAACCCCGTGCCGTTGACCGAAGACGTGCCGGTGCGAGGTTCAGACCAGCATTACTACTCAGCGCAGAAATCTGCGTGCGAAGCAGCCCTGGCCGAGATCGCCGCCGGCTCGCCGCTGCGGGTTTTCGTGCTACGACCTTGCGTCGTGACGGGGCCGGAGGCGCCGGCGCTGGCCGACGCAATGCCATGGAATCGGTTGCCTGCGCCGGTGCGCGCGCTCGCCAGGGTGGTTCCGCTACTCAAACCGGTGGTGCCGGATCCGGGCTTTCCGCTGCAGTTGGTGCACCACGACGACGTCGCGTCGGCGATTGGGCTGGCAGCCATCGCTCCGGTGCCGCCGGGGGTCTACAACATCGCCGGCAAAGGTCTGGTGACAATCAGTGAAGTGGCCGAGGCGCTGGGCGGCCGCCCGGTACGGTTACCCGCCGCCGCGGCTTCGGCCGCGTCGTCGGCGGTCGCTCATCTGCCGTCCTTGCCGTCCATCCTGGAATGGCTGCACGTCGCAAAGGCCTCGGTGGAGATGGACACCGGTCGGGCGCAGCGAGAACTCGGCTGGCGACCCACACACACGTCGGCCGAGGCACTGGCCTCGCTGGCCTCGGCAAGGTGAGAGTCCGTCCTACCAGGCGTCGCAGCGGCGTAAGGGTCAGCGAGGTACGTTGACGCCGTGTGGTTTCAGCGCTCAGTAGGACGGGCAGCTTCTCGAGACATCGCCGCCGACTATGACGAATCCGCGGTGTCGGTCACCCCACGCAAGCACGAGGCGGCGGGCGTGCGCGCCGTCATGGTGTCGATGCAGCGCGACCTTGAGCAGATGGGCGCGGTGCGCACCGCCGCGGCGCTGGCCAGGCTGAACCAGCGGGCAGGCTTCGACTGCCCAGGTTGCGCGTGGCCGGAGGAGCACGGCGGGCGCAAGCTGGCTGAGTTCTGCGAGAACGGCGCCAAGGCGGTGGGGGAGGAGGCCACCAAACGCGTCGTCACAGCGGAGTTCTTCGCGCGGCATTCGCTAGCCGAACTGGCCGCCAAGCCGGAGTACTGGCTGTCGCAGCAGGGTCGACTGGCCAGCCCGATGGTGCTGCGCCCCGGCGATGACCACTACCGCGCGATCGGCTGGGAGGGCGCCTACCAGTTGATTGCGGAGCATCTCAACGCGTTGGACAACCCGGATCAGGCCCTCTTCTACACATCGGGACGAACCAGCAACGAAGCCGCATTCTGCTACCAACTGTTGGTGCGCAGCTTCGGCACCAACAACCTGCCCGACTGCTCCAACATGTGCCACGAGTCTTCGGGTTCGGCGCTGACCGAATCCATCGGCATCGGCAAGGGGTCGGTCACCGTCGACGATATGGTGCACGCCGACCTGATCGTCATCGCCGGACAAAACCCGGGCACCAACCATCCGCGCATGCTGTCCATCCTGGAGAAAGCAAAGGCCAACGGCGCCAAGATCATTGCAGTGAACCCGCTACCTGAAGCGGGGTTGATCCGGTTCAAGGACCCGCAGAAGGTGCACGGGGTCGTCGGGCACGGAGTCCCGATCGCCGACGAGTTCGTCCAGGTCCGCATCGGCGGCGACATGGCGCTGTTCGCCGGTCTGGGCCGATTGTTGCTCGAGGCGGAGGATCGCGCCCCCGGAACCGTTATCGACCAGGAGTTCGTCGACCGGCACTGCGCGGGATTCGACGAGTACCGGCGCCGCACCCTCGAGATCGACCCGTCCGACGTGTTCACCGCGACCGGAATCGGCCAAGAGCAGATCGAGCGCGTCGCAACGATGTTGATGGCTTCGCAGCGCACCGTCGTCTGCTGGGCAATGGGCCTGACGCAGCACACACACGCGGTCGCCACCATCGGCGAAATCACCAACCTGCTGCTGATGCGCGGCATGATCGGCAAACCCGGCGCTGGGGTGTGCCCGGTGCGTGGGCACTCCAACGTCCAGGGTGACCGCACGATGGGCATCTGGGAGAAGATGCCCGAGCAGTTCCTGGCCGCCCTGGATCGTCAGTTCGGCATTGCCAGCCCCCGCAAACACGGGTACGACACGGTGGATGCAATCCGCGCCATGCGCGACGGCGAGGCCAAGGTGTTCATCGGCATGGGAGGAAACTTCGCTTCGGCCAGTCCCGACACCGCGGTGACCGAGGCGGCGTTGAGCAGTTGCGCTCTGACCGTGCAGATTTCGACCAAACTGAATCGCAGTCACGTCGTGCACGGGTCTACCGCGCTCATCCTGCCCACCCTCGGGCGCACCGACCGCGATATACGTGATGGTCGCAAACAAGTTGTGTCCGTTGAGGATTCGATGTCGATGGTGCATCTGTCGCGCGGTAGTCTGCATCCGCCCAGCGACGAGCTGCGCAGCGAGGTGGAGATCATCTGCCGGCTGGCCCGCACTCTGCTCGGCCCCGGGCACCCGGTGCCGTGGGAGCGGTTCGCCGATGACTACGACGCCATCCGGGATGCCATTGCCGCCGTCGTTCCGGGCTGTACCGACTACAACCGCAAGGTACGTCAACCCGATGGATTCCAGCTGCCGCACCCGCCCCGCGACGCACGTGAATTCCACACCAGCACCGGCAAAGCCAACTTCGCCGCAAACCCGCTGCAGTGGGTTTCGGTGCCGCCTGGGCGGCTCATCCTGCAGACGTTGCGTAGCCACGACCAGTTCAACACCACGATCTACGGGCTCGATGACCGCTACCGCGGGGTCAAGGGGGGTCGCAGGGTGGTGTTCATCAACCCCGCCGACATCGAGACGTTGGGCCTGACGGCAGGTTCGCGCGTCGACCTGGTCTCGGAGTGGACCGACGGCGAGGGCAGACTACAAGAGCGGCGCGCCAAGGACTTCCTGGTAGTGCAATACGAGACACCGGTCGGCAACGCGGCCGCCTACTACCCGGAGACGAATCCCTTGGTGCCCCTTGACCACACCGCGGACAAGTCCAACACCCCGGTGTCCAAAGCGATCGTCATTCGGGTGGAGTCGGGCGCCTAGTGGGGCACGTAACAGAGCGTCGGCGGGTAAAACATCTCGCGGCGGGTCGAGCGGTCAACCGCCAGGAGACCCTTGCGGTCGAAGAGCCGCTGGAAATCCGCGTCGGCGGAACTCCGGTGACCGTCACCATGCGCACGCCGGGATCCGATATTGAACTGGCGCAGGGATTTCTGCTCACCGAAGGAGTGATCGGGCAGCGCGACGACGTGGTGACGATTCGCTACTGCGACGGCCGCGACGAAGAGGGTGTCAACACCTACAACGTGCTCGATGTGACGCTGGCACCGGGCGTTGCGCCGCCTGACCTGGATGTGACCCGCAACTTCTACACCACCTCGTCGTGCGGGGTCTGCGGCAAGGCATCCCTGGAAGCGGTGCGACTGATCAGCCGGCACGCCCCCGGGGACGATCCCACTACCGTCTCGGCCAATACCCTCAAAGCAATGCCGGACCAATTGCGTTCTGCGCAAAAAGTTTTCGCAAGTACCGGGGGGTTGCACGGCGCGGCGCTGTTCCGGGCGGACGGCACCATGCTCGCCGTGCGCGAGGACATCGGCCGGCACAATGCGGTGGACAAGGTCGTTGGCTGGGCACTGGAACATGACCGGATGCCGCTGGCAGGCTCGGTGCTGCTGGTCAGTGGACGCGCGTCGTTCGAGTTGACGCAGAAGGCCCTGATGGCCGGGATCCCAATGCTGGCAGCCGTTTCCGCACCTTCATCGCTGGCGGTTTCGTTGGCCGAGGAATCCGGGATCACGCTGGTGGCGTTTCTGCGTGAGGATTCAATGAACGTCTACAGCAGGACCGATCGGGTCATTTGACGAAGGCTTGGCCGGGCTCTGCACGCTCACTCCTGTTGTTCCGGGGCCGGCCACCAGCAACACCACGGCGACGACCAAAGCGACAGTATTCTTCGGCTGCCCGGGGTTCGTCATCAAAGGACTGTGCGCTACCGGTGCTGATCTGACCACGTTCATTTGTCAGGCCGTAGATTGGGATATCGAGCACTTGGGTAGTCGATCTTGACCTGCACACAGCTGAGGAGACGGCCATGCTGCACGAAATGGTTTTAGCCGCACAAAGCAATCCCGAGGCAGCGGGTTTCATTCTGCGCGGGATCAAGGGGATTTTCGTCGCGATCGGCAGTGTGCTCGCGGCCATTATCTGCGCCGTCGTAGCCTCAGCGAAGGGACGCAGCGCCATCATCTGGGGCATCTGCGGATTGTTCTTCAGCATTCTGACGCTGATCGTCGTCGCGGTAATTCCCAGTAAGAAGACGTAGGCCTTAAGCGGCAACAAAGCGCTCGAGCTGTGGATGAATGCTCGAGTGGGGATAACCTGTCGACCCGGCGGCGTTCGCGCATCCGTCACCGCACATCTTGTCGGGGCTCAACACCAGTTTGAGTCTCATGACGACGCAAAAGACCATGACACGAGCGCAGCTCGGGGCGTTCGGCGAGCAACTGGCCGTGGATCACCTGAACGGCCTGGGATTGCGGATCCTGCAACGCAACTGGCGGTGCCGCTACGGCGAACTCGATGTGATCGCGTGCGACGAGGCCACCAATTCGGTGATCTTCGTCGAGGTCAAGACACGCACCGGCGACGGTTTCGGCGGGGTAGCAGAAGCTGTGACGGAGTGGAAGGTGCGTCGCTTGCGCCGGCTCGCCGGGCTCTGGCTCAGCGGTCAGCACCGAGGCTGGACAGCCGTCCGCATCGACGTGATCGGCATCCGGATCGGCCGGAGCCGCGTTCCTGAACTCAGCCACCTCAAAGGCGTGGGCTGATGGCGCTGGGACGTGCATTCTCGGTGGGGGTGCGCGGGTTAGACGGAGCGATCGTCGAAATCGAAGCCGACATCAGTTCGGGCCTGCCGGGTGTGCATTTGGTGGGTCTGCCAGATGCCGCGTTGCAGGAGTCGCGCGACCGGGTAAGGGCGGCTGTGACCAATTGCGGAAATGAATGGCCGCAGGCCAGGCTCACGCTGGCCTTATCGCCGGCGACGTTGCCGAAGATGGGTTCGGTCTATGACATCGCACTGGCGGCGGCAGTGATGTCGGCGCAACGGAAGACGGCGTGGAACCGGCTGGAGAAAGCGGTACTGCTGGGGGAGTTGTCGCTCGATGGCCGCGTTCGGCCGGTGCGGGGGGTGCTGCCGGCCGTTCTTGCCGCCAAGCGCGACGGTTGGCCTCTGGTCGTGGTTCCCGCGGAGAACATGGCTGAAGCCAGCCTGGTCGAGGGCATCGAGGTCCTGGGCGCGCGCACCCTGGTGCAGCTGCAGGGCTGGCTGGACGGGTCCGCGGATCTGGATCGACCGATTCCCGCGGCACCCACCCCGGATGAGCCGCCAGTGGACCTTGCCGATGTGATAGGTCAGTCCCAGGCGCGCTTCGCGGTAGAGGTAGCCGCGGCCGGAGCGCATCACCTGATGATGACCGGGCCGCCGGGCATCGGCAAAACTATGCTGGCGCAACGTCTTCCGGGATTGCTGCCGCCGCTGACGCACAGCGAGTCCCTCGAGGTCACCGCCATTCATTCGGTGGTGGGGTTGCTCTCCGGCGACACACCGCTGATCACCCGGCCGCCATTCGTGGCACCGCATCACAGCTCCAGCGTCGCCGCCCTCGTCGGTGGCGGCTCCGGGATGGCCAAACCGGGCGCGGTAAGTCGGGCACACCGCGGGGTGCTGTTCCTCGACGAGTGTGCCGAGATCGGCGTGAGGGCGCTCGAGGCACTGCGAACTCCGTTGGAAGATGGCGAGATTCGCCTGGCCCGGCGTGACGGCGTGGCGTTGTATCCGGCCCGCTTCCAGTTGGTCCTGGCGGCAAATCTGTGCCCGTGTGCGCCTGCGGACCCGCAGGACTGCATTTGTGCGGCCGCGGTCAAACGGCGTTACCTGGGCAAGTTGTCAGGTCCGCTGCTGGATCGGGTCGACCTGCGCGTCCAGATGCACCAGGTGCGCGAGGGGGCATTCGCCACCGCGGACTGTGAACCGACATCGCGCGTACGCAACCGGGTGGCGCAGGCACGCGACGCCGCCGCGCAGCGGTGGCGCCCGCATGGGTTCAGCACCAACGTCGAAGTGAGCGGCACCCTGCTGCGCCGGAAGTTCCGTCCGAGTAGCGCGGCTATGGCACCGCTGCGCAGCGCGCTGGATCGTGGTCTGCTCAGCATCCGCGGACTGGATCGGAGTCTGCGAGTCGCGTGGACCCTGACCGACCTGTCGGGTCGGACCTCGCCCGGAGTCGAGGAAGTCGCCGCGGCGCTCAGCTTTCGGCAGGCCGGAGCCCGGCGATGAACACCTCCGTATTGCGGGCATGGGCCTACCTGTCCAGGGTGGCCGAATCGCCCTGCGCGCAAATCGCCGTACTAGTGGACTGCCTGGGACCGGAAGAGGCTGCCGAGCGGATTCGGCGGGGGCTCGTCGACGCCGAGTTGGCTCGGCTGACCGAGGCAAGGCGCGAGATCGACCGCGCTGGGGAGGATCTGGAGCTGCTGGCCCGCCGCGGTGGGAGATTGATCACGCGCGACGACAGCGAGTGGCCGGTGCTGTCGTTCGCGGCGTTCGAGGGCGCGGGTGCCCGATCTCGCGGCGGTCAGCCCCTGGTGTTGTGGGCGCAGGGACCAGCCCAGCTCGATGAGGTCGCACAGCGCGCCGCCGCCGTGGTCGGGACGCGGGCGGCAACGACCTACGGCGAACACATGGCCGCTGAACTGGCCGCCGGGCTCGTTGAACGCGATGTGGCAGTCGTTTCCGGTGGCGCATATGGCATCGACGGCGCCGCGCACCGGGCGACGCTGGCGTCCGAGGGGGTCACTGTGGCGGTACTGGCCGGTGGGATCGACGTCCCGTATCCATCTGGGCACTCGGCATTGCTGCATCGCATCGGCCAGCACGGCCTGTTGCTCAGCGAGTACCCGCCGGGGGTGCGTCCCGCCCGACACCGATTTCTCACCCGAAATCGCCTGGTAGCCGCGGTTGCGGGTGCCGCGGTGGTGGTCGAAGCGGGGCTGCGCAGCGGTGCGGCCAGCACTGCCGCGTGGGCGCGGGCACTGGGTCGGGTAGTGGCCGCGGTACCGGGTCCGGTGACGTCGTCAGCGTCGGCGGGGTGTCACGTGCTGCTGCGCAACGGCGCGCAGTTGGTCACCCGCGCCGACGACATCGTCGAGTTCGTCGGAAGCGTCGGCGAGTTGGCCGCCGAGGAAGCACGACCCGCCACCTCGTTGGACGGTCTGAGCCCGGCGCAGCGCCGGGTTCACGACGCGCTACCGGGCCGCGGCGCCGCGTCGGTCGATGAGATCGCCGTCGCATCCGGCTTGGTCCCGGAGCAGGTACTCGGGCCGTTGGCATTGCTCGAGCTGGCCGGATTGGTCGAGTGTCTCGACGGACGCTGGCGGATCGTTCGGGCCGGACCCCGTCAGGCGGCGGCCAAGCGTGCGGCGGCTCGGCTCGTATAGTCGGACGTGGGTCGGGTCTGGACAATCGGCTTGAGACAGGAGAGCACGTGGCGGGTCGGCCTTTGCAGGCGTTCGAAGTGGTGAGTACTCAACAGCTCACGCCGCACATGAAGAGGATCGTGCTGGGCAGCAGCAACTTCGACGACACTTTCGTGCCGAGCAACTTCACCGACTCCTACGTCAAGTTGGTGTTCGTGAGCGACGGCGTTGATGTTGCTGCGCTGCCGCAGCCGCTGACTCAGGACAGTTTCGCGGAGCTGCCGCCGGAGAAGCGGCCGTCGGTGCGCACGATCACAGTGCGACGCGTGGACGAGCAGGCTCGGCAGATCACCGTGGACATCGCGGTGCACGGCGAGCACGGCGTAGCCGGTCAGTGGGCCGCGACGGCGCAACCGGGTCAGCCCATCTACCTGATGGGGCCCGGTGGCGCCTACACCCCGGATCCGGCCGCGGACTGGCACCTGCTGGCAGGTGACGAATCCGCGCTTCCCGCTATCGCCGCCGCGCTGGAGGCACTGCCCGACACGGCGGTCGGCAAGGCTTTCATCGAGGTCGCCGGCCCAGACGACGAGATACCGCTGAACGCGCCCGACGCCTTCGAGGTGAACTGGGTGTACCGCGGCGGCCGCGCGGATCTGGTGTCGGCGGACCGCGCCGGCGACCATGCCCCGCTCGTCGAGGCGGTCACCACGTCACCGTGGTTGCCAGGCCAGGTGCAGGTCTTCATCCACGGCGAAGCGCAGGCGGTCATGCACAATCTGCGGCCGTATATCCGTAAAGAGCGCGGTGTCGACGGCCAATGGGCGGCGTCGATTTCAGGTTACTGGCGACGCGGTCGCACCGAGGAGTCGTTCCGGAAGTGGAAGAAGGAACTGGCCGCCGCTGAGTCCGGTAATCCGTAGGTCGCGCGCGTGAGGCCGGCTGGTATCTCTTAGGAATGGCATTCGGCGACTATCAACTCGAGATCTATTTCCAGGGGCTTGCCGGGGTAATGCCCACGCTGCCCATGACCTTCGCGGAGTTGGCGGAAAGAGCCGCGTCGGCGTTGCCACCGTCGGTCTGGTCGTACGTCGTCGGCGGTGCCGGCGACGAGCGCACGCAGAACGCCAACCGCGAGGCCTTCGACCGTTGGGGCCTGATGCCGCGCATGTTCGTCGGCGCCAACGAACGCGACCTGTCGGTTGAGGTGTTCGGCCTGACGCTGCCGTCGCCGCTGTTCATGGCGCCAATCGGGGTGATTGGAATGTGCGCCCAGGATGGTCACGGCGACCTCGCGACCGCGCGCGCCGCGGCCCGGACCGGCGTCCCGATGGTGGCTTCGACGTTGACGGTCGACCCCCTCGAAGACGTAGCCGCCGCCTGTGGCGACACCCCCGGGTTCTTCCAGCTCTACACACCCACCGACCGGGAGTTGGCTGCCAGCCTGGTCAGTCGCGCCGAAGCCGCAGGATTCAAAGGCATCGTCGTCACGCTGGACACCTGGGTGACCGGATGGCGCCCGCGCGACCTCAGCACGGCCAATTTCCCCCAACTGCGCGGCCACTGTCTGGCCAACTACTTCTCTGACCCGGTTTTCCGGGCCAGCCTGCAGCGGTCACCGGAGGAGGACCGGCAAGGTGCCACGCTGCGCTGGGCGCAGATCTTCGGGAACCCGTTGAAGTGGGCCGACCTCGAGTGGTTGCGCTCACTGACCGATCTGCCACTGATCATCAAGGGAATCTGCCACCCCGATGACGTCCGCCGGGCCAAGGACGGTGGCGTGGACGGCATCTACTGCTCCACCCACGGCGGACGACAGGCCAACGGCGGGCTGCCGGCACTGGACTGCCTGCCTGGCGTAGTAGAGGCGGCCGACGGATTGCCGGTGCTGTTCGACTCGGGAATCCGCAACGGGGCTGACGTTGTCAAAGCGCTGGCCATGGGTGCGACCGCGGTCGGCGTCGGCCGTGCGTACGCCTACGGATTGGCGCTCGGCGGCGTCGACGGCGTTGTACACGTGTTGCGAATGCTGCTGGCCGAAACCGATCTGATCATGGCCGTCGACGGTTACCCGACGCTGAAAGATCTCACCCCGGACTCGTTGCGGCGCGTCATCTGAGAAAGCGGGCCGCATCTGCCAGCGTGGGGGAGTGCCGGGTAAGCACGAGGCGATCCTCGAGGAGTTCGACGACTACCTTGCGCTGCAGTGCGGCCGTTCGGCGCACACGCGGCGCGCCTACCTGGGCGACCTGCGATCGCTGTTCGACTTTCTGGCCGAGCGCGGGTCAGGGCTGGAGACACTGAGCCTGCCGGTGCTGCGGTCGTGGCTGGCCAGCGCAGCCGGCGCCGGCGCCGCCCGCACGACGCTGGCCCGCCGAACCTCGTCGGTCAAGGCGTTCACCGCCTGGGCGGCCCGGCGGGGAGTGCTGTCCAACGATCCCGCCACGCGGCTCCAGGTTCCCAAGGCCCACCGGACGCTGCCCGCGGTGTTGCGTCAGGACCAAGCGCTGGCCGCGATGACGGCGGCGAAATCCGGGGCCGAACAGGGCGATCCGCTCGCACTGCGGGACCGGTTGATCGTGGAATTGCTGTATGCCACCGGAATCCGAGTCAGCGAGTTGTGCGGACTGGACATCGACGACGTCGATATGTCGCACCGTGTGGTGCGGGTGCTCGGAAAGGGCAACAAGCAGCGCACCGCGCCGTTCGGCAACCCGGCCCAGGAGGCGTTGCGAGCCTGGATCTCCGAGGGACGGCCGGCCCTGGTGACCTCCGATTCGGGTCCGGCCCTGCTGTTGGGGGCGCGCGGACGTCGCCTCGACGTGCGACAGGCGCGCACGGTGGTGCATCAGACTGTGGCCGCGGTCGACGGCGCACCCGACATGGGGCCGCACGGCCTGCGGCACAGTGCCGCCACCCATCTCCTGGAAGGTGGCGCGGACCTGCGTGTGGTCCAAGAACTGCTCGGCCATTCCAGCCTGGCCACCACCCAGCTGTACACGCACGTCGCGGTGTCCCGATTGCGTGCGGTACACGACCAGGCCCACCCGCGCGCGTGAGATAGACGGCGCGAGAGTTCAACCGGCGGCGGCGTTCACCCCCGCAACGGCTTGAGCCGAATCGGGGTCGACGCCAGCAGGCCCAGCGGATCGACGTAGTCGGCGCGCGACGCTGCGCCCCACATCGCGCCCCAGTGCAGACACGCCTTGACTGGGCAGCCGGCATGGCCGGCCACCAACTGGCCGATCACGGTCCCAGCCGTCACCCGTTGACCCGCGCGCACGCTCGCCTGCACCGGCTCGTAGCTGGTGTGCAGACCACCAGGGTGGGCCAGCGACACCAGTGGTCGGCCCGCGAGCAACCCGGCGAACACAACGATGGCGTCTCCCGCGGCGAATACCTGCTGACCCGGACGCCCGACCAGATCCACACCCCGGTGCCCGGCCAACCAATTGGGCGATGGCGCATCGAAGGTCCGGGCGACCGCGGGATCGGGACGTAGCGGCGAGCTCAGCCGTCCGGCGTCGGCATCAGCCGGGGCCGGCGCGTTGAGCAGTATCCAGCACACAATCAGCAACAGCACCCATCTCATCTCGACAGTGCAGCGCCGCGACGAGATACGGGCCAGTCACGCTGCTGGCATTGTGGACACGGGGTAGTTCGGTGGATCACCAAGGCGCGTGGGAAAAACCACCTGTCGATTCGGTGTAAACTGCTCGACGCGGCTCGCAATTGCGGGCTGACTTCGCGCGCCTGCAACGCGGCCCAGTTTTTCAGGGATTCGCAACAGCATGTCGAGGCGGTCCCGAGTCGGGCTCTCCAATGAGGAGCGTCCGAACGGGTTCGACATCGCAGCCGGCGCCAGGGCCTGGTATCAACCGATGCCAGGCGACAACCGAACGGTGTTGACCCGCTTCGCCCGGCTTCGCCGCGCTTGCGATCACCACCAACGAGATATGAAAGCTGGGCTAATCATGGCTGTTGTGACCATGAAGCAGCTGCTGGACAGCGGCACCCACTTCGGGCACCAGACCCGTCGTTGGAATCCCAAGATGAAGCGGTTCATCTTCACCGACCGCAATGGCATCTACATCATCGACCTGCAGCAGACGCTGACCTTCATCGATAAGGCGTACGAGTTCGTCAAAGAGACTGTCGCCCACGGTGGCAGCGTGATGTTCGTCGGTACCAAGAAGCAGGCGCAGGAGTCCGTCGCCGCCGAGGCGACCCGTGTCGGCATGCCGTACGTGAACCAGCGCTGGCTGGGTGGCATGCTTACCAACTTCTCCACTGTGCACAAGCGCCTGCAGCGCCTCAAGGAGCTCGAGGCGATGGAGCAGACCGGTGGCTTCGAGGGCCGCACCAAGAAAGAAATCTTGATGCTGACCCGCGAGAAGAACAAGCTGGAACGCAGCCTGGGCGGTATCCGGGACATGGCCAAGGTGCCGTCGGCGATCTGGGTCGTTGACACCAATAAGGAGCACATCGCCGTCGGCGAGGCTCGCAAGCTGGGCATCCCGGTCATCGCGATCCTGGACACCAACTGCGACCCGGACGAGGTCGACTACCCGATTCCGGGCAACGACGACGCGATCCGTTCCGCCGCACTGCTGACCAAGGTGATCGCTTCGGCGGTGGCCGAGGGTCTGCAGGCTCGCGCCGGTGGAAGCCGGACGGACGGAAAGCCGGAGGCTGAGGCTGCCGAGCCGCTTCCCGAATGGGAGCAGGAACTGCTGGCCGGCGCCGCCGCCACCGCCACCCCTGAAGCCCCGGCTGGCGCAACCGAAACAACCACAGAAGCAACCTAGAAAGGCTGAGCATTGGCGAACTACACCGCTGCCGACGTCAAGCGACTTCGGGAGCTGACCGGCGCTGGCATGCTCGACTGCAAGAACGCCCTGGTAGAGACCGGTGGCGACTTCGACAAGGCGGTCGAGGCGCTGCGCATCAAGGGTGCGAAGGACGTCGGCAAGCGTGCCGAGCGGGCGACGGCCGAGGGTCTGGTCGCCGCTAAGGACGGCGCGTTGATCGAGCTGAACAGTGAGACCGATTTCGTCGCCAAGAACGCCGAGTTCCAAGAGCTGGCGGACAAGATCGTAGCCGCGGCCGTGTCCTCGAAGGCCACGGACGTGGACGCGCTCAAGGCGGCCAGCGCAGGCAACGAAACTGTCGAAGAGGCCATCGCGGCGCTGTCGGCCAAGATCGGCGAGAAGCTCGAACTTCGCCGGGTCGCCAACTTCGAGGGCACGGTCGAGACCTACCTGCACAAGCGGGCGGCCGACCTGCCGCCGGCGGTGGGCGTGCTGGTGGAGTACACCGGCGACGGCGGCGCCGAGGCTGCGCATGCCGTGGCGCTGCAGATCGCCGCGCTGAAGGCTCGCTACCTGAGCCGTGGCGACGTGCCCGAGGACATCGTCGCCAGTGAGCGCCGCATCGCCGAGGAGACCGCAAAGGCCGAAGGCAAGCCGGAGCAGGCTCTGCCCAAGATCGTCGAGGGTCGGGTGAACGGCTTCTTCAAGGACACTGTGCTGCTCGAGCAGCCCTCGGTGTCCGACAACAAGAAAACGGTCAAGGCGTTGCTCGACGAAGCCGGCGTCACGGTGACCCGCTTCGTGCGCTTCGAGGTGGGCCAGACTTAATCACCGAGTGCACGCGGGTTAGCGTCAACCAATGGCCCGCGTGCACGCTTTCGGTGACGATGCCCTCGGCGACCTCGACACGGTCGCCCTTGCCGCCGCGATCCGGTCGGGCCAACTAAGCCGCGCCGAGGTCGTCGAGGCCGCCATCGCGCGAGCGGAGGCGGTCAATCCTCAGCTGAATGCCGTGGCCCATCGCGCGTTCGACGTGGCGCGGTCAGCAGCGTCTCGAGGCGGCGAGAGCGGCTTCTTCGGCGGCGTGCCGACGTTCCTGAAGGACAACATCGACGTCGCCGGTCAGCCGACGATGAGCGGCACCGATGCGTGGCAACCCTTTCCCGCGAAAGCCGACAGTGAGATCACTCGCGTCGTGCTGGGCACCGGGCTGGTTTCGCTGGGCAAGACTCAATTGTCGGAGTTCGGCTTCAGTGCCGCTGCCGAACATCCGCGGCTGGGCCCGGTCCGAAACCCGTGGAGCACCGACCACACGGCGGGCGCCTCCTCGTCGGGTTCGGGTGCTTTCGTCGCCGCCGGCGTGGTGCCGATAGCGCACGCCAACGACGGTGGTGGGTCGATCCGCATCCCCGCCAGCTGCAATGGGCTGGTTGGGCTCAAGCCGTCCCGCGGCCGGTTGCCGGTGGAGGCGATGCTGCGGCGACTACCAGTGGGCATCGTGGCCAACGGAGTGCTGACCCGCTCGGTGCGCGATACCGCCGCCTTCTACCGGGAGGCAGAGCGCAGCTTCCGCGCGGCCAAGTTACCGCCGATCGGAGACGTCACCGGTCCCGGCAAGCGCCGACTGAAGATCGCTGTGACAACCAGGTCGATGCACCGCGAATGCGGTCCCGAACTGCGTGAGATGACGCTGAAGACGGCGTCGCTACTCGAGGAATTGGGACATCGGGTCGAACCGACCGATCACATTCCCGCACCTCCCAGCTTCCAGGACGACTTCGTCTTGTATTGGGGTTTTCTGGCGCTGGCCCAGGTGAGTAGCGGTCGGCGCACCTTGAGTGAAACGTTCGACCGTTCCCGGCTGGACGCGTTGACGATGGGTCTCTACGCCCACACCAAGCGCAACATCCACCGCTTACCACTCGCGATCGCGCGGCTACGTCGGGCGCGGCGGCTCAGCGCCCAGTTCTTCAGCTCCTACGACGCATTTCTCATGCCAACGCTGGCCGACCCGACACCGGAGGTGGGCTATCTCGCCCCGACCGACTATCGGCAGGTCATCGATCGCCTGTCCGACTGGGTGGCGTTCACGCCGCTGCAGAACGTAGCCGGGGATCCCGCGATTTCGCTGCCGTTGGCCCGGACCGCGGATGGCCTGCCGGCGGGAATGATGCTGTCAGCTGACCTCGGGCAGGAAGCTCGGTTGCTGGAGTTGGCCTACGAGCTCGAAGAAGCCCGCCCGTGGGCACGGATCCAGGACGCTTAGTAACTCAGTCGGAGCCGAGCTTCTCGAGCATCAGCTTGAAGTCGCGCTGCTGAGCATCGGTCAGTTTCGCGAGGATGCGTTCGTCGGCCGCGCGGACGACGGCCTCAGCGCGCTTCAGCAGGGCCCGGCCGTGGCTGGTCAGCGATGCGGGCAGTGCCCGGCCTGAGGACACCGAAGCGGGACGGGCGATGATGCCCGCATCTTCGAGCTTGCGAAGCACCGTGTTCATCGCCTGTGGTGTGACGCTGGCATGCCGAGCCAGCTCAGCGCTCGACGACCCCGGCGACGAGGAAAGAATCCGCATGCAGACGAACTCCGGCAGCGTCAGCTTGAGCGGGTTCAGCGCTGCGGAGGCCTCCGGCCGGAGCACCGCGGCGACCCGATAGAGCAGGTAGCCCAGCGGGGCGTCATCTTCCTGACCCTTATCGAGTTGACCCATATCAAGGATATTGACATAGATGCCGCCGAAAGGGCACCGGCTCGGCCGGGACGTGAATTGGCCCGGTTATGCGGAGCGGGCGCGGTTCGCCTTCACCAGTAACCCGAATCCGTTGGCGAGCAAGCTCACCATCAACTCCGGACCGACGGTGTTGTGCGCCTGCCACGCCTTGACGGCCTGCATCTGGTGGCTGAGGGGTTCGCGATGCACGCCCAGTGACCTCAACAGGGCCGGCAAGGTAGCCGGACCACGTAACCCACTACTTTGACTCGTCCCCACGGTTGTCGCCCTCTCGCTGGGTCGCAGGCTTGATCGCTGCGATCTGGCCGATCTCACATCGCATGTACCCGCGGCGACGGCAACGAAACGCTGCTCAGCAGGGGTGCCCGCGGTTATTGGCAACGCCGATAAGTATTTTCGTCAAACGGCAAGGGGCGGATAAAATCGGGCCGATCTTTAAATCCGGCAGTTGCTTTGACAATCTGAGTGTCACTCTGCGTTGTCCAAAGTTTGCAGAACGCGCATCACCATTGGGCGTCAACATTATTCGAAAAAGCTGAGGAAATTGGCGAGTACTGTGGTGTTCAGAAGCTCCGGTGATAACTGGTAATCACGTGAATTGAGTGGCGCGAATTGCACTGTGGCGCAGATCAAGTTCTTGACGTAAGTGCAGGTAGCGAGGCTGCACAGGGCAATTCGCAGAGTCGTGCGTGTTTGAGGTTGTACACGAGGGGTATTGAGCCCTGGTGCGGTTTGATGCCCAACGGTGGGTGATGACTGCTAGAACGACACCAACGGAGAGGATTCAGCGTGAAGTTCACCACCACCACTGCAAAAATGGCTCTTGGAGCCGCTGGTATAGCAGCGGTAAGTCTTTTCGGCGCTGCGGCAGCATCGGCCGCGCCCACCATTACTGAGGGACTCGGTACTCCCGAGACGCTGGTCGATGGCCCGCTGCAGACGGCGTACACCGTCAGCAACCTGCAGCCCGCCGACGTGACGATTCCCGGCTACACGCCTAAGGGCAAGTTGTGGCAGGCCGATGTCCACGTGCAGGCCAACAGCGGCGTTGTGACCCCAGTCGTGTCCAACTTCAACGCGCGCGGCGGTGACCAGAACTACCGCGTCATCAGCACCAAGGCCACGCCTGAGGGCGTCAGCCCCGCGCCGCTGACTCAGGGCGCCTCGACAACCGGCAAGGTCTACTTCGACGTGACCGGAGCGGCCCCGACCGGCGTCGTCTACAACGACGGTCTCCAGGACGTCCTGGTGTGGGAGGGCAGCCCTGCTGGGTCGCCGGCTCCTGAGGCGGCCCCGGGCCAGTTGCCGGCGCCGAACAGCGTGCCGGGCCAGCAGCCCAACACCGTCCCCGGCCAGACGAACCCGGCGCCCGGTCAGCCGAACCCGGCCCCCGGTCAGCCGAACTCGGCGCCTGCCGGG
This sequence comes from Mycobacterium sp. IDUB_37, assembly GCF_055419245.1. Classification (NCBI taxonomy): domain Bacteria; kingdom Bacillati; phylum Actinomycetota; class Actinomycetes; order Mycobacteriales; family Mycobacteriaceae; genus Mycobacterium; species Mycobacterium sp. IDUB_37. Next base: position 428,397 of record NZ_JBVAXG010000005.1, on the reverse strand, counting down.
CTGGAAACGCAGGAAGCCACCTAAACCGAGTCACTTAAAATCGTGCCTCCCCGCGCCACGGCCATGGCGCGGGGAGGCATCTTTTTGGGCGCCCCAAGATCGGAGTTGGGTATGTGTCACCTGGGTACTCGGTTCCAATGACCATCCACACTGATCATCGGGATCGCGACGTCATCGACCAAGCGCAAGAGCATGCGGAGCAAGCGCGCACCAAGATGGACGAAAAGCGCGAGCAGCAGGACGGTGGCGTTAGCGGGTGGGTGGCAAAGCGTGCCGGCGAGTGGGATCTCGACGGGCAGGACGAAACTAGCCTGCAGCGCCAAAAGTTCTTCTGGAACGCGCTCACCGACTACTGGTTCCGCATGGAGATAGACGGTTGGGAAAATGTGGGCAAGTCCCCGGTGCTCCTGGTCGGTATCCATTCCGGAGCGCCGTTCGTCTGGGACGCGTGGACGGTCGGTATGCAGTGGTGGCGGCGATTCGGCCCGGAGCGTCCGCTACACGGCACGGCGCATGACGCGCTGATGGCAATTCCGATGATTGGCAAGTATTTTCGCTCGATGGGTGTGCTGCCGGCGGCACCCGACGCGATCGCAACGGCATTGGCCGAGGGGCGGGACGTGGCGTTGTGGCCAGGTGGCGAGGTGGACTCGCTGCGGCCCTGGGTGGAGCGGGATCGCGCAAACCTTGCCGGGCGCAAGGGATTTGTGAAAATGGCGATACGCGCCGGGGTGCCGATTGTGCCGATCGCGACGGTCGGCGGTGCCGACGCGATGCCGGTGCTCATCCGCGGGGATCGCCTGTCGCGCGCGTTGCGATTGGACAAAGTGTTGCGGCTCAAGGTATTTCCACTGGCGATCTCACTGCCCTGGGGCATCGCACCGGCGGCCCTCCCACAGTTACCGCTGCCGGCGAAGATCCGGACGCGATTCATGCCGCCGGTCGAAATCGACCATGACCCGGCGCGCGTCGAGGACGACGACTACATCGAGGCCAAGTACCGAGAAGTTCAGGACAGCATTCAGCGTGGGATGGATGCGTTGGCCCGCAAACGTGCGCTCCCTGTGTTCGGATAAGACGTCACGTCACTGGGCGATCGAGTCTGCTGGCGCTGCTGGCGAAATCGACTTTTCCCACACCGGACTCAGCACCGGCTCACCGACGATCCACCGTGGTTGCGGTGGCGAGGCCGCCATGTAACCGACACCTCGGACTGTGTCGACCATCGACTCGTGTTCGCTGCCGAGTTTTGCGCGCAGACGGCGCACATGCACGTCGACGGTGCGGACCCGACCGTTGCTCTCATAACCCCACACCTCGTGCATGAGTCGTGTCCGGCTGTAGGCCCGACCGGCATGTTGCACAAGGAAATTCAGCAGTTTGAACTCGGTGAGCGTCAGGCCCAGGTCCTTGCCGTCCAGGTGTACGGTGTAGCTGGCCGGGTGCAGGATGAGGTCACCAAACTGCAGCGTGCCCCCGGTCGCATTGCGTCGACGGGTGACTGCCCACCGTAACCGCGCCTGCATCTCCGCCGCTCCCGCCGCGGCCAGCAGAATGTCGTCGAAGTTCCAGTCGATGTCGACTTCCACGAAATCGGCCGGTGCGACGACGGCGACAACGGCTAGAGCCGGTGTGCTTGCCGTCAGCCGACGGCATGCCTTGCGTGCGGCGACCAAGTCGGTGCGGGCGTCGATGACCGCCACATCGGCACCGTTGATCGCTTCGTCGCTTCCGTCGCTCAGCGGTGCGCTGCGCACCGTGAGAGCGAAGGAATCCAGCGTCGGCAAAGCCGACTCAAATTCGGTGTCGTTGGTAAGCAGAAGAACGTCCACTTGCCCTTTCCAAACTCCCGGGGGGCGTGCGCACCTCCAAGCCCACCACCTCCGGGTGTACCCCGCCCGCGGTGCGATTATGCCAAAGTCGGAAATGGCGGTACGGAAAGCGCCGAATACACGTGCCGACGCGAAGGCCGGCCGGGCCAGAGAATTCGATGGGCCCGGTCCGTGTGGAACAGACCGGGCCCATCCTGGTGACAAGCTTTTACTGGTGGGACGCCTGGCGCTCCTCAGCGACCGCCGCGGCGCCACGAGCCGCTTCGGCCTGCGCTTCTTTCTTGGCCGCGTCCCGCTGCGCCTCCGCCTTGTCCTGCTGCGCTTCGCCCTCGTTGATCAGATCGCCGTCGCCAGTGACCGTGCCGACAGCTTCCTTGGCCTTGCCCTTCACGTCCTCGATAACGCCCTTGACTGCCTCGGCAGGTCCCGAGTTGTTGTCGTCCGCCATGGAAAATGCCTCCTGATTGAGCGCACTGATCGACCGCACTGGTCGGTCATGGAATGGGCTTTGCCGGTCGAAGAATCGACCGGCCTGATAAATGACGGTGGGGCCCTATTTTTCAAGACCGCGATCCACCGCCGCGGTGCAACGAATTCCCACGGTGCCGCACCGTCAAACATGAGTTGCTCGACGCTGTGGCGCGCCCGAGGGCGCGGGTACCTACCCAGCAGGCCAAACCGTGCACCCCGCCCACGCCAGAACACGGTAATGAGGCAGGATAGAGGCGCCGTTCCGGGGTTGCTGGGGGGATGGCAATCTCATATGAGGAGACTGATGACGGAGCCTACGGAGACCCAAGCCGCTGGCTCGGCGACCCCGAGGACCAGCGCGAACGGCGCGGCGACCGCTGCGGATCCGAATTCACCGTCCAAGTACTCCCGAGTCCTGCTGAAATTGGGCGGGGAGATGTTCGGTGGCGGTCAGGTTGGACTCGATCCCGATGTCGTTGCGCTGGTAGCTCGGCAAATCGCCGAGGTGGTCCGCGACGGAGTTCAGGTCGCGGTCGTCATCGGCGGTGGCAACTTCTTCCGCGGCGCTCAACTGCAGCAGCGCGGCATGGAACGCACCCGTTCGGACTACATGGGCATGCTCGGCACCGTCATGAACAGCCTTGCGCTACAGGACTTCCTCGAGAAGGAAGGCATCGCGACCCGCGTCCAGACCGCGATCACGATGGGTCAGGTGGCCGAGCCCTACCTTCCTCTGCGGGCCGTTCGGCACCTGGAGAAGGGGCGGGTGGTGATCTTCGGCGCCGGTATGGGTCTGCCGTACTTCTCGACGGACACCACCGCAGCGCAGCGGGCGCTGGAAATTGGCGCAGATGTGGTGCTGATGGCGAAGGCGGTCGACGGTGTCTTCACCGAGGACCCGCGCGACAACCCCGAGGCTGAACTGCTCGCCGCGATCAGTCACCGCGAAGTCATCGATCGGGGCTTGCGGGTAGCCGATGCCACCGCGTTCAGTCTGTGTATGGACAATGGCATGCCGATCCTGGTGTTCAACCTACTGACCGACGGCAATATCGCCCGAGCGGTCGCTGGTGAGAAGATCGGGACGCTGGTCACCACGTAAGGGGAACAACCGCACATGATCGACGAGGCTCTGTTCGACGCCGAAGAGAAAATGGAAAAGGCTGTATCGGTGGCCCGGGACGATCTCTCGAGCATCCGCACCGGCCGCGCCAACCCGGGCATGTTCTCCCGGATCGTCATCGACTACTACGGCGCGACAACGCCAATCACCCAGCTGTCCAGCATCAATGTGCCCGAGGCGCGGATGGTGGTCATCAAGCCGTACGAGGCGAATCAGTTGAACGCCATCGAGAATGCGATCCGGAACTCGGACCTGGGGGTGAATCCCTCCAACGACGGCACCATCATCCGGGTGGCTATTCCGCAGTTGACCGAGGAGCGCCGGCGCGACCTGGTCAAGCAAGCCAAGGCCAAGGGCGAGGACGCTCGGGTGTCGATACGCAGCATCCGTCGGAAGGCGATGGAGGAACTGCACCGCATCCGCAAGGATGGCGACGCGGGCGAGGACGAGGTCGGCCGGGCTGAGAAAGACCTGGAGAAGTCAACTCACCAGTACGTCGCCCAGATCGACGACCTGGTCAAGCACAAAGAGGGTGAGCTGCTGGAGGTCTGACGACCATTCCGCAGCTCACTTCACTCAAGTCCGTGGCTACCACTGATGCCGGCACTGGCAACCCGCATAACGAGCCGGTTGGCGTGTCCCAACAGCCGGCGAAGAAGAAGACCTCCCGTGCTGGGCGTGACCTGCCCGCCGCGATCGCGGTGGGCGTCAGCATCGGCGCCGTGCTCATCACGAGCCTGCTGTGGGCTCCGCATCTCTGGGTGCTGTATTGCGCCGGAGCCATTCTCGTGGCCAGCCACGAGGTGGTGCGGCGCCTGCGCGAAGCCGGCTATCTGATCCCGGTCATCCCGTTGCTCATCGGAGGCCAGGCCACCATCTGGCTGACCTGGCCGTACCGCGCGGTCGGCGCGGTGGCGGGCTTTGGCGCGATGGTCGTCGTCTGCATGATCTGGCGGCTGTTCATGCAGGAAAAGCAGACCCCCGACGGCGAGGGCGGCCCGCACGGCGCCGTGGGTGCCCCGCCGTCGAGCAACTATCTACGCGACGTGTCCGCGACCGTCTTCTTGTGCACCTGGGTTCCGCTGTTCGCGTCGTTCGCCGCAATGTTGGTTTACGACCCGATGCACGGCCCAGGCTGGGTGTTCTGCATGATGATCGCGGTCGTCAGTTCCGATACCGGCGGATACGCAATCGGCGCCCTGTTCGGCAAGCATCCGATGGTTCCCCGGATCAGCCCGAAGAAGTCCTGGGAGGGCTTCGCCGGCTCGCTGGTCTGCGGAATCACCGCCACCATCCTCACCGCGACCTACCTGGCCGGCAAAGAGTGGTGGGTGGGTGCACTGCTGGGTCTGTTATTCGTGCTTACCATCACGCTCGGTGACCTGATCGAGTCTCAGGTGAAGCGGGATCTGGGCATCAAGGACATGGGTCGGCTGCTGCCCGGCCACGGCGGTCTGATGGATCGGTTGGACGGCGTCCTGCCCTCCGCGGTGGCCGCGTGGACCATTTTGACGCTGTTGCCCTGATACTGGACTAGTCATGGTCCAAGAGTTGGTATTCGAAGAGCCGCGCCCGCGGGGCTCGATTAGGCGACCCCCACCGCACCTGGCCGACCTGGATGCCGCCGGCCGTGTGTCGGCGGTCGAGGAATTGGGCCTGCCGAAATTCCGGGCCAAGCAGCTCGCAAATCAGTACTACGGACGTTTGATCGCCGACCCGCGGCAGATGACCGACCTCCCGGCAGCCGTGCGTGAACAGGTTGCGGAAGCCATGTTCCCGCACCTGATCACCGCCGCTCGCGAGGTCACCTGCGATGCCGGCCAGACGCGGAAGACGCTGTGGCGGGCCATTGACGGTGCCACGGTCGAGTCGGTGCTGATGCGCTACCCGCAGCGCAACACTGTATGCATCTCCTCCCAGGCCGGCTGCGGCATGGCATGCCCGTTCTGCGCTACCGGCCAGGGCGGGCTGACCCGGAACCTGTCGACCGCGGAAATCCTCGAGCAGGTCCGTGCCGCAGCCGTCGCGCTGCGCGACGAGTGGGGTGACCGGCTGTCGAACGTGGTGTTCATGGGGATGGGGGAGCCGCTGGCCAACTACGCCAGGACGGTGGCCGCGGTCCGCCGTATCACCGAACCGCCGCCGTCTGGATTCGGTATTTCCGCCCGCTCGGTGACGGTGTCGACGGTGGGCCTGGCTCCGGCGATCCGCAAACTCGCCGATGAGCGGCTAGGAGTGACGTTGGCGCTGTCGTTGCACACGCCCGACGACGAGTTGCGCGACACGCTAGTGCCGGTCAATAACCGGTGGAAGGTCAGCGAGGTGCTGGATGCCGCCCGCTACTACGCCGATGTGACCGGGCGGCGAGTTTCCATCGAGTATGCGCTGATCCGCGACGTCAACGACCAAGCCTGGCGGGCTGATTTGCTGGGTAAACGACTGCACCAGGCGTTGGGTCCGTTGGCGCACGTGAATCTGATCCCGCTCAATCCGACCCCGGGCAGCGACTGGGATGCCAGCCCCAAGCCGGTGGAGCGTGAGTTCGTCAAACGCGTTCGTGGGCAAGGGGTTTCGTGCACGGTTCGGGATACGCGTGGCCGCGAGATAAGTGCCGCCTGTGGCCAGCTGGCCGCCGAAGGCTAAGCGCTTAATGAACCACTACTGCGGGTAATACGTGATCACGGCAAAACACCAGCAAATGAGGCCCGCCATGATTTTTCGCTTGTTGTTCTCGATCAAGATGTTTGCCGCCACCGCTTGTGCGGTTGTCCTGATGTTGGGTCTGGCTGCCGCTCCGCGCGCGGTCGCCGCTGACGACCGCCTGGATTTCAACGGCACCACCCTAAGCGGTGCCCCGTTCAATGGCGCAAGCCTGCAGGGCAAGCCCGCCGTGCTGTGGTTCTGGGCGCCGTTCTGCCCCTTCTGCAACGCCGAGGCCCCGGGCCTCAGTCAGGTGGCGGCAGCTAATCCCGGAGTCAGTTTCGTTGGTATCGCCGCGCATTCGGACGTCGGGGCGATGCAGAACTTCGTTTCCAAGTACGGGCTCAACTTCCCCAACCTCAATGACGCGGACGGCACGATCTGGGCGCGCTACAACGTGCCCTGGCAGCCGGCCTGGGTGTTCTATCGCGCCGACGGGTCCTCGACTTTCGTCAACAACACCACCTCGGCGATGTCGCAGCAGGAACTATCCGGCCGCGTCGCCGCGCTGAAGTCCTGACCAGGGGTGAACCAGACCCTGATCGGGTTGGCTTTCGCCTCCGGACTGGTGGCCGCGGTCAATCCGTGCGGATTTGCCATGCTCCCGGCGTACCTGCTGCTCGTGGTGCGTGGACAGCAAGCCGAATCGGACCGCGTCGGTCCGATCGGCGCTGTCGGGCGCGCGCTCGCCGCGACGCTGGGAATGGCACTGGGCTTCGTCACGGTATTCGGTCTATTCGGCTTGCTGACCATTTCGGCGGCTTCCGCTCTGCAGCGGTACCTGCCTTATGTGACGGTCCTGATCGGGGCATTGCTGATCTGCCTCGGCGTCTGGCTGCTGTTGGGCCGAAAACTGGCCGTGGTGAACTCCTTCGGTCCGCAGTGGGCTCCGACCGTCCAACTGGGGTCGATGTACGGCTACGGCGTCAGCTACGCGATCGCGTCGCTGTCGTGCACCATCGGGCCATTCCTTGCGGTCACCGGGGCGGGCCTGCGCGAGTCGGTGCTAGGCGGGGTGGCGATCTATGCCGCCTATATCGGCGGTCTGACCCTGGTCGTCGGAGTGCTCGCGATCGCAGCCGCGACCGCTAGCTCCTCGCTGGTCCAACGAATCCGCAAGGTCTTGCCCCTCGTTAACCGGATCGGCGGTGCGTTGCTGGTGCTGGTCGGGCTCTACGTCGGCTACTACGGGCTCTACGAGGTACGACTGCTGAGCGCCACCGCTAATCCGACGGACGCGGTGATCACCGCAGCCGGTTACGTGCAGGGGTTGCTGGCTGGATGGGTCCACCAACACGGGGTATGGCCGTGGGTGATCGCGCTGGTTCTTGTGCTGGCTGTGGCGCTCATCGGTGGCTGGCGCAGGCGCACCCGGAACGCTGACGTCGCAAAGGCACCATTATGACTTGTATTAGACACCATAGTGGTGTCATCATGACACTATGGATTTACAGCCTTACGTCGACGCCGTCCGTCACGAACTGAGCCTGGCCGCCTCGGCGGGCGGGGAGCCCGCCCGGGAGTTGGCCGAACGACTGACCGCTCCGCTGGAGTCGGCGCTGCGCCTGGCGCTCTTGGAAGCCGTGGCGGCCGCTGCTGAGGAAATCACCGGCGAGTTGGCACCGGGATCGGTCGAGGTCCGACTGCGCGGTCGCGACCCGGAGTTCACCGTCACCGTGGCACCGGAAGAGCGAGACTTCGACACAGCCGACAACCACGCATCCGTCGCCTACCACGACGACGAGGTCTCTGGGAATGGCGGCACCTGGCGGGTCACGCTCCGGTTGCCGGAAGGACTGCGGGCCGGTGTCGAAGCCGCGGCGCAACGTGACGGGGCCTCGCTGAACAGCTGGCTGGTTCGCGCCGCCGCAACGGCCGCTCAGGTGAAAGTCCATAACGAGGCGTCGGGCCTCTCCACCCGTCACGCCCACCGCGAGGCCAAGCGCATTACGGGCTGGGTTCGCTGAGTCCACATCCGCAACGACCACAGAGGAATCGAGCATGACAACTTTCGCTACTCCCGAACCGATCAGCGTCCGAATCGAAGCCGGCGGGGGGTCGGTGCGGCTACTCGCGACCGACCGCACCGACACCGTCGTGCAGGTGCGTCCCCATGACGAAACACAGAGCGCCGACGTCCGGGCCGCCGAGCACGTTCGCGTCGACTTTCGCGACGGCAAGCTGACGGTGTTCGCCACCAAGCGCGGCGTACCCCGGATCCGCAGTGGGGCGGTGGATCTCGAGATCGCGCTGCCGTCGCAGTCGCGGATCTACGCGAACCTGGCCTCAGCTGACCTGCGTGCCGAGGGCGAGTACGCCGACATCAGGCTGGGCGCCGCCAGCGGTGAAATCGATATCGACGTGGTGACGGAAAAGATCAAGGCCGCCAATGCATCTGGCTCGATCACCGTGCGCGCCATCTTGGGATACGGCTCGGTCTCGACAGCGTCCGGTTCGCTGCGCGTGGAGACCCTGGACGGCGACCTGAAGTTCAAGGCCGCCAGTGGTTCGCTCTCCATCGATACGCTGCGGGGCAACGCGAAGTCGCGTACCGCATCAGGATCGGTGATCGTCGAAGCGGGCGTCCGGGGTTCCGTATTCGCACACACCAGCAGTGGTGAAGTCGCGGTAGGAATTCCCGAAGGCACCGCCGTCCGGCTCGACATAGCCACGGGATCCGGCTTCATCACCAGCCGGTTGCAGTCCGCGGACGGCCCCGAACCTGAAGACGAAACGCTTGTCCTACAGGTGCGCAGCGGCTCCGGTGACGTTCACATTCACCGTGATCCAGCCGGTCAGCTGGTACAGCGGGCGGCTTTGACTGCTACTTGAGGACCGCTACCTGAGCCAGCCGCGCCGACGACCCCATACGTCGCGCACCAGGATGAAGAGCGCGACCAACGCGAAGCCGATGCAGAAAATGTCCTCGACGTGGCCGACGTGGTTGCCGCGCAGCAACGCCAGCAGGAAGAGGAAGATGAACAGGCCGGTGGCGTGCCAGGTGCGGAGGTTGATCCTGCTCCATCCCCACTTTGCGGACGGCACCTCAGCTTCGTCGACGCCGTCGCTGTAGAACGGCTCCACCTCAGTACTGGCCACGGCGATACCTCCGGTTGGGCTGGACTCGGACACACTGCCTGAACATTCTGGCATAGCCGGTTTGCCCGCGGGGAGGTCCGCGCCCCGTCTGGCCGCATGAGGCCGGGTGCCGCGAGTCGCATCTTGACGACTCGCGGCACCCGGCTACCCCCCGCGCGCGCTTCAGGAACGGTTCAGGATGGTCGCGACCCGCCGCGCCCGGCTACGCCGCGCTTGCGATCGCGACTCAGGCAGGCGGCATCAGCACGGTGTCGATCATGTACACCTGCGCGTTCGCCGTGGACACACCGCCACACCCGACGCCCGCGTTGTTGACCCGGAGGTCGTTGCTCTGACCGCTCACCGTCACGTTTGCGCCCTGCAGAGTTTTGTGGGTGCCGGCGACGCTGTTCGGGCTCGCCTGGCCGTTGACCACGTGATAGGTCAGGATGCTGTTCAGCAACCCAGAGTCGGTCTTGAGCTGCTCAATTGTGGCCGCCGGCAGCTTGGCGAACGCGGCATCGGTCGGCGCGAACACCGTGTATTGGCCGCTGTTGAGGGTGTCCACCAGGTTCACCTGTGGGTTGAGTTGGCCCGACAGTGCCGAGGTCAGCGTGGTCAGCTGCGGGTTGTTCGAGGCAGCCACCGCGACCGGGACTCCCGACATACCGGCAACCGAAGCCGGACCGGTGGGATTGGCTGCCGCATAGCCCGCACAACCCGGACCGACCGGGTCTGCCGATGCCACCGGGGCGACGACCAGCCCGCAGGCGACCATTGCGGCCGCGAAACCTGTTGCTGCCATTGCATTTTGCTTCTTCATGCTTTTCTTACTCCCTAAAGATGAGTGCCGAGTCGGCTGATGCCGACCCGAGGTCCCCGACATATGTTGATTCGGAACAGTTCGGGTCCTGGATGGGTATTACCCATATGTGAAAGAGAAAATCTGAAGTCCTTTGCTGGGCCGCACCTCGACGGTTCCGGCCGTCTGCCGATCACCCATGACGATCTGACGATTGGTGGGCGGTCCGCTGATCTGCTGCGTGGTCGTCTTGCCGTCGCGCGTCACCGAGAGGGTGCCGGTGCCGCCGATCACGGCGTAGATGTCCTTGGCGTGGTAGTTGAGTCTGATTGCCGAGTCATCGCCGTTGGCCGTGGCGCCCTGATAGTCCAGCGACCAGGGGCCGCTCAACGCGAATTTGTCGGACGCCAAGGTCGGCGGGTAGTTGAACGTCGTTGACCCTTCGTCGTACTGGCCACCGCCGCCATAGTTGATAACTTTGCCGACGGCGAAGTAGGTCTCCGGGGTCAGAGTCGTCGTCGGCGTGAGATCGGGTGCGTCGACGGGCGGGGGAAGTTTGCTACCTGGCTTGGCGTCGGTCAGCAACTGCCTGATCAGTGTTTCGGTGGCGTCGTAGTCGCCTTCGCCGAACTTGAGGTGGCGAACGGTTCCGTTGGCGTCGATCAGGTATTCGGCGGGCCAGTAGCGATTACGGTAGTTCGTCCAGGTGGAGTAGTTGTTGTCCATCGCGATCGGATACTTGATGCCCAGATCGGCCGCGCCTTTGGCGACATTGTCGGGCACTTTTTCAAATGCGTACTCCGGAGTGTGGACGCCGATGACTTCCAGACCACTGTCCTTATATGCCTGATACCAGCCGACGACATGCGGGATGGCCCGTTGGCAATTGATGCAGGAGTAGGCCCAGAAGTCGATCAGTACTACCTTGCCGCGTAACGAGTTCAGGGTGATCGGCTGGTTTCCGGAGGTGTTCAACCATCCGGTGATGCCCTTGAGATCCGGTGCCGTTCCGCAATTTTCGAGCTGGTTGGCGCCCTGGGTGCAGTTGGACAGCTGCGCGTTCTGGTCGGTGACGATGCCGCCCAGGCTTTGCTGGGCCTGACGCGAGTTACCGACTCTGTCCTGCAGCGATGCGGTGTAGTCGGGTATCGCCCGCTGCAGGACGGCGGGCAGGTTGAACACCAACGCGACCGCGAGCAGGATCGTCACGATTCCCGCACCGATTCGGATTACGCGCTGGCGTCGCCGAAACGCGTTCACCCGCTGGGCAACCCGTTGACCCGCCAGCGCGAAGAACAGTAGTGGCAACGCAGCGCCGACCGCGAAAGCAGCGGTGAGGACGACGGTTCTGACACCGATTTGCGCGGTCGCCCCGGCCACCACTATCGCGGCCAGCACCGGGCCCGCGCAGGGCACATAAAGCACCCCCAGCGCCAATCCAAGCCCGAAACCGTTTCCGCGAGTGGCGAATTGCTTCTGTGGAATGCGGGAGAACGGCCGTTCCAGCAGCTGTTCAATTTGCGGAAAAATGAGACCGAGACCGATCGCCACCAACGCGACCAGAGCGATCCAGCGGATGGCGTCCTGGGGCAGATGCAGCGCCGACAGCAGTGCCGAGCCGAGCAGGGTGACGACGCTGAAGCTGAGCACCAGACCGCCGATCACCCGGTAGGGGCGGGTTGCGTCTGAGCGGGTGCGCTTGGTCTTGACCGCTACCGAGCCATCGGATTGCGTTGGCGCATCGGCAGAATCGGCGGCGCTGCGTGCACCGGAAGAACTCTGTGCCCCAGAGAAGAAGATCACCGGCAGCACCGGCAGGATGCACGGCGATATGCCGGTGATGAGGCCGCCGAGGAAGCCGACTAAGGCGAGTGTCAACATGTCAACTATTCGTCACGATACCGGCCCTGGATTGGTTCACCATGCAACAGGTTTCGTGAGGTCACCCTGAATGAGACCAGAAATGAGACAAGGCAGCCCGCTGGCCGCGGACTGCCTTGTCGATACTGCGCGGTGCGTTACTAGCTCGGAGGCATCAGCACGGTGTCGATCATGTACACCGTGGCGTTGGCGGTGTGTACCCCTCCGCACACCAGCCCGGAGGCGTTGACCTTGAGGTCGTTACCCCCGCCTGTCACCGTCACGTCCGCACCTTGCAGGGTCTTGTGGGTGCCGTCGATCTTGGCCGGGCTCGCCTGGCCGGTGACCACGTGATAGGTCAGGATGCTGTTCAGCAGCTTCGAATCGGTCTTGAGCTGGTCCAGGGTGGCCGCCGGAAGCTTGGCGAAAGCGTCATTGGTCGGCGCAAACACCGTGTACTGGCCGCTGTTGAGGGTGTCGACGAGGTTGACCTGCGGGTTGAGCTTGCCGGATAACGCCGAGGTCAGCGTGGTCAGCATCGGGTTGTTCGACGCCGCCGTCGCGACCGGGTCCTGAGCCATGCCGGCTACTGAACCGGGGCCGGTCGGGTTCTGGTTCGCGTACTGCGAGCAGCCGGGGCCGATCAGATCTGCCGCGGGGTCCGCCTTGCCGGACGACGGCGCGCTGCTGGGTGCTGTGGCGCTCATCGCGGGTGCGGGCGCGGAACTGCTGCTGGATCCTTGCGACGCGGGCTTGTCACTCGAACATCCCGAGAAGCCCACAATCGCGATCGCTGCGAGTGCCGCCGCTGCGACCGTCCTGGCTTTCGTTTCCATTTCGATTCAATTCCTTTGCTGCAGAATGCTTTTGAGACGACAGCCGTCGCCCCCCGGTTTGGCCTTACGCAAGTCATTCGGAGTGGCGACGGTCACGGATGGGTTGGAGATTGAAGAAGTTGAACCAGGCATGCCCCGATGTGTCCTAGACAAGCGGCACAATGGGTAGGTGACGATCTCCAGTGACGGGCAGGCCGAGCGTCGGCTGCGAGTGCTGGTGCTGGGCAGCACCGGCTCGATCGGCACCCAGGCGCTGGAGGTCATCGGCGCCAATCCGGACCGGTTCGAGGTGGTCGGGCTCGCGGCCGGAGGCAAAAATCTGGACACGTTGTTACGGCAGCGCGCCGAGACCGGTGTGACCAACGTCGCCGTCGCCGACGCGGCCGCCGCCGAGCAGGCCGGGGATATTCCGTTTCGCGGCCCGGACGCCGTCACCCGCCTGGTCGAGGAGACCGAGTGCGACGTCGTACTCAACGCGTTGGTCGGAGCGTTGGGTCTGCGGCCCACGCTGGCTGCCCTGGAGTCGGGTGCCCGCCTGGCGCTGGCCAACAAGGAATCCCTGGTCGCCGGGGGGCCATTGGTGTTGCGGGCGGCGCGGCCCGGTCAAATCGTCCCCGTCGACTCCGAGCACTCCGCGCTCGCGCAGTGCCTGCGTGGCGGCACCGCCGACGAGGTCGCCAAGTTGGTGCTGACCGCCTCCGGCGGACCCTTCCGGGGCTGGCCGGCGGCCGACCTCGAGGACGTCACCCCCGAGCAGGCCGGCGCTCATCCCACCTGGTCGATGGGCCCGATGAACACGCTGAACTCGGCATCACTGGTCAATAAGGGTCTCGAGCTCATCGAAACCCACCTGTTGTTCGGCATCCCGTACGACCGCATCGACGTCGTCGTCCACCCGCAGTCGATTATCCACTCGATGGTCACCTTCATCGACGGCTCTACCATCGCCCAGGCCAGCCCGCCGGACATGAAGCTGCCGATTTCGTTGGCGCTCGGCTGGCCTGCCCGGGTGGGCGGTGCCGCGGCCGCCTGTGACTTCTCCACCGCGTCGACCTGGGAGTTCGAGCCGCTGGACAGCGGAGTTTTCCCGGCTGTCGAGCTGGCCCGGCAGGCGGGTGAGACCGGCGGCTGCATGACCGCCGTCTACAACGCCGCGAATGAGGAGTCGGCCGAAGCGTTCCTCAACGGGCGGATCCGATTCCCCGCCATCGTTGCCACTATTGCCGGCGTGTTGCGTGATGCGGACCAATGGGGCGCGGCACCAGCTACCGTGGAAGACGTACTCGAGGCGCAGCGTTGGGCCCGCGAGCGTGCGCAACGTGCGATCACGGCTGCGAGCTCGGGTGGGGTGCCGGTCAGAGTCGCTGGCTTGGCGTGAGAAAGGTCGTACGAGGCTGATGATGTTCGTTACCGGCATTGTGCTGTTCGCACTTGCCATTCTCATCTCGGTCGCCCTGCACGAGTGCGGTCACATGTGGGCCGCCCGCGCCACCGGCATGAAGGTGCGCCGCTACTTCGTCGGCTTCGGTCCCACGCTGTGGTCGACTCAACGCGGCGAGACCCAGTACGGCGTCAAGGCCATACCGGCGGGCGGTTTCTGCGACATCGCCGGGATGACTCCGGTCGAGGAGCTTGCTCCCGACGAAGAGGAACGCGCGATGTACAAGCAGGCAACGTGGAAGCGCGTCGCCGTGTTGTTCGCCGGGCCGGGCATGAACTTCGTCATCTGCCTGGTGCTGATCTACGCCATCGCGCTGATCTGGGGCCTGCCCAACCTGCACCCGTCCAACAAGGCCATCGTCGGCGAGACCGACTGTGTCGCCCAGGAAACCACCCAGGGCAAGCTCGACAAGTGCAACGGTCAGGGTCCGGCGGCACTGGCCGGAATCCGCGTCGGAGACACGGTCGTCAAGGTGGGTGACACCACGGTGTCCACCTTCGAGGAGATGGCCACGGCGGTGCGCAAGTTGCGCGGCACCGTCCCGGTCGTCGTCGAGCGTGACGGCAAGACGATCACCACCACGGTCAACGTCGAAACCACCCGCCGCTGGGTTCCTGACGCGCAGGGCGGTCAAGTCGAGCCCGCGACGGTCGGAGCCATCGGGGTAGGCGCACCCCGAAATGCGCCCACCAAGTACAACGTGCTGTCGGCGGCACCCGCCACGGTTGCCTTTGCCGGCCAACTGACGGTCGAGGTCGGCAAGTCACTGGCCGCCATCCCGACCAAGGTCGGTGCGCTGGTCGACGCAATCGGGGGCGGAAAGCGCGACCCACAGACCCCGATGAGCGTCGTCGGGGCAAGCATCATCGGTGGCGACACGGTCGACCACGGGCTCTGGGTGGCGTTCTGGTTCTTCCTGGCCCAGCTCAACCTCATCCTGGGTGCCATCAATTTGCTGCCGCTGTTGCCTTTTGACGGCGGGCACATCGCTGTCGCGGTGTTCGAGAAGATTCGCAACATGATCCGGACGGCCCGCGGCAGAGTGGCGGCCGCGCCGGTGAACTACCTCAAGCTCATGCCGGCGACGTACGTGGTCCTCATTTTCGTCGTCGGATACATGCTGTTGACGGTCACCGCTGACCTGGTCAATCCCATTCGGCTCTTCCAATAAAGAGAGAAGGCACAACTGTGACCGTTGGCCTCGGCCTGCCGAAGCCGCCGGCGCCCACGCTGGCTCCCCGACGTAAGACGCGTCAGCTGATGGTGCGCGATGTCGGGGTCGGCAGTGATCATCCCATTGCGGTGCAATCGATGTGCACCACCAAAACCCACGACGTCAACTCCACCCTGCAGCAGATCGCCGAGCTGACCGCCGCGGGTTGCGACATCGTCAGAGTCGCGTGTCCGCGTCAGGAGGACGCCGACGCGCTCGCCGAAATCGCGCGGCACAGCCAGATCCCCGTGATCGCCGACATCCACTTCCAGCCGAAGTACATCTTCGCCGCCATCGATGCGGGGTGCGCGGCGGTCCGGGTCAACCCGGGCAACATCAAGGAATTCGACGGCCGGGTCGGTGAGGTGGCCAAGGCGGCCGGTGCCGCCGGCATCCCCATCCGAATCGGCGTCAACGCAGGCTCCCTGGACAAGCGGATGATGGAGAAGTACGGCAAGGCCACGCCGGAGGCGCTGGTCGAGTCCGCGCTGTGGGAGGCCTCGCTGTTCGAGGAGCACGGCTTCGGCGACATCAAGATCAGCGTCAAACACAACGACCCGGTGGTCATGGTCGCCGCCTACGAGCAGTTGGCCGCCCAGTGCGACTACCCGCTGCATCTGGGCGTCACCGAGGCCGGTCCGGCATTCCAGGGCACCATCAAGTCCGCGGTCGCCTTCGGTGCCCTGTTGTCAAAGGGCATCGGGGACACCATCCGGGTGTCGCTATCAGCCCCGCCAGTCGAAGAAATCAAGGTCGGCAACCAGATTCTCGAGTCGCTCAACCTACGGCCGCGCGGGCTCGAGATCGTGTCCTGCCCGTCGTGCGGTCGCGCCCAGGTCGACGTCTACACCCTGGCCAACGCGGTGTCCGCCGGCTTGGACGGCCTCGACGTGCCGTTGCGGGTAGCGGTGATGGGGTGCGTCGTGAACGGGCCGGGCGAGGCGCGCGAAGCCGATCTCGGAGTTGCCTCGGGCAACGGCAAAGGACAGATCTTCGTTCGGGGCGAAGTCATCAAGACGGTGCCCGAATCTCAGATCGTCGAGACGTTGATCGAGGAAGCCATGAGAATCGCTGAAGAATCCGAAAAAGATCCGGGGACGGCGGCCAGCGGTTCGCCTATTGTGACCGTAAGCTGATAGGGGTCAGTGCCAGAGAATTGCCCTCATTTCGCACCACAGAGAGTTCTGAGATGTCGGCTCCGCCCATCCTTCGCCTCGTTGGCGAGCGACGGGTCTCCGTGGTGCGTGACGCCGCCGCCGTGTGGCGGGTGCTCGGCGATAACCCGGTCGAAGCGTGCATGGTCGCCGCGCGCGTCGCGGACTACGGCGTTGAGCCCAACTCCATCGGCGGGGAACTGTGGACACACCGCGGCGTCGATGAGTCACTGTGCTTTGCCGGTGCCAATCTGATTCCGTTGCGGGGCAACCTGATCGACCTGAACGCCTTCGCCGACGAGGCCAAGAGCACTGCACGGCGGTGTTCATCACTGGTCGGCAGGGCGGACCTGGTGCTGCCCATGTGGCAACGACTCGAGCCGGCCTGGGGTCCGGCCCGGGATGTGCGCGACGAGCAGCCGCTGATGGCACTGAACAGTCACCCCAGTTGCACGTTCGACACCGATGTCCGGCAGGTGCGGCCCGAGGAACTCGACGCCTACCTGGTCGCTGCCGTGGACATGTTCATCGGGGAAGTCGGCGTCGACCCCCGAATGGGCGACGGTGGACGTGGTTACCGACGACGGGTAGCGAGCCTCATCGCGGCGGGCCGGGCCTGGGCGCGCTTCGAGCACGGCCAGGTCGTGTTCAAGGCCGAAGTGGGCTCGCAATCGCCGGCGGTCGGACAGATCCAGGGGGTCTGGGTTCACCCCGAACGGCGCGGCGAAGGTCTGGGCACCGCCGGCACCGCCACTCTTGCCGCGGTGATAGTCGGCAGCGGGCGCATTGCCAGCTTGTACGTCAACAGTTTCAACGCTGTGGCCCGAGCCGCATACACGAAGATCGGGTTCAAAGAGGTCGGGACCTTCGCCACGGTCCTGCTCGACTAGCGTCTCGCGCCGGTCGGGAGGCGGGCCCGCGGACCGTTCGCGGCGATAACGGTTGAGTATCGGTGTGTCGGCGGTGCAATGACCGCGACAGCTCTAACATCAGTCCCGATGGTCACAAAAACAACACTGGCAACATCTGTCACATGCCTGCTGATGGCGCTGATGGTGCTACCCGGCTGCACGCCCAAGCCCGAAGGGCCCGGTGTTGCCGCGGAGAAGTTTCTCGCTGCGCTCTCCGTTGGGGACACCGCGACGGCGGCGCAACTCAGTGACAACCCCAACGAGGCGCGCGAAGCGCTCAACGCCGCGTGGGCGGGCCTGCAGGCCACCCACTTGGATGCGCAGGTGTTGAGTTCGAAGTACGCCGAGGACATGGGCACCGTCTTGTACCGCTTCACCTGGCACCTGCCCAAGGACCGGACCTGGAGCTACGACGGCCAGCTCAAGATGGCGCGCGAAGAAGGGCACTGGCAGGTCCGCTGGTCCACCACCGGATTGCACCCGAAGCTGGGGGAGCACCAGACCTTTGCGCTGCGGGCTGACCAACCCCGGCGCGCCTCGGTCAACGAACTGGGTGGCTCCGACGTAATGGCGCCGGGCTACATCTACCACTACACACTGGACGCCAGCCAGGCCGGACCCGGCCTGATGGGCACCGCTCAGGCGGTCGTGGAAGCGCTGCATCCCTTCAATGACCAGCTCAACGACCCGCAGTTGCTCGCCGAAATGGCCAGTTCGACCACCCAGCCGGTCGACCTGGCAACGCTGCTGCCCGACGACAGCAACCGTGTTTTCCCGGCAATCGGCACGTTGCCCGGTATCACGATCACGCCGCATGCCGACTTGTTGCCCAGCGATCCACATTTCGCTCCAGCGGTGATGGGGCAGGTGAAAAAGGCCGTCATCGACCAACTCGATGGTCAGGCCGGATGGCGGATCGTCAGCACCAACCAGAACGGCGTCGACGTCGCGGTGCTGCATGAGGTCGAGGGCTTGCCCGCGCCGTCGGTAACCGTCACGCTCGACCGAGCCGTGCAGAACGCCGCCCAACACGCGGTGGACACCCGCGGCGGCAAGGCAATGCTGGTGGCGATCAAGCCGTCGACGGGTGAGATCCTCGCGATCGCACAGAATGCGGGAGCGGACGCCGAGGGCATGCTGGCCACCACCGGTCTCTACCCGCCCGGGTCAACCTTCAAGATGGTGACCGCCGGCGCCGCCGTCGACCGTGACATGGCCACTCCCAACACAATGCTGGGCTGCCCCGGCCACATCGACATCGGACACCGCAGCATCCCCAACTACGGCGGTTTCGACCTCGGGGTGGTGCCGCTGTCGCGGGCCTTCGCCAGTTCCTGCAACACCACGTTCGCCGAGCTGAGCGCGAAGTTGCCGCCGCGCGGTCTGACCCAGGCCGCCACCAGGTACGGCATCGGGTTGGACTATCAGGTCGAAGGCATCACCACCGTGACCGGTTCGGTTCCGCCGACGGTTGATCTGACCGAGCGGACCGAGGACGGGTTCGGGCAGGGCAGGGTGCTGGCCAGCCCGTTCGGCATGGCTTTGGTGGCGGCCACGGTCGCCGCCGGTAAGACGCCGGTTCCTCAGCTGATCGCCGGCCGGCCGACGACGGTTGCCGGCGACAACACCCCGATCAGCCCGAAGATGGTCGATGCGCTGCGGCCCATGATGCGGTTGGTGGTGACCAACGGGACCGCCAAGGAGATCGCGGGTTGCGGGGACGTCTACGGCAAGACCGGTGAGGCCGAGTTCGCGGGTGGATCGCATGCCTGGTTCGCCGGGTACCGCGGTGACCTGGCCTTCGCGGCCCTAATCGTCGGAGGCGGCAGTTCGGAGTACGCGGTGCGGATGACCAAGGTGATGTTCGACTCACTGCCCCCGGGGTATCTGGACTGACGGGTCGCCTCTACCGCGCACAACGGTAAGTTTGCGGGGTAGGCGAAACCTCGCCTTTGACTCTGGCGATCAGGAAAGAGCCATGACCGAGACAGGCGGTGACATGGCGTCGATGCGGGTGTCTGACGCCGACCGCAACGGCACCATGCGGCGACTGCACAATGCGGTCGGGCTCGGCCTCATCGACATCAACGAATTCGAGCAGCGGTCCTCGCGGGTGTCCTTCGCGCGTACCCGCAACGAGCTGGATGAGCTGGTCGCTGACCTGCCGGGTCCGGGTGCCATCGTCACTTCCGCCGCGGACCGGGTGGAACTGCGGGGCTGGGCGGGCTCATTGAAGCGACAGGGCGAGTGGATGGTGCCCACCCGTCTGGCCCTGGTGCGACGGTTCGGTTCGATTGAGCTCGACCTCACCAAGGCCCGCTTCGCGGGTCCCGTAGTCGTCATCGAGCTCGACTTGAAGTTCGGCGGGCTGGACCTGCGGTTGCCGGACGGCGCCAGCGCCTCGATCGATGACGTCGAGGTGTACGTCGGCAGCGCCAGCGACCGGCGTAAAGACGCGCCGGTAGAAGGGACACCGCACGTCGTCCTGACCGGTCAGGTGGTGTTCGGGTCGGTGATCATTCGCGGCTCACGCCGGGCCTTGTTACGCCGTCCCAAATTCTGATCGCGATGATCGCGGAGATCGCTTGCGGCCGGGCAGCCCAAAGAACCGGTGAAGCGCGCGTAGAAAGCGGCTGAGTTGTCGGCGTCGCACCTGGGCTGACCGGCAAGCGGCAGCACCGCAGCGCTTGCATCGTTAAGCTGTCTGCCATGTCTGTTCGTACCGCGCTTTCTCCCGGCGTGCTGTCCCCGACGCTGCCGGTGCCCAAGTGGATCGCGCGCCCGGAATACGTCGGCAAGGCCACCGCCAAAGAGGGCACCGAGCCGTGGGTGCAGGAACCCGAAGTGATCGAGAAGATGCGGGTCGCCAGCCAGATCGCGGCGCGCGCACTTCAAGAAGCGGGCAAGGCGGTCGCACCGGGCGTCACCACGGACCAACTCGACCGGATCGCGCACGACTACATGGTCGACAACGGCGCCTATCCGTCGACGCTGGGCTACAAGCACTTCCCCAAGTCGTGCTGCACGTCGCTCAACGAGGTCATCTGCCACGGCATCCCCGACTCGACCGTGGTCGAAGACGGCGACATCGTCAACATCGACGTCACCGCCTACTTCAACGGGGTGCACGGTGACACCAACGCGACCTTCTTGGCCGGCAACGTCTCTGAGGAGCACCGCCTGCTCGTCGAGCGGACTCACGAGGCGACCATGCGTGCCATCAAGGCCGTCAAGCCCGGCCGGCAGCTGTCCGTGGTCGGCCGGGTCATCGAATCGTATGCAAATCGATTCGGCTACAACGTGGTTCGCGATTTCACCGGCCACGGCATTGCTACCACTTTCCACAATGGGCTGGTGGTGCTGCATTACGACCAGCCTGCCGTTGAGACCGTCATCCAGCCGGGCATGACGTTCACCATTGAGCCGATGATCAACCTCGGCACACTGGATTACGAGATCTGGGACGACGGCTGGACCGTGGTCACCCGTGACCGCAAGTGGACGGCGCAGTTCGAGCACACCCTGCTGGTCACCGACACCGGCGCAGAAATCCTCACTTTGCCCTGACCTCGCGTGTTTTTGCGTGGGTTCACGACATGAAGAATGCCCGGAACGTGACCATTTTGCCCCGTCCGCAGGCAACCAAAATGCTGTAATTTGCGGTAGTGCCCTTGACGATGACGACGTTGGACGGAATTTCCGTCTCAGTGGCAGTGACCGGCCCCGACAATGGCACGGTCGTCGTCATCCTGGCCGCCGAACAGCGCGCCCCTGCGGCGTATGACGCCTTGTGCGAACGACTGCACAATGCCTCGCTCAAGACCGTCGTCATCGCCGCTGATCCGCGGCTGACCGCGAAGTCGGTGATCGGCATCCTCGACTCCCTGTCGATCTCGTGGGCCGTGTTGTTCGGTGATCGCGCCGGCGCCGACCTGGCCTGGGAACTCGCGGCCACCAAGCTGGGGCGATTCGCCGGGCTGATCGCCATCGACCGCGCACATCCGCGGGTGGCCGACGCCGACGGTGGTGTCCGCGACGAGAAGTGTCCGCCGGTGGAGATCGCCACCACCGTATTGGTGAGCTCGGCGGCGATCGCGAATGTGGCCCGCGAGGCCCAGCGCTACGTTTTCGGCGACTACCGGGTGGTGGACCTATTGGCGCGGCGCAATGCCAACGAGTCGACAGCACAGTTGGCCACCGAGATCATCCTGCGCACTAGCGGCTGGTAGCGGTACGCCGTTTGGGCCGAAGTGATTGACTGACGGTCATGACTGGGCAGGCAACCGGACCGATGTTGGGTAGTGCCGACCTCGAGCGACTCGTCGCGGCCGGTGACATCGACACCGTCATCGTCGGGTTCACCGATATGCAGGGGCGGCTGGTCGGAAAACGGGTAGCCGGCCGGTTTTTCGTCGATGAGGTGGCGGCGCGCGGTGCAGAATGCTGCAGCTACCTGCTGGCCGTCGATGTCGACGTGAACACCGTGCCGGGTTACGTGATGTCGAGCTGGGAGACCGGTTACGGCGACATGGTGATGACGCCGGACCTGTCCACGCTGCGGCTGATCCCGTGGCTGCCCGGCACCGCGCTGGTGATCGCCGACCTGGGCTGGGCTGACGGGAAACCGGTCGCTGAGTCGCCACGTGCCGTCCTGCGCCGTCAGCTGGACCGGCTGGCGGAACGTGGACTGGTCGCTGACGTCGCCACCGAGCTGGAATTCATCGTCTTCGACCAGTCGTATCGCGAGGCGTGGGCCAACGGCTATCGGGGCCTGACCGCGGCCAGCGACTACAACATCGACTACGCGATCATGGCGTCGTCGCGAATGGAACCGCTGTTGCGCGACATCCGGCTGGGCATGCAGGGTGCGGGTCTGCGGGTCGAGGCCATCAAGGGCGAATGCAACAACGGCCAGCAGGAGCTCGGCTTCCGCTACGACGAGGCTCTGGTCACCTGCGACAACCACGCCATCTATAAGAACGGCGCCAAAGAGATCGCCGACCGGCACGCCAAAAGCCTGACCTTCATGGCGAAATACGATGAGCGCGAGGGCAATAGCTGCCACATCCACCTGTCCATGCGCGAGCAGGACGGCGCGTCGGTGTTCGCCGACAGCGCTGCACCGCACGGCATGTCGGCGACGTTCCGTAGTTTTGTGGCCGGCTTGCTGGCCACTCTGCGCGAATTCACGTTGTTCTATGCGCCGAATATCAACTCCTACAAGCGATTTGCTGACGGAAGCTTCGCGCCCACCGCATTGGCGTGGGGCCTGGACAACCGAACATGCGCGTTGCGGGTCGTTGGGCACGGACCCAGCATCCGCGTCGAATGCCGGGTGCCCGGCGGCGATGTCAACCAGTATTTGGCTGTGGCGGCACTGATTGCGGGCGGACTGTACGGTATCGATCAGGATCTTGAACTTGACGAGCCGTACGCTGGAAACGCCTACGAAGCCAGTGATGTCGAGCGGTTACCTACGACACTGGGTGAGGCCGCCGATGCGCTCGCCGCGTCGGAGCGGGCCCGGCAGGCATTCGGCGACGACGTGGTCGCGCACTATCTCAACAACGCGCGCGTGGAACTGGCGGCGTTCAACGCGGCGGTCACCGACTGGGAGAGGACACGTGGTTTTGAACGACTCTGAATTCGATGCCGGCGACCCGCTGCGCCCGGCTGCGCCGCCCTTGCGATCGCCGGAGTTCGATGCCGGCGACCCGCTGCGCCCGGCTGCGCCGCCCTTGCGATCGCCGGGTGGCCCGCCCCCCGTCGTGGGCATGACGATGTACCTCGAGCAGGTACGCACAGGCATCTGGGACATCCCGGCGGCGTACCTGCCTGCCGGCTACTTCGAGGGCGTGCTCCTCGCCGGGGGCACTCCGGTGCTGGTGCCCCCGCAGCCAGTGGACGCTGACACGGTCAACCGGCTGTTGGACAGCCTCGATGCGTTGGTCTTGACCGGCGGTTACGACCTGGACCCCGCCGCATACGGACAGCAACCGCATGCAACTACCGACGAACCGCGCACCAACCGCGACGCGTGGGAACTCGCCCTGCTGCGGGCGGCTTTGGACCGCGGCCTGCCGGTGCTGGGCATCTGTCGGGGCGCCCAGTTGCTCAACGTCGCGTACGGGGGCACGCTGCACCAGCACCTGCCCGAGGTCATCGGCCACTCCGGCCATCGCGCCGGCAACGGCGTCTTCAGCAGGCTGTCGGTGCGCACGGTGGCGGGGACGCGGGTAGCGGAACTGATGGGCGACACCGTCGATGTGGCGTGTTACCACCATCAGGCTATCGACAAAGTGGGGGAGGGACTCTTGGTCGGCGCGTGGGATACCGACGGCGTGGTGGAGGCGGTCGAAGTACCGGGAGACCGGTTTGCGCTTGCGGTGCAATGGCATCCGGAGAAGTCGCTGGATGATCTGCGGCTGTTCACCGCCTTGATCGACGCCGCGCGATCGTTCGCGGACCGATGACTGCCTTCGAGCTGATCAACCCGGCCACCGAGGAAGTGTTGCGGTCGGTCGAACACGCCGATGTCGCAGCCGTCGATGACGCGGTGGGACGAGCACAGGCGGCCCAGCGGCGTTGGGCGCGGCTGGCACCCGCCGAACGGGCAGCCGGGCTGCGCGCGTTCGCTGCTGTCGTGGATGCGCACGTCGATGAGCTGGCTGCGCTCGAAGTGGCCAATTCGGGCCACCCGATCGCCTCGGCCGAGTGGGAGGCCGGCAACGTCCGCGACGTGCTGCAGTTCTACGCGGCAAGTCCGGAACGGTTGTCAGGCAAGCAGATTCCGGTCACGGGTGGCATAGACGTCACCTTCAACGAGCCGATGGGCGTCGTCGGGGTGATCACCCCGTGGAACTTCCCGATGGTGATCGCAATGTGGGGCATCGCGCCGGCCCTGGCCGCCGGCAACGCGGTGCTGGTCAAGCCCGCTGAGTGGACTCCGTTGACTACCATGCGACTCGCTGAACTCGCCGTCGAGGCAGGCCTGGATGCTGACCTGTTGCAGGTGTTACCGGGTAAGGGCGCCGTGGTGGGCGAGCGTTTCGTCACCCACCCGGGAGTCCGCAAGGTGGTGTTCACCGGGTCCACCGAGGTCGGTAAGCGGGTGATGGCCGGTGCGGCCGCTCAGGTCAAACGGGTAACGCTGGAGCTTGGCGGCAAGAGCGCCAACATCGTCTTCGCGGACTGCGATCTGGAGCGTGCGGCGGCGTCCGCACCCGGCGGCGTGTTCGACAACGCCGGGCAGGACTGCTGTGCGCGCAGTCGAATTCTAGTGCAGCGCGGCGTTTATGACCGATTCATGGAACTGCTCGAACCGGCCGTCCAGCACGTGGCCGTCGGGGACCCCTGGGCGCGCGACACCGAGATGGGCCCGTTGGTATCCCGCGCCCACTTCGACAAGGTCGCCTCCTATGTACCGGACGACGCCCCCGTCGCTTTTCGCGGCACCGCGCCGACCGGGCCTGGATTCTGGTTCCCGCCGACGGTTCTCACCCCGGCGCGGACGGATCGCAGCGTCACCGAAGAGATCTTCGGCCCGGTGGTCACGGTGTTGCCGTTCGACGACGAGGCCGACGCCATCGCGCTGGCCAACGCCACCGAATACGGTCTCTCCGGTTCGATCTGGACTGACGACCTGTCCCGCGCGTTGCGTGTTTCGCGAGCCGTGGAAGCCGGCAACCTGTCGGTGAACTCGCATTCGTCGGTGCGCTTCAACACCCCGTTCGGCGGATTCAAACAATCGGGTCTGGGGCGCGAGCTAGGACCGGACGCGCCGCTACATTTCACTGAGACCAAGAACGTCTTCATCGCAATCAAGGAGGAGGCCTAAGTGGCTGCGGTCGATCTGACTCGACGGCTGGCGGACCGGGTGGCGGTCATCACCGGCGGCGGTAGCGGCATCGGTTTGGCCGCCGCCCGCCGGATGCACGCCGAAGGCGCGGCGATCGTCATCGGCGACATCGACGGCGAGGCCGGCGGTGCTGCCGCTGAAGAACTCTCCGGTTTGTATGTGCCGGTGGATGTTTCCGACGAGGAGTCGGTGAACAAGCTGTTCGACTCCGCCGCGCATGCCTGCGGCTCCGTCGACATCGCCTTCAACAACGCCGGCATTTCGCCGCCGGAAGACGACCTGATCGAGAACACCGAACTGCCTGCGTGGCAACACGTTCAGGACGTCAACCTGAAATCGGTCTACCTGTGCTGCCGAGCGGCGTTGCGGCACATGGTGCCTGCCCAAAAAGGCTCGATCATCAATACGGCATCTTTCGTCGCGGTGATGGGCTCGGCAACCTCGCAGATCTCCTACACCGCGTCAAAGGGCGGGGTGCTGGCCATGTCGCGGGAACTCGGAGTTCAGTTCGCCCGCCAAGGCATCCGGGTCAACGCGCTGTGCCCCGGGCCGGTCAATACGCCTCTGCTGCAAGAGCTTTTCGCCAAGGACCCGGAGCGTGCCGCCCGTCGGCTGGTGCACATACCGCTGGGCCGATTTGCTCAACCGGACGAAATCGCTGCCGCAGTAGCCTTTTTGGCCAGCGATGACGCCTCGTTCATCACCGGCTCGACGTTCCTGGTCGACGGCGGTATCAGCTCGGCCTACGTGACGCCGCTGTAGCGTCTATCGGTCTCTGATACTTGCTGACACTTGTGGTGTGTTGCGTGCGTCGGGGATCGGTTGTGCAGAGGTGCCATGCCCACCGATCATGACGAGCGGCCCCGCCGCGGGGCGGCGTGAGCGCCGCATCGACCCTGTCCCCGCCTTGCTGCGGCTGGCCGGTGCCACGGCCGGATCGTACGCGCCCACCGTGATGCATCAAGTCAAGATGCCTGCCAACCTGATCCATGCATCGCGTTAGGAGTGCCCGCGAAACCGGGTCAGCTGGCGGCTTTGTTCTCAATGCGATCGGGGTGGCTTCGGGCAGCATCGCGGTGGCCAGCTTCCAGATCCAGGGGGCGCCGTCGCCGAGCACGACGACTTGGCGGATGTCATCGGCGCCGCGGCGGCGGGCCTCGGTGGCCGCCAGGGTGGAACTGGTCGGCGCGGGCGAAGCTGGCCAGGTAGCTGATGGAGTCCTCATTGCGATCAGCGGAATTCGATTAGCGGTATCGCCATTTCGGCGGCGGTCGCCGCGCCGTGGAAGCCGACGAGACGAGCCGTTTCCGGCGGCTCGTGGCTGGTCGCCAGTACTGCGGACAACCCCGTGCAGACCACCACCACATCGCCGATTCTGGGTAGGTGGCGCGGGTTGACGGGCCCGAACATCCCGCATGCGACAGCGTCTTCCCGGGTGTGGACTATTGCGTGATCGGCGAGAAGCTCGGTCCAGGTGGCCAGCACATCTGCGGTGGCTCCCGGCTCGGTGTGCAGGTAGCGGACCCGCGGTTCACCGGCGACCACCCGAACGCCCGCGGTCAGTCGAGGATCGGCGTCCATATCGATGCGCATGTCGGGCGCAACGTTGAGGCCGCCATGGTCGGCGGTCACCAGAAGTGCGGCGTTCTTCGGCAGCGCGTCGACCAGCCGGGTCAACATCGTGTCGATACGGGTCGCCGCTTCGTGCCATTCGGTGGAGCCCACGCCGAATACGTGGGCCGCGGTGTCCAGTTCGGCGTTGTAGCCGTAGAGCAGCCCAGGGCCGGCCTGCAGTTCTTCGGTCATCCGTTGCGGGTAGTCGTCGCCGGAGCGGGTGGGCAGAAATTGCGCGCCGTGATAGGCCGCCTCGGTCAGGCCGCTGCCGATGAACCACTCCGGTAGCAGAGCGCGCGCGCCGATGCCGGCCTGCGTGATTCGCTGAAACCAGGTTGGAAGCGGTTGCCACTGGTCGGGCGGGGGGTCGTCACGCCAACGGATGTGGTTGAGCACTCGGTCGGTGCCCGGGACGTTGAGCGTGAAGCCGAGGATGCCGTGCTCGCCCGGCTGGGCGCCGGTGCCCAGCGACACCAGGCTCGCTGGTGTGGTGGACGGGAACGTGCAGTTCAGTTGCTGCAACCGCCCGGTACTGCCGCTGAGCACAGCGGCGAGCAGCGGAGCGTCTGAGGCCAGCTCCGGTAACAGGTGCCAGCCCATCCCGTCGACGAGGACGACCGCGACGCGATCGACCGGACCGATCGAGTCCGTCAGCCCCAGGGTGTCGACGGCACCGGGCACCCCGAGCAGCGCCGCGGTGCTCGGGAGCACATCACATATGGAGCCGGGCACCGAACCATGCACCGGGTCAGTCTGACACGAATTTACGCATGGTAAGCCGCTCGCTGGTGACCTGCAGCTGGCGGTAG
This sequence comes from Mycobacterium sp. IDUB_37, assembly GCF_055419245.1. Taxonomy (NCBI): domain Bacteria; kingdom Bacillati; phylum Actinomycetota; class Actinomycetes; order Mycobacteriales; family Mycobacteriaceae; genus Mycobacterium; species Mycobacterium sp. IDUB_37. Next base: position 400,695 of record NZ_JBVAXG010000005.1, on the reverse strand, counting down.
GTGCTGTCGGCCAGCGAACGCACCTGGTGTGGCTCCAGCCTCCCGCACAGTCGGCCCCAGTGCAGGGCGACTTCCTCGCCGACCTCCACGTCCGGCACGGCGCAGTACTCGTCGGCCCAAGCATCCAACCATCGGGTCGACGGTTCGGACAATGACAGCTGCCGGCAGTCCCAGTCCAGCCGGCGGCACAGCACTTCGATGGCAGTCCCGGCGCGGGAAATGACTGTGCCCCAGGTGATTCGGCAGTTATCAAGAACGTGTAAGGGATGCTGGTCCATGCCGCGACCCAGAAACCGGGTCCAGGGATATACGCCAAACACGTGGAAACAGTGATTGCCTGCTGCCTCGCCGGCAAGGTCAGAGGTGAGATGTGACCAATAACGACCGGCCTGCGGACCGATGATGGCCAGCAGTTCACCGAAGAATTCCCCGGGTGCCAAGTCGTCGCCGATGCCCCCACCCAGCCAGTACGACTCGACGAGTCGGTAATCCAGCGGGTCAGCGATATGGGTCAGCCGCGACAACACCCGCAAATACGGCCAGGCTCCAGTGAACTTCCGCGCCGCAGCCCGGATGTCTTCCACCGAGCCGTCCCGCAACGTGGCACCCAGTGGCGGTCCGCAGTAGCCCAACGCGTTGGGGGCGTATGCGTACCGGCCGAACATCTCGGCGCCGCGGGCGTCGGTCACGCGTCACGCCCGCGCGGACTGCCCGACGAGTTTGGCGGCGTCGCGGTGCATTCGACCGAAGTTGTAGTAGGCCGCGCACGCCCCCTCGGGCGACACCATGCAAGTGCCGATCGGAGTCTCCGGCGTGCAGGCGGTGCCGAAAACCTTGCATTCCCAGGGCTTGAGCACCCCTTTGAGCACTTCACCGCACTGGCACGCCTTCGGATCGGCCACCCGTACGCCGGGCATGGCGTACCGAAGTTCGGCGTCGAATTCGGCGAAGTCGTCGTGCAGGCGCAGCGCGCTCTGCGAGATGAAGCCGAGTCCGCGCCACTCGAAGTGTGGTCGCAGCGCGAACACCTTACTCATCAAGGTCAGTGCGGCCGCGTTGCCGTGCTCGGGCACCACGCGCTTGTACTGGTTCTCCACCTCGCACCGGCCCTCACGGATCTGACGCAGCAACATGGTGACCGATGCCAGGATGTCCAGCGGCTCGAATCCGGCCACCACCAAAGGCTTTCGGTATACCTCCGTAACGAACCGATACGGCCGGTTACCCACCACAGTGGAGACGTGCCCGGGGCCGATGAAGCCGGACAGCCGCAGATCCGGTGACTCCAATATCGCTTTGATCGGCGGCACGATCGTCACGTGGTTGCAGAACACACTGAAGTTGCCGAGGTTCAGATCGCGGGCGCGCACCAGTGTCACGGCGGTAGAAGGTGCGGTTGTCTCGAATCCGATCGCGAAGAACACCACCTGTTTGTCGGGGTTGTCCAACGCGACTTTCAGCGCGTCCAACGGCGAATAGACGAACCGCACGTCCGCGCCGCGGGCCTTGGCATCCAACAGACTGCCGTGGGAGCCGGGGACCCGCATCATGTCGCCGAAGCATGTGAAAATCACGTCGGGCTGTCCGGCCAGCCACATGGCGTCGTCGATGCGTCCCATGGGAATGACGCATACCGGACAACCTGGGCCGTGCACCAATTCGACATTGTCCGGCAGCAGATGTTCGATGCCGTGCCGGTAGATGGTGTGGGTGTGCCCGCCGCACACTTCCATGAATTTGAAGTGCTCGGATTCGATGGCCAGATGCTTTATGGCTCCCAGCAGTTTTCGCGCCGCCGCCGGGTCACGAAATTCGTCGACGAACTTCATCGCGCCTCCTTATACGATCGCGGACGAGTCGAAGGCTTCCAGTTCGGTGGTATAGGCGTCGCCGAGTTTCTTGATGGAAGCCAGGGTGAGCAACGCCTCGGTTTCGTCGATCTTGGCCATCGCAAAGCCGACATGGACCAGCACCCAGTCATCTCGCCCCGGCATATCGTCCTCCAACAGCCGCACACTGATGGTGCGCTGCACACCGCTGACATCGACTTTCGCCAAGTAGTTTGCGGGATCGGTGATCTCGACGATCCGCCCCGGAATGCCAAGGCACATCGGCAGTCTCCTCTCGTTCGATCAGCAGATCCGTGGCAACGGATCGCCGACGAGCATGTCGACGATCCGGGTGCCGCCGAATCCGGTACGTAGCACGACGCTTTCGGCCGGCTCGGTCACGATCTCGCCGACTTCGGCCGCATCGGTTCCCAGCGGGTGGCTGCGCAACGCAGCCAGCCCGGCCTCTGCCTCGTCAGGCGCGACGACAGCGACGAACTTGCCCTCGTTGGCGACGTAGAGCGGGTCGATGCCGAGCAATTCGCACGCGCCGTTGACCATCGGACGCACCGGAAGCCGTTGTTCGTCGAGCAGCACTCCGAGCCCGCAGGCCTGGGCCAGCTCGTTGCAGACCGTGCCGACCCCACCACGTGTCGCGTCACGCAGCCAGCGGGTGGAGGGTGCGGCCGCCATCAGCAACTCGACCAGCGGACTGACCGACGCGGTGTCCGAGTGGATGTCGGCCTCGATGGCCAGGTCACCGCGCGCGAGCATGACGGCCATGCCGTGATCGCCCATCGTCCCGGACAACAGCACTCGGTCCCCGGCGCGCACCGACTGGGCAGACAGCCGTCGGGCAGCGGGTACCACCCCGATGCCGGTAGTGGTGATGAACAGCCCATCCGCGGCACCCCTGGACACCACCTTGGTGTCGCCGGTGACGATCTGCACGCCCGCGTTGCCGGCCGCGGTTGCCATATCCGCAACGATCGCCTTCAATTCGGCGACTGGGAAACCCTCCTCGAGCACGAACGCGGCCGAGATCCAGGACGGCACCGCGCCCGCCATCGCCAGATCGTTGCACGTTCCGTGCACGGCCAGCTCTCCGATGGAGCCACCCGGAAAACGCCGGGGTTGCACCACAAATGAATCGGTGGACATGGCGATCCGCTCGCCGCTGGGCAGGCTCAGTACCGCGCCGTCGCCCAGTGACTCCAGTGCCGGGTTTCGGAACGCGTCCAGGAAAACGGCGTCGATCAATGCCGCCGACGCTTTGCCGCCCGCTCCGTGTGCCAGAGTCACGTGGTCGTCGCGTAACCGGGGGCGGCGCCTGCGGAACGACTCAATCCGTTCGATCACTTCACCTTCGGCGAATCGCGGTCCCGAGGACAGATATTCGCCGGCTGACTTTGTCATGCCGCCCCCCGACTTTGCTGAAGCTTTTCCTGTACCGCCAGCCACATTCGGTAGCCGAGCAGTGCCTGAGCTTCCTGAATGCGGTGCACGCTTTGGGAACGAACGATGAAGCACGCGTCCACATTCGGATTGTTTGCAAACGCGCCGCCGTCGTAGCCGGCGAAGCCGATCGTGTACAACCCGCGTCGGCGTGCCTCAGCCAGCGCGGCCAACAGGTTCGGTGAATTGCCGCTGGTCGACATCGCGATCGCGACGTCATTGGTCTTCGCCCGGGCGATCAGTTGGCGGGCGAACACCAGGTCGAATCCGACATCGTTGCCGAGTGCGGTGACAATCGCCTGGTCGGCCGTCAGCGACCAGGCCGGCAACGACGTTCCTGCCGTGCCGATCGGTGGTCGCGCGAACAGCCCGGCCAGGGTGGCGGAATCGGTGCAACTGCCGCCGTTTCCGAAGGTGAACATTCGTCCGCCCGCACGGAATCGGCGGGCCAGTTCGATCGTGGCCTCGTCGAGCAGTCCGGCGTTGGCTGCCAGGCTGGCGCGCCGCAGCGCGAGGCTCTCGGCAGCTTTAGCCTGCGCGGAAGCGGCCAGGTCGGCCAGCAACGATTCGGGGTCCTCTTCCTGCGCGTCGATGAACGGGTAGAGGAAGTCGGTGGGCTCCGAGCTGTTCACGTCTCCTCCTCCAGGCAGCTGATCGCCATGCCCGCGTGCACCAGCACCAAATCGCCGGGGGCGACCGGGTCGACGAGCGTCGTCACCACGCTTTCGATACCCCGCGCGGTACGCACGGTTGCCGTTTCGTCGACGGCGACCGTCACCACCTCGCCGAGCCGGCCTTCGTCACTGCAGGTGACGCAAACACCCTCCGTACATTGCGGTTTGAGTAGTCCGGGGTGCTCGAAGCACACATGGGTCAACTCCCAGAGCAGGTGATAGAACAGCACGAAGCCGCCCGTGGCGGGGATCTGCGGGTCGGGATCATCCAGCCACAGCACGTGATCGGCGGCACCGGCATCGGGTCGCGTGCCGCTGCCGATCCAGATTGTGGTGGCTCCCCAAGCGGGACTACGGCGCAGCACCGACCGCACGTCCTGCTGGTCGGCTCCTGATATCGCCACCACGATGTCGCCTGGCTGCACCGACACTCGCACCAGATCCACCAGGTCCGGTCCGGTCAACGCCACCGCTGGTAGCGCTCGTTTGCCCACGATCACCGGATGGACGAACTCGACCGCGATGTGCAGCGCGTGCGGTTCCCATGCAGGCGCGATGGACCACATGGTCGCGCCTGCCGCGAACCGCTTGGCCAACGTGAAGGCAGCAGCAGCCAGATCAGCTGCCAGATCTTCGGCAAGCCCGGGAGCTACGGCGGCGGTGTGCGTCACGTCTGCGCCTCCTCCCGGGCGATCAGCACGGCGATGGCGGCCTGACCCAGTGCCAGGCCGCCGTCGTTGGGCGGCACCAGGTGGTGAGTCAGTACTTCAAAACCGTTGCTCTGCAGCAGGTTACGACATTGACCGAGCAACAGAACATTTTGGAAGACCCCGCCGGTGAGGCCGACCAGGCGTACCTGGTCGGCCACCTGGGCGACGACGTCGGTAACGGCCACCGCGACCGCCCGGTGGAATCCCGCGGCCAGCGCGGCGGGTTGCGTTCCACGCCGCAGGGCCGAAACCATGGCTGCCAGCATGCAGGCCGGGTCGATCACCCCGTCAGGTCGTACCGTCAGGCGCAGTGGTTCCACGAATGGTGCGGTATCGGCCAGTGCCTCCAGCTCGATGGCCGCCTGTCCCTCGTAGTCGATTCGGTGCCGGACCCCGAGTAGGGAAGCGACGGCGTCGAACAACCGGCCCATGCTCGAACACGGCACACATGCGGTGCCAGTGTCCAGAAGCGAACGGGTGAGCCGCAATTCGTCAGCTGTAGCCGCATTGACCGGTGCTAGATCAGGGGCCCAAGCGATACCGGCCGAGCGTAGGTACGACAGGGCCATTCGCCACGGATTGCGCACCGCGAAGTCGCCGCCGGGCAGCGGAACCGGCAACAGGTGGCCCGCCCGCACGAACCGCTGGCTGTCTTTGCCGAGGGTGAGAATCTCGCCGCCCCAGACGGTTTGGTCGCAGCCGTAGCCGGTGCCGTCGAAGGCGACACCGACGATCGGCTCCCCGAGGCGTCCGTGCTCGGCCAGCAGGGACACCACGTGCGCGTGGTGGTGTTGGGCCAGATCGAGCGGGCGATCTTGAGCCTGTCGTTCGGCCCAGTTGCGGGTGTGATAGCCGGGATGCAGATCTGCCGCCAATCGTGCCGGTTCACCGCGGATCTCGCTGAATTGATGCACCGCACTTTCGAACGCCCGCAGGGTTTCCCAGCTGGCCATGTCGCCGATGTGCCCGGACAGGTACGCACGAGAGCCATCGGTGAGGCAGAAAGTGTTCTTCAGTTCACCGCCGACAGCGAGCACAGTGGGACCGTCGAGACCGAGCTCGATGGGCAACGGCGCGAAGCCGCGGGAGCGGCGGATCGGCAATTCGCGCGCCCCATCTTGGTCGCTGACCACGCGCACAACCGAATCGTCGCACGGCACGTGGATCGGGCGGTCGTGGTCGAGGACCGCATCGCAGAGCGACGGAAGTCTCGTCGCGGCATCGTCTTCGGTGAAACAGATCGGCTCATCGGAGCGATTGGCGCTGGTCAGGACCAGCGCATCGGGGACCGGCGCGACGGCGCCGGGCACCGGCGCCAGCAGCAGGTGATGGATGGGGGAGTAGGGCAGCATCAATCCGATCATGGGGCTGCCGGGTGCGACGGAATCGGCGAGCGGCCACATCGTGGCAGGGGACCGCCGGCGCAACAGCACGATCGGCCGGGCCGGGCTCGACAACACCGCGGCTTCGGTCTCGTCGACGTAGGCGAATCGTCGCGCGACCCGGAGGTCACGCACCAACATGGCGAAAGGTTTGGCGCCCCTCGACTTTCGCTCCCGCAGCCTGCGGACTACCGCATCGTCGCCGACTAGGCACGCCAAGTGGTATCCGCCGATGCCCTTGACAGCGACGATCGCACCGGACAGTAGCGCGCGTTGGGCGGCCGCCAGCACCGCGTCGGATCCCCTCGTTTCGATGTGACCATCGGCGGACCGAAACGACAGCGATGGACCGCAATCCGGGCATGCGATCGGTTGGGCGTGGAACCGGCGGTCGGCCGCGTCGTGATATTCGGCAGTGCACCGCCGGCACATGGCGAACGCCGACATGGTGGTATTCGGTCGGTCGTACGGCAGGCCCCTGATGATGGTCAATCGGGGACCACAGTTGGTGCAAGTGACGAACGGGTGGCGGTAACGCCGGTTGCTCGGGTCGAACATCTCCGCCACGCATTCGTCGCAGACCGCGACGTCGGGCGGAATCGGGGTCACCGCGCCACCGGCAGCCTTACTGGCCACGATCCGAAACTCGGGCAAGCAATGACGCAACACAGCCATGTCGGCAACCGAAACGGAACGGATGCGCGCCAGTGGCGGTGCTTCGGCATGCAGCCGATTCGCCAGCTCTTGCACGTCGGCGCGGTCGCCTTGTACCTCCAGAAAGACTGCGCCGGAGTCATTTCCGACGAAGCCGGTGAGGCCCAATTCGGTGGCGATGCGGTGCACGAACGGACGGAATCCAACCCCCTGAACGACACCCGTCACAGTGATGCGCTGCCGAACCTCGTCCAGCCGCGCCAGGGGGACAGCGGTCATGTCAACCGCCCCCCGGGTCGTGTGTTCCGGTCGTTGTTTCGAAGGCGGGATCGGTACGGCCGCGGCCCATCAGCTCCAGGCCGGCCATGGCCTGTTCAGCACCGGCGCGGTCAGTCTTCTCCACCGCGAAGCCCATGTGGATGATCACCCAGTCGCCTGGCGCGAACGTCTCCTCCGGCAGCATGCCGATGTTGACTCTGCGCGGCTGGCCGGTGACGTCGACCAGGGCGAGCTGGCCTTCGTAACCATCCAGCATCCTGATCACCTGACCGGGTATTCCCAGACACATACGTCAACACCCGTCTCGCGGATCGGAATCAGATTCCGAATTGGACAGTGCTGCAACGATTTCCTGCACCGCCCGGGCCGCCCGGGGTACGGCCATCGCGACGGGCTCGGTCAGGCCCAGGCCTTCTTCGACGCAGCCTGCCTCGCAGCCGATGATCACCGTGTAGGGCGGAGTGCCGCCAAGTGCCCGCAGACTGGCGAACACCGCTTCGGGATCCATGCTGTGCGAGTCCAAACCGGTTGTGCCCGAGTCTGCTTCGTGATCAGCCTGGAACACGTGCAGTGTGCCGGGGCTGCCGCGGTTGGGTATCGCGTCGACGAGGAGCAGCGAGTCCCAGTCGTCGAGCAGATCGAAGGCCAGGTGCATGCCGCTGATGCCGTAGTCGACTACCCGCGCGCCGGACTCCTGCCCGATCTGGGTATGGCGGATCACCTCGGAGCCGAAGCCGTCGTCGCCGAGGAAGATGTTGCCGATTCCGGCCACCAAAATGCGCCCTGCCATAAGTCTGACCTGCCTACATGCGCCTGAGCTTCAGGTAGCGCTTCGCATCGGGAAGCGACGCGACACCCAAGCCCACCGCTACCAAGAGCACCAGTCCGATGAGGGCGACGAACACCCAACCTAAGACATCCATGGCGAATTCCTTTCGTGACTAATCGGAGCGTTCTGTTCCACGAGTGGCTCGAGCTCGTCGGGGGAGAAGTACAGGTAGCGGCCATACCAGTCGTGCAGGTCGGCGGCCGGGTCGTCCTCCACTACCACCCCGACGTGCTTGTTGCCTTCGACGTCCTCGTGCACCGAGGTGACCCGCGCTATCTTCCCGGCGACGAAGATGTCCTGAGCGTCGGCATTGCGTCGCGGGTGCAGCACGACGCGACTATCGCGGGCAACGCGGATCCCGTTCACCACGACCGCATCGATATCGGGCCGGACTGCGTTGTCGGCCAGCGGATCCCACCAGTCGATGCCGTCGGGAATTTTGGGGATCAGGCCGGATGCCGCATGCGGATCGCGCAGCACGCCATGCAGCCGGCCCAGGTCCTCCGGTGACATGGCCTCACATGCGTCGATGATCTGTGCCGCCCGGGGATCGGTGGCCCGTGCTTGGGCTTTCTCTTCCTCCGTCATCGTCATCACCCGCAAGGTCAGGATCTCGTCGATCTCCGTGCAGTCGAACAGGGCGGTGTTGCTCTGTTCGGCCACCTCAGGGTGGTCGTAGAGGATGATCGGGGAGATCAGCAGCAAGTCGCGCGCGCCGGCTGGTCCGGCCAGCACCGGGAAGCATCGATGCTGCCGGCACCGGGCTGCCGCGGCGACGGCCGCGTCGGCGGGGTCGAGGAGTGAAACGAATTCACCGCCGACGACCTCGGCGATGACATGGCTACCGATCATGGACCGGGCGATCGCATCGTCCTTCTCGGCAGCGTTGCCACCGACGTTGGTAAGGCGCAAAGACACCTTCTGCAGGTCGCCATCCGGTTCGACGGACACTGTCAGTTCGCCGCTCAGTTGCCGGCGTTCGCGTACCAGGCGACCTCCGTCGAGATTCTCGACGTCGATACCCGCCCGCGCGTGTACCGGAAGTGTCCACGGCCCGTCGGCGAGTGCCAGCGGTCCGAAGGAGATTTCGCACTCCACGGCTTCGTCCCAGGTTAGCCAGGATCCGGACGCGTTGGTCAGCGTATCCACCGGATCGAAGCTGCCATCGCTGCTATCCCGTTCCGTTCGCCGGCGTTGCAACTGCAAGAACCGGACCACCAGCGTGATCGCGTGGCCCGAGTCGACCAGGAACTGCGCTGCGAGCGTGTCGTCTTCGCCGACCCCGGCCGCTGCCGCCCCGGGCGGTCCCAGAACTCCGAATTGCCAGCGGGATTGATTCTTGCTGGAGGTTGCGCGGTATGGGTACAAGAGGTACCCCTCGTAGAGCACCGCGTCGGCGACGGCGCGGGCCCGGTCCCAGCTCGACGTCACAACGACGCCTCTCGTCGCGCGGCTTCGGTGAGCAGTTCGGTCACCGCGTGATCCAGATCGAGCATCCCGTGCGCCGACTTGTAGCCGGCCAGCGCGGATACTGTCTCGTGCCGCAGGCGCACCCAGCCGGTGTTCGGGTAGTGCAGCGCGATCAGGTCCTGCCACACCCCGACCGGCATGTCGTAGCGGTCCTCGCAGTCCCAGGACACCTGCTGGACGGAGAACCCGCGTTCGGATTTGACGAAAATTGTTCCGCTGAATAGGAATTGGAGCGGCATGGCGCCCCCTTTGAGGGCGTGTAGATACTTGGCCGCGGTGACCTCGAAGTCGTAGGTGCAGTCCAGCGGCAGCGCGACCGTGGCATTGCCCGCGAAGCCTGGCACCATCGCGCTGCAGTGCTGCCACAGGAAGGTGCGTTGGGTGGTTGCCCAACGGTCGCGGGTACCGAACATGTCGGTGAGTCCGGCGGCCTCCTCGTCGGAATAGCTGCGCCGCAGCGGTTCAATCCGCACCTGGCACCGCAGGGCGATCGCGTGCACCGGGTCGTCGGCGCTGGCTGCGACGCCGATGCGAGCGGTCAGCGTCGGCGTCACCGCATAGGGCTCCGGCGTCACGTCCAACACGGCAAAGGTCACGTCCATCGGCCGGTCGCTCATCGCGGTGCCTTTCGCGCGCGGCCCGCGATCTGCGCGAACAAGTCGTCGATGTAGGCCCGTGCCTCTTGGCCGCCGTCGAAGCCGCGCCACAGCATGCGCAGCCGTCCGACGAACTCATAACAGGCATCAATGGGAACGAGATAGGTTTCGGGCCTGGATGTTTCGTCATCTTCCGGGATCCTGACCAGCAGGGCCTCGACATCTTCGGTCAGCAGGTCGACCCGGGGGTCGGCTGCTCGTATGGCGCTCCACATATCGAGGTCCAACTCGGACTCGCATGCCCCGGCGGGGCCGGGATAGAAGGCGACCGTGCGGCCCAACGCGGAATTGGTGAAGAAGAACGCCACCCCGACAGGGATCTGCAGCGACTCCCAGGCTCGTCGGTCCAACGCGAAGTTGTCGAAAGCCAGATATCGGTCGGGTACGGCCTTGTAGCGCAGCTCCGCATGGACGTCGGTGAACAGCAGATAACAGCCACGGCAGACGCACATCAATTGCCGCCCGCCCACATTGACCACGTGCTGGTGCTCGTCGGAGATCGACTCGTTGCACATCTCGCACCGCTCGCCGGCCGGCTCGGGTTGCCGTCGGCTGCTGGTGATGCGCGCTAAGACGTCGTATGGGCTGGTCATGCGAGCACTGCCCGGTCCGTTAAGGCCACCGACAACACGCCGTTGCGCGGCAGCAGCGGTAGGGGCTCGAGGTGAGCTCCATCGGGTCCGCCGGAGCCCGCGTGCACGACATCGAATTGTGTTCTACATCGGGGACATTGGAGCAGATCGCCGTGCAGCCTGGCACCTGCCAGCGAGTCGTCGCAGAGCGGGCAGTGGTCGCGGTAGACCAGGGTTTGATCCCCGACCCGGCACGCAAGAACTGTCGCGTCGGCGACCAGGAACCCGGCGACCTCGCCGGGGGCCAACTCTGCCAACTCGGGCATCGCGTGCCACGACGTGGTGCCGTGCCCATTGGAGTGCACATGCGCCAGTAGCGATTCCGCGGGAATGACATTGGCGGGCTCGGCAGTAATCGCCTCGATAGAGCTGACCTCTGGGGCGGCCGCGCGCACGGCGTCCTCGACGGCAAGTTCCAATGTCACCGACGAGGACGGACAGCTCTTACAGCTTCCCCGGAAGGCCAGTCGCACTACCCCGTCGGCGGTGACCTCGATCAAATCCACGTCACCGCCGTGCGATCCCAAGTAGGGCCGCACCCGGTCCAGTGCATCGGCGACCCGACGGTGCAGGTCGTGCGGATGCAGCCCGTGTACCAGGAGCAGGCTGGCCACCAGGTCGTCAGTGGCCAGCCGCTCGGCTAGACCCGCGTCGGCAGCGGCGCCCAACTGGATGATCCGTTCCAGCCCGGCCCCGTAGAGTCCGACCACCTCCCGGACCAGTTGTTGGGCGCGTTCGTGCGCGGCGGGGCCTCCAGCCGCGCAGGAATCCAGGAGTGTCTGGATTCGATCGCCCGCCGTACGCCATTGCGTCTCGTTGTCAGGGTTCTCCGGGCGACCGGGTGTTTTCATTCCGGAGTCACTCCCCGACGGGCGACTGGGTGGGCGAGTGCAATCTCTCGAGCGTCTTTCCCTTGCCCAAGTACATGTGCACGCCGCAAGGCAGACACGGGTCAAAGCTGCGCACAGTGCGCATGATGTCGATGCCCTTGAAGTTCTCCCGGTCGTTCTCCTCGAAGATCGGTTGGCCCTGGACCGCATCCTCGTAGGGTCCCGGTGTGCCGAAGCTGTCACGCGGGTTGGCATTCCACGGTGTGGGCGGATACGGATGGTAGTTGGCGATCTTGCCGTCGCGGATGACCAGGTGGTGGCTGAGGACGCCGCGCACGGCCTCGGTGAAGCCACAACCGATACCCTCGTCGGGCACCTCGAACTTCTCCCAGGTCTTGGTGCGTCCGGCGCGGATCTCTTCGAGCGCCTTCTCGGCGAAGTGCAGCGCGCATGCCGCCGCGTAGGCCTGGAAGTAGGTACGCGCCCGGTTCCGCTCGATGGTGTTGCTGCCGTGCTTGGGGATCTTCCACTCGAACTCGACCGGGCCTTTCAGCACGGTCTTGGGCAGGTTGATCTTGACGCTGCTGCCGGTGGCCTGGACGTAGCCGATGTCGACCAAGCCGGCCAATGCGGTCGACCAGAGCCGGGCCAACGGGCCGCCGCCGGTGTCCAAAGCGAGGTGGTCCTTGCCATCGAACCAGCGCGGCGACATCACCCAGCTGTACTTGCCGCCGTCGAGTTCCCGCTTCTGCGGATGCGGGTTAGTGTGTTGATTCCAGGGGTGCCGTCGGTCCACCGGGTTGCCCAGCGGATCGGTCTTGACGAACATCTCCTGGTCGGTCCAGTCGTCGTAATACGAACTGCCCAAAAGGATTCGGATACCGAGGTTGATGTCGACGAGCGAGTGGGTGACCAGTTTGCCGTCCACGACCACGCCGGGCGTGACGAACATCGCGTCGCCCCAACGCTCCATGTCCTTGTACTCGAAGTTGCAGACGTCAGGATCCTGGAACGAGCCCCAGCAACCGAGCAGTGTGCGGCGCAGGCCGACCTTCTCGTAGCCGGGCAGGGCGTCGTAGAAGAAGTCGAACAGGTCGTCGTGCATCGGTACGACCTTCTTCATGAACTCGACGTAGCGCATCAGCCGAGTCATGTAGTCGGTCATCAACTGGATGGTCGCCACCGTTCCGACTCCGCCGGGGTACAGCGTGGACGGGTGTACGTGACGACCCTCCATGAGGCAGAACATCTCTCGCGTCCATCGGCTGACCTGCAGAGCCTCTCGGTAGAACTCGCCGGTGAACGGGTTGAGCGATCGCATGATGTCGGCGATGGTTTTGTAGCCGTGCGCACCGGCGTGCGGCGCCTCGGTCTTCTCCGCCTTCGCGAGCACGCCCGGGTTGGTCTCGGCCACCATCTTCTCGCAGAAGTCCACACCGACCAGGTTTTCTTGGAAGATGTTGTGGTCGAACATGTATTCCGCGGCCTCGCCGAGGTTGACTATCCATTCACCGATGTGTGGCGGCTTGACCCCGTAGGCCATGTTCTGTGCGTAACAGGAGCAGGTGGCGTGGTTGTCGCCGCAGATCCCGCAGATGCGACTGGTGATGAAGTGGGCGTCGCGGGGATCCTTGCCCTTCATGAAGATCGAGTAACCGCGGAAGATCGACGAGGTGCTGTGGCACTCGACGACTTCTCGGTTCTCGAAATCGATTTTGGTGTAAATGCCCAAGCTACCAACGATTCTGGTGATCGGGTCCCAGGCCATTTCAACGAGCTGGCCGGGTTCCCGCTTGGCAGTTGACGGTTCGGGAATGATGGTTGTCATAGCAGATACTGCTCTCCGCCCGGAGGCTATTTTTTCGCGAAAATGAACGCGTGACCTGGCAGGGTGATCTACCAGGTGCTCACCAGGTGCGGCGGGCTCCTGTGGTGAGGTCGGTTCCCGTATGCCGCCAGCGCGGCTCCTTGTCAAGGGTTCGCCCCGTGATACCCCGCAGGCTGCGGATCACGGTCCCGTACAAGCCCGATGCGGTACTGGAGAGCTTGCCACCAGGGGGCTCGTCCATGAACGGCATGAACTTGTCCGGGAAACCCGGCATTGTGCATCCGATGCAGATGCCTCCGACATTCGGGCAACCGCCGATGCCGTTGATCCATCCACGTTTGGGTACATTGCATTTGACGACCGGACCCCAACAGCCCAGTTTGACAATGCATTTCGGTGACCCGTACTCGGTGGCGAAGTCGCCCTGTTCGTAATACCCGGCCCGGTCGCATCCCTCGTGCACGGTGTTGCCGAACAGCCACTTGGGGCGCAGTGCCTCGTCGAGAGGAATCATCGGCGCCTGGCCGGTCGCCATGTAGAGCAGGTAGGTCAGCGTCTCGGAGAGGTTGTCCGGATGGATCGGGCAACCCGGAACGCAGACGATGGGAATGCCGGCCTTGCTCTTCCACTCCCAGCCGAGGTAGTCGGGCACACCCATCGCGCCGGTCGGATTGCCGGCCATCGCGTGGATGCCACCGTAGGTGGCGCACGTGCCGACTGCGACGATCGCAGTGGCCTTGGGGGCCAACCTGTCCAGCCATTCGCTGGTGGTCATGGGCTGGCCCGTCGCCGGATCATTGCCGAACCCGCACCAATAACCTTCGTCCTTGATCTGCTCGTTCGGGATCGAGCCTTCGACGACGAGTACGAAGGGTTCCAGTTCGCCGCGATCGGCTTTGAAGAACCACTCGAGGAAGTCGTCGGCGCCGCCGGTAGGGCCGCATTCGAAGTCGATCAACGGCCAGTGCACCGCGATCTGCGGCAGGCCGGGAAGGGCGCCAAGTGCGATTTCTTCGATGCTGGGCTGGGTGGCGGCAGTCAACGCCACCGAGTCGCCATCGCAACTGAGTCCAGCGTTGATCCACAGAACGTGAATCAACGTTTGTTCTGCTTTGACTGCTGCTTCTGTCGGCATAATGCAGCTTTCCGAGGCCGGGCTGGGGCCCCTACGCCGCCGGAGTCGACCATCGGTTCACTTGCGCGGCGCTTATTTTGGGTCTACGCCTGCGTGTCGGGGTTGTCAACGGTTCCGGCGTATTAGGAAATATCCGCGGTAATTGTTCGGCGCCGTCAATAAGAGCTGGCCGATTATGGCGCAACGTTTTTCGGTCAATGGATCAATTCCGATGTGCAGTCGGGCGCAGCGCTTTCATGCAAATCGTTTGCAACTGAGGCGAATTGCATTCCGCCGCGCGGTCAGACTTCGGGGCCATTGGCGAAGCGACGGAGCCAGCCGAACCAGGCGGCCATGCCAGTTCCGGTGCGAGCGCTGACCGGCAGGATCGTGGCGGTCGGATTGACCTCGCGCACGTGTGCGATATATGCGTCGACGTCGGCGTCCAGATAGGGCACCAGGTCGATCTTGTTCAGCAGGACGACATCCACTGCGCGGAACATCACCGGATACTTCAGCGGCTTGTCCTCACCTTCGGTGACCGAATAGACCATTGCCTTGGCGTGCTCGCCGACGTCGAACTCGGCCGGGCAGACCAGATTGCCGACGTTTTCGATGATCACCAAGTCGAGGCGGGCCAGGTCCAGGCCGGGCAGGGCGCGGTTGACCATCGGTGCGTCGAGGTGGCATTCCCCGCCGAACCCGTTGCTGGTGTTGAGCAGCGACACCTGGGCGCCGCGACCGCTGAGTTTGGCGGCGTCCAGGTCGGTGGCGATGTCGCCCTCGATCACTCCGATCGCGAGTTCGGTGGCGAGCTCTTCCAGCGTCGCCTGCAGCACCGTGGTCTTGCCTGAACCCGGCGAGCTCATCAGGTTCAGCGCTCGGATGCCGTTGCTCTCGAACGCAGTACGGTTGAAATTCGCGCGCACGTCGTTCTCGGCGAAGATGTCCTCGAGCACCTCGATGCGCTGAGCGCCGGTCTCGTAGTGACTGTGGTCGCCGTGATCGTGCTCGTGATCATGTGCATGGACGGTGCCGTCGTCGTGCCGGTGAAACCTACCCATTGTGATTGCCTTTCACGAGACGTCGAGTGACGTCACCAGAAATTCGTTGCCGCGCAACACTTCTACGTCGGCGCTGTCGCACGCCGTGCATAAAAGCGACCAAGCCGACGTGATCTCCGACTGCGCTCCGCACGATCTACAGCGCACCTCGGCAGTGATGCATTCGAGCTCCAACTCCGCGTCGGGCATCTCCTCTGAATCTCGCACCAGCGTCCAGCAGAATGACAACGATTCCGGGACCACCTGCCGCAGCGCCCCGACCCGAACCCGGACGATGTCGACGTGGCGGTCGCCCGCGTGAGACTTGACCACCCCGGCGATCGCTTGGCACAGCGAGAGCTCATGCACTGACGGTCACCGCCAGCGCAAGGCCCGTGCGGAGGGCCGAGCGGGAGGGCCGAGGCGGGGGCGAGCCCATGAGCACCGTTCTACACCGTCGACCTGCAACGAGCCAGCGTCAACTCGGTTCGGACGCCGCGGCCCATCGCTCTTCGATGCGGCCATAACGCCACACCAGGATTGCAATTGCCCACGCGGCCACGAACATGCCGACGATGACGAATCCGACCGTGTTGAGGTCCAGGCCGTTCAGCCAGTTCCAGAACGGCCCGTGCCAGCCGAACTGCCCGGCGAACAGACCCAACAACTCCACCGTGCCGATCAGCAACGCCACGGCCACCGACAACCCTGTGATGACGATGTTGTAGTAGATTTTGCGCACCGGGTTGGCGAACGCCCAGCTGTAGGCGAAGTTCATGAAGGATCCGTCGACGGTGTCCAACAGGCACATCCCGGCGGTGAACAACACTGGTAGGCACAGGATGGCGTACCAGGGCAGACCAGCAGCCGCGCTTGTACCGGCGAGCACCAGCAGTGCGATCTCAGTGGCGGTGTCGAATCCCAGCCCGAACAACAGCCCGATCGGGTACATGTGCCAGGACTTGGTGATCGACTTGGTGAAGCGCCCCAGCGCCCGGTTAATCAATCCCCGGTTGTCCAACTGCTTCTCGAGTTCGGCTTCGCTGTAGGTCCCACGGCGCAACCGCAGGAATACCCGCAGGATTCCGATCAGAACAACGACGTTGAGGACGGCGATCAGATACAAGAAGACAGCCGAGACGCTGGCTCCGATCAGTCCGGTGTAGTGGTGCAGCTGCGATGAGTCGTCCTCAATCGGTCCCGCGATGGCGCGCAACCCGGTCGCCAACAGCAGCGCCAGCCCGAACACCACAGTGGAGTGGCCCAAGGCGAAGAAGAACCCGACCGCAAGGGGACGCTGGCCGTCGCTCATCAGCTTTCGAGTGGTGTTGTCGATGGCGGCGATGTGGTCGGCGTCGAACGCGTGCCGCAAGCCCAACGTGTAAGCCGTGAGCCCGATACCGATGCCGAATGCTTTGCCGCCGAGATTCAGGTGTGCGGGCTCCACCACGAACACCAGGGTCAGCCAGCCGATCAGGTGCAGCGCGACGATCGCCGCGAGCATCGAAATCAGCCGCGACCACTCCGTTGGTGACAGGGCGTTGCGGAGCCTCGCCATCATCAGAGCCAGTCCTCTCTCCATCGGGAGATGTCCCGACTGTAATTTCGGCGCCGACGTGGATGCAAACGACTTGCAGGCAGGACGCGCCCGGTCTAGCGGTCATTGGCAATCCCGGGCGTATCACGGGAGACTGGACATGTGACGACCGAGGCGCCGGGACTGGACCCGGCTGTCACCGAAAGGATCGGTGAATTCCTGCGCGCCCGCGGGCTGCGCCGGATGGCTTCGCGAATTCAGGTGTTGGCGGTGCTCGAACCGGTGGACGGGCATTTGTCGGTCGCCGAAATACAACACCGGTTGCCGGCCTGTCTCCCGCCCGGCGCTCAGCCGCCCGACCTGGCCACCATCTACCGCACCGTGACCACCCTGGTGGACCAGGGCGTCCTGCACGCGTTGACGCTGGATGGCGGTGTCACGACGTACGGCATGGCGACCGCGCCGCATCACCATGCGGTGTGTACCCATTGTGCGAGGATCATCGAAGTGCCTGCGCGACAGCTGAGTTCGGCGCTGGAGCATGCGATGGCGGGCAGTTCGTTCACGCTGTCCGAGCGTGCCGGCCTGACGCTGCACGGCCTGTGCCCGGCATGCCAGGACAGTGTGCACGACCTTCTCGAGGGGGAGGGTGATCCGACGGATCCGCGTCCCCCGAAACGGGGTTCGCGGGCCCGTCGCCGTTGACTCTCGGGTCGACCAGCGGAAGGGCTCAGCCCAAGCCCAGCAGCGCGTTCTCGATCACTTCAGGCAGCGCCGGATGAATCCAGTACTGGCCACGAGCCATCTCCGGGGCCGTCAACCCGAAAGACATCGCCTGGATCAGCGGCTGGATCAACGACGATGCCTCATGGCCCATAATGTGCGCACCCAGTAAGCAGCCGGAATCGCGCTGAGCGATCAGCTTGACGATCCCAGTGGTGTCCTCCATCGCCCAGCCGTAGGCGACGTCTCCGTAGTCCTGTATCTTCACCGAGATATCGAATCCCTGTGCAATGGCCTGATTTTCGGTCAGGCCGACACTGGCCAACTGGGGATCGGAGAACACCGCCGATGGGACGTAACGGTGGTCGGTGGCGACCATCGACACAGTGTCGTCCCAATCGCAGAGCAGGTTGTGTTGCACAACGCGCGCCTCATGATTGGCGACGTGCTTGAGCTGATAGGGCGACGAGACGTCACCGAGTGCGAAAATCCCACGGGCAGAGGTCCGTTGGTATTCATCGACCACCACCTGGCCGCTGTCCACCTCAACACCGGCATGGTCAGCATCAAGCTGGTCGCCGTTGGGCACCCGACCGGTCGCGACCAGCAGCACGTCGGCATGGAGTGTGGTCCCGTCGTCAAGCCTGAGTACGACGCCGGAGTCACAATTTTCGGCGTTCACCACGTTGCGGTGAGTGAGTACGTCCCATTTGGTAGCGACGATCCTGGTGAACCGTTCGCGAATGGTCTCGTCAGCATCCCTCAGCAACGTACCGCTACGGATGATGACGGTGACCCGGACGCCGAGAGAAGAGAAGATATGCGCGAATTCCGCTGCGACATAGCCGCTTCCGACGATCGCCATATGCTTCGGTAACTCGGGGAGTCGCATGATGGTGTCGCTGGTGTGATAAGTGACATCCGACTCAGCGATGGCGGGCGGCACCGATGGTCGCGAACCCGCCGCGATCACCACCTGCGCGGCGGTGAACTCGGTGCCGGAGTCGGTACGTAGCAGGTAGCGTCCGTCGTCCTGAGTCGGGCCGAATCGGATGTGCTCGTCGTAGACATCGACATTGGGCAACGAGCGCCGGTAGTTCTCGCCGCTGACCCCGATCGGGTCGATGCGTCCGAAGACCCGCGAGACGATGTCGTGCCAGCGGACCCCGTCGATGTGCGCATCGACCCCGTATCGGGACGACTTCCGGATCGTTTGAGCCACCTCGGCGGCGTAAACGAACATCTTGGTCGGGATACATCCAACATTGAGGCAGGTACCGCCGAAGGTGCCCTGTTCGCAGATCGCTACCCGTTTGGTGTCGTAGCTTTCGTTGATAATGCTGTTGCCTGAACCGGTTCCGATGATCGCGATGTCGTAAGTTTCCATATGCGTGGGCCGTTCACCCTTCTCCCGACGCGCTCTCGGGCCGTGCCGAGGCGCCGTTGTCGTCACTGTTGCTGAAGTACTCGTTCAGCCACCGGTCCAGGTGGCCATAGGCGGTCTTGCGCGGTTGCTCGAGCGACAAGAACACATCGTGTTTGGCGTCAGGCACCGGAATGATGGTGCTGCGGTTTCCGATACACCCGGCCCAACGGGCGATCTGGCTGACATCGAGCACCGCATCACCACGTTGCAGTGCTGCGGGTCCGGCGGTCTCGGCCACGGTGTGGTCCGAACGCAGGATCAGGTTGGGCACGCCGACATCGAGTCCACGATGCAGGCGGGCCTGGCCGCGGCGCACCGCGTGCAGCCAGCCGAAGGTAATCGGGAAGCCGCCCAAGGGTTTCCACTGCAGGTTGTAGTCGAACTCGCCGTGATAGTCGCGGTGCAGACTGGACCCGTAACCCCCGGTACCGCTGGCCCGGGCGATACCCTTGCTGCGCATCCGTGACAGGGCCGCGATGGTGGCTGACGTGACGCCAAGCCGCAGAATCGCCGGGCCGTGCAAGTCCAGGAACGGGCTGTTGAGCACCAGTCCGCCGATACAGGCCAGGACAGTTTCCTGCCTGCGCAACCGGTCCAGCCACAGCGACAAGAAGAGACCGCCCGCCGAATGCCCGTACATCAGCACCTTGCCGGCAGGGGACTGGGCACAGATCAGCTTCAGGGCCTCGTTGAGTTCGGCGTCGTACTTGCCCAAGTCGGTGATGAAATGCGGCGTCTGATCCACCTGCCGGGAGCGGCCGCACTTGCGTAGGTCCAACGCATAGAACGTGAATCCCCGGTCGGCGAAGTGGTCGGCCAGGGCGGTGTTGAAGAAATAGTCGGTGTAGCCGTGCACAGCCAACACGGCGTGGTCGGCAGCTGTTTCGGGACCCCGCCGGATCAACGTCGCGACAATTTCGCCCTCACCATCGGGATCGAGGCCTAGCGGGATCGTGTACTGCCAGTACCCGGGCAGGACGTCGGGCACCCAGCCAGTCACAGGGGCCCAGCTTAGTCGTGATCGCAAGCGCGGCGGAGCCGGGCGCAGCGGGTCGCGACCATTAGGCGGTCGTGATCGCAAGCGCGGCGGAGCCGGGCGCAGCGGGTCGCGACCATGGGACTAAGCGTGGCGGCGCGCACCGGCCGGGATGGCCCCTGCCTGCGCCGGGATAGCCTGGGATCTGCGCAGCCCAACAACACGAAGGACCAACGAGCCGGTGCCAGACCCAGCCACAGTCGACGTCGTGCTGGTAGGCGCCGGAATCATGAGCGCCACCCTGGGCGCTTTACTGCGCCGACTGGAGCCGGGCTGGTCGATCACGGTGATCGAACGGCTGGACGGCGTCGGCGCAGAAAGCAGCGGTCCGTGGAACAACGCCGGCACCGGCCACGCCGGGCTGTGCGAAATGAACTACACCCCGGCCGGACCCGACGGCTCGATCGACATCAGCAAAGCGGTGCTGGTCAATGAGCAGTTTCAGATCACCCGCCAATTCTGGGCGTACGCGGTGGAAAACGGGATTCTGTCTGACGTACGAAGCTTCCTCAACCCCGTCCCGCATGTGAGTTTTGTGCGCGGTGTCGACGGAGTCGACTACCTGCGGCGGCGACGCGACGCACTGGCGCACAACCCGCTGTTCGCCGCGACAGAGTTGATCGAGGATCACGACGAGTTCGCCCGCCGGCTGCCGTTGATGGCCGCTCAACGCGATTTCTCCGAACCGGTTGCACTCAACTGGGCTTCCGACGGCACCGACGTCGACTTCGGTGCACTGTCGCGGCAACTCATCGGCTACTGCGTGCGCACCGGCGCCAACGTGTTGTTCGGTCACGAAGTACGCAATCTGTCCCGGCGATCCGACGGCAGTTGGACCGTGGCCGTCGCCAACCGACGGACCGGCGACAAACGCAAAATCAATGCCAAGTTCGTGTTCGTCGGCGCCGGCGGTGACGCGTTGCCGTTGCTGCAAAAAGCCGGCATCGAAGAAATCCGCGGCTTTGCCGGGTTCCCGATCGGCGGTCGCTTTCTGCGCGCCGCCAATCCCGCACTCACGGCCGCTCATCGGGCGAAGGTCTACGGCGTTCCCTCGCCCGGCGCCCCGCCGCTGGGAGCGCTGCACCTCGATCTTCGGGTGGTCAATGGCAAGCAGTTCCTGGTGTTCGGGCCCTATGCCGGCTGGTCCCCGAAGTTCTTGAAACACGGGCACTTCAGCGATCTGCCGGCCTCGATCCGGTTGAACAATGTGATGTCCCTGCTCGGCGTCGGCGTCACCGAGATGAAGCTGGTCAACTATCTGCTCAGCCAGTTGCGCCTCACCGAACCCGACCGGGTCGCAGTGCTGCGCGAATTCGCGCCCAGCGCAGTCGATTCGGACTGGAAGCTGACGGTGGCAGGCCAGCGGGTGCAGGTGATCCGGCGGGACAGACGCAAGGGGGGATTGCTCGAGTTCGGCACCACCATCGTGGGAGCGGCCGACGGCAGCATCACCGGACTGCTCGGCGGGTCACCGGGCGCATCGACCGCCGTCCCGGCCATGTTGCAAGTGCTGGAGCGTTGTTTCCCCAAGCGGTATGGGTCTTGGCTGCCTAGTCTCAAAGAGATCGTGCCCTCGCTGGGAGCGCGGCTTTCCGATGAATCCGCGTTGTACGACGAATTGCATTCATGGACCAATAGCGTCCTACAACTGGAGGTGGCAGCCAATGACTGAGGCCCTTCGTCGAGTCTGGGCCAAAGATCTTGATGCGCAGATACTTTACGAGCTGCTCAGGTTGCGCGTGGAAGTGTTCGTCGTCGAACAGGCTTGCCCCTATCCGGAACTGGACGGCCGCGACCTGCTCGCGGAAACACGGCACTTCTGGCTGGAAACACCTGACGGAGAGGTGATCTGCACGCTGCGACTGATGGAGGAGCACGCCGGCGGTGAGAAGGCCTTCCGGCTCGGCCGGTTGTGCACCAAGCGCCTCGCCCGCGGCCAAGGCCTCACCACCCGCTTGCTGCGTGCCGCGCTGGCAGAGGTGGGTGATTATCCGTGCCGAATCGACGCCCAGACGTATCTCGTGGACATGTGGTCCAAGCACGGATTCGCCCGTGCCGGTGATGATTTCATGGATGGCGGCATCCCGCACGTCCCGATGCTGCGACCAGGTTCCGGGACCCAGCGGTGAAGCCTTATCCGTTCAGCGCCATCGTCGGACACGACCAACTGCGGCTCGCGTTGCTGTTGTGCGCGGTGCGTCCCGAGATCGGCGGCGCACTCATCCGCGGCGAAAAGGGCACCGCGAAATCGACAGCTGTGCGGGGCCTGGCCACGTTACTGTCGGCTGCGACCGGTTCAGAGGTTGCGGGCCTGGTCGAAATGCCGCTCGGTGCAACCGAGGATCGGGTGGTGGGCTCCTTGGATCTGCAGCGGGTACTGCGCGACGGCGAACACGCGTTTTCGCCAGGCCTGTTGGCCCGCGCCCATGGCGGTGTGCTCTACGTCGACGAGGTGAACCTGCTGCATGACCACCTGGTCGACATCCTGCTCGACGCCGCCGCGATGGGCCGGGTGCACGTCGAACGCGACGGCATCTCGCATTCCCACGAGGCCAGGTTCGTTCTGGTCGGAACCATGAATCCCGAAGAGGGCGAACTACGTCCGCAACTGTTGGATCGGTTCGGTCTCACCGTGGATGTGCACGCATCGCGTGATGTGGATGTGCGGGTGGAGGTGATCCGTGAGCGGCTCGCGTACGAAGCCGACCCGGACGCGTTTGCCGCACGGTTTGCCGACGCCGACGCCGAGCTTGCCGGCCGGATCGCCGCGGCCCGGGCCATCGTCGACGATGTGGTGTTGCCGGCGGGCGAGTTGCGGCGAATCGCCGCGCTGTGCGCAGCCTTTGACGTCGACGGCATGCGGGCCGACCTGGTGGTTGCCCGGACGGCCGTCGCCCACGCGGCCTGGCGCGGCGCTCTCACCGTGGGGGAAGAGGACATTCGCGTCGCCGCCGAGTTGGCGCTCCCGCATCGGCGACGTCGGGACCCCTTCGACGATCATGGCATCGACCAGGAACAGCTGGACAAGGCATTGGCGAAAGCGGGCGCCGAAGCCCAGAGCGATCCCGAGCCGGACCCCGAGCCACCCGGTGGCGGTCAGTCGGACAGTGCCGATTCGGCTCCGCCACAGCAGAATTCCAATCCGAAGCCAGGGACGTCCAAACCGAAGCCCAGCGCGCCGCCGTCAAAAGTATTCCGCACCAAGACTTTAACCGTTCCCGGCGTCGGCGCGGGTGCCCCCGGGCGAAGGTCGCGGGCCCGCAACGCTTCTGGCAGTGTGATTGCCGCGGCCGACCCGTCCGCTCCCGACGCGCACGGTCTGCACCTGTTCGCGACGCTGTTGTCCGCGGCCGAACACGCTTCGGCGGCCGGACCGCTACGGGTGCGGCCCGACGACCTGCGCCGGGCCCTCCGCGAGGGCCGCGAGGGAAACCTGGTGATCTTCGTGGTCGACGCGTCCGGGTCGATGGCCGCCCGGGACCGGATGGCTGCTGTCGGTGGCGCCACCCTGTCGCTGCTACGTGACGCCTACCAGCGCCGGGACAAAGTCGCGGTCATCACCTTCCGGCAGCAGGCGGCGAAACTACTGCTGCCTCCGACGTCATCGGCCCACATTGCCGCCCGACGCCTGACCCGGTTCGACACCGGGGGCAGGACGCCACTCGCCGAGGGTCTGCTGGCCGCGCGTGAGCTCATCCTCCGGGAAAAGGTTCGTGACCGGGCCCGGCGTCCACTGGTGGTGGTGCTGACCGACGGCCGTGCCACTGCGGGGCCGGATCCGTTGGGCCGCAGCAGGATTGCGGCGGCACGACTGGTGGCCGAAGGTGCAGCTGCGGTCGTAGTCGATTGCGAGACGTCATATGTGCGGCTGGGACTGGCCGGACAGTTGGCCCGCCAGCTGGGAGCGTCGGTCATCCGTCTGGAGCAGTTGCACGCCGACCATCTCACTCGAGCTGTTCGCAGCGCGGCATGAGCCGCGAACAGAAGGGGTCAGGTAGCTGATGCCACAAGGCAATCCGGTCGGCGTCCCGGACGACGGTCTGACCACCCGGGCCCGTCGAAACACTCCGGTACTGGCCGTGCATACCGGCGACGGTAAGGGAAAGTCGACGGCCGCGTTCGGCATGGCGTTGCGGGCCTGGAACGTCGGCCTCGATATCGCGGTCTTCCAATTCGTCAAGAGCGCGAAATGGAAGGTAGGCGAGGAGTCGGCGTTCGCGGCGCTGGGCACCCTGCACGATCAGCAGTCGGTGGGTGGCACCGTCGAATGGCACAAGATGGGTGCGGGCTGGTCCTGGTCGCGCAAAGCCGGCAGCGAGGTCGACCATGCCACGACAGCCGCGGACGGCTGGGCCGAGATCAGGCGGCGCCTGGCCGAGCAGCGCCACGACTTCTACGTACTCGACGAGTTCACCTACCCCTTGAAGTGGGGCTGGATCGATGTCGACGAGGTGGTGGACACACTGCTGGATCGCCCCGGCCATCAGCACGTGGTGATCACCGGCCGGCAGGCGCCGCCGCGCCTGATCGAGGCAGCCGACCTGGTCACCGAGATGACTAAGGTGAAGCACCCGATGGATGCCGGGCGCAAAGGTCAGAAGGGCATCGAGTGGTGAACTCGACCCCCGCCGTCGTGATCGCCGCGCCCGCGTCGGGCAGCGGAAAAACGACGGTCGCGACGGGTTTGATCGGGGCGCTACGACAGGCGGGCCATCAGGTGGCGCCCTTCAAGGTAGGCCCGGACTTCATCGACCCCGGCTACCACGCGCTGGCCGCCGGGCGGCCCGGCCGCAACCTCGATCCGGTGTTGGTGGGCGACCGGCTGATCGGCCCGCTTTTTCAGCACGGCACCCGCGGCACCGACATTGCCGTGATCGAGGGAGTGATGGGCCTGTTCGACGGTCGTATCGGTGCGGCCGCCACCGGCTCGGCGGCCGGGTCCACCGCGCACGTCGCGGGCCTGCTGGGAGCTCCGGTGGTGCTGGTGGTGGATGCGCGCGGTCAGAGTCAGAGCATTGGCGCACTGTTGCACGGCTTCTCGACCTTCGACCCCGAAACCCGCGTCTCTGGTGTCATCCTCAACCGGGTCGGGTCGGCCAGGCATGAACAGGTACTGCGGCAGGCGTGCGAGCAGGCCGGTGTCGCCGTTTTGGGATCCATTCCACGAACGGCTGAATTAGAGCTGCCGACAAGGTATCTGGGACTGGTGACCGCAACGGAGTACGGTCGCCACGCCCAGCAGGCGATCGAGGCGATGACAGCACTGGTGGCCCGACACGTCGACCTGGCCGGGGTGTTGGCGGTCGCCGGCAGCCGGGTCGCCGACGCGCCGTGGGATCCTGCCGAAGCGATAGGGAACCAGCCGCCGGCGGGCCGCCAACCCACTGTCGCCCTGGCGGCCGGGAAGGCATTCACCTTCGGCTACGCCGAGCACGGCGAACTGTTGCGGGCTGCGGGCGCCCAGGTCGTCGAGTTCGACCCGCTCGCCGAGACCCTTCCCGAAGCGACGGACGCCGTCGTGTTGCCGGGCGGGTTCCCCGAGCAGTTCACTGCGGAGCTGTCAGCCAATGACGCTGTGCGCCGCCAGATCGTCGAACTCGCGGCCGCGGGTGCGCCCGTGCACGCCGAATGTGCGGGGCTTATCTATTTGGCCGCCGAACTGGACGGATTCCCGATGTGCGGTGTGTTGGCCGGGTCTGCGCGTTTCACCCAGCACCTCAAGTTGGGTTATCGCGACGCGGTGGCGGTTGTGGATTCGCCGTTGTACCGGGTGGGGGAGCGCGTGGTGGGGCATGAGTTCCACCGGACCGCAGTCACATTCACCAACAGCTATCAGCCGGCCTGGGTGTACCGGGGGGATCAGGTAGATAGGGTGCGGGACGGCGCCGTGTACGCCGGCGTGCACGCGTCGTATCTGCACACCCACCCCGCGGCGAAGCCTGATGTGGTAGCCCGCTTCGTCGCATGCGCCGCCGCGGGACAGGGCAGACCGCCCGCGGCCGAACATTAGACTTGCCCGGTGACTGAGAGCCCCTATCTGGTGGGACTGCGACTGACCGGGCGAAAGGTCGTCGTGGTCGGCGGGGGAAGCGTCGCGCAGCGGCGGTTGCCGCTACTCATCGCCAGCGGCGCGGACGTGCACGTCATCTCCCGTAGCGCCACCCGCTCCGTCGAGGCGATGGAGGGAATCACGCTGTCGATCCGCAAGTACCGCGAGGGCGACCTGGACGGCGCCTGGTACGCCCTGGCGGCCACCAACGATTCCGAGGTGAACGCCGCCGTCGTCGCCGAAGCCGAACGCCTCCGCATCTTCTGTGTGCGCGCCGACATCGCCGTCGAGGGGACAGCGGTCACCCCGGCGTCGTTCGGCTACGCAGGTCTGTCGGTCGGCGTGCTGGCCGGTGGCGAGCACCGCCGGTCGGCGGCGATCCGCTCGGCGATCCGCGAGGCTTTGCAGACGGGCGTCATCACCACTGACGGCGACATCAGCGCCGACGTGATTCGCGGCGGGGTGGCGCTGGTGGGCGGCGGCCCGGGCGACCCCGAACTGATCACCGTCCGCGGCCGACGGTTGCTCACCCAGGCCGATGTCGTGGTCGCCGACCGCCTCGCACCGCCGGAACTGCTCGCCGAGCTGCCGCCACACGTGGAAATCATCGACGCGGCCAAGATCCCGTACGGCCGGGCCATGGCGCAGGACGCGATCAACGCCGTCATGATCGAACGGGCCCGGGCAGGAAAGTTCGTCGTGCGCCTCAAAGGGGGCGATCCGTTTGTGTTCGCCCGCGGATATGAGGAAGTCCTGGCGTGCGCCGAGGCGGGAATTCCGGTGTCGGTGGTGCCGGGTGTGACAAGTGCCATAGCGGTGCCCGCTCTGGCCGGCGTTCCGGTCACTCACCGGGCCACGAATCACGAGTTTGTGGTGGTCAGCGGGCATTTGGCGCCCGATCATCCCGAATCGTTAGTGAATTGGGATGCTTTAGCAGCATTGTCCGGCACCATTGTTTTGCTGATGGCGGTCGAACGCATTGAATTGTTCGTCGCCGCGCTGTTAAAGGGCGGCCGACCTGCGGAAACACCGGTTTTGGTCGTCCAGCATGGAACGACGGCCGCGCAACAGACGTTGCGGGCGACCCTTATTGACACGCCAGAGAAGGTCCGTGCGGAAGGCGTGCGACCGCCCGCGATCGTCGTAATCGGGCCAGTGGCGGGCCTCACTGCCGCTGAGGCTTTAAACAATTCTTAAGATTACTGTAAGGTAACCTTCCATGACGGCTCTCAACGAATCAGAGCGTGCAGTCCACACTTGGACTGAGGGACGCTCAGAACGTTCGGCTCAGGAGCGTCCCACGCGATCAGTGGAGACCGCTTTCCAGCGTATGAGCAGGTATTACCCGACATGGATGCCTTCGTATCGCTTCATCGCGGCGGTTATCGCGATCGGCGGAATGCAGTTGCTGGCCACGATGGACAGCACCGTCGCGATTGTCGCGCTTCCTAAGATTCAGGACGAGCTCAGCCTGTCTGACGCCGGCCGGAGCTGGGTGATCACCGCGTATGTGCTGACCTTCGGTGGACTGATGCTCCTCGGTGGACGCCTCGGCGACACCATCGGGCGCAAGCGCACCTTCATCGTCGGCGTCGCCCTGTTCACCATTTCCTCGGTGCTGTGTGCGGTGGCGTGGGACGAGGTGACGCTGGTCATCGCCCGGCTATCGCAGGGCATCGGGTCGGCTATCGCGTCGCCGACGGGTTTGGCGCTGGTAGCGACTACTTTCCCGAAGGGCCCGGCGCGTAACGCCGCGACCGCTGTGTTCGCCGCGATGACCGCTGTCGGTTCCGTGATGGGTCTGGTCGTCGGCGGATTCCTGACCGAGTACTCCTGGCGCCTGGCGTTCATGGTCAACGTGCCGATCGGGCTGGTGATGATCTACCTGGCCCGCACCGCGCTGCGGGAAACCAACCGTGAGCGGATGAAGCTCGACGCTGCGGGGGCCATGCTGGCCACGCTGGCGTGCACCGCTGCCGTGTTCGCCTTCTCGATCGGCCCCGAAAAGGGCTGGATCTCGGTCACCACCATCGGCTCCGGCGTCGTGGCGATCGCGGCCGGAATCGCTTTCGCCATAGTGGAGCGAACCGCCGAGAACCCGGTCATTCCGTTCAGCTTGTTCCGTGACCGCAACCGGCTGGTCACCTTCGGCGCGATCTTCCTGGCCGGTGGTGTCATGTTCAGCCTGACCGTGTCGATCGGCCTGTACGTGCAGGACATCTTGGGCTACAGCGCACTCGGTGCCGGCATCGGCTTCATCCCGTTCGTCATCGCGATGGGAATCGGGCTGGCCATCTCCTCGCAGCTGGTGTCACGATTCTCCCCGCGGGTGTTGACAATCGGTGGCGGCTGGCTGCTGCTGGCAGCCATGATCTACGGGTCGATGTGCATGCACCGCGGTGCTTCGTACTTCCCGAACCTGGTGGTGCCCATCGTTGTCGGCGGTGTCGGCATCGGCATGGTGGTGGTGCCGCTGACGTTGGCGGCCATCGCGGGCGTCGGCTTCGACCAGATCGGCCCGGTATCGGCCATGACCCTGATGCTGCAAAGCCTCGGTGGACCGCTGGTGCTGGCCGTCATCCAGGCAGTCATCACCTCTCGCACCCTGTACAACGGCGGTATCACCGGTCCGGTGAAGTTCATGAACGAGCTGCAGTTGCACGCGCTCGATAAGGGCTACACCTACGGCCTGCTGTGGATTGCCGGAACGGCGGTCATCGTCGGCTGCGCGGCGCTGTTCATCGGCTACACGCCAGAGCAGGTTGCGCACGCGCAGGAAGTCAAGGAAGCGATCGACGCCGGCGACATCTGAGTCGCCTTGACCTAGCCGAACCCGCGCTGGTGGGCGACGTCGGTCAGCAGTCCGCGTAGTTTGCGGCGCGTGCTGTGCAATCGCGACATCACCGTGCCAAGCGGAATGTCGAGAATCTCGGCGATCTCTCGGTACCGAAAGCCGTGGACGTCGGCGTAGGACACGGTCATCCGAAGACTCTCCGGCAACGCTTCCAACGCCTGGATCACTGCGTAGTCCGACATCTCTGCCAGCACCTCGACATCGGCTGAGCGGCACGCCCACACAGCATCCTGCTGCCGGTCAGTCATGTCGGCAGTGAGTTGCTCGGCAGGGCGGCGTTGCGATCTCCGATGGTTGTTGATCCAGGTGTTGTGCATGATGCGGTACAGCCACGCGCTCAGCTGCGAATCTTGGTGCAGCGAATGAAACTGCTGGTAGGCCTTGAGCATCGTCTCCTGAACCAGGTCCTCGGCGTCGGCGCGACAGCGGGTCAGCCTTCGGGCGGCGTTGTAGAGGTCGTCCAGCAGTGGGATCGCGTCACGTTCGAATCGCGCCACCAAATCCAGGTCTTCCCGACATTGCGTCGCCACTCCTTCATGGTCCGGTTATCGAGCACCTTCGCCAGTTCTGTTTTAGTACCCGACCGACGGCTGTCAGGTCCGGTGGCGGAAGACGGCCACCCGGGCAGGCCGAACGGTCCGACCGACCGTCGTCACCCGCAGCCCCGGCGTCAGCACCGCGGCGACGAGCCGGTCCTGGGACGCGAGATCAGTCGACCGGACCTCGGCCGCCTCCATCGTCGCCGGGTCGAAATCGGTCCCTGGCGCCGGGACAACGGGCTCACCGCCACGACCGACCATCAGCCGCTCCAACGACGTCGCGATGGCTTCGAACGCAGCGCGCTCCCGCGGGGTCTCGGCCGTCAGAGCGCAGGCATTCGCGTCGCTGTGCACCGCGAACAGGTCGATCAGCAACGGAACGTCCGCCCCGACTCGTTCCTTCGCCTCGCGGGCACGAGCGTCCTCTGCGAGACGGTCAATGCCCGTGGCCTGCCGCTTCAGGGCTCGAGTGAGATCCTCGAGGCGTTCGATGATCGCGGAATGTTCGTCATCGGTCGCCACGGGGATTGATGATAGTGATTCTCGTGGTCGTCGGGCGTGCTCGCTACGCTCTCAGGCGTGACGATTCACGGGATCGACCTCGGCACAACCAACTCCGCGATCGCCCGAACAGGTCGCGACGGGGCTCCCGAGGTGCTCAGCGGATTCAGCGGTGATCTCACAACGCCGTCGGTCGTGCTGTTCGCCGCCCGGGACGAGTATCTGGTCGGCGAGGGAGCGCGGCGACAGGCCCGGCTGGACCCCGAACGCGTATGCACACTGGTCAAGCGCCGAATGGGCGATGCGGAGTGGAAGTTCGTCGCCCACGGCAACGCCTGGTCTGCTCCGGCCGTCTCGGCCCTCATCCTGCGCAGCCTCATCGCGGATGCCGAATTCGCCACCGGCGACACCGTGCGCAAGGCGGTCATCACGGTGCCCGCGTACTTCGGTGACGAGGAACGCCGCGCGACGGTACTCGCCGGAACACACGCCGGGCTCGACGTCGCCGGCGTCCTCTCCGAGCCCATCGCCGCCGCGCTGTCCTACGGCTTCGGGCGCCTGGACGGTCAGGCCAGCCTCACCAAGGACGGCCATCGCGAAACTGTCCTGGTCTACGACCTGGGCGGGGGCACTTTCGACGCGACGGTCATCGAACTCGCCGACCGCAGGATCACCGTGCTGGCGGTCGAAGGTGATCATCACCTGGGCGGCGCCGACTGGGATGAGCGGCTCGCCCTGCATCTGTCCCGGCGATTCTGCGATGCCAATCCTTCGGCCGAGGACCCGCTGGACGACTCCTCCGGCGCACAAGAACTGGTACTTGCCGCCGAGCGTGCCAAATGTGAACTCTCGGAACGCGATACAACCCAGGTCATCGTCGCCCACGACGGCGCCCGCGCGGTTGTCGACATCGGCCGCAGAGAGCTCGAGGACATGACCTCGACGCTGCTGCGCCGGACCCTCGACCTGACCCGCGACTGCATCGCCGCCGCCCGTCGAAGGGGCGCCGATGCCCTCGACCGCATCCTGCTGGTCGGCGGTTCCTCCCGCATGCATGCCGTCGCGCAAGCGCTGCAGACCGAGTTCGGCTTGCGTCCGGAGCTCACCGACCCGGAACTCTCGGTCGTGCGAGGAGCCGCGATCTACGGCGAGAAGCTCGAGATGGAGCGCATGGTCGCTGACGATCTCGCCACCCGTGGTCGCCTGGCCCCGGGTGCGCTGCCAGAGGAGGCCCGGCCCAGCGACCTTGACGACGCGTGCCGCCGGGTGGCCGACGCCTACGACCTGCCGCTGGCGCAGGTTCGGCGTGCCGTACTGATTCGGGTGGACACCGTGGTGTCCCGTGGCTTCGGGGTGCTCGTCGTCAGCGATCAGACGATGTCGTTGGAAGCAACGTGGCTGGTCCAACGCAACGACCCGTTGCCGATTCGCGTGCACCGCAGCTTCGGCACGATCCGCGACGACCAGGATTCGATCCGGCTCGTCGTGGTCGAGCAGCAAGGCCAGGTCGCGTCGTCGCGACCGGATGACGCGAAGGTGCTGATCGCGGGCATGATCGAGGGCATTCCGCCGGGTTTCAGCGAAGGCAGCGAGGTCCGTATCAGCTTCGAGATGGGCTTTGACGGGGTCCTGCAGGTGACGGCCCGTCACGTCGAGGCAAACATGCCGCTGGTGCTGACCGCCGAAACCGGCGCGACGATTTCGGCTGCCGAAGTAGAGCGGGAACGGCAGCAGGTCCAGCGGTCACGACGGCGCGACGTCGGACGGTGACGCGTGGCAGTCAACCTGGAGCCGTTCGAGCCGAACGCCTACCGCAAGCGGGTACTTGCCGCGGTCGAGGCGCGCGGCGGCCCGCAGGCCTCCGATCCCTTCGAGCTGTACGGCATCCCGCTCGACAGCGTCGAACATCTGACTGATTCAGACATCGCGGAGCGGGTGGCTGAGGTCTGGGCCTTCTGGCAACGGCAGCGCGACCACCCGAAGTATCGCGTGCTTGTCGCCGCGTTGGTGGCCGCCCATGATGCCAACAGCGCGGTGCTGCTCGACCCGAGATCCCGTGCGGACCTGGTTGAACACGTACGAGAGCAGCGCGCCGGCCACGACGCCGCCCGCTTCGAACTCTTCGACGCCGCCTTGGCCGCCCTCGTTGCCAAACACGGCGGGATACCGCGGGAAAAGCTCGCGAAGCTGGGCGAAGTCGGTCGGGACTGCGGGCTGACCGAATCGGAGGTCGCCGCACGCCTGCGCAGGCACCACGTGATCGATCTGCCTGCGACTCCGGAGGTGCCCACCGGAGACCTCGTCCCGGAGAGCCGACGCCGCCAGATCCGCGCGCTGCTCGACGAACTCGGCCGGATCTGGGAGTCCCCGCCGCCCCCAACGTTATTCGCTTTGCTCAGGTGCGTGCCGGACGCCGACGACTCCGAGATCGCGGGCCGGGCCGCCGCCTGGCGCAGTCGGGCGCGTGAACTCCCGTCCGACCGGCTGCGCACGGTTATCGACGAGCTTCTCGTGCACGTCGGAGACCTGCTGGAAGCCGACTCCGCGATTCGCGAGGCGTACCTCGACGGCGTGGCCATCGACTCGGTGGACAAGCTTCGCCCCCGAGTCCGCGCAGCCGTCCTGGTCGAGGACCGACTGACCGCCGACGACCACGCGCACCTGGTGGCCGAGGCCGGCGAACTGGGCCTGGACGCCGCGCGAGCGTCACGAGTGTTGACCGCGCTCGCGGCCGAATTCGGTGTGCCGGTCGAAACGGCCGCGCGTGCGGCCCCCCGCAGCAGCGAACCCGCACCGGTGGCGCGGCCAAGCAAACAACCAGGGGTGTGGTCGGAGCCCCTGCGCGCAGCGCGCAAGGCGCTTCGGTCCGGTCGGCCGATCGAGGCGCGATCGCTGGCTGAGGAGGCCCGGCAGCGAGCATTGCCGGATCGGCAGCCGTCGATCAACGCGGTCGCGGACGAGATTGACAGCGTCCTGGCCGACGCGCGTCTGCGCTGGCGGGCGGCGACCGCGGCGCTGAAGGCGCGACGGTACGCCGAGGTGGCCGAGCACCTCGAGCACCTGACGCGGGTCGCTTCCGATCTGCCGGACCCAGAAGGCGCTGTCGATGCCGAGCGGGCGCTTGCCGATGCGCGTGCCGCCGTCGCCGAAGCCGATCGGCTCGTCGCAGCAGCAACGGCAGGCCCGGCAGCCGCCCTCGAGGCGGGGTTGACTGCTGCGCTCGACGCCTGCCCCGAGCACCCGGGCGCACTGGCGGCACTGGCCGCACTGCCCCTGGCCGGTCCCGCGCGCATCGCGGCCGAGCGCGCGGCCGGTGGCGACGTCACCGTCCGCTGGGAAGCGGCGCCCGGCACTGCCGTCACGTACAAAATCACCCGACTCGAATCCGACGGCACCTGGCGCACGGTCGGGCGGACGGTCGCCACATCGATGACCGACGGCGGTGCAGCTCCGGGGCCGGGCACCCCGGTCTATGCCGTCGTCGCCCTGCGGGACCGACGTTCATCGCCGACGGTCCGGTCCGACGCCCGGGCGCCGGTGCGATCCCCGGTGGAATCCAACGCCCCGGCGACCGTCAAGCCAGATGCGGCAGCGCCGGTGCGGGTGACTCCCGCCCCCCGGGATGTACGCGCGCAACGGGGCCGCGATGGGAGTGTGCTTGTCTCGTGGGCGTCGCCGGACACTTCAGCCGAACTGGAGTACAAAGTCACGCGACGCGCCCCGGACGGAGCCTGGCGAGTCGTCGGCCGCACCCGGGCAACGTCCATGGAGGACGGCGGGGCGCCTGCCGGTGAACTACCCGAGTACGGCGTGGCGGCGCGAGTAGACGGTGTCGCGTCGGAAGTGACCGTCTCGAACCAGCCGTGACGGTGCGCTGACTGATCTCGATCGTGGTGTCAGACGTCACAGCAGAGATCGTTAGCTAGCCGAATAATCGGACATCGCCGCGGTGTCGAACAGGGTGTGGTCAATTCGTTTGTGTTTGTGGCGCCGGAGAGCGTCGAGGATGTAACCGCCACTCTGTCGCGTATTCAGTCGTCCCTCACTGACGCCTACGGGGCCGTCGCGGGTCCGACGACTGGCATCGTGGCCGCGGCGCAAGACGAGATATCGACCGCGATCGCTGACCTTTTCGGGGGTTTCGGCCAGGATTTCCAGACCGTCAGCTCGCAGGCGACGACGTTCCATGCGAATTTTGTCCGCTCGATGGAGAACGGGTTAGGCGCCTACGTGGGCGCTGAGGCGGCCAACGCCATGCCCTTGCACACGTTCGAGCAAACGTCCTGGGTGTGGTCAACGCCCCGACCGAAGCGCTGTTGGGGCGGCCGCTAATCGGCAACGGCGCCAACGCGGCAGCGGGCACCGGTCAGGCCGGCGGGGCCGGCGGGCTGCTATTCGGTAGCGGCGGCAACGGCGGTTCGGGTGCGGTCGGGCAGACCGGTGGGGCGGGTGGCGCCGCCGTCGCAGCGGGCAACGGCGGTGCTGGTGGTATCGGTGGCGCCTCTGGCTTGCTCGGGGGCATTGCGGGAACCGGCGGCGCCGGTGGCGCCGCTACCTAGTGGGATCGGCGGTGCCGGCGGTACCGGCGGACTCTCACACGGCCTGTTCACCGGGTTCGGGGGTGCCGGTGGGGACGGCGGGGCCGCCACTACCGGAACCGGCGGTACCGGCGGTGCCGGCGGCAACGGCGTGGCCGGCAGCCTCCTCGGGCTTGACTTTGCACGAGGGGGCGCCGGTGGAGGGGGCGGCGGTACCACCACCGGTATCGCTGGGACGGGTGGCGCTGGCGGCGGAGCCGCCGCCGCGGGCCTGATCGGATTCGACGACGTCCTGGGGGGTGCGGGTGGTGCCGGCGGCGCCGCCATGACGGGAATGGGCGGACCTGGAGGTGCCGGCGGCCTTGCTGCGGCACCCGCCCTGGTCGGACTAGGTGTGGCACAGGGTGGCGAAGGCGGGGTTGGCGGTGCGGCAACCGCCGGCGGCGGGCAGGGCGGTGATGCCGGCGGCGGGATCGGCCCCGCCAGCGGCGGAAACGGTGGCAACGCAGGAACGTTCGTGGACGGGTCCTTTACGGCGTCCTTTGTTGGCAACGGCGGCGACGGCGGAAGCGGCAGCAACGGCGGGACGGGCGGCACCGGCGGCAGCGC
The DNA here is from genome assembly GCF_055419245.1 of Mycobacterium sp. IDUB_37. Taxonomy (NCBI): domain Bacteria; kingdom Bacillati; phylum Actinomycetota; class Actinomycetes; order Mycobacteriales; family Mycobacteriaceae; genus Mycobacterium; species Mycobacterium sp. IDUB_37. Next base: position 365,498 of record NZ_JBVAXG010000005.1, on the reverse strand, counting down.
GGGCATGCTCGGCGGCACCCCTGGGAAGAACGGAGCCGAGTAGGCACGGCTACCTATCGTCAGTACTGCCCGGTTGCCGTTGCGGCGGAAATCATTTGCGAGCAATGGAATCCGCTGATCGTGCGGAATTTGATGTTCGGCGCCGACACGTTCTTCGCGATCGCCAAGGGCGTGCCGTCGATGTCGCGCTCGATGCGATGAAGCGGCTCGACGAGTTGCAACGCGCGGGAGTCATCGAGACCCGCCCCAAGCCCGGTGGGCGCGGAAACAACTACTTTCTGACCGAAGCCGGCGCCGATCTGGCCGGGGTGATCACCGCGCTGGCGACTTGGGGCAATCGCTGGGTACACGAGACAGCAGAACTTTGATCCCGCATATGCGCTGTGGGCGTGGTGTCAGACGCAGGTGGACGAGTCCGCACTGCCCGACGGCCGGGTCGTGGTCGCTTTCGTGTTTCCCGAAGAGCGTCCGGCGAATCGGCGGTTCTGGATGTTGATTCAAGACCGCAATGCAGACCTGTGTCACTCGGATCCGGGCGGGCGGCCGGATCTGATTGTCGAGGCATCGTCGCAAGCCTTCGTCGACTGGCACCGCGGTGTCCGGACCTGGCGCAATCTGCTGCACGCCGGCGATGTCACGGTCACCGGCCCGCCCCAGTTGCGCCGAGCATTTCCCACCTGGAATCTGCACGAGTTCGTTCCGGGCGCGACTTTCGGACGGTTGGCCGGCTGACGCGATTGGCTATACCGAACCGTCTGGCAAGTAGGCTTGCCGCCTGTGATCACCCGGATGTCCGAGCTGTTCCTGCGCACTTTGCGCGATGACCCCGCCGACGCGGAAGTCCCCAGCCACAAACTGCTGATCCGGGCCGGGTACGTCCGGCCGATCGCGCCAGGGCTGTACAGCTGGCTCCCGCTCGGCCTCAAGGTGCTGCGCAACATCGAACGCATTGTCCGTGAGGAGATGGACGCGATCGGTGGGCAGGAAATCCTGTTTCCGGCACTGTTGCCGCGCGGACCCTACGAGAAGACCAACCGGTGGACCGAGTACGGCGACGGCCTGTTCCGGCTGAAGGACCGTCGGGGCAACGACTATCTGTTGGGCCCGACCCACGAAGAACTGTTCACACTCACCGTCAAGGGCGAATACAACTCTTATAAAGACTTTCCGCTGACGCTGTACCAAATCCAGACCAAATACCGCGACGAGGCCCGTCCGCGCGCCGGCATCCTGCGCGGCCGCGAGTTCGTCATGAAGGACTCCTACTCATTCGACATCGACGCCGACGGGCTGAAGACCGCCTACCACGCACACCGCGAGGCCTATCAGCGCATATTCCACCGGCTGGCGGTCCGATACGTCATCGTGTCGGCGGTATCGGGCGCGATGGGCGGCAGCGCCTCCGAAGAGTTTTTGGCTGAGAGCCCGATCGGCGAGGACACCTTTGTTCGCTGCATCGAGTCGGGTTATGCGGCCAACGTCGAAGCTGTGATCACCGCGCGGCCGGAATCACAGCCCATCGATGGTCTGCCCGAGGCGCAAGTCCATGACACCGGTGACACCCCGACCATCGCCAAGCTGGTGGCCTGGGCGAACCAGGCCGACCTGGGTCGCACGGTGACCGCCGCCGACACGCTCAAGAACGTGCTGATCAAGGTCCGCCAGCCGGGCGCGGACTGGGAGCTGCTGGCCATCGGCGTACCCGGTGACCGAGAGGTCGACGACAAACGGCTGGGCGCGGCGTTGGAACCGGCCGAGTACGCCCTGCTCGATGACGCGGACTTCGCCAAGTACCCGTTCCTTGTCAAAGGTTATATCGGGCCAAAAGCGTTGCAGGACAACGAAGTTCGTTATCTCATCGATCCGCGGATCGGCGACGGCACCAGCTGGATCACCGGTGCGGATGAGAAGGGCCGCCACGTGGTCGGGCTGGTCGCCGGCCGCGACTTCACCGCCGACGGCACCATCGAGGCCGCCGAGGTGCGCGAAGGCGATCCCTCGCCCGACGGAGCCGGCCCGCTGGTCATGGCCCGCGGCATCGAGATCGGTCACATCTTCCAACTGGGCCGCAAGTACACCGATGCATTCACAGCGGATGTTCTCGGCGAGAACGGCAAGCCGGTACGACTGACCATGGGTTCCTACGGCGTCGGGGTGTCGCGATTGGTGGCTGTGGTCGCCGAACAACACCATGACGAACTCGGCCTGCGCTGGCCGTCGTCGATAGCGCCGTTCGGTGTGCACGTGGTGATCGCCAACAAGGATCCCGAGGCTCGCCTAGGGGCCGTCAAGCTGGCTTCCGACCTGGACAAAGTCGGGGTACAGGTGCTGCTCGACGACCGCACGGCGTCGCCGGGAGTCAAGTTCAAGGATGCCGAGCTGCTCGGTGTGCCATGGATCGTCGTGGTGGGCCGCGGCTGGGCCGACGGCCAGGTCGAGCTCCGCAATCGATTCACCGGCGAGAAGAGCGAGCTGGCGGTCAGTGATTCGCTCAGCACGCAGATCGTCACGGCAATCGCAGGCCCGGCTTAGCGGCGATCGCAAGCGCGGCGTAGCCGGGCGCGGCGGGTCGCCGCCATGGGGCTAGCGGTGATCGCGAGCGCGGCGTAGCCGGGCGCGGCGGGTCGCCGCCATGGGGCTAGCGGCGATCGCAAGCGCGGCGTAGCCGGGCGCGGCGGGTCGCCGCCATGGGGCTGCCTTGGCGGCTGCTATTCGTTTCCGCCCGGGAACGTCGTGGTGATCGGCCAACCGCCCAGCACCCTGTTCCAGCGGGACGCCATCACCGCGCTCTGAGTCAGGGCCGTCGAGGCGAACGCGCGGTCCTCGGCGGTCTCGGCATACTCGACGACCGCTCGCCATGCCGTCGCACCGTCGTTCTCCATCCGCGCCGCCAGTCGCGCCGCGTCGGCCGGACTGCCCACCGGCGCGGGCAACTGATAGCCCGCGGCCGCGACCGGCGCGTTCACCTTCCGGGCGGCCAGCATCGCGATGACATCGTCGCGCCGCTGCCGGTGCTGATTGAGGGCCTCCACCACCAGATCGTTGACGCTGGGCGGCGACAGCGCCGACACGATGCCGTAGCCGTAAATCGTCGCGTGTTCGACGACCAGTGCCTCGCTGAGCGCGGTGTCCGCATCTTTCCCGGTTTGCGCCCCACCGGGGCCGCGTTTGAGGGGACTGGCGCCGAAGCTGGGTTCCGACGACGTCATATCGACGGCCCTCCGGGGACCAGCGCGACCTGGTAGGACGCCGTGCACGACGCGGCGATCGATGCGAGCAGGCCCGCTCGGTATCCCGCGGAAGTCGCGACGAGACGGCTCGCATCCTCGGCTGACTTGCGCAGTGAATCGATCACGTCGGACACCGGTGGCGGTGGTGGCGGCGGCGCCTGCGGGTCCGTCGGGCTGGGACTGGCGCTGGAGCTGCTCGTCTCGCTCGTCGACGAGGACAGTTTGCCGGCGGCCCGGGCGACCTCGGTTGCCAGGGCGCGAGCGTGCGCGGCACGTTGGGTGGCGACAACGGTTAGCGCGGCAGCAACCTGGGGCGGGCTGCCAACAGCGCCGGCGGCTGCCGCCGCAAGCGCGCTATCGTGTCTGGCCTGGTCCAACGGGCCTAACAATTCTTCGACAGCCGGAGTCTTGGGCGTCGACTCGCCGCAGGCGGTCACGACCACCCCAAGTGCTGCTAGAGCGGCACCGCCGGCGAGAACGCCCCGCCGGCTGATGACGGGTACTGCTCTGGGCACGCCCCACATCCTGCCATCACAACGCGTCGCAACCGTGGTCGGCACGATTGGCCATGGGAGCCGTATGACCCAGCGACGGTGATCGGGGCGTCATTGGCTAATCCTGGCGTATCGTGGATAGCTGGCTCTCTGGAATGTCTCCGAACGTCAGCTGCCGCAAGGGCAGGGAGACACCCGGACGCCCGCGAGACAAATTGGCGTCGACCCCGACCAGGGGCCCGCCAATGACCGACAACTCAAGATGAGGAGCTCGCCGTGACCACCGGGCTACCTTCGCAGACGCAGGTGATCGAGCTGCTCAGTAGCGAGTTCGCGCGCGCCGGCTACGAAATCGAAGACGTGGTCATCAATAGCCGCACCCGCCCGCCGCGCATCACGGTGATTGTCGACGGCGACAAATCTCTGGATCTGGACACCATCGCGACGCTCTCGAGGTCGGCGTCCGATTTGCTGGACGGTCTGGACGGCGGAAATGACCTCGAGGACCAGTACGTGCTTGAGGTCAGTTCACCTGGTGTGGACCGTCCGCTGACCACCCCGAAACACTTCCGCCGTGCGCGTGGCCGCAAGGTGGATCTGGTGTTGGCAGACGGAACACAGCTGGCCGGCCGGGTCGGAGCCACCCGCGACGACGCGATAAGTGTGGTCGTTCGAAAGGGCCGCGGCCTGAACTTACGTGATATTCCCCTGCGTGAAATCACCAAAGCCATTGTGCAGGTTGAATTTTCGCCCCCACCTCGAGCTGAGATGGAATTGGCAGGTGTCAGTGGGGAAGGCCGGGTAGAGGAGACGGAGGCCGAAGCATGAACATCGACATGGCCGCACTGCATGCGATCGAAGTAGACCGGGGCATCTCGGTCAGCGAGCTGCTCGAAACGATCAAATCCGCGCTGCTCACCGCGTATCGACACACGCAGGGGCACCAGACCGACGCGCGTATCGAAATCGACCGCAAGACCGGTGTCGTCAAGGTGATGGCACGCGAATCCGATGAGGACGGCAACCTCATCAGCGAATGGGATGACACGCCGGAGGGATTCGGGCGCATCGCCGCCACGACTGCACGGCAGGTGATGCTGCAGCGCTTCCGTGATGCCGAAAACGAGCGCACCTTCGGTGAGTTCGCTACCCGCGAGGGCGAGATCGTCGCCGGCGTCATCCAGCGCGACAGCCGCGCCAATGCCCGCGGCCTGGTCGTCGTCCGGATGGGCACCGAAGCCAAGGCCTCTGAGGGCGTCATCCCGGCTGCCGAACAGGTTCCGGGGGAGAGCTATGAGCACGGCAACCGGCTGCGCTGCTACGTCGTCGGTGTGAGTCGCGGGTCCCGCGAGCCGCTGATCACTCTGTCCCGCACCCACCCCAACCTGGTTCGCAAGTTGTTCTCACTGGAAGTTCCCGAGATCGCCGACGGTTCCGTCGAGATCGTGGCGGTCGCCCGGGAAGCCGGGCACCGGTCCAAGATCGCGGTGGCGTCCCGGGTCCCCGGTCTCAATGCCAAGGGCGCCTGCATCGGCCCGATGGGGCAGCGGGTCCGCAACGTAATGAGCGAGCTGTCCGGGGAAAAGATCGACATCATCGACTTCGACGACGATCCCGCCCGGTTTGTGGCCAACGCCTTGTCGCCCGCCAAAGTCGTCTCGGTGTCGGTGATCGACCAAACTGCGCGCGCCGCTCGTGTGGTGGTACCGGACTTCCAGTTGTCGCTGGCCATCGGCAAGGAAGGCCAGAATGCGAGGCTGGCGGCCCGACTCACCGGATGGCGTATCGACATCCGCGGCGACGCGCCGGGCCAGTCCGCTGACCACCCCGAAGAGGACGCCAGCCACGGGATGGCGCACTAGCACCAGCCCTACGGCCGTCTCCCAACCGGGTGGTTCGGAGCAGTGGTCTGTTGACGCTAGACTTAGCCGTGATCCAGCGCGAGCCTTCGGCTTCGACGCACCGAGGCCCGGACAACCCCAGCGGACCGGTGCGGACGTGTGTCGGTTGCCGGAAGCGAGAGTTGGCCGTCGAACTGCTTCGAGTGGTGGCCAGGTCGAACGGGAACGGTAGTTACGCCGTAATCGTTGACACGGCCGGAAGCCTGTCGGGGCGAGGTGCTTGGCTGCATCCCGCAACGCAGTGCCTACAACAAGCGATCCGAAGGCGAGCTTTCACCAGAGCGCTGCGGATCACCGGTTCGCCGGAAACAACCGCGGTGGCCGAGCACGTCAGTTCGCTGACGGGCTTGACCCACCAGGCAACAGAACAGGTAGCGAAGAACATGAGCACACCGTGAAGTCCCGATGACCATGCGTCATAGCTAAACCCGAGGCGCGGCCCACGACTGTCGCCTCTTAGACAGGAGATGTAGTGGCAGGTAAGGCCCGCGTACACGAGTTAGCCAAAGAACTCGGTGTCACCAGTAAGGAAGTCCTCGCCCGACTGAACGAACAGGGCGAATTCGTCAAATCAGCGTCGTCAACGGTGGAAGCACCGGTAGCCCGTCGGCTGCGCGAATCATTCGGCGGCGGCAAGCCGGCCCCCGAGAAGAGCGCACCCCGAGGCCCGGTGCCAAGCACCCCCCGGGCCCCGCAGAACGCTCCGGCCAAGGCTCCCGACGCAGCCCTCGACAGGGCTCTCGACAAGGCGGTCGGTAACGGCGCACCGGTCAGCGCACCGGTCAAGCCCGTCGCCCCCGCTCGGCCGACTCCCGCGGCACCCGCAGCTCCGGTCGCTCCCGCCGCCCCGCCCGCTGCTCCGGCCGCGCGCACCCCGGCACCCCCGCCCGCGGCTGTGACCAAGCCGGCGCCTCCGGCCCCGCCGGCACCTCCGGCCCCTCGAGCGGCGGCACCTGCTCCAGCTGCGCCGGCCACCCCGCCGGCGCCTCAGGCCGGCGCTACACCCGGACCGCGTCCGGGACCGATGCCGAAGCCTGGTGCCCGCGCTCCACGAGTCGGCAACAACCCGTTTTCGTCGGCACAACCCGTTGACCGGCCCGCACCCCGTCCGCAGGCTCCGCGTCCCGGAGCACCTCGGCCGGGCGCACCACGGCCGGGCGGAGCCTCGCCCGGCAACATGCCCCCGCGTCCCGGTGGCGCCTCCGGCGCCGGACCTCGTCCGCCTCGTACCGGTGCACCCCGGCCCGGCGGCGCCCGGCCCGGCGGTCCCGGCGGCAGCGGTGGTCCCGGCGGCGGTGGTGGTAACTACCGCGGCGGTGGCGGCGGTGTCGGTGCCGCACCCGGCGGCGGTGGCGGAGGATTCCGCGGCCGTCCCGGTGGCGGTGGCGGTGGTCCCGGCGGTGGCGGTGGTCCCGGCGGCGGCGGTGGCGGCGGTCGTCCCGGCCAGCGCGGCGGTGCGGCCGGTGCGTTCGGTCGTCCCGGCGGTGCGCCGCGACGCGGTCGCAAGTCCAAGCGGGCGAAACGCGCCGAATACGAGAACATGCAGGCGCCGGTCGTCGGTGGTGTGCGGTTGCCACACGGCAACGGCGAGACCATCCGGTTGGCCCGCGGCGCATCGCTGAGCGACTTCGCCGACAAGATCAACGCGAACCCGGCGGCGCTGGTACAGGCGCTGTTCAACCTCGGCGAGATGGTCACCGCGACGCAGTCGGTCGGTGACGAGACGCTGGAGCTGCTCGGCGGCGAGATGAACTACAACGTTCAGGTCGTCAGCCCCGAGGACGAAGACCGCGAGCTGCTGGAGTCGTTCGACCTGACCTACGGCGAAGACGAGGGCGGCGAGGACGACCTGCAGACCCGTCCGCCGGTCGTCACGGTCATGGGTCACGTCGACCACGGCAAGACGCGGTTGCTGGACACCATCCGTAATGCCAGCGTCCGCGAGGGCGAGGCCGGCGGCATCACCCAGCACATCGGTGCCTACCAGGTCGGCGTTGACTTCGAAGGCAGCGAACGACTCATCACCTTCATCGACACCCCCGGTCACGAGGCGTTCACCGCTATGCGTGCCCGTGGTGCCAAGGCCACCGACATCGCCATCCTGGTGGTCGCTGCCGACGACGGCGTCATGCCGCAGACGGTGGAGGCCATCAACCACGCGCAGGCCGCTGACGTGCCGATCGTGGTGGCGGTGAACAAGATCGACAAGGAGGGCGCGGATCCGACGCGGATCCGATCGCAGCTCACTGAATATGGTCTGGTGGCCGAAGACTTCGGTGGCGAGACGATGTTCGTCGACATCTCCGCCAAGCAGGGCACCAACATCGCGGCACTGGAAGAAGCGGTGCTGCTGACCGCGGACGCCGCCCTGGACCTGCGGGCCAACCCAGATATGGAAGCCCAGGGTGTGGCCATCGAGGCGCACCTCGACCGCGGTCGCGGTCCGGTGGCGACCGTGCTGATTCAGCGCGGCACGTTGCGGGTCGGCGACTCGATCGTTGCCGGTGACGCGTACGGTCGCGTCCGCCGCATGGTCGACGAGCACGGCGAAGACGTCCACGAGGCGTTGCCGTCGCGTCCGGTGCAGGTCATCGGCTTCACGTCGGTGCCCGGCGCAGGTGACAACCTGCTGGTTGTCGACGAGGACCGCATCGCCCGCCAGATCGCCGATCGGCGTAGTGCGCGCAAGCGCAACGCGCTGGCGGCCCGCAGTCGCAAGCGGATCAGCCTGGAAGATCTCGATGCCGCGCTGAAGGAAACTTCGCAGCTGAACTTGATCCTCAAGGGTGACAACTCCGGCACCGTGGAGGCGCTGGAAGAAGCGCTGCTCGGTATCGAGATCGATGACGAGGTCGAACTGCGCGTGATCGACCGCGGTGTCGGTGGTGTCACCGAGACCAACGTCAACCTGGCATCGGCATCGGACGCGATCATCATCGGGTTCAACGTCCGTGCCGAGGGCAAGGCCACCGAATTGGCCAACCGCGAAGGCGTGGACATCCGGTACTACTCGGTGATCTACCAGGCCATCGATGAGATCCAGAGTGCGCTCCGGGGCATGCTCAAGCCCATCTACGAGGAGAAGCAGCTGGGGCGTGCCGAGATCCGGGCGATCTTCCGGTCCTCCAAGGTCGGCATCATCGCGGGTTGCATGATCAGCTCCGGTGTGGTGCGTCGCAACGCCAAGGCCCGCCTGTTGCGGGACAACATCGTGGTCACCGAGAACCTCTCGATCGCTTCGCTGCGCAGGGAGAAGGATGACGCGACGGAAGTCCGCGAAGGCTTCGAGTGCGGTATGACGCTGGGCTACTCCGACATCCGGGAAGGCGACATCATCGAGTCCTTCGAGCTCGTTCAGAAGGAACGCACATGATGAGCCGCGTCGATGGCTGATCCCGCGCGGGCTCGACGCCTGGCCAAGCGAATCAACCAAATCGTCGCCTCGGCGATCGAGTACGAGATCAAGGATCCTGGGTTGGCCGGGGTGACCATCGTTGACACGAAGGTCACCAACGACCTGCACGACGCAACGGTCTACTACACCGTCATGGGACCGACGTTGGACGACGAGCCGGACCTGGCCGGCGCCGCTGCGGCGCTGGACCGCGCCCGAGGCGTGTTGCGCACCAAGGTGGGAGCGGGCACCGGAGTCCGCTTCACTCCCACCTTGACTTTCGAACGTGACACGACGACGGACACGGTGAATCGGATGGAGGAGTTACTCGCCCGCGCCCGGGCAGCAGATGCTGATCTGGCTCGGGTCCGGGTGGGTGCGAAGCCGGCCGGGGAGGCCGACCCGTACCGTGATACTGGGTCGGCGGCCGAACCGTCGACCTTCGGGGGACTTGGCGTTCCTGGTTTTGAAGAGGTCGAGGGCACTGGTGACGATAATCAGCCGCAAGATCGATCCGAAGACTGAGCTGACGGGTATGCCGCGCCTTTCCGGGGCGCGCGTCGATGCTGTCGGCGCCGCCCAGCTGTTGTCGGATGCGGACACGGTTGCGGTGATCTGCCACGTTCACCCCGATGCGGACACAATCGGTGCTGGACTGGCATTGGCCGCGGTGCTCGCGAAATGCGACAAGGGCGTCCAGGTCAGCTTCGCCACGCCGGCCGAACTTCCGGAGTCGTTGCGCTCGTTGCCCGGCTGCGACCTGCTGGTCAGCCCCGAGGAGTTGCGCCGCGATGTCGATCTGGTGGTGACCGTCGATGTTCCGAGTGTTCATCGACTGGGTGGGCTTCGCGATCTGGCCGGCCCCGACAAGCAGCTGCTGGTGATCGACCACCATGCCTCCAACGGCATGTTCGGCACTGCGAACTTCGTCGACTCGACTGCGGACTCGACCACGATGATGGTCGCCGAGATCTTGGATGCGTGGAACAAGCCGATCGACCGGGGCGTGGCGCATTGCATCTACGCAGGTCTGACCACCGACACCGGGTCGTTCCGCTGGGCCAGCGCGCGTGCGCTTCGGTTGGCCGCCCGGCTGGTCGAAATCGGCGTCGACAACGCCGCGGTCAGTCGGGCGCTGATGGACAGCCATCCGTTCGCGTGGCTGCCCATGTTGTCGCGGGTGTTGGGATCTGCGCAGTTGGTGCCCGAGGCGGTCGATGGCCGGGGATTCGTCTACGCCGTCGTCCACCACCAGGACTGGCTGGGTGCACGCCCCGAGGAAGTAGAAAGCGTCGTCGATATTGTGCGCACCACTCAGCAGGCCGAGGTCGCTGCGGTGTTCAAAGAGGTCGACCCGGAGCAATGGTCGGTGTCGATGCGTGGCAAGTCCGACATTGACCTGGCCGTCGTCGCGTGCCGGTTCGGCGGCGGAGGCCACCGGTTGGCGGCCGGTTATTCGACTACCGGTCCGATCGATGATGTCGTTGCCGCCCTGTGCTCGGCGCTGGGCTGACAGCGTTTGACTGAAACCAGCCCACCTCCCGTGGGCGGTCGGCGTATCGCAGCGTTGGCCCTACCAGCGCTTGGCGTGCTGGCCGCCGAGCCTTTATATCTGCTGTTCGACCTCGCGGTGGTGGGTCGACTCGGGGCGCTGTCTTTGGCCGGCCTGGCCATCGGCAGCCTGGTGCTCGGCTTGATCGGCTCCCAACTGGTCTTTCTTTCCTACGCCACGACGTCGAGGTCGGCCCGGCACTTCGGGGCCGGCAATCGTGGGGCGGCCGTCGCCGAAGGTGTTCAGGCGACGTGGTTGGCGTTGGGTCTGGGCGCGTTGATCGTGGTACTGGTGGAGGCGACCGCCGCGCCGCTGTTGTCGGTCGTCACCGGCGCCAAGTCGGGCGGCGACGATATTGCCGCCACGGCGTTGCCGTGGTTGCGGATCGCGATCCTGGGCGCGCCCGCGATTTTGATCTCGCTGGCCGGAAACGGCTGGATGCGCGGTGTCCAGAATCAGGTGCGGCCACTTCGGTTCGTCCTCCTCGGGTTCGGGCTCTCGGCAATGCTGTGTCCGCTGCTGGTGTACGGCTGGCTGGGGTTTCCCCGCTGGGGACTGTCTGGTTCGGCGGTGGCCAATCTGGTCGGTCAGTGGCTGGCGGCCTCGCTGTTTCTGAGTGTGTTGCTGGTTGAGCGGGTGTCACTGCGGCCGGATCGCGCGGTGCTGCGCGCCCAGTTGGCGATGGGCCGCGACCTCTTTGTGCGGAGTCTGGCCTTCCAGGTGTGTTTCGTTTCCGCGGGCGCGGTGGCAGCCAGGTTCGGCGTCGCCGCGCTCGCTGCACATCAAGTGGTGTTGCAGCTCTGGACCTTCTTGGCCCTGGTACTCGATTCGCTGGCCGTCGCAGCGCAGACATTGGTCGGCGCGGCACTGGGGGCCGGTGAGGCCGCCCATGCCGAGTCGGTGGCCCGGCGGGTGACCGCGTTTTCCGCCCTTGCCGCCACGATTCTGGCCGGGTTCTTCGCAGCGGGTGCCTCGGTGCTGCCCGATCTTTTCACTGACGATCAATCGGTGCTTGCGGCGATCGGGGTGCCGTGGTGGTTCATGGTGGCCCAGTTACCGGTCGCCGGAATAGTTTTCGCCCTCGACGGCGTGCTGTTAGGCGCTGGTGATGCCGCATTCATGCGGACCGCCACCGTTGTGAGCGCGTTGCTGGGCTTCCTGCCGTTGATCTGGCTGTCGCTGGCCTACGGGTGGGGGCTGACCGGCATCTGGTCCGGATTGAGCACCTTCATCGTGTTGCGGTTGATCTTCGGGGGATGGCGGGTGCTCTCTGGACGGTGGGTCGTCACCGGAACGGCATAGCCGCGCACTGGTCTTGCCTCTGCGGCGAAAGTGGATGCTGCAACGCAAACCCCGCGTGTTGCGTCGCAGAATTCACTCCCGGCAGCCCTGTAGATCCAAGGCTAGACTGCGCCGGTGACGGTCACGCGACCCCGGCGACACCGATCGTGGGCGGACTACGCACTGTTCGTCGTCCTCGTCGGTCCCAATGTGGCACTGTTGCTGCTGTTCATTTATCGGCCACTGGCCGACAACATCAGGCTGTCGTTCTTCGACTGGAACATCTCCGATCCCGAGGCACACTTCGTTGGATTCTCCAACTACGCAGAGTGGTTCACCCGTTCCGACACCGGCCAGATCGTGCTCAATACGGCCGTTTTCACCGTGTCAGCGGTGGTTGGCTCGATGGTGCTCGGATTGGCGCTCGCGTTGCTGCTCGACCAGCCGTTGCGCGGACGAAACCTGGTGCGTTCTACGGTTTTTGCCCCCTTCGTGATCTCTGGTGCGGCCATCGGACTGGCAGCGCAATTCGTGTTCGATCCGCACTTCGGCCTGATCCAGGACCTGTTGCGCCGTGTCGGATTGGGTGTGCCGGACTTCTACCAGGACGCGCACTGGGCGATGTTCATGGTGACGGTCACCTACGTCTGGAAAAATCTCGGGTACACCTTCGTCATCTATCTGGCCGCATTGCAGGGTGTGCGCCGAGACCTGTTGGAAGCGGCGGAAATCGACGGTGCCAGCCGATGGACCAAATTCCGTCGGGTGCTGTTGCCGCAACTGCGGCCCACCACGTTCTTCTTGTCGATCACCGTGCTCATCAACTCACTACAGGTCTTCGACGTCATCAACGTGATGACGCGGGGTGGCCCGGAAGGAACCGGCACCACCACCATGGTGTTCCAGGTGTATCTGGAGACGTTCAGGAATTTTCGCGCCGGCTACGGCGCCACCGTCGCCACGATCATGTTCCTGGTGCTGTTGGCCGTCACCTATTACCAGGTACGCGTGATGGATCGGGAACAACGCCAATGACTTCCGATCGATTGCGGCCCGCGCGCCTGCTCGGTTACGTCGCGATGCTGTTGGTGCTGGTGCTGATCGCCGGACCGTTGACCTTCGTGTTCTTCACCTCGTTCAAGTATCAACCCGATGTCTACTCGCAACCGACCACCTGGTGGCCGCCGCATTGGCACCCGCAGAATTATCGGACCGCCACGCAACAGATTCCGTTCTGGACGTTCCTGCGGAACTCCGTGATCATCACTTCCGCACTGGCAGCGGTGAAGTTCGTGCTGGGCGTGCTCAGCGCGTTCGGCTTGGTGTTCACTCGGTTTCCGGGCAGCAACGTGGTGTTTCTGGTGATCATCGCCGCACTGATGGTGCCCAATCAGATCACCGTTATCTCCAACTACACGTTGATATCTCAGTTGGGGCTGCGTAATACCTTTCCGGGCATCATCCTGCCGTTGGCCGGTGTCGCGTTCGGAACGTTCCTGATGCGCAACCACTTTCTGTCGCTGCCCACCGAGGTCATCGAAGCAGCGCGGATGGATGGTGCGCGTTGGTGGCAATTGCTACTGCGGGTGGTGCTGCCCATGTCGGGTCCCACCATGGTGGCGTTCGGCATCATCACGGTCGTCAACGAATGGAACGAATACCTCTGGCCATTCCTGATGTCCGATGACGAGTCGGTGGCCCCACTTCCGGTAGGGCTGACCTTCCTGCAGCAATCCGAGGGTGTGACGAACTGGGGCCCGGTGATGGCGGTGACGCTGTTGGCGATGTTGCCCATCCTGGTCATCTTCATCGCGCTGCAGCGGCAGATGATCAAGGGCCTCACCTCCGGAGCGGTCAAAGGTTAGCCGTGAATCCCATGAACCGCAGACATTTCCTGTCGCTGGCGGCTGCGGCCGGCACCGCAACGGCGACCGGGTGCGCGGGCATGGGCGGTGGTGTGTCGATCAAGTCGGGGAATGGGCCAATTGCGTTCTGGTCCAACCATCCCGGCCTGTCGCTGGCGGTGGAGCGGGAGCTGATCGGCCGTTTCCATCAGCAGTTTCCCGGCCTGCAGGTCAAGTTGATCGACGCAGGCAAGGACTACGACGAAGTGGCGCAGAAGTTCAACGCGGCACTGATCGGCACCGACGTGCCCGACGTCGTTGTGCTAGACGACATTTGGTGGTTCCACTTCGCCCTCAGTGGGGTTCTCGCGCCGCTGGACGACTTGTTCGCTCAGCTGGGCGTGGACACCTCGGACTACGTGGACTCACTGTTGGCGGACTACGAGTTCAACGGCCACCACTACGCGCTGCCCTATGCACGCTCGACTCCACTCTTCTACTACAACAAGGCGAGGTGGGAACGGGCCGGTCTGCCGGACCGTGGCCCCGCCTCGTGGCAGGAGTTCGACGAATGGGGACCGCGGTTGCAGCGCATCGTGGGCGACGGAAACTTCGCGCACGGATGGGCCAATTCCGCAGCAATCTCATGGACTTTCGAAGGCCCCAACTGGTCATTCGGTGGCGCTTACTCCGACAAGTGGACGCTGAAGTTCACCGACCCGGCGACGATCGCAGCAGGAGAATTTCTACGCGACTCCATCCATGGCAAGCGTTACGCGGTGGTCGCCAACAACGTCGCCAACGAGTTCGCCACCGGCATCCTGGCTTCGACGGTGGCATCGACGGGTGCACTGGTGGGAATCACTGCCGCGTCGAGATTCGATTTCGGAGCGGCACCGTTGCCCACCGGTCCCAACGGAGCACCTGCATGCCCGACCGGCGGCGCGGGACTCGCGATTCCGGCGAAGTTGTCACAGGAGCGAAAGCTGAATGCGGTCAAGTTCATTCAATTCATGACGAATCCGGACAACACCGCTTACTTCGGTCGGCGCACCGGGTATCTGGCGGTACGGAAGTCCGCGCTCAACGACCCGGCCGAGCAACGATTCATGGCTGACAATCCGCGCGCCCGGGTGGCGCTGGACCAGCTCGCACACACCCGTCCGCAGGACTACGCCCGCGTGTTTCTTCCCGGAGGTGACCGCATCATCGCTGCCGCACTGGAGTCCATAGGACTGAAGGGATCCGACGTCAAAGCAACATTCGGCCGTGTCGAAGAGCAACTGCAAGTCATCTACGACCGGCAGATCCTGCGGAAGCTGCCGGGTGTCGCCCATGGCTAGAGTGCAGTACCGCGCGGTCACCCACCGTTATGCCGGTGCCGAAAGGCCAGCGGTCGACAGCCTCGATCTCGAGGTCGCAGACGGCGAATTCCTGGTGCTCGTAGGACCTTCCGGTTGCGGCAAGTCCACCACCCTCCGGATGCTGGCGGGTCTGGAATCGGCGGAGAGCGGCAGCATCACCATCGGCGACACGGATGTGACTGACCTGCCGCCTCGGGCGCGCGACGTCGCGATGGTCTTCCAGAACTACGCGCTGTACCCGAACATGACGGTGGCCGCGAACATGGGGTTCGCACTGCGCAATGCGGGCGTCTCGCGGGCCGACACCCGGCAACGCGTCCTGGAAGTCGCCGAGATGCTGGAACTGACTGAGCTGCTTGACCGTAAACCGTCGAAGCTGTCCGGGGGTCAACGCCAGCGCGTGGCGATGGGGCGTGCGATCGTGCGCCGACCGCAGGTGTTCTGCATGGACGAGCCCCTGTCCAATCTGGATGCCAAGTTGCGGGTCAGCACCCGATCGCAGATCTCGGGGTTGCAGCGTCAGCTGGGCACCACCACCGTCTACGTCACACACGATCAAGTGGAAGCGATGACGATGGGGGACCGGGTAGCGGTGCTCAAAGACGGTGTGCTGCAACAGGTTGACACACCGCGAGCGCTGTATGACAACCCGGTCAACACTTTCGTTGCCACCTTCATCGGAACTCCATCGATGAACATCATCGATGCGGTCGTGGCCGACGGCGTGTTGAAGTCTCCGGACCTGGCGATACCAGTTCCGCGTGGGACGGCGGAACGGGTGCTGGTCGGGGTGCGCCCGGAGTCCTGGGACTTGGTACCGGGCGACACCCCAGGCTCGTTGCAGGTTCGTGTCGAGCTCGTCGAGGAGCTCGGATTCGAATCTTTCGTCTACGCAACGCCGTTGCTGCAAACTAGTTGGTCGTCCGACGCCCAACGCATCGTCTTTCGGACCGATCGGCACGCCTCGGTGCGAATCGGTGACTCCCTGGCGATCGTGCCGCACCCGCTCGAAGTCTGCTTCTTCGACAGCCGGACCGGGCTACGGACACTAAGCTAGCGGACCTGCGAGCGTCCGCGTTGCAGCACCGCCTCCCGGTTGGCGGCGATGTCGTCGCCACTGGTCCGGAACTGCCGTGCCGCAGTCGCTTCCAGCCAGAGCCCGCCGCCGGTCTGTGCGTCATCGATGCGGTGATAGGACGCCAGCAGGGCACGGACCGCATTCTGGTTGTTGCCGACGATGGACGCCGCGACCCGGCGTGCGGCGGGCAGCAACTGCTCGTGCGGCACCACCTCGGTGACCAGACCGGCGCGCAGCGCGTCGGCTGCCGAGAGGTAGTCGCCGGTCATGCTCATCCGCCGAGCCAGACCCACGCCCACCTTCTGCGGTAGGCGCACGCTGAGCCCCCAGGTCGGCAGTAGACCGACGCGGGCGTGTGTGTCGGCGAAGCTGGCCTGTTCGGAGGCGATCAGGATGTCGCAGTACAACGTCAACTCGAGGCCGCCGGTTACCGCGGCGCCGTTGATGGCACCGATCACCGGTTTCGTCAGGGCCGGCCACCGCGGGGAGATGTCGGGAAGTGCGGTCTGCCCGCCCAATTCCTTGAGATCCAGTCCGGCACAGAAAACCGGATCGGCGCCGGTAACGATGACGACGTCGACGTCGGCGTCGGACTCTGCGTCAGCCAGCGCGCCGAAAAATTGGTCCCGCAGCGCCGAGGACAGCGCGTTGCGGGATTTCGGCCGGTTGAGGGTCAGGGTGCGTACCCGCTCGTCGGTGTCGATCAGCAGGATGTCGTCGGTCATGGCCTTCACCGTAGCTAGTCGCCTTCGCGGGCTCTAGGCTGCGCCTATCGTGGACACCATGTGCCGGAACATCACTGAACTGCGCGGGCTGGAGCCGCCGGCCACTGCCCAGGAGATCGCGGCCGCCGCGCGCCAGTATGTGCGCAAAGTCAGCGGCATCACGCATCCGTCGGCGGCCAACGTCGACGCGTTCGAAGCCGCGGTCGCCGAGGTCACCGCGACGACGACGCGACTGCTGGAAGCGTTGCCTGCGCGCCGCCAGCCGCCCAAGACGGTGCCGCCGCTGCGGCGGCCCGAGGTCGTGGCCCGGCTGGCGAGATCGACGTGATGCCCGCCCTCAAAGAGTGGAGCGCAGCCGTGCACGCGCTACTCGATGGGCGTCAGACCATACTCCTGCGCAAGGGCGGCATCGGCGAGAAGCGCTTCGAGGTCGCGGCGCAGGAGTTCCTGCTGTTCCCGACGGTCGCGCACAGCCACAGCGAGCGCGTCCGGCCCGAGCACCAGGACCTGCTGGCAACTGCACTCGCCGACAGCACCGAGGACCACGTCACGGTGCGCGCCGCCGCCAAAGTTGTTGCTGCACTGCCGGTTAACCGCCCTGAGGGGTTGTCGCAGATCGAGGATCTGCACATCTGGACCGCCGACTCGGTGCGAACCGACCGTCTCGACTTCCGGCCCAAACACAAGCTCGCTGTGCTCGTGGTCTCCGCGATTCCGTTGGCAGATCCGGTGCGGCTGGCCCGCACCCCGGACTATGCGGGTTGCGCGAGCTGGGTGCAGCTACCCGTCGAGGCGCAACTGGCGACTCCGGTGCGTGCTGACAACGCGTTAGTCGAGATCGCCGACCGAGTCCGCGCCGCCGTCGGCTGAGTCCGCTTCCACCGGAAGCAGCAACCGCGACTCGCCGAAGTGCACCGAATGGGTGGCCGGCTTGAGCTGATACCCGGTCAGCACCGGATCTGGGGTGCCCAAATTGCGGGCATACCGCGGGAACCAGCTGCCGGTGATCAGTACCCGGATCCGGGACCCGACTTTGAACCGGTGCGCGACGGCGTCGAGTTCCACGGTTACGTCGCGCGCCCCGTCCCCGAGGCGGCGATAGCCGTCGCTCACGTTTCGTGATCGGCCCTTGATGTCGACCTCGCTGACCCGGACGAACAGGTCGACATTGGGGTTGTCCGAGCTGTGCGCCAACTCGATCACGGGGTTGCCGTGCACGAACAGATCCTGGATCAGGGTGGCGCTGGTGAAGCTCAGTACGTCGTCCCGCTGCGCCAGGCTGGTGTCGTCGCGGTAACCGCCCTTGGGCGACAGCAGCGGTCCGCCGATGGTGGGTGTCGGGTGCGCTGGGTTGTAGCGAAACGACGCCGGCCGAGTCTTGGTTTCCGGCGGGTTCCCGCCCAGATGTCCGTAGGGCTGCAGGTAGAACGGGCGCTGTGTAGTCGTCGGCGGCCAATCCTGCAGATCTCGCCAACCCTCACCCGTGACGAAGGCGTGCACCGGCGTTGGGCGGCGCAGCGCAGCTCCGTTGCCGAGATATGCGCCGAGCCAGTCCAGGGATTCCTGGGAGCAAATGGCCAAGCCCTTGGTGAGCATCTGGGTATGTGTCCACGGTCCCACCGTCAGGGCGACGTTCACTCCGCGGTCGCGTAGGTGGCGATACTGATGCAGGGTCTGGCGCAGAAAAATGTCTTGCCAGCCACTGAGCAGCAGCACCGGCACATTGACGCGGTCCAATGCATCGGGGAAGCGCACTTTGTCCCAGAACGGGTCGGCGGCGTCGGTGTGCTCCACCCACGATTCGAACCAGGGCGCACCCTCGCCGAGCAGCGTTCGGGCCGCGCGCCCCATCGGCACCTCGGTGACCGCGCGTTCGACCCGGCGCGGCGACCGCAGCTGGCGGATACCCGCCCGGATGAGCCCCGGCTCCTCCTGCCGGGCCACCATGTCGCTCCAGCCGAGAAAATCGTTCACCGCGAATGTGCCGGTGCCCCATGTTGAATCTCGGAAATCGTGCGGTCCCACCATGATGACTGCGGCAGCCAGTTCGGGCGGTGGGTCCTGCAGCAGCGCCCACTGGGTGAAGCCCAGATAGGACAGGCCGATGGTGGCGAAGCTGCCGGTGAACCACGGCTCTTGACGGAGCCACTCGACCGTGTCGGCGCCGTCGGCGGCTTCGTTGACCATCGGCTCGAACTGGCCGGCTGACCCGAAGGTTCCTCGCACGCTCTGCAGCACCACGTGGTAGCCGCGCGCGGCGTACAGCCTGGCGAAGGCCAGGTTGAACGGGAATTTGCGACCGTATGGGCCACGGGCGAGCAGAGTCCCGGCGGGGGTCGAGGTCTCGGGTGCGTAGTGGTCGCCTACCAGGTCGACGCCGTCGCGCATCGGAATTCGGACGCGATTCACGGTGTAGGTGGTGGTAGCGCGCGGCAGTCCCAGCGCGACGCCCAGTGCACCTTGGGCGGCTTTGATGCCGACTCCCGTGGTCAGCGTGCGTAGCTTCGCCTGTTCACGCCCGGTCGATGTAGTGGTCACATTCCCAGGTTAGGGAAACGCGTCAGAACTTGTAGAAAGGAGCGAGTTCGTTGGCGCGCTGCAGGTTGGTGGACGGGCAGTCGACGTCGGGCTCGGAGTAGACCGTCGAGTAGAACAGCGACTGCTGGATGACGCCGTAGCTCGTCTTGAACGTCACCATGCAGGAGATGTACCAGTAGCTGTTGTGATAGGTCGGCTTCAGCGTCCAGTACTGCGCGGCGCGGTGGCCCTGGATCGTTGTCTCGACGGCGTCCGGCGGGAGCGTCTGTGCGTAGGTCCGCCAGATGATGGGCTCGACGGCGAGTTGGTAATTCCCGGCGTCGAACTGGCAGCGCAGCCCTTCCTGGGGTTCCGGCGGGGTGAACGCCAGCCCCTTGCCCGCAATGACGTCGTACGGGATGTCGCGACACGGATCGAACGGACTCGGGTCCGTAGTGGCCACGATGGGGCTTTTCATCGTGGTTTCCATCGGCTGCGCGGTCGATCGCAGTTCGACGGGCCCGCGGGCGGTGGGTACCGGCGGCGCGTACTGCCACCCCAACGTGATTGCTGTTATCAGCGAACCAACTGCTGCAGCCAAACGCACCTTGGCGAACACGACACCCCCTGCTCTCTGCTCTGTGGCGGGCGGTCCTACTGCGGGGAGTGTACAAGTAGCGCCGACGCAGTCACAGCAAAACCAGAACTTGTTCCAGTCGCCACCGTCGGGCCCGTGGCGATCGCAAACGCGGCGAAGCCGGGTGCAGCGGGTCGCCACCGTCGGGCCCGCCACGATGAACCCATTCGCATCGGGTCGCTAGGGTGGTTAATCGTGGCAGGGCATGAGCCGACCGGCGCAGGACAACCGACGCTGTGGGCTGTCTCGGACCTGCATACCGGGCACCTCGGCAACAAGCCTGTCACCGAGTCGCTGCACCCGTCGTCGCCGGACGACTGGCTGATCGTCTGCGGCGACGTCGCAGAACGCACCGACGAGATCCGCTGGGCCCTGGATCTGTTGCGGCGGCGGTTCGCGAAGGTGATCTGGGTGCCGGGCAACCACGAGCTGTGGACCACTAATAAGGACCCGATGCAGATCTTCGGGCGGTCCCGCTACGACTACCTGGTCAACATGTGCGACGAGTTGGGCGTCGTCACCCCCGAACACCCCTATCCGGTGTGGACCGAACGGGGTGGTCCCGCGACCATCGTGCCGATGTTCCTGCTGTACGACTACACATTCTTGCCAGCCGGGGCCAACAGCAAAGCCGAAGGCATGGCCATCGCCAAAGAACGCAACGTGGTGTGCACCGATGAGTTTCTGCTCTCACCGGAGCCGTACCCCACCCGCGACGCCTGGTGCCGCGATCGGGTCGCCAAGACACGCACGCGACTGGAACAGCTGGACTGGATGCAGCCGACGGTGCTGGTGAACCACTTCCCATTGGTGCGCGAACCCTGCGACGCGCTCTTCTACCCCGAGTTCTCGCTCTGGTGCGGCACCACCAAGACCGCGGACTGGCACACCCGTTACAACGCGATCTGCTCGGTTTACGGTCACCTGCACATTCCACGGACCACCTGGTACGACGACGTGCGATTCGAAGAGGTGTCGGTCGGTTATCCGCGGGAATGGCGGCGCCGTAAGCCCTACAGCTGGCTGCGTCAGGTTTTGCCGGATCCGCAGTACGCGCCCGGATACCTCAATGATTTCGGCGGCCACTTCGTGATCACTCCGGAAATGAAGGCGCAGGCTGCCCAGTTCAGGGAAAAGCTGCGGCAGCGGCAGGAGCGGTGACGGCGGGCACGCTGGTGTCGGCGCTGTTGCCTGGCACCCTGGTTGATGACATGGCGTACGCCGAGCTGTACTCGGACCCGCCCGGGCTCACTCCGCTGGCCGAAGAAGAGCCGCTGATCGCAAAATCGGTGGCCAAGCGGCGCAACGAGTTCATCACCGTGCGGCACTGTGCCCGCATCGCGTTGGGCGAGCTGGGCGTGCCGCCGGTGCCGATCCTCAAGGGCGACAAGGGAGAACCGTGCTGGCCCGACGGCGTCGTCGGCAGTCTCACCCACTGCACCGGCTACCGCGGAGCGGTGGTCGGACGCGGCGAGGCGGTGCGCTCGGTGGGGATCGACGCCGAACCACATGACGTGCTGCCCCAAGGTGTGCTGGACGCGATCAGCCTGCCTGCGGAGCGCGCCGAGATGCCCCGGGCGATGCCTGCCGGATTGCATTGGGATCGAATTCTGTTCTGCGCCAAAGAGGCAACGTACAAGGCATGGTTTCCGCTGACCAAGCGCTGGCTGGGTTTCGAGGACGCGCACATCACTTTCGAGGCCGACCCGTCGGGCGTGACGGGGCGATTCGTGTCCCGCATCCTGATCGACCCGGCAGCCCTGTCGGGGCCGCCCCTGGTGTCGCTCGCCGGTCGCTGGTCGGTCGAGCGGGATCTGGTGCTCACCGCGATCGTGCTATGAGCCCATCGGGTCCCGCACCCGCGCCGGGAGTCGTGGTCGTCGACAAACCGGCCGGCATGACCAGTCACGACGTAGTGGGGCGGTGCCGACGTATCTTCGGGACCCGCAAGGTGGGCCACGCCGGGACGCTGGACCCGATGGCCACCGGTGTGCTGGTCATTGGGATAGAGCGAGCCACCAAGATCCTGGGGCTGCTGACGGCGACCTCCAAGTCGTATGCGGCCACCATCCGACTGGGTCAGTCGACTTCCACTGAGGACGCCGAAGGCGAACTGCTGCAGTCTGTTTCGGCTGAACACGTCACAGATGAAGCCATCGCCGCCGCGCTGCAGCCGCTGCGCGGAGACATCAAGCAGGTGCCGTCGACGGTCAGTGCGATCAAGATCGGCGGCCGGCGCGCATATCAATTGGCCCGCGAAGGCCACGCCGTCGAACTCGAGGCACGGCCGGTACGCATCGACCGCTTCGAGGTGCTTGCGACGCGACGCTCCGCCGGGCTGATCGACCTGGACGTCAATGTCGACTGCTCTTCAGGCACCTACATCCGCGCGCTGGCCCGCGATCTCGGCGATGCGCTGGCAGTGGGTGGCCATCTGACATCATTGCGGCGGACCCGGGTCGGTCGCTTCGACCTCAGCCAGGCGGTATCGCTCGACGATTTGGCGGACGGTCCGCGGCTGAGCCTGACCCTCGACGAAACCTGCCTGCTGATGTTTCCGCGCCGCGATCTGACGCCTGAAGAGGCCGATTCCGCGCGCAACGGTCGGGCTCTGCAGCCGGCCGGCATCGACGGCACCTACGCGGCCAGCGACCCGGACGGCCGGGTGATCGCCCTGTTGCGTGACGAGGGGTCGCGGACCAGGTCGGTGGTGGTGGTCCGTCCGGCTTCTTTGTAGGGGTAAAAAGATTCGGCCCACCCTGTAACGCCCCCCGGTCCATGGCCGCACGTCGCCAGGTTGCACACTGGAAGAAAGGTTGCGTGTGCGAAGGGGCCCACTATGTCTAGCAAGATGCCTAAAAGGACAGCCAACAAAGTTTTTGTCGTCGGTGTCGGCATGACGAAATTCGAGAAGCCGGGGCGCCGCGAAGGCTGGGACTACCCGCAGATGGCCAAGGAATCGGGCACCAAAGCGTTACAGGATGCCGGCGTCGACTACTCCGAGGTCGAGCAGGGTTATGTCGGCTACTGCTCGGGCGACTCCACGTCCGGGAACCGCGCTCTTTACGAACTCGGCTTGACCGGCATTCCGATCGTCAACGTCAACAACAACTGTTCGACGGGATCCACCGCGCTGTACCTGGGCGCTCAGGCGATCCGTGGCGGGTTGGCCGACTGCGTGCTGTCGCTGGGTTTCGAGAAGATGCAACCGGGCGCGCTCGCCGGCGGCGCCACCGACCGCGAGTCGCCACTGGGCCGGCACGTCAAGGCACTGGCCGAGATCGACGAGTTCGCATTTCCGGTGGCGCCGTGGATGTTCGGGGCGGCGGGCCGCGAGCACATGAAGAAATACGGCACCACGGCTGAGCATTTCGCCAAGATCGGTTTCAAGAACCACAAGCACTCGGTGAACAACCCGTACGCGCAGTTCCAGGAGGAGTACACCCTGGACGACATCCTGGCCGCCAAGATGATTTCCGACCCGCTGACCAAGCTCCAATGCTCGCCCACTTCCGACGGTTCGGCCGCGGTGGTGCTGGCCAGCGAGGAATATGTCACCCAACACGATCTGGCCGGGCAGGCGGTGGAAATCGTCGGGCAGGCGATGACCACGGACTTCGCGTCCACGTTCGACGGCAGTGCCCGCAACGTGATCGGCCATGACATGAATGTGCAAGCCGCGCAGCAGGTTTACCAGCAGTCCGGGCTGGGCCCGGAAGACTTCCAGGTGATCGAACTGCACGACTGCTTCTCCGCCAACGAACTGTTGCTCTACGAAGCGCTCGGCCTGTGCGGCGAGGGCGAGGCGCCGAAACTGGTCGACGACAACCAGACCACCTACGGCGGACGCTGGGTGGTGAACCCTTCAGGCGGTCTGATCTCCAAGGGCCACCCGCTGGGCGCGACCGGCCTGGCGCAGTGCTCCGAGCTGACCTGGCAATTGCGCGGCACCGCCGACAAGCGCCAGGTCGACAACGTGACTGCGGCCCTGCAACACAACATCGGCTTGGGCGGCGCCGCCGTCGTCACCGCATACCAGCGCGCCGAGCGCTGAACCGCACAAAGCCCGGGGGAGCGACATGATCGAGTGGTCCGAAACCGATTTGATGGTGCGCGATACCGTTCGCAAGTTCATCGACAAAGAGATCCGTCCGCACCTTGACGAGTTGGAAACCGGTGAGCTGCAGCCGTATCCGATCGCTCGCAAGCTCTTCGGCCAGTTCGGACTCGATGTGATGGCCGCCGAAGCGGTGAAGAACATGCTCGACCGTGAGCGCGCCAAGCAGAGTGGTGCGCATCAGGAGAACGGCGAAAAGCAAAGCGGATCAGACGGTTTCGGTGCCCAGCAATCGATGGTCGCGGTGCTGGTGTCCGAGCTCGCCAGCGTCAGCATCGGACTGCTCAGCACTGCGTCGGTGAGCCTCGGTCTGGGAGCGTCCACCATCATGAGTCGCGGGACGTTGGCACAGAAAGAGCGCTGGCTGCCGGACCTGATGACGCTGAAAAAGATTGCGGCGTGGGCTATTACCGAGCCGGACTCCGGTTCCGACGCGTTCGGCGGCATGAAGACCTACGTCAAACGCGACGGAGCGGACTACATCCTCAACGGGCAGAAGACGTTCATCACCAATGGACCCTATGCCGACGTGCTGATCGTCTACGCCAAGCTGGATGACGGGGATGCCTCCGTCGACAAACGGAACAGGCCGGTGCTGGTCTTCGTGCTGGATGCCGGCATGGAGGGCCTGACCCAGGGCAAGCCGTTCAAGAAGATGGGCATGATGTCGTCGCCCACCGGCGAGTTGTTCTTCGACAACGTGCGGCTCAGCCCGGACCGACTGCTCGGGGAGAGCGAAACACACACCGACGGCGATGGGCGCGACAGTGCCCGTGCCAATTTCGCCGCCGAGCGGATCGGCATCGCGATGATGGCGCTGGGCATCATCAACGAATGTCACCGGCTGTGCGTGGATTACGCCAAGAGTCGCACCCTGTGGGGCAAGAACATCGGGCAGTTCCAGTTGATCCAGCTGAAGCTGGCCAAGATGGAGATTGCCCGAATGAATGTGCAGAACATGGTCTTTCAGGTCATCGAGCGGCAGCGAGCCGGGAAGCCGCTGACTCTGGCAGAAGCATCGGCGATCAAGTTGTACTCGTCGGAGGCGGCGACGGATGTCGCGATGGAGGCTGTCCAGTTGTTCGGCGGCAACGGCTACATGGCCGAGTACCGCGTGGAACAGCTTGCGCGCGATGCCAAGTCGCTGATGATCTACGCCGGCAGCAACGAGGTCCAGGTGACCCACATCGCCAAGGGCCTGCTCAGCTAGCGGCGATCGCAGGTCAGGCGACCACCCAGATCGCACGCGCGGCCGGGCTGCCAAGCTCCACCGTGCTCGCGGCGCCGTCGGCCGATTCGATCGCCACCGAGATCATGCCGGCGAACTCACGACGTGTGAGCACCCGCAGTTGCGAGTCCAGGTTGATGCCGACGCTGTCGAAGTAACGCAGCATCTCGGGATCGGCATCGGAGATGCGGGCCACTGTTCCGGTGTCGCCGTCGGCGCAGGCCCACAACTGCCGCGCGGGTGGTGTCGGGACCTGCCCATCGGTGGCCGGAATCGGGTCGCCGTGCGGATCGCGCTGCGGAAACCCGAGCTTGGCGTCGATGCGGGCCATCAGGCGATCCGACACCGCGTGCTCGAGCACCTCGGCCTCGTCGTGCACCTCGTCCCAGCTGTACCCGAGCTCGTTGACCAGGAAGGTCTCGATCAGCCGGTGCCGACGAACCATGGCCAGTGCCGCACGCCGGCCGGATTCGGTCAGCGATACCGCGCCGTACTTCTCATGATCGACCAGACCTTGCTCGGCGAGTTTGCGGATCGACTCCGAAGCCGTGCTGGCGGACACGCCGATCTTCTCAGCGAGCAGCTTGGTGCTGACCTTCTCCCGCGACCACTCTTGGGTCGTCCAAATGACTTTCAAATAGTCCTGGCCAACAGCGGTGAGCCCGCCCGGCTCGTTGTCAGCCCTCACGGTTAGCCAGTTTAGGCAACGCACGCCTAATTTGGCGTCCCGGCGGGCCGGAAGGGTGCGCTACCCCCCGATCCGGGCAATCGCGCCGGCGATGACGTCGTAGGCTTGCGGTCGTGCAGCGGTGGCGCGGCCAGGACGAGATCCCCACGGACTGGGGCAGATGCGTTCTGACGATCGGGGTTTTTGACGGGGTGCATCGAGGGCACGCCGAGTTGATTGCGCATGCGGTGAAGGCCGGGCGCGCCCGCGGTGTGCCATCGGTGCTGATGACCTTCGACCCCCACCCCATGGAAGTAGTGCACCCGGGCAGTCACCCGGCACAGCTGACGACGCTCACCCGTCGTGCCGAGCTCGTCGAAGACTTGGGCATCGACGTTTTCCTGGTGATGCCGTTCACCGCCGATTTCATGAAGCTCACCCCTGACCGGTACGTCCACGAGTTGCTGGTCGAGAACCTGCACGTCGTGGAGGTGGTGGTGGGCGAGAACTTCACCTTCGGCAAGAAGGCGGCGGGCAATGTCGCGGCCCTGCGCCGGGCCGGGGACCGGTTCGGGTTCGCGGTGGAATCCATGTCACTGCTGTCCGAGCACCACAGCAACGAGACCGTCACGTTCTCCTCCACCTACATCCGGTCCTGTGTAGACGCCGGAGACGTGATGGCGGCTACCGAGGCGCTGGGACGACCGCATCGGGTCGAGGGCGTCGTCGTCCGCGGTTACGGCCGCGGAGTCGAGCTGGGGTATCCGACCGCCAACGTGGCGCCACCGATGTACTCGGCGATTCCGGCCGACGGCGTGTACGCCGCCTGGTTCACCGTCCTCGGGCACGGCCCGGCCACCGGCACGGTCATTCCGGGGGAGCGCTATCAGGCGGCGGTATCGGTCGGGACCAACCCCACCTTCTCCGGGCGAACCCGCACGGTCGAGGCGTTCGTCCTCGACACCACCGCCGACCTGTACGGCCAGCACGTGGCGCTGGACTTCGTCGCGCGGATCCGCGGTCAGCATAAGTTCGACTCGATCGATGAGTTGGTCGTCGAGATCGGTAACGACACAGAACGCACCCGCAGCCTGCTGAAATAGTCCGCGAGCGGAACCGCACGTTGACATCCGGGGTACGGATTTCGCAGCCTGGTCACGCTCGCGGCGCAGCAAATTGGGGTCCGGCACCCCGGCGCTGCTAGACTCCCCGACGGCGTGCGCTGCGGTTCGCGGCGGCCGCGCCTTCAATTTTGATCGCGGACCTATTGATGGAGATGTTTTCGTGGCGCTTACCGCCGAGCAGAAAAAAGAAATTCTGAATTCCTACGGTCTGCACGAGACCGACACCGGATCGCCGGAGGCGCAGATCGCGCTGCTGACCAAGCGCATCGCGGACCTGACTGAGCACCTGAAGGTGCACAAGCATGACCACCACTCTCGTCGTGGTCTGTTGCTGCTGGTCGGCCGTCGTAAGCGGCTGGTCAAGTACCTGACCCAGGTCGATGTGGCCCGCTACCGTTCGTTGATCGAAAGGCTGGGTCTGCGTCGCTGACCCGCGGCGCGTTGCGCGCCTCGATAACGGCGGCCTTTGTAGTCTGCGCGGCCGGGGGATTGTCGGGATGTTCGGCGGGGAACAAGGCGGCTGACCTCAGCGATTTCAAGGTGGGCGACTGTCTCAAGCTGGGCGGCACCGCCGATCGACCGGAAGCGGCCAAGGCTCTCTGCGGTAGTCCGGCGGCCAACTTCAAGGTGGTCGCTACCGTGGTCGACCGCGCGCAGTGCCCGACGGACGTCGACTCCTCGTATTCGACGCACAACTCGATCGACGGCTCCGACAACACTGTTTGCCTCGACGTCGACTGGGTGATCGGCGGTTGCATGAGTGTTGACCCGCACCACACCGTCGATCCGTTCCGTGTCGATTGCAACGACACGTCGATACCGAATCGCCAGCGGGCCACCCAGATCCTCACGGACCTGGACCCCCCGGTCAGCGTCGACCAGTGCAGCAGCGGCCTGGGCTACACCTACTCCCAGCGCAGATTCGCAGTCTGCGTCGAGACCGTCAGCCACGGGCCCCACACCTGAAGTTGGGCACGGGGGTCTGCACCCGTGCCTTCATTACCACCGTGTTAGCTCGGTGTAGAGTTAGGTCGTTCTGGGCCGGTTCGGCCCGAACGAACTGGTGCGGCTCACGCACATCTGCGTGTGTTGTTCCAGCGAGTCGCTTGCGTGTTACAGGGAGCAGTCCCATCTGCATCGGGCGGTCTTCGGTAGTGGCGGCCGGGCTCCCCGGATCTGGGGCAGGTCGGCCGCTTCGATCGATGGCCGTAGCCGTATTCAGATTCTGTTCACTGGTTTGCTCCCAGGTATTCCTGGCGAGCTCAGCCCGTTCGGGGTGCGCATGGACCCGCAAAACAGCTGAATAACCAGAGAGGCCGCACTGACGTATGTCTGCGACTGAAATTGACGAAGGCGTGTTCGAGTCAACCGCCACCATCGACAACGGGAGCTTCGGCACCCGCACCATTCGTTTTGAGACCGGGCGCTTGGCCCAGCAAGCCGCCGGCGCGGTAGTTGCCTACCTCGACGACGAAAACATGCTGCTGTCGGCAACCACCGCCAGCAAGAACCCCAAGGATCATTTCGACTTCTTCCCGCTGACGATTGACGTCGAGGAGCGGATGTATGCCGCGGGCCGGATCCCCGGTTCGTTCTTCCGTCGTGAGGGCCGGCCCTCCACCGACGCGATCCTGACCTGCCGGCTGATCGACCGGCCGCTGCGCCCGTCGTTCGTCGACGGCCTGCGCAACGAAATCCAGGTCGTCGTGACGATCCTGAGCCTGGACCCCAACGACCTGTACGACGTGGTGGCAATCAACGCGGCGTCGGCCTCCACTCAGCTGTCCGGCCTGCCGTTCTCCGGGCCTGTCGGTGGTGTGCGGGTCGCACTCATCGACGGCACCTGGGTCGCTTTCCCCACTGTTGAGCAGCTCGAGACGGCCGTGTTCGACATGGTCGTGGCCGGCCGCATCGTCGGCGATGACGTCGCGATCATGATGGTCGAGGCCGAGGCCACCGACAAGGTCCTCGAGTTGGTCGAGGGCGGCGCCAAGGCACCGACGGAGACCGTGGTGGCCGAGGGCCTGGAGGCGGCCAAGCCGTTCATCGCCGCGCTGTGCAAAGCGCAACAGGAGCTTGCCGACGCGGCCGCCAAGCCGACCGGCGAATTCCCGGTCTTCCCCGCCTACGGCGAGGACGTGTACTACTCGGTCGCCTCGGTGGCCACCGACGAGCTCGCCAAGGCCCTGACTATCAGCGGCAAGGCGGAGCGCGACCAGCGGACCGACGAGCTCAAGGGCGAGGTGCTGGCGCGGCTCGCCGACACCTACGAGGGCCGGGAGAAAGAAGTGGGCGCCGCGTACCGCTCGCTCACCAAGAAGCTGGTTCGCCAGCGCATCCTCACCGACCACTTCCGCATCGACGGCCGCGGAATCACCGACATCCGCGCCCTGTCGGCCGAGGTCGCCCTGGTTCCGCGGGCCCACGGCAGCGCACTGTTCGAGCGTGGCGAGACCCAGATCCTGGGTGTGACCACGCTGGACATGGTCAAGATGGCCCAGCAGATCGACTCGCTCGGCCCGGAAACGTCCAAGCGGTACATGCACCACTACAACTTCCCGCCGTTCTCCACCGGCGAGACCGGTCGCGTGGGTTCGCCCAAGCGGCGTGAAATCGGGCACGGCGCGCTGGCCGAGCGGGCGCTGATTCCGGTGCTGCCGACCGTCGAAGAGTTCCCCTACGCGATCCGTCAGGTGTCGGAAGCGCTGAGCTCCAACGGCTCGACCTCGATGGGTTCGGTGTGTGCTTCCACGCTGTCGCTGCTCAACGCCGGTGTGCCGCTGAAGGCGCCGGTGGCCGGGATCGCGATGGGCCTCGTCTCCGACGATGTCGATGGTGAAACCCGTTACGTCACCCTGACTGACATCCTGGGCGCCGAAGACGCGTTCGGCGACATGGACTTCAAGTGCGCAGGCACCAAGGACATCGTCACCGCGCTGCAGTTGGACACCAAGCTGGATGGGATTCCCTCCAAGGTGCTCGCGGGCGCGCTCGCCCAGGCCAAGGACGCGCGTCTGACCATCCTCGAGGTCATGGCCGAGGCCATCGACGCCCCGGACGAGATGAGCCCGTACGCGCCGGTGGTGACCACGATCAAGGTCCCAGTGGACAAAATCGGTGAGCTCATCGGCCCCAAGGGCAAGATGATCAACTCGATCACAGAGGAGACCGGGGCGCAGATCTCTATCGAGGACGACGGCACTGTGTTCGTCGGTGCCACCAATGGCCCCTCGGCGCAGGCCGCGATCGACCGGATCAACGCCATTGCCAACCCGCAGTTGCCGACGGTCGGTGAGCGGTTCCTCGGAACGGTGGTCAAGACCACCGATTTCGGTGCGTTCGTGTCGCTGCTGCCCGGGCGTGACGGCCTGGTCCACATCTCCAAGCTCGGCCGCGGCAAGCGCATCGCCAAGGTCGAGGACGTGGTATCCGTCGGCGACAAGCTCCGCGTGGAGATCGCCGACATCGACAAGCGGGGCAAGATCTCGCTGGTTCTCGTCGAGGAAGACAGCTCGGGCGCCGCTCCCGCCGATTCCGGAGCAGCGCCAGCCGATGCCACCGTCTCCTAGGAGGCCAGCAGCTGATTCAGCGGGCGCCCTGCATCAAGGCAAGCAGGGCGCCTCGCTGAAGGCTGGTGCAAAAGCCGCCGCAAAGGTCGAGCCGAGGGCCGAACGTGTCGGGGGAGTGCGTCGCAGCACGCTGCCTGGCGGGCTGCGGGTGGTCACCGAGTACTTACCCGCAGTGCGCTCCGCGTCGGTCGGGGTCTGGGTCGGGGTTGGGTCTCGCGACGAAGGCACCACGGTGGCCGGAGCTGCACACTTTCTCGAACACCTGCTGTTCAAGTCGACGCCGACCCGCTCGGCGGTGGACATTGCGCGGTCGATGGACGCCGTCGGCGGCGAACTCAACGCCTTCACCGCAAAAGAGCACACCTGCTACTACGCGCACGTGCTGGACACCGACCTTGCTCTGGCTGTTGACCTGGTCGCCGACGTGGTGCTCAACGGGCGGTGCGCCGCCGACGACGTCGAATTAGAACGTCACGTCGTCCTCGAGGAGATCTCGATGCGCGACGACGACCCCGAAGACGCGCTCGCGGATATGTTCATGACGGCACTATTCGGTGACCACCCGGTGGGCCGACCGATCATCGGCAGCGCGGAATCGGTGTCGGCGATGACCCGGGCGCAACTGCATTCGTTCCACGTGCGTCGCTACACACCGGAGCGAATGGTGGTCGCGGTCGCTGGCAACGTCGACCACAAAGAGGTCGTCGCGCTGGTGCGTGAACACTTCGGGGCGCGGTTGGTCCAAGGGCGCAAGCCCGTCGAACCGCGCAAACGTTCGGGCCGCGTCAACACCGTTCCCAGCCTCGTTCTGGGCAACCGGGACTCTGAGCAGACCCACGTCACACTCGGCGTCCGCACGCCCGGCCGCGGCTGGGAATCGCGCTGGGCGCTGTCCGTGCTCCATACCGCGCTGGGTGGCGGGCTGAGTTCCCGGCTTTTCCAAGAGATCCGGGAGTCCCGCGGCCTCGCTTACTCGGTGTATTCCGCGCTCGACATCTTCGCTGACACCGGCACGCTGTCGGTGTACGCCGCCTGCCAACCCGAACGCTTTGACGACGTCATGCGGGTCACCGCCGAAGTGCTGGAATCGGTGGCGCGTGACGGCATCACCGCGGATGAATGCCGAATCGCCAAGGGATCACTGCGCGGCGGACTGGTGCTTGGGTTGGAAGACTCCGGTTCGCGGATGAGCCGTATCGGTCGCAGCGAACTGAACTACGGCGCCCACCGCACCATCGAGCACACGCTGCGGCAGATCGAGCGGGTCACCCTCGACCAGGTCAACGCGGTGGCTCGTAGCCTGCTGAACAACCGCTACGGTGCTGCCGTCCTCGGCCCGTACCCGTCGAAACGCTCTGCTAAATATAAACTGCCACAACAACTTCGAGCGATGGTAAGTTAGCCCGATGGTATTGGGCTTCTGGGATATCGCAGCGCCGATCGTGGGTGCGCCGATGTCTGGTGGCCCGGGTACGCCAGCGCTGGCCGCGGCGGTTTCCAACGCGGGCGGGCTCGGGTTCGTCGCCGGCGGACATGTGAGCGCAGACCAGCTTGCCGCTGACATCGCCGCCGCACGTGCCGCTACCACCGGACCGATCGGCGTCAACTTGTTGGTACCCCAACCCAGCGTCGCGGACTGGGTGCAGCTGGAGTACTACGCCGAAGAGCTTGAAGATGTTGCCGAGCATTACCGCGTCGAGGTGGGCCACCCCACCCACGGCGATGACGACGACTGGGATCGCAAGCTCGAGGTCGTGGCAGACGTTCGGCCCGAGATGGTGTCGTTCTCTTTTGGTGCGCCGCCACCGGATGTCGTGTACCGGCTGAGTGCGCTCGGACTTCTGGTTTCCATCACCGTGACGTCTGCCTACGAGGCCGGGGTCGCCGTCGCGGCCGGCGCGGACAACCTGGTGGTCCAGGGCCCGGCGGCCGGCGGACATCGCGGCACCTTTGCACCCGACATGGAACCTGGTAGCGAATCGCTTTTCCAGTTGCTCGACCGGATCGGCAGCGCCCACGATGTGCCGCTCATCGCCGCGGGTGGCTTGGGCACGGTCGAACAGGTCGCGGCGGTGCTACGCAGGGGAGCGGTGGCCGCGCAGGTCGGCACCGCACTGCTGCTCGCCGATGAAGCGGGCACCGACCCGGCTTATCGGGTCGCGTTGAAGAACCCGGCCTTTGATTCGACAGTGGTCACCCGGGCGTTCTCCGGTCGTTATGCGCGTGGCCTGGCCAACAACTTCACCCGACTGCTCGATCACGTGGCGCCGTTGGGCTATCCCGAGATCAACCAGATGACCGAGCCGATCCGGGTCGCGGCGATTCAGGAAGAGGACCCGCACGGCACGAACCTGTGGGTGGGCGAGGCATACCGGGAAGCCCGCTCGGGACCGGCGGCCGATATCGTCGCGGGCCTGGCCCCCTACATCCGGTAACTCGCCGGCCCGCTCAACGTCAGGCCAACACGCTGGCCGGTTCGGTGAACGGCAGGTCGAGGTCTTCGGCCACATGATCTGCGAGGAGCGCGCCCGCATGCGTCGAAAGTCCTTTGGCCAGTGCCGGATCCGATCGACATGCCGCTTGCCAGCCGTGGTCGGCGAGCTTGAGCACGTAGGGCATCGTCGCGTTGGTCAGCGCGTAGGTCGACGTCTTCGGCACCGCACTGGGCATATTGGCCACGCAATAGAACAGGGTGTCGTGCACTTCGAATACCGGATCGTCGTGAGTCGTCGGGCGCGAATCCTCGAAGCAGCCCCCTTGGTCGATGGAGATATCCACCAGCACAGCTCCCGGTTTCATCTGTGCGACAAGTGAATTCGAGATCACATTGGGGGCCTTGGCGCCCGGGACCAATACCGCTCCAATTACGAGGTCGGCGCGTTTGACCGCTCCCTCGAGCTCGTAGGCCGACGAGTAGCGGGTGCCGATGCGCCCGGCGAACTCCGCGTCGAGCAGTCGGAGCTTGCCGAGATTGACGTCGAGAACCATGACCGATGCCCCCATGCCGCTGGCGATTCGCGCCGCGTTGTAGCCGGCGGTACCCCCGCCGATCACGACGACGTCGGCGGGCTGGACGCCGGGCACCCCGCCCATCAAGGCTCCGCGGCCGCCCTGGGTCCGCATCAGGTGGTAGGCGCCGACCTGCGCCGAGAGTCGGCCGGCAACTTCGCTCATCGGGGCGAGCAGCGGCAGCGCACCATCGGCCGTTTGCACGGTCTCATACGCGATGGCCGTGGTGCCTGAGCTCAGCAGCGCGTTGGTGCACGAGCGTGAGGCGGAAAGGTGCAGGTAGGTGAAAAGAACCTGCCCGGAGCGCAACTGGTCGTACTCCGAAGGCATCGGTTCCTTGACTTTGAGCACCAGCTCGGCGTCGGCCCACACCCGTTCGGCGGTATCGACGAGCTGGGCGCCCACTGCTTTGAAATCCGCATCCGTGATTGCCGAGCCCTCCCCGGCGCCGGCCTGGATCAGTACTTCGTGGCCGCGATGGGTGAGGGCGGCCGCCCCTGCCGGGGTGATGGCTACCCGGAATTCGTTGTTCTTCGTCTCGGTCGGAATACCAACTCGCATGATCGCCTCCTGCCGAACATCGGTTGAGGTTGACTCTTCAATTGTGAAGAAGATTCGGAGTGTCTGCAAATATGGAGATGCATATTCTATAAAGTAGATATATGACCGATAGATCAACGGAATCGTCGCGTATCATGGCTGACGCCCCGAAGGATATTCGGCGCGTCGAGCTTGACGAGGTGGACCGCAGAATCCTGACCCTGCTGCACGCCGACGCCCGCATCGCCAACAACGCGCTCGCCGAGGCGGTCGGAATAGCACCCTCGACGTGCCACGGACGGGTTCGCCGGCTGGTGGATGTCGGCGTGATCCGCGGTTTCTACACCGACATCGACCCGGTCGCGGTGGGTCTGCCTTTGCAGGCAATGATCTCGGTCAACCTGCAGTCCAACGCGCGTGGGAAGATCCGCAACTTCATTCAGCAGATCCGGTGCAGGCGCCAGGTGATGGACGTCTATTTCTTGGCCGGCGCTGACGATTTCCTTTTACATGTCGCCGCTCGCGACACCGAAGACCTGCGGTCCTTCGTGGTGGAAAACCTCAACGCCGACGCCGATGTCGCGGGGACCCAGACATCGTTAATCTTCGAGCACTTGCGCGGCGCTGCGCCGATTTAGGCCAGTTCAGGGCGTCAAAGGCTGGCTATGATCAGCCCATGAGTGAACCCTCAGCAAGTGCAACGGTGCGTATCGACGCCAGTCCCGAAGAGGTATACAGCCTCATCACCGACCTGCCGACCCTGGCCACATTGGCCGAAGAGGCCAAAGCCATGGAGTTGCGGAAGGGCGGGGGGATCGGCAAAGGAGCGGTGTTCGTCGGCCACAACGAGAACAGTGGCAAGCGCTGGACAACGAAATGCACCGTCACCGACGCCGAACCCGGCCGTGCGTTCGCCTTCGAGGTGAAACACACGGTTCTGCCGATCGCTCGTTGGCAGTACGACATCGAGGCTGCGGCCGACGGTGGCTGCCAGGTCACCGAAAGCACCTGGGACCGTCGGCCCGGTTGGTTCCGGAAGATCGCTGGTAAAGCCACCGGAGTTGCCGACCGTGCATCGGAGAACGCCAAGAACATCGAGCTCACGCTGCAGCGGTTGAAGCGCCGCGCCGAAGCAACCCCCGAATAAAGGTAGTACCGCAGGTATCGCATACCTGGGGTACTGCAGTACACTTTTCGCAACATGACGTCCAACGGGGCGCTATTTGGGGCGCTCTCCGTAGACGCCGAGGCAAGGGGGCCTTGATGAGCACAGTCGACGACCGGGCAGTGGGTCCGCACTACCGACAGGCCGACGCCGCAGACCACGAACGTCTCGTACTCGAAGCGCGCGATGTCGATTTCGACTGGGCTGACCTGCCGTTTCACTACGTGCCCAACGAACCTCTGGCGACCCACGTGCTCAACGTGCTGCACCTGCTGTTGCCCGCGGGCGAGGAGTTCTTCGTCGAGGTTTTCAAGAAGACGCTGCCGCTGATCAAAGATGATCAGCTGCGTCTGGACATCCAGGGATTCATCGGCCAGGAGGCGATGCACTCGCAGGCCCACTCCGGCGTACTCGGCCATTTCGACGCCGAAGGTATCGACCTGACGCCGTTCACCGGCCAGGTCAGGTGGCTGTTCGAGAGGCTGCTCGGCGAACGGCCGAACCGCAGTGTGCGCCGGCAGCGCAGCTGGCTGTTAGAGCAGGTGGCGTTCATCTCGGCGATCGAGCACTACACCGCCGTACTCGGTGAGTGGGTCTTGGACACGCCGGCCCTCGACGCCATCGGCACCGACCCGGTGATGCTGGACATGCTTCGCTGGCATGGGGCCGAGGAGGTCGAGCACAAGGCCGTGGCGTTCGACACCATGGTGCATCTGCAGGCCGGGTACTTTCGCCGGGCGCGCACCCAATTATTCGTGGGTCCAGTGCTTTTGTTGTTATGGATTCGTGGCGTTCGGTTCATGTACTCGGTGGACCCGCACGTGCCGGCGGGAGCCAAGCCCCGCGTTCGGGACTACCTGCGCGCGGCGCGCCGCGGTCTGGTTCCCGGGCCGCTTCGACTGATTCGGGTCGTCGGGTCCTACTACCGGCCAGGCTTCCACCCGTCCGAACTAGGCGGGCTGGAACGAGCCGTCGAATACCTGGCGGTGTCACCTGCTGCCCGTGCTTCTCACTGAGCCATGGGAACCATCACAGCATCCGACGGCGTCACCCTTGCGATTCATCGGTACACCGATATCGACCTGACGCGCCCGACCATCCTGGCCGTGCACGGCTATCCGGACAACCGTCGAATCTGGGACGGCGTGGCCGAGATTCTCGGCACGCGTTACAACGTCATTGCCTACGACGTGCGCGGTGCCGGTGAATCATCCTGTCCAGCAGACAGATCCGGATACCGGATGGATCAGCTGGTGTCAGACATGGGTTCGGTGATCGACAGCCTCGGTGTCGATCAGGTACATCTGCTGG
Source organism: Mycobacterium sp. IDUB_37 (assembly GCF_055419245.1). Lineage (NCBI taxonomy): Bacteria > Bacillati > Actinomycetota > Actinomycetes > Mycobacteriales > Mycobacteriaceae > Mycobacterium > Mycobacterium sp. IDUB_37. Next base: position 328,751 of record NZ_JBVAXG010000005.1, on the reverse strand, counting down.
CGCACGACTGGGGCTCAATACAGGCTTGGGCCGCGGTCACCGACGAGTCCGTGACGGCCAAGGTGGCGTCGTTCACTTCGATCTCCGGGCCGCACTTGGGTCAAGCCGGCAGGTTCTTTCGCTCGGCGCGCACGCCGCGGGCCGCCACCCAGGTCGCGAGGCAGGCGTTGTCGTCCGGGTACATCTGGTTCTTCCTGTGCCCGGGAGTTCCGGACCTTGCCTTCCGTTCCAGGATCGGAATGAAAGCCGTTCACGCCGTTGAACGTATCGGCCGGTCGAGCACTCGAAGTCGTCGCGACCCATCGCCGCGGTCCGTCGGCGACTACGTGAACGGACTCAATCTCTACCGGGCGAACCTGCCTGCGCCACTGGTGTCACCGGGCCGGCAGCGTCCGCACACCAGCGTGCCGATCCAGGTGTTGGTGCCGAGCAAGGACATGTTCGTCACAGCGGCTTTGCAGCGATCCCTGAGTGCAATGTCGCTGGGTGGCAGGGTTGTCCCGATCGAGGGTGGGCACTGGGTGGTGAAGTCGCGGCCTGAAGTCATCGCGCGCCTGACCGCTGAGTGGGTCGACAAGATCGCCGGCGGTGCGGCTTCCACGGACGAGTCGGTGGTGCGCGGTGGCCCGCGTGAGGTGCGGGGCAAGTTGGCGTTGGTCACCGGTGCGGGTGCCGGTATCGGCCGGGCGACCGCGGTCGAACTCGCCCGCAGCGGCGCACGCGCGGTGGTGGTCGTGGACCGCGACCTGGCCGCGGCCAACGAGAGTGCGGACGCGGTCCGCGCGGCCTGTGCCGAAGCGGTGGCCTACCAAGCCGACGTCACCGACGAGGCCGCGATGAATGACCTTGCCGCACAGGTCCATAACGAGCACGGTGTCGTCGACATCCTGGTGAACAACGCGGGGATCGGGATGGCCGGCCGGTTCTTGGAGACCACCGCAGAAAACTGGGACGCCATCATGGCGGTCAATGTCCGCGGCGTCATCACCGGCAGTCGGGCATTCGGCGCGCAGATGGTCGAGCGCGGCGAGGGCGGAACGATCATCAATATCTCGTCGGCCGCGGCGTATCTGCCGTCGAAGTCGATGGTGGCCTACACCACGAGCAAAGCGGCGGTGCTGGGGTTCAGCGAAGCCCTGCGCGCCGACCTCGCCGACGAGGGCATCGCCGTCACCGCTGTGTGCCCCGGCTTCGTCAACACCAACATCGCCAAGAACACGGTGTACGCGGGCTTGTCGGCCGAGGAGCAGGAGCGCGCCCGGGACAAAGCGGACGCCGCATACCGGCGGCGCAACTACACCCCCGAAGCGACCGCGAAGGCGATCGTCAAATCGATCAGGACCGGACCACCCGTTCTGCCCATCGCCGTCGAGTCCAAACTCGGCTACGCGATGCGCCGCATCAGCCCGTCGGCGGTTCGACTGCTCGCGCGCGTAGATATCAGGCAGAAGTAGGAATATGACTGTGCGGGAGAGTATCTGGACGAGCAGACCGGCTGACCTCTACGGCCGTCGTGATCACGATCGGTTCTACACGGTGCTGTGGGGGGTGCGCACCCTGGTGGGGGGCCTCGCCGCAGCGTCGCGGTGGAATCCGTCTCGGGTGACGCCGGTGGGGCGAACGCACAGCGCGAAAGTCATTGGGCGCGAACTCGTCGCACCGGATGTCGTCGCATTGACGCTGGCCGACCCGGACGGGGGATTGCTGCCGTCCTGGACGCCGGGAGGGCACATCGACATCCAGTTGCCGTCGGGTCGGCGACGGCAGTATTCGCTGTGCGGTCCGCCGGGGCGGCGCACCGACTACCGCATCGCGGTCAGGCGCATCGCGGACGGCGGCGGCGGTTCGATCGAGATGCACGATGCCTTCGATGTGGGTGACACCCTGCTGTTCGAAGGTCCCCGCAACGCGTTCTATCTGGGATCGTCGGAACAGGACGTGCTGTTCGTGATCGGTGGCATCGGCGTGACGCCCATTCTGCCGATGATCCGCGTTGCGGCGCAGCGTGGAATCAATTGGCGGGCAGTCTATGCCGGACGCAGTCGCGAGTTCATGCCGTTGCTGGACGAGGTGACGGCGGTGGCGCCGGACCGGGTGACGGTATGGGCCGACGACGAGCGCAGCGGTCTTGCGTCCGTCGACGACCTACTGGCGGGCGCCGGGTCGACGACCGCGGTGTACGTCTGTGGGCCGGCCGCCATGCTCGAGGCGGTGCGCGTAGCCCGTGACGAACACGCCAACGCCCCATTGCATTACGAGCGGTTCAGTCCGGCGCCGATTGTCAACGGGACTCCTTTTGAGCTTGCGCTTGCCCGCTCTGGGCAGGTGCTGAACATCCCGGCGAACCGCTCGGCGCTCGAGGTGATGCTCGACCGAGACCCGACCACCGCGTATTCCTGCCAGCAGGGATTCTGCGGTACGTGCAAAGTCAAAGTGCTTGCTGGGCAAGTGGATCGGCGCGGCCGCACCGCAGAAGGCAGCGACGAAATGCTGGTCTGTGTGTCACGATCCGATGGGGACCGGATCGTCATCGACGCCTAGGCCGATTAGTCGCGACCCGCTGCGCCCGGCTACGCCGCGCTTGCGGTCGCGACGGGCTGACCAGTCGCGACTAAAAAATCTTCTTCTCGGTGAGCACGTCGGCGAAGTTCGCCAGATCGGTGGCGAACAGCGCGGGTTGTTCGAAGGCGGCGAAGTGACCACCGCGGTCTTGAACGGCGTAGTGCACCAGGTTGTAGCGGGCCGCCGCCCATGCGCGCGGCGTTTGCAGTATCTCGCCGGGGTAGACGGCGTAACCGGTGGGAACATCGATACGGCCGGTCCAGTCGTTGAGTGCACCGGTGCCTGCCCGAGCCGATTCGCAGTAGAGACGCGCCGCCGAGGTGGCCGTGCCGGTGAGCCAGTAGAACATCAGGTTGTCGATCAGCCGATCGGGTCTGATCGGCATACCTTCCCGGATGTCACACCAGGCGTGAAACTTTTCCAGTATCCAACCGGCCAGGCCGAGCGGCGAGTCATCCAAACCGAAACCAAGCGAGTGTGGCCGTGTCGACTGCACTTCCATGTAGGCGGTGCCATCTTTAATGCGTTCAATGCTGGTCGTGATGGCGACGAGTTCGGATTCGGAGATGTCGGCCAATAGCTCCGGATCGTTCTGGTCGGGCGGCGAGAACAACATGTTCGTGTGGATCGCCGCTACCTGCTGCGAGTAGTGCTCGCCGAGGTAGCGAGTGACCAGGGCGCCCCAGTCACCGCCCTGTGCGACATAGCGTTCGTATCCCAGTTGGGCCATCACGTCTGCGACGGACGCGGCGACCACCGCGACGTCGACACCCCGCCGGCGGGTGGGGCCGGAGAAGCCGTAGCCGGGCATCGACACCACAACCACGTGAAATCGCTTACGCAGCAAGGGCAGCACGTCGAGGAACTCGACGATCGAGCCCGGCCAGCCATGCGTCATGACCAGCGGAATTGCATCTTCTCGATCGGATCTGGCGTGCAGGAAGTGGACCCGCTCGCCTGCCGCCTCGGTGAGGAACGATCCGATCGCGTTGACCTCGGCCTCGGTGGCACGCCAGTCGTAGTGATTGGTCCAGTGCTCGATCACGGTCTTGAGGAATGTCTGCTCGGTCCCGTAATCCCAGTCCGCACCCTCGATTTCGGCCGGCCAGCGTGCTTCTTTGAGGCGCCGGTGCAAATCTTGCAGCTGGGTCTCGGACACGTCGAGCGGATACGGCCGGATCGGTGTGTCAGCGGGTATGTCAGGCATTGCGACGGGCGTGCTGTGAGGTGCCTCGGGTGTCGACCGGAACAGGCGGTAGCCCACGTGGGGCACGGTCACGCCGGGCAGCGGTTTCCAGACATAGGTGCGGTCATCGAGCTGGAAACCCTGTTTTTCGTAGAAGGTGCGCGCCTTCTGGTTCTTGTTGGCACACCACAGGATCATGTCGTTGTCCGGATAGGTTTCCAGTGCCTTGTCCAGCAGGAGTCGGCCGATCCCGCTCCGCTGGTTGTCGTCTGCAACGTAGAGCGCGTCGATCTGAACGTGATTGGGGTTCGACAGATCCGGTCCGAGCAGCATCATCCCGAGCAATTTGCCCCGGGATTCGGCCATCCACATGCCCCAGCCGCCGCGCTTGAGGGTCGTCGGGTATTGGAGGTCGACCCAGGTCTTCGGCGTCCCGATCATGTCCAGGACATGTGTCGCCACGATGCCGCTCCATGACTGCCGCCAGGTCGGATAGTGCATTGCCGCGACCCGGGCGAAATCCTTCGGTTTGGCCTCACGGATCCGGATTTCACTGGATCTCACGTGAGCACCTCCGCTGGTCGCATATGTACACCGACCATCTAAGCGTAGAGATGCGGCAGTAGAGCCGCGCACATGTCGATAGCGCTAGCGTTGCGCTATGCGCAGCTGGGACCAGGACGCAACTGGAGAGCTCCGAGCGGCGACCTATCGGGGTGATGGGGTGGCCGTAGTCCAGGTGCTTCGCGGACGCCTGACCGAAGACGTCCTGCAAGTCGCCGGCGACAGTCTGCTCGCTGCCGTCGCGCAGGGCACGCCGGAGGCAACGGAGCTGGCCGCCCAATGTGAAGCGGCACTGCGCGAGCGTGACTGGACGGGAGACGTGGAGTTGGCAGACCAACTCTCGGCCATCCTCAATGACGGTCCGACGCCCACGCTCCGCCTGATCTCCGTTGAACTGGACCAGCTGTCAGACATGCTTGAAGGCGACCCAGCCCAAGGAGGTGGCCAAATCGACCTCGAGACCGGCATCTGCTGGCCGGAGTTCGTAGATTTCGAGGAAGTTGGGATAAGCGAGGACGAGCTCGAAGAGCGAGACCGTTGGCTGTACGTGGATTGTCGAGGCTCGCGCGACGGGTACCGCGACATGGAACGTTTCATCGCCACTGTCGATGACGCCGAGATCGCCGACCGCCTAGGCATCGCGATACAGGGCGGGGGTGCCTTCCGACGGTTCCGCGACGCTCTGTCGCGCCGGCCTGAGGAGGTGACGCGCTATGTCCAATTCTCCGCGGAACGCAAGCTAGGTCGCGCCCGGGCGTGGCTGGCCGCCGAGGGCTACCGGTCGGTCAAACCGGCGAGAGGCTGAGCGCAAAGTCAGCCCAGTAGGCTTCACCGCATGCGGGTAGGCGTGCTTGGGGCAAAAGGCAAAGTTGGGGCGACGATGGTGCGGGCGGTCGAGGCCGCCGAGGATCTGACCTTGTCGGCGCAGGTGGATGAGGGCGACGCACTGAGCCTGCTGACTGACGGCGAGACCGAGGTCGTCATCGACTTCACCCATCCGGATGTGGTGATGGGCAATCTGGAGTTCTTGATCGACAACGGAATTCACGCCGTCGTGGGAACCACCGGATTCACCGACGAGCGCATCGAGCAGGTGCAGGCGTGGCTGGCCGCCAAACCGGACACGTCGGTCCTGATCGCACCGAACTTCGCGATCGGCGCAGTGCTGTCGATGCATTTCGCCAAACAGGCCGCGCCGTTCTTCGATTCCATCGAGGTCATCGAACTGCATCATCCCCACAAGGCTGATGCGCCATCGGGCACCGCCACCCGAACCGCGAAGCTGATCGCCGAAGCCCGAAAAGATCTGCCGCCCAACCCCGATGCCACCAGCACCAGCTTGCCGGGGGCGCGTGGCGCCGACGTCGACGGCATCCCGGTGCACGCGGTGCGCCTGGCCGGGTTGGTGGCTCACCAAGAGGTGCTGTTCGGCACCGAGGGGGAGACCCTGACCATCCGCCACGACAGCCTCGATCGCACGTCGTTCGTGCCCGGCGTGCTGTTGGCGGTGCGCCGCATCCAGGAAAATCCCGGCCTGACGATAGGCATTGAGCCGCTGCTCAACCTGCAATGACGGATTCCGCGCGCAACGTGCGCCTCCAAGTGCTCATCGCGATCATGTGCGCGGTGATGCTGGTGTACTTCGTGCTCCTCGGCCGGGCCGCGGTGATCATGATCGGTTCGGGTCGACCCGCCGCGGTCGGTCTGGGACTTGCGGTATTGGTGATGCCCCTGATCGGACTGTGGGCGATGGTCGCGACCCTGCGGGCAGGATTCGCGCACCAGAAACTGGCCCGGTTGATCGCCGACGACGGCATGGAACTCGATATCAGCGCACTGCCGAAGCGGGCATCGGGCCGCGTAGAACGCGGGGCCGCCGATTCGTTGTTCGCCACCGTACGAACCGAATTGGAAGACGACCCGGAGAACTGGCGCCGCTGGTATCGCTTGGCCCGTGCCTACGACTATGCGGGGGACCGGCGCCGCGCGCGTGAAGCGATGAAGACCGCGGTCCAATTAGAGGCCCAAGGATGACGAAGAAGCTGCTCATCGTCCACCACACTCCGTCACCGCACTGCCAGGAGATGTTCGAGGCGGTACTGGCAGGTGCCACCGACCCGGAGATCGAAGGGGTCGACGTCGTGCGCCGGCCTGCCCTGACCGTCTCGCCGGTCGACATGCTGGAAGCCGACGGTTATCTGCTGGGAACACCGGCCAACCTGGGTTACATGAGCGGGGCGCTCAAGCACGCATTCGACTGCGCCTATTACCAACTCCTGGACACCACTCGGGGCAGACCGTTCGGGGTCTGGCTGCACGGCAACGAGGGCACCGAGGGAGCCGAGCGTGGCATCTCGGCGATTACGACAGGCTTGGGCTGGGTGCCGGCGGCGCAGACCGTCGTGGTGTCAGGCAAGCCGGGCAAGGATGACTTGCAGTCGTGCTGGGAGCTAGGCGCGACGGTGGCCGCGCAGTTGATGGACTAACCGGGCGCAGCGGGTCGCGGCTATCCGATCACGTATAGGTCGGCTGAAACGCGTCTGCGGGCTGGCCGAGCGCCAGTGCCGAGCTGGTGCCGATCGGTCCATGCCGGTCGAACAGCGTCGCACTGCCAGCGGCCACTCCTGCTGTGCCGTAATGGCTCTGGGCGGCCAGCCCGATGAATTCGCCATCCGGTAGGCGACTCACGTTGATGGTGTAGTCGGCGTTGATGTAACGCAATCCGCCTGTGCCCCAATGGGTTAGCGAGCTCGTCACGTCACCGACGAAGGCAAGCCGGGTGAGCGGGGTCAACGGATAGCCGTGCACCATCGGCCGAAACAACCGTGTCCAGGCGAATTTCTGCGAGTGCGACTGCTCCCACTCACCGGCAGCGATACCGGGACTGCCCGCCAGCGTCGCGCCGTATCCCCAGATGAGGAAAGGCATATCAACCGGGAAGCCCTCGGAACTGGTCGGCAGCGGCGGCATCTCCGCCGGGGCCGACCACACCTCGCCGTCAGGATGCTCACCGCGCCGCATGAACAACGCACTGGCCCGTGCGACGGTCTTTCCGTTCTGCAGCAACGCACCGTCGACGAGCTTGATGCGCCGGCCTTCTCGCTGTACCGAGGTCTGAATCTGCACCGGCGCCAGCCGAACCGGACGCAACAGATCGACCGTGAGACGAGCAGGTTGCAAATCTGGCTCGATGCCGGACTGCTCGATTCCCCAACCCAATAGTCCGCCGACGATCTGGCCGCCCATGGTCTCGCCCCACGGTCCGCGCGTCATCACTCCTGGCAGATAAGAGTCACCATCGACAGTGAAGAACGCCTCGGGCATGATGGCGACATCCTGGATGGTCACCGCTATCACGATAGGACACCCGAGAGCGAGGTGCGGGCATGCCTCCCACTGGCCCCGTGATCGAAATTTCACGCCGCCACAACCCATTCCCGCGAACCGGTGTTTCCGCCGACCGCAACGGCGTCCCACGCTACGATGAACTCCCGGCATCTCTGCTGGAAATGCTCGGCGAGCAGGTCGCTCTCCACCCGGACAGCGAGGCGGTGGTCGAGCTCGGCGCCGCTAGGTTGACCTACCGGCAGCTGTGGGACCTTGCTTCCCGAGTGGCCGGCGGGCTGCGCGCCGCCGGTCTGAAACCGGGCGATCGCGTCGCGGTGCGCTACCCGGCCGGGATCAATTGGGTGCTGGCGTTCTGGGGCACGGTAATGGCCGGAGGTGTTGCGGTCGCGGTGAATACCCGCTCCACCCAGTCGGAAGTGGAGTTCGTACTCACCGACGCCGGAGCGCATATCGACCTCGCTCCCGACGCGGCGCTGCCTGACGGAAAGCCCTACGTGGTCGAGCAGCTTGACCGCACAGACATCGCCGCGCTGTTCTACACGTCGGGAACTACCGGTCACCCCAAGGGCGTGCCGACCACGCATGAGGCATTCGTGACCAACACCGAAAACGGCGTGCGTTGTCTTCGTCAACCGCAGGATATCGGTGAGGAGCTGCGCACCCTCATCTCGGTTCCGTTGTTCCACGTGACCGGTTGCAACTCACAGCTTTTGGCGGCTACCCGCCTCGGGGGAGCGGCGGTGATCATGCCCGCGCTGAACCTCGACCAGCTGATCGCCACCCTGCATGCCGAGCGCATCTCAGTGATGGTCACCGTGCCTGCCATCTACTCGTTATTGTTGCGGCATAAGGATTTTGCTGCCGCAGATGTTTCCGATGTTCGTTGGGTCGGTTACGGCGGCGCGCCCATCGCGCCGTCGTTGGTGCGGTCGGTCAAGGACGCATTCCCGCAAGCGGCGGTTTTCAACGGGTACGGCATGACCGAGAGCGCCTCGCTGATGACCGCGCTGCCCGACGAGGACGCCGTCGAGCACGCCGACTCGGTCGGATATGCGGTGCCTTCAGTCGATCTTGGCGTGATCCCTCTTGACTACGGATCAGGTCAGCTGGTCGGAGAGTTGGTGACGCGCGGCGCCAACATCACTGCCGGCTACTGGAACCGCCCAGAGGCGACGTCGGCGACGATCGTCGACGGCTGGCTGCATACCGGTGATGTGGTTCGCGTCGATGATGCCGGACGGGTGCACATTGTCGACCGCCTCAAGGACATCATCAACAGAGGGGGCGAGAACGTCTCCAGCGTCGAGGTGGAAGCAGCGTTGCTGGCGGCCCCCGGCGTCGCCGACGCATGTGTGCTCGCGGTGCCCGATGAGGTGATGGGGGAGAAGGTCGGCGCGGTGCTGTTCGGAGAGAAGGTCGACGTCGCGACGGTCCTCGAGCATTGCGACGGACAACTCGCCGACTTCAAGATTCCGCAGTACGTCACTGTGATGACAGAACCGCTGCCGCGCAACGCCGGTGGGAAGTTGCTCAAGGGCAAGCTCCGCGACCAGGTCCGGTGGGGTCCGCCACTGCGTTGAGCTCGCCGACGTCATTGCGATTCCCCAGCGCATGAACCGAGAATGCCATTGTCAAATTGGTGGTGTTAAAACTGCGGGCAAGACGTAAGAAGGATGTAAAGGCTTGTCGGAAGTTATGAATTTGGCCTGTTTCTTATATGAATTGCATAGATGGTCGGGCCCCGGACGTAAATTCTTGACAGCCAAGCCAGGCGCGGTGGGGGGCAAATCCATCTTGACCAGCGGCGATGTGGGACAGACATATTCATTGGATATGTGAAAGATGTGGATCGTAATTGGACAATCTCAATGATCACCCGTTCCGCGCCGACTGCATGTGACTGCGCACACCAAAGAAGCGCCACGGTGACGGGCGACGCTACGGGATAATGGGTGCGGCAGGTGGGGACTGGCCGCAATGCCCTCGACTGGGAACGGAACCAAGTGGACTTTGGAGCTCTACCGCCGGAGATCAACTCCGCGAATATGTACGTCGGCGCGGGCGCGGCACCTTTGCAGGTGGCCGCGGCTGCGTGGAACGGCATAGCCGCCGAGTTGAGAACGGCGGCATCCTCCATCGAATCCGTCATCGCGGGGCTCAGCAGCGAATATTGGGTGAGTTCGGCGTCGCTGTCGATGGTTGCCGCGGTCCAGCCCCTGTTGGCCTGGTTGAACTACACCGCTGCATCCTCGGAGCTGACAGCCGCCCAGGCCATGGCCTCTGCGGGCGCTTTCGAGACGGCTCATGCGCTGATAGTGCCGCCGGCCGAGGTTGCCGCCAACAGGACCCAGCTGGCGAGGCTGATAGCGACCAACTCTTTCGGACAGAATCTGTCGGCTATCGCGGCCAACGAGGCACGCTACGGCGAGATGTGGGCCCAGGACGCTTCAGCGATGTACGGCTACGCGGCATCGTCCGCGTCGGCGGCCAGACTGGAGCCGCTGACCAGCCCCTCGGAGGTCACCAATCCTGCCGGAGCCGGCGACCAAACCGCCGCGGTCGGTCAGGCCGCCGCTTCAGCGGAGCAGGTCGCCCTGAGCAGCGTGGTCAGCAACGGAGCCGATGTCGTCGGGGGTCTTGCCGAGCCGACGCCCGCGCCACCCATCACGCAGCCGTTGGAATTCCTGCATTGGCTCGACAGCAACGAACACCCGTTCTGGGCGAGTTTCGATCACAACCGGGCCACCTACTACGACTACAGCATCGGCCAGATCGGCAGTGGCGGCGGCGATGAAGAGCGTGACGACGAAGAAGAGATCGACCTAGGGCTCGCTCCACCGGTTCCACTCGGTTTTGCGCAGTCGGTCACACCAACGTCCGTCGGCGAGACGCGACTCGTGGTCGCGTTGGGCAACGCCTCGGCGGTGGGGGGCCTGTCGGTGCCGACAAGCTGGGCTAACTCGACGCCGGCAGGGAAAGCGCCCGCGGCTCTGGACGGCACCTACTGGGCGGCCCCCGAAGAGGACGAACTCATCGAAGGGATGCCGACGCCGGGAATGTACGCACACGCCGAGGACGGCGGCGTGAGCGTGGGGCCGCGGTACGGAGTGAAGCCGATTGTGATGCCCAAGGGCGGACTGTTCTGAACTAGGTCGTACTGTGAGATCTATGCGGCCACCACCGCGCGATATCGAGACGACTCTGCTGATCGCCAACCGCGGCGAGATCGCTCTCCGAATCATCCGCACGGCAGCCGAACTGGGTATCAGCACCGTCGCGATCTATGCCGACGACGACGCCGATAGTCCGCACGTGCACGCGGCCGATGAAGCAATCGCCTTGCCGGGCAAAGGTGTAGCGGCTTACCTGGACCACGACGCGGTACTGGCCGCGGCAAAAGCGTCGGGCGCGACCATGATTCACCCGGGTTACGGGTTTCTCAGCGAGAACCCCGATTTTGCCCGGGCCTGTACGGAATCGGGCTACACGTTCGTCGGCCCGAGCGCTGACGTACTGGAGTTGGTCGGCAACAAGTCTTCGGCCCGCGGCGCTGCGATCGCCGCCGGTGTGCCGGCCTTGGCTGCCACCGACGGGGCGAGCACTCTCGAAGATGTCCGAGCATTCTTTGCCGCCCACCAGGGTGCGATCATGATTAAAGCTCTCGCCGGCGGTGGCGGCCGCGGGATGCGCAAAGTCGTCAGCGCCGACCGGATCGACAGCGCCTACCGTCAATGCGTTGCAGAAGCGCAATTGGGCTTTGGTGACCCGACGGTATTCGCCGAGGCACTGCTGGACGACGCTCGGCACATCGAGGTCCAGATCGTCGCCGCACCGGTTGGGCACCAGACACGGGCGCTCGCGCTCGGTGACCGGGACTGCAGCATCCAGCGGCGCTTTCAGAAGCTGGTGGAAATCGCTCCTGCACAACATATTTCCGACAACCTTCGCCGAGGCCTGCACCAGGCCGCTGCCCGCCTGTGCGCCAGGGTGGGACTGCGCGGCCTGGCCACCGTCGAATTCCTGGTTACCGGAGAGGAATTCGTCTTCCTCGAGGTAAACCCGCGGATCCAGGTAGAGCACACCGTCACCGAAGAAGTGACGGGGGTCGACCTCGTCGCTGTGCAGTTGGCCATCGCCGGTCGCGCGTCGTACTACCACCTGGGTCTTCCGGCCGGAATCGCCTCTGACGGAATCGAAATCATCGGCGAGCCCGCTGCGCGCGTGGGTATCGCCATGCAGACCCGCGTCAATCTGGAGACATTTGCACCAGACGGCACCGTCCTGCCCGCGGCAGGCACCCTGACGGTCTTTTCGCCGCCGACGGGTCCGGGCGTGCGCGTCGACACCTACGGCCGACCGGGCCTGGTGCCCAGTCCGAGGTACGACTCGTTGCTCGCCAAGGTCGTCACCCATGTGCGCGGCACCTCGTTCGCGGCGGCGGCTCGCAAGGCGCGCACCGCCTTGGCCGAGTTCAGCATCGAAGGTGTCGGCACCAATATCGAGCTACTGCAAGAATTATTGTCCGACAATGATTTTCAGTCAGGACGTGTATCGACGAGTTTCCTGGACGACAAGCTGCCCGCACTGGTGGCGGCGGCCACCTCGCATCAACACCAACACCCGACCCGGATTGCGGTCGAGTTGTACCCCGGGGAGGAGGTGCTGCGCGCTCAGTTGGCCGGCACCGTAGTCGAGGTGGCGCCTGAAGGCACCGACATCGGTGCCGGTGGGCAGGTGCTGTTGCTGGAGGCGATGAAGATGCAACATGTGCTCGTGGCGCCCGATGCGCTGCGAACGGTGCGCAACTTGGTAGCCCCCGGCCAGGTGGTCGGCACCGGCGACCCGTTGGTGGTCTTTACCCGCATCGGACCCGACGTCAGTGATGAATCCAGTTCTGCCGCAATTGATCTTGATCGCGCCCGGCCCGACCTGGACGAGGTGCGGCGTCGACATCTGGTCACCCTCGACGAGGGTCGGGAAGCGGTTGTTGCCAAGCGGCACAAGCGCGGTAGGCGTACTGCCCGCGAGAACATCGCCGACCTGGTTGACCCCGGCAGTTTCGTCGAGTACGGCGCTCTGGCGATCGCCGCACAACGCAGCAGGCGTTCAGAGGAGGACCTGATCGCCAACACCCCTGCCGACGGCCTGGTCGCTGGTTTGGCGACCATCGGTGCCGATCGATTCGGGCACGACGCGGCAGAGGCCGTCGTGGTGTCCTACGACTACACCGTGCTTGCCGGGACGCAAGGCATGCGCAACCACGCCAAGACCGATCGCGTTTTCGACTTGGCGGTGCGAAAGCGGTTGCCGGTGGTGCTGTTTGCCGAAGGCGGCGGTGGCCGACCCGGTGACACCGACGTCGGGGGCCATGCCGGGCTCGACGTGCCGACGTTCCGGGTCCTGGCGGGACTGTCCGGGCGGGTGCCGCTGGTGTCGATCGTCTCCGGTCGCTGTTTCGCTGGGAATGCGGCCCTGGCCGGGGTGTGCGACGTGATCATCGCGACGCCGGACGCCAACATCGGCATGGGTGGTCCGGCGATGATCGAAGGTGGGGGGCTGGGGGTCTACCCGCCAGAGGCGATCGGGCCAATCGATGTGCAGCGACGCAACGGCGTGGTCAGCCTGGTGGCTCGCGATGAGGCTCAAGCGGTGTCGCTGGCGAAAAAGTACCTGGCATATTTTCAAGGGAGTGTCAGCGACTGGGAGGCGCCGGATCCCCGATTATCTCGACATGTGGTGCCGCAGAACCGGTTACGGGCCTATGATGTGCACCGGGCGGTCGAGTCGATCGTGGATGTCGGCTCTGCGCTGGAGCTGCGCCCCGAATACGGAGTAGGCGTTGTCACCGCACTTGTGCGGGTGGAGGGCGTGGCCTACGGCTTGATTGCCAACAGCAGTCACCATCTCGGTGGGGCGATCGACGCTGAAGCGGCCGATAAGGTCGGCGATTTCTTGGGTCTGTGCGAGTCATTCCGCTTGCCGATCATCTCGCTGTGCGACACACCAGGATTCATGGTCGGGCCAGAAGCGGAGAAGGATGCGGCGGTGCGTCGGTTCGGTCGCATGTTCATCCTTGGGGCAAAGCTCACGGTGCCCTTTGGCATGATCATCTTGCGCAAGGGATATGGGCTGGGCGCCATGGCAATGGCCGGCGGCTCGTTCCACGCTCCGCAGTTCACCGTTGCGTGGCCCACCGGTGAGATCGGCGGCATGGGATTGGAAGGCGCTGTGCGCCTTGGGTTCAGCAAAGAGTTGGCGGCGGTCGAAGACGAAAGGGACAAGCAGGCGCTGTTTGAGAAACTTGTCGCGGCCGCCTACGACCACGGAAAAGCGCTACGCGCGGGCACCACATTCGAACTAGACGACGTCATAGATCCGGCAGAGTCCCGGGTCTGGATAACCAGGCTCCCGGGACGCTGTCGGCGAGGCGTTTAGCCGTGGCCCGAACCGCATCCGACGCCAGGCAGACATCCAGTGCCACCCGGGGTGCCACCGGGACCCCAGAACTGACCACCGTTGCCGCAGCCCACACCGGGGATGCAGCCTTGGCCGCCCGGGCCGCCGCCGGGTCCGTTTTCCATTCCACCCGAGCCGCAGTTGCCGTTGGCGTCGCAGCCCCCGCCGCCCGGGTCCTGCGGGATGAAGTGAGTAATTCCAGTGCTCGGGCCGGGACCCGAAGTGACAACGTCAGCTAAGGCCACCGGTGCCGCAGCAATCGCGGCAGCGGCTGCCCCGGCCACTGCAAGTGATTTGAAGAGGTTTAGTTTCGCTAACATGCCAATCGCATACCACCTCTACACGCGTACAAAACCTCACGCTGAGGTTTTTTTGCGACCGATTTTTTCCGCCGACAACAGCCGGCCACCACAACAGGAGGCGTAGCAAATGACTGCACTGGATCTGACGGGTCGAACCGCGATAGTTACTGGCGCATCAAGGGGAATCGGGTTGGCGATCGGTCAACGTCTGGCCGAAGCGGGCGCCAATGTGGTGCTGACGGCCCGCAAGCAAGAGGCGGCCGACGCGGCGGCTGAGACGGTAGGAGAGCGGGCTCTGGGTTTCGGCGCGCACGCGGTCGATGAGGACGCCGCGCAACGTTGCGTGGACCTCACCCTGGAGCGGTTTGGCCGCGTGGACATCTTGATCAACAACGCGGGCACAAACCCGGCCTACGGTCCGCTGATCAACCAGGACCACGCCCGGTTCAGCAAGATTTTCGACGTCAACCTTTGGGCGCCGTTGTTGTGGACGTCGCTCGTGGTGAAGTCCGGGATGGCTGACCACGGCGGCTCCATCGTCAACACCGCCTCCATCGGAGGCTTGCACCAGTCTCCGGCCATGGGCCTCTACAACGCCACCAAGGCCGCGCTCATCCACGTGACCAAGCAACTGGCGCTGGAACTTTCGCCGCGCATCCGCGTCAATGCGATCGCTCCCGGCGTCGTGCGTACCCGGCTTGCCGAGGCGCTTTGGAAGGAGCACGAGGACCCGCTGGCGAGGTCGATTGCGCTTGGCCGGATCGGCGAACCGGTCGATGTTGCTGGCGCCGTTGCATTTCTGGTCTCTGACGCCGCGAGCTGGATCACCGGCGAGACCTTGGTGATCGACGGCGGCCTATTACTGGGGGCGGCACAGGGATTTCAGGCCGGGGGTGGTTTATGACTACTGACGTCGACCTGGACGCCCGGGTTCAGGCTCTGCTGGACGAACACGATCCGGCGGGCACTGCACCGAGCGATTTCCTTGGGGCGCAATATGATGCGGGCCTGGCGTGGGTGCACTTACCGGTTGGTTTCGGTGGACTCGACCTGCCCCGCAGCGCTCAGGAGCGTGTTGACGCGAAGTTGGCGGCGGCGCGGGCGCCGCAGGGTGGCACCGTCAAGAACTACATCGGCATGGGCATGGCCGCACCGACGATCGCCGCGTACGGCACCGACGAGCAGAAGCGAAAGTTCCTGCGTCCGTTGTTCACCGGCGAGCAGATCTACTGCCAGTTATTCAGCGAACCCGGTGCCGGGTCAGACCTGGCGGCGGCGGCCACCCGTGCGGTGCGCGATGGCGACGAGTGGATTGTCAACGGGCAGAAAGTATGGACGTCGCAGGCCCAGCACGCACAGATGGCGATCCTCGTTGCACGGACCGACCCGGCCGTGCCCAAACATTCCGGGCTGACGTACTTCCTGTGCGACATGACGCAACCGGGTGTTGAGGTCCGGCCGTTGCGTCAGATCACTGGCGAGGCCGAGTTCAATGAAGTATTCCTCACCGATGTGCGGGTGCCCGACGCCAACCGGCTGGGTCCCGAAGGCGGGGGATGGCGAGTCGCGACCACCACGCTCAACAACGAGCGGGTCGCGATCGGCTCTCGGGCCGGCACTCCGCGCGAGAGCCTCCATATCGGCAAGGTCGCAGCGGCTTGGCGCGCCGCCCCTTCGCTGCGCAGTCCGGCGATGCATGACGAGTTGCTGCGACTGTGGGTCGATGCGGAGGTGCTGCGCCTGGCCGGTGAGAGGCTGCGTCAGCAGGCCGCGTCAGGTCAGCCTGGACCAGAAGGCGCCGGCATGAAGATCGCCTTTGCCCGTGTGGCGCAGGCAATCTCAGGGTTCGAGATCGAACTGCACGGCGAAGAGGGGCTGTGTTACGACGATTGGACCATGCGCCGACCGGAAACCGTCGACCTGGTCGGTCGCGGGCCGGGCTACCGGTATCTGCGTGCCAAGGGCAACTCGATCGAGGGAGGCACCTCGGAGATCCTGCGCAACACCGTCTCTGAACGAGTGCTGGGTCTGCCGGGTGAACACCGCGTCGATAAGACCGTCGCCTGGAAGGATCTGCCCCGGTGAGCGCCGCCGACCTGCTGTACTCCGACACCGAGGACGCGTTGCGGGACAGCGTTCGGCAGTTGTTCGCCGATCGGTGCCCGCTGGAATCTGTCACCAGGTCCTATGACTCACCGCCGCAGGACTTTTCCGCGGTGTGGCGCACGCTGGCCGCGGAACTGGGGTTGGCGGGTCTGCTCGTTCCCGAGTCGCTCGGCGGGGCGGGGGCGACTGCCCGGGAGGCTGCCGTCGTGATGGAGGAGATCGGCCGAGCGGTCGCGCCGGTGCCATTTTTGTCCAGCGCGGTGCTCGCCACGGTTGCACTGCTTGGCGCCGGCGACTCCGAAACTGTGTCGGAGTTGGCTGCCGGTGCACTCACCGCGACGCTGGTGCTGCCACTGACTACTACATCGTGGGATGCCGTCGCAGGGATGAGCGCCGGGTCGGACGGGTTGAGCGGCGTGGTCACGAGTGTCGCGGGCGTCTTCGAAGCAGACGTACTGGTGGTGCCGGTCGCCGGATCGGATGGGCTTGAGCTGCATACTGTTTCGCGCGACGCCAGCGGTGTCGAGGTGGTGCCGCAGCTGGCGATGGATATGACCAGACCTCTTGCCGGCGTCCGCTTCTCGGGTGCCGCTTCGTCACGGGTCGGCCCCGGAGCCGAGGCAGTGGCCACGGCGCTGCAGACCGGCGCGGCCTTGCTGGCCTCCGAGCAATTGGGTTTGGCGCAGTGGTGTTTCGAGACCACGCTGGCATACACCAAGGAGCGCAAGCAGTTCGGCCGCGCGATCGGCTCGTATCAGGCAATTAAGCATCGGCTGGCCGACCTGTGGTTCGAGGTCAGTTCGGCGACGGCGGCCGCACGCTATGCGGCCGATACCAACGCCCGCGGTGACGGGGACGCTGCCGTAGCGGCATCCATCGCGCAGGCCTACTGCAGTGGCGTAGCGGTGCACGCCGCGGAGGAGTGCGTGCAGCTGCACGGCGGCATCGGGATGACCTGGGAGTATCCCGCGCACTTGTTCCTCAAGCGCGCCAAGAGCGATCAACTGGCGTTGGGGACCGGCTACCGGCACCGATCGCGACTGGGCGAGTTGGTCGACCTGCCGGTCGCCTGAGCTGGCAGGCGAGGCTCGAAGAGCCTAGGCGAGCTCAGCCCCGAAGGTCTCCACCATCGCGGCCCAATGGCGCTCGGCGGCGGCCTCGTCGTAGGTCGGGTTATCGGGTACCGCGAACCCGTGGCCGGCCTGGTACCACTCGATCTGGTGCCGCACACCCGCGGCCGTCAGCGCCTTGCCGAGTTGCTCGGCGTGGTCGGCGGTGAACGACTGGTCATTCTCCGCCCCGCCCACGTACACCAAACCGGTCATCTTGTCGGCGAGCAGGTGCGGGCTGTGTTCGTTGTCCGCCACCAGTCCGCCGCCGTGGAATGACGCCGCCGCAGCCACCCGGTCCGGGAGACGGCCGGCCAGCAGCACCGATATACGTCCGCCCATGCAATACCCGCAGACCCCGAAGCGGTCGCCGGTGACCTCCGATCGGCCGGCCAGGTAGTCGAACAAAGCGGTGGCATCCCTGGTGATCCGGTCCGGTGTCAGCGTGCCGACCATGAAAATGATGCGGGCGCGTTCGTCGGCGTCGCTGAATGCAGTCGCCATCTCGAACGGAGCCCAGTCGCCCTCGCGGTAGTACACATCCGGTAGCAGTACGGCGTATCCGAGTCCGGCCAGCTTGTCCGCCATCTGGTGGAAAGTGTCGCGCACGCCGCCGGCGTCGGGAAACATCACCACGCCGGGCCAGGGGCCCGTTCCATCCGGGGTGTACAGCGCGACGTCGCAGGTGCCGTCGGGGGTGGTGACGCTATCCGTGGATTTCGGCATGGCACCCGTTCTACTCCTGCCGTCTGGACGCTCGCACACCGGCGGCGACCCGCCGCGCCCGGCTTCGCCGCGCTTGCGATCGCCGCTCACTCACCGGCGGCGACCCGCCGCGCCCGGCTTCGCCGCGCTTGCGATCGCCGCTAAGCTGACCGCGTGCCGATTGTGACGCCATACGAAGATCTGCTGCGTCTGGTGCTCGAGACGGGCACCACCAAATCCGACCGCACCGGCACCGGAACCCGCAGCTTGTTCGGCCGGCAGATCCGATACGACCTGTCGGCCGGTTTTCCGCTACTCACCACCAAGCGAGTGCATTTCAAGTCGGTGGCCTACGAGTTGTTGTGGTTTTTGCGCGGTGATTCCAACGTCGGCTGGTTGCAGGAACATGGGGTGACAATTTGGGACGAATGGGCAAGTGAGACAGGTGATCTCGGTCCCATTTATGGTGTGCAGTGGCGCTCCTGGCCAACACCGAGCGGAGACCACATCGACCAGATCAGCGCAGCGCTGGATTTGCTGCGTACCGATCCGGACTCGCGGCGCAACATCGTTTCGGCCTGGAACGTCGGGGAGATCCCGCAGATGGCCTTACCTCCATGCCATGCGTTCTTCCAGTTCTACGTCGCCGATGGCCGGTTGAGCTGCCAGCTCTACCAGCGCAGCGCCGACCTTTTCCTCGGGGTGCCGTTCAACATCGCCAGCTACGCGCTGCTCACCCACATGATGGCCGCCCAGGCGGGCCTCGCGGTCGGCGAGTTCGTCTGGACTGGCGGTGACTGCCATATCTACGACAACCACGTCGAACAGGTCGAGTTGCAGCTCACACGTGAGCCGCGACCGTATCCGAAATTGGTTCTTGCTCAGCGTGATTCGATCTTCGACTACGAATACGAGGACCTCGCCGTCGAAAACTACGACCCGCACCCTGGCATCAAGGCCCCAGTAGCCGTATGACGCATGCGGCGCAGGTGGGCCTGGTCTGGGCTCAGTCGACGTCTGGTGTCATCGGGCGAGGCGGCGACATTCCGTGGCACTTGCCCGAAGACCTGGCCCGGTTTAAGCAAGTCACACTCGGGCACCCGGTGGTGATGGGTCGCCGGACCTGGGAATCGTTGCCGGTGCGCGTGCGCCCGCTACCGGGACGGCGAAACATCGTGCTGTCCCGCCGGACGGGCTTCGCGGCTGACGGGGCCGAAGTGGTCGAAACGCTGGAGCAGGCGCTCGCGCAGGCTACTGCCGGGTCGGGCAACGGCGCGGCGCCGTGGATAATCGGCGGGGGGCAGATCTACGCGCTCGCGCTGCCGCTGGCCACCCGATGTGAAGTCACAGAGGTAGATATCGATCTGCCGCGCGACGATGAAGACGCGCTGGCTCCCGTACTCGACGAGACCTGGGTGGGTGTGACGGGGGAGTGGCTGGTCAGCCGCCAAGGACTGCGGTACCGATTCCACAGCTACTCCCGACCGTGAGTGAGCGTCACGTACAACCGCATGACCTGAAAAAGGGGATTTGACCGATGTCCGAACCCGCAAAGATCTTCAATCGCAAATTCTGGGGCTACCAACCGACCGCGGTCGACGCCCACATCGAATCCATGACGACCAAGCAGCACCTGTTGCGCGACGACATCGAGAACCTGCGGTCCCGACTGCGTGAATCCGGCGAGCAGGTATCCGCTCTGCGCAACGAGGTGGAAGTTCTCACCGACACATCGCCCTCGCCCCATGCCATGCAGAAGCGGATGGCGAAGATGCTGCGGCAAACGGTCGACGAGGTCTCCCAGATTCAGGACGAGGCACGTGCCGAGGCCGACGCGCTGATCGCCGAAGCCGTCGCCGAGGCCGAGGCTGAGCGGCGTAAGCACGAAGACGTGGTGACGGACATGATCGCCCGGCAGAGATCGATGGAAGCCGAGTACGAGGAAACCAAAGAGCGACTCGAGGCCGAACTGTCGGACATGCGTGCCGAAACCCAATCGGCGATCGACGACGCCTGGCACAACGCGCAGCGGGAACGTCAGCAACTCCTGGCCGGCGCGCGGGAGGACGCCGATCAGGATCGCGAACACGCCCGGCGCATGGTTGACGAGGCGAGCCACCGCCGGATCAGGATCCTGGAGCAGTTGGTGGGAGTGCACCGCGACTTGGACTCGGTCCCGGCCACTCTCGAGGCGGCTTACGAAGAACGGAAGGTCCCCCTGGAGGTGGACGCCGAGTTGCAGGAGAAGGTCAGTACCGGCTGAGCGTGTCGGACTGGGCGGCTCGATGGTCGCGACCCGCTGCACCCGGCTGCGCCGCCCTTGCGATCGCGATACTAGTAACCTCGCCGCTTAGAGCCGGCGAAAGGGGGCCGCTATTCTCGGCGCCGTGTCGATCCGGAATGGAAGGCTCACCGCCGCGCAGGCGCGGCGGACAGCCATTGCGGCACAGGGTTTTAACGAGCCGCGGCCGCAAAGCGGCATTACCCGGGCGCATCTGCGGCGGTTGATCGCGCGCATCCAGGTGTTGCAGCTGGATTCGGTGTCCGTCGCGGTGCGGGCGCACTATGCGCCGGTCTTCAGCCGATTGGGGCCCTACGACCGCGAGGTGCTCGACGCTGCGGCGTGGGGCCCGATGAAAAAGCGACTGTTCGTGGAGTACTGGGCGCACGAGGCTGCCTTGATGGCCGTCGACGACTGGCCGCTGCTGCGGTGGCGAATGCGGCAGTACCAGCACGGCCGATGGGGCACCCATATCGTGAAGGCCAACCCGCAACTGGTCGACGACGTAGTGGCCGCGGTCACCCAACTAGGCCCCAGCACCGCGGGGCAGATCGAGGCGCATCTCGAGGCGGAGCCACGTGGCGCAAAAGGGCCCTGGTGGGGCCGCAGCGACACCAAATGGGTCGCTGAGGCGCTCTTCGCCGCCGGCTTACTCACCACCTCGACCCGGGTGGGCTTTGCCCGCCACTACGACCTCGCGGAACGGGTCCTGCCGGCCGAGGTCCTGGCTCGCGACATCGACGACGGCGAAGCGATCCGTGAGCTCACCCTGCGCGCCGCCACCGCGCTGGGACTGGGCACCGAGGCCGACATCCGCGACTACTTCCGCCTGTCCGCCCAGCAGGTGAAGCCGGCCGTCGCAGACTTGGTGGCCGCCGGCGAAATCGAGCGGGTCGACGTCGAGGGCTGGTCGGCTCCGGCATACCTGCGCGCCGGCCGAACCGTGCCCCGCCTGGACCGAGGCACCGCCCTGCTGTGCCCGTTCGACCCGCTCATCTTTTTCCGGCCCCGGGTCGAGCGGATATTCAATTTCCATTACCGCATCGAAATTTATACTCCGGCCGAAAAGCGCCAGTACGGCTATTACGTGTGGCCACTGCTGCTCGACGGTGAGCTGGTGGCGCGCGTCGACCTCAAGGCCGACCGCGCCGCGGATACGTTGCAAGTGGTGGGCGCGTTCGCGGAGCCAGATACATCACTACCGCGGGTGGCCGCGGCGATGGCCGACGAGCTGGCGTCCATGGCGGCGTGGCTGGGTTTGGGCGGCGTGACGGTGGCGAACCGCGGTGATCTCGCTGGGGACTTGCGGCGAGCGGCTAAGCGAGTCGGCTGATGGAGTCAACCGGAAAAGCGCCGATGAGGGAGCTGAAAGGCACTCTGTGGAAGGCCGCCGAGAAGCTGCGCGGCTCGCTGTCTGCCAGCCAATACAAGGACGTCATCCTCGGGCTGATCTTCCTCAAGTACGTCTCCGATGCGCAAGACGAGCACCACGCGTTCGTCGTACCGCCTGATGGGCACTGGAAACTGCTGTCGGACAGCGTGAAATCGAATGACATCGGTCACGTTGCGGACAGGGCGATGCAAGCCGTCATGGCGGCCAATCCGACATTGGCGGGAACATTGCCGCAGCCGTATCACAATGTCGACCAGCGCCGCCTGGGCGAACTCATCGGGCTGCTCAACAATGTCCGACTCACCGGCCAGAGCAGCGCGCGGGACCTGATGGGCGAGGTTTACGAGTACTTTTTGGGGAATTTCGCACGCGCGGAAGGCCGCCGAGGCGGCGAGTTCTTCACCCCGCCAAGCGTTGTCCGGGTGCTCGTCGAGGTGCTCGAACCGGCTAGCGGACGGGTGTACGACCCGTGCTGCGGATCCGGCGGAATGTTCGTGCAGACAGAGCAATTCATTGCCGCCCGTGATGGTGATCCGGCTGATGTGTCGATCTTCGGTCAGGAGAGTGTCGAGGAGACGTGGCGAATGGCCAGGATGAACCTGGCCGTACACGGAATCGACGGCGCTGGGTTGGCGCGCGGCGACACGTTCAACAGTGATCAGCATGCCGGTGTGCTGATGGATTACGTGCTGGCCAATCCGCCGTTCAACATCAAAGATTGGGCTCGCGACGAACGTGACCCGCGTTGGTGTTTCGGCGTTCCGCCGGCCGGAAACGCCAACTTCGCTTGGATTCAGCACATCCTGTCCAAGCTCGCGCCGCGAGGTAAAGCCGGAGTGGTGATGACGAATGGGTCGATGTCGTCAAATATGGTCGGGGAAGGGGGCATTCGTGCCGGCATCATCGATGCCGACCTGGTCTCCTGTATGGTCGCCCTACCTGCCCAACTCTTTCGTAGTACCGGAATTCCGGTCTGTCTCTGGTTCTTCGAGAAGGACAAGTCGCAACGGTCGGGACAAGTGTTGTTCATCGATGCACGCGGACTCGGATACCTGGCGGACCGCGCCGAACGTGCATTGACAGACGATGAGGTGACCAGGATCGGCGCGACCTATCGCTGCTGGATCTCGGAAAGCTCTACCTACCAAGATATTCCGGGTTTTTGCAGGTCCACGACAGTTGACGACATCAGAGCTGCGGGATACGTGCTCACGCCCGGTAGGTATGTGGGTACTGCCGCCGCAGACGCCGACGGCGAGCCCGTCGATGAGAAGGTCGCGCGGTTGACCACGGATCTGCTTGCCGCACTGGATGAATCGGACCGGCTCGATGAGGTGGTGCGTGAACAGTTGCGGCGGGTGCGATGCACGTGAGGTTGGGCGATCACCTCGACTTTCGCAGCGGGCATGGCGGGCCGGAGCGAAAGGCGCACGGGCGGTTTCCCGTCTACGGCGCCAACGGTGCCATCGGGTATGCCGCTGACCGCAACGCGAATGGCCCGGTGATCGTCGTCGGCCGTGTCGGCACTTATTGCGGCAGCGTGCGTTACAGCGCATCCGATGTCTGGGTCACCGACAATGCGTTCGCCTGCCGGGCAAAGAAACCCGAGGAAACGCGGTACTGGTATTACGCGCTGCGTGCCTGCCGCCTCAACGAGCACCGTGCCGGATCAGGGCAACCGTTGCTCAACCGGCGCACGCTGTGTGACCTCTCGGTTCCTGTTGTCGCGGCGGGCGAGCGTCAGCGGATCGGGGCGTTGCTCGGGGCCCTCGACGACAAGATCACGACCAATCAGTCCGTGATCGCGGCTGCCGAAGCGCTGATGGTCGGCACAGTCGCCTCGGTATCCGGGCGAGTGTCGTTGTCGCTGTTGGCGCGTCGGTCGACGGCCTTCGTCGAACCGCACGGTTTCGCCGAAGCGGTTGCTCATTTCAGCCTCCCGGCATTCGACGACGGCGCGAATCCCCAGGTGGTTCCCGGAGCGACGATCAAGAGCGGCAAATTCCTGCTGTCACAGCCGTGCGTGTTGTTCGCCAAACTGAATCCCCGCATCCCGCGTATCTGGAATGTGTTGAGCCTGCCGTCGCACATGGCGTTGGCGAGCAGCGAGTTCGTCGTCCTGACGCCGACGTGCGTCGAAACCGCAGTTCTTTGGGCAGCTCTACGACAACCCGACGTGTCGGAGACTCTGCAACAGCAGGTCATCGGGACTTCGGGGAGTCATCAGCGGATCCAGTCCCGCGACCTGCTCGATGTCGGGGTGCCCGACGTCCGGCAACTGGCACCGGGCGCGGCGCAGACCATCAAGGACCTGGGTGCCCTCTGCGAGGCGCGCCGCGCCGAATCCGTGCGGTTGTCGGCCTATCGGGATGCGCTGCAGCCGCTGCTGTTGTCGGGTGAGGTGCGGGTGGAGCCGGCGCCATCCGGCTAAGGTGAGCGCCGTGGCCGAGACTGCGCCGCTGCGCGTGCAACTGATCGCCAAGACCGACTTCCTGGCGCCGCCGGAGGTGCCCTGGACAACGGACGCCGACGGCGGTTCGGCGCTGGTCGAATTCGCCGGCCGGGCCTGTTATCAGAGCTGGTCCAAGCCCAATCCGAGGACCTCGACGAATGCCGGCTACATCAAGCACATCATCGATGTCGGGCACTTCTCGGTGCTCGAGCACGCAAGTGTGTCGTTCTACATCACCGGCATATCGCGATCCTGCACCCACGAGCTGATCAGGCATCGGCACTTCTCCTACTCGCAGTTGTCCCAGCGCTACGTGCCGGAGAGCGATTCTCAGGTGGTGATGCCGCCCGGTCTGGAAGACGACCCAGAGTTGCAGGACATCCTGACCGCGGCCGCAGATGCCAGCCGCACCACCTATATCGAGCTGCTGACCAAGCTCGAGGCGAAGTTTGCCGACCAGCCCAATGCAATTTTGCGGCGCAAACAGGCCCGGCAGGCGGCACGCGCGGTGCTGCCGAACGCCACCGAAACACGCATCGTCGTGACCGGCAACTATCGGGCCTGGCGTCACTTCATCGCGATGCGGGCCAGCGAACATGCCGATGTGGAAATCCGCCGGCTGGCCATCGCATGTCTGCGCCAGCTGGTCGATGTCGCGCCGGCAGTGTTTGCCGACTTCGAGGTCACGAGCCTGTCCGACGGCACCGAGGTCGCGACCAGTCCCTTAGCCACCGAGGCTTGACGCGACCGCCCGTGGCGAGCGTCCGCGGGCGTACAGCTAACGCGGCGTGTCGCCGGGCAAACACGCGCTCTCGCGGCGGTGCGAAAGCGCTTGCTACTGCCAGGTAATCTTGGACACCGTGAGCACCGTCGGATTCGATGCCCCAGCACGACTGGGAACACTGCTGACCGCGATGGTGACGCCCTTCGACGCCGACGGCGCTCTGGACACCAAGGCCGCGGCACGCGTGGCCACTCATTTGGTGGATCAAGGGTGTGATGGCCTCGTGATTTCGGGCACCACCGGCGAGTCGCCGACCACCAGCGATGACGAGAAGCTCGAACTGCTTCGCGTCGTGTTGGAGGCGGTAGGCGACCGGGCGCGAATCATCACCGGCGCCGGTACCTACGACACTGCGCACAGCATCAAGCTGGCCAAGGCGTCCGCGGCCGAGGGCGCGCACGGGCTTCTGGTCGTCACTCCGTACTACTCGCGGCCCCCGCAAAGTGGGCTGATTGCCCATTTCACCGCCGTCGCGGACGCGACCGACCTGCCGGTACTGCTGTATGACATCCCGCCCCGGTCGGTGGTGCCGATCGAGTCCGACACGCTGCGCACGCTCGCCTCGCATCCCAACATCGTGGGCGTCAAGGACGCCAAGGCCGACCTGCACAGCGCCGGCCAGATCATCGCCGAAACGGGGTTGGCCTATTACTCGGGCGACGACGCGCTCAACCTGCCCTGGCTTGCGGTGGGCGCCATCGGCTTTATCAGCGTGATTTCCCACGTCGCGGCGGGGCAGCTGCGAGAGTTGTTGTCCGCCTTCCAATCCGGCGATATCGCCACGGCGCGAAAGATCAACGTCGCGGTGAGCCCGCTGTGCAACGCAATGGGTCGCCTTGGCGGTGTGACGATGTCCAAGGCTGGCCTGAAACTGCAAGGCATCGACACCGGAGATCCGCGCCTACCGCAGGTCTCCGCGACCCCAGCCCAACTCGACGATTTGGCCGCTGATATGCGCGCGGCCTCCGTTCTTCGGTGACCCGACTTTGAACGAGGAGCTCGCCCCACCAGGTCCCCTGACAGCGGGCGGGTTGCGGGTCACCGCGCTCGGCGGAATCAGCGAAATCGGCCGCAACATGACGGTTTTCGAGCACCTGGGCCGGCTGCTGATCATTGACTGCGGGGTGATGTTTCCCACCCACGACGAGCCCGGCGTTGATCTGATCCTGCCTGACCTGCGGCACATCGAGGACCGCCTCGACGACATCGAGGCCCTGGTACTGACGCACGCCCACGAGGATCACATTGGGGCGATCCCGTTCCTGCTCAAGCTGCGGCCCGACATCCCCGTCGTCGGCTCCAAGTTCACCTTGGCGCTGGTGTCCGCCAAGTGCCGCGAGCACCGCATCAAACCGGTGTTCGTCGAGGTCAAGGAGGGGCAGAGCAGTCGGCACGGGGTATTTGAATGCGAGTACTTCGCGGTCAATCACTCCATTCCGGATGCGCTTGCCATCGCCGTCTACACCGGCGCCGGCACCGTCCTGCACACCGGCGACATCAAACTCGACCAAACACCGCTCGACGGCCGACCAACCGATCTGCCCGGCATGTCCCGCCTCGGCGACGCAGGGGTGGATCTGTTCCTGTGCGACTCGACCAACGCGGAGCATCCCGGAGTCGGTCCGTCCGAGAGTGAGATCGGCCCGACTTTTCACCGGCTGATTCGCGGCGCCGACGGACGGGTCATCGTGGCGTGCTTCGCCTCCAACGTCGACCGCGTCCAGCAGATCATCGACGCCGCAGTGGCTTTGGGCAGGAAGGTGTCATTCGTCGGACGGTCGATGGTGCGCAACATGGCCATCGCGCGCGACCTCGGCTTCCTGCGGGTGGACGATTCCGACCTTGTCGACATCGGTTCGGCCGAGATGCTGCCCCCCGAACA
Source organism: Mycobacterium sp. IDUB_37 (assembly GCF_055419245.1). Taxonomy (NCBI): domain Bacteria; kingdom Bacillati; phylum Actinomycetota; class Actinomycetes; order Mycobacteriales; family Mycobacteriaceae; genus Mycobacterium; species Mycobacterium sp. IDUB_37. The sequence goes on along the minus strand of NZ_JBVAXG010000005.1, from coordinate 301,621 downwards.
GGTGGTGCTGGTTACCACCGGCACCCAGGGCGAGCCGATGGCGGCGTTGTCACGCATGTCGCGCGGCGAGCATCGCAGCATCACATTGACCGCAGGGGACCTCATCATCTTGTCCTCGTCGCTGATCCCCGGCAACGAGGAAGCGGTCTACGGTGTCATCGACTCGCTGGCCAAGATCGGCACCCGGGTTGTCACCAATGCCCAAGCGCGAGTACATGTTTCGGGCCATGCGTACGCCGGTGAGCTGCTGTTCCTGTACAACGGGGTGCGACCCCGGCACGTCATGCCGGTACACGGGACCTGGCGGCACCTGCGTGCCAACGCCAAACTGGCGGCCAGCACCGGCGTCCCGGAGGAGTCAATCCTGGTGGCCGAGAACGGCGTCAGCATCGACCTGGTTGCGGGCAAGGCGAGCATCGCCGGAGCGGTGCCGGTCGGCAAGATGTTTGTCGACGGCCTGATCACCGGCGACGTCGGTGACATCACCCTTGGGGAGCGGCTCATCCTGTCGGAGGGCTTCGTCGCGGTGACCGTGGTGGTCCACCGGGGCACCGGAAAGCCAGTGGCGCCGCCGCACCTGCATTCGCGTGGCTTTTCCGAGGATCCCAAGGCGCTGGAACCCGTCGTTCGCAAGGTCGAGGCCGAATTGGAGCACTTGGCGGCCAACTATGTGACCGATCCGATCCGCATTGCGCAGGGCGTGCGCCGCACCGTCGGCAAGTGGGTGGGGGACACTTACCGCCGCCAGCCGATGATCGTGCCGACTGTTCTCGAAGTCTAGGTCTTCTCGGCGAAAGCCGACCACTCGATCTGCGACGCCTTGAGCTTGCGACCGGTGGGCTCGACGTAACGCTCGATCAGGTCGTCCGGTCCAACTTGTTCCACCAGTCGCCAGCCGTACTCATCGAGGAATGCCGCAACTTCCTCGGGCTGTATCCCGAAGTGCCAGAGTTGCTTTCGCTTTCGAACCGAGCGGTACAGCGTCCGCGAGCCGTATTGATTCGTGCCATCGATGAAGTCGCGGCGAACGTAAGTGAACGCCATCCGACTGCCCGGCGCCGTCGGCCGCAGCCCCTCGAGCGTGGTGCGGACGGCGTCCTCGGTGAGATATTGGGTGACACCTTCCCAGATGAAGAATGCCCGGTAGTCGGTGCGGTAACCGTGCTCGGCAAGTGCTGTCAGCAGGTCGTCGTGCTCAAAGTCCAACGCCACCAAGCGAACCGACAGTGGTAGTTCACCCAGCACCCGCCGGACCGTCCTGGCCTTGCGCGCGATGTTGACCGGCAGGTCCACTTCGAAGACCAGCTTGCGAATCCGCCGGGTCAATCGGTAGGCGCGGGTGTCCAGTCCCGCGCCGAGGATCACTACAGCGTCGATATCGTCGAGCGACTCGGAGAGCTTGTCGCCGATAAATCGTTTGCGGCAGGCCAGATTGACCCAGAGTCCGCGACCTGTCCGCTCAGACGCGCCGATGAATGCGCGCCGCACCGCCCCCGACCGTGTGGCCGCGACCAGCCAGCGTAGGGGGGCCGGAAGAAACAGTTCGGCGAGGTCGTCGTCGACCAGCCTGCGATCGGCGCGCTCGTTCTGTTCGACGGCCGCGAGGACCATTGGTCCAAAGGCGGTAACCGCAGCGGGATTTCGGGCCATGGTCAGACGCTGCCTATCGTTTGTTCACGCAGCCGGCGTCCACCGGCATAGTAATGCCGGTGATGTAACGGGCCTGGTCGGATACCAGCCACGCTACCGCGTTGGCGATGTCCTCAGCCTGCATAATCTGCACCGGCAGCGCGTTGCCCCCGCCAGATGCAGCACCGGCTGCGGCGAGCTCCGTCAACCATTTCAGCGTGAACTCGTTGTTGATCATCGGCGTGGCTACACCACTCGGGTGGATCGAGTTGACCCGGATACTGTGTGGTGCAAGCAGGTTGGCGTACACCCTCATCAGCCCGACCAGTGCATGCTTGGAAGCGGCGTAGCCGATGGCGCCGGCGTCGGCGCTGGACATGCCGGCCAGCCCCGCGGACGAACTGATCAACACGATCGACCCGCCGGTTTCCTGCTTTTTCAGCGACGGTATCGCGACTTCGATCGTGTGATAGACGCCGGTGAGATTGACATCGATGACGTCGTACCAGCCGTCCTCGCCGGACTGCATGGGCGCGATACCGGCATTGGCGACCACGATGTCGAGTCGGCCGAACTCGTCGAGACCCGCCTGCAGTGCGGCGTCCAGCGCGGCCCGGTCGCGCACGTCGGCCTGTCGCGCCACGATGCGGGCGCCGGCATCCTCGACGAGCTTGGCGGTGGTCGCCAGGTCGTCAGAGCTGCCCAACGGGTAGGGCACGCTGGCGATCTGGCCGCATAGATCCACCGCGATGATGTCGGCACCGTCGGCGGCCATTCGAACCGCATGGGCTCGGCCCTGCCCCCGTGCGGCACCGGTTATGAAGGCCACCCGTCCGTGCAGTGGTCCGTTCGCCGGACCCTCCGGTGCCTGGTTCATCAGGCGCGGATTTGCCCTTTGTCTGCGTCGCCGGCCGGAATTGGCTGAAGGAACTTGATGTCGGGGGCCCCGGCCAGGTGCTCACCGGCGGCGGCGAACAGCTTGCCGATCGCGGGCGCGGTGCCATGAGTGTTGAGTGCATCCTGGTCGGCCCACTGCTCCACAAACACAAAGGTCTCGCCGCTTTGATGCAGCGAGTACAGCTGGCACCCGGGCTCGGTGTGCACCTCTTCGACGGCGGTGGTGAGGATGTCGCGAACGGCATCGACCGATTCGGGCTTGACGGTCAACGTGGCGACGACGACGACGGGCATGTGGGCTCCTGACAATCGTGAGAATCGGGGCGGGGGTGGGTATTAGGCGGGTTTTGGCGAGTGTGACCCGGCGTGAATTCGGTCACTTTTTGCCACCCTACTCACGGTTGTCGATAACGAGGAGACTACGTCCCGGAGAAGCGTCCGTTACCAGTGTGGCGGGTGGTGCAGATGATGTTGTTGCGACTACGCTTGTGAGCATGGCTAGTAAGACCGTCGCCCGCTCCGGAACCCGAACGAGCAGGTCAAAGGCCACTCCGGCCGCTGACGCCCGAGGTGGGCGACCTGCCGCGCGAACGACCGGACGAGGGGCTACGCCTACCCGGGCACCCAAGAAGCGTCCGAGTAAGCCGGCGAAGCGGGTGAGTAGGCCCGCCAAGCGGCGCAATAAGTCAGTGTTGGTGCTGGCCGGAGTTTCCTGCGGCCGCGCGGTGCGAAAGACCTGGATGGTGACGGCCAAGGGAACGGGCAGTGTGGCGCGCTCAATCGGCCAAGCCCGCAACATCGAACCCGGACATCGCCGGGATGGGATCGCGCTGGCACTGCTGGGAGTCGCAGTGATCATCGCTGCCAGCTCATGGTTCAACGCCGCACGCCCAGTCGGTGCCTGGGTGGACGCCGGGCTGCGCACGTTCGTCGGCTCGGCGGTCGTCCTGCTTCCGCTGCTGGCCGCAGGCGCTGCGATCGTGCTGATGCGGACTGAACCCAACCCCGACGTGCGGCCACGCCTGATTCTTGGCGCCAGCCTGATAGCGCTGTCGTTCCTCGGCCTGCGCCACCTGTGGGCCGGGTCGCCGGAAACGCCGGAGTCGCGCCGCCTCGCAGCCGGATTCATCGGCTTCGCCATCGGCGGGCCCCTGTCGGACGGGTTGACCGCGTGGATCGCGGCGCCGCTGCTGTTTATCTGCGGCCTGTTCGGGCTGCTACTGCTGATGGGCATCACCGTTCGCGAGGTGCCGGACGCAATGCGCAGCATGTTCGGCACTCGACTGTTCCACCGCGAGTACTACGACGAAGACGACGAAGACGGGTACGACGCCTACGACGAACGGGATTCCGACTTCCCCGGAAACGACGCCGACACCGTGGACATCGCTCGCGAGGACTTTTCCGCCGGGTATTACGACGAGGCCGCACCGGCTCCCGAGGCCGCGCCGCGGGCCTGGCCCTCGGCTCAGGAAGCCGCGTCGGTCGACAGCCTCGTCGACGATGACGCGCCGACCGTTCCGGAGCCACGCGCGCGGAAGCGCCCGGCGAAAGCCGAGAAGGCGCAGAAGGTAGAGCCCCCGGTCATGGACCGGATCGTGGAAGGCCCCTACGCGCTGCCGTCGATGGAACTGCTGGTTGCCGGCGAGCCGCCTAAGAAGCGCAGTGCCGCCAATACCCAAATGTCGGACGCCATCAGCGACGTGCTCAACCAGTTCAAGGTCGACGCCGCCGTTACCGGTTGCACCCGCGGGCCGACCGTCACCCGCTACGAGGTCGAACTGGGCCCCGGAGTCAAGGTGGAGAAGATCACTGCGCTGCAGAAGAACATCGCCTACGCGGTGGCCACCGAGAGTGTGCGGATGTTGGCACCGATACCGGGAAAGTCCGCCGTCGGCATCGAGGTGCCCAATATCGACCGGGAAATGGTTCGACTGGCCGACGTGCTCACTGCGCCGTCGACCCGTCGCGACCACCACCCGCTGGTGATCGGGTTGGGCAAGGACATCGAGGGTGACTTCATCTCGGCCAACCTGGCCAAGATGCCGCACCTGCTGGTCGCCGGCTCCACCGGCTCGGGCAAGTCCAGCTTCGTCAACTCGATGCTGGTATCGCTGCTGACCCGGGCCACCCCGGAAGAAGTCAGGATGATCCTGATCGACCCGAAGATGGTGGAACTGACTCCTTACGAAGGCATTCCGCACCTGATCACACCGATCGTCACCCAGCCGAAGAAGGCCGCGGCCGCGCTGGCATGGCTGGTGGAAGAGATGGAGCAGCGTTACCAGGACATGCAGGCCTCTCGGGTGCGCCACATTGACGACTTCAACGCGAAGGTGCGATCCGGTGAGATCACGGCGCCGCTGGGCAGCAAGCGGGAGTACCGGCCGTACCCGTACATTCTGGCGATCGTCGACGAGCTGGCCGACCTGATGATGACCGCGCCCAGGGACGTCGAGGACGCCATCGTGCGGATCACACAGAAGGCCCGTGCCGCCGGCATTCACCTGGTTCTCGCCACGCAGCGTCCGTCCGTCGACGTCGTCACGGGCCTGATCAAGACCAACGTGCCGTCGCGGCTGTCGTTCGCGACCTCGTCGCTGACGGACAGCCGCGTGATTCTGGACCAGGCGGGCGCGGAAAAGCTGATCGGCATGGGCGACGGCCTGTTCCTGCCGATGGGAGCCGGCAAGCCGATCCGGCTGCAGGGCGCCTACATCAGTGACGAGGAGATTCAAGCGGTCGTCGCCGCGTGTAAGGATCAGGCCGAACCCGAATACACCGAGGGAGTCACGGCCGCCAAGCCCACCGGCGAGCGCACCGATGTCGATCCGGACATCGGGGACGACATGGACGTCTTGCTGCAGGCCGTGGAACTCGTCGTTTCCAGCCAGTTCGGTTCGACCTCGATGTTGCAACGGAAGCTGCGGGTGGGATTCGCCAAAGCCGGTCGCTTGATGGATCTGATGGAGACCCGCAGCATCGTCGGGCCCAGCGAAGGATCCAAGGCCCGCGAGGTGTTGGTCAAACCCGACGAACTGGCTGGAACGCTAGCGCTGATCCGGGGTGGCGCGTCCGCCGACGGGTCTGACGCGGACGACGAGTAACGGCGACTGCTGGTTCGTTAGAGAACCAGCAGCATCCGGGAGTTGCCCAGGATGTTGGGTTTGACGTAACTCAGGTCCAGGAACTCGGCGACACCGATGTCGTACGAGCGGCACATCTCCTCGAATACCTCGGCTGTGACCGGAGTGCCCTCGATCTCGGTGAAGCCGTGCCGGCCGAAGAATTCGGTCTCGAACGTCAGCACGAAAAGGCGCTCGAGCTGCAGTTCACGGGCCACCTCGAGCAGTCGGTTGACGATCGCGTGGCCGATGCCGTGGCCGGTCACGGTCGGATCGACCGCGACGGTGCGGACTTCGCCGAGATCGGACCACAACACGTGCAAAGCACCGCAACCGATGACTTTGCCTTCGATCTCCGGGTGTTCGGCAACCCAGAATTCCTGCACAGCTTCGTAGAGCGTTACGAGGTTCTTCTCCAGCAGAATCTTCCCCGCATAGGTGTCGACGAGCTGTTTAATCGCAGGGACGTCAGACGTTCGTGCGCGCCTAACCACCAGTCGGTGATCTCGTGGACTTTCGGTCACGGGGAAACACTATCGACGCGGCGGACTACGTGAGCTGGTCAGCCGCTATTCTGTTGCCGTGTCGGGACAGCCGGAAACCGGTGAGGCAGCAAGTCCTGCCAGTATCGCGAACTTGGCCAATGTCCTGACCTTGTTGCGGCTGGTATTGGTCCCGATTTTCTTGATCGCGCTTTTCTATGGCGACGGTCATCACACCACTGCCCGATTTGTGGCGTGGGCGATATTTGCCGTCGCGTGCATCACCGATCGCTTCGATGGTCAGCTGGCGCGCAATTACGGCATGGCGACCGAGTTCGGCGCCTTTGTCGATCCGATCGCCGACAAGACCCTGATCGGCGCGGCGCTGATCGGCCTGTCGATGCTGCATGACTTGCCCTGGTGGATCACCATCCTGATCATGGCCCGCGAGCTGGCGATAACGGTGCTGCGACTGGCAGTGATACGCCGCGGCGTGATTCCCGCCAGTTGGGGCGGCAAGCTCAAAACTCTGGTCCAGGCGGTGGCGATCGGGCTCTTGGTGTTGCCGCTGTCCGGATTGCTGCACACCGCAGCCCAGTGGGTGATGGGCCTCGCGATCGTGCTCACCGTGCTTACCGGCATCGACTACGTCGCCTCAACCGTGCGGGAAATCCGTCGGACCAAGCGCGCGGCCAAATCCTGATTGTCGGGAACCATCGCCGCCACTGCCTGCGTTCACCTAACGTCCCATGCTTTTTCTGGGGGGTGCGCCCGCGTTTACGGGCGTTGTTGATGGTGACGGTCAAAGGAGAGCACGATGGCGTCATTGGTACGCGAAGTCATTGGCGACGTGCTGCGGGGGGCGCGGACAACGCAGGGACGGACGCTGCGCGAGGTGTCCGATTCCGCGCGAGTGAGCCTGGGTTATCTGTCGGAGGTAGAGCGCGGCCGCAAGGAGCCCTCGAGCGAGTTGCTCAACGCGATTTGTGACGCCCTACGGGTCCCGTTGTCGCAGGTGCTGATCGACGCCGGTGAGCGGATGGCCACCGAGGAGCGGGTCACCCGCGGCGCCGCGAGTCGTGCCAACATCGATGTGAGCACGAAGGTCGTCATTCCTCCGGTCGCCTCGCTGGCGGTGGCTTGATTTCTGGACGGGGGACCTTGGGTGGGGATAAGCGCGCTGACCCACTAAATTGAGGGCCAAGGGTAGCGTTGCGGCCCAACCGGCAGACAAGAAGCGAAGGCGGAGCTCACTGATGGCCAATCCGTTCGTCAAGGCGTGGAAGTACATGATGGCGCTGTTCAATTCCAAGATTGACGAGCACGCCGACCCCAAAGTCCAGATTCAGCAGGCCATCGAGGAAGCTCAGCGCACCCATCAGGCGCTGACTCAGCAGGCGGCCCAGGTAATCGGCAACCAGCGCCAGCTGGAGATGCGTCTCAACCGGCAGTTGGCCGACATTGAGAAGCTGCAGGTCAATGTGCGTCAGGCTTTGACCCTGGCCGACCAGGCCGTTGCCAACGGGGATGCCGCCAAGGCGACCGAGTACAACAACGCCGCCGAGGCTTTCGCCGCTCAGTTGGTGACCGGCGAACAGAGCGTCGAAGACCTCAAGACGTTGCACGATCAGGCGCTGCAGGCGGCGTCGCAGGCGAAGAAGGCCGTCGAACGCAATGCGATGGTGCTTCAGCAGAAGATCGCCGAGCGCACCAAGCTGCTCAGCCAACTCGAGCAGGCCAAGATGCAGGAGCAGGTCAGCGCCTCGCTGCGGTCGATGACCGAGCTGGCTGCCCCCGGCAACACTCCCAGCTTGGACGAGGTGCGCGACAAGATCGAGCGGCGCTACGCCAACGCGATCGGCTCGGCCGAGCTCGCGGAGAACTCGGTGCAGGGCCGCATGCTCGAGGTCGAACAAGCCGGTGTGCAGATGGCAGGGCACTCTCGGCTGGAGCAGATCCGGGCGTCCATGCGCGGTGATGCTCTTCCGGCCGGAGGTGCGGCGACGCCCGGAATCAACCCGGCGAACCCCGCGCCCCAACGGGGTAGCGCCATCCCCGAGAAGCCCTTCGGTCAGTAGTTAAGGCGAGCGGATGACGGCGAAGTCGAATCAGCGCGGATTGTGGCGTGGACTGCTGCAGCACGGATTCGACACCGCCGCCGACGTGAGCGACTTCCTGGCACGAAAGATCAGCGCCGCGAGCGACCCTCGCGCGCGTCAACTGCGCCGCCGCCGGCGCGCCCTGCGCTGGGCCTGGATTTTCACCGCCGGGGTGGTTTTCTGGGGTTTGGTGACAGCGGTGCTCGCAGCCTGGGGCTGGTTCGCGTTGCTCCTGCAGATCACCGGCGCCGTCGCGGTGGTGATGGTCATCCCGGCCACCCTGCTGTTCTTTCGGTATTACTGGCTCAAATCCGAGCCGCTGCCGGCCGAACGGCCTGCCAGCGTCCGGCGACTGCCGCCGCCCGGTTCAGCCGCCCGACCAGCGATGTACGCGTTGGGTGCCTCAGAGCGGGGCTTTTTCTCCTTGCTGGGCGTGATCGAGCGGGGTGCCATGTTGCCGACCGACGAGATCGCTGACCTGAGCGAGGCGGCCAAGCGGACGTCAGCGGCAATGGCGACGACCGCCGCCGAAGTGGTGTCGATGGAACGGGCCGCGCACAACACGGTGGCGTCGCGCGAGTTTCTGGTGCCGACCATCAACGCCTACACGGCCCAGCTAGGTGCCGGGGTCCGGCAGTACAACGAAATGGTGACCGCCGCGGCGCATCTGGTCTCGTCGGCAAACGGCGAGGTTGCGGGTGGGGTTGCCCTGCTGTCGCAGCAGCGCTACCGCGATGAACTCGTCGGCGCGACGGATCGATTGCTCGGTTGGGCGCAGGCGTTCGACGAACTCGGTGGGCTGCGCAGGGCCTAGCAGCTACAGCGTCGGCCGCAGGGACGGGATGATCGCCCCGGCCAGCCCGCGAGCGATCGCCTTGAAAAAGTCGAGGGTGTCGAAATAGTCCCGCCACAGCGTGATCTGGCCATCCCGCACCTCGAAGATCCCGCACACCCAGAACTGGAGCCGCACCGGTCCGAGGATCAGCGCGTCGGTGCGCTCGGTGAGCACAGCCGTTCCGTCCGCGGCCACGCGATGGAACTTGACCTCGAAGCCGATCCGGCCTTCCATCTTGCGAAACAGCTTGGCGACCTTACGACCACCGCGGATCTTCGAATATCCGACGTTCTCGTAGAGCAGGTCGTCAGCTAATGCTGCGTCCGCCGTCTCGAAATCCTCGCCTTGCAGCGCGTACAAGAATCCCTCGACAGTGCGGATGTTGTCACTGGTTGTTGTCTGAGTCAGCTCAGTCATGCTCGCCAGCCTAGGCGAGCGCGGTTGTGGCAGGGTAGGCCGATGCGCGTCGCCGTGGTCGCCGGGCCGGATCCCGGGCACTCGTTTCCGGCGATTGCGTTGTGCCAGAAGTTCGTGGCGGCGGGGGACACTCCCACGTTGTTCACCGGCGCGGAATGGCTGGATGTTGCCCGAGGCGTCGGCATCGACGCCCACGAACTCGACGGTTTGGTCGCCACTGACGAGGACACCGACGCCGGGGCCAGGATTCACCGACGGGCGGCGGGGATGGCGGTGCTCAATGCTCCGGCGCTGCGGGATATGGCACCGGATCTGGTGGTGTCCGACGTGATCACGGCATGTGGCGGCCTGGCCGCCGAACTGCTCGGCATTCCGTGGGTCGAGCTGTGCCCGCATCCGCTGTATCTGCCGTCGAGGGGCCTACCGCCGATCGGCAGCGGCCTGGCGCCTGGCACCGGCTTTCGGGGCAGGCTGCGTGACACCGTGATGCGGGCGCTGACCGGGCGATCGGTGCGGGCGGGGTTGCAACAGCGGTCGGGAGTTCGAGTCGAGATCGGCCTGCCGGCACGCGATCCTGGGCCGTTACGACGACTGATCGCCACGCTGCCCGCCCTCGAGGTGCCGCGTCCGGACTGGCCGGACGAAGCCGTCGTGGTGGGGCCGTTGCATTTCGAGCCCACCGACCGGGTGTTGGACATCGCGCCAGGTACAGGGCCGGTGGTGGTGGTCGCCCCGTCCACCGCCATGACCGGCACCGTCGGGATGGCCAAACTCGCGCTGGAATTCCTGACGCCAGGTGATGTCCTGCCGGCGGGTTCGCGGTTGGTGGTGTCCCGGCTGGGTGGTGACGATCTGACGGTGCCGCCGTGGGCGGTGGTGGGATTGGGACGTCAGGACAGCCTGTTGACGCAGGCCGATTTGGTGATCGCCGGCGGCGGTCACGGGATGGTGGCCAAAACATTGCTGGCCGGCGTGCCTCTGGTGGTGGTTCCTGGCGGTGGTGATCAGTGGGAGATCGCCAATCGAGTGGTTCGGCAGGGCAGCGGACGGCTGATCCGGCCGTTGACCGGCGAGGCACTTGTGACCGAAGTGGCTGAGGTGTTGTCGTCGCCCAATTACCGCTCGGCTGCCCAGCGTGCGGCCGCGAGCATCGACGGTGTCGCCGATCCGGTGCGGGTATGCCACGAAGCGCTCGCTTTGACGGGGTAATTCGGTAGGTATCTTGGCTGGCGTGCGGCTGACGGAGTTCAACGAGCGGGTAACCCTGCGGTTCGGTGCGGCGTATGGGGCATCGGTGCTGGTAGACCACGTGCTGAGCGGGTTCAATGGTCGGACCGCCGCGCAGGCGATCGAAGCCGGCATCGACCCGCGTGATGTATGGCGGGCATTGTGCGCGGACTTCGACGTGCCCCGCGATCAATGGTGAGTTGGTTGCGCTGCAGCTTCGGCCCGGCTAGAGCCCGCAGTCGCCGCACTTGCCCCCATTGGGCAGGCGGTAGAACAGGCAGCAGCTGTTTCTCCTGAATCCGAGGTCGGTGTTGATGATCTCGCCGGTTCCGGCCAACCCGCCGATGTCGAGCAGGGCTGTCGTGACTCGCGTGATCTGTGGTCGCAGATCGGGCCGCGCCGAAAGCAGCATTCGCGACGTCCCCACGAGTGCAGACGCGATGTTTCCGTCCAGCAGACCGCGGGCCAGCTTGCCGTGCAGACCAGCGGCGAACTGTTCCATGTGGTCCTGCACGACGACGCGGTACAGCAGGTCGGGGGAGGGTACGGCGGGCTCTCCGACAGCTTCGGGGAGTCGTAACTGTGCACTGTTATCCGCACGCTGCAGGGCGGTCAGGTCCGGGATAACGCCGTGGGCCAGCACGCAGGCGAGTACGGGAGACCACAGCCGGGCGGCATGGCCGAGGTGCACCAGGGAAGCGCCGATGCGCACCTCGGTGCTGCCGTACCGGTTCGTGGTGTCCTCGGCGAGATCGGCGAATCCGTCTGCGTAAGAACGTTTTACGGGATGCCAGCCATCGGGTTCCCCGCCTATGGAGAGGGCGAAAAAACCGCCATAGGAAGCAACTTGGGCAAGCTCCGCGGAGATATTCATATGCTTTCCGTCAGCCGATATTGAGGCTCCCCAATCTGGACATGCTGCCACACGCGGCGTGTCACCTTGAATCGAACAGGTGTTCGGCTACTGTGGTGAGCATTCGGAGATCTCAACTTGTCGGACCCCCCGCTTAGTGTCACGGACAACCGACCAATACCGGTCAACGAACACCGACTAACAGGAGAGGCACCATGGCTCAAGCCCCTGACCGCGAGAAAGCTCTCGAACTGGCAATGGCCCAGATCGAGAAGAGTTATGGCAAAGGCTCGGTGATGCGCCTCGGCGACGAGGTGCGCCAACCGATTTCAGTTATCCCGACCGGGTCCATTGCGCTGGACGTCGCACTGGGCATCGGCGGACTGCCCCGTGGCCGGGTCGTCGAGATCTACGGTCCGGAGTCCTCGGGTAAAACCACCGTCGCACTGCACGCGGTGGCAAACGCGCAGGCCGCCGGCGGCGTCGCGGCGTTCATCGATGCCGAGCACGCGCTGGATCCGGACTATGCCCAAAAGCTTGGTGTCGACACCGATTCGCTGCTTGTCAGCCAACCGGACACAGGGGAACAGGCACTCGAGATCGCCGACATGCTGATCCGTTCGGGTGCTCTCGACATCGTGGTCATCGACTCGGTGGCGGCCCTGGTGCCGCGCGCTGAACTCGAAGGCGAGATGGGGGACAGCCACGTCGGTCTGCAGGCCCGGCTGATGAGTCAGGCGCTGCGGAAAATGACTGGTGCACTGAATAATTCGGGAACAACGGCGATCTTCATCAACCAGCTGCGCGACAAGATCGGTGTGATGTTCGGTTCCCCCGAGACGACGACGGGTGGAAAGGCGCTGAAGTTCTACGCGTCGGTGCGCCTCGACGTGCGTCGGATCGAGACGCTTAAGGACGGCACCAATGCGGTCGGCAACCGCACCCGGGTCAAGGTCGTCAAGAACAAGGTGTCGCCGCCGTTCAAACAGGCCGAGTTCGACATCCTCTACGGCCGTGGCATCAGCAGGGAAGGCTCGCTGATCGACATGGGTGTGGATCAGGGCTTTATCCGCAAGTCCGGTGCCTGGTTCACCTATGAGGGCGAACAACTCGGCCAGGGCAAGGAAAATGCTCGTAAGTTCTTGTTGGAGAACCCTGAAGTGGGCAACGAGATCGAGAAGAAGATCAAGGAAAAGCTCGGCATTGGTGCAGTGGTTACCGATGACAGCGTCCTGCCCGCCCCCGTCGACTTCTGAGCGTCGCGAAGAGCAGGCGCGGGCACTATGCCTGCGCCTGCTCACCGCGCGAGCTCGGACCAGGGCCGAGTTAGCCGGTCAGCTGGCCAAACGGGGATACCCAAAGGACGTCAGCGAACGGGTCTTGGATCGGCTGGGTGATGTCGGACTGGTGGATGACACCGAGTTCGCCGAGCAGTGGGTGCAGTCAAGGCGGGCCAAGTCTGGAAAGAGCAAGCGCACGCTGGCTGCTGAGTTGCACACCAAGGGCGTCGACGACGAGGTGATCACCACGGTGCTGGCTGAGATCGATGCCGGCGCTGAGCGGGAGCGGGCCGAGCAGTTGGTGCGCACCAGGCTTCGACGGGAAGTGCTCAGTGAGGACGACACGCGGCTGACTCGCAGGTTGGTCGCGATGTTGGCTCGTCGCGGGTACAGCCAGACGTTGGCTTGCGAGGTGGTCTTCGCCGAACTCGCTGCCGAACGGGAGCGCCGGCGGGTCTAGGTCGGCTGGCGACGATCCGCTGGGTCGGCTCTTGCCGGCCTGGCGGTCGTCGCTGGTTCTACTTAGTGGCGGCCCGCTGCGCCCGGCTTCGCTGGCCTTGCGATCGCCACTGGTCCTGATGCTGGCGACCCGCTGCGCCCGGCTTCGCCGGCCTTGCGATCGCCACTGGTCCTGATGCTGGCGACCCGCTGCGCCCGGCTTCGCCGGCCTTGCGATCGCCAGGTAAAGAATCCACCGCCCATGGCCGCCATTCCAGCTGGTGCGGGCCAACATGATCGAAGGACAAGGGATGACCACCGCGACAAACGTCAAGCCGTTCACCTACACCGAAGGGCTGGGTGAGCTGATCCGCTCCTACCGGCTGTATCTGGGCATGTCTCAGCGTTCGATGGCCGACTTGCTGTGTAAAGACCGTCGCGACTACCAGCGCATCGAGACTGGCAGGGCTGCATGCCCGCCGGGTCTGCTCAGCACCGTGGAGGCGTTGACCGATCAATTTGACTCACAGGTCGAGGCGCTCATCGACAAGGCGATCAAGTCCGGCGGCATCGAGATCGATGTGCGGTCCGATGTCGTGTCCGAGTGGGAACGCATTGTGGCCGGACGGGCCGCCGTGGTCGCCTGCGGGGAGGAGAACCTGCCGTCAATCACTCTTGCCGTGACGGGGGGTTGACCACCGAAACAGCCGCGGGAGAGTACTGGGCAGGGTCCGAGCATCCGTCCTGCCCGACGGCTGCGTTGACCGACGGCCCGCACGGGTCCCCGTCGCCAGTACCATGGCCAAGTGACTTCGACGGTAACGCCAGACGCTGCAGGCGTGGCAACTGGTGCCGCGTCGGCCTCAGGCGCGGTGCGGACATACCAGGTTCGCACCTACGGCTGTCAGATGAACGTCCACGACTCCGAACGGCTGTCGGGCCTGCTCGAAGCGGCCGGCTACGAACGGGCGATCGACGGCTCCGACGCCGACATCGTCGTTTTCAACACCTGCGCCGTCCGTGAAAACGCCGACAACAAGCTCTACGGCAACCTCAGTCACCTCGCGCCCCGCAAGCGCACCAATCCCGACATGCAGATCGCGGTGGGTGGCTGCCTGGCGCAGAAAGACCGGGACAGCCTGCTGACCAAGGCGCCCTGGGTCGACGTGGTCTTCGGCACCCACAACATCGGGTCGCTGCCTACCCTGCTCGAGCGCGCCCGGCACAACAACGTGGCCCAGGTCGAGATCGCCGAATCGCTACAGGAGTTTCCGTCCTCGCTACCAGCTGCCCGCGAATCCGCTTATGCCGCTTGGGTTTCCATCTCGGTGGGCTGCAACAACAGCTGCACGTTCTGCATCGTCCCGTCGCTGCGCGGCAAAGAGGTCGACCGCAGTCCAGCCGACATCCTGGCCGAAGTTCAATCCTTGGTGGACACCGGAGTCACGGAAGTCACGCTGCTCGGACAGAACGTCAACGCCTACGGCGTCTCCTTTGCCGATCCGGCATTGCCGCGCAATCGAGGCGCATTCGCTGAGTTGTTGCGGGCCTGCGGCGACATCCCGGGCCTGGAGCGGGTCCGCTTCACCTCGCCGCACCCCGCCGAGTTCACCGACGACGTCATTGAAGCCATGGCGCAGACACCGAACGTGTGCCCCGCGCTGCACATGCCGTTGCAGTCGGGTTCGGATCGGATCCTGCGCGCGATGCGGCGCTCCTACCGCGCCGAGCGCTACCTCGGCATCATCGAACGAGTCCGGGCGGCAATGCCGCATGCCGCCATCACCACCGACCTGATCGTGGGCTTCCCGGGCGAAACCGAAGAGGACTTCGCGGCCACCCTCGACGTGGTGGCCCAGGCCCGCTTCGCGGCCGCATTCACCTTCCAGTACTCCCAGCGCCCGGGCACCCCGGCCGCCGAACTTCCCGGGCAACTGTCGAAAGCCGTTGTGCAAGAACGCTACGAGCGCCTGATCGAGTTGCAGGAGCGGATTTCGCTCGAACACAACCGGGCCCTGCTCGGTCAGAATGTCGAGTTGCTGGTCGCCACCGGCGAAGGCCGGAAGGACGCCCGTACTTCCCGGATGACCGGCCGGGCGCGCGACGGCAGGCTGGTCCACTTTGCGGCAGGTGATCTGGAAGTACGTCCGGGCGACATCGTCACCGCCGAAGTGACCGACGCCGCGCCACACCATCTCATTGCCGACGCCGGCATCCTGACCCACCGTCGCACCCGTGCCGGTGAGGCGCACGCTTCTGGCCAGCGGCCACGCGGTGTCGGTCTGGGCATGCCCGGCGTCGGGCAGTCCGCCGCCGCCGCCCAGCCGGCCGGCTGCGGTGGCTCGAGCGGATAGGGGCACGAAAATGGCGAGAAGCAACAAGGGCGGAAACGGGGCGACGGACGCCGCGGATTTCGACGCCTACCGCGCCGAACTCGAGGCGGCGGAACGTCGCGTAGCACGTGAGATCGAGCCTGGGGCAAGGGCTCTGGTGGTCGCGATCCTGGTGTTCGTCCTGCTGGGATCGTTTCTGTTGCCGCATACCGGCGGCGTGCGGGGTTGGGACGTACTGTTCGGCGGCCGCGGTGCTGCAGCAGTTGGGGTCGAGTTGCCCCTGCGGGTGTTCTCCTGGCTCGCGCTGGTATTCGGCGTCGGCTTCTCCATGCTGGCTTTGATGACCCGGCGCTGGGCGGTGGCCTGGATTGCGCTGGCTGGATGCGCACTGGCCAGCGGCACCGGGCTGTTGGCCGTGTGGTCGCGCCAGACCGTCCCGAAGGGTTACCCCGGTCCGGGCATAGGACTGTTCATCGCATGGATTTCGATCATTCTGTTGTCATTCCATTGGGCCCGGGTGGTGTGGCAGCGCACCATCGTGCAACTGGCCGCCGAGGAGCAGCGCCGTCGCATCGTCGCACAGGACCAGTCGAAGACCCTGCTGGACAGCGTGCAGAACAACCCCGACGAGCTCGGCGGCCCCGAACCGCTGACCGCCGACGATCGAGAGAACCCCTAAGACCTACGGGTCAGCGCTGCGGCAGCCGCATCGGCCCACTGCCGCCACTGTTCGGCGCTCGCTCTGGCCTTTTCGGCGTCCTTCGTCTTGCCGGCCGCGGCGGCTTTGGCGGCCTGCTGTTCGAACTGTTCGGCGCGGCTACGGAACTGCTCAGCGCGTGCCTGCGCCTGTGGGTCCGACCAGTCCGTTTCCCCGGCGTCGCGGACCTTCTTCTCGATTGCCCGCAACCGTCGCTCCAGGTCGGCGGACCGCTCTCGCGGAACCTTGCCGATGGCGTCCCACTTGTCGGCGATGGTTCGTAGCGCCGCTCGGGCAGCGTCATGATTGCTGGTATCGACCTTTTCCGCTTCAGCCAGCAACGCCTCCTTGGCCGAGGCATTGGCCCGCTGTTCGGCATCCTTCTCGGCGGTGATGGCATTGCGGGCGCTGAAAAACACGTCCTGCGCCGCTTTGAAACGACGCCACAGGGCGTCGTCGACGTCCTTGCTCGCCCGTCCCGTGGCCTTCCACTCGGTGAGCAGCTTGCGGAATTCCGCGCTGGTCCCGGCCCAGTCCGTCGAGTCCGACAGGGCTTCGGCGCGTTCGCACAGTCGCTCCTTGGACTGGCGGACACCTGACCGCTCACGGTCCAATTCGGAGAAGTGCGACCCACGTCGCCGGTTGAAGGCTTCCCGGGCTGCCGAGTAGCGCTTCCACAACGCGTCGTCGACCTTGCGGTCCAGGCCGCTGATCGTCTTCCACTCATCGAGGATTGTCCGCAACCGGTCGCCGGCGTTCTTCCACTGCGTCGAGTTGTTGGCCAGCTCTTCGGCCTCGGCGGCCAGTGCCTCCTTGCGCGCGGTCTGGGCGGCACGGTGCTCGTCACGCCTGGACCTGTCGGCGGTGACAATGACGTCGGCGCGCGCGCGAATGTCGCTCAGCCGGTTGGCCAGTGCATCGATATCGCCCAGCACACAAGCCGTCGCCAGGGTCTCGGCCAGCGCCGCGGCTGTGGCTTTGATCTTGCGCGAATCCCCGGTCCCGGAGGTCAGCCGCTCTTCGATAAGGGTGATCTCGGTGCTCAGGTCTTCGAAGCGTCTGCCGAAGTACTGAAACGCCGCCGCGGCGTCGCCGGCCTGCCACGAACCGACGACACGCTCGCCGGAGGCAGTGAGGAGCCAGACCGTGCCGTCGTCGTCGACCCGGCCGAACTTGCGAGGATCGTTGCGTTGCGAGCCCGTCAGCCGATGTGTCCATGGGTGGGCGGCGTTGCTCGGCACGGCCCGGGCGCCGGGTCGCGGCCCTGGGCGAGGCCCCGGTACCGGCCCCGGGCGAGGCCCCGGTACGGGCCCCGAGGGTTGCCCCGGAAGTGGCTCAGTTCCCGGTACTGCTGTGTCGTTGCTACCGGACTCGTCACCCGTCATTGCGCTCGTCACCTACCCCTATGCCAGTCGCGCGGTCGACTTTCCCGCGCAGCTGCCGCGCGAAGCGGCACCTGTTCGGTTGGCAGCTCTGGCGCGACTTTTTGCCGGCGCAGGTCTACCAACCCGATTTACCAACAAGTATTGAAGCACCTGGCGGGCTGATCGCCTCAAATTTTTCCCCACCGATGCCTGATTCGACCCTCGTTGGGACGGTCGAGAGGCTATTGGAGCCGTCCTGAACGCCCTCGCACGCGTTCTCTGGATCGCCACTGCAGCGTGCGGGTAACGAATCGATTCCCGTTGAGTTCGGGCTGATAGCAGCACTGCACTGCCGGGTACCGTGATTGAGGACGTTAAGCGCTACAGACAGAACCCGCCCAGGCGGGACCGCTCTTCGTTAGGAATTTTCACAGCTGCCACATAGCTGGCTCTAGGTTGCGCTTAACTCGATTTGTCAGGGTTAGGCGTCGACCAGCAGGTATCGAGAGGGTTAGCAACCGGCTAAATCACTGTTCAGAGTGTATGCAGGGCCATAGAGTATTCGTTGAACTACCAGCGAACAGCGGGTGTACGTAGGCCTGGCCGGAGAACGTTGGTGGTGAAGTTGGGAATTGAGGATCGCCCATGTCGATGGTTGGAGTCGCCGGGATCATCGCGCTGTTCGCGGCGCTGGCATCGGCAACCGGCGATGTGGTCCGTCAGCGCTCGGCGCACGAGATCACCGACGAACAGGTCGGCCACCTCAAGTTGTTCAGCATGTCGTTGCGAGACCCCCGATGGTGGACTGGCGGCCTGTGCGCGATTTTGAACTACAGCCTGCAAGCGGTGGCACTGGTGTTTGCGTCGGTGATGCTGGTGACCGCACTGCAGGTGACGGCGCTGCTGTTCGCGCTACCGATCTACGCCCGCCTCAGCAGCCACAAGACCACCCGATCCGAGTGGGTGTGGGCTGTCGTGCTGGCTGCGTCCCTGGCACTGGTCGTCATCGTCGGCGACCCGGCCGCCGGCCACGACCGCGCGCCGCTGGATACCTGGATAGTCGTCGCCGCGGTGATGGGACCGCTCCTGGTGACATGCGTGGTGGCGGCGAGGATATTGCACGGTCGCGCCGCGGCCGCGGTGCTGTTGGCCCTGACAGCGGGGTCGTCGCTGGCACTGTTTGCCGTGCTGACCAAGGGCGTCGTCGACGTGCTTCACAAAAACGGCTTCATTGCTGCGGTGTGCACGCCGGAGTTCGTGCCGTGGCTGGTGTTGATGTTGTGCGGAATGATTTTCCAGCAGTCGGCTTTCCGTGCCGGCGCGCTGACCGCATCGCTGCCGACGATGACGGTGGCCAAACCAACCGTTGCGACGATCCTGGGGATCACAGTGCTGGGCGAGACGTTGGAGGCTGACGGCCCCGAGTGGATCGTGCTGATTGCTGCGGTCGCAATGGTCGTAGTGGCGACGGTTGCGCTGGCACGCGGCGAGGCCGCAACCATCGAGGAGGCTGAGGCAGAAGAAAGTGCTGCCGAAGCGGAGTCGCCGCAGACCACCGCTCCCGTCACCGCGGCAGACGGCCCGGCCTGGGGATCTACGTCCGGCTGACGCCGGAGTGAAACTGGGCGTCAGCCAGACGCTAGTTTTGGTGGCGTGCTGAGCGCCGTCGCGATCGTTCCCTCCGCACCGGTGCTCGTCCCCGAACTTGCCGGAGCGGCGGTCGTCGAAACGGCCGACCTGCGGGCGGCCGTGTTCGCGGCTGCCGCTGTCCTGCCTGCGCGCTGGATTGCTGTGGGGATCGGCCCCGCAGACGCTGTGGTGAGCCCGGAAAGTACCGGCAGCTTCGCCGGGTTCGGCGTCGACGTGCGCGTGCGCCTGCGCGGCCGCCTGCACGACGATGCTGCGATTGCGGCCGAATCGCCTGATGAGCTGCCGCTGTGTGCGCTGATGGCCGCATGGGTACGCGGACAGGCCCGGCCCGACGCCAGCGTGCAGGTCCGTGTCTATGCCGGCGACCAGGACCCTGCGGTCGCGGTGACCCGGGGCCGGCAACTGCGCACCGAAATCGACCGCCAGCCCGATCCGATCGGCGTGTTGGTCGTGGCCGATGGCGTCAACACCCTGACTCCCGCCGCGCCCGGGGGCTACGACCCCACCGGTGCAGACTCGCAGCTGGCCCTGGATGACGCACTGGCCAGCGGCGACACCGACGAGCTCACCCGACTGCCCGCCCGGGTCCGCGGCCGCGCGGCCTTTGCGGTGCTGGCCGGTCTATCCGAACCCGGTCCGCGAGCGGCCAAGGAGCTGTATCGAGGAGCGCCGTACGGCGTGGGCTATTTCGCCGGTGTCTGGCAGCCGTGAGGCCACTCGCCATCATTGGGCCGACCGGCACCGGTAAGTCGCAACTGGCGCTTGAGGTGGTCCAAGCGCTTGGCGGCACGGCCGAAATCGTGAACGCGGACGCCATGCAGCTGTACCGCGGCATGGACATCGGAACGGCCAAGCTCCCGATCGCGCAGCGGCGCGGCATCGCGCACCATCAGCTCGATGTCCTCGACGTCACCGAAACCGCGACGGTGGCCAACTATCAGCAATCCGCCGTCGCCGACATCGAAGCAATCATGGCCAGGGGTGCGGTGCCGGTAGTGGTCGGTGGATCGATGCTCTACATCCAGTCGCTGCTGGACAATTGGTCATTTCCCGCGACCGATCCCGACGTGCGCGCGCGGTGGGAGCAGCGCCTCGCCGAGATCGGGGTTGGCCAACTGCACACGGAGCTGGCGCAGCGCGATCCGGATGCGGCCGCCGCGATCCTGCCCACCGACGCCCGCCGTACGGTGCGAGCACTGGAGGTCATCGAACTCACCGGTCAGCCGTTCGCCGCTTCCGCGCCGCGCATCGGTGCCGCCCGGTGGGGCACAGCTATCATCGGATTAGATTGTGAGACAACACTTCTCGATGAGAGGCTGGCTCGTCGCACCGAGGTGATGTTCGCCGACGGGCTGGTCGAGGAAGTACGCGGGCTGCTGGAGCGCGGGCTGCGCGACGGGGTTACCGCCGCGCGGGCGCTCGGCTACGCCCAGGTGATCGCGGCACTCGACAACGGCGGGTCCGACGAGCTGCTGCGCGGGGCGCAGGAACAGACTTTCATCGGCACCCGCCGCTATGTGCGACGGCAACGGTCGTGGTTTCGTCGCGACCACCGAGTGCACTGGATCGATGCGACGGTCGCGGGCGCTGTCGCGGACGCAGTGCGTGTCTGGCGCCACGTAACCTGATCTGGTGATTTCCGCGACGACGAAGATGCCTGCTTGGGAATCTCGAGCCGGGATTGAGGAGTGGCGCAGATGATATTCGCGAAGGGACACGGCACCCAGAACGACTTCGTGTTGCTGCACGACCTGGATTGCCGGGCCGCCCTTTCCGCTTCGCGGATAGCCGCGCTGTGTGACCGGCGCCGGGGCCTCGGCGCGGACGGGGCGCTGCGGGTCACCACCGCTGGAGCAGTGGTCGACGCCGGGGTGCTCGATCGCTTGCCGGACGGGGTCAGTGGCGACGATTGGTACATGGACTACCGCAACGCAGACGGGTCGACCGCACAGATGTGCGGCAACGGGGTTCGCGTGTTCGCGCACTACCTGCGCGCCAGCGGCTTGGAGTCGCGCGACGAGTTCGTCGTCGGCTCCCTCGCCGGTCCCCGGATGGTCACCCTGCACCGGGTCGACCAGACCAACGCCGACGTCACCGTCGATATGGGCAAGGCCAACAAGCTGGGCACCGGCACGGCCGTGGTGGGTGGTAGGCGGTTCACCGGGGTCGCCGTCGATGTCGGCAACCCGCATCTGGCGTGCGCGGATCCCGCGCTCAGCGTCGATGACCTGGCGGCATTGGACGTGGGGGCGCCCGTCGAGTTCGATGCCGCGCAATTCCCCGAGGGTGTCAACGTCGAGGTGCTCACGGTCCCGGACGGCGGCGTGGTTCGGATGCGGGTGCACGAACGCGGCGTGGGTGAAACCCGCTCCTGTGGCACCGGAACGGTGGCGGCCGCGGTCGCCGCACTGGAAACCAGCGGCGCCGAGACCGGCACTCTCACCGTGCGTATTCCTGGCGGCGACGTCACGGTCACCGTCACCGACGCGACCAGCTTCCTGCGCGGACCATCGGTATTGGTAGCGAGGGGGGAGCTCGATGAGGGCTGGTGGAACGCGCTGGCGTGATATTCGCGTGCGTCGGAGTCCACAACGTGCCACCATCGGAAATTGCCTATGACATATCCAGATTCGCCCAATAAGGGCCCATCAGATTCCGTACCCAGCCTCGGTGAGCTTGCGCTCGAAGACCGGGCGGCGCTGCGCCGCGTCGCCGGGCTGTCCACCGAGCTCGCCGACGTCTCCGAGGTCGAGTACCGCCAACTGCGCCTGGAACGCGTGGTGTTGGTCGGCGTGTGGACCGGGGGGAGTGCGGTCGACAACCAGGCGAGCCTGGCCGAATTGGCGGCACTCGCCGAGACTGCGGGTTCGCAGGTGCTCGAAGGGCTTATCCAGCGCCGCGACAAGCCCGACCCGTCCACCTACATCGGCTCGGGCAAAGCCCAGGAACTGCGGGAAGTGGTCCTGGCGACCGGAGCCGACACCGTCATCTGCGACGGTGAACTGTCTCCGGCGCAACTGAACGCGCTGGAAAAGGCGGTCAAGGTGAAGGTCATCGACCGCACCGCGCTGATCCTGGACATCTTCGCCCAGCACGCCACCAGCCGCGAAGGTAAGGCGCAGGTGTCGCTGGCTCAGATGGAGTACATGCTGCCGCGGCTGCGCGGCTGGGGTGAGTCGATGTCGCGGCAGGCGGGTGGACGTGCCGGCGGCAGTGGTGGCGGGGTAGGCACCCGCGGTCCCGGTGAGACGAAGATCGAGACCGACCGGCGGCGCATTCGCGAACGCATGTCCAAGCTACGGCGCGAGATCAAGGACATGAAGCAGGTCCGCGACACCCAGCGCAGTCGCAGGCTGCACGCCGACATGCCGTCGATTGCCATCGTCGGCTACACCAACGCCGGGAAGTCCAGCGTGCTCAATGCGCTGACCGGTGCTGGTGTGCTGGTGCAGAACGCGTTGTTCGCCACCCTCGAGCCCACCACCCGGCGTGCCGAGTTCGATGACGGCCGGCCATTCGTGCTGACCGACACCGTCGGCTTCGTGCGTCACCTTCCCACCCAATTGGTGGAGGCGTTCCGCTCCACGCTGGAGGAGGTCGTCGACGCCGACCTGTTGGTGCATGTTGTCGACGGGTCGGACGTGAACCCATTGGCCCAGATCAGTGCCGTTCGGCAGGTGATTTCGGAGGTCTACGACGACTACCGGACCGATCGCGCCGACCAGCCACCCGAACTGGTGGTGGTGAACAAGGTCGACGCCGCGGGCGGACTGATGCTGGCAAAGCTGCGCCACGAACTACCCGGGGCGCTCTTCGTCTCAGCCCATACCGGCGAAGGTATCGACGCGTTACGAAGGCGAATGGCCGAGCTGGCGGCGCCGACCGACACCGCGGTGGATGTGGTGATCCCATACGATCGCGGCGATCTGGTGGCCCGTGTGCACTCCGATGGACGGGTACAGGAAGAGGAGCATCAGGCGGACGGCACTCGGATCAGGGCGCGAGTCCCCGCGGCGCTGGCGGCCGCCCTGCTCACATATTCGGCCGCTTCTCAGTCCTAGGGCCGAGTCATAGAGCCGCTTGCTGCGGACAAACCCACCAGGCCACAGCCGACCAACCGCCCGGTTGGTATATGTTGGTCAGCAGAGACAATCCGCCGGAGGGGTAGGTCCATGGGCAGTGCCGTCAAGTACCAGCGCACACTTTTCGAACCCGAGCACGATTTGTTCCGCGAGTCCTACCGGGCTTTCCTGGATCGCCACGTCGCGCCGTACCACGAGGAGTGGGAGAAGGCCAAGATCGTCGACCGCGGGGTGTGGCTCGAGGCCGGCAAACAAGGCTTCCTGGGCATGGCGGTGCCGGAGGAGTACGGCGGCGGAGGCAATGCCGACTTCCGCTACAACACGATCGTGACCGAGGAGACCACCCGTGGGCGCTACAGCGGGCTCGGGTTCGGCCTGCACAACGACATCATCGCGCCCTACCTGCTGCACCTGGCCACCGAGGAGCAGAAGCAGCGCTGGCTGCCGGGGTTCTGCACCGGCGAACTGATCACCGCGATCGCGATGACCGAGCCTGGCACCGGTAGTGACCTGCAGGGCATTAAGACCAAGGCGGTGAAAGCGGGCGATCACTACGTGCTGAACGGGTCGAAGACGTTCATCACCAACGGCATCAACTCCGACCTGGTGATCGTGGTGGCCCAAACGGACCCTGAGAAGGGGGCGCAAGGGTTCAGTTTGCTGGTCGTCGAGCGCGGCATGGAGGGCTTCGAACGCGGCCGCCACCTGGACAAGATCGGACTGGACGCGCAGGACACCGCCGAATTGTCGTTTACCGACGTGAAGGTGCCCGTCGAAAACCTCCTCGGCCAGGAAGGCATGGGCTTCATCTACTTGATGCAGAACCTGCCGCAGGAACGGATCAACATCGCCGTCATGGCCGCCACGGCGATGGAAGCCGTGCTGGAGGAGACGCTGCAGTACACCAAGGAACGCAAGGCATTCGGCAAGTCGATCGGCAACTTCCAGAACAGCCGGTTCCTGTTGGCCGAGCTTTCCACCGAAGCCACCGTGGTGCGCATCATGGTCGACAACTTCCTCGCCCTGCACTTGGAGGGGAAGCTGACGGTTGAGCAGGCCGCCATGGCCAAGTGGTACTCCACCGAGAAGCAGGTCCACCTGATCGACCGCTGCCTGCAGCTGCACGGCGGATACGGCTACATGCGCGAATACAACGTTGCCCGTGCCTATCTCGACGCCCGCGTCCAGACGATCTACGGCGGCACGACCGAGATCATGAAAGAGATCATCGGCCGCAGTCTCGGCGTCTGACGCCGGGCGATCCGACGCGCAAATTCGCGCGCACGCTGTATCTGGTTGCAACTGAGTCGATCTGGTGTTCATCGGCTGACGGTGCGGCAGATCGCCTCTTGTGCAACGGGTTAGGGGTAGTAGCTCAGGGGTGAGTGCAATCCTGTTGTCGTGCAACATCAACTCTCGGGCCGTGGGACCGGCTGACCGGTCGATTGGTCGGGTCATCGATCAGCCGGCACGAAAGTGATCACGGGTCGCGCCTGACGAAGCGTTGAGCTCGGTCGATGATCATGTTGTCGGCGTTGCGGTCTTGCGCGCGACGGGCGATGCCGCGAAGCTGCTGTAGGGCGTCGGGAATGCGAAAGAGTTGGCAGCGGACGGGGCTTCGGCCTTGAGGTATCTGGCGAAGTGCTCGATTGCCATGCGGGTTGCCGAAATTGGAAACGCTATACGGAAAGCGAACACAACCGCGATTGGAATATCGGTCGGCCCGTAGGTTGGCCGGGCGTCGGCAAGTACGGACCGACTACCCGAAAGACCCAGTCGAATGCCGTCAATTCGACGATCGTGGCGATCGCGGATGTCGGCGAGGACCGGAAAAGCGCATTTCAGCACCGGTTTCCGAGGTCCGGTCGTTGCGATGCGAGGTGGGATATCGTCTCTGGCACCGGAACCCGATCTGCGCGGTTGCCAAAGTCAGCCGCCCCTTTGCGAACGTTGCCGTGCATCATTTCGACATCGGCTCGGTATCCGTTTTCGTAACATTTCCGATTAGACTTCGCATTCGTCTATCGCTGGGGGAAAGTTATGCGAGCCCGGTGACGACGTGGGTCGTAGCTGGGGGCGGCCCACAGCGGTGAATCCGCCGCTCGCCAGGAGAGCATGGGCCATCGGCTGGGAGGCTGGGTGAACGGGCATAAGCGCAGATCGAGCAAGCTGATCGGGCGTACGTTGGTCGGCTTTGCCGCCGCCGCGTTGGGCACCGGGTTGCTCCTCGCGCTGGTGGCGCCGACCGCATCGGCGTCCCCGATCGGTGACGCCGAGGCGGCGATGATGGCTGCGTGGGAGAAGGCAGGCGGCGACACGTCGACGCTTGGAGCCAGGAAGGGCGATGTTTATCCGGTCGCCGACGGCTTCGCCTTGGACTTCGACGGCGGCAAGATGTACTTCACGCCCCCGACGGGTGCGAAGTACATGTTCGGACCGATCCTGGACAAGTACGAGTCTCTCGGCGGCCCTGCGGGCAGTGACCTGGGATTCCCCACAATCAACGAAGTGCCCGGCCTCTCCGGACCCGACAGTCGGGTGAGCACCTTCGCAGCCAGCGACAACCCGGTGATTTTCTGGACGCCGGACCGCGGTGCATTCGTAGTGCGTGGCGCCCTCAACGCCGCGTGGGACAAACTCGGCAGTTCTGGTGGTGTGCTGGGGGCCCCGACCGGGGATGAAACCTACGACGGTGAGGTCGCCTCGCAGAAGTTCAGCGCCGGCGAGTTGTCCTGGAACAGGAAGACCAAGGAGTTCGCCACCAACCCGCCAAACCTCGCTGAACAGCTCAAAGGCCTGCAGGTGGCGATCGACCCGACTGCGGCCATAAATATGGCTTGGCGCGCCGCCGGCGGCGCTAAAGGCACGCTGGGCGCCAAGAAAGGCGATCAGTACCCGATCGGTGGGGACGGCATCGCGCAGGACTTCAACGGCGGCAAGATCTTCTACAGTCCTGCCACGGGCGCGAACGCCGTGGAAGGCCCGATCCTGCAGAAATACGAGGCGGTGGGTGGGCCGGTCAGCAGCGACCTGGGTTTCCCGGTCGGAAACGAGGCCGACGGCGGAATCACACCGGCCAGCCGGATCGCTACATTCTCGGCAGCCGACAAGCCGGTGATCTTCTGGACTCCGGATCATGGTGCATACGTGGTGCGCGGAGCCATGAAGGCGGCCTGGGACAAACTCAAGGGTGCCACCGGCAAACTCGGCGCTCCGGTCGGTGACCAGACTGTTGACGGCGACGTGGTGTCGCAGAAGTTCACCGGCGGCAAGATCTCGTGGAATCGCGCCAAGAACAGCTTCACCACGGATCCGGCCAACCTTGCGCCGTTGCTGTCGGGGTTGCAGGTGTCGGGGCAGAACCAGCCCAGCACCACGGCGTCGCCGCCTCCGGGCAAGAAGTTCACCTTCCACTGGTGGTGGTTGGCAGGTGCCGTCCCGGTGGTGCTGCTCGTTGTGATGTTCGTTTTGGTGGTGCTCGGCCTGCGCAGACGTCGTGGCGGCCAGAATGCCCCGGCATTCGCCCCCGACCAGGCTCACCAGGATCACACTGCGGCCGGCGATTTCGACGCAAGTGCCGGGCAGTGGCGGCACGATGACGTCCACGATGACCTCGATTTCGGCTCCGAGCGGTTCCCGCCCGTTGATCTGCATCCCGAGGACCACGCGGTTGTGGATCCTGCCGCCGGGTCCCGGGTCAGCTGGCCTCGAGGCGGTGGTTCAACGCCGGCATCAACCGAGCACGGAACCGACGACGCGTCGTTCGACGACGAGGGATATCGCGAGGTGTATCCGTCGGAGGACGAAGAGGGTACCGAGTACGACGAGTTCGAGGATCAAGACCCCGACTCCGTGGACACGACCACCATTCCGATCGTGACTCGCGGCCCCTTCGGTCAGCCGCTGGACCCAGAACCGGAGGTAGCGGAAACGGTTTCACCGGAAGAGTTCGAGCCGGAATTCGGGGTGCCACGCACCTACGCACCCGAGGTACGGGTGCCGGCGGTTGACCTTCCAGAGTTTGACCCGCATGAAGACCTCCCCGACATCTTCTACCCGGCAGCCGAGTTCGCGGACGAGGAGCTACCCGAAGCGGCGACGTCGGATGCCTCCCCGGAGGGGGACCCGCGGAAGGGCCGGCATGCCGCCGTGGACCCGGCTGCTTTTGCCGCCGCCGCGACCGAGGAGACGTACGCAGCCGCCGCGCCACGGGCGGAGGCGTCACCAGGTGGCGTTGGGGGCAGCGCAGCGGTCCGCCCGACGATTCATCTGCCGCTCGAGGACGATCCGTACCGGGCTCCGGACGGTTATCCCATCAAGGCCAGCGCCCGTTTCGGCTTGTACTACACACCCAACAGCGCGCTCTACCACGACACGTTGGCCGAAATCTGGTTCGCCAACGAAAATGTCGCCCAGGCTAACGGCTTCGTCAGGGCCGACTGAACCGTCAGCCCTTCCGCTTTCGTGGGTCGGAGTCGCCAGTCGCTAGACCTTGCGAATGACGGTTACCACCTTGCCGAGCACGGTCGCGTCATTGCCGGGAATCGGATCGAAGGCGGGGTTGTGCGGCATCAGCCACACCTGACCGCCTGCTCGCTTGAAGGTTTTGACGGTCGCCTCGCCGTCGATCATTGCCGCCACGATGTCACCGTTGTCCGCAACGTTCTGTTGGCGCACCACCACCCAGTCGCCGTCGCAGATGGCGGCTTCGATCATGGATTCGCCGACCACCTTGAGCAGGAACAGGGTTCCCTCACCGACCAACTCACGCGGTAGCGGGAAGACGTCCTCGACAGCTTCTTCGGCCAGGATCGGCCCGCCCGCGGCAATTCGCCCGAGGACGGGGACGTACGTAGGTTCGGGCAATGCGTCCGATCCGGCGACATCGGTGGTCGGCGGTGTCACCACGTCGTCGGCGCCCCGCACATCGACAGCGCGCGGACGATTCGGGTCGCGGCGAAGGTAGCCTTTGCGCTCCAGGGTGCGTAGCTGATGGGCTACCGACGAGGTTGACGTAAGACCGACTGCGTCGCCGATTTCTCGGATGCTCGGGGGATACCCGCGACTGGTGACCGAAGCTCGGATCACGTCGAGGATGGTGCGCTGCCGCTCGGTCAGCACTGAATCGACTGCATGGGGGCGGATGGCGGAAGCCGCGTCGCCGGAACCGCTTCGGTCACCTGCTGAGGTGTCGTTGCTGTCGCGCATAGTTTCGAATGTATCCCTGTCAAGCACAAGAATCAAACATGTGTTCGATCGGCGTGTCGCGTTGCCGGTCACGGGTCTGCGAACTCGCAAAAATAGGTGAATCACAAGTGTGTAACTTCCGGAATGTTGGGGTAATCAAGAGCCACCCAGCTGGTTGCACCGAATGAAAACCTTGTCAAGTCTTGTCAGAGGCGAGGTCTACCGTTTTGCTCGCACGACACGCGTCGCTCAGATGTTCGATATCGAACACGTGAGCGATTAATGTCGAACACACGAGCGAGAAGTAGTTGACCGGAGGGAACGGCATGACACTCATCTACGCGGGCCCGCAGCGCAACTGGAATGCGCAGCGGACGGTGAACCGGCCGGTGCGGTCCGTCAGGCCGGTCGGACCGGTCAGCGAGTCTCCCTCCTACCGTGCCGGCAGAAGCAGAGCGACCAGGCCCGGTCCGGCGCGTCCGGCCGGAACGCCTCTTCGCTACCGCGGCAGCGGAGTTCCGGTGTCGAGGGCTGAGCACGGCAAACGGCCGGTCACGCTGGCGACGACGGTGGGTTTGGCCCTGCTCGCAGGTGTGATCACGCTGTGGCTGGGTTTGATGGCTAACTTCGGGAGCATGATCAACGGCGAGTCAGCCGACTCCTCAGCTCAGGTACCCGCCGCGCTCGCGGTCGTGCGCGTGGAGCCGGGGGAGTCTTTGCAGCAGTTGGCCGCTCGCGTCGCTCCGGGGGCGTCGGTGCGCGATGTCGTCGAGCGCATCCGCGACCTAAACGCACTGAATTCGAACTCGGTGGCGGCGGGGCAGACGTTGATCGCACCCGTCGGCTGACCTGACCAGGGCGGTGGATGCAAGCGCGAACGGACCTGCGAATAGGCCTTAGCGCCAACGGTCCTCGCTGATGGTTTTGAGCGGCGAGGGTTCGTCACTCCGGTGCGCACTGCCGAGAACGCGCGGGTACTCTCGGGGTGTTCCTCGGTACCCCGGGGTCAGCACGGCGAAGGAGCGGCCATGCACTGCCCGTTCTGTCGGCATCCCGATTCGCGGGTGATCGACTCGCGGGAAACCGATGAAGGCCAAGCCATTCGCCGGCGGCGGTCATGTCCAGAGTGCGGGCGTCGGTTCACCACCGTAGAAACGGCGGTGTTGGCCGTGGTTAAGCGCAGTGGCGTCACCGAGCCGTTCAGCCGGGAAAAGGTGATCAAGGGTGTTCGTCGGGCCTGCCAAGGCCGCCAAGTGGATGACGACGCGCTGAATCTACTGGCCCAGCAAGTTGAAGATGCGGTACGGACGGCAGGGCCGGAAGTTCCGAGTAATGAAGTCGGCCTGGCCATTCTGGGCCCATTGCGTGAACTCGACGAGGTTGCCTACCTGCGATTCGCCTCGGTGTATCGGTCTTTTTCCTCGGCTGATGATTTCGAGCGCGAGATCGAGGCGCTACGCGCCCATCGCGGGGTTTCACCTGCGACCTGACGGGTCGCACTAGGCTTCCACCATGCCGGTAGAACTCCACCCTCATCTCGAGGCGTTGGCACCACTGCTGGGCACCTGGGCGGGCCGAGGTGCCGGCGAGTATCCGACGATCGAGCCTTTCGACTACCTCGAAGAGGTGGTCTTCTCCCATGTGGGCAAACCGTTCTTGATCTACGGGCAAAAGACCAAGGCGGTTGCCGACGGCAAGCCGATGCACGCTGAGGCCGGTTATCTCCGAGTGCCCCGACCAGGCGACGTCGAGCTCGTGCTCGCTCATCCCAACGGGATCGCCGAGATTGAGGTCGGTACGTTTTCGGTCGACGGCGACATTATCGAAATCGATTTGGCGACCGGCCCTCTGGGTTTTGTCGGTCTCAGTCCGTCTGCCAAAGAGGTGACTGCGCTTGCTCGTTCCTTCCGAATCGACGGTGACGAAATTTCGTACTCGATGCGGATGGGTGCGGTCGGGCAACCCGTGCAGCATCACCTGGCCGCGGTGCTGCGTCGGCAACGCTGAGCGCCGCGGTCAATCGGCTTGGAGGACACCGTCATTGACGACCCGTCCGGCGACCCGCAACCAACCCTGCTGACCCCAGGTGGTTTCGATGATCGACCCCTTGCCCTGGGTGATTACGAGATCGCGGCCCAGATAGTCGGTCATCCGGATGGCCGCCGACCCCGTCGCTTCGTCTTCGGCCACACCGAGATTCGATGCGAACATCCGGGCGCGCAATGATCCGGCATCCCGATCCACCCAGGCCCACACGTAGTGCGCGATGTCGTCGGGAAAATCGCCGGGGTCGGCGTCGGCAACAGCTTGCGGTGACTCGAAGTCGTGGATGGCGAATTCGGGAGACCATTCCGTGCGCGCACTGACTGCGGTGACATCGCCGTGGTAGCTCACCTGGACCGGGCCGGCCGACAGGTGCAGCGTGTCGATCGGCGTGCCCCGCTCGCGCAGCCACCACGCCGCGCCGACCGTCGGATGCCCGGCGAACGGCAATTCCGTGCGGGGAGTGTGGATGGCGGCGCGCGCGCTCGTCGCACCGGCGCTGGGGATATCGATGAAAATTGTTTCGCTGTAACCCAATTGGGTTGCCAGTCGCTGCCGGTCGTCAGGCTCGACCAGGCTTGCATCGACCACGCCCAGCGGATTTCCGAAGTTGCCGTCCGGGTCGGTGAAAACACGCAACACGGTCACGTCGATGCTCATGGCCCGACTGTATCGACCGGCGCCGATCAGGTAGCGCTGCGCTCGTCGGCTCCCATGGCTTCCAGAACGGCAACGCGAGTGTCGTTGGGTCCCGAAACGGTCCGCTCGCCGCCGCCAGTGCGCAACAACTCGCGAAGCGCTGTTTGGTCGTACTCGGGGGGGTTGGTGGTGTCGATGAAGCGCTGCACGATCTCCAGGAAGCGCGCCGGGTCGTCGTGGAACGGGAAATGGCCGGATTTCTCGAAGATTTCGACTCGCGAACCGGGCATTGCGGCATGTGCCATATGGGCATGACGGACGGGAACCACGACGTCTTCGCTGCCCCAGATGATCTGCACGGGGATGGCCTGCGTCAAATAACATCGGTCGAGCATGGTGACGATCTGTCCGCGCCAGTCCACTACGGCCCGCAAGGTACGGGTGAATGCCGAGGAGGCCGTCGGCTCCGGGAGATCGTCGAGGATTCGCAACACGTTTGGGATATCGCGTCCCAGCGCCGTCGAACCCAGCACCAGGCCGGCCAGCCGCCCCAGGGCTTGAACTGTGGGCAAGACCAGGGGGAGACGCAACAATCCCAATGCCTCGGATCCCATTGGTAGGGAAGCCAACCGGAACACGATGTTGACGTCCTTCGTGACGCCGCCGGCGCCCACCAAGATTAACCGTTCCACCAGATGTGGAAATTGGTAAGCGAATTGCATCGCCACCCCGCCTCCGAGGGAATGGCCGATGATGGTTGCCCGCTCGATGTCCAGCACGCTCATCAAGTCACGCATGCCGTTGGCGTAGGCGGCAGCGGAGTAGTCGGCGCGCGGCTTGTCGGATTTACCGTGCCCCAACAGGTCTGGGGCGATGACGGTGAATCGCTGGGCAAGCTTCGCGTGAATGCCGGTCCAGGTCGTCGAATTGTCGCCGATGCCGTGAATCAACAGGATTGCCGGACCGGATCCCGCGATCCGGAACGCCCGCTTGTAGCCGTGGATGGTGCGGAACTGCAGCGACGGGGATGTCACTTCCCGCACCGGGCGAAGATTGCGCTTTCGCTCGGTCATGTCGCCAACCTCGTTGTCGGGCCGTTAGTGGCGTTTCGGGCTAACTCGTGTCGTCGTCGTCGAATTTCTTCTCGGCCTGCTGAGCCAAAAACCGTTCAAACTCAGCCCCGAGCTCATCGCCGCTTGGCAAATCCTCGTCGTTCGTCAGCAACGATCTATTTTCCTGAGCGTCGATGAAGGCATCGTACTGTCGCTCGAGGGCGGCCACCACTTGAGCGACTTCCGCACTCGCCTGGACCTGCTCGTCGATCTTGGTCCGGATCTCCGCTGCGGCCTCCGAGAGCGCCGTTAGCGGCAACTCCAGGGATCCGGTCTTGGCGACCTGTTGGAGGAGCGCCTGAGCCGCGGCAGGGTAATCGGTCTGCGTCAGGTAGTGCGGGACGTGCACGGTGAAGCCGACGACCTCATGGCCATGCTGTGCCATGCGGTACTCCAACAGGTTGGAAGCGCTGCCTGGAACCTGGATTTCGGAGATCCACGGTTGGAACTCGGCAATTAGCTCGGTGTTGTTGGAGTGCGCGGTCATCGTGACCGGTCGGGTGTGTGGAACGGCCATCGGGACGGTGCCCAGGCCGATGGTCTGGCGCACTCCGAGGCGCTCGGCGAGCAGACGAACCGCGTTGATGAATCGTTCCCACTTCAGATCCGGTTCCATCCCGGACAGCAGCAGAAACGGGGTGCCGACGCTGTCGCGCAGCGCGTACAGGCTGAGTTCGGGGTCGTCATAGTTGGTGAAGTGGTCGGTTTTGAACGTCATCAGTGGCCGCCGCGAGCGGTAGTCCAGTAGTTCATCAATCGCGAAGGACGCGACCAATTCAGTGTCCAGGGCCGCTTTGAGGTGCGTGGCGGCTAGCCGGATCGCGTGGCCAGCGTCGGAAAAGCCCTGCAGAGCGTGCAACAGGACCGGACCGCGGCCGTCTGACGTCGACAATTGAGGCGAAGGAAATTCGAGCTCATACATGCCGGGTTGGCCCGGCTGGTAGTCCTGGGCTTCGTCACCGTGATGGTCGGACATGGGTGCTGCCTCCTCTCGGGCCTTGCGTGTCGCGGGATCTGTCTAGGGTGCCCCAACCAGTGTCCTCTAAATCGATGGGCATCCATTATCGAATGGCTGACCTGAGCGTTCACCGGGCACCCAGCCTGAACGCACACGGGCATTTTGCGCACTAATCGCGTCAACGCGTTCGGGCTACTTTTTATTCGCTTGCTCAGGGACCCTGCTCCGGCATGATGGGACCCGATGCGCGCGGTAACGCTGATGGTGTCGCTGCCGGTGAGCCTGGCGATGTTGGTAACGGCCTGCGGTCATCCGACCCAGCCGGGCCCGGTGCAGGCAACGCCGTCCAGTGGCCTGGTGCGGCAGTCAAGCATGCCTGGTCCGGTGGCGCCGGACATGCGGGTGGGCGCGATCTTTCGCCCAGATTCCCATGACGGCGGCCGCGTGCATGTCTGCACGGGCTCGGTGTTGCACTCGACGGGTGGGGACCTGGTATTGACCGCGGCGCATTGTTTGCTGGGTGGCGCCAAGGCAACTTTCGTTCCGGGATTCGCCGATACAGCGGGCCCTGCGGACACCTGGACCGTCAACCAGATCTACCTCGACCCGCGTTGGAGCGCCGGCGGTGATCCCCGTGCGGATTATGCGATCGCGCGGGTCAGCGGCACCGCCGGATCGGTGGAGCACCGCGCCGGCGCTGCTTTGTCGTTGGGCACCGCACCCGCGCCGGGCACGCAAGTGACTGTCACGGGTTATCCGGCGGGTGTGGGCGGCCAGCCGATTGGCTGTCAGGGCAGTACCAGTGTCACTGAGCGGGGGTTTCCGCGGCTGCCGTGTGAAGGGCTGGTCGACGGAACCAGTGGTGCGCCGTGGATCCTCGGGTCGACCGTCGTCGGCGTGGTCGGTGGTTTCGAGGGCGGGGGATGCACCGAAAACGTCTCGTACTCGGCGCCGTTCGACGAACACACCGCACAGTTGCTGGCCCGCGCCGAAGCCGGCGGTCCCGGTGATGCCAAGCCGACCAACTACGACGACACTTGCTGACCCGGC
>NZ_JBVAXG010000005.1:23236-267125 GCF_055419245.1 Mycobacterium sp. IDUB_37 | reverse complement strand
CTGCGCCGGGCTTGCGATCGCCGCTGGCGCCAATGACGGCGACCCGCTGCACCCGGCTGCGCCGGGCTTGCGATCGCCGCTGGCGCCAATGACGGCGACCCGCTGCACCCGGCTGCGCCGGGCTTGCGATCGCCTTAACGCCGGAACTGGTTGAGTGCGCGCATCTTGTTGGTCACGTCCAGTGCGGCGACCTTATAAGCCTCGGAGAAGGTCGGGTAGTTGAACACCGCGTCGACCAGGTAGTCGACGGTCCCGCCGCACCCCATCACGGCCTGCCCGATGTGCACCATCTCGGTAGCACTGGTGCCGAAGATGTGCGCGCCGAGGAGCTTGCGGTCGACTGTGGACACCAGCAGCTTGAGCATGCCGTAGGAGTCGCCGGCGATCTGACCACGGGCCAGTTCGCGGTACCGGCATACGCCCACCTCGTAGGGGATCGACTCCTTGGTCAGTTCGACCTCGGTCTTGCCGACGTAGGACACCTCAGGAATGGAATAGATCCCGATCGGCTGCAGTGCTCCGAGTTGTTCCGCCGGTTCCCCGAACGCGTGATAGGCCGCCAGTCGGCCCTGGTCCATCGAGGTTGCCGCCAGCGCTGGAAACCCGATCACGTCGCCCACTGCGAAAATGTGGTCGACCTTGGTCCGGAATTCGTCGTCGACGAAA
The DNA here is from genome assembly GCF_055419245.1 of Mycobacterium sp. IDUB_37. Classification (NCBI taxonomy): domain Bacteria; kingdom Bacillati; phylum Actinomycetota; class Actinomycetes; order Mycobacteriales; family Mycobacteriaceae; genus Mycobacterium; species Mycobacterium sp. IDUB_37. The sequence continues at coordinate 266,459 of NZ_JBVAXG010000005.1, read as the reverse complement.
AGCCTTCCGCGCGAGTCGGGTTCGAGCCCCGCGTTGTCCAGAGCCAGATGCTCGGTCTGGCCCTCTCGGCCGGCGGAGTACATCACCGTTTCGGCGGGAATCTGCTTGCCGCTGCCCAGGGTGGTGACGGTGCCTGAAGCGCCGACCTCGACGGCAGTCACCTCCTCACCGAACCGGAAAGTGACCGCCAGGTCGCGCAGGTGGAACTTGAGCGCTTCGATGATCTCGGGGTCGCAGAAGTCCAGCATGTTTTCGCGCTTTTCCACGACGGTGACCTTGGTGCCCAACGCGGCGAACATCGACGCGTACTCGATGCCGATCACCCCCGCGCCGACCACAACCATCGACGCCGGAAGGGATTTGAGGTCCAGGATGCCGTCCGAGTCCAGCACCCGGCTTTCGTCGAACGCGACGCCGGACGGCCGCACCGGTTTTGTGCCGGTGGCTATGACGATGTAGTCGCCGCTGACCGTCACCCGCTCGCCCTGGGCGTCCTCCTCGACCAGGACAGTGTGCGGATCGACGAAGCGTCCGTGCCCCAGCACCAGGTCGATCCGGTTGCGCATCAGTTGCGACCGCACCACATCAACCTGCTTGCCGATCACGTGCTGGGTCCGTGCCAGCAGGTCGGCTGGGGTGATCTTGTCTTTGACCCGGTAGCTTGCGCCGTATAGCTCGCGCTGACTCATCCCGGTCAGGTAGACGACCGCCTCGCGCAGGGTTTTCGAGGGAATCGTTCCGGTGTTGACGCAGACCCCACCGACCATCCGGCCACGCTCGACGATCGCGACCGACTTGCCTAATTTTGCCGCGGCAATGGCGGCCTTCTGGCCGCCGGGCCCGGATCCGATAACGACCAAGTCGTACTCGCGCATCGAAGTCATGTGTAGACGATAGAGCCAACAGTTGTGACTTTCTCCACAAGGTTGCGTCTGATTCCGGTTGCGTGAGTACGGATTGACGGTGCCTGTCGTCAGCGTTGACGCCATGACGAGCCATCAACCTGACTTCGACCTGAATCGACCCAGCGCCCTCATTGCCGCCCTGCCTGCGATCCTCGGGTTTGTCCCGGAGAAATCGCTGGTTGTGGTGTCGCTGGAAGACGGCGGACTCGGGGCGGTGCTGCGCGCCGACCTGTCCGCCGAACTCGCTGACCGCGCCGAAGAAATCGCGGAGGTTGCCGCAGCGGCGGAACCGGATGCCGCGATCGTGGTGATCGTCGACTCCGACGGCGCGCAGTGTCCGGTGTGCAACGAGGAGTACCGGCGATTGTGTGACGGGATCACCGACGCGCTGGCTCGCTTCGGCATCGAACGGTACGCGGCGCATGTGGTTGACCAGATCGCTCCGGGCGGACGGTGGCACTGCATCGACGGCTGCGGCGCAGGCGGCGAGATCGACGATCCGTCGGCCTCGCCACTGGCGGCGGCGGCGGTGGTGGAAGGCCGGCGCCTCTATCCGCGGCGGGCCGACCTGCAGGCGGTGATCGCGGTCGACTCCGCCCGCAGCGCAGCGGTATCTGTTGCCCTGCAGGAAGCGGTGGCGACGCGCGAGATCGCCCATCGCGCCGATCCGGCGGGGTGCAGCCGCGGCGATGTGGAGAGAGCGATGGCGGCCGCCACCCGGATGCTGGACGGAAAGCCACTGTCTCACAACGAGGTTGCTCAGTTAGGCTGCGCGCTGCGCGACATACGGGTGCGTGACACGTTGTACGCGCTTGCCGTCGGCGAGAACGCCGGTGCGGCCGAGTCGTTGTGGGCACTACTGGCACGCCTGTTGCCGCCGCCCTGGCGGGTCGAAGCGCTGGTGTTGCTGGCGTTCAGCGCTTACGTGCGTGGCGACGGCCCGCTGGCGGGAGTGTCATTGGAGGCCGCACTGCGCTGCGATCCGGACCATCGGATGGCCGGCATGCTGGACACGGCCCTGCAATCGGGTATGCGGCCCAACGACATTCGCGAGCTGGCCGGCACCGGTTATCGGCTGGCCGAACAACTCGGCGTGCGATTACCGCCGCGACAGACGTCCGGCCGACGGGCAGGGTAGGTGCGCGACGTGGTGGTGCGCAGTTCAGACCTTTTCGACCTTGACCGCATGCGCCATTTCGTGTGGCAGGGTGACGTTCTCGTGGCCGGGGATGACGATGGTGACTCCGGCGCCCGACCCGGTCTCGACCGTGACTCGTGCGTTGGGCACCACTCCGGCGTCTTTGAGGCGGGTGATCAGGTCGATGTCGCCTTGGACATGTTCGGTCAATTGGCGCACCACGACGGCGACGGGAGATCCGGGCGGCAACTCGGTCAGCCGGACCAGGTTGGCGTCATCGGCGAACTCGGACCCGACGCCGAGGTCCAACAAACCCGGGATGGGGTTGCCGAACGGCGATGTCGTCGGGTTGTTGAGCACCTTGACCAGCCGACGCTCGACGTCCTCGCTCATCACGTGCTCCCAGCGGCACGCCTCGGCGTGCACCTCTTCCCACGGCAGCCCGATCACATCGACCAGCAGGCGTTCGGCGAGGCGGTGCTTGCGCATCACGGCGACGGCAAGGGCACGTCCCTTGTCGGTGAGCTCCAGGTGGCGGTCGCCCGCGACGCGGAGCAGTCCATCGCGCTCCATCCGGGACACGGTCTGGCTGACCGTAGGCCCGCTCTGCTCCAGTCGTTCGGCGATCCGGGCACGCAACGGCGTCACGCCCTCTTCTTCGAGGTCGTAGATGGTCCGCAGGTACATCTCGGTGGTATCAACCAGGTCGTTCATTCAGCATCCTCCGTTGCCGCCGAGTCTACTTCGCCAGCCGCGCGAGTGGTTCGCGCAAAACGCTCCACCGCAGCAGTATGCCCGCCGCGCTTGCGCGGCGGGCACACCGTCTCCTCCAAAGCTTGCCAAACTATCCTGGCTGCGCCTCAGCTGGCTTGCACCTCAACTGGCGTAGGACCGCAGACGATCGGCCCGCTCGCCATGGCGAAGCTTGCCCATCACGTCGCGCTCGATCTGGCGGACCCGCTCGCGGGACAGCCCGAACAGCTTGCCGATCTGGTCCAGGGTGCGCGGTTGGCCGTCGTCGAGACCGAAGCGCAGCCGGATCACCTGATGCTCGCGCTCGTCGAGAGTGGCCAGCACACTGCGGATGTCGGTGTGCAGCAGTTCGGCGATAACCGCGTTCTCGGCGGACATTGCTTCGGCGTCTTCGATGAAGTCGCCCAAGGGTGCCTCTTCCTCCGAACCAACCGGCATGTCCAAGCTCACCGGGTCCCGGCTGTGCTCGAGCAAGTCGTTGATCTTCTCGACCGGGATGCCGGACTCCTCGGCGAGTTCCTCGTCGGACGCCTCACGGCCCAGGTTCTGGTGCATCTCTCGCTTGATCCGGGCCAGCTTGTTGACCTGCTCAACCAGGTGGACGGGAAGTCGGATGGTGCGGCTCTGATCAGCCATCCCGCGGGTGATGGCCTGCCGGATCCACCAGGTGGCGTACGTCGAGAACTTGAATCCCTTTGCGTAGTCGAACTTTTCCATGGCGCGGATCAAACCCAGGTTCCCCTCCTGGATGAGGTCCAGCAGCGGCATGCCCCGCCCGGTGTAGCGCTTGGCCAGCGACACCACCAGACGCAGGTTCGCTTCCAGCAGGTGACGACGGGCCGCCTCGCCGTCGCGCACAACTGCCGCCAGATCGCGTTTCCGGTTCTCGCCGAGGCGTTTCCGGGTCTGCAACAGGTGCTCGGCATACAGCCCGGCCTCGATGCGCTTGGCCAGTTCGACTTCGTCGGCGGCGTTGAGCAACGCCGTCTTGCCGATACCGTTCAAATACACGCGCACCAAGTCCGCCGCTGGGCTCTGAGCATCCAGATCGCCGTCGAAGCGACTTGCGGTGGCATTCGCCATTACGCCCTCCCGATTGGCTTGTCTTGACATGTGGTTTAACGAGAAGCCCGCCGAAAGAGTTCCCACGGGATCGTCATCTCACACGCTTTGACGTGCACAAATACGGCGGCGACCTGAGAATGTCCTGAGAAGTAGCGCGAGTGGACGCTTAGTCCGGTGGTGCGACCGGCTATGGCCGGCGTCGCCGCGCTTGCGATCGCGTCTAGTCGTAACCGTCGGCGTCGATGACCCGTGGATCCGGCTGCGGTGCCGGCTGCCGCCGCGGTTCGAGCACTGGTCGCTCCGCGGTCGGGAACAGCGGCGTGCGATACCGGGGTTTGTCGAAACGGCGCGGCTCGTCGGTGCTACGCGGGGGACGGTCATTGGCGATCAGCACTGCCATCCACGGCAGCGGTATCGACGCGGCGATGATCAGTAGGCAGATCAGGCCGTTGTGCCAGGCGCCGTAGGCGAAGGCCGCAAGCAGCAGCGCGGGAATGCGGAACGCCATGAGGGTCAGGTATTTACGCACCCGCGCTCGGTGCTGCACCTCGTAGGAGGTTGCAGCAGCAGTGATCAATACCGGGCGACCGTCGACACCGAAGTCATCAGAGTCATCGAGAGCCGGCTCGGAGCCGCGCTTCATACTTCTACTGTGGCACACCGAGAACTATTTCGTTTCGCCGGTGTCAGGCGGCAGGTCAGGAGGGCAGAATGTCAGGGATGGACACCCAGACGATCGAACGTACCGACGCTGAAGAGCGCGTCGACGACGGCACCGGCAGCGATACACCCAAGTTCTTCCACTACGTCAAGAAGGACAAGATCGCCGAGAGCGCGGTTATGGGCAACCACGTAGTCGCACTGTGCGGAGAGGTATTTCCTGTCACCCGCGCGGCCAAGCCGGGCTCGCCGGTGTGCCCCGACTGCAAGCAGATTTACGAGCACCTCAAGAGGGGCTGATCACGTCTTCGGTTCTGCGGCAGCGGTATCCGGGGCGGCCGCCGGCTGCGGAGGCTCCGGATCGCTGGTGCTCCTAAGGCCGGCGGTACGACTGACCAGCCAGTTGCGCAGTCGGTGCGCGTGCGTTGCGGGTGCCGGCCACTCCTCCTGAATCGCGGCGTTCAGTTCGGCGCCGATCATGATCGAGAAGCCCCCGAAGAACGCGAACAGCAGGAACGCGATCGGAGTGGCCAGCGCTCCGTAGGTGTAGCCGGTGTTGCCAATCCATCGCAGGTAAAACCGCAGGCCCAGGGCGGCGATCAGGAACACCACCGTGGCTAGCACCGTGCCGGGGATCAGCCGGTGTGTCGGCAACGGCACCGGTAGGGCGACCCGGTACAGCACGGTCACTCCGGCCATTAGGCCCAGGATCAACGCCGGGTAGTAGCCGTAGTGCAGCAGGTTCGACATCCCTTCCGAGATGTGTTCGCTGACCTTGCGGGGTCCGACCACTGCGACCGGCGCGGTGACGACCACAAACACCAGCATCAAGATGTACAAGAACAACGCAAAGAAGCGCTGCCGTACCGGATGGCGCAACGGAGTCTGATCGTGGGCATCGACCACCGCGTCGACGAACGACGAGACCGCCGAAGATCCTGCCCACAGCGAGATCAGGAAACCCACCGACACCACCTCGCCGCCGGCGGTGGCGGTGATGTCACGGATGGTCGGTTCGATGATCTCGTTGACGACGTTGGGCGAGAACAGGCCCCGCACGGCCGACAAGACGCTCTTGATGATCGACGACAGTGTGTCGTCGCCGAACAGCGGAGCGACGTAAGCCAGCGCCCCCAGCGTTCCCAACAGCAGTGGCGGGGTGGAAAGGCAGGTCCAAAAACCCGCTTCGGCCGACTCGGAGAAAATCGAGTCGTCCCAAGATTTTGCCAACGTCCTACGGCTTATCCGCAAGATGTGGTGGCGAGATGGTTTCGGGACCCGGTCGCTCATTCCGTCCAGCATTGCCGATCGCGGCGCGGACTGCCGACATTGGCGCGCCCGGGCGAGTTCGGCGACTTACTCTGCGCTGACCTCCAGCACAGCCGCCAGCTCGATCAGCTTGGCCTCGTGCTCGTTGGCGTGATGGCGGCAGAACAGGAGCTCGGCTCCGGATGGCAGCGTGGCCCGTACCCGAGCGGCTGCGCTGCAACGGTCGCAGCGGTCAGCTCGAGTCAACTCGGGACTGGTCAGAGTTGCGTTCATGGCTCCTCCGTTCTGGCGGTATCTTCACTTTCTCAGACGTTCGAAGTTTTCGCCTTGTTCCCTGAGCGTTATCGGGTGTGTCGTTTCTCACGAATATTCGCCCAAAAATCGGGCAGGGTGCTTGGCATGCCGTCTGCTCCAACACCGCTGGTCCGTTTATGTTCCGAGGAAGAGTGGACGGCCGCCCAGGCGACCGGCTGGATCCAACCCGAGGCGTCCGGTCCGGACGGCGGGCCGGGCGAGAATTTCGTCCACCTGTCGACCGTCGAGCAGGTGCACCTGCCCGCGAACCGGCTCTACGCCGGCCGCCGCGACATGGTCCTGCTGTACGTCGATGCAGCAGCCCTCGACTCACCTGTGCGGTGGGAACCGGGTGTGCCGACAGACCCCGAATCGATGGTCTTTCCACACCTGTACGGCCCGCTGCCGATAGCGGCCGTCACCAGGGCCGTCCTCTACCCGCCGGAGGCCGACGGCAGCTTCCCGGCGCTTGTGGGCCGCCAGACGGCTGGCTAGATGTCGGTGGGGGAGGTGACAACCGCGTCGACCTCGATCTCCACCGACAGCTCGGGTGCGATCAGCGCCGAAACCTCGAGCATGGTGGCCACCGGACGGATGTCGCCGAACACCTCGGCGTGCACCGCGCCTACTTCGCGCCAGCTGGAAATGTCGGTCACATAAATGCGGGTTCGAACCACGTCCGACAGCGTCGCCCCGGCCTGTGCGAGTGCAACCTCGATACGGCGCAGCGCATCCCGCGTCTGTGCGGCCGGGTTGTCGCCGCTGCCCGTTGTGCCCGCCACCGCCACATGAGGGCCGACGCGCACCGCGCGCGAGTAACCGACAACTGGTTCGAAGTCGGAGTCGGACGAGACATTGATGCGCCAGCCAGACATCTGGTCACCGTACGAGATCCTTTACCCGCGTCGCCGCAGCTGGTAGCAGTGCTGGTGTGGGTCTATTGGCCGGCGCCCGCTCTGCTGCGCTCATCATGCTCGCGTTGCCGACGTTGATCACCGGCTGCCTGGGCTCGAGTCAGTCCTCGAACCCGGGCATCAATGACGAGGTACGCGACGGTCACTTCGCGTTCATCGTCACCGCGATCAATGTGGGCGTGCCCAAGACCGGTAACCGGACCGCGGACGGCACTTTCGTGGTCGTCAACCTGATGGTCAAGAACGTCAGCGGCGCGCCTCGGGCCTTCTACTGCCAGAACCAGACGCTCAGAGACTTTGCGGGCAAGAAGTACGACGACGCGGTCAATCTCAACAGTCGGGAAGACCGCGTCAACGTCGATCCCGGCGCTCAGCTGCACATCACGTGTGCGTTCGACGTGCCGCGAGGCGCGCTGCCGGGCGCCATTGAGCTGCGGGATTCGCCGTACACCCGGGGTGTGCGAGTGACGCTGTTGGCCGGGAGCTAGAGGCGGCGGGTAGCGACCGGTCGGACTTAGTCCAGGTAGTCGCGCAGCACCTGCGAGCGGCTCGGGTGCCGCAGCTTGGACATCGTCTTGGATTCGATCTGGCGAATCCGCTCACGGGTCACCCCGTAGACCTGACCGATCTCGTCGAGGGTGCGGGGCTGGCCGTCAGTCAGACCGAAGCGCAGCCGGACCACCCCGGCCTCGCGCTCGGACAGCGTGTCCAGCACCGACTGCAGCTGGTCTTGCAGCAGGGTGAACGACACGGCATCCACCGCGACGACTGCTTCGCTGTCTTCGATGAAGTCACCCAGCTGGCTGTCGCCCTCGTCGCCGATCGTCTGGTCCAGCGAGATGGGCTCACGGGCGTACTGCTGGATCTCCAGCACCTTCTCCGGCGTGATGTCCATTTCCTTGGCAAGCTCTTCAGGAGTGGGCTCGCGGCCCAGGTCCTGCAGTAGCTCACGCTGGATCCGGCCCAGCTTGTTGATTACCTCGACCATGTGCACCGGAATACGGATGGTGCGGGCCTGATCGGCCATGGCGCGGGTGATTGCCTGGCGAATCCACCAAGTGGCGTAGGTGGAGAACTTGTAGCCCTTGGTGTAGTCGAACTTCTCGACCGCGCGGATCAGACCCAGGTTGCCCTCCTGGATGAGGTCGAGGAAGGCCATGCCGCGGCCGGTGTAGCGCTTGGCCAGCGAAACCACCAGACGCAGGTTGGCTTCCAGCAGATGGTTTTTCGCCCGATCGCCATCCCGGCAGATCCACAGCATGTCGCGACGCTGGGCGGCGGGCAGCTTCTCGCCACGGTCCGTCATCTCCAGCATCAGCTGAGTCGCGTACAGGCCGGCCTCGATCCGCTTGGCCAGCTCGACCTCTTCTTCGGCGTTGAGCAGTGCCACCTTGCCGATTTGCTTCAGGTAGGCGCGCACGGAGTCGGCGGAAGCGGTGAGCTCGGCGTCCTTACGGGCCTGGCGCAGCGCCTCGGACTCGTCCTCGTCCCAGACGAAATCTCCCGAAGCCTTGTCCTTGTCGGTGGGCTCGGTGATCTCCTCTTCGTCCTCGCCGGACTTGGCCGCGGGGGCGGCTTCGCCGTCCTCGCCCTCGGTAACCTCGACCGCAACCTCCTCGGCGTCGGTCGCCTCTTCGACCAATTCGTCGAGGACGAGGTCGCCGGCGTCGATCTCCAGGTCGTCTACCGGCACCACGTCGAGTTCGGTGTCGAGTTCCCCGGCGCCGAGAACAACGTCATCGCCTGCGGCGTCGCCATCTTTGGCCCCCGCCGCGGGTGCCTTTGCGGGGGCCTTGGCGCGAGCCTTCCGAGGAGCTTCTCCGGGCGCCGCGGCGGTCTTGGTGGCCTGCTTGGCGGGTGCGCCGCCGTTGGCGGCTTTGGCCGGTGCGCGCTTGGCGGGAGGCTTCGTGGCGGTGCGTTTCACCGGCTCATCGGTCGCCGGAGTTGCCTTAATCGCTGCCACATATACCCCTTTGGTTGGACGCACTTTCGGTGGGCTTGGGCATGGGCGACCGAAAGTGTCTGCTATGTCGAATGTCGGCGTTTGATATCAGCGTGAGTACTCGCGCGCTATCGGGTTGGGCGGCCGCCGTTGACCATTGTAACTTCACCACGCACCCGTCTTAGCCGAGCAGACGAATTTCAGTGCGTCACGTCGCCCACTGATGCCATAGCCGCACCGACGATTCCGGCCGCGTTCTGCAGCGTGGCCGGTACGACGGGGGTGCGGTTTTCCAATAAGTGGATCCATTTGTCGGCCTTGCGGCTGATGCCGCCGCCGGCGATGAACAAGTCGGGCCAGATCGCGTTCTCGACGGCGACCAGCACTTTGGTCACCTGCTTCGTCCACTTCTCCCAGCTCCACTCGTTGCGTTCCTTCACCGACGACGCAGCCCGGTGCTCGGCCTCTTTGCCGCCGACTTCCAGGTGGCCGAATTCGGTGTTGGGGATCAGCTTCCCGTTGTGAATGACCGCCGATCCGATGCCGGTCCCGAACGTGAGTAGTACGACCAGGCCGGAGTGTCCTTGGCCTGCCCCATAGCGCTCCTCGGCCAGTCCGGCCGCGTCCGCGTCGTTGAGGATCGTGACGTCTTGGCCGTTGAGTTCGGCGCTGATGATGTCGCGGGCATTGGTTCCGATCCACGCCTTGTCGACGTTGGCGGCCGTCCGCACAATGCCGTGGGTGACGACACCGGGATAGGTCACGCCCAGTGGGCCGGTCCATCCGAAACCGTTTACTACTTCGGCGATGCTCTTGGCGACCGCCGCCGGGGTGGCGGGTTGTGGCGTCAGGACTTTGATCCGGTCGCCGATCATCGCGCCGGTGTCCAGATCGATGATCGCGCCCTTGATTCCGCTGCCGCCGACGTCGATTCCGAACCCTCGACGTTGCGTCACTGCTGTCTCATTTTCGGTGGCTGTGTCGGTCCCAGAGACGGTGTTTGTCATCGGAATCTCCTCGGCGAGACGTGGTGGGTTTGCTCACCTTAGCGACCAACTGTGGACGGCTGGGTTGCGCCCGTTGCCAAGTCGCCGACTGTGGTCGGATAGAGGCGTGACACGACCCGACAACCTGCCCGCGCGGCTGCGTTCGGTGGCTGAATCCGTGGCCACTGAGGCGGCCGCATTCGTGCGTCACCGACGCGCCGAGGTCTTCGGCCCCGGGATCAGTCGCGGCATCGACGCGGTTCGCGCCAAGACCACGCCGACCGACCCGGTGACCGTCGTCGACACCGAAACCGAATGGCTGCTCCGCGAGAGGTTGGCTCGACTTCGCCCCGGCGACCCGATTCTCGGCGAGGAGGGTGGCGGCCCGGCGGCGCCTGGGGGAGGAGCCGACGACCCGGACGGCAAGGTCACCTGGGTGCTCGACCCGATCGACGGGACGGTGAATTTCGTCTACGGCATCCCGGCTTACGCGGTTTCGGTCGGTGCGCAGGTCGGTGGTGTTTCGGTGGCCGGCGCGGTGGCCGATGTCGTCGGAGGCCGGGTCTACTCGGCGGCCCACGGGCTCGGCGCGAGCGTCACCGACGAACGCGGCACCCGCGCGCTGCGGTGTACGACCGTCGAGGATCTGTCGATGGCGTTGCTCGGTACGGGATTCGGCTATGCGCCGGCGCGCCGCGTCCGTCAGGCCGAGGTGCTGTCCCGGATGCTGCCGGTGGTCCGCGATGTGCGCCGCATCGGTTCCGCGGCGCTGGACCTGTGCATGGTTGCGGCGGGCCAGCTCGATGCCTACTACGAGCACGGACTGCAGGTGTGGGACCGCGCGGCGGGCGCCCTGATCGCGGCCGAGGCAGGCGCGCGCGTGGTGCTGCCGGCGGCGAACGTGACTGGTGCCGGCGTGGTGGTCGCCGCCGCGCCCGGCATCGCGGATCAGTTACTGGCGGCGTTGCAGCAAGCCGGCGGTCTCGATCCGATCGTGGACTGAGCTAGCAACTGCTGGCGTGAATCTTTGCCAGCAGCGTGTGATCGGCCGGCTCGGTGGCGCCCGGACGCAGGGTGGCCAACACCGAGTCGATGTTGTCGTTGTGCGCCAGCGAGCTGAAATCGGTGCCGAGGACGAGGTCGACGGAGTCGTCGCCCCGATTGTCGTGGAACAGCTCGGTGCACGGGGCCACCAGCCACAGCGCAGCGGCGGTGGCTTGTCCCGCGGTGCCGAAACGGATTTGCCCCTGGCAGGTCATCCGGGTGCCGGCGTAGACGGGGTCGTTGGCGGACGTCGGTTGCGGGAAGCCGAGATCCTGCAAGGCGCCGGCGATGTCGCCGGCTTGGCCGCCACGCCCGCTCGCGTTGAGGACGCGGACCTTGGTGTCGGCCAGTTTGGCGGGTGTGACATCGATCATGTCGGTCCGCGACACCTGCTCCCCGAGCTTGGTCGGGGTCGCAGTTCCGGTCGGCTCGGGGGGCGGGTTGCACACCGCGACCTCGTGGACGTCCGTCGGCCTGGTCAGTGCGACCGTCCAGACCACGCCGGTCATCACGACCAGGAAAATCACAACGATGATGCCCGGCCGGGGGTTGCGTCGCCGGAAGGGCCTACCGTGTTTGTCGAAGGCGGTACCCTCGGTAATGTGTGCGACCACACGTGCACTCTAATCGCACGGTAATCGCACCGGTTGTGGCCGAGTTCAAGGGCTAATACAAGGGTGTGACGTAAATCACACCGAATTCACCCGCAATGTGGGCACGAATCGTTGGATGCAGGCGTTCGACGCTGGTACAAAGCGATCCTTGACTTTGATGAGGCTCTGAGGGGATTGGACGGGTAATAGAGAGATGCCTACCGACTATGACGCTCCACGGCGTACCGAAACTGACGATGTTTCGGAAGATTCGCTGGAGGAGCTCAAAGCGCGACGGAACGAGGCGGCCTCGGCCGTAGTCGACGTCGACGAATCCGAATCTGCTGAGTCTTTCGAGCTGCCTGGTGCCGACCTGTCTGGCGAAGAGCTGTCGGTGCGCGTTATCCCCAAGCAGGCTGACGAGTTCACCTGCTCGAGCTGCTTCTTGGTGCAGCACCGCAGCCGACTGGCCAGTGAGAAGAGCGGCGTGATGATCTGTACGGACTGCGCAGCCTGATCGATCAGCTACGCAATGCCGACAGCACCCGCTCCGGGTGACGGCAGCTCACCAGCCAGTACGGCGTCGGGTCGTCGGGGTCCTCGAGGACCAGCAGAACCATCGGGCCTACCCAGGCCCGGTGCACGACAAAAGCTGCCGGGTCGAGCTGGCGGCCCAGTGCTGCGGATTTCGCAGTACGCGCTATCTCGACGGATCGCGCGATAACCGTGACGGGCAGATGCGCTTCTCCGGCCCACAGTTCGATGTGGCCGTCGTGGGCGGTGACCCGGATCTCGAGACGACCCAGCCATAGCAAGGCGCCGGTCGCCACGGTGAACAGCGTCGCGTACGGCAACCAGTCGGGTAGCGACCGCACACCCAGGTTGACTTCGAACGAAATGAGCGCTGCGAGAGCGAATCCCAGAGGCCACCACCACAGGGGAACCCACAATCGCTCTCGATATCGCAGGCTCTGCGGCGCGACGCGCGTGTCTGACACGCGGTCAAGGGTAATCTGTGCCCCCGTGTCGAACAGTCTGTCCAGCCGCCTAGCCATAGTGCGTCTCGACCCGGAACTCCCGCTGCCCAGCCGGGCTCATGCGGGCGACGCCGGGGTTGATCTCTTCAGTGCCGAAGACGTCGAGCTGGCGCCCGGGCATCGAGCCCTGGTGCGCACGGGTATCGCTGTCGCGATTCCGTTCGGCATGGTCGGCTTGGTCCATCCGCGCTCCGGGCTGGCGTACCGCGTCGGACTTTCCATCGTCAACACTCCCGGCACCATCGACGCGGGATATCGTGGCGAGATCAAGGTCGCGCTGATCAACCTCGACCCCACCACGCCGATTGTGGTGAGTCGCGGCGACCGTATCGCCCAACTACTGGTGCAGCGGATCGAGTTAGTCGAGTTGGTTGAGGTCTCGTCTTTCGATGAGGCCGGGCTGGCCCAAACATCCCGTGGCGACGGCGGTCACGGTTCCTCCGGCGGACATGCGAGTTTGTGATGGCATTTGGTAGACGCAAGGACAACACCTCGGGCGCGCCGGCTGACGATGACGCTGCGAGGGACACCGTGAAGGACGACCCGAAAGCCTCAGTCAGGGATGCCGTTCACTCCGCGGCCGACGACGAGCTCGAAGGCCCGTTCGACATCGAGGACTTCGATGACCCGGCGGATGCCGAGGTGGCCCGACTCGACCTGGGGTCGGTGCTGATCCCGATGCCGGCGGCCGGCCAGGTGCAGGTCGAACTGACCGAGACCGGCGTCCCCAGCGCGGTGTGGGTCGTCACCCCCAGCGGCCGCTTCACCATTGCGGCCTACGCGGCACCCAAGACCGCGGGCCTGTGGCGCGAAGTGGCCAGCGAGCTCGCCGAATCGCTGCGCAAGGACTCGGCGAAGGTCTCCATTAAGGACGGCCCGTGGGGGCGCGAAGTAGTGGGCACCGCCGCTGGGGTGGTGCGCTTCATCGGCGTCGACGGCTACCGCTGGATGATCCGCTGCGTGGTCAACGGACCGCACGAGACCATCGACGCCCTGACCGACGAAGCCCGCGAGGCGCTCGCAGACACCGTGGTTCGCCGCGGCGACACACCGCTGCCGGTACGGACGCCGCTGGCGGTGCAACTGCCGGAGCCCATGGTGCAGCAGTTGCGGGAAGCCTCAGCGGCCCAGGAAGCGGCCCAGAATGCGGCCGAGCAGGGACCTGACGAGGCCGCCACGCCCGAGCCGACCGATGCGCCGGTGGCGCGTCGTAGCGCTGAAGGATCGGCGATGCAGCAGCTGCGCAGCACATCCACCGGCGGCTAGTTCGTCTCGGCAAGGGCGGCTACGCCGGCTGCGCCCAAGGCGGCGGCATCCTCGCCGATCTCCTGCAGCGCCACCGTACGCAGCGCAGCGCGGGGTGCGGCGGCTGCCCAGTCGACTCCGATCTGCAAGGGGTGGATCGGGTCATCGACCGCGGCAACCACGCCCAGCGGCGGAGCAAGGGCAGCCAGCTCGGTGCGGCTGGGGGCCGCATAGGCGGCAGCCTCTTCCATGGCCTGCGGCAGGTGCGGCCACTGACCCCGCCAGGAACGGGCCAGTTCGTCGGCCAACCAGGGCGGGCTCGAAGCTCGCATCTGTGATGTCGTCGTCTGCAGACCGTCACGACGCAACTGCAAGGCCGTGTAGCGGGCGGCGATCGCGGCAGGAGCGGCGCTCGAATCCCCGTTCCAGGGCGGCAGCGCCGCCAACACGGCCACGGTCTGCTCGGGGTGCTCCAGAGCCCATCGGGCGGCCACTACCGCACCGATCGAAACGCCGCCGACGATGATTGCGCCACCTTCTGCGGAAGCCAGGGCGGAATCCAATGCGGCCACGTAACCGTCGATCAATCGGTCGGGTTGGGGTGCGGGTGTGATCAACACCGCACCGGCGTCCCGCAGCGGACCGGAAAATGCCCGGTAGACGTAGTTATCGTCGGATCCAGTGCCTGGCAACAACACGGTTGTGACACCACGCAAGTCGACAGTCACATTCCCATAGTGCCCGGTAGCTCGAGGCGCTGAAATATAAGCCTCATTCTGAGTGGTTTCATCAATGTGGCATCAAGGAACCAACAGGTCTACGGTGACCGTTGGCATGGTGCATGCTGGTAGCTAGCAGAGCTTTTCTCACGACGTTGAACTTTCAGGAGTGGCCATGGGGGCCCAAGGTTATCTACGCCGGCTCACCCGTCGGTTGACGGAGGACCCGGAGCAACGCGACGTCGAAGAACTCTCCGACGAAGTCCTCAATACCGGCGCGCAGCGAGCCATCGACTGCCAGCGTGGCCAGGAGGTCACGATGGTGGGCACGCTGCGCAGCGTCGAAACGAACGGCAAGGGATGCGCCGGTGGGGTTCGCGCCGAACTGTTCGACGGCAGCGACACCGTGACGCTGGTCTGGCTCGGACAGCGACGCATCCCCGGTATCGACTCGGGCCGCACCCTGCGAGTGCGCGGGCGCCTGGGGAAGTTGGAGAACGGGACCAAAGCCATCTACAACCCGCACTACGAAATTCAGCGGTGACCCGTTCTGACGAATTGGGACGCACCGGGTTGTCGTGAGCGATAGCCGTATCAGCGCTGAGCGCTTGCTGGCACAGTCCGGCGGCGTCAGTGGCCTCATTTATTCTTCGTTGCCCGTGGTGACGTTCGTCATCGCCTCCAGCGTCGCCGGATTGCTGACTGCGATCGTCAGTGCGCTGGGAACGGCCGCCCTGGTGTTGGTGTGGCGGCTGATTCGGCGGGAATCGCTGCAACCGGCCCTGTCCGGGTTCTTCGGGGTCGCGGTCTGCGCGTTGATCGCCTACCTGGTCGGGCAGTCGAAGGGATACTTCCTGCTCGGCATCTGGATGTCGCTCGCGTGGGCCGTCGTGTTCACGGTGTCGATCGTGATTCGCCGACCGGTGACCGGTTACCTCTGGAGCTGGGCGAGCGGGCGCGACAACAGCTGGCGGGCCGTACCGCGGGCGGTCTACGCGTTCGACGTGGCGACCCTGTGCTGGGCGCTGGTGTTTGTCGCCCGTTTCCTAGTCCAGGGCCACCTGTACGAGGCCGGCAAGACCGGCTGGTTGGGTGTGACCCGGATTGCGATGGGCTGGCCGCTGACCGCGCTGGCTGCCCTGGTGACGTACGCGGCGATCAAGGTCGTGCTGCGGGCCGTTCAGGTGGACGACCATGCGGTGGCCGGCGCACCCGAAGGGGAACCCGCCCCCTCAATCGACTAACGGGAGTCGATCGGCGTGGCGATAACTAGGCCGTCGGCAGCAGCAGCTTGCGCAGGTCCTCTTCGGCCTCGGCAACCGCGACGAAGAGCAACTCGTCGCCACCCTCCAGTGGTTCGTCGCCCTGCGGCACGATGACGCGTGGCCCCCGCAGGATGGTCACCAGCGAGACATTGCGCGGCAGTTCCAGCTTGCGCACCGGCCTGCCGCCCCAGGGCGTGTCGTCGGGCAGGGTGATCTCGACCAGGTTGGCCTGGCCCCGGCGGAATTCCATCAGTCGCACCAGGTCACCTACGGCGACGGCCTCCTCGATCAGCGAGGCCAGCATCCGTGGAGTCGACACCGCGACGTCGACGCCCCAGGCGTCGGTGAACAGCCATTCGTTGCGCGGATCGTTGACCCGGGCCACCACCCGGGGGACCGCGAATTCGGTCTTGGCCAGCAGGCTGAGCACCACGTTGACCTTGTCGTCGCCGGTCGAGGCGACCACAACGTCGAAGTCCTCGAGGTGTATCGATTCGAGCAGGCTCAGCTCGCACGCGTCGCCCAGCAGCCAGTGCGCGGCCGGGATGGCGTCAGTGTCGAGGTGGTCCGGGTTGCGTTCGATCAGCGTCACATCATGAGAATTGGAGACGAGTTCGCGGGCTACCGAGCGACCGACAGCGCCCGCCCCGGCGATAGCTACTTTCATTTGTCCAGATCCTCACTGGGCGGCAGAGCAGCGATAGCCACGGCTTCGGCGGCGCGACCGGAGATGGCGGCGACGTAGACCTGGTCGCCCGCCTGCAGGACCGTTTTGGGCTCCGGTAGGACGCCGGTTCCGAAGCGGATCAGGAACGCGACCCGCGCGCCGGTTGCTTGCTCGAGATCGGTCGCGCGCCGTCCGACCCAGTCCTCATGCAGGACCACCTGGGCGACGGCGACGGTACCGGTCGGATCTCGCCACTTGGCGGTCTCCGTCTCCTGCGTCAGCGCGTTGAGCAGACGATCGGTCGTCCACGGCACGGTGGCGATCGTCGGGATGCCGAGCCGCTCATAAACCTCGGCTCGCTTGGCGTCGTAAATACGAGCGACGACGCGGCGCACACCGAATGTTTCCCGGGCAAGACGCGCCGAGATGATATTCGAGTTGTCGCCCGAGGACACCGCGGCGAACGCGTCGGAACCCTCGATACCGGCCTTCAGCAGCACATCTCGGTCGAAACCCTGGCCCAGCACCCGGTCACCGGCGAACTCCGGACTGAGCCGGTTGAATGCGGCGCTGTCGCGGTCGATGACCGCGACGTCATGGCCGATCCGCGACAGTCCGTCCGCCACCGAGGATCCGACCCGGCCACAGCCCATCACAACCACCCGCACTTGGAGGTCCTTTCGGTTCTGTCCTGCGCGTCGCTGACAATGGGCCTACCCACGTTGGCCACCCATTTCGGTCGTGAAAATTCTTGCCTAGGGAACGCTACCGTCAAACCCACGTGGGCTTACTCTTGGCTCTCGTGTCCAAACTTTCAACCGCTGCACGCCGATTGTTTATCGGCGAGAAGATCCGCAGCGACGAACTGAGTCACACGCTGCTGCCGAAAAAGATCGCGCTGCCGGTGTTTGCCTCCGATGCGCTGTCCTCGGTGGCCTACGCCCCCGAGGAGGTCTTCCTCATGCTGTCGGTGGGTGGACTGGCTGCCTACTCGCTGTCGCCGCTCATCGGCCTGGCGGTGGCCGCGGTCATGTTGGTGGTGGTGGCCAGCTACCGGCAAAACGTGCACGCCTACCCGTCCGGTGGCGGCGACTACGAGGTGGTCACCACCAATCTGGGGCCCAACGCCGGCTTGACCGTGGCCAGTGCGCTGATGGTGGATTACGTTCTCACCGTTGCTGTTTCGACGGCGTCAGCGATTTCGAACATCGGCTCGGCCGTCCCCTTCGTGGCCGAGAACAAGGTCTGGTGCTGTGTTGCCGCGATCTTGTTCGTGACGGCGCTGAATCTGCGCGGAGTACGGGAGTCCGGTTTCGCCTTCGCCATCCCCACCTACGCCTTCATCGTCGGTATGGCCGGCATGCTCGGCTATGGGCTCTTCCGCATCTACGTGCTCGGCAACCCGCTGCGGGCCGAGTCCGCCGGTTTTCAGATGCACTCCGAGCACGGAAAAATCGTCGGTTTCGCGTTGGTGTTCTTGATGGCGCGGGCGTTCTCCTCCGGTTGCGCGGCGCTGACCGGGGTGGAGGCCATCAGCAACGGGGTGCCCGCCTTCGAGAAACCCAAGTCGAAAAACGCGGCCACCACCCTGTTGCTGCTGGGCGGCATCGCTGTCACTCTGCTGATGGGAATCATCGTGCTGGCCAGGAAGATCGGCGTGCAGCTCGTCGACGATCCCTCCCAGCAACTCGCGGGTGCCCCGTCCGGCTACTATCAGAAGACCCTGGTCACGCAGCTCGCGGAAACCGTCTTCGGCAACTTCCACATCGGGTTCGTGGTGATCACCGCGGTCACCGCGCTCATCTTGGTGCTGGCGGCCAATACCGCCTTCAATGGATTCCCGGTGCTCGGTTCCGTCCTGGCGCAGCACAGCTACCTGCCTCGCCAATTTCACACCCGCGGAGACCGGCTGGCCTTCTCCAACGGCATCGCGTTCCTGTCGTTATCGGCCTTGCTGGCGATCGTCGCCTTTCGCGCCGAGTTGAGTGCCCTGATCCAGCTGTACATCGTCGGTGTGTTTATTTCGTTCACGCTGAGTCAGATCGGCATGGTGCGGCACTGGACCCGGCTGCTGCGTACCGAAACCGAGCCTGCGGCGCGGCGACGGATGATGCGGTCGCGGATCGTCAACACCATCGGTTTCATCGCCACCGGTTCGGTGCTGCTGGTGGTCATGGTGACCAAGTTCCTGGCCGGTGCATGGATCGCCCTGGTCGCGATGGGACTGCTGTTCGGGCTGATGAAGCTGATCCGGGGCCATTACAACGGAGTCAGTCGGGAACTGGCGGAGCAAGCCGCCGAACGGGGCAACGAGATCGTTTTGCCCAGTCGCAACCATGCTCTGGTGCTGGTATCGAAGCTGCATCTGCCGACGCTGCGCGCGGTGGCCTACGCGCGCGCGACCCGGCCCGACATGCTGGAGGCCCTGACCGTGAACGTCGACGAGGCCGAAACCCGTGCGCTGCAGCATGAATGGGAAGAGAGCGATATCAGCGTTCCGCTGAAGGTGATCGCTTCCCCGTACCGTGAAATCACCGGGCCGATCCTGAAATATGTCAAACAGATCAGCAAGCCGCGAACTGTGGTGACGGTGTTCCTCCCGGAATACGTGGTGGGCCACTGGTGGGAACAGTTGCTGCACAACCAGAGTGCGCTGCGGCTCAAAGGTCGGCTGCTGTTCATGCCGGGTGTGATGGTGACCTCCGTTCCGTGGCAGCTGACGTCATCGGAGCGGATCAAAGCCTTGCAGCCGCAATCGGCTCCCGGCGACGCGCGACGGGGCATTTTCGATTGAGCCTCGAATCGGCTTGCGGGGAGCTGACATTGGTCACCGGCGCCCCCGCCAATGGCGGTAGTTGCATCGCGCACCACGACGGGCGGGTCGTTTTCGTTCGCTACGCGCTGCCCGGGGAACGGGTTCGCGTGCGGGTGACCGCTGATCGCGAATCATATTGGCACGCAGAGGTTATCGACGTGATCGAGCCGTCTGCCGACCGGGTGGAGTCGCTGTGCCGGATCGCCGGGGTGGACGGTGCCGGTTGTTGCGATCTGGCATTCGCCAGACCCGAGGCGGCCAGTTCGCTCAAGGCGCAGGTGGTGGCTAATCAGCTCGAGCGACTCGGCGGGCACGGTTGGTCCGGCGACACCGAACCAATGTCGGACGCCGGGCCGACTGGCTGGCGAACCCGGGTCCGGCTCGACGTCGGGCGCGACCGCAAGCCCGGATTCCACCGCTATCACAGCGACGAACTGGTCACCGACCTCGATTGTGGGCAGTTGCCCGCCGGCATGCTGGACGGGCTGGCCGGCTCTGATTGGCCGCCCGGCGCCCACGTGCATGTCGTCGTCGACGACGACGGCGAGCGCCACGTGGTGCGCACGGTTTCCCGGGGTCCCCAGAAAAAGGGCAGCCAGCGGTCCGGCACCGCGACGAAGGTGCTGGAGGGCAACTATCACACCGTGCAACGGGTGGGCGGGCGCAGTTGGCGGGTGCCGGTCACCGCGTTCTGGCAGTCGCACCGCGATGCCGCGCGCGTGTACAGCGAGATCGTCGCTGACTGGGCCCAACCCGCGGCGGGTATGACCGCCTGGGACCTCTATGGCGGAGCCGGCATCTTCGCCGCCGTGCTCGGTGCGGCGGTGGGGGAGTCGGGTCGGGTGGTCACCGTCGACACCGCCCGCGGGGCCACCGGGGCAGCCCGAGCCGCCCTTGCTGATCTGCCTCAGGTCGACGTCGTCACCGACTCGGTGCGCCGCGCGGTGGCCGCCCAGGACGCGCGTGCCGATGTCGCGGTGCTGGATCCGCCGCGCTCGGGCGCCGGGCGCGAGGTGATCGATCTGCTGGCGGCGGCCGACGTCCCACGCGTGGTGCACATCGGTTGCGAGGCAGCGTCTTTCGCCAGGGACATCGGCCTGTACCGGCGACACGGTTACAACGTCGAGCAGATCAGGGTGTTCGACGCTTTCCCGTTGACTCATCATGTGGAGTGCATAGCGCTGTTGAGCCGTTAGGAAGGGGCTGCCGGTCCATGGCGGACGTCATCGAAGTGCGAGGGCTGACGTTCACGTATCCCAAATCCGCCGCGCCGACGATCCAAGGGATGGACTTCAGCGTGGGCAGCGGCGAGATCTTCGGGTTTCTGGGCCCCAGCGGCGCGGGCAAGTCGACCACGCAGAAGCTGCTGATCGGATTGCTGCGGGGCCACGGCGGGCAGGCGGCGGTGTGGGGACGCGATCCGCTGGACTGGGGACCGGACTACTACGAGCGCATCGGTGTCTCGTTCGAGCTGCCCAACCACTATCAGAAGCTCACTGGACTGGAGAACCTGCACTTTTTCGCGTCCCTGTACAGCGGCGCGACAGCCGACCCGATGCAGCTGCTGACCGACCTCGGTCTGGCAGATCATGCTCACGTTCGGGTAAGCAAGTACTCCAAGGGAATGCAGATGCGGCTCACCTTCGCCCGGTCACTGCTCAACAATCCGGAGTTGCTGTTTCTCGACGAGCCCACCTCGGGTCTGGACCCGGTCAATGCCCGCACGGTCAAAAGCATGGTTCTCGATCTGAAGGCGCAGGGCCGCACCGTGTTTCTCACCACCCATGACATGGCGACCGCGGACGAGCTGTGTGACCGGGTCGCCTTCGTCGTCGACGGGCGAATTGCGGCACTGGACACCCCGGCCGAGCTGAAGATCGCCCGCAGCAAGCGGATGGTGCGGGTCGAATATCGCCGGGGCAGCGGCGGTGGCGGCGGTCTGGAATCGGCCGAATTCGCGATGGAGAACCTGGCCGACGACCCGGAGTTCCACGCGGTGCTGCGTAACCACCGGGTCGAGACCATCCACAGCAGGGAAGCCAGCCTCGACGACGTCTTCGTCGAAATCACCGGTCGGCAGCTGACATGACCCGACTCGCCAGCGTCGTGCGACTCGAACTGACGATCCAGACGCGCCAACGCTTCCTGCATGCGGCCGTCTTCTCCGGGCTGATCTGGCTCGCGGTGCTGCTCCCGATGCCGCATGGCCTGCGCGCGGCCGCCGAACCCTATGTGATGTCCGGTGATACCACGATCATCGGGTTCTTCTTCATCGCCGGTGCGGTGTTCTTCGAGGAGCAGGAACGCACGCTGGGCGCCATCATCTCCACGCCGCTGCGGTTCACTGAGTATCTTTTCGCGAAACTCGCTGTCCTGGTAGCAGTTTCGCTATCAGTGGCACTCGCGGTGGCGACCATCGCCCACGGGCTCAACTATCGACCGGCGCCGATGCTCGCCGGAGTGCTGCTGGGCACGCTGCTGATGTTGCTGGTCGGCTTCATCACCTCGCTGCCGTTCGCCTCGATCAGCGACTGGTTCCTGGCGGCGACTGTTCCGCTGGCCGTGATGAACCTGCCGATCCTTTACCTGTCCGGCGTCTGGCCGAACCCGGCGCTGTATGTGCTGCCCATGCAGGGACCGTTGCTGCTGATCGGATGTGCTTTCGGGCAGGTGGTCCTGGCGCCGTGGCAGGTTGCCTACGCCCTGCTGTATCCGCTGCTGACGATCGCTGGATTGTGCTGGGCGGCAAAGGCATTGTTCGGCCGGTACGTCGTCGCAAAGTCCGGGGGAGTGTGATGGGAACGGCGCGCACGCTGGCCGCGTTCGGCCGCAATGACCTTCGCGGCACCTACCGCGACCCGTTGATGATCGGCATCGTCGGCGCACCGGTCATCTGGACCAGCCTGGTCGCGGTGATCACCCCGCGGGTGACCTCGCTGGTCGCCCGGCGCAACGGGTTCGACCTTGTGCCGTACTACCCGCTGATCCTGACCGCGTTCCTGCTGCTGACCAGCATCATCGTGGCAGGCGCGCTCGGCGCGTTTTTGGTGCTCGATGAGGTCGACGCCGGAACGCTGACCGTACTGCGGGTCACGCCGGTGCGGGTAGCCACCTTCTTCGCCTACCGGGCTGCGACCGTACTCGTGGTGACGACGGTGTACGTGGTCAGCACACTGTCGCTCAGCGGCATCCTGGGGCAAGGCCTGCTGGTGCCGCTCATCCCGATCGGGCTGCTGGCGGGTGTGTCGGCGGTGGTGACGCTGTTGCTGATCATTACCATGGCCGGCAACAAGATTCAGGGTCTGGCAATGGTTCGCGGGCTGGGCATGCTGATCGCCGGGCTGCCGTGCCTGCCATGGTTCATCCACTCCCAATGGAACCTCGCCTTCGGAGTGCTGCCGCCTTACTGGGCCGCCAAGGCGTTCTGGGTGGCCAGCGCCCACGGTGTGTGGTGGCCGTATCTGGTCGCCGGTTTCATCTACAACGTGGCGATCGCGTGGCCCCTGTTCCGCCGCTTTGAGGCCAAGCAGCGGTGAAACGCCCGCGGGAGGTTAGACTCCGTCGCGGTGTGCCGGGAAGTCTGGTCGGCGATTTCGTCGTCGACCGATCGAGGGGCACGGATGCTTAGTAACCGAATGAGTTCGACGTCGTCACGGCTCGCATGAGCGAAACAATCCGCTACGCACTTGTCATCCTGTTCTGTAGCGCCGTTGGATTGGTTGCGGTGCTGGCGAACCGGCTCACCGAGCGGGTGAAAATCCCGGTCGCGCTGCTGGTATTGGTCGGAGCCGCTATATCAGTGCACGCCGTGCCCGCAGTGCAGCCACCGTCCGAGCGAACCGTCGAGCGGGTCCTCACCATCGCACTGGTGCTGGTGTTGTTTAACGGCGGCATGCACATAGGGCAATCACGATTTCGGGCCGCGGTCGTACCCATCCTCTCGCTCGGCGTTCTCGGCACCGCCCTGACTGCTGTCGGCGGGGCAATGTTGCTGCATTACCTGTGTGGAATCACTTGGTACGCTGCGGTTCTGGTGGCGACGGCGGTTGCTCCGACCGATCCGGCTATTGTCTTCGCGGTGCTCGGCAAGCGTGAGATCGCCGGCCGCAGCAGCACTATTTTGGAAGGCGAGTCCGGAGCCAACGACCCTGTAGGCATCGCGTTGATGAGCAGCCTGGCGGCCGCCGGCGGCCTCACCGCCGCCGGGTTCGCCAGCGTGGGAGCCCAATTCGTCCTGCAAATGGCAGTTGGGGTGGCCGTCGGATTGGTTGGCGGGCCCGCCTTGCTCGCGTTCATGCGCCGTGTCGCCCTGCCGAGCGAAGGCCTCTACCCACTCCGGACACTGGCATGCAGCTTGATGCTGTACGGCATCGCCACCCTCGCCCACGGATCTGGTTTCCTGGCGGTGTTCGTCGCCGGAATTGTGATAGGCGATGCCCGGGCGCCGTACAAGCCGGAAATCAAACGATTTCATGCAGCCCTGGCCGGATTGGCCGAAATCGTCGCCTTCGCTGTCTTGGGTCTTACAGTCAACCTCCGCGTACTGACTCACCCCGACGTGTGGATTCCTGGGATTCTTCTCGGCGCGGCCCTGACGGTGCTGATTCGACCGTTGGGCGTCGGCGCTTGCCTGGCAGGTGTGGAGCTGCGGCGAAATGAACGTGTCTTTATCCTTTTCGCCGGCTTGAAGGGTGCGGTACCGATCCTGCTCGGTGAGTTCTTACGGGTCGCCCATGTTGACGACGCGGAACGCCTATACGGCATCGTGGTGGTCGTCGTCGCATTCTCGGTCTTGGTGCAGGGCAGTTCGGTGCCCGGCGTAGCACGACTGCTGCGCCTACCAATGCGCATGGTGGAGACGCAGCCCTGGGAGATAGCTGTCCGACTCGCAGACGAACCCCAGGGTGTTCATCGCTTCAGTGTTGCCGTGGGGTCGGCGGCGGAAGGATGCACGGTGGAGGGGCTCAGTGATCGCGTCGGCGACATCTGGGTGAGCATCGTGGTCCGTACGACTGGCTTGGTACCGGTGCGGGGCGACACCCGACTCGAGGTCGGCGATGAGGTCGTTGTGCTGGCGGATCCCGAACTGCATGACACCCTCACGGAGCTGTTCGGAGCCGCGTAGCGGTCCTAGCACCATATTCCGGCCCACTGCGTAGACTGGCGGGATGCTGGAACAGATCCGCGGGCCCGCTGATCTGCAGCACCTTTCCCAACAGCAGCTACGCGAATTGGCTCAGGAGATCCGCGAGTTCCTGATCCATAAGGTTGCTGCCACGGGAGGGCACCTGGGCCCCAACCTCGGGGTCGTCGAATTGACCCTCGCGCTGCACCGAGTTTTCGACTCGCCGCACGACCCGATCATTTTCGACACGGGTCATCAGGCGTACGTGCACAAGATGCTGACTGGTCGCGCCCAGGAGTTCGTCAGCCTGCGTAAGAAGGGCGGCCTGTCCGGATATCCGTGCCGGGCGGAGAGCGAGCACGACTGGGTCGAGTCCAGCCATGCCAGCGCCGCGTTGTCCTACGCCGACGGTCTGGCCAAGGCGTTCGAGCTGACCGGGCATCGCAATCGGCACGTCGTCGCGGTCGTCGGCGACGGCGCCCTCACCGGCGGCATGTGCTGGGAGGCACTGAACAACATCGCGGGTTCCCACCGGCCGGTGATCGTCGTCGTCAACGACAACGGACGTAGCTACGCTCCGACGATCGGGGGCCTGGCCGACCGCCTGGCCACCTTGCGGCTGCAGCCGGCCTACGAACAGCTGTTGGAGCGCGGCCGCAACGCGATGCTCTCGGTTCCGATGATCGGTGACGTCGCCTACCACTTGATGCATAGCGTGAAGGCCGGAATCAAGGACTCGCTGTCGCCGCAGTTGCTGTTCACCGACCTCGGGTTGAAGTACGTCGGTCCGGTCGACGGCCACGATGAGCGAGCGGTGGAAGTCGCCCTGCGCAGTGCCCGTGGCTTCGGCGCCCCGGTGATCGTGCACGTCGTCACCAGGAAGGGAAAGGGCTATCGCCCGGCTGAAGACGACGAGGCCGAGCAGATGCATTCGACGGTTCCGATCGATCCGCACACCGGCATGGCCACCAAGGTGGCAGCGCCGGGCTGGACCGCGACGTTTGCCGACGCGCTGATCGCGGCCGGCCAGAAGCGTCGCGACATTGTGGCCATCACTGCAGCGATGCCCGGCCCCACCGGGCTGTCGGCGTTCGGCGAGAAGTTTCCGGACCGGTTGTTCGATGTCGGCATCGCAGAGCAACACGCGATGACGTCGGCGGCGGGACTCGCGATGGGCGGAATGCATCCCGTCGTGGCGATCTATTCGACCTTCCTCAACCGGGCGTTCGACCAGATCATGATGGATGTGGCGTTGCACAAGCTGCCCGTCACCATGGTGCTCGACCGGGCCGGGGTCACCGGCAGCGACGGGCCGAGCCACAACGGCATGTGGGACCTGTCGATTCTGGGCATCGTGCCAGGCATTCGGGTCGCCGCGCCCCGCGACGGGACCCGGCTGCGCGAAGAACTCGGCGAAGCACTCGACATCAACGATGGTCCGACCGCCATCCGGTTCCCCAAAGGCGATGTGGGGGAGGACATTCCAGCCCTCGAGCGGCGAGGCGGCATCGATGTGCTCGCCGTGCCTGCCGGCGGCTTGACCAACGACGTGCTGCTCGTCTCGGTTGGCGCGTTCGCGTCGATGGCCTTGGGAGTGGCCAAGCGGCTGCACAACCAGGGCATCGGTGTGACGGTGATCGATCCGCGCTGGGTGTTGCCGATACCCGACGGGGTGCGCGAAATGGCGTTGCAGCACAAGCTGTTGGTCACGTTGGAGGACAACGGAGTCAGCGGCGGCGTGGGTTGCGCGGTGTCGGCCGCGCTGCGGCGGGCCGAGGTCGATATTCCGTGCCGCGACGTGGGTTTGCCACAGAACTTTTACGAGCACGCGTCGCGGGGTGAGGTGCTCGCCGACCTGGGACTCACTGACCAGGATGTGGCCCGGCGTATCACTGGCTGGGTCGCGGCGCTGGGGACTTCCGCGGTAGAGCAGTCTGAGATCAGCGAGCGTCTGGACTGAGCCCGATGGTCGGGACCCGCTGCGCCCGGCTAACGCCGCGCTTGCGATCCCTCTAGCCTTCTTCGGTATCCGACTCGGTTTCTTGGCCGACTTGCGGGGCCTTGATCATCGCGGCGGCCAGCACCGGGACCACCAGTTCACGCTGCCACGGTCGCGCATGACCGGCGCGCAGGCACTCATCGGTCATCGCTACCGGATCGGTGATGACGCCCAAGCCTTCCCAATCCCAGCACAACCGGCGCACCAGTTCCGGTAACACCAGATTCTCGGTCGGAATCTTCACCCGCTGAGACAGCGCAGCGAGCGCCGCGCGAGCCGTCTCCAGCCGAGCGGCGGCATCGGGCTTGCGCCTGCTCCACCGGGCCGGCGGCGGTGGCCCGGTCGACGGCTCCGCCACCTGCGGAAGATCCTGGTTCTGCCGGGCGGCCTCCAAGGCCGACAGCCAGATCGAGGCACTGCGGCGCTGGTTGCGACCACCGAACACGGGCAACGCGACCAGATCATCGATCGTTTTCGGATCGGCGACCGCGGCGTCGATAATGGCCGAGTCCGGCAGGATGCGGCGCGGCGCGATGTCGCGGCGCTGGGCGATTCGGTCGCGCGTCGTCCACAATTCGCGTACCGCGGCCAGCGCTCGGCGGTCGTGAATCTTGTGGATGCCCGATGTTCGGCGCCAGCGGTCACGCCGCGTTGTGGCCGCACCCCGTTCTTCGAACGTCCGTAGGAACTCGAATTCCTCTGCCGCCCAGTCGCTTTTGCCTTGTTCGGCGAGAATATCGGAGATCGCCGCACGCAATTCGATGAGCAGTTCGACGTCGAGGGCGGCGTAGTTGAGCCAATCGGCCGGGAGTGGCCGCTTGGACCAGTCGGCTGCGCCGTGGCCTTTGGCCAGCCCCCGGCCCAGCAGCAGCTCGACCATGGTCGCCAGATTGACTCGCTCAAAGCCTGCCAGTCGTCCCGCCAACTCGGTGTCGTACAACGCCGGCGGCCGCAGGCCGACCTCGGCCAGGCAGGGCAGATCCTGGTCGGCAGAATGCAGAATCCATTCGTCTTGGCTGAGTACCTCAGCGACCGGACGCAGCACGGTCAGCGAATCACCGCCGTGGCTGACCGGGTCGATGAGCACGGTGCCTGCGCCGGACCGCCGAATCTGGATCAGGTAGGCCCGGTTGGAGTACCGGAAGCCCGACGCCCGTTCGGCGTCCACGGCGAATGGGCCACGGCCCCGGTCAAGCTGGGCGGCCGCAGCTTCGATCTGACGCACGCTGACGGAAAGGTCGGGCATCCCGTCGGACGGGTGTAGTAGTGGGGCGGCTTCAGGTTCGGCGCCGCCCGACGGATCAGTCTCCGCAGGGGCCGGGTCGGGGCACATGCTATGCGCGTGACCGCGAGCTCAGGTCTGTGATACCCGTCGGTGGCAGGCCCGCGGCGTGCTCGAGGACATCGCAGAATGCCTGGACGTGGGTGCCCACGTCGGGGGTCATGGCAGTCCAGGACGCCCGGAGTTCGAGCTGGTGGGCCCGCGGCGGGCCGGAGATGTCGCCGTAGCGCACCGACGTGGTGGCTGTCACCGTCCCACCAAGCGCGGTCATCTGCTCGGTGTGCGACTCCAGCGCCTCCGACAGCCAGCTCCAGGCCACTTCCGGCAGGAGCGGATCGATGGCCTCGTGCGAGTCCAGGTCGGCCTGGATGTAGGCGACCAGGCGGATGGTGCCGTCCCAGGCGTCGGATCCCTCTGGGTCGTACAGCAGGATCAATCTGCCGAACGCGTCGCCCTCGGATCGCTCGGGGACGATGTCGACATCCGGGTGTCTGACCTCGGCTCCCAGCGCATAACTGAACGGCGCCAAACGCTGCGGCGGCCGGATGGGGCCCAGCTCGATCTCCGGCCGGGCGGTGACAGCGTTCATCGCCGCGACCGCTTCGCGAAATGGTTCCGGTTCGACTGAAGTCACGAGAGCTGCTCCCTGCGAGCGGGTGCTCCCCCCACCCCGTCGTTCAGGCCCATGTCGTGGTCGGTGCGGGTCACAGTTTTCGACGGTAGACCTATCGTCCGACCGGCGAAAACAGGCGCGCCGAGTTACGCCTAGCTGTCCGACGTGTCAATAAAGCGTGCCGGACGCTTCTCGCGATGAGCGGCGAGTCCTTCGCGCACGTCAGGACCGCTGAATCCGATGAATTCCAGGCCCAGCGACGTCTCGAAGGCCGGCGCGAACATGCGGTACCAGTGGTTGAGGCTGTGCTTGGTCCAACGGATCGCGGTCTGGGCGCCGTTCGCGAGGTTGTCTGCCACGCGGGTTGCGGTGGCCAGTACCTCTTCATCGTCGACGCAGGTCGAGACCAGGCCGATGCGCTCGGCTTCTTCGCCGGACAACGGTTCGCAGGTCAGCAGGTAGTACTTGGCCTTGGCCATGCCGACCAGCAGGGGCCAGCAGATCGCGGCGTGGTCGCCGGCCGCCACCCCGAGCTTGGTGTGCCCATCGATGATTTTGGCCGTCCGGCCCGCCACGGAAATGTCGGCGAGCAGCGCCACAACCAGTCCCGCGCCGACGGCCGGACCCCGGATGGCCGAGACCACCGGTTTGTCGAGATTGATCAGATTGAGCACCAGATCTCGGGCCTCGCGCATGATGCGGACCCGGCTCTCGAAGTCGCCCATCGTCTCGTCGATCAGGTCAAAGCTGCCGCCCGACGAGAACGCCTTACCCTCACCGCGGACCAGCACCGCCCGCACTGCGGGGTCGCGGTCGATCACCGGCCAGATGTCGGCCAGGTCGCGGTGCATCTGCGGTCCGACCGAATTGAGCCCAGGCGCATCGAGCACCAGAGTCAGCACACCGTTATCGCCTTGTTCGCAGCGCAGGCTGGGAAAGTCGTCGTAGGTTACGGGCATCGGCGCTCCTTGAGTTGTCGCGTGGCAGCATTGAGGCTAATGACTACCCGCCGCGACCTACCGCACTCGCCCTATCTGGCCGCGGTCGCCGGCCGCAAACCCAGCCGGACACCGGTTTGGTTCATGCGGCAGGCCGGCCGTTCGCTGCCCGAATACCTGGCGCTGCGCCAACACCACAGCATGCTGGCGGCCTGCTTCGAGCCCGAAGTGGCCTGCGAGGTAACGCTGCAGCCTATCCGCCGCCACCAACCCGACGCGGCGATCCTGTTCTCCGACATCGTGGTGCCACTGCGCGCCGCCGGTGTCGATTTGGACATCGTCGCCAACGTCGGGCCGGTGATCGCCGAGCCGATCCGTACCACCAGCGACGTCGAAGCCATGAAACCCCTTGATCCGCAGGCGATTCAACCCGTGCTGGAAGCGGTCGGGCTGCTGGTAGGCGCGCTCGGCGAGGTCCCGCTGATCGGATTCGCCGGTGCGCCCTTCACGTTGGCGTCCTATCTGGTCGAGGGTGGACCCAGTCGCAACCATGCGCGCACCAAGGCGATGATGCTGGCCGAGTCGGCCACCTGGCACGCGTTGATGACGAAGCTGACTGACCTCACCATCGCGTTTCTGCGCGGTCAGATCGACGCCGGGGTGGACGCCATCCAGCTGTTCGATTCGTGGGCGGGCACGCTGTCGCTGGCCGACTACCGGCAGTATGTGCTGCCGCACAGTTCGCGGGTTTTCGCTGAGTTGGCCGAGTACGGGGTGCCGATGACGCACTTCGGAGTCGGGACGGCGGAGTTGCTGGGTGCGATGTCGGAGGCGGTGTCTCCGGGGCAGGCTCGCGTTGTGGGCGTGGACTGGCGGACATCGCTGACCGATGCCTCGGCCAGGGTGCTACCCGGGACCGCGCTGCAGGGCAACCTTGATCCGGTCGTCCTCCTCGCGGGCTGGCCGGTGGTGGAGGCGGCCGCGCGGTCCGTCGTAGACGACGGCCGCCGGGCCATGGACGCCGGTGCGGCCGGTCACGTCTTCAACCTCGGTCACGGTGTGCTGCCCGAGACCGACCCCGGTGTGGTGACCGAACTGGTGGCACTGGTCCACTCGCTATGACGACTCGCTCGTATTGCGTTGTGGGCGGCGGAATCTCGGGCTTGGTCGCGGCGTATCGGCTACGTGTCGCGCTTGGCGACGACGCCGACATCACTTTGTTCGATCCCGCCGATCGACTCGGAGGCGTTTTGCGCACCGAACTGGTGGGTGGCCAACAGATGGACCTCGGCGCCGAGGCGTTCGTCTTGCGCCGGCCCGAGATGCCGGCATTGCTGACCGAACTGGGTCTGGCGGACCGGCAGCAGACCACCACCGGGGTGCGGCCGTTGATTTACAGCGGTGAACGGCTGCACCCGCTGCCGTCGGACACGGTGGCCGGGATTCCGTCGTCGGCAGCGTCCGTGGCCGGTCTGGTTGATGACGCCACCGTCGCGCGTATCGAAGCCGAGTCGCAGCGGGAGATGAGTTGGATTCCTGGCAGCGACCCCGCGGTAGGCGACCTGGTGACCGACCGGTTCGGCGCGCAGGTGGTGGCCCGATCGGTGGATCCGCTGTTGGGCGGGGTGTATGCGGGTTCAGCCGCAACGATCGGGTTGCGCGCGTCCGTGCCCAGCGTCGCCGCGGCCCTCGACCGGGGCGCCACGAGCTTGACTGACGCGGTGCGAGGAGGCCTGCCGCCTGCCGGCGGGGGGCCGGTATTCGGCGCGCTGCGCGGCGGTTACCAAGTTCTGCTCGATGAGCTTGCGGCGCGAAGTCGGGTGCGGTGGATTCAAGCCGGGATAACCGCTCTTGAACCTGGCTGGACTTTGCGCGACGAAGCCGGCGCCGAGTGGCACGCCGATGCGGTGATTCTGGCCGTCCCAGCCGCGCAGGTCGCGCGCTTGGTAGCCACCCTCGCACCGGCGACGTCCGCGGCTGCCCGCCGCATCGACTGCGCCTCCGCGGTAGTGGTCGCGCTGGCGGTGCCACCCGAAACCCCGTTTCCGCAGTCCTCGGGTGTATTAGTGGCCAGCGGTGAACCGTTGCACGCCAAGGCGATCACGCTGTCGTCACGCAAATGGGGTGCAAGCGGTGACGTGCAGCAGTTGCGGCTGTCTTTCGGCAGATTCGGCGACAACGTGGCGACCCAGACTCCCGAGGACGAACTGCGGGCCTGGGCGTTGAGTGACCTGGCCGCGGTGTTCGGGCTGGCCGTGGAACCGATCGATGTGCGGGTGCAGCGCTGGATCGACGCGATGCCGCAGTACGGGCCGGGGCACGCGGGGCTGGTTGCCGAGTTGCGCGCCGGTCTGCCCCCGACCCTGGCGGTAGCGGGCAGCTATCTGGACGGAATCGGCGTCCCGGCCTGCGTCGGCTCGGCCGGCAAGGCGGCCACCAGCGTCGTCGAAGCGCTCGATGCGCAAGTGGCACGATAGGTCCCATGGCACGCCTTGACTTCGACGCTCTCAATGCAACCGTTCGCTACCTGATGTTTTCGGTTTTTTCGGTACGGGCGGGTGAGCTTCGTGACGACCGCGGTCCCGTCGTCGACGATGCCGCCACCTTTTTCAAGCAGCAGGAAGAGCGCGGCGTCGTGGTCCGCGGCCTCTACGACGTCGCCGGCCTGCGTGCGGACGCCGACTTCATGATCTGGACCCACGCCGAGCGCGTCGAAGCGCTGCAGGCGACCTACGCCGACTTCCGGCGCACCACCACTCTGGGTCGGGCCAGTTCGCCGGTCTGGAGCAGCGTTGCGCTGCACCGCCCGGCCGAGTTCAACAAGAGCCACATCCCGGCGTTCCTGGCCGGCGAGGAACCCGGCAACTACATCTGCGTGTATCCCTTCGTGCGGTCCTACGAGTGGTATCTGCTGCCCCATGACGAACGCCGGCGGATGCTCGCCGAGCACGGCATGGCCGCCCGCGAGTACAAGGACGTCCGGGCCAACACGGTTCCGGCGTTCGCGCTCGGCGACTACGAATGGCTGCTGGCCTTCGAAGCGCCGGAATTGCACCGCATCGTCGACCTGATGCGGGAACTGCGCGCTACTGACGCCCGACGGCACACCCGGGAGGAGCTGCCGTTCTTCACCGGACCGCGTGTGCCGGTCGAGCAACTGGTGAACGCGTTGCCGTGACGCGACCGGACCCCGCTGACCCCACCCGGTTCGAGGAGAGCTACCGCGACCAGCGGTTGGCGCACGGATTGCGCGCAGCCACCCCGTGGGACATCGGGGGTCCGCAACCGGTTGTCCAACAACTCGTCGCGCTGGGCGCCGTGAAAGGCGAGGTGCTCGACCCGGGCACCGGCCCCGGACATCACGCGATTTATTATGCCACCCAAGGCTTTTCGGCGACCGGCATCGACGGCTCAGAGACCGCGATCGGGCTTGCCCGAGAGAACGCCGAGCGCGCCGGGGTTTCGGTGGATTTTCAGGTCGCCGATGCGACCAAGTTGGAAGGCCTGGACGGGCGCTTCGATACGGTCGTGGACTGCGCTTTCTATCACACCTTCAGCACCGCGCCGGAGTTGCAGAAGAGCTACGTGCAGGCGCTGCGCCGAGCGACCCGGCCGGGTGCGCGGCTGTATATGTTCGAGTTCGGCGAGCACGACATCAACGGCTTCAAGATGCTGCGGTCGTTGCCCGAGAGCGATTTCCGCGACGTGCTTCCGTTAGGTGGTTGGGAGATCACCTACATGGGCAAGACCAGCTATCAGATCAATATCGACAGTGAGTCGATCGAGGCGATGGCGCAGCGCTACCCCGACATGGTCGACGAAGCGCAGGCGCTGCTGGCGCGATACCGAGCCATGGAACCTTGGCTGGTCAACGGCAGGGTGCACGCGCCGTTCTGGGAAGTGCACGCCACCAGGTTGGACTAGAGCTTTGCCGATCGTGAATTCTGCGACGCGACACGCCGGTTGAGCATCGTGCGGTTCACACTCGCCGCGATGGCGAGGGATAGCGCTAGGCCTGGTCGGGGACCAGACGCAGCGAGATCGAGTTAATGCAGTAGCGCTGGTCGGTGGGCGTCGGGTAGCCCTCACCGGAGAACACGTGTCCCAGATGGCTGTGGCAGTTCGCGCACAGCACCTCGGTGCGAACCGTGCCCATCGAGCGGTCGGCACGCAGGATCACCGCGTCCGAATTCGACGGGTCGAAGAACGACGGCCAACCGCAGTGCGACTCGAATTTCTCGGTGCTGCGGAACAATTCGGTGCCGCAGGCCCGGCACTGGTAGATGCCCTGGGTCTTGGTGTCGGTGTATTCGCCGGTGAAGGGGCGCTCGGTGCCGGCCCGACGCAGCACATTGAATTCCTGCGGGTTGAGCTTCTTGCGCCACTCGTCGTCGGAAAGTTGAAGCTTCGGACGCGCAGTTTCAGTCATGCGCACTCCTCCTCATCGCCTAGCTCGGGTTGGCCGCGCGGATCACTTCGCGGGTAACTCCTCCAAGGTAGCTTTTTCGCGTTCAGTGACGAGCCACGCCGGATCGATTCCCTCGTCCAGCCGGTTATCTGCCTTGGCATCCTTATAGCGGAAGTAGAGCACCGTGAACGTCACGATGATCAACAGTGACCAACCGTAGGTGATCTTCAGGTATTCCAACGCCCGTCCCCAGCGCATCCAGTTGAACAGCAGCCAGCGGTCCAGCGTCATGAAGCCGTAGATCCCCAGCCAGGCGGGCCAGTTGCGCAGCACCGAATTGGGCAGCACGACCGTCATCAGGAACGGGAACAGCATCATCGAGTAGTAGCCCTGGGCCAGTGACATCGCCAGCCACGACCACAGCAACAGGACTCCGGTGGAAGTGGTGAACCAGAACAGCGGGTCATGGGTGCGGTAGTAGCGGTACAACAGCCACAGCGCGCCGATCGCCAGCCCGGTGAACAACAGCCGCAACCCGATGATCAGCCAGAAGGGCAGGCCGAAGTACACGCCGTTGCCTTGGATCGAGCTGTTGAAGTAGTCCCGGGTGCCCAGGATGTAGGGGAGGGTCCGGGTCAAGAAGTTCTTCGGGTCGGCCACCAGTGGCACCGCCGCAAGGTTCAGGACCAGGGGCACGATGAGCGCGGTCACCCACGCCCGCCATTGGCGGTTCAAGAACGGCAGCAACAGCAGCGGCCCGAGCAGCGGTTTGAGGACCAGGGTGAGCCCGATGGCCAAGCCGGCGTACCACTGGCGACTCGTTCGGCCGTCCAGCAGCCATTTGAGGAACAGCACCTCCAGCAGCAGGATGCAGCCGTTGATGTTGGTGAAGACCAGGGTGTTGGTCACGGTCTCGGTGCAGAACATGGCCAGAATCAGGGCGGGGGCGGCCACCGACTGCAGGGTGAGGTTGAACATCCGCAGCAACAGGTATGCGGCGACGAGGATCGCGACCGTGTTGATCGAGATGAACAGGTACCGCGACGGCGCGAATGGCAGGTAGCCGAATGGCGCCATCAGCAGCGTCCCCCCAGGCGGGTACAGGTAGTGCGGGTCGACGTAGTCGAAGTGCTCGTTGTAGATGTCCCAGCCCTGCCGGAAATTGAGCACTGCCCGGTAGACCGGCTTGAAGTCGTCGGTGATGTTGCCGTTGGTGGTGAGCACGATGGCCCGGTGCAATACCGACAGGATGGCCGCGGGCCATAGCACTGCCCGCAGGATCGATGCCGTGCTCATCGGCCCGGATTGGGATGCGGCTGGCGCGGATTCGTGCGAGCCGGTTCTGGTCGAGTCAGCAGCCGTCACCAGCGCACCGTACACCGACGAGGCCCGGCCGGAACTGTCAGGCGTAGGTGTCAGGCGGGGCAATACGTGTCGGTTCCGGGCAGCTTGCCGGAGTCGAGATAGCCGACCAGGGGAGGCACCGCACACGACGAGTAGATGCTGGCGCCGTGGCCGATGCCCTGCCACATGATCCGCTTGCTGGCGGCGTTGGCATTGATGACGGTGGCCGCTGTGGCGGCGACGCCCTCGTTGCCGACGATCGGGTCATTCTGGACGCCCAGCAACACCACGTCGACCTTGAGTTCTTTCGGCACCTGCGGCGTCGAGCCGGTTGGCCAGTGCACGCATTTGACCAGGTTCAGTGCCGCAACGGCGCCGAATTGGGGGTAGAGCTTCGACCATGCGACCACCAGCTCGCGGATCCGGTCGGGGGTGGGCCGGTTGGTCGCATCACTGCAGGCGTTGACGAACTGGCCGTCGCTGTCCCGGGTGGCTTCGGTGCGGTTGATCAGATTGTTCAACTGGTTCATGTCGCCGGAACGTGCCGTCGCCAGGGCGTTGGCCAGCGTCGTGGAGTTGGCGACGCGGTCACCGACCGGGAAGCCCAAGGCGGTGACGATGGCATTCGCGATCGAGGCCACCGAGACGCCGCGTAACCCCTGGCCGCGGGCGCTGGTCAGCACCGCACTGATCGCGCCCTTGGGGTCGGGGCCCAGCGCGCAGTTCACCGCGATGCACTGCGCGGCGAATGCGTCGAGCGCGGCCTGCTGGCCCTTGACCTGCTGCTCGGCGGCGGCCTCGGCGCTGACTCCCAGCGCAACCGGCGAATCCACGATCAGCCTGGCCACTTTGTCGGGACGCGACCCCGCGTAGGCCAGCGCCACCTGGGCGCCGTTGCCGATACCGATCAAAGCGATGGAGGGGACATCCCAGACATTGCGCAGCCGCTCGATGTCGGACGCCGCGTGCGTGTTGTCGTACGCGGAATCGCCCGGTGCGATGGCGTCGGTGCAATTGGTGGTGGCGGTGTTGGAGATCTCGGAAAGGTTGGCCACCGGGTCGTCGCCGGTCTGGAACTGAGCCTGGTCGCGCATCTCCTCGCGGTCGAGGCGGTCGCGGCAGTCGATCGGGCTGGACATGCCCATGCCGCGCCGGTCGATGGCGACGATCGGGTGACTGGACAGCACGTCGGCGCCCGCGTGTGACAACCAGGTCGGCAGCTGGGTCGAGGACGCGATATCGGATCCCGTGGTGAAAACCAGGGGTCCCGCGTCCGTGGGCGTCTTGCTTGAAGTAGCGCGGACCACGCCGACGCTGACCGACCCCGAGCTGCCGTTCATCGGGTCGAGGTCGGCGTCGAAGGTGGCGCAGTCCAACTTGACCCCCGGCGCTCCGGGGACGCCGGCGTCCGCGTTGACCTTCGAAGTGCAGTCCTTCCAGGACAGGTCGTTCTTCGGCTTGGCGATCGGCGGCGGGCCGCTGGGCGGTGGTTTCGTCGTGGCGACACCTTGGGGCCGGGCGCCGGAATCGGTAGCGAAATGCGGGTCAGCGCCGAAGACCGGCACACAGCCGGCCAGCACTGTGCTGGCCAGGAAAGCAACCGCCACCTGGACCGTGGCGGATGCGATGCGCCGACTCATGCCGACCACAGTAGCGGGACGGCCTTGTGGTCAGCTCGATGGTTCGGGCCCGCAGCGCCCGGCTGCGCCGCGCTCGCGACCCTCACGCGGTTATATGGTTCGGGCCCGCAGCGCCCGGCTGCGCCGCGCTCGCGACCCTCACGCCTTGGTGTACCGCGTGTACAGATACCCGGCGTCGTCGGTGAGCACGTGGGCACAACGCATCCGGGTCTGCATCTGGCCCGTCCCCGATGCGATGCGGCGGGCCTGACCGCCGACGACGAGCGGTGCGATCGTCAGGCACAGCTCATCGAGCAGGTCGCCGTCGACGAATGCGCCGAGCAACGAGGGTCCGCCCTCGGTCAAGATTCGCCGCAGACCACGAGCCTGCAGCTTGGTGACGACGGCGGCCACATCGACCTCGCCGGGATCGTCGCCGGAGCAGTCGATCACCTCGCCGGCCAGACCGGCCAGTCGGCTCCGTGTCTCGTCGGCCGCGGCTGTGCAGGTGAGGACCAGGGGCGGCACTTCGGTGCGGGTGAAGACGGCCAGATCGCGGTCGAGATGACCGGATTTGGTGACGATCGCGATCGGCGGAATCTCGCTCTGGTTGCCGGCCTGGCGGTGTTGTCGCTGGGCGACGCTCAGCTGAACCCCTGAGTACCCCTCTGAGCGGACCGTGCCCGCGCCGACCACGACGACGTCGGCGAGTTCACGCAGCACGACGAAGACGGCGCGATCGCCGGGCCCCGCCAATGCGCCGCTGAGGCCTTCGACGGTGGCGCCACCGTCAAGGCTGGTGATGAAATTCGCGCGTACCCAGGCGGTATCCGAGTCGGCGGGGTAGCCGTAGAGCTGCGTTAGTTCGTCAACGCCGAGGTCGCGTTGCGAGCCCAGGACCTTCAGCGGTGGGTCGGCCTCGAAGTCGGGCATGAACTCGATTGCAGCACGTCGCTACAGTGCCACCATGCACGGGTCCAGTTCGGGGGAAGCCACTGGTTCGGTGGGCCACCTGGTGGACAGGCATCCGTCCGTGTCACCGGAGCGACTGATCTCCCAATTACGGCCACCGCCAACGTTCGCCGACGTGAGCTTCGCGACGTACCGTCCCGACCCGGCCCAACCGAGCCAGGCTGCCGCTGTCGTGTCGTGCGAGGAGTTCTGCCGGCAGGCCGTGGAGCGACGGACCGGGCGCAAGAAGCTGTTCGGTCGGCGCGAGGTACTGCCCGGAGTCGGGTTGTATCTGGACGGCGGCTTCGGTGTCGGAAAGACCCACCTGCTCGCGTCGGCGTACTACCAATTGCCCGGAACGGGACCCGACGCGCCGGATCATCCCAAAGCCTTCGCGACATTCGGCGAGCTGACGCAGTTGGCCGGGGTGTTCGGCTTCACCGAATGCATCGAGCTGTTGGCCAACTACACGGTCGTGTGTATCGATGAGTTCGAATTGGACGATCCCGGCAACACCACGCTGATATCGCGGCTGCTCTCGTCGCTGGTGGAACGGGGCGTGTCCGTGGCCGCCACGTCCAACACGCTGCCCGAGCAACTCGGCGAGGGTCGATTCGCCGCCCAGGACTTCCTGCGCGAGATCAACACGTTGGCGAAGATCTTCACCACCGTACGGATCGAGGGCCCGGACTACCGGCACCGCGACCTACCGCCGGCACCGCCGCCGCTGTCCGACGACGAGGTCGCCACGCGCGCCGCAGCCGAAGCGGGCGCGACGCTGGATGATTTCGATGCGTTGTGTGCGCACCTGGCCTCCATGCATCCGTCGCGGTATCTGACGCTGATCGAGGGCGTGACGGCAGTGTTTCTGACCGGCGTGCACGGCATCGACGACCAGAGCGTCGCGCTGCGCCTGGTCGCCCTCACCGATCGCCTCTACGACGCCGGCATTCCGGTGGTCGCCTCGGGGGCCAAGCTGGACACCATCTTCAGCGAGGACATGCTGGCCGGTGGCTACCGCAAGAAGTATCTGCGGGCCACCTCACGCCTGCTGTCTTTGACTACAAGAGGGACTACTGGGCGAATTCCCGGATCATGACGTGGTCGTCCTCGACGAACTCGCCCATCTGAAATGTCTTGGCGCCGTTGATCTTGAAGCCGCACTTGGCGTAGAAGCGGACTGCACGTTCATTTTTCTCGTTGGTGCCCAGCCACATACAGCGGGTTCCCCACGCAATGGCGACGGCCAGCGCGGCATCCATCAACTCGGCCGACACACCCTTGCCGTGAAAGTCCGGCAACAGGTAGAGCTTTGACAACTCCGATGCCGGTCTGACCGGCACGGCGCGCTGGATGCTCTCGTCGTCGGGCACTCCGCGAATCACCATGGCGTAACCGATGATTCGGCCCTCGTTGCGAGCCACCAGAACCGCCCGCTGCGGGTCGTTCAGGTACGAAGTGAAACGGTCCACCGACAGATCGGAGGCGATGAACGCGGCGATGTCTTCCGGACGTGACCAGGGCGGGCACGCCAGCGGGAACGTGAGTGCGGCAACGTCGGCCAGTTCAGCGGCGTCGTGGGGATGTGCGAGTTCTACGTTCAGGTCACAGATTCCACTGCGCGAGGTGCTCGCCGGTCTTCCTGTCCAGCAGCACAACCGTCGACACCGGGTCGCGGTAGGCGTCCCAGTACACCGCACCGCGCACCACCGACCCCTGCGGCACATTCACCAGCATGTTGTCCAGGGCGTCTGGCGCGTCGGAGTTGCGCGGCTTGTACGCGTCGGCAAAGGGTGTGACGCCGTCGAAGGCGAAAGTGGTCGCCATTATGAACGAGTTCGGCACCCGGACCGCACGGACCGCCACATCGACGCGGTTGGGCGTGCTGCCGGGAAAGCTTTTGACCGGGACTCCGCTACGGGTGTAGCCGAACCCGGGCGGCGCGTCGCACGGTTCGACGCTGGTGACGGTCACGTCGGCGACGTAGGTCCCGGTGTCGACCCGGAGAGTGTCACCGAGGTGGCCGATGGGGGCATCGCCGGCCCATGCGCGCGGAACGGCCGCGTCGACCGATAGCACACCCCCCAGCGCAACGAAGAAGACGGAAAGGACGATCAGCCAGCGGTGCATCTTCGCCTCCTGGACTGGTTGTCGGACCATCGCATGATTGCACACCGCTAATCCCGAGGGGAGGGGTTCTGTCTCAGATCTGGGTGGTCGCGCCCGGGTCAGTGCTTTCGGCCAGAGACGCGAGGGCCGCGGCCAGATCGGTCTCGACGCGTCCCTTGTCGACGCCGGCCCGGTGCAGCGGCCCGGCCCCGTCCTCGAGCTCGAGCAGTGCCAGTAGCAGGTGTTCGGTGCCGATGTAGTTGTGGCCCAATCGAAGTGCCTCGCGGAACGTCAATTCGAGTACCTTGCGCGCCGGGCCGCTGAACGGGATCAGCGCCGGGGATCCGCCGCCGCTCTCGGGCAGCTCGACGGAGTTGCTCAGGGTCTCGGTGTCGATCTTCTGCAGCTGGAGCAACACCGTCGCGAGTGCCGCGCGGTCGTTGAGCACGCCGAGTAACAGGTGGTCGGGGGTGATCTCGCTGTTGCCGGCTTCGTGCGCGGCGTTCTGCGCTGCGACCACCGCGCCGCGGGCTCTCGGGGTGAATCGATTGAAGCCCTGTTGGGGATCGAGGGTGGTCGCCTCTGCCTTTGGGACGAATCGTTTCTGGGCGGCCTGTTTGGTGACGCCCATGCTCTTGCCGATGTCGGTCCAGGACGCTCCCGAGCGGCGCGCTTGATCGACGAAATGTCCGATTAAATGGTCGGAGATCTCGCCAAGATGCTCGGCGGCCAGCACGGCGTCTGAGAGTTGGTCCAGTGCATTGCTGTGCACCTTCTTGATGGAGTCGATCAGTTCATCGAGACGGACGGGATAGGCGATGGGGGTCGGCTGAACCATGTCGTCAACGTTAGGTTGACGACATGGTGGTGTCAACCTAGGGTTGACGATCGAGCGGTCGAGATGAACTCCCGCTGGAGATGCGGGCCTGCCGCACCTCTGGGACGATCACAGAGCTATGAGGACCCTGTTGTTGCTGACCAGCCTGGCCGTCTCGGTCGGCCTGGCGGTGCCCGCGCACGCCGACGCCAACCAGGATCAAGCGTTTCTGGTGTCGTTGAACGCGGCAGGCATTAGTTACAAAGATCCCGAGAGCGCCATTGCGGCCGGCAAATCGGTATGCGACATGGCCGGCGAGGGCAAGTCGGGGGTCGACGTCGTCAAGGTTTTGCAAGCCGGGAACCCGGGTTTGTCGCAGTCCAACGCCGCGAAGTTCACCGCGATCTCGGCGGGCGTCTACTGCCCCGCCCAACTCCCCCCGAAAGACGGCGGTTCGTAATCCGCCGGGGCGACCTCGCTAGCCTGATCACGAGCATCGGGAGGTCGCGTTGAGAGCAGGGTTGGCCGCGGGCGCGGCAGCATTGACGACCGGGCTGCTGGGCTGGGGTGCCGCCAGGGCTCTGGTGGGGTGGATCGAGCGCAACCCGGACCCGTTGACCCGCGAACAATTGCTCGCCGAACCACAAGGCGAGGAAGTCATCATCGATCGCCCGGACGGCACGGTGCTGCGGGCATTGAGCGCCGGTGCCGGCCAACCGGTGGTTCTGGTGCACGGCTACACCGTCACCGTCGCGGAATGGAACGTGGTGTGGGATGAGCTGTTGGCCCGCGGGTTTCGCGTCATCGGTATTGACCAGCGCGGCCACGGGCGGTCCACCCTAGGCGCCGAGGGAATCGGATCCGCGCCGATGGCTGACGATCTCGCCGCGGTCCTGACGCACTTCGACGTGCGCGACGCCGTGCTCGTCGGGCACTCGATGGGCGGCTTCGTCTCCATCCGGGCCCTGCTCGACCACCCCGATCTGCAGTTGCGGCTGCGCGGCCTGGTGCTGTTCGCGACCTGGGCGGGCCGGGTGCTGGACGGGGCCCCGCAGAACAAGTTGCAGATCCCGCTGCTGGAGCTCGGCATCATGCAGCGACTGATCCAGAACAAGACCATCGCGGTCCTATTCGGCGCCGGGCAGTGCGGGACGCGCCCGTCTCCGGCGATGGTCCGGGTCTTCACCGAGGGTTTCCAGCAGCATGTCGACCAACACGGGCCGCATCTGGAGATCGTGCGGGCCTTCTCGCGCGAAGACCGCTACCCGCGGCTGGGCGAGATCGCGGTGCCGACGGTTGTCATGGTGGGGGCGGCCGACCGCACCACACCGCCCAATCACTCCCGCCGGATGGCCGCTGGCATTCCCGGCGCGCGGTTGGTGACGGTGCCGACCGCCGGGCATGCGCTGAACTGGGAAGCACCCGATGAGCTGGTCAAGGTCATCGAGTCGTTTGCAGAGAAAACGGTTGCGCCGCAACCGGATACCTGATCCCGCGGCGCCGCCGCTCACTAGGAACGAGGCTGCACTGGTGGCGGCGAACCTGCGGTGATGGCGAGTCTCGCTGCTGCGTTCAGGCGCGGGGGCGGGTTGCCGACGTCCACTGCCGGCCGTCGAAGTAGCGCAGCAGATCGGGATCGCCGGCGTCGGAAAACCAGCCTGGCGCGCTCATAGGTGGCTGCTGCCACGAATGCGGAACGTAGGGCTCGGCCTTGGATGAATCCGTCAGGCGAACCAGAAAGACAATCACCCCGGCGACGACGCCGATGGCAATGACGCCACCCACGATCAACATCAACAGCAGAGCCATGACGCTCCACGGTACTCAACCGACACGGCCACCAGTGGCGTGTGGTTACAGTCCCGGCAAGCAGATCGGGGATCCGTTGCAGGTGTTGGCCGGGGACGGGTCGCCCTCGAGAATGTGGGCGCCCACCGGGATGCCGCCCTCGGTTCCCGGATGACCCAGGCTGCCGCCGTAGTAGTGGTGGCAGACGTTCATGTCCCACACCACATCCGGCATCGGCAACTGACTGCCTGGGCACCAGACGTAGCTACACATGGCCATCTGGTTGCAGATGCCGGTTGACGGGTCGGCCTGGGCGGTTCCTGCGCCCATCCCGAAACTGGCCAGGCCCAGAGCGCCCGACAGCAGTGCCCCTGCGATGATCCGCTTCATGTCTCTCTCCTTGGTCTACGCGCACGTGAACGGCGCTTGGTCGTTGCGACCAGTAGACAGGGGGGATTTCGCTACCGATCCCAAGAATCAGTGGGCGACCGGACACTTTCCGGTGTAGTCCACCTGCCAGTGTTTGATGCCGTTGAGCCATCCCGAGCGCAACCGGTCGGGCGCCGATATCGGTGTGAGGTCGGGCATGTGATCGGCGATCGCCCCGAACATCAGATTCAGGCTCATCCGTGCGAGGTTGGCGCCGATGCAGTAGTGCGCGCCGTGACCACCGAAACCCAAGTGCGGGTTAGGATTTCGGGTGATATCGAAGGTGAAGGGATTGTCGAAGACCTCTTCGTCGAAGTTGGCTGAGCGGTACAGCATCACCACGCGTTGGCCCTTCTTGATGGTGACGCCGGACAGCTCGATGTCCTCGAGCGCGGTGCGCTGAAATGAGGTGACCGGGGTGCCCCACCGCACGATCTCATCGGCAGCGGTTTCCGGGCGTTCCCGCTTGAACAGTTCCCACTGATCGGGGAAATCGGTGAACGCCATCATGCCCTGGGTGATCGAGTTTCGGGTGGTCTCGTTGCCGGCAACCGCCAGCATGAGGACGAACCAGCCGAACTCGTCGTCCGACAGTTTCTCCCCGTCGATGTCAGCTTCGACGAGCTTCGTCACGATGTCATCGGTCGGGTTCTTGACGCGTTCGGCCGCCATCCCCATTGCGTAGGTGATGAGTTGCGCTGACGCGGTCAGACTGTCGGCGCTGGCGTACTCGGGGTCGACGTCGCCGACGAGCTGATTGGACCAGTCGATGATCTTCATCCGGTCCTCGGGCGGTATCCCGAGCAGTCCGGCAATGGCCTGCAGCGGCAGGTCGCACGCCACCTGTTCGACGAAGTCGCCGGAGCCCTCGGCCGCTGCTGTCTTGGCGACGTGTTGCGCGCGCTGGTTGAGTTCGTCGCGCAGGCGGCCGACGGCGCGCGGGGTGAATCCGCGCGAAACGATCTTGCGCAGCCGGCTGTGATGTGGCGCGTCCATGTTCAGCATCACGAAGCGCTGCATCTCGATCAGTTCGCGGCTGGCGTCGTCGCGGTGCCGCGACATGGCGGTGTTCTGCCAACTGGAGAACACGTCGCTGCGCAGCGACACCTCTTTGACGTCACGGTGCTTGGTCAGCGCCCAGAACCCGCCGTCGTTGTATCCGCCTTTGCCGATCGGCTGTTCGTTCCACCAAATCGGTTCTGTGGCGCGCAGTTCGGCGAGTTCGGCGACCGGCAGTCGTTCGGCGTAGATGTCGGGATCGGTGACGTCGAAGCC
Organism: Mycobacterium sp. IDUB_37; assembly: GCF_055419245.1. NCBI lineage: Bacteria > Bacillati > Actinomycetota > Actinomycetes > Mycobacteriales > Mycobacteriaceae > Mycobacterium > Mycobacterium sp. IDUB_37. The sequence continues at coordinate 222,451 of NZ_JBVAXG010000005.1, read as the reverse complement.
TTCGGGCAGTTTCGGAGTCGGCATGACGAACCTCAGGTCGTTTCGAGTCGTTTGACGGGGATCTGTGACGACATCGCTTCCACCGCAAGGAAAGCGAAGGTCATAGCCGGCGCCAGGGTGCCGCCCGCGCCCGGATAGGACGGGCCCATCACGCTGACCGTCGCGTTGCCGGCCGCATAAAGGCCGCCGATCGGTGCGCCGTCGGCGTCGAGCACCCGTCCGGCGGTGTCGGTCCGCAGCCCGGACTTGGTGCCGAGGTCGCCGGGCACCACCTGCACCGCGTAGAACGGCGCCGTGTCGATCGGACCCAGTGACGGATTCGGCTTGACCCGAGGGTCGGTGTAGTGCACGTCGTTGAGCGTCTCACCGCGGTGGAAATCGGGATCCTCACCGCGGCTTGCGAACCCGTTGAAACGCTGGACGGTATCTGCCAAGTTGGCGACGGGTACATCGATCTGCGCGGCGAGCGCTTCTAGCGAGTCGGCTTTGTGCAACCAGCCTCGGCCCGGCCGCAATCGCTCCGGTACCCGGCTGTCCGGCTGCAGCATGCCGGGCTTGACCGGTCCGATCGGAAACTTCTTGCGGTACTTGGCATCAAAGATCATCCAGGCCGGGATCGCCTTGCCGGTCTTGGCATGTGCGGCATACATCGCCTTGCCGATGTTGTTGTAGTTGCTCGCCTCGTTGACGAAGCGGCGGCCGTCACGATCCACGAAAAAGCTCCACGGCAGGCTCTTCTCGATCACCAACACCCACGCCGTCGGCTCGCCGGGCGGCAACACGGCCGGTGTCCACCAACAGTTGTCCATCGACGCCGCGTCGAGATCGCCGCCTACCTGCTCGGCGAGCAGTATGCCGTCGCCGGTGTTGCCCTCGTGACCGACCGTCCAGCGGGCCTCGACGGGTAACGGCTGGTATCGCTTGCGCATCTCCTCGTTGCGCTCGAACCCGCCGGTGGCCACCAGTACGCCCTTGTGCGCCCGGATCACCTCACCCGAGGCGAGTTCGACGCCCACCACCCGGTCATCCTCGGTAAGCAGTTGTCGCACAGTGGTATTGAGCAGCACCGGCACACCGCGCCGCTTCAACTCAAGACGCAATCGCGCCATCAACGCCTGGCCCAATGTCAGATACGGGTCGCGACCCTTCCAGCGCCGGCGTGATCCGCTGCGACGTACATAACGGCCGAGGCCGGCCAACAGACCGAGCTTGGGCTTGATGCCCGGGTGCATCAGCGCCCGCGCCTCGGAGAGTCGCATCATGAACCGATCGAAGATGAGTTCACCCGGGTAGCAGGGATGCAGGGTGGCAAAGTCCTCGCCCAGCAGGTTTCCATCGAACGGCAGCGGTTCCAGCGGCCTGCCGCCAGGTTTGGCGCCCGGCTGGAAACCGTCGTAGTCCGGATATTCGAGCACGGGCTCGAACCGAACGTCGGTCTCGGCCTCGAAGGTGGCGATCATCCGATTGGCGCCGTCGATGAAGGCGCGACGTTGTTCAGCGGGCACCTGTCCCTCGGTCACGGCCTCCAGATATGCCCAGGCCTCGTCGTCGTTGTCGCTGATGCCGACGTCGCCCATCTTCGCGTTGTTCGGCACCCACACCGCACCGGCCGACATGGCCGCCGAACCGCCCCACATCGGGCTCTTTTCCAGCACCACCGCGCTGTGGCCGAGCAGTGCCCCGCGCAGGGCACCCGCGAGTCCGGCGGCGCCGGAACCCAGTACGACGACATCTACATTGCGTTCTGTCGGCATGACTCACACCGTCCCGTAAACCGGCGCCGGCTGGGGCGCTTTTTCGATCAGATCGCGCACTCCTGCACCGACTTCGGCCGGGTCCCACCGCCGACCCAGATCCAGCGGCGGCCCGTGCTGCCAGCCGTCGGCGACGGAGATCTTGCCGCCCTCGACTTCGAACACCCGGCCGCTGACGTCGGCGGACTCGTTGCTTCCCAGCCAAACCACCAGTGGTGCAATATTTTCCGGCGCCATGGCGTCGAATGCGGCGCTGTCGACTTCGGCCATCATGTCGGCAAAGACGCCTTCGGTCAGCCGGGTGCGGGCCGACGGCGCGATCGCGTTGGACGTCACGCCGTATCGGCTGAGTTCCACCGCCTGGATGATCGTCAGCGCGGCGATACCTGCCTTCGCGGCGGCGTAGTTCGCCTGCCCGATGTTGCCCATCAGCCCAGCGCCCGAGGACGTGTTGACGATGCGCGCGTCCACGGTGTTGCCCGCCTTGAACTCGTCGCGCCAATATGCCGCGGCATGCCGGCTCACGCAGAAATGGCCGCGCAGGTTCACCCGGATGGAGTCGTCCCACTCCTGCGGGCTCATGTTGACGAACATGCGGTCGCGCAGCATGCCCGCGTTGTTCACCACGGTGTCGAGTCGGCCAAATGTGTCGATGGCGGCAGCCACCAGGTGGCGGGCGGCGTCGAAGTCGGTGACGTCGTCGTTGTTGGCCACGGCTTCCCCGCCCAGTGCGGTGATACGTTCGACCACCTCATGTGCCGGGCCGGCATCCGAGCCGGTGCCGTCCGGCGCGCCGCCCAGATCGTTGACCACGACGCGCGCGCCCTGCTTGGCGAACTCGACGGCGTGCTCGGCGCCGATGCCCCGGCCCCCGCCCGTGACGATGACTACGCGTCCGTCGCAAATTCCTGGCATCGCTGGTGATCTCCTTTTTCAGATTCGCTCGATGATGGTCACGTTGGCCTGACCGCCGCCCTCGCAGATGGTCAGCAGGCCGTAGCGGCCCGATGTTCGTTCCAGCCCGTGCAACAGGGTGGTCAGCAGGCGGGTCCCGGTGGCGCCGATCGGATGACCCAGCGCGATCGCCCCGCCTGCCGCGTTGACTTTGTCCGGGTCCGCATTGAATTCGCGGGTGAATGCCATCGGGACCGGCGCGAAAGCCTCGTTGATCTCGATCAGGTCGATGTCGTCGATCGACAGCCCGGACCGCATCAGCGCCCGGTGTGTTGCCCGGATCGGCGCGGTGAGCATCATGATCGGATCGTCGGCGCGCACGTCCAGGTGATGGATCCGGGCGCGCGGCGTCAGGCCGTGCTCGGTAACGGCGCGCTCGGAGGCGATCAGCACCGCGCTGGCGGCGTCGGAGATCTGCGACGCGTGGCCCGCCGTCACCGTTCCGCCCGGCCGCAACGGGGCCAGTTTCGCCATCCGCTCGGGGGTGGTGTCGCGGCGCGGGCCTTCGTCCACGGAGACGCCGGCCAACGGCACGATTTCCCGCTCGAACCAACCGGAGTCGATGGCGTGCACTGCCCGGCGGTGGCTTTGCAGGCCGTACTCGTCGAGTTCGGCGCGGGTCAGTTGCCACTTCTCGGCCACCATGTCGGCAGCCCGAAACTGGGACACCTCTTCGTCGCCGTAGCGCGCGGTCCATCCGGTGCTGCCGCTGAACGGATCGGGCAGCCCCCACTGCTCGGCGGCGGTGTAAGCGGCCGAGATCGGGATCATGCTCATGTTCTGCAGACCACCGGCGATGACCAGCTCCTGCGTTCCGCTCATCACCGCCTGCGCAGCGAAGTGCGCGGCCTGCTGCGACGACCCGCACTGCCGGTCGATGGTGACGCCGGGGACATCGTCGGGCAGCCCGGCGGCCAGCCAGCAGGTACGCGCCACGTCACCGGCCTGTGGGCCCAATGTGTCGCAGACGCCGAAGACCACGTCGTCAACCGCGGAGGGGTCGAAGTCGTTGCGATCAACCAGTTTTCGGATGACATGTGCGCCGAGGTCGGCGGGGTGCACATCTTTGAGTCCGCCGTTGCGTTTGGCGACCGGAGTGCGTGCCGCATCCACGATAAACGCCTGTGGTCGGCTGGCCGTCATGAAAATCCGCCTCCTTGCGCTCGAAGCCGAGCCTGGTATATCAATGTCTTGATGTCAACTTCCGAATGTATCCGGCCAGAGCTGGGAGTGGTACTCCCGGCGTTCTCCCGCACCACCGGCGTGGCGCACTGGAACCGTTACGCCGCTGTCAACGACGAATTCATCGACGTGCACATGTCCGTCGAGGCGGCGCGCGCGGCGGGCCAACCCGACATCTTCGGCATGGGCAATCTCCGCGTCGGCTATCAGCATGCGGCGTTGCACCGCTGGATCGGCGGACGCGGCGATATCGCATCGTTCAACTGCCAGTTCCGCGCGCTGAACTTCCCGGGCGACGAATTGACGGTCTGGGGTCGCGTCGTCGACTCCGTCGAATGCGAGGGATCGACCCTGACGGTGCTCGAACTCGGGGTGCGTAACCAGAACAACCAGGAGACCACTCCGGCGACCGCCGAGGTCGTGTGGTTCGACGGCACACCCGCGATGCCGTCCGCACCGACGCGAACCGTCGACACCGACCGCGCGCCCGGGGTCTACCTCGATGCTGACACCATCGGCTGGCTCGGCCGGCCGCTCCCGGTGCTGGGGTCGCTTCCGGTGGACACCAATGACATTCGCCGCTGGGCGCAGGCGATCTGGTATCCGGAGCCGCCGCCCGGTGACCAGTTCGACGTCGCGGTCGCGGCGCTCGGTCCGTGGGGCGGGCTGGTTGCACCGCGTGACTTCAATCCCTACGCCTGGCATCCGGACTTCCACCCGGAGGCTTACCCGTGGATGCGGGGGATGGGCACCGAACCGGGCCGGCGCGGCCTCAACGGCGGTCAAAAGACCTGGTACGGGGCACCCATCTGCCCCGGCGACACCATCGATTCGGAGGTTAAGCTCGTCGACGCCTACGAGAAGGAGGGCCGGCTGGGCACCATGCTGTTCCTGGTCGACCAGGCCCGGTGGACCAACCAGCGCGGTGAACTCGTCCGGCTCAGCGAACGAACGACTATTTACCACTGATCATGGGTGCACCAGTTGAAGTCGGCCATGCGGTCTTCGCGTTGCACGAGCCCCTGCCGGGACATGAGCGCGACTTCAACCGCTGGTACGAACGCGATCACATGTACATCGGCGGCGTCCTGGCGCCCTGGACCATCGGTGCCGCCCGCTGGATCGCAACCGACGAACTCAAGGCGCGCCGGTTCGGTACCGGTCCGTTCGGGCCGATCGCCGACGGCCGCTATCTGACGCTGTACTGGATCCAGCGGGATCGCCTTGCCGACCAACAGAAGTGGGTCGCCGAACAACTCGTCGGGTCCAATCGGTTCGAGCGCAAGACGGTGCAGACCGCCACCACCTACGACCGGTTGAGCGGTTGGCAACGCGACGCCGACGGCCCACCGCTGTTCCTCGCCCTCGCGCACGGCTACCGCGGCGTCGCCTTTCTGGTGCTGCAGCGCGGTCCCGACGTCGACCAGAACGCCGTCTGCGATTGGTTGTTTGGCCCCTATGCGCAGCAGCACTGGGCGGGCAGCGGTGTCGCGGCTGCGATCGCGTTCGCGCCGCGGCCCAAGGAGCCGTGGTGGCCGCCCGCCGCGCCCGAGGTGGAAGGCGTCGGCGACCGAGTCATGGTGGCCTGCTTCCTGGATGACGGGCCGGTCGCGGGCTGGGATCAAGCCTTCGTCCCGCTCGCCGATGCGGTCGCGGGCGTGGGTGAGGTACTGTTCGCCGGCCCCTTTCAGCCGACGGTGGTGGGTACAGACCCGTGCTGACCGACCGGCACCGCTACGACATGCATTGGCGCAGCGCGCCGGCGCTCACCCAGCAGGCCGCCCACCGGTTCGGCACCGACGTTGCGCTGATCGAAAACGGCACCGAACGCACCTTCGCCGAGTTGGCCAGCGACGTGCGCGCGGCGACCGCGGCGGCACTCGCCATGGGCGTCGTCCCCGGGGACGCGGTGGCGATCTGGGCGCCCAACAGCGGCGCCTGGCTGACGGCCGCGCTCGGCATCCAGGGTGCTGGGGCCGCAATTGTCCCCGTCAATACCCGGTTCAAAGCGGTTGAGGCCGCACACGTGCTGCGGGTCAGCCGCGCGCGATACCTGTTCACTGTCAACGGTTTTCTCGGCACTGACTACGAAACGATGCTGTTGGAAAGCGGTCAGCATCTGCCGGAGCTGCGCAGCGTGGTGATCATCGCGGGTCCCGCCCTGACCCCGTCGAGTCGGACCTGGGCCGACTACCTCGACGCGGGCCGCACTACCCCGCGCGCCATGGTGCTGGCCGCCATCGACGCGGTGGGCCCCGAGGATATCGCCGACATCCTCTTTACGTCCGGCACCACCGGACGCCCCAAGGCAGTGCCCACCACGCACGGTCAGAATCTGCGGTGCTTCGGCGTCTACACCGAGGCGATCGGGCTGCGGCGCGGCGACCGGTATCTGATCGTCAACCCGTTCTTCCACAGCTTCGGCTATAAGGCGGGCTTCCTGGCGTGTCTGATGCGCGGTGCCGCCATCCTCCCGGTGCCGGTTTTCGAGGCTGCAAAACTCGGTGAAGTAATTGCCGCACAACGGATTACCGTGTTGCCCGGGCCGCCAACCATATTGCAGGCGCTGCTCGACCAACGGGCCGGCCACGACCTGTCGTCGCTGCGGCTCACCGTGACCGGTGCGGCCGAGATCCCCGTCGAGTTGATCCGCCAGCTGCGCGAGCACCGGATCTTCGACACGGTGTTGACCGCCTACGGGCTCACCGAATCGAGCGGAGTGGTGTCGGTAAGCAAGCCCGACGACCCGCCCGAGGTGATCGCCCAATGGTCCGGGCAGGTCATCGACGGCGTCGAGGTGCGCATCGTCGACGGATCGGGCGAACCCGTGGCGCCGGGGGAGATCGGCGAGATCCTGGTGCGCGGGTTCAACGTCATGCGGGGGTATCTCGATGATCCTGACGCGACCGCCGCCGCCGTCGACGAGTTCGGCTGGCTGCGCACCGGCGACCTCGGCGCTGCCGACAGCCACGGCAGGCTGCGCATCGCGGGACGCAAGAAGGACATGTTCATCGTGGGCGGGTTCAACGCTTATCCCGCCGAGATCGAGGATCTGCTACTCGGGCACGACGGGATCGCCCGGGCCGCGGTGGTGGGCGTGCCGGATGACCGGCTCGGTGAGGTCGGCGCGGCCTTCGTGGTGCCGGCGGCCGGAGTCGAACTGACGCCGGACGAGGTGATCGGCTGGGCCAGAGCCCATATGGCCAACTACAAGGTGCCGCGCCGGGTGGCTTTGGTCGACGAGTTGCCACTGAACGCGGCCGGGAAAGTGGACAAGCTCGCACTGGCCGACCGGGCTCGTTCGTCTTTGCCATTAACATAACATCAACAAATTGATATAAAGATATTGACGGTATTTGGAGGTAGGCATGACGATCGACGTCTGGGCGTTCAACATCTTCACGTCGGGGGCTGCACCCGAGCCCGAGGACCTGACCGTGGAAGCCTGCCGCGAGACCTATGGCTGGTACGTGGACCTGGCTGCCAAACTCGAACAGTGGGGTCTCGACGGGGTGTTCTATGCCGAGCACCACTTCAACCCGATCTTTATCGCGCCCTCGCCCCAACTCGTCGTCGCATCGGTGGCGGCCCGAACCAGCAAGCTCCGCCTGGGCATCATGAGCAGCGTGCTGCCTCTGCACGACGGCCGCCGCTTCCTCGAGGAATGCGCGATGCTGGACATGTTGTCCGGCGGACGGTTCGAGATCGGGATCGGACCGGGAGCGGGCGACGACGAGGCGGTTCAGGCGGGGTTGCCCGCCGAGCTGATCCGGCCGCGCTACTACAGTGCCGCCGACCTGTTGGAGAAGGGGATCGCCGGCACCTACGTCACGCATCGCGACGACTTCTACGATCTGGTCGACGTGCCGATAGTGCCACGGCTGCAGGGCAATCCGGAACGACCGGTGTGGACCACCATCATGTCCGCGGGTTCGGCGGAGTGGGCGGCGCGGCGCGGCTGGCGAGCCTGCACCGGTTGGCTGCCGCGCCCGTTCGCGGCACAGATCACCGAGGTCTACCGGGCTGCGGCACGCGAGGCGGGCACCTCGTCGGGACCCGAGATGCTCGCGCTGCGTCGCCGGGTGTTCGTCGCACCGACGGACGCGGAAGCCCATGAACTGGCCGCGGCCGCAGCGGATCTGACGCAACTCGGGGTCTTGCGGCAGGACAAGCGGCAAGGTGAGGCCGGCGACCCGAACGTGGCGGCGATGCTCTCGCATCCCGACGACTTCATCATCGGCGGGCCCGACACCGTCGCCGAACAGATCGTCGAACAGTGCCGAGAGGGGGGCTTCGGCACCTTCGCGGCCTGGTGTGACTACGCGGCCTTCGCTCGCGACGACGTGTCCCGTAGCTACGAACTGCTGGGCACCCGGGTCGCCCCGGTGGTCCGGTCGGCAGTCCTGGAGCAGGCGAGTGTTTGACGTCAAAACCTTGCACGACCTGTGTTACGCCACCGTCGACGGCGTGGACCTGGGTCTGGATCTGTACATCCCGGCCGTCGCGGATCCCGCTCTGGTGGTCTACGCGCACGGCGGCGGGTTCCAGTTCGGCGACAAGTCCGACGCCGCGGCCACGCGACTGCAGGCCCTTGCCGCGCACGGCGTCGCGGTCGCGTCGATCAACTATCGGCATGCACCGCAATATCTGTTCCCGGCCCAGGTCGACGATATGAAGGCCGCGGTGCGCTGGCTGCGGGCCAACGGTGGCGGATACGGGCTGGCGACCGATCGGATCGCAGTGTGGGGCGCGTCTGCGGGCGGCTACCTGGCCAGCATGGTCGCGCTCGACCAGGACCAGTCCCGCGCGGTGCAAGCCGCGGTGATCTGGTTCGCCCCGGCAGATCTCGCGTCGTCAGGCGCCCGCAGCCCGCTCGAGCGCCAGATCATGTTCCCGTCCTTCGAGGCAGGAGTTGTCGGGGTCGATGATGCGCGCGACGCGCCCGTGGCGTCGTCGGTACTGGTGCGGGCGCTGACGGCACCGGCCTGGACGCCGCCGTTCCTCATTGCGCACGGCGACCGTGACCGGATGGTCCCGCCCAGTGAATCGGCCGCATTGCACGACGCGCTCGGTCGTGCAGGTGTGCCCAGCACGCTGACATCTTTGGCCGGTGCCGGCCACGAGGACCCCGCGTTCGACCGGCCTGAATTCTTGGCGATGACGGCCGCCTGGCTGAACGCGGTGTTGGTGCGATGACCATCGATCTGCGCGGACTGGGTTACGTCGTCTACGACGTCACCGACGTCACCGCATGGCGGCGATTGACTGTCGAGGCTTTCGGCATGATGCCCGCGCCCGGCCCGCCAGAGCCCAAAAGCCAAGGGGCGGATGGCACATTATGGTTGCGGCTCGACGAACGCAGTTGGCGCATCGCCGTGCAGCCCGCCGAGCGGGACGCGCAGGTCGCCGCGGGATGGGAGGTCGCCGATTCAGTCGCGCTGGATGTCGCGGCGGCGCATCTGGAATCGCACGGTGTTGCGGTCAAGGTCGCCGACGACCAACTGCGCGCCCGCCGTGGCGTACTGGGCCTGGTCGCGTTCGACGACCCATGGGGTAACCATCACGAAATCTATTGGGGCCAAACGGTTGAAGAAGAGGAGTTTCGTTCGCCCACCGGTTTGCAGGCTTTCCTGACCGGTCCGCTCGGCATCGGACACGTCTTCTACGCGGTCCCGTCGGCACCCGAGGCCGAGGCTTTCTACCGGGACGCGATGGGATTCCGGCTCACCGACCGATTCGCCTGGGGCCCCAACGCCGTGGTCTTCATGCGCGCCACCGCGCGCCATCACAGCATCGGCTTCTTCGACTTGCCGATGCCGCCGGGGCCGAATCACCTGATGCTCGAGGTCAGTCGGCTCGAGGACCTCGGCAAGGCCTACGACCGCACGATGGACCTGAAGATCCCGATCGTCAACACGCTGGGCCAGCACTTCAATGACCCCACGCTGTCGTTCTACGTGCAGAACCCGTCGGGATTCAATATGGAACTCGGTTGGCAGGCAATGCAAGTCGATGACTCGACCTGGGTGGCACGGACCTACACCGGCCGCGGCGAACTATGGGGGCACCGTGGCAACATGATGGACGACATCTCTGATGCCAAGACGGGTGCGTGATCGGATGCGGGTGTGCGTGCTCGGCGCGGGGGGCCTGGGCTCCTTGGTCGGTGCGCGCCTGGCCGAGTCCGGGGTGCACGTCACGCTGATCGGCCGTCCGGCCCATGTCGAAGCGATCCGCCGAAATGGATTGCGGATCGAGGGTATTCGCGGGCCGGCTGTGGTGGACGACCGGCTTACCGCGGTGTCCCATCCGTCTGAGGTCGACGGCCCGATCGATTACCTGCTGCTGACCGTCAAGACTTCGGACACGGCCGAGGCGTTGGCCGGGGCGGACACGCTGCGCACCGCCGGCGCGGCACTGTCGTTGCAGAACAGCGTCACCAAAGACACCCGACTGACGGAGTGGATCGGCGCCGACCGCGTCATCGGCGCGTCCACCACCGAATCGGCAACGCTGGTGGAACCGGGCCGGGTGCGCCACACGGGAACCGCGCCGGTGGCGTTCTACTTCGGCGAACTGGACGGCACTCTTTCGCCGCGGGTCGAGCGGCTGGCGCTGGCTTTCCGGGAAGCCGGATTAAGCTGTGTGGCAACAGAATTCGTCAATGCTGTCGAGTGGGAAAAGCTGTTGCAGGCCGCGCTCATCGCCGCCTTCTCGATCACGGCCGTCGGGTTCCTGCCCGACCGCACCATCACCGAAGCGCTGCAGACCAGGCCGGGCGCGGAGTACTACGTACAACTGGCCGGCGAACTGCTGACCGTCTACCACGCCCTCGGTTATACGCCGCGCGACTACTTCGCCCCATACGCCCAATTCCGCGAATTCGGCGAACATGACACCGACAGCAACGTAGAACGGGCGATGGCGCTGGGCCGCACGATGGCCGAGCAGGGCGTGCGCGGCCGACCCTCGATGCACGATGACCTGCTGCGCCACCGGCGCACCGAGGTGCAGGAGTCGGTCGGCGAGTTCGTCACGGCCGCAACGCGGCTCGGCGTCGCGGCACCGGCGTTGACCGCCGCGCACCGCATCATCCGGTGCTACGAGCTGATGGTGACCGAGGAGGTGGCAGTCGATGTTCACTGCTGAGCCTGGCGCCCTGCTGCCGCCGCTGACCCCCCAACAGGAATTGGTGCTGCTGGCGCGCACCCTGTGGCATGAGGGCTACGACGACCACCTGGCCGGCCACATCACCTACAAGCAGCCGGACGGCACGCTACTGACCAACCCCTGGTACCTGCTGTGGGACGAGTTCGGTGCCGACGACGTGGTGCGCATCGACCTGGACGGCAATGTGCTGGAAGGCAAGTGGCCGGCCGCCCCCGGCGTGCACCTGCACCTGGCGCTGCACCGGGTCCGCGACGACGTCGGCGTGTCGATCCACAACCATCCGCGCTGGGTGACGGTGTGGGCTAATGCCCGACGCATTCCGGGGGTGCACGATCAGACTGGCGCCCTCGGCGGCGGCCGCGTGGTGCTGGTCGATGAGTTCGAGGGCACGGTCGCAGCCTCGGAAGCAGCTGCCGCCGCCGTCGCCGCGATGGGCGACGCCGACATTGCGCTGCTGGCCGGCCACGGCGTTTTCATACTCGGTCCCGACCTACCGCGCGCACACCTGCGCGCGGTGTCGTTCGCCGAGCGCTGCCACCGCGCCGCCCTTGTCGAGGGGTTGGGCGGCGCGAAGGAATTGCAACCCGACGTCAACGCGACGCTAGGGGTTGCTGAGTTCGAAGGGTTCTGGGAGGCGATGGCCCGCAAGGAGATTCGTCGTGACCCGGATGTGCTGAACCAAAAGAAACAGGAGGAGCGCTGATATGCTCACTGCCGCCGATTTCCAGGGCCGGGTGCTGGCCCTGCCACCGACCCCGATGCGTACCGACGTCGATCCGTTCGGGCCCGAATCAACCGTGGATCTCGACGAGGCATGCCGGCTGGCCGACCAGCTAATCCGGGACGGCGTCGGCTTGATCGGGCTGTGCGGCACCACCGGCGAGGGCGCGACGACCACTTGGGCCGAACGGCTCAGGTTGTACGACGCGGTGAATGAGACTGCGGCGGGCCGAGTTCCGGTGATCGCCGGTACCACGGCGCTGGGTACCAGGGAAGTCGTCCAGCAGATGCGCGTCGTGCGGCAGCTTGGTCTGGCGGGAGCGTTCGTCGGGTTACCGCTCTGGCAGACACCGACATTGGCGAACGCGGTGGGCTTTCACGCCGATCTCGGCGAAGCGGTGCCCGACCTGCCGCTGCTGGTCTACGCCAACCGGTTCTTCTTCAAATTCGAGTACCCGATCGAATTCTGGCAGGGAGTCGCGCAGCGCTGCCCGACGGTGGTGGCGTGCAAGACCAGCTTTCCGCTCACCGAGGAATTACTGGCCACCGCGGGGGAACAGGTGGCGTTCCTCAACGGCGAAGGTGGCCTGCTGACCGCGGCGTACAAGGCGTTCCCCGACTATCCGCATGGTTGCTGGGCGACGTCGGCGGCGATGGGGCCGCAGCCGTGGGTGGTGGCCATGGCCGCCGCGGCCGCCGGTGACCGCCGGCGGGCGATCGAGTTGCTCGAGGCGATCGACACTGTGCCGCTGGCGATTCCGGACTTCACCCAGTTTGCGCAGTACAACCTGCAGTTCGAGAAGGCCAGGATCGACGCCGCCGGCTACACCCGGTGCGGGCCGCCGCGCCCGCCGTACACCGACCTCCCGGACACGTGGCGGGCCGCCGCGGTGGCCAACGCCGCCGCCTGGCGGGCTCTTTGTGAATCGACCACGCGTGAATCGACCGCAGGCGCCTCGGCGCGATGACGGAAGGGCAACCCATGTTGAAGGAATCCAAGGAGCGTTTCGTCCCTGACCTGGTCGGGCGGATAGACGGGTCCAAGCCGGAGTCGCTGGTCGTCGACCTGTCCACCTACCAGGTGTTCGACGCGGATTCGGCGGTCGTCACGTTGATGTACTCCAACATCGCCGACAACGGGCTGGGCATCGTGGTGTGGAACCTGGAACCGGGGCAGGAGAACGACTTTCACCTGCATCCCGGCAGCGAGCACCTGCATGTGGTGCTCGCTGGCGAAGCCGAGTACACCCTGGCCGACCGGCCGCCGGTGACGGTGCGGGTCGGCCAGGCCGTCATGGTGCCAGCCGGCATCCCGCACGGCATCCGCAACGTGGGGACCGAGCGCTGTTCCTACCTGGCGGTGACCAGCCCCGGCGAATATCAGAAAGTCTTGGCGGACAAGGGGGAGCGGGCGTGACCAAAGTCGTTGTCACCGGCAGCTCATCCGGACTGGGCCTGGCCACAAAGCAGGCGCTCGAGGCTGACGGTGTGCGCGTCATCGGGGTGGACCAGGCCGACGCCGAGATCGCCGCCGACCTTTCGACCCCGGCGGGCCGCGCTCGCGCGGCCGACGCCATCGCCGACGTGTCGGGCCACGTCATTGATGGCTACGTTGGCTATGCGGGCGTCGGCCCGTCGGCCCCGGATATCGGATTGCTCACCAGCGTCAACTATTTCGGCCAGGTCGACTTGCTGGTGGCGCTCAAGCCGCTGCTGGCCGCCGCGGCGAAACCGGCTGTGGTGGTGATCAGTTCGATCGCGCCGATGGTGCAGGGCGTCGACGACGAATCCGCCGAGGCGATGCTCGCCGGCGACGAGCAACGTGCGATTGAACTGACCGCGAAGCACGGCGACCCCGGCATCGCCTACAACACCTCGAAGCTGGCGACGCTCAAATTCGGCCGACGGATCGCACCCGTCTGGATCGCCGACGGCATCCGGGTCAACGTGCTGGCTCCGGGCACCACCGTCACCCCGATGACCGAGGTCGCAATGGCCGATCCGGAGATCGCCAGGTTGATGAACGAGAACCCGGCGCCTATCCGGCGGTGGGCTCAGCCGTCCGACATCGCTGACGCCGCGCGTTGGCTGTTGTCAGAGGGCAGCAGGTACGTAGTCGGCAGCGTGCTCGTCGTCGACGGCGGAATCGACGCGGCCGCAAGGCCGGAAAACTTCTGAATCCGACGACCAGGAGGTACTGGCATGACATCTACGGCGAACAGGATGTCTCTTGCCGATGCCCGGCAGGTGGCCGAACGGCTCGCTGCGTCGGCATCGCAACGGCGGGAGGCGGGGGAAGGGCTGCGGCGCCTCCCCGAGGCGACCATCGGCGAGTTCGTCGACAGCGGGTTGCTACGGATGAACCAGGCCGCGCGCTGGGGCGGTCTGGAACTGGGTAGCCGGGCGGTGGTCGAACTGGTCTCCGCGGTCGCCGAGGGCGATGGTGCGTCCGGTTGGGTCTTCGGGCTGCTGGCCAGTCACTTCTGGCTGGGCTCGGTGTTCGATCTGGAAGCCCAGTACGAGATGTGGGGCGACGACCCGGACACCTTGATGTCGTCGTCGTTCGCGGCCGAAGCCAGCGACGTCGCGGCGGTCGACGGCGGCTACCGGGTGAGTGGCCGCTGGCCGTTCTCCAGCGGCTCCGATCACTGCGCGTGGGCCATGGTCGGCATCGTGGTGCCGCCGGCCGATGGCGCCGGACCGCCGACGCCACGCTGGTGTCTGGTGCCGCGCAGCGACTACACCGTCGAGGACACCTGGTCGACGTGTGCGTTGCGCGGGACGGGCAGCAACACCGTGGTGATCGACGGGGCGTTCGTGCCGGCCCACCGGACCGTCGATCCGGTCGACGTGATGGAAGGGCGTGCACCCGGGTCCCTGGCGAATCTGTCGCCGATCTTCAAGCTTTCGTTCTCCTCGGCGTTGTCGGGCTACCTGGGATCGACCGCGCTCGGCATCGCCCGACGTGCGGCCCGTGACTTCGCGGACTACTCGAAGAAGAAGGTGTCCAAGTTCACCGGGTTGCCCGAGCTGAGCGATCCGATGATCATCCACGTGGGCACGGTGGCGGCGCAGGCCGAGGCTGCGCACGGCCTGGTGATGTACCGCGCCGGTCTGCTCGACGAACTCGGCGCCCAGGGGCTGGGGCCGACCCTCGAGCAGCGGCTCGCCGCCAACCGCGACATCACCAGCGCGGTGCGCATGTGCGTCGACGCCGTCGAACTGGCAATGCGATTCAGTGGCGGCAGTGGACTTTTCGACAAAAACACCGTGCAGCAGGCGTGGCGCGACGTGCATGGCGTCGCCGCGCACATGGGTTACAACACCGACACCGTCTACGGGAACTGGGGCAGGCAGATACTCGGCCTGCCGCTGCCCCCGGGATTCTCCTGACCCGTGCCGGACCGTCCACCGAAGGGCAGGAACGTGAGCCTTATCAATCAACTCGCCTACGTCGGGGCGGGCGCCACCGATCTCGATGCGTGGCGCGGATACGCCGGACGGGTGCTGGGCCACCAGATCATGCCCGAAACCGACGACCACGCGTTGTATCTGCGGTTCGACGACCGTCATCACCGACTCGTCGTTTCGCCCTCGGACGTCGACGACGTCACCTACGTCGGGTGGGAGGTGAACAACCGCGCCGCACTCGACCGTGCCGCGGCAGCGGTCGCCGACGCGGGAGTCGAAGTGCGCGAGGGGAGTCCGGGTGAGGCCGACCTGCGTCGGGTGCTCGGCTTCGTGCATTTCACCTGTCCGTACAGCGGGGTCCGGATGGAACTCGCCTACGGCCACGAGACGATGTTCAGCCCCACCTTCCGTCCGTCACGTCCGTTGTCCGGATTCCACACCGGCGAGCACGGCCTAGGGCATGTCGTCTGCTACGCCTCCGACGTGCAGAAGGCTGCCGATTTCTACGTCAACGTGCTGAATTTCGGCGTCAGCGACTACACCGTCATTCCGGGCATGGGCGTGCTGGCGAGTTTCCTGCACTGCAACGGGCGCCATCACTCGCTGGCGTTCTTCGCAGCGCCGCACGCGCCGAGACGAATTCAGCATCTGATGTTGCAGACCAACACCATTGACGATGTCGGCGCCACCTACGACGTGTGTCTCGACCACGACCTGACTACGACGTCGCTCGGGCGGCATCCGAATGACCACTCGGTGTCGTTCTATTTCCGCAACCCGTCCGGCTGGAACATCGAGTACGCCTGGGAGCCGCGAGTGATCGATCCGGGCACCTGGGTCACCGAACACTTCGTCGCGGGTCGGCCCGACGCCTATTGGGGCCACCGCGGCCTGATGGAGATGGTGTGACCGTCGAGTCCAGCCGGGTGGCTCCGGCTGCGCCGCGCTCGCGACCCTCGCTAGGGTTGACCGCGGTTCGAGGCGGTCAGGCCGTCTCCCCGGAGCAGCGCGGAATCGAGGCGATGATGGCGGTCCAGCGACGTGACGACTATGAGCCGTCCGTGGCCCACATTCCGTGGGAGCTGAAGCGCGCGGAACGTGCGGCTGCCCGTCTACTCGACGCCAAATTGCGGGGCACCGGGCTGACCAAGTCGCAGTTCGGCGTGATCCAGGCGCTGGCTCACATGCGCAAGGCGTCGTCGGCCGAGCTGGCTCGCACGGTGTTCGTGACTCCGCAGGCGATGGTGGGACTCATCACCGCGCTCGAGCAGAAGGGCTACATCGAGCGGGAGCAGTCGGAGGTGTCGGCGCGCATCATCGACGCGCGGTTGACCGCCGCCGGCCGGGCGGCCTGGCGACGCGCCTCGGCCAAGCTCGCCGAGATCGACCAGTTGCTGGCGGATGAGTTCAGCCAGGCCGAGGTGGTTCGGTTCAGCAAATTCCTCTCCCGCGTCAGTGAGGCGCTGGACGTCGACGAGTGAATTCGGACTGAGCATCCGCGACGGCCAGTGCGGCGTCACGAGCGACTGCTAGCGTTCTTCGCATACTTCGTGGCGAGGAGGCCCGATGCCCAGTGCATTGACCAGCATTCAGCAGAAGCTGCAGCACATCACCGAGTCGGCGCGTGCCGTTCAGCGGCTCACCGCGAGCGGAATCGTCGACTTCAAAGACCTGAACTCGACGGTGCAGGCCGCCAAGATGTCGCGCGTCTACGGCCCACAGGCCACGATGACGGTGCTGGGTGGCCGTAGGTACGCAAACCTGCCGGCGATCGTCGATGAACGCGGGACGCTGACCTATAGGGAGGTCGACGACCAGTCCTGGGCGTTGGCGCACGGCCTGCGATCCTTCGGCGTCACCGAAGGCTCGGTCGTCGGACTGCTGTGTCGCGACCATCGAGGTCTGGTGATCGCGATGGCCGCGTGCGGCAAGCTCGGCGCCCGTCTGGTGCTGATGAATACCGGTTTCGCCAAACCACAGTTCGCGCAGGTCTGCGAGCGGGAGCACGTCAGCGTGGTGCTGCACGACAGCGAGTTCCTCGGCCTGCTCGACGCGTTGCCCGCCGAATTGCCGCGAGTGCTGATCTGGGTGGACGACGACACCGACCTGCCCGCGGGCACACAAACCCTCGACGACATCGTGGCGGCGAACTCGACGGAGCCGCTACCTCCGCCGAGCAAACCGGGTGGGTCGGTGATCCTGACCAGCGGTACCACCGGGCTGCCCAAGGGCGCCCCGCGCGACTCGGTGTCGCCGTTGGCGACCGCCCAGATCGTCGACCGAATTCCGTTCCCCCGCAAGGGAACCATGGTGATCGTGTCGCCGATTTTCCATAGCACCGGATGGGCCACGTACACCGTGGGTGCCGCACTGGGGAACAAGGTGGTGACCGCCCGGCGGTTCAAGCCGGAGGCCACCTTGAAGCTCATCGCCGATCACAAGGCGGACATGCTGGTCGCGGTGCCGACGATGTTGCACCGGATGGTCGAGCTTGCGCCCGACATCATCGCCAAGTACGACACCTCGTCGTTGAAGGTGATCCTGATAGCCGGGTCGGCGCTGAGTCCCGAGTTGTCCACGCGGGCCCAGGACACCTTCGGTGACGTCCTCTACAACATGTACGGCTCAACCGAATGCGCCATCGCGAGCATCGCCACCCCAGCCGAGTTGCGTGCGGCGCCAGGCACCGCGGGACGGGCCCCCTGCACCTGCGAGGTCGTCCTGTACGACGAGCGCGGTCAGCGCGTCACCGGTGCCAACAATCGCGGCCGGATCTTCGTCCGCAACGGCGCACCGTTCTCCGGCTACACCGACGGTCGTAGCAAGCAGATCATCGACGGCTACATGTCCACCGGCGACATGGGCCATTTCACTGACAAGGGACTGCTGTTCGTCGACGGCCGAGATGACGACATGATCGTCTCCGGCGGCGAGAACGTCTTCCCGCAGGAAGTCGAGAATCTGTTGGAGGAGAGGGCCGACGTCGCCGAGGTGGCGGTGGTAGGGGTTGACGACGTCGAGTTCGGAAAGCGGTTGCGCGCCTTCATTGTTTCCGAGCCGGGTGCCACCCAGAACGGGGCCGAGATCAAGCAGTACGTGAAAGACAATCTCGCTCGCCACAAGGTTCCTCGTGACGTGGTGTTCATCGAAGAACTGCCCCGAAACGCGACCGGCAAGCTGTTGCGCCGAGTACTGGTCGAGATGGACGTAGAAGGGGCCTAGCTCAAAGCTTGCCGGCGACGAAGCCCGCGGCCTGATCCACCAGTCCGGAGTTGATGTACGAGGGCTGAAGATGCGACGGCCAATTCGCGCCTCTCCCGCAGATGGGGTCGCCGTCGGCGCACTGGTCGATCGTCTTTCCGGCGAAGGCGGGTGCCGGGCCGAGCCGTTTGGTGCCGTTGCCGAACAACGCGACCGCCGCAATGTGCTGATCCATGCCCGGCGGCAGCGGGTTGGTGAAACCGAGGGCTGGACGGGTCAAGCCGGTCACCAGGTCAGCCGACGCAGCGCCCAGCGAATAGCCGCCGAGGACCAGGCGGGTCTCCGGGCAACTCGCCGCCATGGATTGAACGTGGGCACTCATGTCGTTGGCGCCGAGGGCGGCGCTCAGGTCGGCGGGATAGTTGACCCCGTACACCCCGATCGACATCCGTGTCTTGCCGCGCAGCGAACTGACTAGGGCGTCCCCGACCGCGCCGACGCCGGGCGGTTCCTCTCGGCCGCGAGCGAAGACTACTTCCGCACCGGGGCAGGCCGCCGTCGCCTTCGGAATCAGCGCGGGAAAAGTGGTCGCCGACGTGGCGACTGTCAGTGCAGCGGCGACCGAGGCGCCGGTTGCCAGGTTGAGTTTGCGGCGCGTGCCTGACTTCATCGCAACAAGCCTCATGACGCGATGTTACGGATTAAACGCGGCAGCGGCTCTACCCGCCTGAATATCGTTCTTTGACAGACGATCTCGGATGCCCAACTTGCCGGGCTGTCGGTTTGGTCGGTCGGGCGAGCATTTGCCTAGGCTGCTGCTGTGACGGTCGTCGCCGATATCGAGAAAGAACGGGCCGCGCTGACGAAGTCGTTAACTGCCGTGGGGCCGTCGGCGCCGACTGCGTGCGGACACTGGACCGCCCTGGATCTGGCGGCCCACCTTGTCTCCGAGGAGCGCTCGGGTGGCGTCGTGGTCTTCCTTGGTCGGTCGTTGGCCATTCGCGGCATTCGGGTGAACGACGCGAAGGGAATCGAGAAGCTCATACTTCGCGAACGGCGGCACGGTTACGGGGAGCTGATCGACCGACTGCGTCGCCGGCCTCCGCGTCTGTTGCTGCGCCCGAGCATCGCCGCGGTGACGTTGTTCGAACTCTGGATGCATCACGACGACCTGGCCGGCCCCAACGGACTCGACCACAACGTTCCGGCGCACCTTAGTGAAGTGATTCCGACGCTACTGCGCTACCAATCCCGACGGTTACCTGCCGGCGTGCACCTCAGGGTCGGGACCTGTCCTGGTGGCCACGAGTGGACATTCGGATATGAACGCGGCACCCAGATAATCGCCCGCGGCTCGGTCGGTGACCTGGTCCGATGGTTGGCCGGGCGAGCACCCCTGACCCGAATCGCTTTGGACGGCCCCGATCATGGGGTGCAAGCGGTGCGGGCATTTCCAGGGCGCGTGTGAGCGCCGCCAGAACGGGGCCCAGCGGGCCGCGTGGTCGATTCGCGGCGTTGCCCGGGACAGCTACGCCACGTGCTGGCGCACAGGGCTCGCTATCGCCTCCGTCGGCTGCTGCGCTTGGTCTCGCACCGTGCTGATGGCGCGGGCCAGAATGCGCGACACGTGCATCTGTGATGCGCCGATCCGCTCTGCAATCTGCGACTGGGTCATGTTGTGGAAGAAGCGCAGCAGCAGTACCGTTCGTTCGCGCTCCGGGAGTGCAGCGATGAGGGGACGCACGGTCTCGACGTCGAGGACTCTGTCGAAGTTCGTGTCGATGCCGCCCATCATCTCCAAAGGCGCTCTTCCGTCGTCGTCGGCCGGGGCAGGCCTATCCGTCGACAAGGTCGTGTACGAGGCGCTGGCAATGAGTGCTTCCACGACTTTCTCCCGCTCCACCCCGAGATGGTTAGCCAGTTCGGTGGCGGTGGGGGCCCGGCCCAGCGAGTGAGACAACTCGGCGGTCCCAGCATTGATGTGGAGGCTGAGGTCTTTGACACTACGGGGGACTTTCAGCGACCAACCGTGGTCGCGGAAGTGGCGGCGCACCTCGCCCATGATCGTCGGTACTGCGAAAGACAAGAAATTCGAGCGGGTTTCGACGTCGTAGCGGTTTACCGCGTTGATCAATCCGACCCGCGCCACCTGTATCAAGTCCTCGAGCGGTTCGCCGCGGTTCTTGAACCGCTGGGCGATGTGATCGGCGAGCGGCATGCAGAATTCGATGATTGCGTCGCGTTGATGTCTGAACTCGCGGGTGTCGCTGGACAATGTTTTGAGGTGCTGAAACAGAGGAACGACCTCTGCATAATCACGACTGCGTCCGGCCATATTTATCCCAATCCGCTTAACTATCGCTTGCGGCTCGGGTCTGAACCTGGTCGTGTTTACCCCCGTCGGGGCCGAGTTCAAACCTTGTCGGAGGCAACTCCCGTCGAATGGGTGCGGCCGACACCGTCTGAGCTGTCGATAGTTGGGTAAGCCACCGACAGGTGTTATGGCGGTCCGGACGGTCATATCGCTTAGCTCTCGGCAGTACAGAAATCTGCTGCCGGGGGCGTCACTGAATCTAGCTAGAGACCCGGCCCACCTGGCTTGCCCCGGTTCATCTCGGCGAGAGCTGCGTCGGCAGCCGCGACGTCCTCGTCCACTTCGGGTCGACGTAGTACCGGATGTCATCAAGTGTGAAGCTGAGCTCGCGCGCCGGCCGCCTTGCTAACCGTAGATCTTGCACGTAAATCCATCGGTTGGTGACTACGAAGATCCGCATCTTGGCTGACCTGTAGTCATAGGTTCGGTAGAACCCACCCTGAAGACCGCTTGGACTACCTCGCCCGGGCCGAGATCGACGCTCTCGGCGAACCTGCGGCGTTGCTTGTCAGGGCTTGCGTTCCCCAGCAGGAATATCGTCCCGAAGAATAGGGCGAGTGCTGCCAAGGTCATGACCAGCAGCAGTATCCGGTCGTGAGACACCCAACCGAATCTATACACCAAGTATGTGAATGGCTGTGATCACCAGCAGCTCTCGCTGCAGACCGTGAACACTGGCGGTGTTCACTTGCCGGCTGCCGGCGAGGGCTCGGTACAAGCCGGGCCTAAGCTGCGCGAATCTTGGTGCGCGATACTGGGATTGAACCAGTGACCTCTTCCGTGTCAGGGAAGCGCTCTCCCGCTGAGCTAATCGCGCTGGGAGATCATCTGGAGGTGGAGACGGGAATCGAACCCGTGTGCACGGCTTTGCAGGCCGTTGCCTCACCACTCGGCCACTCCACCGCTGGGATTGATGCCTTCGCACCTTCGAGCGGATGACGGGATTCGAACCCGCGACCCCAACCTTGGCAAGGTTGTGCGCTACCAACTGCGCTACATCCGCGCGCTCCGTGCGAGATCGTCGCCCGGTGCGAAGCACGACATTAGCCCAGTGGGCGGGCCCACACAAATTCCTAGGTAGAAGCCGTGTCGCGGCCCTCCGATTGGCCCCGGGTGGCCCGCCCCGGCGAGTTGCGCGGTCGCGTTGCGCGCACCTGGCCCCGCAGGGCGGCATCGGCGCCGTGTTAGTCTTCGACGTCGTTCGCCTCGCGCGCCGGTCCCGTGGCTCAGTGGAAGAGCGTCCGCTTCACACGCGGAAGGTCGCTGGTTCGATCCCAGCCGGGACCACAACATGTTTTCGCAGGTCAAACGCGGTATCTAGTCAGTCTAATAGCAGCTTTGGGCTATCCGTGGGCTATGAGTTGCTCCGAGCGCCTGTTTGCCAGCACCATCGCACCGGCACCTGCCTCGCGGCGTTTCTACCCAACCATTGCAGGTCAGCGGGTAGTCGGTAGGTACCAATGCGGGTAAGTTGATAGACGGCCTAGCCCGCCGATTGCGCCCAAGCTGCGCGCGACGTTCGCAACCGAGCAACTGATTTCGGGAGAACCTCGCAAAAAGCTCTAGAACGCTGGTAAGTCACCACGTGCCGTCAAAGCGTTGGCTACTCCACTACGCCACGCTTTGAAAGGTAACCCTTGAATGTCTGTTCTCGATTTTCCTCGCGGTGCTCCGCGCGGCCCACTGCCGTACCGACCCAAGCCGACCGACCGCCAGAAAGTGATTTCTGAGCGTCTAGCCGAGAAGGTGAAAGAAGAAACCGGCCTAGTCGTTGACCCTGAAACCGCACGTGCTGTCCGCTGGACAGTCCTGCGATGGTCTGAGCGCGCAATGTTCGACAGCGCGAGAGAGCTTGAACGACTGACTTTGCTTGCTCAGTGTGCCCGCAGGCGGGACTACGCGCTCAAGCTGCTGCGCGAAGTAGAAGAGGAACTG
This sequence comes from Mycobacterium sp. IDUB_37, assembly GCF_055419245.1. Classification (NCBI taxonomy): domain Bacteria; kingdom Bacillati; phylum Actinomycetota; class Actinomycetes; order Mycobacteriales; family Mycobacteriaceae; genus Mycobacterium; species Mycobacterium sp. IDUB_37. Next base: position 199,750 of record NZ_JBVAXG010000005.1, on the reverse strand, counting down.
GCGGAAATCCTCGGCCCTGAAGACTTCGAAGACGACGACGACGAATTTGAAAACGACGAATCTGCTGCCGCGCCGGTAAGGGTGGTTGTCTACCGTGCCTGAGAAACGCTATCTATCGACTCTTGAAGCGGCGAAATACATTGGGGTGTCCAAGAATACGCTTCGTAAGTACGTGGCCAAAGGTCTTGTGCCAGCGCACAAGTTTGGGGAACGTCTGCTGAAATTTGATCCTACTGAACTAGACGATGCAGTGAAGGCGTTGGCTCGGTAGAGCAGCAAGCGGAAGGCCAGTCACAATTCCAGCGTTTGCACTGTCTTCGCTCCCAGATACGTCCTGAGCGAGTTCGGCCCATTCGACTGGCTTTCCGCAACGCCGGTTGCAAGCTTGGCAATTGCTTGCCCAACCAAGACTTCCCACGGTTTTTCCGAAGCTAATATCTGCCCGACCAGCAACATGCGAATCTGTTTCAAGTCAGAGTCTTTTCGCTTGAACCCATCGTCCATGAAGGATGCCATCACCTGATATTTGTCGTGTATTTTGTTGCTGTCTGTCACACACCATGCGCCTATGCGTGCCTGAACTTCGCTCCATTCCACTCCTATTGCAGACAGAGCATCATCTGAAAGCAAAAGGTTTTCAGCTGCGCGGCAGGCCAAGCGTAGTCGAATTACGTGCGGGGAGTCATTCAGGGATTCTTCAACGCCGTCGCCGTCGCGAAGGGAAAATGCTATTCCGCCATCGTATACCGCCGATACAATCTCTTCTAATTTGTCCTCGTAAGCCTGCATGCTGCCTTTACCGCCGCAACTTATGGGCGTAAGGTCTAATTTTCCGTTGGATGATCTCACGGCTTGTTGCCAGATTCTTACGTCGTCATCGCCCTCTAACAGCAATGTTCGCGAGTCATTAAATACTTGAGTTAAAGGATGCGCACCGAAGACAGGCAAAAGTTTTTTGTAAGTATCGTCAATTGGCGTAAAGTGAAGAGATTTAATGCCCGGCCGCATAAAGCACACCTGCGTCGAGGGATATTGAGACAATTCCCCTAGAATTGGCGTGCTATGCGTTGCAATTACCAGATCGAAATGGTGCTTGTTAACAAGATTCATCAAGAATCTAATCAACTTCGCTTGTAGATCAGGATGCAAATGAACATCAGGCTCGTCCAGGCAAAGCAAACCCCGGTTTCCGGCGTTCGTATCAAGCGCAAAAACCAGGGTCTCGATCGCTAGCGCTATTAGTTCCGACTCTCCACTACTGATCTTATCTGCCGGTATTGGAGCGGAGGATTTACGGTCGTAAATCCCAAAGGTCGCCCCATCATCCCGTATTTCAACGTTATCCAGCAGATTATTGATGTCCTCTTTGTAGTCAGCAAAATATGGCGGCAGCTCTTCGCCTGCCTTGTGCGCCGCCTGAAATCTCCGCGACACAGCCGTTTCAAGTTGCCGATAAAGTGCCATTGTCTGCATCTTAAACTGATTAAATTGATTATTTACGCGGGTGTTCGGAAGCCAGCTGATGTTCCTAGAAATATTTTGCTCAACCTGCGGATCGTAACTTAATTGCCCGGCTCGCTCGGGAATGATATACCTCGAAGTTTGCCAGATCGAACTCTGAACTATATTTGGCGACATCGCTCTTAATAGTGTACTTTTCCCACAACCATTCTTACCAAGTAACACATTTACTCGACCTAAGCCCGAGATCGAATATTCCGCAAATGGGATTGTTTGTTCGATGGTCATAGTTGCGATTGTAAGTACCAAACCACCTAGCGGCCTGCAAGCCCCTCTGATTTGGATAACCCGCGCTTCAATCCTGGTCAACCGATGCCTTCTTGCCTCGCATATCGAACACCCGTTCGACCGACTCGCTGTCGATTGCTCGTCACCCGACGTGCCGACACCGATTCCCGGGGCTGAGCGGCCCGCTGGCAGACGTTGGCAATCCGCCGGAGTGACTCTGCCGCCACGGCTCATCAGGTGCTCAGCGTCGACTCATAGCTTTCATTTTACCGATTGCTCCGATTGAATCTGGCCGATTAGTCAACGCACATCGGTAAAATGAAAGCTATGAGCAGGAACCGCCGGATGACTCATGCTGAGATCGAAGCAGAGTTTGAGAAGTACTTGTTTCTTGCGGAGTTTGAAGGTTTTCAGGGCATGACAAGCTGCAATGGCTTGCAACCGCATGTCTGGGCCGCGATCCACGCCGTTGGAGGAGAGTATCCGAACGCACAGCCTGAAACCGTCGTAGAAGCAAGACTAGTTTTCTACGGCTACATGGAATGGTTGAAGTCTTAAGCTGCACATCACACCGGCACCTGCCTGGCGGTACAACACTTTTGCCCGCCTAGTTCGTCGTCTTGTGCGCCAACGCTGTCGATCGGTTTGCCATTGCCGCTGTCGTCTGTGTTCGGCATACAGCTTGCGTGCAATAACGGTGATGTTCGGCCAATGGCGCTCTAATTCATCCGACCAAAGCTGTTCGATGGCAGGCAGTTTCGGCGCATCCAAATAGACTTCGTAGTCCGATGTGTTCTTTCGCAGCACTGCATCCAAGTAGGTTGAAAAGCCGTTGCCGTGTTCGTCGGTGGTAAGTTCCAACGGCAACGCACTGCGGCCCACGGTCCCGCATAGGCGATGAAACCGTCTGCTTCCGTGAGTGGTCGCGGCTCTGGTTGCTCGGGTATCGCTGCAATCTGCACACCGTTGCGGAAGAGCTTCGGCGCTTTGCCGTTAGGGCGCGGCAGACTAAAGGTAGTCAAACCAGGGTCCAGCGTTACTGAATGCACGGTGGCACCGCGCAAACGTGCGGCTACAGCGTGACCTGCTTCATGAAACGCCGTAACTTGGTCGGTCAGCATGTCAGGCAAGTTCAATCATGTAGCGAAGCGCTTGCAATTCCGTGGAGCACCGTGCGGTTCTTTCTAGCTCCCGGTGGGTCTCGTCTAGTCGGTGCTGGTGGGTGCCCTTGCAGTACGGGCACCTGACACCAACGCGGAAGACGCCGCCGTCATCGCTGACCGACTCAACGGGTGCGCTAACAGCTACGCCCGACACCGATGATCCGTTCCGGTTGTGGAGTCTTGCCGGTGTAGTCATGGGGGTAGCCCTCTGGCAAGCCGAATTCAGATGAGTCATCGTCTGCGGCGAGGATTTCAGCCTGACCGATTGGCGGTAGCTCGTAGCCGATGCCGGTTGGTTGGTTACACATGGCTACTTCGGAATGTTCGGAACGTCGTAGTTTCCCGATGCCTTGATCTGCATCACTGCGGCTTGGCCGCGACGACGAACGCCTACCCCGAAACTGCGCTGAAAGAAGGCATCTTGGAGCGGGTAGCCGGGAACATTGCCAGGTATCGTGCGCAGGCCACGGTAGGCCGCTTGAACGTGCTCGCGGAAACCGATGCAGTTGTTAGGGCTGTTCTTACCGTAGGTCGAAACCACTGCGAGGTAACCCTCTGGAATGTAGTCGCTCCAAATGATCCACAGCGGCCCGTAGCTGCCCTGAACCTTCAGGCCGTTGAATTCAGCCGGTGCAACCTTCCCAACAAGGTTTTCGGGCATGAGATACGCCGGTGCGCCAGCGCTCGGAATGTAGTCATGATGGGCGATCTGTTCGTTTTGATTCTCGACACCTGCTTTGAAGGTCGAAATGACCTCTCCCTCATCAGGATTGCAGAACAAGAGCAACTGTGCGCCAGGTTCATTGAAGCCGTGCTGGGTAACGTGTCTCAATAAATCTTCGACATCACCTGAGTCAACGACCGTGCTCGCCGAGACCAGGTAGTGACTGTGAGGTGCCGTAAAACCCTTGCCGAGATAATCGGGCGGAGCAATCGAATCTCCGTTGTAGAGCGGATAGACCGTGTGCGCCCATTCATTTTGCGTCGAGGTGTTGTCAAAGAGCCTTTGCAAGATGGTCCCGTTGACCAACCGATTGTCGGCTTCTAGCGCGTAGTTGGCTTGTGCACGGATTTGCTCAGCTGTAGCGCTGCGCAGGAATTTCCAGGTGAAGCGAGTCGATTTGTCGTAGTCCTCGAACGTGTAGCCAAGTAGCAGGTGTTCGCTTGGGGCGCGCAGACTTTCAGGCTCTCCGTACTCAGTCGCAATCTCGAAGCTATCCGAGCTAGCGGATTGCGGAATGGCGTCAGCGCTGTTGGTCGTTGCAAAACTCAACAGCGACGTGATCGCAGAACGCTCTTTATTCCAAACGTCGATAGCCTGTCGCACCTGGTCCCAGATGACATTCAAATCCACACCATCAGCCGAGACGGACACCAGAGCGTCACCTTCGGTCGCATAACCGCCGTCGAACCCAAATGGAAGCAGCGGCCAAAGTTGCCGATTCAATGAGAGACGATCCATCGCAAGCATCTTAATCCCTTCACCTAAGTCTATGGAACCGTCTAGTCCCTGCGGAATTCGGAAAGGTAAGTAAACGACTCCGCAGGTGACGGCGGCTCTGTCGCTTTCGCGTCGGCCTGAGAGGGTACTTACTGGGTCGCGAAAGTCACCCATGCTCCTATTTAGATTATTGCGCGTACGTGCTGGTCAGGCAAGCGTTATCGGGATATTGCCAGGTCAGAGGGTGTGCCGAATGTGCTTGACGCGCAATGCATTTGGGTTTAGCATCGGGTTTGCGACAGTTTGTCACCCGCTCATTCTGAGCAACTCCAATGAAATTGAAGGGTCTCTTATTCAATGTCTAAAACACTGAGCAAGCCTGACTTTTCAGAGTATTCAATCTGGAAAGTTCATGTTGGCCGAAAGGCTGCAATCGATCGGATCAAAGAGCTAACCGGTGAAATGGTTTCCATGAACGAAATCACGCTTGCAGTCTGGCCGGGCAAGGGTCAGAAATCAGAGATTGACCACAGCCACAAGGGCAAGGGCCGCGCGGTGACGTTCTCTGATCGCGGATTGATCGAGTGGCGTTGGCTAGTCAACAACGGCGACAAGGCCAGCGCATGACATCTGACGCTGAAAGCTATGACCCCTTCGCCGGATACGATAAGTATCGCGAGATTCATCAGCGGGTCAACCAAAACCACTCACAAGCGGGCCTTCCCGCCGTACTCGACTGGTCAGAAATTGACCAGATGACCAAAGGGATTCTGCACAGCGATTTTACGCAGACTCAAGACCCCGATCAGCGCCGTCTTGCTGCGCTCACAGTCGAGACCTACCTACGCGATGGCGAAAAGATCGATGGGCCATGCGTTTTGCTGGGTTTTGATCCGCGCGTACCGTTCCCGCTGTCAGAGCTGGACAGCCTTGTTAATCGCTACCTTTCGGAGCGCTACCGGGTCTGCGATGTCGCGGTGAGCACCGAGTGCCAGCCTGACAATGCGACTGAGCTGCTCAGAGTCGGCTATGGCGAATACCTCTGCCTCTATAAGTGCTGCCAGACGTGCCGCTATTGGTTTAGCGATCCTGACCGCTGCGACACCCAAGACGGCGTTTTCCCCTACCGGCACCCCTTTGACGACAACGACCGGCACCCGGCATCGTCCGATGACCACAGAGACGACGATGGTCAACCTACCTAACGTCAACGGGCTGAGCGTTCCGCGAGCTGCACTGGCCTACGTGGATGCCGGAATACCGGTAGCGCCGTTCGATCCCTCCAAAGGCAACCACAAACAGTGCGGCAACTTGGTTGGCGGTGATCCAGCTTGGTATGACCGCGTAACTACCGATAAGGCGCAGCTTCGGGCGTGGCGGCAACGGTTCGGCAGGTTTGACGCCCTTGCCACTTCACCCGGTGCTGTTGGTTGCGTCGTGATTGATCTGGACCACCCGGACCTGTGGCCGGCCAACTGGCACCACTACCTCAAAGCTCAATCGGTGCCGTTCGTATGCACGCGGTCTAGCGAGCACAAGCGCAAAGGGCATTATTGGTTTGCCCTACCCCCCACGGCACCTGCCTTGACGAACCGCTCTGATTTCGAGTGGGGAGAGCTGCGCTGCGTTCGTGGTGGCATCGTCTTGCCGCCATATACCAATCGCGATACCGGAGATGTGCGAACCGTTGTGCGCTCTGGGCTACCACCTGTGTTGCCGGATGAACTGTACGAAGCGTTCAAGGCAGGTGCCGGTGGGGGTAGGTCAGATATCAGCCTTGAGGATTTTTGCGCCACATACGCTAGCGCTGACCCGAAACGGCGCAAGAAGCTCGATGGCTTAAAGACTTACCACTCTCGCAGTACCAAAGAGCCGCACAACGCGATGCGTGACGTTCTACAGATGGGGCTGGAAGAAGCCCGACTTGGCTACGTACCGGCAAAAGCTGTGATCGCGACCTGCCGCGAGCTATGGCCCAAAGGTCGCTCAGTGCGCGATTTTCAACGGCTCTGTACCGATGTCGCCAGGTACGTCGAAACGTTAGACCTTGACCCAATCAAGCTCAGAAGTGATCGCGCGAAAGGCTCTGACTCGCGTCGCTATTCGTCACTTTGACACAAATTGATCCGCACAAAGGGCGTTGAAGCCTAGTTGCAAACAATGAAAAGCCCGCAGCGTTCGACTGGTAATCATCGCTACGGGCTGATCAAAAGGGATGACATGAGCTTAGGCGACCCGTCGACATGGGTCAAGTCAAATACGAACGGGCACAACGGAAATCAGGTATCGGTCGAGTGGCCGAATGATGATTGTTCCGGTGACGGCGACGAGTGGTTCTGGAAATCTTCAAAGATTTTGAGTGATCTGCGACAATTCGCGCAATCGCGTTGGGTACCACCCTATTCGATGCTCGGTTGTGTGCTCGCCAGAGTCGCCACAACGATTCCGCCCGAAGTCGTCTTGCCGCCGTTGCGTGTCGGCTATGCCAGTTTGAACTACTTCGTTGCCCTTGTCGGTTCCAGCGGCGCAACCAAGAGCGGTTCTATCGTGGCCGCCCGCGATTGGCTAATCACTGACCCCGATGTCCCAACGTCCAAACCCGCCAGCGCCGAGGGCGTGGCGAAGTTGTACGCCTACGTCACCAAACCCAAAAGTGGCGCGGGTTACCAGGTCGGCAAGGCGTGGACGGCTCTTGCTGTCATCCCCGAAGTTGAATCACTGACCGTCGCATCTAGCCGGTTAGGCAACGGCGTTATGGCCGAGCTGCGCGGAGCGTGGAGTGGCGAACGGTTAGGTTTTGACTACGCCACCGAAGACAAGCGCATTGTGATCCGCGATCACCGCTACCGCCTGGCGATGATTCTCGGTGTCCAAACAACCGCAGCGGAGACCCTGTTCAAAGGCTCTGAAGTAGGCACACCGCAGCGGTTTCTGTGGATGCCCGCCTATGACCACGAACCACCAGAACACGAACCTAGGCCGTCGCCACGGCTGGACCTGCCGTCCTGGTCAGTAGGTGATACCAAGACCGATCTCGCCCGCGCGAACCTGTTGCATCTTTCACCCGACCCCGGGAGCTTCCACGTTCTGCGCGTTCCTGAATCAGCGCGTAAAGCAGTGCGTCTAGAAGCAAGGGCCGCGCTCATGCGCGGTTTGACCGACGACAACGAAAACGGACACAGGTTGCTCTTGCAGCTCAAAACCGCCGCGCTGATGATGGCGCTCCACGGACGGCTTGACGAAATCACCGAAAATGATTGGAAGCTGGCCGATCACGTCGTCACGGTCAGCGATGGTCTGCGTTCCGAAACGCAACGAATCATTGCCCGCACCAAAAAGACTCGCAGCACAGTTGCCGCTGAGGTCAAAGGTGCGCTGGCCGACGTTGCCGAATCCAAGCGAGAAGAATTAGCGGTGTCGCGGGTCGCGAATAACATCATCAAGCAGCTTGGCAAATCTGGTAAATCGTTGTCGCGCAGCGAATTACGGAAATCGTGCATCTCTAGCCGCGATAGACCGTATTTCGATCCAGCGCTGTCAAAACTGATCAACGATCAGACGGTGAGAATGGAGACCTCAACGAATACGAAAGGCCAGAAAGGAGAGGTGATTTGGTTGCTGTAGCAAACCCGGTGGGGAGCTGTAGCGTTCGCCAGGGCAAAGGGGTGGACAGGGTGGACACCGTGGACAGGGTGGACACGAACACGTTTTCGACTGAAATCCGTATCTGCGTTTGACCAGGAAAAATGTAACTAGACCTGTATCGCATACCGGCAGCATGCGGGAATTTGCGCGGGCAGTGTCCACCGTATCCACCCTGTCCACCCTGACCGCGTTTGCACGAACGCCGCTCAGTGATTTCAGCAAACAAAAATCCGCATTTTCGGCGGAATTGACAGTAGAAATGAATCGAAAGGTGTTGAAATGCCGCGAAAGATGACCGATGCCGAGAAGGTGTCACGTAAGAGGGCTAGGTGGTTGGCGGAGCTTAAAGCAACGCTGAACAACGATGAGCTGAATGAAGGCACATTGCGAGAGATGGGCTTGAATGCGACGGATATCGCACAAGTATTGGGTTTGACTGATTCGCGGCCTGATTGCGCGCCAAGCGATGATGGAAGCGGAATTTTAGATGTTGAAGTGATATCAGTTGAAAACGATAGCGGCGATCACCCCTCGGGCAATAGACCTATGGAAGCGGCGGCAGCCCACCTACCAGCAGTTATTCAAGCCAAGCACTACGAACCGAACGGCACCAAAGAAGCTCAGTGGTCGAAATCCTCTGTGCCGGAGCGCCGTTGCAAAGCGCACAAAAAAGACGGTTCACAATGCCTGAATGCTGCGATCAAAGGCGGCACGGTTTGCCGATACCACGGCGGCGCAAGCAAATTCGTGCGTCAAGCTGCGCGAGCACGTCTGGACAATGCAGCCGACCTCATGGCAAAAGAACTGCTGGGGATTGCGATCAACGGTGAATCCGAGTCCAACCGCCTATCTGCCATCAAAGATGCCCTGGACCGTAGCGGCTTGAAAGCACCGAACGAAGTTGTGGTGTCTGCCGGCGCATCATCGGGCTTTGATGAAATTTTTGAAGACATCACTTCTGGCAGCAGAGCGGAGAGCCGCGCGGCCAGAGGCCTAGAACCTGACCCGATGGATTTTCTCAACGTAGAGCATGATGTTTCACACCCCGCACCTGCCTCAACCACAAATCAATCGAATGATGTTGACTACCAACATGATTCAAGATCGCAGAATGAATCCGGCAATCAATTCAATGAAACGCATTGCGGCGGCGCAGCGGCTCCGCTGGCCGATGAGACCCCACCCGCTAGGCCATCACCCCGGCGACGTGCCGATAGGCCGCGACATGACCGCTCAGGGCCGCATATCACCGGCGTTGACGCTATCGTGACAGCCAACGTCACCAACGCGCGCACAGGTGCCCTGCGAGCGCTGCCACCTGGCCGGTCAGGATAGGACATTGACCTGCATGGATAGCCGATGGATAGCCCAAACAGACGGGCCGGGCAGGGTATCACGGCTTTGACCTGCATGGATAGGCTAGTACCCGGCTGGTTTTGATCCAGCCGGACTACGAAACCTGCTGTGTTTCAATGGCTTTGACCATTTGCGCGTCTGTTGAATCCTCGGGTAGTTCGGGCACGTTTGCAAGAGCCGACAACGCAGCGGCGATTTCGACGGCACGGCCTGAAACCTGGCCCTGATAGCGCAGAGATGCCGTAGACGTGCTGTGGCCTAGTCGGGCCATCGTTTCGGGCAGGTTGGCTACGCGGGCCGTTTGGTGGCCTGCGAAGTGGCGCATGTCGTGAAGCCGCATACCTGACACGTCGGCACTTGTGCAGGCCAAGCGGAAGGCATCACGAATCACGCGGTCTGCTACGTGGCAACCCTTGCGAACGGGAACGAACAACCGGCCATCCCTGCCAGGTTCGGCGAACTTGTCTAGGTGCGATTGAATGTCGGCGCGGAAGTGCTCAGGCACGATGACCGTGCGGCCCTTGTGTGACTTTGGAGTGCTGACGATGCATCGGTTCAATTTGGAATCAGCATCAGTAGTAGACCGATGGGTGACACCGCGCGAGACTGTGATGACTTCGCAGCCGTCGCTAATATCCTTGCGCCGCAGTTCAATCACTTCGCCAAAGCGCAAGCCGCACCATGCCGAAATGAGTACGTACGCTTTGAATTTCGGCTCTATCTTCTCCGCGATCACTTGCAACTGCCCAATCGTAGGCACGACAGCTTCGCGAGTAGTTTTGACCGACGTTGCGCCTTCAATCATGCAAGGGTTTTTGTCTAGTAAGTCATCTGCGACAGCGGTTTTGCAGATCGCGTGGAGCAATTGGTAGGCATGTGAACGGTACGTTGGCTTGTCCCGCAAAGTTGTTGCGTACCAATTGCGCACAGTGGCCGCGTTCAACTGTCGAACCAACACGTTGCCCAGCTTGGGCGTGATGTGCTTGTCCAATAGCGTCTGATACTGGATCGCAGTACGCGGCTTTAGGTTCCGCTGTTCAATCCATTGTTTTCCGTAATCGGCCAGTGTCTTGTCCGTTTCGAAGATTGCCGCGATGGCAAGTTCACGTTGCTTTGGCCCCACCCAATCCAATCGTGTTGTCTTGCCGGTGCGTACTTTAACCTTCGCTTGTTCGATCTCACGCCGTTCGGTCGCTAACCATTCCTCAGCATCCATCTTGCGCTCGAACGTCTCGGGTGCAAAATGACGCGCATTATCTGGTCCTACGTAGGACGCTTGGAAGCGTCCACTGGTCCGCTTACGTATCCAGCCCCACCCGCGATGATTCTTGGTGCCGCTCATCGATATCTCCCCAAAAATTCTGCTACTGCGGTAGCGTGATAATTCCCGACAGGATTTTTGGATCCGTCGGATCATCATAAATCACATCGGTATCCCAAGGGTGAACTGCACGTGCGCCGATTAGGTAGTATCCAATTGATCCGCCATATTCAAAGCGACGCGCCGTCAGGCACTGGACTTGCTTGTCATTATTGTAAAGCACACCTTGAAGTGCATCTAATAAGCCTTTGGCGAGATTATCCGTATCCTTCGGGTAGTTGGGAGTGTGTGGTAGTACCGCTGCAACACTCATGCATATCGGCGACTCGCCCCACGGTTTGTATCGTTGCGTTTTTTGCAACTGCTCGCGAATTGCTTCAACAATAACTTTGTTGCGATTTCCGACCGACTGAGCGGACCACGGTGGAACTTTGATAGGCATATTTAGAATCATTGGAAATGTGCCGTCGTCACGCACAATGGGTTCACATGCGTTGCATAAGACTTGAGTTAGTTTGCGGACTTTGGAAGTTATGTCGTTTGAAACAGGCACAGCGAAGCGCGGGCGTTTGCCAAGTAGCGTTAAAGGCGGCTGACCGTTAATGCATTCCTGTTTGACCCACTGGTGTACATTATGACGCTGCTCTGCGGTGGGTGAATCTCCGATAGTTTCGCCGGTCGCGGCTTCATAGTGCTTCCAGACTGTGCTCAGCCGCGTTTTTGGGTCTGCGTCGTCAGGCAGGCTTTGAAGAGCCTGGTCCAAGGCGTGCGGTAGGTGCCAAGTCGTCATTTACCGAGCCCGCCAAATTCGTGCCTGCCGATGCAGTGCTTACACAGGTAGGTTCGTTGCAGAATCTTGCCGGGCAGCGTGTTGTCCTTCGCGCTACGGCCAGTGCCGACCCGAATCTGCCAGAACAAGTCATCAGGGTCGATCTTCTGCCCGCAATCGTCACAAGCATTCTTCCAAGACATTTGTATCTCTCCGATTCAATCCAGTCAGGAAAACTTCTGGCCTGCGTGTTTGCTGAGCCGGGCTATCCGTGGGCTATCCCTAGTAGCATACCGTTGAATCGCGCTGGTACGCGATGGTTCATGCTAAGACTTCAAATACGCTGTGGCACAACAATATCCGCAGATCATTGCGCATTTTGCGTCCGCGCGTTAGGCTAATTCGATCCCAGCCGGGACCACAACCCAGTCTCAGTTCAATGAATTCGGCGCGGAGCGCCAACGTCCGGTCTAGGGACCACAGTCGCAACTGCGAACTGCGGCTGCTGCGTGGACCGCGCCGATCACTTCGGCGCATCCGAATACGACTCTCGCCATGACGAAAACACATCCGGCTGCGTCGGCGGGCACGTTAAAATCAGCCGCACAGAAAGTTCTGATTAAAGTCATATTTGAATTCAAATCGGGGGCTTCGCGTGGCATATCTGGTTGCGTTAACCCAGTGCATCTGCCCGTCCAAGCTTCGGCGAACACGCACAGCAATCCGACACCTAACTTGTACAAATCACACACCAATTCGCCGCAATCGGAAGCGTCGCCGTGCGTAGCGTGCCCGGGGTGGAGCGCCTGCTGGAGCGCGAGAGAGTGCTGGGCACCCTCGGCGCGCTGACGCGTGCCGCCCGCAACGGCGACGGCCATGCAGTATTGCTGCGCGGTGAGGCGGGAGTCGGTAAGACCGTGATCAGCAAGTTCACCGCCGCGCTCGATATCGATGTCCGGGTGCTGCGCGGGTGGTGTGACCCGCTGGCAGCCCCGCGACCGCTGGGCCCGCTGCTGGACGCGCTCGCCGGGGTGGGGCCAGTAGCGCCGTTCCAGCTGGAGGTCGGCGGCGACTGGGCGGGTGCCGCGCTGCAATGGCGCCACCGCTGCTGCCCCTACGATGCGGCCATCGCCCAGCTTGACGGTGACATCGCAGCGGTGGAAAACGCATTGGAAACGTTCCGCCAACTGGGTGCGGCTGCGGCTGCGCGGCGCGCCCGGCAGCGACTCGGGGAATTGCGCGGACCCACCAAGCGTGGTCGCCGCGCTGACACACTGGCCGACCCGCACGGGTTGACGCGTCGGGAACGTGAGGTGCTTAACCTGCTTGCGGCCGGGCACACCGACGCCGAGATGGCGGTCAAGCTGTCCATCAGTCCCAAGACCGTCGGCCACCACGTAGCAGCGATCCTGACCAAATTCGGCGTCGAGAACCGCACCCAGGCTGCCGCGCGCGTCCGCGTCCACTCAACATAGGGAAAATTCCCGATCAACCGGGCCCTCCTGCTCGCGCAAACTACATCCGCGAGGACAGTGCGAACAGCTGGGGACCCCCGATGTCATATGTGATGGCATACGTAATTGCGGCGCCGGAATACATGGCGGCTGCGGCCGCCGATCTGGCGGATATCGCTAGGACCATCAGCGCCGCCAACGTCGCCGCCGCGGGCTCGACAACCAATCTTGCGGCCGCTGCGGCCGACGAGATATCGGCCGGCATCGCCGCTTTATTCGGCGCCCACGGCCAGGCCTATCAGGAGCTGAGCGCCCAAATAGCGCAATATCAGCAGCAATTCGGCCAGCTGCTCAGTGGTGGTGCTGCCCAATACGCTCTGGCCGAGGCGGCCAATACCAACCCCCTTCAGGCCATCGAGCAGCAGTTGCTGAACGTAATCAACACCCCCAGCCAGCTGCTGACCGGGCGCCCGCTGATCGGCAACGGCGCCAACGGAAAGTCCAATACCGGGGCCAACGGTGGTGACGCGGGGTGGCTCATCGGGAATGGCGGCGCCGGGGGATCTGGCCAGTCTGGCCACAACGGCGGCAACGGCGGTGCAGGTGGTCTGTTGGGCGGCGTCGGCGGGTCCGTCGGGTCCGGCGGGAACCAGGGCAACGGCGGGGCTGGAGGCCTGCTCGGTGGGGGTGGGGGCGTGGGCGGGGCGGGCGGCTTGTCCGGGAGCGGGATCGGCGGGACTGGGGGCACCGGCGGGACAGGCGGCATATTCGCCGCCGGCGGAGCCGGCGGTGCCGGCGGCGAATCCGTCGTTGGTGTTGCAGGTCTGGGTGGCCAGGGCGGTGCGGGCGGGCTCTTTGGCCCCGGTGGTGCCGGTGGCGCCGGCGGCTTGGGACCGTCCGGCGGAACGGGCGGCAGCGGCGGGGTCGGCGGATGGTTTGGCGCCGGGGGCGCCGGCGGTACTGGTGGCGCCGGGGTTGGGGTCGCGGGAGTCGGCGGCGCTGGTGGCAACGGCGGAAACGGGGGACTGTGGGCGACGGGCGGTGCCGGTGGCGACGGAGGTGGCGGAGAACCGGGAAACGGCTTCGGTGGCGCTGGTGGTGACGGTGGCAGCGGCGGCATACTCGGCGGCGGTGGCGGCGCCGGCGGTGACGGCGGAGCGGCCGGCAAGCATGGCGGCAATGGCGGATTGGGTGGCGCCGCGGGCCTCGTCTCGGGCAATGGCGGGGTCGGGGGCAGTGGCGGCACCTCGATCAACGGCATGGGTGGCTCCGGCAGCGCAGGCGGCAAAGCCGGGCTGATCGGCAATGGCGGCGCTGGCGGCTCCGGTGGCACCGGATTCTCGGTAGATGGCGGCGGCGGCAACGGCGGCGACGCCTTCCTGATCGGTGATGGCGGCAACGGCGGCAACGCGGGCCATGCCGGGATGGGTTCGTCAGGTCCTCCCGGCGCCGGCGGCTCGGGCGGATTGCTGTTCGGCCTCGACGGGCTCAACGGTCTCAACGCGTAGTGGCCGCCGACCACGCGAGGCGGCGCGGCCGGTAGCCTCGCCTTGCAGGCGCACTTGGGTGCAGTAGATGGAGGCAACGATGTCGGTCACGGTGATTCTCGAGCTTCGATTCAAGCCGGAGTCGGTGGCTGCCGGTCGGGAGCTGATGCACCGGACGCTGGAGGTCACCCGCGGGTTCGACGGCAACCTTCGCACCGACGTGCTCGTCGACGAGGATGACGAGGGGCACTGGCTGATCTACGAGATCTGGGACTCCATCGAGGCCGACGAGGCGTACCGCGCCTTCCGCGCCGGTGAAGGCAAAGTGACCGAGTTGCCGCCGCTGCTGGCCGCGCCGCCGGCGAAGACGCGCTACACCACCAGCGATGTGTAGTCACCGATGAGCTTTTCCGAAGGCATCGGCACGTTGAAACTCGAATGCCCGCAAGCCCATCCGGTCGGCCGGATCTTGCGGGAGAGTGCGCATCAGCTGGTCCAATTCGATCCCGGCGCCGCGGTCGGCGAGCGCCGATTCTGGCCGGGTGAGGACGAGCAGTCGAAGTTCACCGTGCGTTGTCGCTTCTGCGACAAGCCGGTCGCCGACGCCACCGCCGCGTTGCAGGCCAAGTTCTCCCAGCTGCTCGACGACACCGCCGAAACCCGTCGAACAACCACGCTGCCCTACGCATAGCCCGCGAAAAACGCTGTGGTGTCGCCCTTTTCCGGCCGCTGCGAGTATCAAATGGCGCACCTATACGTTGCAAATGTTGACGTAAGCGTCAGCGCGCATCGGGTGAATCAGCAGCGTATTCACCCATGCTGATATCGCCGCGTATTTATTGATTTCGTAGGGTTCATGAGGAAACGTCTACGAAGGCGCACGACACCGAGTCTTTCTCAAGTCCCTACCAGCACCGGAGTTCTCATGACGCTAACCCGCAGACACCCGCTGGGCGTCCTCGTGGCGATACTGGCGGCCATTGCCGCCGTCGTATCGTTCGGGGCACCCACGGCGCACGCGTTCTACGTCAAGTACCACGAAACGATCACGCGCAACGCGCTGCCGGCGGACCAGGTCAGCCAGCTGGCCATCAACCAGATTCTGGTGGGCCCGCCGCCGGGCGGCGGCGCCATGGGCAGTGACGCGTTTGCGACCGACGAGTTTCGGCACCTGGATAACTCGATAAACCCGGTCGACGTCTGCAACCGGGCGGGGCAGGCGTGGAACGTGTTCTCTCCCGTCGTGCTGAGCGGATCGGTGCTCAACGGCAACGTGGAAGTCGATGGCCCGGCAGCGCGCGCCGCCTTCGGCGCTCTGCTGCACACCCAGCAGGACTTCTACGCGCACTCGAACTTCGTCGACGACGACATCGCCATCGGTCAGCTTGACCGCCTCGCGCCGCCGATCTTCCCGACCTGCAACCCCGCTGATTTCCCGGCCGATCTGCACACCGGGTACTACAACATCGACTTCTCGCAGCAGTTCCCTCTTGAGGGCTGCCCGGCGGGAGGCCCGCCCCCGGGCTTCCAGGAATGCCACACGCTGCTGAACAAGGACGGCCCACACACGCCGCGCGGCGGCACCCCCGTGCCGGGAACCCGCTTGACCGAGTACGACGTCGCAGCCCAACTGGCCACCCGGGCCAGCACCGATCTCTACTTCGTGATTCGTGACCTGGTCGCCAACACCAACGGGCAGGACGCCGCGGTCCAGCTGTTCCAGCAGGGTGGGCCGCTGCCGTCGCTGTCCGACATCCCCAATCTGCCGAGCCTGCCCAACAACATCCCGAACCTGCCCTACACGGGATCCTGAGCCGGCTAGGGATCAGCGGCTACTCGGGGGCAGTCCAGTCGATCCACTGCCCGTGGGGAGCGACCCCGAGCACGCCGCTGATTCCGGCTTGATCGAACGCTGCGACGAACTCGTCGGTGCCTTCGCTGAAGTGGGCCCAGCCATCCACGTGGGCGGGCACCACCAATTTGGCGCCCAGTATTTCTGCGGCGGCCGCCGCACGCGCCGAGGTCAGCGTCAGCGGCCGGCCGCGTTCCTTGGTCGGCACGCTCGCCGCGCCCGCGAACAACACCGCGATGTCGATCTCACCCACATGCTCGGCGACTTGGCGCAGCACGTTCATCGAGGCGTTGTCGCCGCTGAGATACACGGTGGGCAGGCCAGAGCCGGGACCGCCGGACAGCACAAAGCCGGTCACTTCACAGTTGACGTGACCGCTGTCGTCGCGAGCGCCGTCGGCCGGACCGTGCACGGCCGGAACAGCTTGCACGACAAGGTGACCCGTGCCGCCCGGTAGCTCGTAGGTCAACCAGGGCGCCAAACCCACCGCCGGTGGACCCAACCTGCCCGCGCCGCCGGGGTGGGTGAGCACCAGGGGAGCGGCGAGTGCCATCCGGCGGCCCGCGTCGTCCAGGTTGTCGGGATGCTGGTCGTGGCTGATCAGCACCACGTCCACCGGGCCGAGGGCGTCCGCGGTCACCGCCGGACCCGCGGTCTTGGTCAGGTAGGCGTGCGGGCCAGGTGGGTCGAAAGTCGGGTCCATCACGATCCGGCGGCCCGCGATATCGACCACCGTGGTCGGCCCGCCCAGCACACTGATCGCACAATCGCGTCGTTGTGAGTCCACTCCCATGATTTCTAGAGTCCTCGCTCGCTCAGCCAGTTGCAGATCCGCTCGGCAACCTCGGTCCATCCGGGTTCCAGCATCATCATGTGTCCCATTCCCGGAAAAATTTCGGCCCTGGTCCCGTAGGCCCGCGCCGTCCAGTGCACATCCTTGTCGTTGATCAGTCCGTCGTGCTCGGCGCCCAGCACCAACAGTGGCGTCGTCACACGTTTGGGTCGGGGTAACCGAAACGCCTGGTCGGTGAAGACGGCGCGCAGGCTGTCCGGCTCGACGTTGGCCGCGCACGAGTCGACGAGATCTTGCGGAGTCTGGGGGCTGAAGAAGAATTCGCGCGCCAGCGGGGGCGTGTTGAAGAGGTGGTGGGAGCCCCCAAACATATTGGCCCGCATGGAAACCCACGGATGTCTACGCCACACGCGCACCGCGGCGGGGAAGATGCCGCGCGACGGGGTCGATGCCAGCAGAACTGCGGCGGGCGCGTCTCGGCCCTGGAGGTACTTCTGCGTGATGAAGCCACCGGTGGAATGGCCGATCAGGATGGGTCGTCCGCCGAGTTGGTCTGCGGCCCAGCGCACGTCGTGCAGATAGTCGGCGATCCCACACTTGGCCAGCGGTGTCGGCGAGCTGCTGGAACCGTGCGCGCGCTCGCTCACCGCGACGGCCCGGAAACCTCGGTCGGCGAAGAAGTCGAGAAAGTGTTCGTCCCAACACCACGCCGACAGACAGCCGCCGTGCACGAACAGCAGCGGGGTCGGGTGGGCTTCGGTGGTAGCACCCTTGTCGATCATTTCGAGCATGACGGCCTCCGGTGTCCTCACGCGGGATTGTCGGGGGTCAATGTTGCCAGCCCAGTAGGGTTTCTGGGGTGTCGGTTTCCCACATGATCTTGATCGGACTGGCAGGGCTCGGGGCCGGCGCAATCAATGCCCTCGTCGGGTCGGGCACCCTGATCACCTTCCCGACATTGGTGGCCCTCGGCTATCCGCCGGTCACGTCAACCATGTCCAACGCGGTCGGACTGGTCGCTGGCGGCGTATCGGGCACCTGGGGGTATCGCCAGGAACTGAACGGGCAGTGGGACCGGTTGCGCTGGCAGATCCCGGCGTCGTTGGCCGGCGCCGTGTTGGGTGCTTATCTGCTGCTGCATCTGCCTGAGAAGGTGTTCATCAAGGTCGTGCCGGTGCTGTTGGTGCTGGCGTTGATTCTGGTGGTGATCGGCCCGTGGATTCAGTCCTGGGCGCGCAAACGTGCCGAGGAGGCGGGTCGTTCGGCCGAACACATCACCCCGATTCGAAGGGCGGCCCTGGTGCTGGGCACCTTCGCGGTGGGTGTCTACGGTGGTTACTTCACCGCCGCACAGGGCATTCTGCTGGTCGGCGTGATGGGCGCCTTGCTACCAGAGTCCATGCAGCGCATGAATGCCGCCAAGAATCTGCTCACGCTGCTCGTCAATATCGTTGCTGCCGTTGGCTATACGTTGGTGGCCTGGGATCGAATCAGCTGGCCGGTGGCCGGGTTGATCGCGGTGGGCTCGCTGATAGGCGGATGGCTAGGGGCGCGCTACGGACGGAAGCTCTCACCGAACGCGCTGCGCGCCACCATCGTGGTGGTCGGACTGATCGGCCTTTATCGCCTGCTCGCCGTGTAACGCGGGCTTCCGCGGCATACGATTCGCACATGCCAGTCACACCTGACGATGCAATCGAAGCGATCCGCGGCACCGGAGGCGCCTGCCCGGGCTCCCGGGCCTTGCACGCCAAGGGGACGATGTACCGCGGCACCTTCACCGCCACCCCCGAGGCGGCAAAGCTTTCGCGGGCAAAGCATCTCGACGGCACACCCGTCCCGACACTGGTGCGGTTCTCCAACGGGTCGGGCAGTCCGACCCAGCCGGACGGTGCATCCGGGGTGCGTGGCGTGGCATTCAAGTTCACCCTGCCCGACGGCGAGACCACCGACGTGTCGACCCAGACCGCAAAGCTGTTCGTGTCCGCCGCTCCGGACGGATTCGTCGACCTGCTCAAGGCGATCCGGCCGGGCCTGACGAAGCCGTTACGCATGGCCGGCCTGTTCGTGAAAAACCCGGCCCTGCTGCGCGCGCTGCCCGGACTCGCTGCCGCCGGCAAGGTCCCGGCCAGCTACGCCACCATCGAGTACCACGGGTTGCACGCCTTCCGCTGGGTCGACGCCGACGGCGGCAGCAGATTTGTTCGCTACCACCTGATCCCGGCCGCCGGCGTGCAGCACCTCTCCTCGTCTGCCGCGCGTAAACGCGCCCCCGACTTTCTGGTCGACGAACTCGATACTCGCCTCGCGGACGGCCCGGTGGCCTTCGAGTACCGCGTTCAGATCGCCGGGCCGAACGACACGACCGTCGACTCGTCGGCGCCGTGGCAGAGCGCCGAGACCGTCACCGTCGGCACCATCGAGATCACCGGCCTGGACACCGAGCGTGAACATGACGGCGACATCGTCGTTTTCGACCCGATGCGCGTCACCGACGGCATCGAACCCTCTGACGATCCGGTGCTGCGATTCCGCAGCCTGGCCTATTCGGCGTCGGTCAAGCTGCGCACCGGTGTCGCCCGCGGTGCCGAGGCTCCCGCAGTGTAGTCATGTCGATAGCCGGTGCGACAACCCGTTCACCCGGTCCACCGCAGGCACGTAAACGACTCAGCAGCAACCATATTCAGCTCAGTGTGGCTGCGGCGGCATCCTCGATGACGTCCATCACCTCGCCGCGTCTGCGCCATGACTGCAACTGTCGCATCGCCCCGTTGCCCAGCGTGCTCACCCGATCGAGTTCCTCGACGACATGGTGATATTCGCCGAGTGCGTCCAGCGCCGGGCGCACACGTTGCACCAGCGCACTCAGTTGCTCTCGGGCCGGCACCGCCCCGCGGTCATTGACCAAATCCAGTGTGGTTCCGTCGAGTCCGTCATGTGCGGCCTTCCAGTACGCCGCTCGCAACGCGGCCGGTGGCAGTCGATCCGCGCCTTCGGGGGGCTCCCGCCCTGCCGTGATCACCGCCGCTCTGATCAGAGTGGCCAGCAGCACGGTGTCGGCGACCGTCGCAGGCACGTCGGCCACCCGGACCTCCACCGTCGGGAAATTCGCCGACGGGCGCACATCCCAGTAGGCCATGCCCTCATCGAGCAGCACTCCCGTGTCGACCAGCATGCGGACCGTGCGGTCGTATTCGGCGGGCGAAGCGAAGAACGGCGGCTCTCCCGCGGCCGGCCATCGTCGCCACAACACACTGCGCCAACTCGCGTAACCCGTGTCGGTGTTGCGGTACACGGCCGAGTTCGCCGACAACGCCAACAGCGTCGGCAGCCAGGGCCGAAGCCAGTTGCTGGCGTGGATAGCGGCCGCGCGATCAGGCACCTGCACGTGCACGTGGCAACCACAGATTCCCTGCTCGTGCGCGACCATCCCGAATTGCTCGCCGATCCGTTGGTAGCGCGGGGTGTCGGTGACCGGGAATTTGTGCGGCGTCGCCGGCGGGAGCCCGAGGGCGAGCAACCGCAACCCGACCGCTTCGGCGGCCCGCGCCGCGGTGCGGCGCAGTGAGGTCAGCTCCTCGGTCAGCTGGTGGGCGCTTTTCGCGACGCTGGATGCGGTTTCCACTTGGCAACTGGCCAGTTCCAGCTGCAGTGTGATTCCCAGCTGGCCGGCTTTGGTGGCGACGTCGCGGTTTCGGGCTGCTGGTTCGCCGGTTTCCGGGTCGATGAGGAGGAATTCCTCCTCCACGCCCACGGTCGGGAGTTCGTCTTCCGAGCGCCCGATCTTCATGTCCGCCGCCTACCCCTGCTGGTAGGCGGTAAACGCTCGACAACCGTTCCCATTGCAAACTTCTTGCCCTCCCGGATCGAACAAATTCTGTGCGTCCGCCCAGCTATGAATTTCATGAACTGCGCCATTTCGCTGTGTGAAGCAGATCAGTTGGAGACAATGGGCTCGATGACCCCGCGGGGAGGTCGGTCGGGCAATGCGCACTTGGGGGATCGGGCCCCCTTGCGCAATCACCATGCACGTCGGTATGAGGGGGCGTTTCAGGAGTGTCGAGTCCACGGGCGCAAGAGCACGAATACGTACTGGATTCCACCGAAGATTTGGTGGCCAAGGACGGTATTGATGCTGTGACGATTCGCGCGCTCACCAAGGCCACCGGGGTCTCCAACGGGGCGATCTACCGAACCTACGAGTCCCGCGGGGGCCTGCTCGGCCGCGTCTGGATTCGCGCGGAACGCCGCTTTTTGGACCAGTTGACCAGCCTGATCCAGGAGGCCAGTGCCCAACCCGGCAGTGAGCCATTAGACGCGGTGTACGCGGCGGCCGAGACGTCGCTGCTCTATCCGGAGATGTACCCGGGATCGTCGGCTTGCTTGATGACGGTGCGTCGCGACGAGGTGGTAGGCCAGCCGATGCCCGGCGACGTCGCCGAACAGCTGCAGGCCCTTGCGGCCGAGCTCGCCGAGGTGATGGCGCAACTGGCCGAAAGTCTTTGGGCGCGTAGCGATCCCAGTGCGGTCGATCTGATTGCGGCCTGCATCGTGGATCTGCCCAAGTGGATCGGACTGCGCGGTGAGCGATACAGCATGCAGATCCTGCGCGACTACCTGCGCGCCGCCGTGCGATCCGTGCTGGAGGTCGGGCCGCCGCCGGTGGGGGTCGGCCGCGAATTGGCCGCTACCGGCGCCGTCTGAGGCGGGGCGTCTAAACGGTCGGCGCCGCGAGGGCCTGATCGACCGTCTGGTAGATCGGCAGCGTGTCGCTGAGCCCGCAGGCATGAACCACCCGCGCGACGATCGGTGCTCCGCTCACCAAGCGCAGTTCGACACCGCGCCCGCGGCAGTCGCGCGCGGCGTCGGCCAGTACGGCATAGGCGCAGCACGCCATGAAATCCACATCGGTGACGTCAACGACGAAAGGCCCTGGCGGGGACGCGGTCGTCGCGGCCTCGTGGACTAACTGCTTCCACGTGCGTTCGTTGCAGGCATCGACTTCGCCGCCGGCGTGGATCACAACGGCCTCGCCGTAGCGGTCGGTGGTCGCACGTAACGTGCTGCACCGGTTACTTAGTTCGGAGCGCAGTCTGGTGCTTATCGTCAGATGTGTTGAAAAAGATTCGGCAATGATCAGGCTCATGTGCACTCCTAATCGGCTGGCGTTGGAAACGCCGCGATGGATGCCCATCCTGCGCGACTGAAGACAGACAGAAATATCGCCGTGAGTCTCATTTCTATAACAAGACAGAGCGGTCTGTCTACATAGGCTGACTAAGAGTATGTTAAGGCTTGCTATGAATCTGCCCCCTCACGAGCCTGACCTGGCGGCACCCGGCGTTCCGCCCGTGCCGGCCCGCGAACGGATATTGTCCGCGGCTTACGCACTGTTCAGTCGGCGCGGCATCAGGGCCGTGGGTACCGACGAGGTGATCGAGCGGGCCGGGGTGGCGAAAGCCACGCTCTATCGGCACTTTGCGACGAAGAATGACTTGGTTCTTGCGGTTCTGGAGCGCCGCGAACAGCTGTGGACGCACGGCTTGATCGAGGCGCACTCGGAACTGCTCGGCACTACACCCGAGGAACGTTTGCTGGCGATCTTCGACGTCATGCACGACTGGTTCCAGAGCCGCGACGGCTATGAGGGCTGCTCGTTTATCAATGTGCTGCTCGAACTGGGGCCCGATCATCCCGCCGGTATGGCCAGCATCGCCCATATCGACCATGTCCGCGACATCGTGCGGCGCCGGGCGGTGGCAGCCGGTTTGCGGGATGTCGAAGATTTCGCCTCGTCCTGGCACATCCTGATGAAGGGTGCCATCGTCCTCGCGGCCGTCGGCGACCTACAAGCTGCGCACCGAGCTCAGGCGATGGCCCGCAGCCTCATCGAGCGGCACCGTCCGGAAGAGGGTCGCGACGTCCAGTGCAGCGTCGTCGAGGCGGTTGGCTAAAAGCTACCTACTGCACTGACTCAGGCTCCGTGGAGTCCGTCTTGCGGCGATGCTCTTCTTCCAGCTCGGCGATCGCGCGAGAAGTGCGTTCGCGCAACAGAATCGCGGCAGTGGCGCCGATGATGATCGCGATGACCAGCGCGACCCAAGAGAAACTGGACAGCCACTTCTCGGCGGCCATGCCGGCGTAATAAATCAGCGCAGTGGTGCCGCCGGCCCAGCAGATACCGCCGGAGACGTTGGCCAGCAGAAAGCGCGGGTAGGGCATTTTCAACGCCCCGGCCAACGGACCGGCGAAGATGCGCAACAGGGCGATGAAACGACCGAAGAACACCGCTCGCACGCCCCAGCGGGTGAAGGTGCGTTCGGCGAGCATGACGTGACCGGGGCCGAAATGCTTGGGGAACTTGCGGCCCAGTCGGTCGAACAACGGCATCCCGAACCGGCGGCCGATGGAATAGCCGATCGAGTCGCCTGTCACTGCGCCGACGACCGCTGCCGCGCCGACGCCGATCGGGTTGATCTCCGGGTGCTTGGTAGCCAAGAATGCCGCGCTGACCAACACGATCTCGCCGGGCAGTGGAATGCCCAGGCTTTCCAGCCCGATCACACCGCCGACCACCAGGTAAACCGCGAGCGGCGGGATCGTTTGCAGCAGGGCCTCCACATCCATGCGTAAAGGATGCCTGACCGGGGCCGGCTGCGTACGGAGAACCTGGCCGCGAAGTTGCGCGGTAGCGTGGCGGGAGCCTGAACCCCGAGCGCGCCCAGGTGAGGAGAGTTCGTGGAATTCAATTTGGCCCAGGTCTTTTCGGCGGTAGCGGCAGCCAACCCCGATCGGGACGCGATCGTATTCGGGGACCGGCGGTTAACCTTCGCGCAGACCGACGAGCGTGCCCGCCGGTTCGCCCGGGCGCTGCACGACTGGGGCCTGGGCGCGCGCCGGGAACGTTCGGAGTTGGCGCCGCACGAATCGGGCCAAAGCCACCTCGGCCTTTACCTCGCCAATTGCAATGAGTTTCTCGAGGCGATGATCGGCGCGTACAAAGCTCGGGTCGCCCCGTTCAACATCAACTACCGATATGTTGCCGACGAACTGGTGTACCTGATCGGCAACGCCGACGCCGAAGCGATCATGTACCAGGCGCGGTTCGCGCCGACGCTGATCGAGGCTTTGGCCAAGACGCCCGGTCAGGTACGGCTGATCCACGTCGATGACGAGTCCGGCAATGAACCACTGCCGGGCGCGGTGCGCTACGAAGAACTGCTGGCTTCGGTATCGGACGAGCCGCTGGACCTCGTCCCGTCGCCGGACGATCTCTACGTCCTTTACACCGGCGGCACCACCGGCATGCCGAAAGCGGTGCTGTGGCGCCAGAACGACATCTACATGAACGCCATGGGCGGGCGGACTTTCGGCTCCGGCGAGCCGGTGTCCGGCCTGGACGAGATCGTCGAGCGGTCGCGACCGGACGGGCCGGGTTCGATGACGGCCGCGCCGCTGATGCACGGCGCGGCACAGTGGGCGGCATTCATCAACCTGTGCAGCGGACGGCCGTTCGTGATGGCGCCGACGACCACCCATTTCGATCCGGCCGAAGTGTGGGCCCTGGCCAGCCGGGAACGCGCGATCTCGTTGTCGTTCGTCGGCGACGCGTTCGGCCGCCCGCTGATCGACGCGCTCGAGGCCGGCGACTACGACCTTTCCGGTTTGTTCGTTCTGGTCACCGGGGGAGCGGCACTCAGCGCGCCACTCAAGCAGCGTTTCGTGGAACTGTTGCCGCACTTGACGATCCTGGACGCCGGCGGCTCCTCGGAATCGGGATCCCAAATGGGCCAGGTGTCCAGCCGACTGCAGAACGCCTCCGGGCGATTCGTCCCGAACCCGGGCGCGGTGGTGGTCAGCGCGGACCTGACCCGCCTCCTGACGCCCGGCGACGACGAGATCGGGTGGCTGGCTCAACAGGGTCCGATTCCGCTCGGCTACCTCGGCGATCCGGTGAAGAGCGCGCGGACTTTTCCCGTCGTCGAGGGAATCCGGCACTCGGTGCCCGGCGACCGCGCCCGGTGGCACGCCGACGGCCAGATCGAGCTGCTCGGCCGGGATTCGGTGACCATCAACTCCGGCGGTGAGAAAATCTTCGCTGAAGAGGTCGAGGCCGCCATCCTCGAGCATCCCGCGGTCTATGACGTGGTGGTCACCGGCCGGCCGAGCACACGCTGGGGAAACGAAGTCGTGGCACTGGTCCAGTTGGTGCAGGGCGAGCAGGCCGACCCCGACAGCATCCTCGCCGAGGCGGCCCGACACATCGCGCGCTACAAACTGCCCAAAGAGGTGATTTTCCGTACCAGGTTGCAGCGGTCACCGTCGGGTAAGGCCGATTATCGTTGGGCGAAAGAGCAAGTGACGCAGACTAATTGAAGAAGCCGGACTTTTCATTGGCCTTATTGAAGCTGCCGGAGTCGTAATCGCCCGAGTTGTACAGGCCCGCACTGTAATTGCCCGAGTTGTTGATGCCGGTGTTGTAGACGCCGGTGTTGCCGAAGCCCGCCAGACCGAATCCTGAGTTGTAGAACCCGACGTTGCCCCGCCCGTCGGAGTTGTGCCAGCCGGAGGTGTAGCCGAAAGCGTCGGCCGTGCTGTTCTGGAAGCCGGACGAGTCGCTGCCGTGGTTGCAGAAGCCGGACAGATTGCTGCCGACATTGCCGAAGCCCGAATTCACTACGCCGACAGGGGTTTCCGAGCTGCCGAAGCCGGTATTCAGGCTACCCGAGTCGAACATCCCGGTGTTGGTGTTACCCGAACTGAAGAAGCCCGTATTCCAGTAGCCCGAGTTGAATGCGCCGGTGTTGGTCCCGTAGTCGGCCGAGTTGAAGAAGCCGGTGTTGCCCGAGCCTGCGTTGCCGAAGCCGACGTTGTAGTAGAAGGCGTTGCCGGCGCCCATGTTGCCGTAGCCGGCGTTGCCGAAGCCGACGTTGTTGCTGCCGCCGTTTCCGAAGCCGGTGTTGATCCCGCCGGCGTTCCAGAAGCCGGTGTTGGTGCCGCCGGAGTTTCCGAACCCGAAATTGCCGCTGCCTGAGTTGAAGAGGCCGACATTGTTGTCGCCGGAGTTGAAGAAGCCGATGTTGTTGTTGCCCGAGTTGCCGAAGCCGAAGTTCCCGATGCCCGAATTCAGTGCGCCGATGCCGACCAGGTTGTCACCGGTGAGGCCGAAGCCGATGTTGTTGGTGCCGTTGTTGCCGAACCCGAAGTTGAAGCCGCCTTTGTTGCCGAAGCCGACGTTGCTGTGGCCGATATTGCCGCTGCCCATGTTGAAGGAGCCGACGTTGCCGCTGCCGAAGTTGGTGGAGCCGATATTTCCGCCGCCGACGTTTCCATCGCCGACGTTGCCCGGCCCGAAGTTTCCGTTGCCCTGGTTGCCGCCACCCAGGTTGCGGTTGCCGAAGTTCCCGTTGCCGAAGTTGGTGTTACCCCAGTTCCCGCTACCCAGGTTGGCGTTGCCTGTGTTGCCGCTTCCCACGTTGGCATTGCCGCCGTTGCCGCTGCCCAGATTTCCATTGCCATAGTTGCCGCTGCCCAGGTTGGTGCTGCCGGTGTTCCCGCTGCCGGAATTATTGCCCCCGGTGTTTCCGATGCCCAGGTTCAACGGACCGTTATTTCCAATGCTGGTATTCGTCTGAGCCAGGCCGGCCAGCGACTCTGGCCAGGCAGCCAACTCGCCGGCCGCCGCCGAGGCTTGCGAGTGATAGCCCACCAGCGCGGCCACATCGGCGGCCCACATCTGCTCGTAGAAACCCTCGGCGGCCGCGATTGCCGGCGCGTTCTGCCCGAAAAGATTCGATAGCACCAATTGCACAAAAACGGTTCGATTGGCGGCGACTGCCAGTGGGTGAATTGTCGCCGCTCGAGCCGCCTCGAACGCACCCGCTACAGCGTCAGCCTGCCCGGCCGTAGTGGCAGCCTGACCCGAAACCGCGCTGAGCCATCCCGCATACGGCGCTGCCGCGGCCGCCATGGCTTGAGCCGCCGGGCCCTGCCAAGCCTGCTCGGTCAATCCCGAAGTCACAGCTGCGAAGGATTGCGCGGCTGCAGCCAGTTCGTCTGCCAAGCCAGACCAGGCCGCGGCGGCGTCGAGCATTGGCGCGGACCCCGCGCCCGCGAACATTCGTAGCGAGTTGATCTCCGGAGGTAGGGCGAAAAAGCTCAACGCGCGGTCCTTTCCCAGCGCCATTCCAGACACTCTGGCTCAGAATGGCGCGCCACGTTGCATGCCGGTCATAATTTCCGGCCACTCTGCAACGTAACGCATGTAAATCGTATAGAAAATTAGGGTTGGGTATGGCGTTTTCATCCAAGCAACGAATCGGAAACCGCCCACCCGCGGGCTTGACCGCCTGATGTTCCCCGCGCATCGGACCCTGTCGCGATTCCACTTTTCGTTTGCTGCCGGTAACGATTTCCAGCGGCGTGACGATAGTTGGCAAGGAGGCAGATCTGCCGTCTGAATTTGCTGTTGCGGGTTTACGACCGGATCAGGATCTGTTGCTGAAGGTTTCTGCTGACGCGGCAATTCCTTGGACCTTGTCGGGAGGTTTCAGATGTCGTTCGTTGTTGCGATACCCGAGTCGGTGTCTTCGGCGGCGTCAGAGTTGGCGGGAATCGGATCGACGCTGGCGGCGGCGAATGCCTCTGTCGCAGTGCCGACCACCGGTGTGCTGGCGGCGGCAGCCGACCAGGTGTCGGGTGCCGTCGCGGCGGTGTTCGAAGCGCACGGCCGGGTGTACCGGAGCCTGAGCGCACAATTCGGTGCGTTTCATGAACAGTTCGTCCGGGCGCTGGCCGGCGGCGCGAATGCCTACACCGCTGCCGAAGCGGCAAGCGCATCGCCACTGGCGGACCTGCTGGGCCTGGTCAATGCGCCGAGCCAGGCTTTGTTCGGGCGCCCGCTGGTCGGCAACGGCGCCAACGCACCGGATGGCTCGGGGGCGTCTGGTGGCCCGGGCGGGCTGCTGATCGGTAACGGTGGCAACGGCGGCTCAGGCGCGGCCGGCCTGCCCGGTGGCGCCGGCGGGGAAGCCGGATTCATCGGCAACGGTGGCGTCGGCGGCGCTGGCGGAGTCGGGGTGACCGGGTCCGGCGCCGCGGGTGGCAGCGGCGGCCGCGGCGGCTGGTTGCTCGGCAACGGCGGTGTCGGCGGAATGGGCGGCGCCGCCGGGGCGACCACGGCCGGCGGGGTCGGCGGCACCGGTGGAATCACCGGCCTGATCGGTAGCGGAGGAGTAGGCGGTCGCGGCGGCGTCGATGCCGGCGCGGGCACCACCGGCGGTGTCGGGGGCCTCGGCGGCTCAGGTGGAGTGTTCGGCAATGGCGGGTTCGGCGGGGCCGGCGGTAGGGGCGCAGCGGGTGGCAGCGGTGGTGCCGCCAGCTACCTCGGTTCCGGTGGTGTCGGCGGCATGGGCGGGGAAGGCGCTGTCGGCGGCAACGGTGGCGCGGGGCCGCTGCTGCTCGGCGACGGCGGCAACGGCGGTCTCGGTGGAGCCGGCGCATCCGGTGGGCACGGCGGTCCCGGCGGGACGTTGCTCGGCGACGGCGGCAACGGCGGGCAAGGCGGCGCCGCGGTGGCGGGGGTCCTTGGCGGCCTGCCCGGCGCGGGCGGTCACGGCGGCAGTGCCAATTGGTTCGGTTCCGGCGGCGCGGGCGGTCAGGGCGGGACCGGCCTGACCGGGATGGCCGGGGCGAACCCCACCCCCAGCGGGATGGCCTCGCCCGGTAACAAAGGCGGGGACGCGAACGCCACGGTTCTCAACAACATTGTCGGGAATGTGATGGTCACAGGCGCGAGTGGGGACCCGGGTGGGAGCGGCGCTGCCGCTGAAACCGGAGGTACCGGTGGTGTCGGCGGGTCCGCAACCGTCACCAGCGGCTTCTCCATCACTGGCGACCTGGATATTCACGCAGGCAACGGCGGCGGCGGAGGCGTCGCCGGGCCGACCGGCGGCAACGGTGGCGCCGGCGGGGCCGGCGGTGCTGCCACCTTCACCAACACCGGTTCGGTCGGTGGTACCACGACCGTCACTGGGGGTGACGGAGGCGATGGGTCAGCGGGCGGGGCCGGTGGCGGTGCCGGAGGTGCGGGCGGCGTAGGCGGGTCGGCTGAGAACACCGGCAGCGGCGCTGCCATCGGAGGCAAGGGTGGTGCAGGCGGTGCCGGCCACGGCGCGGTCGGTGTCGCCGGCAACGGTGGGATGGGCGGAGTCGGCGGTGATGGCGGACGCGGCGGGCTGGTCACCGGCAACGGTGGTGCCGGTGGTGCCGGTGGCATCGGCGGCGCTGGTGGGGCCGGTGCCAACGGGTACGCAGGTGGTCCAGGTGGAGCCGGCGCCGCAGCCTCCGGCGGGGCGGGGGCCGGCACCGGGGGCGACGGCGGTATCGGTGGTGGTGGCGGCCTGGGTGGTTTGGGTGGCGCGGGCGGCGGCGGTGGAATCGGCGGTAACGGCGGTGCCGGCAGCGCCTTCATCGGTCTCGGCGACGCCGGTGGCTCCGGTGGGCTCGGCGGAACCGGTGGTATCGGCGGCGTCGGTGGCCTGGGCGCTATCGGTGGTGCCGGCGGCAGCGTGACCGGCAGCGGAACGCTCGCCGGCGGCAACGGAGTCATCGGTGGCCTCGGCGGCGCAGGCGGTAACGGCGGTGTCGGCGGCGTCGGCGGTACCAGCGGCGGCAGTGGCGGGGCCGGCGGCCTGATCGGGTGGGCAGGCGTCAACGGGGGCAGTGGTGCAGGTGGTTCCGGCGGCGCCGGCGGTCAGGGTGGCAACGGCGGCGACGGCGGTGGCGGTGGCACCAGCGGCGGCAAAGGCGGCAGCTTCGCCTTCGGCGGCGCCGGCGGCAACGGCGGCGCGGGCGGATCACCCGGCGGCACTGCCGGCCTACCGGGTCTGTTGGGCGCGCCTGGCAGCAACGGTAAGAGCGGATAGTTCGCTAGGCTCGCGAGATGCGGAATGACGTGCCGCAGTATCCGATCGAGTCGGTCGACAACGCGCTCAAGTTGTTGCTGCTATTGGGCGAGCAACCGCAGATCCGGCTGAGCGAGGCGACCCGCTATCTGGGGGTTGCGTCGTCGACCGCCCACCGACTGCTGGCGATGCTGACCTATCGTGGCTTCGTCCGCCAGGATCCGACCTCCAAGGCATATCTGCCCGGTCCGGCGCTGACCAGCGTGGCTTTTGCGATCTTCGGGCGCATCGACATTCAACGCACCGCTGTGCCCATCATGCGTGGCCTCAGCGAGCAACTCGGCGAGTCGATTCACGTCGGGATGCTTGACGGCGCCAACGTGCGATTCGTCGCCGCTGTCGAAGGACCGAAGGCCGTCCGGGTGGCCTCCCGGCTGGGACGAATCATGCCCGCGCACTGCACCTCCACCGGCAAGGCTCTGCTGGCGCAACTCTCGGAAGCCGAAGTGCGACAACTGCTTCCGCGCGACGAACTGGACGCCATCACCGTACGCTCGATAGTCAGCCGCGCCAAGCTGGAGTCCGAACTGTCCCGCATCCGGGAACGCGGCTACGCCACCAACCGCGAAGAGAGCGAAGAGGGCGTCGCCTCGGTCGCGGTGCCAATCCCCGCCCGGGCGCCCGGACTGCTACTGGCGTTGAATGCCGCCGCTCCGCAGAATCGGCTGTCCGCGTCGACGTATTCGTCGATGGCCGCCGCACTGGTGAAGGCGGCAAAGGAAATCGGCGATCAACTCGGCTGATCCGGCAGCCGGGCGACCTCGTGCCGCCAGGCTGACTCGACGTTGAAGCCCGAACCCAGGTCCGGCAAGTCATCCCAATCGGCGTCGTCGATGTCGCGCAGTGGGCCGCCGGCGGAGCGCACCCGCAAGGACATGCGGGCCAGCTCGTCGAGACTGATCGCCTGTAACACAGCTTGCTCGACGGTGGCTGCGGCACTGGTGATTCCGTGCCCACGGCAGATCACCAGCGGCGCTTCGCCCATCGCCGCCACCATTTCCCGGCCCAGCCCCGAATTGCGGATCAGTACCGCGCGTTCGTACACCGGCACACCACCGCGGGCCAGCCGGGCCCCAGGAATGTCGTACGCCCCGTAGATCGGCCGGATCGTGATGCCGGCCAGATCGGCGGCGACGACGTCCGGCGGATGCAGGTGCGCGACGGCTCGATGCCGGGCATCGGAGAGCATGGTCTCGGTGTGTATCGGCAGTTCGTTGGGCACCCGGTAACCGTCGAGTTCGCCTGCGGCTCCTTCGTTTCCGTCGAAGGTGATCAGTCGGATGTCGCTGGGACGGGTGAAAGCCACCCCGGTGTCGGTGTCGCTGCGGCAGCGGATCAGCAGATGGTCGTCGTCGATCCGCAGGCTCAGATGACCGAGGATGCCGTCCACCAAGCCGCGGTTGGCGGCGACCCGGCAACCTTCAGCCACCAAAGCCCGCTGCGCTGCCAGCAGGTCACTCATTTCGCTGCGCCCAAACGGAATCCGCCGTCGGGGTGAATGGTCTCACCGGTGATGCCGCGGGATCGGTCGGAGGCCAGGAAGACGTAGCTCCAGGCATGGTCTTCGCCGGAGAGCGCGACGTTCAATGGCGAACGGGCAGCCAGTTCCGTTGCCCGGCTGGGGGAGTCGTCGAGACGGACGTTGTCGAGGCCAAGGCTGGCCAGGCCACGCAGTTCGGTGTTCAGCGTCCCGCCCGGCGCCACCCCGTTGACCCGGATCTGCGGAGCCAGATCGTGTGCCAGCGCCGTCACCAACCCGCGCACCGCGAACTTCGACGGCACGTACAGCACACCGCCCCGGCCGGGATAGTAGGCCGACGTGGACTCGGTCAGCACGATCGAGGCGCCCGCCTGCGCGCGCAGCGACGGCAGTGCGGCTTTGACGGACTGCAGATGACTGAGCACATTGGTGCGGAACATCTCGTCGAACGCATCCGACAGGTCATCGGCGCCGATGTCGTCGATTCCCTGGTAAAAGTCAAAGATTCCAACGCAATTGACCAAGATGTCGAGACCGCCGAAACTGTCCACTGCAACGCTGACCGCGCGGTCGTTGGCTTCGCGGGTGGTGGCGTCACCGTCGACCACCGGAGCTTCCGGGAGTTCTTCGCGCAGCCGGACGCACTTGCCCTGATCCCGTTCCAGCACTGCGACTTTGGCGCCCTCGGCGCGGAATGCGTCGAGGGCTGCGCGCCCGATTCCGGATCCGGCGCCGACGATCAACGCGCGTTTGCCGTCAAGCCAACCGGGCATCGTTGTTCTTTTCGTCCGGGCCGTCCTCAACATCCGGCAGCAGTGGCGCGTTCACATTGCCGACCATGGCTGCCAGCGTACGGGGGTTCTGCCAGGTCAGTGCCTCGACCTCCAGTGCGTCCAGACTGATCCACTGCCCGGATTTCGGCGCGCGGATCAGCAGCCGTGATCCGTTGCGGGTATCGACCCGCTGAACCACCACTTCGGTGAATTCGTTTGCGACAGTGATGGGCTCACCGACGGGATTCACAGGAACACCGCCAGGTTCTGCATCCGCAGCACCGACTCGTCGGCGCGGATGGTGCGGCGGGCCAGCAACCAGGTTTCTTGCCCACTGTCCCAACGCAACAGGTCTTCGCGACCGCAGGACAGCAAGGCGCTGTCGTTGACGTCACCGCGGCTGCGGAACAGCAGTTCGGCAGACTCGACGAGCAGTTGCGCATCATCGTCGCACGCGAAAGTGCGCACGTTGGTGATGAAGTGCCGAAGTCGAGACGGCGGATCCTCGGCCCAGACGTGCTCGGTACCCATTCGGGCCACCCGCTGGCTCAGCGAGTATTTGTCCTCGTCGAAATGATCCATCCCCGGCGAGGTATCGAAGCCGGCGCCGCGGGCGGTGGTGACGCGCACCGGCATCACATAGCGAATGTCCTCGGTCATGGTGTCCAGCCACGCTTCATAATGCTGAGCATCCAATAGGTAGGCCTCATCCACCAGGAACTGATGGGCCTGTAGGTGCCGAATATCGTTAAACGGCAATGCTTTACTCATGACAAGAGCTCCGCCCACAACTTGAGCAGTTCGCGCTGGTTGTACTCGTTGTAGCCGACCTGCGCCCGTCCCGGACCGTGGAAGGAATCGGCCGTCAGTGCGTCGATCACCGGACGGTCGTCGGCGAGCAATCCCATCCGGCTGTTCAACAGCAATCGGCGGGCCATCGAACCGCCCGCGGTAGTAGTCAACGACACCCAGTTCTCCACGTCGTCCTGCTCGAACATTCCGGACGAGCCGAAGCACATCAGGTACGCCTTATACGAGTCCTTCTTGTACTGCTCGGGTGCCGCGGCGTCCACGGCGAACCAGGAACACACCTCGGTCTCGTTCGCACTGATCGGCTGCCATTGCCGGATGGAGATGAACGGCAAGACCGCATCGCCGCCAGGTAATTTCGGCCAGTTGTGCACGAAGCTGAGGTTCGGAAAGCAGGTGGCGGCCGAGAACATGAAACCGTCGTCGGCGACGACCTGCTGCTGGCGAGGTGACCAGGCTTCCTTGATCCGACCGATCATCTCGTCGGGGTAGCCGACGTAGCGCATCCGTTCGTCGAAGTCGCCCGGCGGCAACTTGTAGGTGGTTCCGCCGCCGCAGTCCGCCCAGTAGGTAGCGCCGTCCTTGCGCTTCTGCGCCTTCGGTTCTCGGAACAGACCGATCTCGACGATCGACGCGTGCGTGTGCGGGGTGTGGTACATGTCGCCGGAGAAGTTCTCGGCGCCGATCTTCCAATTCGCCTTGATCCGCCATCGTTGCGGTCCGCGCACTTGCAGGCCCTTAGTGCTCTGCTTGGTGTAGTAGTCCAGATAGAAGGCGAAGTCGCCGAGGTAGTCGGTCAGCGGCCGCGCGTGCGGGTCCAGGTTGACGAAGATCAGGCCGTTGTAGATCGCCATATTCGGTGCGGGCAGCAGGGATTGGCCCTTTTCAAAACCCGCGTCGCCGCCGTAGGCCTCGCGGTGAAACGGCAGACCGGTGAGTCGGCCGTCGTTGCGGTAGGTCCAACCGTGGTACGGACAGCGGAAATTGGAGGCGTTGCCCATTTCCGCGCGGCACACCTGCATGCCGCGGTGCAGGCACATGTTAAACATCGCCCGCACTTCGCCATTCGAGTCGCGGGTGACGATGAACGAGTCGTCGAGCACCCTGCGCACGACGTAGTCACCGTCCTGCGGGATCTCCGACTCGTGTGCGACGAACATCCATGACCGACTGAAGAGTCGTTCCTTCTCCAGCGTGAACAGATCCGTGTCGTTGTAGATGTGCGCGGGGACCATGCCGCGGCGCACGTTCGCAATGACGTCACTCTGAATGGTCATGGCACCTCACCTGCCAAGAATATCTGATGAACAGAGATTGTCTCTGTCTAGCAGAATCATATGTATTTACAATCACCACTATGTAAACTATTGCGAGCTGGGATAGTGTCTGCACATCACAGTTTGCAGTGGGGTTGGGAGGAATCTGGTGCATATCGGATCGCGAGTCGTGGCGGCCATCGGCCGTCAGGAATGGCTGGACCGGCCGAGTTATCGGCTCGAGCACGTGCTCACATTGCTCTTCAATGCGTTGGGCTCGGCCCGCGATCGCGTCATGAATGCGCTCAACGGTGTCTGGCTGGGGCATCCGGTGCATCCGCCGCTGGCTTCGTTCGCCAGTGGTGCGCTCGGAACGACGGTGGCACTGGACGCACTCAGCGTGCTCGGCGGCCAGCGCACCAACGAGGCTTCGCCCGCTTCGGATATTGCTTCGCGCTCGTTGGGGCTGGGGATTCTCGCCAGCATGGGTTCCGCGGTCACCGGCGTGGCCGACTGGCAGCACACCCACGAAGAAGACCGCCGGGTGGGGGTCGTGCACGGCGTGGTGAACTCGGCCGCGACCGCGTTGTACGCGCTGTCGTGGTGGGAACGGCACCGCGGCAATCGCCTACGTGGAATGGCAATCAGCACAGTGGGTTACGGAATCACCCTGGGTGGAAGCTACCTCGGTGGGGCGCTGGTGTTCGGCTCCGGAATCGGGATCGATCGGTCCGGCGAAAAGCTCCGGACCACGGAGTGGACGCCCGTACTGCCGGCCAACGAATTGAACGGAAAACCCGTCCGGGTCGAGGTCGATGGCGTGGGACTGGTGGTTTGCCAAACGGATCCGGGCGAGGTGTCGGCCTTCGGTGAGTTCTGCCCCCACCTCGCCGCGCCGATGGTCGACGGGTGGGTCGACCGGGGACGGATCGTATGCCCCTGGCACGGATCGCGATTCGCGCTGGAGTCCGGTGAGGTGCTGCGTGGTCCCTCGGCTACTCCGTTGCCGTGCTACGAGACCCGGTTGGTCGACGGAATGGTCGAAGTGCGCGCTGAGGAACCGGTCGTTGTGAGTAGGGATGGAGTGGTCTAGTGAATGCTTACGACGTGCTCAAGGAACACCACGTGGTGATCAAGGGGCTGGGCCGCAAGGTCAGCGACGCGCCGGTGAACAGCCAAGTGCGGCACGAGCTTTTCGACGAAATGCTGCTCGAGCTCGACATCCACTTCCGCATCGAGGACGACCTGTACTACCCGGCTTTGGCGGCGGCCACCGAACTGATCGCGATCGCGCACGCCGAACATCGTCAGGTGGTCGACCAGTTGGGTGTGCTGCTGCGTACGCCGCAGAGCGCGCCCGGCTACGAGGAGGAGTGGAACACCTTCAAAACCGTCCTGGAGGCGCACGCCGACGAAGAGGAACGCGACATGATCCCGGCGCCCCCGCCGGTGCAGCTCTCCGAGGCCGAACTCGATGATCTCGGGGCCAAGATGGCGGCGCGCATCGAGCAGCTTCGCGGCTCGCGCCTACACCGGCTTCGCACCAAAGGCAAAGCGGCGCTGCTGAAAGCCATTTAGCCGTCAGCGGCGGCCGATTCCGGCCATCATGATCGGTGTGTAGATGCGCATGCCCGCACCGAAGCCCGCGGCGGCTGCCTCTGCGTCTTCCGGCGAGATCAGTCCGGCATCCACAATCGCCCCGCGCAAGCTGGCGAAGGAAAGCCGAAAGAACTCGAAACCCGTCGCGCTGGAATCGATCACTCGCGCGCGCCCCTCGCCGCGAACCTCGGTGAGACCGGCCGCCGCCAGATCGGCGACAACCTGGCGGCCGTAGTGCGGCTCAAACCCGGCGCGCTGCATGAACGTCAGGGTCGCTTTGGTGACTCGGTCCATCAGATCGTCGCCGCCCTCGAAACCGAAAGGCGTCCAGTCGAAATCCTCGATCACCAGCCAGCCGCCGGGACGCAGCGTCTGGGCAAGGCGGTCCAGGATCTCCCGGCGGTTGGGCAGATGCTCGAGCACCAGTCGGGCGTGGACGAAGTCGAACTCGGACTGGGGGAGTTCGTCGGTGCGGATATCCACACGCCGGACCTCAATGCTGTCGCTGGCCAGTTGTTCGATGAATCGGGTGTCGATGTCGACCGCCAGCACGGTGGCGCCCCGGGTCGTCATCCACTGCAGGAGCGATCCGCCGCCAGCGCCCACTTCCAAGCAGCGTGCCGGCCTTTCGGGATCGCCGATGCCAAGCTGGTCGAGCAGGGCCTTAGTGCCGGAGTCCCACAGGCTCTCCATCGCGTTCAACCGGGATCGCTCCTCGGCGAAGCCCTGGTCGTAGACATAGTCACTTGGCATGGCGTAACGCTATGCGGCCGGATAGGTGTCGCGCGAGAGTAGCCTCACGTCCGTGAACGCCGCACCGGAGCGCGTCGCGTCGCAAGCCGACATCACCGCCGAGATGGCCGACATCGCGGCGGGCTACCAGCGCTTCGTCGGGGTGGGCGATCAGCCGCGACTCGACTACCCGCCCTACCGCAGCAGCGCGCTGCGGCACCCGAAACACCCACTGGTGGCCGTCGACCCCGAAGCGATCGAACGCTTTGCGCCGTGCTTCGGCCACCAAGATGTCGATCCACTCGACGCCGACCTGACCGCCGGTCATGCGGGTGAACCGATCGGTGAGCGGATTCTGGTCACCGGGCGGGTGCTCGAGCAATCCGGTCGACCGGTGGTAGGGCAGTTGGTGGAGATCTGGCAGGCCAACGCCAGCGGTCGCTACCGTCATCAGCGCGACGAGCATCCGGCTCCGCTCGACCCGAATTTCACCGGCGCTGGGCGCTGCCTCACCGGACCGGACGGCTCATACCGATTCACCACCATCAAGCCCGGACCCTATCCGTGGCGCAACCACCGCAACGCGTGGCGGCCGGCGCACATCCATTTCTCGTTGTTCGGTACGGCTTTCACCCAACGTCTGATCACCCAGATGTATTTTCCCGGTGACCCGCTGTTCGGGCTCGATCCGATATTCGGATCAATCCTGGATCCCGTTGCGCGCCAACGTCTCGTCGCGACATACGACCATGACCTGACCGAACCGGAATACGCGACCGGCTACCGGTGGGATGTCGTATTGAGTGGGGTGCTGGCAGGTGACAGTGGCTGAGCCCGAATTGATCTGCACCCCAGGGCAAACCGTCGGGCCGTTCTTCGGCATCGGGTTGCCGTACGTCGGCGACAGTGCACTGGTTTGCGATGCGTATCCGGCTGCCATCGAGTTGCACGGCACCGTCTTCGACGGTTCGGGCAATGCGGTGCCGGATGCGCTGGTGGAAATCTCGCAGCCCGACAGTGACGGACGGATCGCGCGGGCTGCCGGCTCGCTGCGGCGCGACGGGTCGACGTTCACCGGCTGGGGGAGGGCGGCGACCGATGCCGACGGGAGCTACGAGTTCACCACGGTGATCCCGGGGTCGGTGAGCCCCGGGCGCCCAGCCTTCTTCGCCGTCACCGTCTTTGCGCGGGGACTGTTGGACCGGATCTTCACTCGGGCGTATCTGCCCGCCTCTGATATCAATGCCGATCCGTTGTTGTCGGCCGTCGACCCCAGGCGTCGGCAGACCCTGCTCTGTGTCGCCGAAAGCGGTTCCGCGCGAACGCGATACCGTTTTGACATTCACCTTCAGGGTCCCCGCGAGACGATCTTCCTTCGGTACGGGGAGGGGCGATGACCAACCTGCTGTGGCCCGGCGACGAGCGCGCCGGAGAACACATGACCGACCAGGCGCTGCTGGCGGCAATGGTGGCGGTGGAGTCGGCGTGGCTGGATGCCCTCAGCGCAGCCGGTCTGGTGCCCGTCGACGGTGTCAACTTGCGGCACCTGGTGACCGCGCACGACTGTGAGTCGCTCGCGGTCACCGCCGAGGACGGCGGGAGCCCGGTGATCGGCTTGGTTGCCCTACTTCGTCAGCGGGCGGAGCCCGAAGTCGGGCCGTGGATCCACCGGGGGCTGACCAGCCAGGATGTGGTCGACACCGCCCTGATGTTGGCGTTGCGTGCTGTCATCGACCAGATCGCTGACCAGCTCACGGCGCAGATCTCCACACTGTCCGCACTCGCGACTGCGCACCGGGCCACCCCGATGGTCGCGCGGACCCTGACTCAGCACGCAGCGCCCACCACTTTCGGCGCCAAGGTCGCGGGTTGGCTCAATGGGGTCGTCGACGCCTATGAGCGGCTCGACGAACTGTCCACTCCGGCCCAGCTCGGCGGGGCGGTCGGAACATGTTCGGCCACCGTGGAATTGGCTTCGCAGCGTGTTCCCGGCGTGGACCCCGTCGAGCTCGCCGAACAGGTATGTCGAAACACCGCAACGGCTTTGGGTCTCGACTTCCGATTCCCTTGGCACACTACGCGAACACCGATCACCGCCGCCGCCGAGGCACTGGTGGGGTGCACCGATTGTTGGGGTCGGATCGCCACCGATATCGCCACCCTGGCCCGAACGGAGATCGCCGAACTCAGTGAACCCGAAACCGGGCTTCGCGGGGGTTCATCCTCGATGCCGCACAAACGAAACCCGGTGCTGTCCATCCTGATCCGGCGTGCCGCCATCGCCGCCCCGCCGTTGGTCGCAACGCTGCACACCGCCGCCGCGCTGGCCCACGACGAGCGTCCCGACGGCGCCTGGCACGTCGAATGGGACACCGTGCGCACCCTGGCGCGGCGAGCCGTCGTCGCCGGCTCGCAATGTACCGAGTTGTTGGCCGGTCTGCAGGTCCATGCCGCGCAAATGAGCGAGAACCTATCCAAGACAGACGTTCTCGGTGAACAACGGGCCATCGCCGACCTGAACGGCGCCGAACCGTCCGCAACCTACTTAGGCGCTATCGACCGGTTGATCGAGCAGAGCATCGCGCGGGCCGGGCGGCGTCAGCGGTCGTAGATGCTGGCCAGCCAGATGTGAACGAGTGTGTCGACGACTTCTTTTTCCGGGATGGTCGCTTTCTCGTCGGAATAGGTTGCGACCATGACTCGTTCGGTGAGCAGGGTCAGCGCGGTCGCCAGGTTTTTGGCTGGGACGGTGTCGGGGGCGGTGCCCTTCTTGCGTTCGGTCTCGATGGCGGCGGTGTTGTGCTCGATCCATCCGTTCATCAGGTTGGACCACATTTCCTGGACTTCAGGGTTGGTGGCTTTGGCGGCCGCGCCCGCGACGGCAACCGCGCGGTGGGCCCCAGTGATCTCGAAGAAGGCTTCGATGCGAGCGCGCCAGTCCGTGTCGGGGTTGCCCGAGAGCTTTTCGCGCAGTGGTTGGACGGTTGCCTGCGCCAGCACGTTGACATGGTCGAGCAAAGAGAGCAGGACCGCGTTTTTCGACGGGAAGTAGAAGTAGAAAGTGGGCCGCGAGATCCCGGCGCCTTTGGCGAGGTCGTCGACGGAGAAGTCGGCCAGGGGCCGTTCCTGAAGTAGGCGTTCGGCCGTGGCGAGGATGGCTTGCTCGCGGTCGTCGCCGACGAGGTGTGATTGGCGTCGGCCCCGGGAGGCCTGCACTCGATCGGTGCTGGTCGATGGCTTGGGCATGGCTGTCACCTTACCTAGCTGTCGAAGTAAGTCA
Organism: Mycobacterium sp. IDUB_37; assembly: GCF_055419245.1. Classification (NCBI taxonomy): domain Bacteria; kingdom Bacillati; phylum Actinomycetota; class Actinomycetes; order Mycobacteriales; family Mycobacteriaceae; genus Mycobacterium; species Mycobacterium sp. IDUB_37. Next base: position 159,825 of record NZ_JBVAXG010000005.1, on the reverse strand, counting down.
ACGTTCTGTTGATTCAATTCGACAAAACTGTTGATTTGCTGTCAATGATGTGTCAATCGAAGTCGCCAGCATGTTGAAATCCCTCGACAGAGTGATGACTGGGCCAGAGCATGCTCGATAGCCTGCATCTATACCGAGATCGACCACTCATTTGAGCTTAACGCACCGACCCGAAGGGGCATTTCATGTCATTTGTCACTACCCAGCCGGAGTTGCTGTCAAGCGCCGCCGCTGACCTGACCGCGATCGGCGCAGCTTTCACCGCCGGCAACACCGCAGCCGCTGCCCCCACCACCGGTGTCGTGCCACCTGCTGCAGACGAGGTATCGGCACTGATCTCGGCACGCCTCGCCGCCCACGGCGCGCAGTACCAGGCCGTCAGCGCCCAGGCCGCAGCCATCCACGAACTCCTGGTGGCCACCATGTCCGCCAGTGCCGACTCCTACGCCCTCACCGAAGCCGCCAACGCGGCGGCCGCCGGCTGAATGAACTGATCTAGGAACAAGCAAGAAGGGGAGCCCCGGCATGGACTACGGGCTACTGCCACCAGAAATCAACTCCACGCGCATGTACGCCGGCCCGGGGCCAGGATCTCTCCTGGCCGCGGCCAGCGCGTGGGGTGCGCTGGCTACCGAACTGCACACCACTGCAACCGGGTACCAGACGACGATTGCCGCCCTGGTCGACGGACCCTGGCAGGGGCACGCGGCAACGGCCCTCGCCGCAGCCGCCGCCCCCTACATCGCCTGGCTGGAAACCAGCACCGCCGATGCCGAAAAGGTTGCCCGCCAGGCCCACTTCGCTGCCGCCGCGCACGAAGCTGCATTCGCCATGACTGTGCCTCCACCGCTGATCGCAGCGAACCGTGCCCAGTTGGCAGCGCTGGTCGCTACCAACTTTCTCGGGCTGAACACCTCGGCGATCGCGGCTACCGAGGCGGAGTACGGCCAGATGTGGGCCCAGGACGCGCTCGCCATGTACGGCTATGCGGCCTCCGCGGCCTCGGCAACCCAGCTGACCGGCTTCCAGTCAGCGCCCCAGGTCGCCACACTGTCGGGACTGGCCCGCCAGGATGCCGCACTGGGCGCCGTCACCGTGAACGCGACTCAAACCGCCGTCCAAGACGGATTGTCCAAGTTGACGGCCGCCATCCCGAACACCCTCAAGAGCCTGGCGGTCCCGACTTCCCTCGACCAGACCCTGGCCTGGTACGGCAAATTCATCACCCCGTTCATGCCGTTGGCGACGTCCACCTCTCAAGCCACCAGCGCCGTGATCGCTGTAACGCAGTTCATGAAAGGCCTTGCACCCGTTGCAGTCTCGGCGGCCCAGGCCCTGCAGGGCGGTATCCAGGCACTCGGTGCCGCGGCGGAGACGGGCATGCACGGTGCCGGCACCGGCGTCGTGGCAGCACTCGGAAAGGCAATCCCGGTGGGCGGTCTGTCCACACCCGCAAGCTGGGCAGCGGCTGCGCCCATCGCTAATCCGGCTGCTGCCGCGATGAGCACCGGGCTCACGGTGCCCACGGCGGCGGCTGAAGCCGGCATCAGCGGACTGCCCATGGGGGCACCGCTAGGTGCGCTGAGTCAATCAGCCGGGCAGTTCGGTGGTGCGGCCCCTCGATACGGATTCCGGCCCTCGGTGATGGCCAAACCGTTCGCCGCCGGCTGACCGAGTCGGCCGATCAGGCCGGCTTGCGGGCGATGATGGCGACGGCGGTCAGCTGCTCCCGGTGCTTGCGGAAGGTGTTGCGCATCGCCAGAACTCGCTTCCGCGCTTCGGGTTGGGTGAGCACGTTCTTGGCAAAACTCAGCGCGCCCAGTGGCCCTTCGTCGGCGATCACCCGCCGTGGCTGCAACAGCGCCATCGGTGCCGTCGCAACGTGCTCGACAACCAGCCCATGACCGGCGAGCAGCGCAGACCACTCCGCGACCGTAAGCGGACGTGCGTTGACCTTGATCGCGCGGGCGAGCGACTGCCGGATATCGGTGGTCACTTCGTCGGGCAGATCGTCGGGTGTCAGGGCGAGTTCGTGGATCGCGTAGCGCCCTGATGGTCGGAGTACTCGCGCGGCCTCGGCGACGATCGCGTGTTTGGCGGCATCAGCCTGCATGGTCAGCATCGCCTCGCCGATGACGACGTCGACACTGGCGTCAGAAAGTCCGGTCTCGGCGGCGTCGGTGACCTTGACATCGCCGTGCCCGGCTACCACCCCGCGAACCAGGTTGGCGGCGTCTGGGTCGGCTTCGGCGCCGACGTAGGAACGCGGGCTGCGAGCGATGATTTCCACGGCGGTGCGGCCGAGTCCGGGGGCGAACTCCAACACATCTGCTGCGGAAACCTCGGCACGGGCCAGCAGGGTGCGGGTGAGTTCGACACCGCCCGGACGCAGCACCCGTTTGCCCAGGCGGGCCAGCAGCCAATGCCCCTGGACATGCTCGTCGTCGCGGCTCGACAGGGGGAGAGGGTCTTGTTTGCCGGCCATCAGACCGCCTTCCGTGCAGGGTTCGGGGTCCAGATTCGGTTCAGTATGCGGGTCGATTTGGCATTTGCGGGCCAATGCTTCGGCTCTTGAATATTGACACGAACGAAAGTTACGATGGCTTGCCTAATTTTCACAAATCGACATGGGTAAACTCCGGTGCGGGCCCCAGAAGATCCGAGAGGGTGAGTGGCATCACCGATTCAGTCATCCCCGAAGCAGGTGACGAGCCGGTCGGCCGCCGTCGTGCGGTGCTGCGGATGCTGCGGAAGTCTCACGCCCCGCTGAGCATCGTCGCAATCGCCGACGAGTTGGGCATCCACCCAAACACCGTGCGTTTTCACCTCGACAGCCTGGTCGGCGACGGCCAGGTGGAACAGGTCAAACCCGCCCGTCGCAGTCCGGGGCGGCCACCGCTGATGTTCCGGGCGGTTTCGCGGATGGACCGCGGCGGCACCCGTCATTACCGGATGCTCGCCGAGATGCTGGTTTTCGGTCTTGCGGCCGAGAAGGATTCGAGTTCGCGGGCCATCGCCGCCGGCCGCGCCTGGGGCGAACGCCTGGGTGCTCCGGTCGCGAAGCCGGGTAGCCAGGACGCCGTCGACCAGCTGGTCGACGTGCTCGACGCGATGGGCTTCGAACCCGAACGTCGCGCGGTCGACGGCAATCGGCAACTCGGCCTGCGGCACTGCCCGTTCCTCGAACTCGCGGAGCAGCAGTCGAACGTCGTATGTCCCATTCACCTGGGTCTCATGCAAGGAGCCTTGAAGACCTGGGAAGCACCGGTGACTGTCGATCGCCTGGAAGCGTTCGCTGAGCCGGGCCTGTGTCTCGCGCACCTGGCGCCGGTGGGAGCACCCGCGGGATCGGCGCGATGAACACCGGGCGGGCCATCGAGATCGCCTGCACCTTCGTGTGGCTGGGGATGGTGCTGGCGATCTCCTTCCTGGAAGCTCCGCTGAAGTTTCGTGCGCCCAACGTGACGCTGCAGATCGGGCTGGGGATCGGTCGGCTGGTCTTTCGCGCACTGAACACTGTCGAGGTGGTTCTCGCGCTGGTCATCGGGGCGTATGTGCTGGCAGAGCCGACCCCGGTGCCTGTCATCGCATCGCTGGCAGCGGCCGGTGCGGTGCTGGCGGGCCAATTGATCGCGGTGCGACCCCGTCTGACGCGCCGTTCCGACCAGGTGCTGGCGGGATTGGACGAGCCTCGCTCCCGGGCGCACTACGTCTACATTGCTCTGGAGGCGGTAAAGGTGGTTGCGTTGCTGGTGGCAGGAATACTGCTACTGAACGGGCTGTGACGGCTGAAGGGTGACCCACTGATGGATTCCATCTCGTTGACCGATCTGGCCTCCGAAAAGTTGGCAGAGGCCGCCACGACCCACAGTGGCCGGGCCGCCCACACCATCCACGGCGGACACACCCACGAACTTCGTCAGACGGTGCTGGCCCTGCTCGCCGATCACGACCTGTCCGAACACGAGAGTCCGGGTGAGGCGACGCTGCAGGTGCTGCGGGGGCACGTGCGCCTCACCGCCGGCGACGACAGCTGGGACGGGAAAACCGGCGACTACGTCGCGATTCCGCCGGTTCGCCACGCCCTGCACGCGGTGACGGACTCGGTGATCATGCTGACCGTGCTGAAATCCCAGCCCGGCGCATCCCACTAGCCGGACCCCGCAACCCGATCGTGCTCGCCACACCGTGGTCACGGGATTTCCGTCTCCGGGTGCCGATCGTCAACGCGCCGATGGGCGGGGTGGCCGGCGGTCGACTGGCCAGCGCGGTCACCGCAGCCGGCGGATTGGGCATGGTCGGCATGGGCAGCACAGCGACCCGGGCGTCACTGTCCGCGGAACTCGCGCAGGTGCGCGGACGATTCGGGATCGGCCTGGTGGACTGGGTCATGCGCAGCCGGGCCGGACTGCTGGAGGACGCGCTCGCTGCGGACCCAGCACTGTTGTCGGTTAGTTTCGGTGACGACTGGTCCTGGGTCGCGCAGGGTCACGACGCCGGAATCCCTACGGCCACCCAGGTTTACGACGCGGCAGGGGCGCGGCGAGCCGCCGACGCCGGCGTCGATCTGCTCGTTGCCCGCGGCGCCGAAGGCGGCGGTCACGGGGCTACCCAGGTAGCGACGCTGCCACTGCTGGACGCCGTCCTAGACGCGGTATCCGTACCGGTGCTCGCCGGCGGGGGAGTCGCATCGCCCCGCAGCCTCGCCGCAGTGCTTGCCGCGGGCGCCAGCGGCGCATGGGTGGGTACCCGGCTGGCTGCCTGCCCGGAGGCGCTGACCGGTGCGCAGGGCCGTCGGGCCCTGATCGCCGCGGACGAAACAGACACTCGGGTGACCCGGGATTTCGACGTCGCCGCCGGGTTGCCGTGGCCGGAGCGATTCCCGGCCCGGGTCCTGGCCGACGAGGGGTTGACCGACCCTGTGGACGCAGGTCAGGGCGTCGCGATGATCCGCGATGACGCTTCGGTCAGGGAGGTGATCGACGCCATGTGCTCGGGCGCGGAGCAACTGCTTGGGGAGTGGTGGTTCAGCGATAGCTGAAGTGACGCCTGATCCTCTGTGTTCCGCCGGAGATATCGGGTATTGGGCAAATATGGACCGGATCGAGCTGAAGGTGCCGGGCGTCGTCAGCGCGGCAGTGCGGCCGGCGTGGCACACCGGACGTTACGTCGCGAAGTCCTGGAATGACTATCTCAGGTCCGACGGCGGCGACCTGCCGATCGAACGACCCACCGTCGCTCTGGCGGCCCAGGCGTTTCGCGACGAGGTCGTCTTGGCGGGGCTGAAGGTGCGGCGTCCAATCAGTCGGCCGCGGGCGTTCCAGCGCATCAGCGAGGAGGTCGTCGCTGCGCTGAATTTCTACGGCCGGAAGGGTTGGCTGGACAAGCCGGCCGGATTCTTCGCAAAACCTTCGCCCCTGTCGGATGTAGAAGTTCGGCAGGTCAACCGACATGACAGTTCCTATCAGCGGCTGTCCTTTGAGAGCGGTTATCGACCCCGTTTCGGCGAACCCGGTGGCGACAGATGGAGCGGATATACCGCGCTGCGCCGCGAGTACGCACTGTTGCTGCGCCATCCAGCACCGCGACCTTGGTTGGTGTGCGTGCACGGCACCGAAATGGGTAGGGGCGCAATTGATCTCAAAATATTTCGGGCCTGGAAGCTGCACGAAGAGCTCGGTTTGAATGTGGTGCTGCCGCTGCTGCCCATGCACGGGCGCCGGGCGCGTGGCCTACCGAAGAGCGCGGTCTTCCCGGGCGAGAATGTTCTCGACGACGTACATGCGACGGCCCAGGCGGTGTGGGATATCCGGCGGCTGTTGTCCTGGATCCGCGCGCAAGAGCCCGGGTCGCCGATCGGATTGAACGGCATGTCGCTGGGCGGCTATATCGCGGCGCTGGTTGCCAGTCTGGAGAGCGACTTGACCAGCGCGATTCTCGGCGTTCCGGTGGCCAATCTGATTGAGCTGCTGGGTAGGCACTCCGGCCTGCCCTCCGGCGACCCGCGCCTGGACACGATGAAACTCGCCGAACCTATTGGCCGAATGATTTCGCCGCTGTCTTTCACGCCGCAGGTACCCGCCCGTGGTCGTTTCGTTTACGCCGGTATCGCCGACCGGGTGGTGCATCCTCGCCATCAGGTGATTCCACTGTGGCAGCACTGGGGTAAGCCCGAAATGGTCTGGTACCGCGGTGGTCATGCCGGATTCATCGGTTCTCGGCCCGTACAGCGGTTCATCACGGGCGCCGTGCAACAGTCGGGTCTGCTGGACGACCGTCCCGCGATCGAGGGCCGTTCGGCCTCGTAGGTCTAAAGCTCAAATCCCGCGTAGATACCGCTTCGCGATGACCCGCTGCGCTACCACCACAAACGGTCCGCCGAGCTTGCTCCACCAGGTGGCGGGCTGAGAAAACGACGACACCTCGGCGTAAACGGCGGATGTGGTCGGGTCGAAGCGGACAGCGAAGCGTTCCTCGCCCGTCGCGGGGTGGCCCGGCAGGGTTCCGTAGCCGAAGCCGCGTACATCGGGTTCGTCGATCACGTACACCACCCGGCACGGGGCCTGCAGCACGCCCATCATCCGAACCACCACCACGGTGGAGACCGCGACCTTGTCGGAGCTGGCCTTTACCCGCAGGCCGGCGCCGTGTTGCATGCCCCAGTGCATGACAGCGTCGGCGGCCTGTTCGAACCGTTCCCGACCGGTGCCGATCTGGGCTGAGGCGCTGAGGTGGGCGTACCCCGGCGGCAATTGGTCAGCGGCGGTCGCGCCCACTTCCTGATAGGTCAGCTGTTGCTGAGCGAGGGTGTCCAGGTCCACCTGGCCCAGCTTGCCACGCGTAACGTCGCAGGCGTGACTGCGAGCTCATCCGGAACGTTCACCCTCGGTGGCGACCTGACCATCAACCGACTCGGTTTCGGCGCGATGCGGCTGACCGGAAAGGGCGTATGGGGACCGCCCGCCGACCGCGACGAATGTGTGCGGGTGCTGCGGCGGGCGGCGGAACTGGGCGTCAACTTCATCGACACCGCGGATTCGTACGGCCCGTACGTGTGTGAGGAGATCATCCGCGAGGCGCTGCACCCCTATACGGACTTAGTGATTGCCACCAAGGCCGGCCTACTGCGTACCGGTCCGGATGTGTGGATCCCCCTGGGCAATCCGAGCTATCTACGCCAGGAATGTGAAATGAGCCTGCGGCGTCTCGGGGTCGAGACCATCGATCTGTATCAGCTGCACCGCATCGACGCGAACTTCCCGCTGGCCGATCAACTCGGCGAGCTGGTCGCCTTGCAGAGTGAGGGCAAGATCCGCCACATCGGCCTGTCCGAGATCAACGTCGACCAGCTCAACGCCGCACGCGAGATTGCGCCGATCGTGTCGGTGCAGAACATGTACAACCTGACGACGCGCTCGGCCGAGCCGCTGCTCGATGCCGCGGCCGCCCAGGGCATCGGGTTCATTCCGTGGTTCCCGCTGGCAGCGGGGCCGCTTGCCGCCCCAGACGGTCCGCTACAGAAGATCGCCTCGGCTCACGACGCGACTCCTTCGCAACTGGCGTTGGCCTGGCTCCTGAAGCGATCGTCGGTGATATTGCCGATCCCCGGTACGTCGAAGGTGGCCCACCTCGAGGAGAACGTGGCCGCCGCCGAGATCAGCATCACCGATGATGAATTCGAGGCGCTGTCGGCCGCCGGTGCCGCCCAGCAGAGCGGCTAGCTGCCGTTTAATACGGTGTGCTGGTGACAAACGATGCGGCCGCTCACCCCGGCGGCGGGTTCAACCCGCCTGTTCCCACCGACAAGGGCGGGCCGGACTACGGCAGGTTCATCGACGCGGTTCGCAAGTTGCAGGATCACGCCCGCGCCGCAGACGCACCCGACGAGATAATCACCCAGGCGGCCGACCGGCTCGAGGAGCTCTCTGCGCTGCTGGCTCCCTACGACGCCGACGAATGGCAGTCGCCCTCGGGTCGCCGGATGGACCTGCCGACGCGTGGCAACGTCCTGACCGTCCCTCTCGAAGCTCATAAGACTGCGGACGGGCGCATCGAGGGCACGGCCCGGTTCGCCCGCTTTCACCTCGGCCGCAACGGAGCCGTGCATGGCGGCTCGCTCGGCATGCTATTCGACAGCATGCTCGGGATGACGGCGGCGTGGCTCACCGGCAGCGCACGTCAGCGCACCGCCTACCTGACGGTCAACTACCGCAAGATCGTGCCGATCGAAAAGGAGTTGCAGTTCGACGCCGGAATCGACAACGTGGACGGACGCAAGATCTTCGTGTCCGGCCGGTTACGCGACGGCAACACCGTGCTGACCGAAGCTGACGCGTTGTTCGTGCGGCTCAAGCCGGGGCAGCCCTGAGGTGACGTCCCGATAGCATGGTCGCGACCCGATCCACCAAATCCTGAGTATTGGAGACCACCCGATGAGCGCCCCCGCACAGTCGACCCCCGCAGGCCCGATCCGGGTCCCTGCCGGGACTACCGCGGCGGCCGCTGTCGGCGAGGCGGGGTTGCCGAGGCGCGGGACGCCCGACTCGATCGTGGTGGTGCGCGACAGTGAGGGCAAACTGCGCGATCTGAGCTGGGTGCCGGAGGCCGACGCCGACGTCGTCCCGGTGGCGGCCAACACCGACGAGGGGCGCAGCGTCATCCGGCACTCGGCCGCCCACGTGCTGGCCCAGGCCGTCCAGGACCTGTTCCCGGGCGCAAAGCTCGGCATCGGACCACCCATCGTCGACGGCTTCTACTACGACTTCGCCGTGACCGAGCCGTTCACGCCGGAAAATCTTGCGGCGCTGGAAAAGCGGATGCGCCAGATCGTCAAGGAAGGCCAGCTGTTCGACCGGCGGGTCTACGAATCCAAGGACGAGGCGCGTAGAGAGCTGGCCGACGAGCCGTTCAAGCTCGAACTCGTCGACGACAAGTCCGGCGACCCCGATGTGATGGAAGTCGGGGGCGACGAACTCACCGCCTACGACAACCTCAACCCCCGCTCCCGCGAACGGGTGTGGGGCGACCTGTGCCGCGGACCGCACATCCCGACCACCAAGCACATCCCGGCGTTCAAGCTCACTCGCAGTTCGGCGGCGTATTGGCGCGGCGACCAGCGCAACGCCAGTCTGCAACGCATCTACGGCACCGCCTGGGAGTCCCAGGAGGCGCTCGATGCGCACCTGGAGCTGATCGAAGAGGCCCTGCGCCGCGATCACCGCAGGCTTGGGGTGGAACTGGACCTGTTCAGCTTCCCCGACGAAATCGGCTCCGGCTTACCGGTTTTCCACCCCAACGGGGGTATTGTGCGGCGCGAGCTGGAGGAGTACTCGCGGCGCAAGCACGTCGAGGCGGGCTACGAGTTCGTCAACACCCCGCACATCACCAAGGAACAGCTCTACATCACCTCAGGGCACCTGGAGTGGTATGCCGACGGCATGTTCCCGCCGATGCACATCGACGCGGAACTCAACCCGGACGGCACGGTCCGCAAGCCTGGGCAGGACTACTACCTCAAGCCGATGAACTGCCCGATGCACCACCTGATTTACCGGGCCCGCGGCCGCTCCTACCGCGAACTTCCGTTGCGGCTCTTCGAGTTCGGCAGTGTCTACCGATACGAGAAATCCGGCGTGGTGCACGGGCTGACCCGGGTGCGCGGCATGACCCAGGATGACGCGCACATCTACTGCACCCGTGAGCAGATGCGCGACGAGCTGACCTCGTTGCTGCGTTTCGTGCTCGACCTGCTCGGGGACTACGGCCTGGACGACTTCTACCTGGAGCTGTCCACCAAGGACCCGGAGAAGTACGTCGGGTCCGACGAGGTCTGGGACGAGGCCACCGAGGTTTTGCGCGAGGTCAGTGAGGCGTCCGGACTGCACCTGGTTCCTGACCCCGGCGGCGCCGCGTTCTACGGCCCCAAGATCTCGGTGCAGGTCAAAGACGCGCTGGGCCGCAACTGGCAGATGTCGACCATCCAGCTGGACTTCAACATGCCGGAGCGATTCGACCTCGAGTACACCGCCAGCGACGGCACGCGGCAGCGTCCGGTGCTCATTCACCGCGCGTTGTTCGGGTCGATCGAACGGTTCTTCGGTGTGCTCACCGAGCACTACGCGGGAGCGTTCCCCGCGTGGCTGGCGCCGGTTCAGGTGGTCGGTATTCCGGTCGCCGACGAACACATTCCGTACCTGAAAGAGGTTGCCGCTCAACTCAAGTCGCATGGAGTGCGGGTGCAGGTGGACACCAGCGACGATCGGATGGCCAAGAAGATCGTCCAGCACACCAACCAGAAGGTGCCGTTCATGTTGCTCGCCGGCGACCGTGACGTGCAGTCCGGTGCCGTCAGCTTCCGATTCGGCGACCGCACCCAGCTCAACGGCGTCGACCGGTCGAACGCGGTCGACACCATCGTGAAATGGATCGCCGATCGCGAGAATGCCACTCCCACAGCCGAACTGGTGAACGTGCCGGTGAGTGATAGTGAGTGACAATGGCTGAGGAGGAGCGGAGCGCGGACGACACCATCTCCGACCGCGGCGTCGGGGACCGAGACCACCTGCAGCGGCTGTGGACTCCGTACCGGATGAACTACCTCGCCGAAGGGCCGCTCAAGCGCGATGAGGACAACCCGGCGCAGCCTTTCACCGACATACCCACCATGTCCGACGAGGACGGCCTCGTGGTGGCCCGGGGCGAACTCGTCTATGTGGTGCTCAACCTCTACCCGTACAACCCGGGTCACTTGATGGTGGTGCCTTACCGTCGCGTCGCGGAGCTGGAGGATTTGACCGACTCCGAGAGTGCTGAGGTGATGGCTTTCACTCAGAAGGCGATCCGCGTCATCAAGAACGTGTCTCGCCCACACGGCTTCAACGTCGGCATCAACCTCGGAACATCGGCGGGTGGCTCGTTGGCAGAGCACCTGCACGTGCACGTCGTGCCGCGCTGGGGCGGCGACGCGAATTTCATCACCATCATCGGAGGCTCCAAGGTGATTCCGCAGCTGCTGCGCGACACCCGTCGGCTGCTGGCTGACGAGTGGGTCCAGCAGTCATGAGCAAGCTCCCGTTCTTGACGCGGGCGTTCTTCGCGCGCGCCACCGACCCGGTGGCACGAGCTTTGCTGAAGATTGGCCTCACGCCGGACATCGTCACCGTGATCGGCACCGTCGGCTCGATGGCGGGGGCGTTGACCTTGTATCCGATGGGCCGGCTGTTCGTCGGCGGCTGCGTGGTCTGGTTCTTCACCGTGTTCGACATGGCCGACGGGGCGATGGCCCGGGAACGCGGCGGCGGCACCCGCTTTGGTGCGGTACTGGACGCGACCTGCGACCGGATCAGCGACGGCGCGGTGTTCTGCGGGCTGCTGTGGTGGATCGCGTTCCACATGCATGACAAACTGCTCACCGTGGCGACCCTGATCTGCCTGGTCACCTCGCAGGTCATCTCCTACATCAAGGCCCGCGCCGAAGCCAGCGGATTGCGCGGCGACGGCGGCATGATCGAACGTCCAGAGCGGCTGATCATCGTGATGAGCGGCGCCGGGATCTCGATGGCCTGGCCGCCGGCGCTGCCGATCGGCATGTGGCTGTTGGCGGTGCTGAGCGTGGTGACGTGCGGGCAGCGTTTGTATGCGGTGCGCACCTCGCCCGGTGCCGTCGACCGTATTCCGCTCCCGAGAAGGAGCGAGCCGTGATGCCTCCCTCGGTGGGTCTGAAGTTGCCCGGCCGGCCCCGGGACTATGTGACGGGAAAGGCGACCGACTGGGCGTATGCCAGCGGTTGGCGGGCGGTGCGGGCGATGCCGGAGTTCGCCGCTCGCTCTGCGTTCGACGCCGGCGCCCGCTACGCTGCCCGAAATGGTGGTCCGGAGCAGCTGCGCAAGAACCTGGCGCGGGTCCTCGGGGTGCGGCCGAAGAAGGTACCGGACTCGCTGATGCGCGCCTCGCTCGAGTCTTATGGTCGCTACTGGCGGGAGGCCTTCCGGCTGCCGACGATGGACCTCGGTCAGCTGACAAGGCGGCTGAACAGCGGCACCCACGGCCAGGACAACCTCAATGCCGCGCTCGCCGCAGGTCGCGGTGTGGTGCTGGCGCTGCCGCACAGCGGCAACTGGGACATGAACGGGGTGTGGCTCGCTCATACCCACGGCACCTTCGCCACCGTCGCCGAACGGCTCAAGCCGGAGTCGTTGTATCGGCGATTCATCGAATACCGCGAGACGCTCGGCTTTGAAGTCATTCCGCTGTCCGGCGGCAATCAACAGCCCTTCGAGATCCTCTGCGACCGGCTGCGGGACAACCGGGTGGTGGCCCTGATGGCCGAGCGCGACCTCACCCGCACCGGAGTCGAAGTCGAATTCTTCAATGAAACCACTCGCATGCCGGCCGGCCCGGCCAAGCTCGCCATCGCGACCGGGGCGGCCTTGCTTCCGTCGCACTGCTGGTTCAACGGTGACAGCTGGGCGTGCAATATGGAGCCGCCGCTGGACACCAGCAGCGGTGACGTCAGTGCCATTACCCAGGTGCTGGCAAACCACTTCGCTGTCAATATCGCAGCCAACCCCGAAGATTGGCACATGATGCAACCGCAGTGGCTTGCCGATCTGTCGGACGAACGACGGGCACGGCTGAAGGGCCGCTGATGCGGATCGGGATGGTCTGCCCCTACTCGTTCGATGTGCCGGGCGGCGTGCAGGCACACGTGCTGCAACTGGCCGAAGTGATGCTGGCGCGAGGACATGAGGTCAGCGTGCTGGCGCCGGTATCTCCGGAAACGTCGTTGCCCGACTACGTCGTCTCCGCGGGCAAGGCAGTCGCCATTCCCTACAACGGGTCGGTGGCCCGGCTGCGGTTCGGCCCGGCCACCCATCGCAAAGTCAAAAAGTGGCTGCAGGAAGGCGAATTCGACGTGCTGCATCTGCACGAGCCGAGCGCCCCGAGCCTGTCGCTGCTAGCCCTCAACATCGCCGAGGGCCCGATTGTCGCAACGTTTCACACCTCGACCACCAAGTCGGTAGCCATGTCGGTGTTGGGCGGCATGCTGCGCCCCAGATTCGAGAAGATCATCGGCCGGATCGCGGTGTCCGACTTGGCCCGTCGCTGGCAGATGGAATCAGTGGGGTCCGACGCGGTCGAGATTCCCAACGGTGTCGATGTCGACTTCTTCGCGTCGGCGGCATTGCTGGAGGGATATCCACGGCCGGGTAAGACGGTGCTTTTCCTGGGGCGTTACGACGAACCGCGCAAAGGTATGGCGACGTTGCTGGCCGCCATGCCAGCGGTGGTGCAGCGGTTTCCCGATATGCAACTGTTGATCGTCGGTCGCGGCGATGAAGACGAATTACGAATTCAGGCAAGTGAATTCGTCGACAATGTGCATTTCCTGGGTCAAGTAGACGATGACGGGAAGGCGGCGGCGATGCGCAGCGCCGACGTCTACTGCGCGCCCAACACCGGTGGCGAGAGCTTCGGGATCGTGCTGGTAGAGGCGATGGCCGCGAGCACTGCCGTGGTGGCCAGTGACCTGGATGCGTTCCGGCGGGTCCTGCAGGAAGGGGAGCTTGGGCGGTTGGTTGCCGTCGAGGACGGCCCGGCGCTGGCTGACGCGCTGATCGCGCTGCTCGAAGATGACGCGCTGCGCGAGCAATACGTCGCCGCCGGCGCGGAGGCCGTCCGCCGCTACGACTGGTCGGTGGTCGCCAGCCAGATCATGCGGGTGTACGAGACGGTTGCCGGATCCGGTGTGAAGGTGCAGGTGGCCAGCTAGTGAATTGGCTGCTGGTGACTGTTGTCGCGGCTTTCGTTTTGCTGCTGGTCATGTTCGCCGCGTGGGGTTTCCAGCGCGCGCACAGATTGGACCGGCTCAACGTTCGCTATGACCTGTCCTGGCAGGCGCTGGACGCAGCGCTGGCGCGACGCGCGGTGGTGGCGCGGGCCGTCGCCATCGATGCCTATGGCGGCGCGCCCGACGGCATGCGGTTGGCGGCGCTGGCGGACGCCGCCGAGTGCGCTCGCCGCAATGCCCGCGAGACCGCGGAAAACGAACTCTCCGCCGCGCTGGCGATGGTCGACCCGGCGTCGGTGCCGGCGGCCCTGGTGGCGGAACTGTCCGACGCCGAAGCCCGGGTGCTGCTGGCCCGCCGATTCCACAACGACGCGGTGCGCGACACCCTGGTGCTGGCCGAGCGGCGCATGGTGCGGCTGTTCCGTCTTGGTGGACGAGCGCCGCTGCCAACCTATTTCGAGATCTACGAGCGACCGCACGCGCAGGCGCACACTGACCACGAGCTCAATCACCGCACGTCGGCGCGGGTGGTGCTACTCGACGAGGACGGCGCGGTGCTGTTGCTGTGCGGCTCGGACCCCGCGCTTGCCGAAGCCGGCGGCGGGGCGGCTCCACGCTGGTGGTTCACCGTGGGCGGCGAGGTGCGCCCCAGCGAGCGTCTGGCCGAAGCTGCCGCGCGCGAACTGGCGGAGGAGACCGGTCTGCGCATCCAGCCCGCTGACCTGGTCGGACCCGTCTGGCGGCGCGACGAGGTCTTCGAGTTCAACGGCTCGATGATCGACAGCGAAGAGTTCTATCTGGTGTGCCGCACCCAGCGGTTCGAGCCGGCGCCCGAGGGGCGAACGGAGCTGGAACTCCGCTACATCCACGGTTCCCGGTGGTGCACCGCGGCTGACATCGCGGAATTGGCGGCCAGCGGCCAGGTGGTCTACCCGCGTCAACTCGGTGAGCTGTTGTCGGTGGCCAACGAGTTGGTGGGCTCAGTCCGGCCCGATGCCGGCGCTGCCCGCAATGCCTTTGTCCCGCAGTCGATTCGTTGATATGCGTGGCGATCGCAAGCGCGGCGGAGGCGGGCGCAGCGGGTCGCCACCATCCGGCACAGCCTGGCTGCAGTTGCGCGTCGGCGAGCACTACGACTCGGGCATCAAGCGCTGGCCGGGCCACGAACTGATCCTGACCGACGCCGGGTGCGTGCTAATCGTCGACCACACCGCTCCGACACCGGAGCAGATCCACGAATTCGAAACCGCTGCAGCACATTTCACGTGGATCGATGGCCGGCACAACGGAATCCTATGCTACCGCTTCGGCACCACGCCCTGGCACTTGATCCCATTCAACCCACACCGGGACAATCCGCAGGGCGCGGTAGCCGGGATGCCCGCGGTCCCACCGCACGAGGGCCTTCAGGTTCTTGTCGGTTTGGTGGACCTGGAGTCACCGGTGCTGGCCGTTCGGGTGGTGAACTGGCCCGAACACTTCGTCAGCGCGATCCGAAGCACGGTGGAAAGGCTTGCGGCGCAACCCTATGACGCCGAAGCCACGGTCAACGAGTCCAACACTTTGTACCTATCCGTCGGCAGCGAACGGCTTGCGCGACGCGGAGTTCAGGCCTCAGAACCGCCACACCGGCGGAGGTGAGAATCCCAGACCGGACAGCGCGTCGTTGACACCTTGCACCGCGCCCTGTCCCAGTTGGTTGGCAACCACGGCCGGATCGACACTCGGGAACAGCGCGAACGGCGCGGGCACATCCTGGAAGGCGGTGCGGTCGTAGCCCAACTCGACGAGCACCCGCAGGTCCGGCTGGATCAGGTCGGCCAACGGGTCGCCCAGCAGGGGAATGGCGCGCAGTGGCGCCAGCAGCGGCAGGTTGTGGGTGGGAATCAGGGTGTAGGTGGTCAGGCTGCCGGGTGACACCGGCTGCACGATGCCCGAGGCGAATTGGGCGGCCGACAGGGTGTAGGACGGGTGCAGGAGCGCGAAACCCATCAAGGCGTTGGCGGTCGCGAACGGGTTCAACGCATACCTCGGGAAGTCGGCGGCGCCGTCGTACTGGATGGCGTAATCCATGGTGGGGTAGACGTCGGCGGGCGTGGCACCGCTGAAAGTGAAACCAATAAAGGGTATTTGGAGGCCCGGGAACCGTGCCAGCAGACCGCCGTTGGGCCGGTTGGGATTTGCGGTCAGCACGAACGACAACTCATCGGTGCCCGGCCGCAAGGCGGCTGGTAGCGATTGCAGATAACGCAGCTCCGCAGTGGCCACCGTGGAACTCTGAGACAGGCCGAAGACGATGGTGTCCTTGCCCGCTGCGTGCAGGTTCATGATCGCGTTGTCGAGCAGTTGCCTTCCCATGGCCACCGACGCGTCGAAGGTCAGGCTGGTCGGCCCGGTGACCGGGAACAGCTTCGACGGAGTGTTCAGGAACTGCGCGAAATAGGACGGGTGGCTCGGGGTGACGAAGCTCTCGGCCATCGGCACGAATCCCGGCCAGGGGATCGGGCTGACTCCGGTTCCGCCCATGAACAGCGCGGTCTTTGCCGGAGTGCCGGTGCCGACTTGGTTGAGATCAGTCAGTAGGGGGCCGACCATGCCGTTGCCGGGGAGTGCGAAGCCGACGAGTCCGCTGCCGTTGTTGGCGAACCCGACATTCCAGTTGCCGAGATTGGCGGCACCGATGTTGTAGTCGCCTTTGTTGCCGAAGCCGATGTTGCCGGTACCTCGGTTACCGGAGCCGATGTTGTTGTAGCCGATGTTGTCGCTGCCGAAGTTGAAGGTGCCGGTTTGCCAGTCGATGGTGAGTGCCGGCAATCCGGTCGCGGCGTAAATACTGCCCAGTTGGCCGCTCAGGCGCTGAAGGAGCACGTCAATGGCCGTCAGCCGGGCGGCGGCCGACGACGCACCGGCGTAGTAGTCGGCCATCGCGGCGACGTCCTGCGCCCACATCTGCTCGTATCCGGCTTCGGCGGCCGCGATCGCCGGAGCGTTCTGGCCCAGCAGATTCCCGGCGACCAGCGAGACCAGCTGATTCCGGTTGGCCGAAACCATCGCAGGGTGCACGATCGCTGCCTGAGCAGCCTCGAATACGCTCGCCGCGCTTCGCGCCTGGACGGCAGCCTGCTCGGCCTGCGCAGCCGCCGTCCTCAGCCACGTCAGGTAAGGGGCTGCGGCGCGAGTCATCGCGAGCATCGCCGGGCCCTGCCAGGCGCCGTCGGCAAGGCCGGAGGTGATTGCCGCAAAATCAGCCGCCGCGGCATCCAATTCCAACGCCAAACCGTCCCAGGAGGCCGCAGTGGACAACAGGGAACCCGAACCCGCACCTGCGAAGATGCGGGTTGAGTTCAGTTCCGGTGGCAGTACCGCGAAATTCATGGCTTTACATTCGGCATTGAGGCCTTTTGAGATTCCCGACGAGCTCGTTTGACTCCCCAATACCGGGGAGCTTAGGGCACTGCGAAGCGCGAACCCTGGGGTTTGTTGAAACTATGAAGGCAGAACAGCGGAAAAAATCGTTTCCGGTTCACCTTTAGACTGGTGGTCACATCGCACCCCTTGCGGGAGATTCAAGGAGAGAAGTGGAGACCCAGAACGGGGCCCAACCGGCCGCCAATCACGCCGGGGCCCAGACCGGAACCGCCCGCGTCAAGCGCGGGATGGCCGAAATGCTCAAGGGCGGCGTCATTATGGACGTCGTCACCCCCGAGCAGGCGCGCATCGCAGAAGGTGCCGGCGCTGTCGCGGTGATGGCGCTGGAACGGGTACCGGCCGACATCCGCGCCCAGGGCGGGGTATCGCGCATGAGCGACCCCGACATGGTCGAGGGCATCATCGACGCGGTCACCATCCCGGTGATGGCCAAGGCCCGGATCGGGCACTTCGTCGAGGCACAGATCTTGCAGAGCCTCGGGGTGGACTACATCGACGAGTCCGAGGTGCTCACGCCCGCCGACTACACCCACCACATCGACAAGTGGAAGTTCACCGTGCCATTCGTGTGCGGGGCCACCAACCTCGGTGAGGCGCTGCGCCGCATCAGTGAAGGTGCGGCGATGATCCGCTCCAAAGGCGAGGCGGGCACCGGCGACGTCTCCAACGCCACCACCCACATGCGTTCGATCGGTGGCGAAATTCGCCGGCTCACGTCGTTGGCGCAAGACGAATTGTTCGTTGCGGCAAAGGAATTGCAGGCCCCCTACGATCTCGTTGTCGAGGTGGCCCGGGCCGGCAAGTTGCCGGTCACCTTGTTCACCGCCGGTGGCATCGCGACTCCGGCTGACGCCGCGATGATGATGCAACTCGGCGCCGAGGGCGTCTTCGTCGGCTCCGGCATCTTCAAGTCCGGCGACCCCGCGCAACGCGCCGCCGCGATCGTCAAGGCCACCACCTTTTTCGACGACCCCGACGTGCTGGCCAAGGTCTCGCGCGGGCTGGGGGAGGCGATGATCGGTATCAACGTGGAGGAGATCGCCCAGCCGCATCGCCTGGCTCAGCGCGGCTGGTAAAAACTACCCGTGGCGATCGAAAAGATCCTTGATCTCGAACAACTCGAGGTCAACATCTACCGCGGCAGCGTGTTCAGTCCCGAATCGGGTTATCTGCAACGCACCTTCGGTGGTCATGTAGCCGGCCAGGCGCTGGTCTCGGCGGTGCGCACTGTCGATCCGAACTTCCAGGTGCACTCTTTGCACGGGTACTTCCTGCGGCCCGGCGATGCCAAGGAACGCACCGTCTTCATCGTTGAGCGCACGCGTGATGGCGGTTCATTCGCCACCAGGCTGGTCCGGGGGATCCAGCACGGCGAGATCATTTTCAGCATGGGCGCGTCCTTCCAGGTGGACCAGGACGGGATCGAGCACCAGGACGCGATGCCCGCGGCGCCGCCGCCCGACGGTCTGCCCGGCTTGTCTTCGGTCCGGGTGTTCGACGACGCCGGATTCAAGCAGTTCGCGGAATGGGACGTCTGCATCGTGCCGCGCAACAAACTGCAACTGCTGCCCGGCAAGGCGTCCCAGCAGCAGGTGTGGTTCCGGCACCGCGACCCGTTGCCCGACGACCCGGTGCTGCACATCTGTGCGCTGGCGTACATGAGCGACCTGACGTTGCTGGGATCGGCGCAGGTGAACCACCTCGAGGTGCGTGAGCATCTGCAGGTGTCGTCGCTCGACCATGCGATGTGGTTCATGCGGTCCTTCCGGGCTGACGAATGGTTGCTGTACGACCAGTCCTCGCCGTCGGCCGGCGGTGGTCGATCTCTCTGCCAGGGCAAGATCTTCAACCAGCACGGTGAGATGGTGGCAGCGGTCATGCAGGAGGGGCTGACCCGCTTCAAGCGCGGATACCAGCCGCCCAGCCAGTGAGCCCGCCGCTGGTCGGCGTGCTGGCACTGCAAGGCGACACCCGCGAGCACCTCGCCGCACTGCGCGAGGCCGGGGCCGAAGCGATCACGGTGCGCCGCCGCGACGAACTCGATGCGGTTGACGGCCTGGTGATACCCGGTGGAGAGTCCACCGCGATGACCCATCTGCTCCGCGACTTTGACCTGCTGGAGCCGCTGCGGGCCCGCCTGGCCGATGGGCTGCCGGCGTACGGATCCTGCGCCGGCATGATCCTGCTGGCCACCGAGATCCTCGATGCCGGCGCCAACGGACGCGCGGCGCTGCCGCTGGGCGGCATCGATATAACGGTGCGGCGCAACGCTTTTGGTCGTCAGGTCGATTCGTTTGAGGACGATCTCGCGTTCACCGGCCTCGACGAACCGGTGCATGCGGTGTTTATCAGAGCGCCGTGGGTCGAACGGGTGGGTGAAGGTGTCGAGGTGCTGGCGCGGGCGGCCGGTCATCCCGTGGCGGTGCGCCAGGGCCGGACGCTCGCAACGTCGTTTCACCCCGAGATGACGGGGGACCGCCGGGTGCACGCGATGTTCGTCGCCTCCCTGAGGTAGCTGAGGTCAGCCCTCAACCCGAGATGGGCTGGCCATGCTACGACGGCGGGCACGTACACTCGACGGTCGGACTTCACCGCAGGCGAGAAGCAGACAAGAAGAGGTTTTAGGGCATGAGCGGCCATTCCAAGTGGGCTACCACCAAGCACCAGAAGGCCGTCAAGGACGCGCGCCGTGGCAAGGAGTTCGCCCGGCTGATCAAGAACATCGAGGTCGCCGCCCGTACCGGCGGTGGTGACCCGACGGGCAACCCGACTCTGTACGACGCCATTCAGAAGGCGAAGAAGACGTCGGTGCCCAATGACAACATCGAGCGCGCCCGTAAGCGGGGCGCGGGCGAGGAAGCCGGCGGCGCGGATTGGCAGACGATCATGTACGAGGGCTACGCGCCGAACGGCGTGGCGGTGCTGATCGAGTGCCTGACCGACAACCGCAACCGCGCGGCCAGCGAGGTCCGGATCGCGATGACGCGTAACGGCGGCGCCATGGCCGACCCGGGGTCGGTCTCGTACCTGTTCTCCCGCAAGGGCGTCGTCAGCCTGGAGAAGAACGGGCTCACCGAGGACGACGTGTTGATGGCGGTACTCGAGGCGGGCGCCGAGGACGTCAATGATCTGGGTGGCGGCTTCGAAGTGATCTCCGAGCCGACAGACCTGGTCGCGGTGCGGACTGCGCTGCAGGACGCCGGCATCGATTACGAGTCTGCCGAGGCCAGCTTCCAGCCGTCGGTCAGTGTCCCGGTCGACATCGACGGCGCTCGCAAGGTGATCAAGCTGGTCGACGCGCTCGAGGACACCGACGACGTGCAGAACGTGTGGACCAACGTCGAACTGTCCGATGAGGTGCTGTCCGCGCTCGACGAGGAGTAGCGACTCACGGTCGCCAGCGGCTCGTGGTGTGCACCACGGTGCCCCCGGTCCGCAATGGGTGTCGCGGGTACAGGTGCCAGGTTTGCCATCGCCAGCCCGCGCCGTCGGGCGTAGCCGACAGCGCGGTCAGTGCGGCGTCGTCGCCGGGAAATACCCCACCCAGCCATCCGGACTCGGCCGAGCAATGCTCGCGGAGATCACGAGCGAGCCGACGAAATTCCGTTTCGTCAGTTTCGTAAGTACTGGACTCGAGGCGATAGCCGGGCGCTTCGACGTACTCCGGCAGGCTGTCGCCGTGGCTGCCGCCGGCGGTGCATGAGACCTGTTCGGAAAAGGCGCCATGGTCGACGGCGTCCACGGTGACCACGTGTGACGCTCCGAGGACTCCGAGTAGCAGCGCACCGCCATCTGGGTGTTCCAGCCGATAGGTGGCCAGCGGCGGCGGTGCCGCAGCGTTCAGCGCCAGGGCCAACCGGGCACCGGACACGTCGGCCGGGGCAACCATAAGTCGATGAAGTGGCACCGCGCTACCTTGACCGCGCCCGGTCGACGGTGACCTCGCTGGTTAGCAGGCATTTGCCAGTCGAGATCTCCCACGGCATGTCGGCGGTCCAGCGCTCGAAGCAGAGCATGGCGGACTCGTCTGCATTCGCGTAGTCGATGTAGTCCATGATGCCTTCCGCTGGCAGTCCCGTCGTGCCCCCGGATGTGAACCGGGCTCGACCGCGTTCGATCTGTCGCAACGTCTCCCCATCGACCACGTGCTCGGCGCCAGGTCGCAACGTAAGGTCAGGGCGCTTGACCCACCACGTCAGGTCCAGCCGGCCTTCGACCTCGTCGACGCCGAACCAGATCGGCTCCGGGCCGCCGTCCAAGAGGTGCTCCCACCACGCGTATGGACCTCGCCGGTACGTCACCGACCCGAGGACCTTGTAGTCGATACCGTTGTGCCGGACACGCGCGCCGGGGCGCAGGTGGCGGGGGCCGGATCGCCGCTGCTTCAGCGCGTAGCGCAGTACGAGGAGGCACACGATGGACACCGCCACCACGATCGCGATCAGTTCTGTTCCCACGAGAACCTTTCCGTAGTGCGCCCTAACGTAACGCACCCCCGCCGCGTGTCCTACCTGCTGCTGTCGGAGGCGCGAGCTACGCTATCGAACAGCTGTTCGGTACCTTTGAGACGAAATCGTGGGGAGCTGCGGTGCGGGTAATGGGCGTCGATCCTGGGTTGACGCGGTGCGGGTTGTCGCTGGTGGAGAGTGGACTCGGCCGGGCGATCACCGCGCTCGATGTCGACGTGGTGCGCACGCCTTCCGACCTACCGCTGCACCGGCGGTTGCTGGCCATCAGCGAGGTCGTCGATCACTGGTTGGACACCCACCACCCCGACGTGATGGCTATCGAGCGGGTGTTCTCCCAACTGAATGTCTCGACGGTGATGGGCACGGCGCAGGTCGGCGGTGTCATCGCGCTGGCCGCGGCGAAGCGCGACATCGACGTGCATTTCCATACGCCCACCGAGGTCAAAGCCGCGGTCACTGGCAACGGCCGCGCCGATAAGGCGCAAGTCACCGCGATGGTCACCCGGATCCTTGCTTTGCAAGCCAAACCGAGCCCGGCCGACGCGGCCGATGCGCTGGCGCTGGCGATCTGCCATTGCTGGCGGGCACCGACGCTGGCCCGGATGGCGGCTGCCGAGGCCCAGGCCGCGCTGCAGCGCGATAAGTACCTGGCCAAGCTGAAGGCCGCCCGATGATCGCCTCGGTCCGTGGGGAAGTCGTCGATGTGGCTCTCGACCACGCGGTCATCGAGGCGGCGGGCGTCGGTTACCGGGTGAACGCGACGCCGTCGACGCTGGCGACGCTGCGGCAGGGCACCGAGGCCCGGTTGATCATCGCGATGATCGTCCGCGAAGACTCGATGACGCTGTACGGCTTCTGCGACAGCGAGACGCGGGACCTGTTCCACACGCTGATGTCGGTCTCCGGCGTCGGCCCCCGGTTGGCGATGGCGACCCTGGCTGTTTATGACGCAACGACGCTGCGTAAGGCGCTGGCCGACGGCGACGTCACCGCGCTGATCCGGGTGCCGGGCATTGGCAAGCGCGGCGCCGAGCGGATGATTCTGGAATTGCGCGACAAGATCGGTGTGCTGAGCGGGTCGGGCGCGGTCCCGGCGGTGAACGGCCACGCGGTGCGCGGGCCGGTGATCGAAGCGCTTGTCGGCCTGGGCTTTCCGGTCAAGCAGGCCGAGGAGACCACCGACAAGGTGCTGGCCGCCGATCGGGACGCCAACACGTCGGCCGCGCTGCGGGCCGCCCTGTCGGTGCTGGGTAAGACCAGGTGAACGAGGCGGACGACTTCGAAGACCGCGACGTCTCACCCACGCTCGCGGTCGGCGAGGGCGATATCGACGGCGGCCTGCGGCCCCGGTCACTGCGCGAGTTCATCGGTCAGCACCGGGTTCGTGAACAGCTACAGCTGGTCATCGAGGGAGCGAAGAACCGCGGCGGTACGCCGGATCACATTCTGTTGTCCGGCCCACCGGGGTTGGGCAAGACATCCCTGGCGATGATCATCGCCGGCGAGCTGGGTTCGGCATTGCGGGTGACATCGGGGCCCGCGCTGGAACGCGCGGGCGACCTGGCCGCGATGCTGTCGAATCTGGTCGAGCACGACGTGCTGTTCATCGACGAGATCCACCGCATCGCCCGGCCGGCGGAAGAAATGCTGTATTTGGCGATGGAGGACTTCCGGGTCGACGTGGTCGTCGGAAAGGGACCCGGCGCGACGTCGATTCCACTCGAGGTCGCGCCGTTCACCTTGGTCGGCGCCACCACCCGGTCGGGCGCCCTGACGGGTCCGCTGCGCGACCGGTTCGGGTTCACCGCGCATATGGATTTCTACGAACCGGGCGAGCTGGAGCGGGTGCTGGCGCGCTCCGCCGGCATTTTGGGGATCGAGTTGGGCGTTGAGGCCGGCGCGGAAATCGCGCGCCGGTCGCGCGGAACGCCGCGCATCGCCAACCGGTTGCTGCGCCGGGTCCGCGACTACGCCGAGGTGCGCGCTGACGGCATCATCACCCGCGATGTCGCCAATTCGGCACTGCAGGTCTACGACGTGGACGAGCTGGGGTTGGACAGGTTGGACCGGGCGGTCCTGACGGCGCTGACTCGCAGCTTCGGCGGCGGGCCGGTTGGAGTGTCGACGCTGGCGGTTGCGGTGGGGGAGGAGGCGACCACCGTGGAAGAGGTGTGCGAGCCTTTCCTGGTGCGGGCCGGCATGGTCGCGCGCACGCCGCGAGGCCGGGTGGCGACAGCGCTGGCCTGGACGCACCTGGGAATGACGCCCCCGGTGGGAGCCTCGCAACCCGGATTGTTCGATCAGGAGGTCTGAAATGGTCATCGCCGCTTTGGTGTTCGCCGGTCTGGCTGCGGTTTTGCACGTCTACATCTTCGTGATGGAGTCATTGACCTGGACCTCGCCGCGCACCCGGGCGACGTTCGGCACCACGCCGGAAGAGGCCGAGACCACCAAGCTGCTGGCGTTCAACCAGGGTTTCTACAACCTGTTCTTGGCGATCGTGACCGGGATCGGCATCGCTGGGGTAGCGACGGGGCACTGCGCCGTCGGGTCCGCGCTGATTTTCGCGGGCGTTGGTTCCATGGCCGCGGCCGCGGTGGTTCTGCTCCTTGCGGCGCGGGACAAGGCACGTGCCGCGGTGACCCAGGGGCTGTTTCCGACGATCGCAATCGTGCTGCTCCTGATCGGTCTGCGGTCCTGACGGCCGTTACCGAATTGGACGGTTTAAGTCCGTCTCGGATGGGTACTGTGTGCTGAGTCACGTTGCTTCTCGGCGTGTCGGCTTCTCAGTGAGAGCGAGGGACCAATGCCGGAGCGTGGATCAAAGGTTGCGTTGCCGGGGCTGGCCCGACTTGCGGTAAGAGGCCTCGGATACTTCACTTGGCCGCTGAAAATCGACGACTACCTCGAGTTGATCACCCCGCTATGGTCGGTCGAGGAATTACGCGGCCGCATCGAACGGGTGCACCGAGAAACCGACGATGCGGTCACCGTTTTCATCACCCCGGGGTTCCGCTGGATCGGCCACGAGCCGGGTCAGTACGTGCGGATCGGGTTCGACGTGCAAGGCAAGCGGCATTGGCGGGCCTACTCGTTGAGCAGCGATGCCGCACGTCCGGACGGACAAGTGACGATCACCGTCAAACGCACCGACGACGGCGTGGTGTCCAGGTTCGTCAACAGCACCCACGCCGTCGGTTCGATCGTGACTCTCGGCGATGTCGAGGGCGAGTTCACACTGCCCTCGCCGACTCCGGAGAAGTTGTTGTTCCTCACCGCGGGCAGCGGCGTCACGCCGGTGATGGCGATGTTGCGCTCGTTGAGTCGCCGCGGCGAGGTGCCAGACGTGCTCCACGTCCATTCCGCCCGTACCTCGGACGACGCGATCTTCGCGTCGGATCTTGCCGCGCTGGCTGACAAGCACGACAGTTACCGGATCACGCAGCGCGCGACCAGTGAGAGTGGCCACCTCAAGCCGGAGGATCTTGACGAGGTCTGCCCCGATTGGCGGGAACGGGAAACATTCGCCTGCGGGCCGGGGGCCATGCTCGACGCCCTACGCGAGCACTACGACGGGGCGGGCGTCGCGGAGCGACTGCACATCGAGTCCTTCGAACACATGCTGCTCGCCGGGGAGACCGGCAAGGGCGGCACGATCACCTTCTCCGGAAGCGATCTCACCGCTGAATGTGACGGCACGACAACCATTCTCGATGCCGGTGAGAACGCAGGCGCAACCCTTCCGTATGGCTGCCGGATGGGTATCTGTCACACCTGTACCGGCACGTTGCGCGACGGTTCGGTGCGCGATCTGCGGACCGGAGACGTCACCCAGGCCAGCACCGAGATCCGAACCTGTGTCAACAGCCCCGACGGCGACATCACTATTGAGCTCTAGGAGATCTACATGACCGAATCGATGATCGAGAGCCCGATCGTTCACCTGACCGAGGAGCAGATCGAAGCGATCGGCAAGGAGTTCGACGCGATCCATGACGAGGTGTTCGACAGCCTCGGTGATCGCGATGCGCACTACATCCGCACCATCATCGCGCTGCACCGCCAGCTTGCGCTGTTGTCGCGAGGCATCCTGCTCGGCTCGCGCTATAAGCCCGCGTGGCTGCTCGGCACCGCCGTGCTCGGCATCGCGAAGATCCTGGAGAACATGGAGATCGGGCACAACGTGATGCACGGTCAGTGGGACTGGATGCAGGACCCGCGAATCAACTCAGCGTCCTGGGACTGGGACAGCGCTTCTACGCCCGAGGCTTGGAAGCACTCGCACAACTACGTCCACCACACCTACACGAACATCCGTGGCAAGGATAAGGACCTCGGCTACGAGATCATGCGGATCGATCCACACCAACCGTGGCATTTCGCATACTTGTTCCAGCCGTTTTACAACATCATCCTTGCCTCGTTCTTCGAGTGGGGCGTGGCAGCCCACGATCTGGACGCAAAGGCGATCAGGTCCGGCGCCAAGAGCAAGGAACAGATCCGCCGAGAGCTGCGCGGCATGGGCAAGAAGGCGTGGCGGCAGATCGTGAAGGACTACATCGCGTTTCCGGCGCTATCCGGCCCGCGAGGCTTCAAAGCCACCCTGAAAGCCAACTTCACGGCCAACCTGATCCGCAATGTCTGGTCATACGCGATCATCTTCTGCGGACACTTCCCCGATCAGACCTACACCTTCAGCGAGGAAGAAGTCGGCGAAGACGAAAGCAGGGGGCACTTCTACCTCCGGCAGTTGCTGGGCGCCGCGAACATCGAAGGCTCGCCGGTCTTCCACGTTCTGTCCGGCAATCTCGGTTACCAGGTCGAGCACCACCTGTTCCCGGACATGCCCTCGAGCCGGTATGGACAGATCGCGCCGAAGGTGAAAGACCTCTGCGAGCGGTATGGACTGCCCTACAACACCGGTCGATTTGGTCGCCAGTTCGGCACCGTCCAACGGACGATCCTGCGACTGGCGTTCCCAGGGGGTAAGCCGGCCGCCAAACCCGGTCCCTACCAGCCCGTTGACGACGACGCCATCGTGCGTCCCCTCATCGCCGTCTGACGTGCCAGGCTTCGTTACATCGCGACATCGTCTGGGTACCCATGCGGTACCAAACGAGGAGATGCCATGACACAGATAGATGACCGCCCGGCTCGTGGGCGTATCCCGCGCTCGCGCGGCGCGGTGATCGGATTGCTCCTGGTCCTGCTGGGGGCCTGGGGAGCGCTGATCCCGTTTATCGGCCCGAACTTCGAATTCGCGTACACACCCGGGCAGTCGTGGACCGCGGCTCGCGGCTGGCTCGAGGTGCTGCCAGGCGCGGTCACCGCGTTCGGCGGCGTGCTGCTGATCCTCTCGCGAAGCCGTGGCAGCGGAATGCTGGGCGGGTGGCTCGCGGCGCTCGGTGGCGCCTGGTTCGTGGTGGGCGGTGTGTTCGCGCCGGCGCTGGGCATCGGCTCGGTGGGTGACCCCGTCGCCGCAACCGACCGCAAGCGAGCCGTCCTCGAAATTGCGTACTTCTCGGGCCTCGGTGCACTGATCACGTTCCTCGCTGGTGCCGCCGTCGCGCGTCTGGCCGTTCGACTGGCCCGCGACGTCCAGCGCGACGAGATCTATGAGCCGGCCCCGGTCTCGACACCCGCGGCAATTGACCAACCCGCGGTGCCGGCACAGCCCCCGGTGACGGCGCACCACCCTTACCGGCCGCCGTTCGAGCAGCAACCGGCTGACGTCTCTTCGCAGGCGCTCACCGCGCCGCGTGGCCAGCAAGTCGCGCCCGGTGACGGCGAACCGCAGCGCAGCGGCTTCTTCCGCCGCCATCGCACTCCGGTCGCGCACCCGCAGTAGTCCTGAACACGACAAAGCCGATCGCCGGTGATACCGGTGATCGGCTTTGTCGTGTGCTCAGAGCAGTCCGAGTAACCGCAAATCGCTGACGTACTTGGCGATGATCGGTGCCGAGATGTGCGGGATGTCCTTGTCGGGCCCGACTTTGGCGTCCTGGACCGCCGCGCGGAAGCGGTCGGTGGGCGCCACCGACCCGCACACCGGCTTCTCCGGCTGTTGGTAGTTGTGCAGCAGGGGTAGCAGCGAGCTGTGTCGTTGCCGTTCGGGCAAACCGCGCAGGCTGGTCTCGAACCGCTGCAACCACTCGCCGTAGTCGTCAATGCGCTGGATTCCGCAGCCCTGCTCGATCATCCAGTCGACGAACTCGTCGAACCCGATGCCGTCGTCGTAGGGGTTCATGACGTGGAAGGTCTGGAATCCCTGCTCGCTGCGGACACCCAACGTCGACACCGCCTCGGCGATGAACTCCACCGGCAGGCCGTCGTAGTGGGCGCGCTGACGGTTGCCGTCGGCGTCCAGTTCGTAGAAGGAGCCCGGTGCGATGCCGGTGGCGACCAGGCTGAGCATCATCCTGGTGAACATGTCAGGCAGGTTGAGCTGGCCCGCGTAGGTGGTGTCGGCCAGGATCATGTCGCAGCGGAACACCACCACCGGCAGCCCGCACAGGTCGTGTGCCTCGCGCAGCAGCACCTCGCCGGCCCACTTGCTGTTGGCGTAGCCGTTGGCGTAGCTCTCGTCGATCGTGCGCGTTGCGCTCACGACTCGAACGTCGGCGTCCTCGTTGAAGTCCGCTCGAGTGATCTGGCCGCCCACCGCGATTGTCGAGGTGTAGAGGAATGGCTTCTGGCTCGTGGTGAGCGCCAGACGCAACAGCTCGGCAGTTCCCAACGCGTTGGGACCGAACAACTGGCTGTACGGCAGTACGTGATTGACCAAGGCCGCGGGGTCGACGATCAGGTCGACGGTGTCGGCTAGTCGCTGCCAGGTGACACTGTCCAGGCCGAGGTCGGCCTCGCCTTTGTCGCCGGCCAGCACCTCCAGATGGTCGGTGGCCAACTCCCGGTAGTGCTGCAACAGGTTCGGGTCACCGCTCTCGAAAATCTTGTCCAGGCGGGCCCGGGCCTCGTCGTGCGACTTCGCCCGCACCAGGCAGATCACCTTGCCGTCGACCAGGTGCATCCGCTCCAGCCATTCCAGCGCGAGGTAACGGCCGAGGAAGCCGGTGGCTCCGGTCAGCAGCACGGTCCGCACCTGGGTGTTCGGGCCGGGCAGCGTTGGTGCGGCGGCCAGCGTGGCGGCGTCGATGAACTTATCCAACGTCAGGTCACTGGCGTGCACCTCCGCAGCGTCGCGCCCGTGTACCGAGGCGAAGGTGGGCCGCTTGGCGCCGGCTCCGCGCTCGCTCTCGATGTAGTCCGCGAGGCTCTGCAGGTCACTGGCCGGGCTGACGATGACCCCCACCGGCACGTCGACCTCGAAGATCTCGTGCAGCAGGTTGGCGAACGACAACGCCGAAAGTGAGTCTCCGCCCAGGTCGGTGAAGTGGGCGTCCGGCCGTAGATCGCTGACAGTCGTACCCAGCAGAGCACCGGCAGCGCGAGACAGGGTCAACAACACCGGCTGGTCGGCGCCGCCCTGGCGCAACGCCCGCATCTCTTGGACCTGGCTGTCCGCCAGATCGGTGTAGAGCTGTTCCAGCCGCTGCCCGTAGTGGTTCTTGAGCTGGGGCCGCGCCAGCTTGCGGATACCGGTCAGCAAGCCGTTCTCCAGCGTCCACGGGGTGGTCTCGATGATGAAGTCGCGTGGGATCTCGTAGGACTGCAGACCGGCAGACTTGGCGACCTCCTGCAGCGATTCGGCGATCCTCGGCTTGAGCTCCTCGACACCGAAGCGCGTCAATGCCTCGTCGGTGGGGACGAATACCGCCAGCAGGTAGGCGCGGGCGCTGTTGGCGTAGACGTAGGCCTGCCGGATCAGCGGGCTGTCGTTGAAAAGCGGCTCCAGCTTGGACACCGTCACGAACTCGCCCTGCGACAACTTCAGCACGTTGTTGCGGCGATCGAGGTAGACCAGCTGATCGGGACCGACGAGGGCCATCACGTCGCCGGTTCGGTAGAAGCCGTCCGCGTCGAACACTTCGGCGGTGATTTCCGGGCGCTTGTAGTAGCCGGGGAACATGTGGTCTGTCTTGAGCAACAGCTCGCCCCGGGGATAGGGCTGGTCGGTGAGGAAATAGCCCAGGTCCGGCACGTCGATCAATTTGTAGTCGAGTACCGCGGGACGCTTGAGTCCGTTGTCGATGGTGGCCATGCCGGCCTCGGTGGACCCGTAACCCTCCACCATGTGCATGTCGAGCAACTCATCGACCCACGCCTTCATCTCCGACGAGATCGGCGCGGATCCGGTCAGCGCGTCGACGAACCGTCCACCCAGGACGTCGTGCCGCAGCTCGTCCAGGACCTGCTGCTGCGCGGTGTTGGGGTCGCCTCCGGCAGCCACCCGCCGGTCGACATCACTCTGGAACTTCTCGAACAGCATGTCCCACACGCGGGGAACCACGGTCAACGCGGTGGGCCGCACCAGGGCGAGGTCGTCGAACAGCGTTGAGAGGTCGCTGCGGGCCACGAAGTAGGCGGTGCCGCCGTTGCCGAGGGTGGCGAACAGGACCTGCCTGCCCATCACGTGACTCATCGGCATGAAGTTCAGCGTGATGGACGGGTGCTGCTTGGGCTTGGCCTGGAAGTCCGAGCTGGCCCAGAAGCTGGCCACCCGGCTCTCGGTGTTCATCGCGCCTTTGGGGGCACCCGTGCTGCCCGAGGTATAGATCAGCAGCGCCAATTCGTTGTCGGACGGGTCGCCGGTGGCGGCGGAGGCCGGCTCGGACGGCAGCGCTGCGCCGCGCTCGAGCACGTCAGCGAGTGTCACCACGGCCACGGTGGTGTCAGCCAGCTGCGCGCGGGCCGCCTCGACGGCGTCGCGCTCGTCGTCAACCTCGGGGTGGTAGTCGAAGACGACCAGCTGAGCCGGCGCGTGGCCGCTGATCGCCAACTCGACGGCGTCGCTGAGGTTTCCGACGCTGGCGGCGATGACGGCCGGCTCGGTCTCGGCGACGATCGGCCGCAACCCGGCCAGTGCCGCGCCGGTCTGAAGGGGTACCGCAACAGCGTTCAGCTGCGCCACCGCGACGTCGATCACGGTGTAGTCGACGCTGGTGAATCCCAGGATGCACACCCGGTCGCCGGGCTGGACGGACTGTTCGGCGCGCATCGCGCGGCTGAACGCACCGATCCGGTCGGACAGCTCCCGGTAGGTGATGGTCTCGAAGCGGGGCAACAGCTCTAGCGAGGTGCGGTCGGTGGCGGCGTCGGTGACGAACTCGAAGGCGCGCTGGCCGAGGGCCGGCCGGTCGGCGTAACCGTCCAGCACGGTCTGGACGATCTGGGTCAGTCGCAGCCCGGGCTGGCGGGTTGCCTCCGCAACCGCCGGGTCGGGCACTGCCGCGGCGAACTGCTGATCGGTCGCGCAGAGGTCATCGATGCGGCGGGCCAGCCGCTCCTCGCGGGTTACTACGGACATAACGGGCCTCCGCTCGTTTCGAAATTTGGAAGGGTTCGCGCGACGCTGCGTTCGATAGTTAAAACGTTAGCAAAGGTAATGATATGTACGAGTGTGATTTCGGTCATGCGTCCACCGGTCGGCGAGGGTCACGCCAGTGCAACGCCGAACGCCGAGCGTCACTCTGGCGTGACGCTCGGCGTTGGATGGATCGACTGCTGTTGGGTCTAACTCAGAGCAAACCGAGCAGCTGCAGGTCGGTGATGTACTTGACGATGACCTCCGACGAGACGTGCGGAATGTCCTTGTCGGGGCCGATTTTCGCGTCCTGCACCGCGGCGCGGAACAGGTCGGTCGGCGCCATCGAACCCCGGATCGGCTTCTCCGGCCGCTGGTAGTTGTGCAGCAGCGGCAGCAGCGAATACTGGCGCTGCCGGTCCGGCAACGACCGCAGCGAGGTGTCGAACCGCTGCAACCAATCCTGGTAGTCGCCGACGCGCCCGATCGAGTAGCCGGCTTCATTGAGCCAGTCGACGAACTGGTCGAGGCCGATGCCGTCGTCGTAGGGGTTCATCACGTGGTAGGTCTGGAATCCAGCCCCTGCTTCCAGGTTCTGGGCGCCCAGGGTCGAGATGGCATCCGCAATGAACTCGACCGGCAGGCCGTCGTAGTGCGACCGTTGCCGGTTGCCGTCGGCGTCCAGTTCGTAGAACGATCCGGGCGCAATGCCGGTGGCGACCAGGCTGAGCATCATCCTGGTGAACATGTCGGGCAGGTTGAGCTGGCCCGCGTAGGTGGTGTCGGCCAGGATCATGTCGCAGCGGAACACCGCGACCGGCAGCCCGCACAGGTCGTGCGCCTCGCGCAGCAGCACCTCGCCCGCCCACTTGCTGTTGCCGTAGCCGTTGGCGTAGCCGTCGTGGACCTTGCGGACGGCGCTGATCTCGCGAACATCGGCGTCCTCGACGAACTTGCCGGGCTCGATCTGGTCGCCCACGCCGATCGTCGACACGTAGGTGTACGGCTTCACTTTCGTGGTCAGCGCGATCCGAATCAGCTCGGCGGTGCCCAGCGCATTCGGGCCGAACAGCTCGCTGTACGGCAGCACGTGATTGACCAGCGCCGCAGGGTCCACGATCAGGTCGACGGTGTCGGCCAGCCGCTGCCAGGTTTGCTGATCAAGGCCCAGGTTGGCCTCGCCTTTGTCGCCGGCGATGACCTCGAGGTGGTCGGCGGCCAACTGCTGGTAGTGCGCCAGCAGTTCCGGGTCTCCGCTGTCGAAGGTCTTGTCGAGCCGGGCACGAGCATCCTCGTCACTCTTGGCTCGCACCAGGGCGATCACCTTGCCGTCGACCATGTCCATCCGCTCCAGCCATTCCAGAGCCAGGTAGCGGCCCAGGAAGCCGGTCGCGCCGGTCAGCAGGACCGTGCGAATCTCCGCGCCGGCGGCGGGCAGGTCCGGCGCGGCGGCCAGCGTCTCGGCATCGATGAACTTGTCCAGAGTGAGCTCTGAGGCACGCACCTCGACAGCATCCCGCCCATGCACGGCCGCGAAAGTCGGGCGCTTGGTGCCCTTACGCTCCGCCTCGATGTAGTCCGCGATGGCGGCCAGGTCATTGGCCGGGCTGACGATGACGCCCACCGGCACATCGATGTCGAAGATCTCCGTCAACAGATTGCCGAAGGTCAACGCGGACAACGAGTCTCCGCCCAAGTCGGTGAAGTGGGCATCGGGGGACAGTTCGCTGGCCGACGCGCTCAGCAGGGCAGCCGCGGCCCGGCTGACCGTTTGCAGCACCGGTGCATCGGCTCCGGCGCGGCGCAACTCGCTCAGCTCGTTGGCCTGGCCGGAGGACAGGTCTGCGTAGAGCTGTTCGAGTTGTTCGCCGTAGTGCTGCTTCAACTTTGGCCATGCGAGCTTGCGGATGCCGGTCAGTAAACCGTTCTCCAGCGTGAAAGGCGCTGTCTCGATGATGAAGTCGCGCGGCACCTCGTAGGACTGCAGTCCGACCTCTTTCGCGACGGTCTTCAGCGAATCGGCGATCAGCGGCTTGAGCGCCGCAATGTCGTTGCCGGCCAATGCTTCTTCGGTCGGGACCACCACGGCCAACAGGTACGGGTGGGCGCTGTTGCCATACACGTAGATCTGCTGGACCAGTGGGCTGTTGCCGAACGCCGCTTCCAGCTTGGCGACGGTGACGAACTCACCCTGCGCCAGCTTCAGCACGTTGTTGCGCCGGTCGACGTAGACCAGCTTGTCGGGCCCGACCTCGGCGACGACGTCGCCGGTCCGGTAGTAACCGTCGTCGTCGAACACGCCGGCGGTGACCTCTGGCCGCTTGTAGTAACCGGGGAACAGATTCTCGGTCTTGAGCAGCAACTCGCCGCGGGGGTGCGGCCGGTCGGTGGCGAAGTACCCGAGGTCCGGAACGTCGACCAGCTTGTAGTCGATGACCGGCGGACGCTGGATCTCGCCGTCGAACAGGACCATGCCGGCTTCGGTGGAGCCGTAGCCGTCCAACAGGTGCATCTGCAGCAGGTTTTCCACCCAGGTCTTGAGCTCCGGAGAGGTCGGCGCCGAGCCGGTCATGGCGAAGATGTATCGCCCGCCGAGTTGGTACTGGCGCTGCTCATCCATGACTTCTGCCTCGACGGCGGCGCGGTCGCCGCCCTCGAGTAACCGGCGATCCACCTGGCGCTGGAACTCCCCGTAGAGGGTCTCCCAGATGCGCGGCACAAAGTTCAGTTCGGTGGGCCGCACCAGTTCCAGGTCTTCGAGGAGGGTGGAGAGGTCGCTGCGAGCAGCGAAGTAGGCGGTGCCGCCGTTGCCGAGCGTGCCGTAGAGGATGCCGCGTCCCATGACGTGGCTCATCGGCATGAAGTTGAGCGTGATCGACGCGGCGCTCTCACCGAACCAGTTCCGGCTCGACCGGCACCACATCTTGCCGACGTTGCTTTGTAGGTACATTGCGCCCTTGGGCGCGCCGGTGCTGCCGGAGGTGTAGATCAGCAGCGCCAGCGGTTCCTCGTCGCCGGGTTCGGCGACTGCGGCTTCCGGCAGCGATTTCCCGCGTTCGATCGCGTCGACAAGCGTCTCCACCGCCACGGAGGTGTCCGCCAACCGCGCACGGGCGCTGTCGACGGCCTCGCGCTCGTCATCGACCTCCGGGTGGTAGTCGAAGACCAGCAGTTTGGCCGGCGTGCCGGCGTCGGAGCTCAAGATCAACTCGACGGCGTCAGGCAGCTGGTTGACGCTCGCCGCGACGACACTGGGCTCGGTCTCGGCGACGATCGGCTGCAACTGTGCGACGGCCGCACTGGTCTGTAGCGGAACGCCCACCGCGCCGAGGAACGCAAGCGCGATGTCGATGGTGGTGAAGTCGACGCTGTTGAATCCCAGCACGCTGACTCGATCTCCGACGCGCAACGAGTCGGCGGTGAGTGCCCGGGTCAGCGCGCTGACGCGGTCGCCGAGTTCGCCATAGGAGACGGTCTCGTAGCGGGAGAGCAGTTCGGCAGAGGTGCGTCCGTTCTGATCTTTGACGAACTCCACGGCGCGTTGTCCCAGGGCCGGACGGTCGGCGTAGCCCTCGAGAACGGTCCGGATGATCTGCGGCAGGCGCAGTCCAGGCTGCTCGAGAGCCGCGACCACCGTCGGGCTGGGGGCGGCGGCGGCGAACTGTGGGTCGTTGGCGGCCAGGTCCTTGATGCGGCTTTCGAGCCGCTCGTCAAGAGAGGCATTCGACATAACGATTCCTTTGGGTGATAAATGGGTTTTTGATGGGCGCAACATTGCGCTGATGGCTAAAACGTTAGCGAAACTAAAGGTATTCCTCAATGAAGGGCTGCTGGGAGTTGGGTGTGAGTTCCGCCACCAAGGCGCTACGCGCGCGAGTCATCCGGCGCAAGCGCGTCGAGCAGTCGCTGCATGGTCGCGCACATGTGGGCGAAATCCGCTTCGCCCACCAGCTCCGACCAGCGGGTTTCGATGTCCGCCACCCGATGGCCCGCGTCTGCGAGCAGGGAGCGGCCCCGGCCGGTGAGCTCGATGAGCTTGGCGCGCCCGTCCAGCGGGTCGGGTTGTCGCGTCAGGTAGCCCAGCGTCTGTAGATCGTTGACCAGTTCCGAGGTCGCCGCGAGGCTGAGCTGCGCCCGCGCGGCGAGATCGGTCAGCCGGATGCTGCCGGTGCGGATGTTGCCGAATATCTGCAGGTGCGGGTCGCGGATGTCGCCATAGCCCTGCTCCACGTGTGGCGCCGCCAGGTCTTGGCGAAATTGTCGGGTCAAGCGCACCAACAGCTGTCCGACCGCTTGCCGATTTGTCGGCAGATCGCTTGACGACGCCATGAGACCCGAAGATACTACGGTTACCGAAGTTTCGGCTTCCGAAGTAATTGGAGCAAGGTGATGGGCAGCATGACGGGTGAATTGGTTCCCACCGATCTGGGTCGCTTGCACGTGCTGCGGCGGGGGATCGGACCGGTCACGGTCTTATGGCACAGCTTGTTCATCGACTCCCGGTCCTGGGAGCCGCTGATGGAAGCGCTCGACGAACTGGTGCCGGACCGGACCGTCGTCGCGATCGACGGGCCGTCGCACGGCAGAAGTGAACCGATCAACCGGGCCTTCAGCTACGACCAATGCGCTCGGGCCGCCTCCGACGTACTGGACGGTCTCGGCATCACGGAGCCGGTCGACTGGGTCGGCAACGCGTGGGGCGGACACCTTGGAATCATCCTGGCGGCGACTCAACCGCAGCGAATCCGCACCCTGACCACCATCGGTACCCCGGTGCACGGGCCGGACCTGCGATTTCGGCTGACGACGGGCTGGCCGTTGGTGGCAGTGCATCGGCTGTTCGGTCCGGTGCGGCTCATCTGCGATCCGCTTTCCAAAGCGCTTGTGGGCCCGGACGACCCAGGCGACGTCATGGACGCCTGGCGGCAGGCCGATCGGGGCGGCATGAATAACGCCATGCGCTCGATGATGTTGAACCGGCCGAGTCTGCACGAGCAGCTCAAGCAGATCGTGGCCCCGACCTTGATGCTCGCCGCCCACGACGACGTCGAAGGCTGGCCACCGGCGAAGGCGCAGGCCGCGTGCGCGACCATGCGCAACGCGCGTGCCGAGGTGGTCTCGGGGGGCGGTCGGGTGTCGCCTCTGTTGGTCGACGCGAACGCAGTGGCGCGAACGCTGGTCGACTTTTGGGCCGTCCAGCAGCCGGACCCGCCGCGACACTGAAACGACAGACAAGACTCGCCGGCGCGGGTGTCGGTGAGTTATTTCTCGGCGACGGGTCAGAGCTCGGCCAGTAGCCCGGCCAGCACCTCGACGCCCTCGCTCAGCAGTTCATCGCTGATGGTCAGCGGCGGCAGCAGCCGGATGATGTTGCCGAACATCCCGCACGTCAAGATGATGACGCCGGCGGCGTGCGCCGCGGTGGCCAGTTTCAGCGTCAACTCCGGGTCGGGGTCGGCGGTGCCCGATTTGACCAGCTCGATGGCGATCATGGCGCCGCGGCCACGGACGTCGCCGATCCGGTCGTCGGCGGCTTGCAGTCGCAACAACGGCTCGGTCACCAGTCGTTCGATCTCGCGGGCCCGCTCGACCAGTCCGTCGGACTCGATCGTCGCAATGGTGGCCAACGCGGCGGCGCAGGCCACCGGGTTGCCGCCGAAGGTGCCGCCCAGACCGCCCGTGTGCGGGGCGTCCATCAGTTCTGCGCGGCCGGTGATCGCCGACAACGGCAACCCGTCGGCGATGCCCTTGGCGGTCACGATGATGTCGGGTTCGATGCCTTCGTGCTCGCAGGCGAACATGGCCCCGGTGCGGGCGAAGCCGGTTTGCACCTCGTCGGCGATGAACACCACGTCGTTCTCGTGGCACCAGGTCAGCAGCGTGGGCAGGAAGCCCTCGGCGGGCACGATGAAGCCGCCCTCGCCCTGAATCGGCTCGATGATGAGGGCGGCCAAATTCTGTGCGCCGACCTGCTTCTCCATCAAGCTGATCGTGCGGGCGGCGGCCTTCTCGCCGTCGGTGGCCAGTTCCTTGTCCAGCAGGCCGTCCCGGTAGGGGTATGACAGCGGTGCCCGGTAGATCTCCGGTGCGAACGGACCGAATCCGCTCTTGTAAGGCATGGATTTGGCGGTCAGCGCCATCGTCATGTTGGTGCGGCCGTGATAGGCGTGGTCGAACGCGATGACCGCGGTCTTGTGGGTGTAGTGGCGGGCGACCTTGATCGCGTTCTCCACCGCCTCGGCGCCGGAGTTGAACAGCACGGTTCGCTTCTCGCCGTCGCCCGGGGTGATCCGGTTCAGCTCCTCGGCAACGGCCACGTATCCCTCGTAGGGCGTGACCATGAAGCAGGTGTGGGTGAACTCGGCGACCTGCTCGCGCACCGCGTCGATGACCCGGGGCGACGAGTTGCCGATCGTGGTGACCGCGATGCCCGAACCCAGGTCGATCAGCCGGTTCCCGTCGACGTCCTCGACGATGCCGCCGCCGGCGCGAGCGACGAACACCGGCAGTGTTACGCCCACCGCATGCGACACGGCGGCCGTCCGGCGCTTGTTGAGTTCCAGCGACGCGGGTCCTGGGATTTCAGTGACCAGATGGCGGCTCTGTTCGAGGCTGGCCACGGACTCCTCCTCCCGCGGCGCGCTGATCGCGTCGCGAACAAAAGCCTAGCCAATGGTCCAAAGATCGGCGGCTTGGGCGGGCCACGGCCGACGGCCGCGTGATGCCGGTCAGGTGGCGACCTGCGGGAATGGCAGACTGGACCGTTAACGAGGTGAGCGAGTGCGGACCAGACCGGCTTGCGCGACGGGATAGTCCCCGGATTTCGTGCGGAATTTCGAGCACTACCGATATGAAAGTTAGGCGTGTTGATGGAGAGTTTTGTCCTGTTCCTGCCGTTCCTGCTCATCATGGGCGGGTTCATGTTCTTCGCGTCGCGTAAACAGCGGAAGGCGATGCAATCCACCATCGACCTGCACGAGTCGCTGCGGCCGGGGGACCGGGTGCACACCACGTCGGGGCTGCAAGGGACGGTTGTTTCGTTCAACGACGACAACGTCGATCTCGAGATCGCGCCCGGCGTGATCACCACTTGGATGAAGCTGGCCATTCGCGACCGCATCCTGCCGGACGACGATGACGATGACGACGACAGCGACCTGGACGAGACGCTCGCAGAGGACTCGGCCGACCACGACGACTCCGGGTTGGGCTCGACCCGGCTCACCAAGGAATCCTGAGCGCGGCTGACGGACGTACGGCTGCCGTCGCGCGGCACGTAGTCTTTACAGCGGTTTAAAAGGTCTGATCAAGGCTCCGCCCCAGGGGTAAGTACCGATTTCAAGGAGATACAAGGAACGTGGCATCGTCTTCGGCGCCGGTGCATCCTGCCCGCTACCTGTCGGTGTTCCTGCTCATGCTCGTCGGCGTCTACCTGCTGGTGTTTCTCACCGGCGATAAGAAGGCCAGCCCCAAGCTGGGCATCGACTTGCAGGGCGGCACGCGTGTGACGCTGACGGCACGCACCCCGGACGGCTCGCGGCCGAGCCGGGATGCGTTGGCGCAGGCCCAACAAATCATCAGTTCTCGGGTCAACGGCCTGGGCGTCTCCGGTTCCGAGGTGGTCGTCGATGGCGACAACCTGGTCATCACGGTGCCCGGCAGTGACGGCAACGAGGCCCGCGACCTGGGCCAGACTGCCCGCCTCTACATCCGCCCGGTGATCAACTCGATGCCCACCCAGAAGGCTCCCGAGGAACCCAAGCCTGGTCAGCAGCCTGCGGATGGTGGTCCCGGCGGCCAACCGGCTCCGGGAGCGCCCGGCGGCCAACCCGCTCCCGGCGCTCCGGCACCCGCGCCCGGTGCCCCGGCACCCGCGCCCAACCCCCCGGCCGCGATTCCTGGCGCGCCCGGTGGTCTGCCCGCGCCTGGTCAACCCTCTCCTGCTCCGGCGACACCCCGTGGCCAACCGAGGCCCTACCCGCAGGATCCGGCGCCGACGCCCACGCCTGCGCCTGCGCCCAGCCCGGCACCCGGTTCGCCGGCTCCTGGTTCGCCGGCGCCGAGCCCGGCTCCCGGTTCGCCCGCGCCGACGGGCGAAGCGCCGCCCCCCGGCGAGGAGCCCGCAGCCCCGGACCCACGCAAGGATCTGGCCGAGCGCATCGCGCAAGAGAAGAAGTGGCGGCAGAACACCAGCCAGTACATCCAGATGGTCGCTCTGCAGTTCGAGGCCACCCGCTGCGACAAAGAGGACATCCTGGCGGGCAATGACGACCCGAAGCTGCCCCTGGTGACCTGCTCGAGCGACCACAAGACCG
The DNA here is from genome assembly GCF_055419245.1 of Mycobacterium sp. IDUB_37. Lineage (NCBI taxonomy): Bacteria > Bacillati > Actinomycetota > Actinomycetes > Mycobacteriales > Mycobacteriaceae > Mycobacterium > Mycobacterium sp. IDUB_37. Next base: position 120,402 of record NZ_JBVAXG010000005.1, on the reverse strand, counting down.
CGTACCTGTTGGCGCCGTCGATTATCAGCGGCGACCAGATCCAGGACGCCACGTCCGGCATGGACCAGCGCAGCCTCGGCTATGTCGTCGATCTGCAGTTCAAGGGCCCGGCGGCCAACGTGTGGGCGGATTACACCGCCGCTCACACCGGCACCCAGACGGCCTTCACCCTGGACTCCCAGGTGGTCAGCGCGCCGTTGATCCGGGAGGCGATCCCAGGCGGGCGCACGCAGATCAGCGGTGGCGACCCGCCGTTCAGTGCGGCCACGGCCAAACAGCTCGCGAACGTCTTGAAATATGGCTCGCTGCCGCTGTCGTTCGAATCGTCTGAAGCCCAAACCGTTTCCGCGACATTGGGTTTGACGTCGTTGCGGGCCGGTCTGATCGCCGGCGGGATCGGTCTGATCCTGGTTCTGCTGTATTCGCTGCTGTACTACCGCGCCTTGGGCGTGCTCACGGCGTTGTCCCTGGTAGCTTCCGGCGCAATGATTTTCGCGATCCTGGTGCTGCTCGGCCGATACATCAACTACACCCTGGACCTGGCGGGCATCGCGGGTCTGATCATCGGTATCGGCACCACCGCCGACTCGTTCGTGGTGTTCTTCGAGCGCATCAAAGACGAGATCCGCGAAGGCCGTTCGTTCCGGTCGGCGGTTCCGCGTGGTTGGGCGCGGGCTCGCAAGACGATCGTGTCCGGCAACGCCGTCACCTTCCTGGCCGCCGCGGTGCTGTACTTCCTGGCCATCGGCCAGGTGAAGGGATTCGCCTTCACCTTGGGCCTCACCACCATCCTCGACCTGGTCGTGGTGTTCCTGGTGACCTGGCCGCTGGTGTACCTGGCCTCGAAGTCTTCAAGGCTGGCCAAGCCGGCTTACAACGGCCTGGGAGCAGTCCAACAGGTCGCGCGCGAACGCCGAGCTTCCTCGGGCGCTCGATCGGGGACCGCCAAGACGGGACGGGGATAAACCATGGCGTCCAAACCCAAGACCAGCAAGAGTGAAGTCACGGAGACGACCGCCGTCGAGGTACTCGATGACGACGTGAAATCCGTTGGGTCGCAGCACAGTTTCCTGTCGCGGCTCTACACCGGTACCGGTGCGTTCGAAGTAGTAGGGCGCCGCAAGTTCTGGTACGGCGTCAGCGGCGCCATCATGGCGATCGCGATCCTGGCGATCTTGATTCGCGGTTTCACCTTTGGCATTGACTTCAAGGGCGGAACCACGGTGTCGATGCCGACGGCGGGTGAGACCGGCACCGCCCAGGTCGCCCAGGTGGAAGAGGTGTTCCACAAGACGATCGGCAAAGAGCCCGAGGCGGTCGTGACCGTCGGCAAGGGGTCGTCGGCCACCGTGCAGATCCGGTCGGAGACCTTGACCAACGAGCAGACCGAAAAGCTGCGCACCGCGTTGTTCGACGCGTTCCACCCCAAAGGCCCCGACGGCAAGGCCAGCAAGAAGGCCATCAGCGACGCGGCAGTATCCGAGACCTGGGGCGATCAGATCACCAAGAAGGCCGTGCTGGCATTGGTGGTGTTCCTGGTGTTGGTCGCCATCTACATCACGGTGCGCTACGAGCGCTACATGACGCTGTCCGCGATCGCCGCGATGATCTTCGACCTGACCGTCACCGCGGGGGTCTATGCGCTGGTGGGCTTCGAAGTCACACCGGCGACGGTGATCGGGTTGCTGACAATTCTGGGGTTCTCGCTCTACGACACCGTCATCGTGTTCGACAAGGTGGAGGAGAACACCCACGGCTTCCAGCACACCACCCGGCGGACGTTCGCCGAGCAGGCCAACTTGGCCGTCAATCAGACCTTCATGCGGTCGATCAACACCAGCCTGATCTCGGTTTTGCCGGTGGTTGCGCTGATGGTGGTGGCGGTATGGCTGCTGGGTGTCGGCACCTTGAAGGACCTGGCGTTGGTGCAACTCATCGGCATCATCATCGGCACCTATTCCTCGATCTTCTTCGCCACCCCGCTGCTGGTGACCCTGCGGGAGCGAACGGAACTGGTGAAGACCCACACCCGCCGGGTGCTCAGGCGGCGCAAAGGCGGCACGTCGGCCGGTGAGAAGGCTTCCAGCGAGAAGGCCACCGCGAAGGCGACCGCCAAAGCGGCGGCCGAGGACGCCGAGGATGCCTTGGATGCCGACGCCACCGAAGAGGCGAGCGCGGAAACCGCTATGGAGACTGCCGCGGCGCCCAGCGCGAAGGTCGTGATGAACAAGCCGGCGCCGGGTGCGCGGCCGGTGCGCCCCACCGGAACGCGGCGTCCGACCGGCAAGCGGAACGCCGGTAAGAAGTAGCCGGATGGCCACCTGGCGTCGCTGGCGGGGATTCTTGACGGTCGCTGGCGCTTCAGCAGTGCTGGCGGCGAGCACCTTGACCGCGTGCTCGAGTAACGCCGCGGGCCAGATCGAGTACGTGGTCGACGGCGCGCTGTCCACCTACAACACCAACACCGTCACCGGTGCTGCCTCGGCCGGAGCGCAGGCGTTCGCTCGCACTCTGACCGGGTTCGGCTATCACGGACCCGACGGACAAGTCGTGGCCGACCACGATTTCGGCACCATCTCCGTGGTGGGCGGTTCACCGTTGGTGCTCGACTACCAAGTTGCCGACAACGCCGTCTATTCCGACGGCAAGCCGATCACCTGCGACGACCTGGTGCTGGCCTGGGCGGCGCAATCCGGTCGTTTCGGCGGCTTCGACGCCGCCACCCAGGCCGGATATGTCGACATTGCCAACATCGAGTGCACGCCCGGCCAGAAGAAGGCCCGGGTGTCCTTCATCCCGGACCGCGGCGTGGTCGACTACACCCAGCTGTTCACCGCGACCACGCTGATGCCGTCGCATGTCATCAGCGACACGCTGGGCTCCGACGTGACCACGGCGCTGCTCAACAACAAGGGTGCGGTGATCGAACAGATCGCCAAACTGTGGAATTCGACCTGGGACCTCAAGCCGGGTCTCAAAGACGATGAGATTCGCAAGCACTTCCCTTCCTCGGGGCCGTACAAGATCGAACGGGTGTTGGACGGCGGCGCGGTGGTGCTCGTCGCCAACGACCGGTGGTGGGGCGCTAAGCCGATCACCAAACGGGTCACGGTCAGGCAGCAGGGCGGCGACATCCAGGATCGGGTGAACAACCGCAGCGTCGATGTGGTCGACGTGGCGGCCGGGTCGTCGGGGGCGCTGGCAACTCCGGACAATTACCAGCGAGCGGACTCGCCGTCAGCCGGTATCGAACAGTTGATCTTTGCCCCGCAGGGGCCACTGGGTGCGGGCTCCGCCCGGCACGCTTTCGCGCTGTGCACGCCGCGGGACGTGATCGCTCGTGATGCCGGCGTTCCGATAGCCAACTCGCGGCTGTCCCCGGCGGCCGACGACGCCCTGTCCGCGGCCGACGGTGCCACCGAGGCCGGCCAGTTCAACAAGGCGGATCCCAACGCTGCCCGCGCCGCGCTGGGCGGCGCCACCTTGAACGTGCGGATCGGTTACCGCGGTCCTAACGCGCGATTGGCGGCCACCGTCGGATCCATCGCCGCCTCGTGCGCACCGGCCGGTATCACCGTCACCAACGTGACGCTGGATACCTCGGGCCCGCAGGCGATTCGGGACGGAAAGATCGATGTGCTGCTGGCCAGCACGGGCGGAGCCAGCGGTAGCGGATCGAGCGGCTCCTCGTCGATGGACGCCTATGCCTTCCACAGTGGCAACGGAAACAACCTCCCTGGCTACGTAAATGCCCAGGTCGACGGGATCATCGGCACCTTGGCCGTGTCGGCCGACCCCGCGGAGCGAGCACGAATGCTCGCCGAGGGCGCGCCGGTGCTGTGGGGCGACATGCCGACCTTGCCGCTGTACCGGCAGCAGCGGACGTTGCTGATGTCGAAGAAGATGTATGCCGTGAGCCGCAACCCCACCCGCTGGGGGGCGGGCTGGAACATGGACCGATGGGCTCTGGTCCAGTGACGTCGGCGGCCCGGTGAGCACCGTCAACATGATCGCGGCGCTGACGCGCAACGTCGCGGACTTCCCCGAACCCGGGGTGCAATTCAAGGACCTCACCCCGGTATTCGCCGACCGCGACGCGATGGCCGCGGTCACCGACGGGCTGGCCGACGCCGCGGCCGGCGCAGACCTGGTGGCCGGTATCGACTCCCGCGGCTTTCTGCTCGCCGCAGCCGTCGCCACCCGGCTGCGCACCGGGGTGCTGGCGATCCGCAAGGGCGGCAAGCTACCACCGCCGGTGCTCAGCGAGGACTACCAGCGTGAGTACGGGCCGGCCACCATCGAGATTCCCGCGGACGGGATCGATCTGACCGGGCTGCGGGTGGTGATCATCGACGACGTGTTGGCCACTGGCGGCAGCATCGGGGCCGCTCAGCGTCTGCTGGTGCGCAGCGGCGCGCAGGTCATCTCCGGGGTGGTGGTGATGGAACTCCCGGAGTTGGGTGGTCGGGAGGCGCTCGCGCCGTTGCGGATCCACAGCTTGATCACTGACTAGCCTCGGCGCAGTCGGCTGACCAGATATCCTCTAGTTCGGAGGTGACCAACGTGGCGGACGACCAGAGCACGCTGCAAGCTGCTGTGCCGCCTGCGGAGACGCCGTCAGTGCTGGCGCCGCCCGCCGAGCCGCAGCCAGAGCAGCCGGTAGAGCCACTCAAGACCACCAGCAGCGCGTCCCGTCGGGTCCGGGCGCGGCTGGCCCGCCGGATGACCGCGCGCAGCGGTGCCATCAATCCCGTGCTCGAGCCGCTGGTCGCGGTACATCGCGAGGTCTATCCGAAGGCGGACCTGACGCTCCTGCAGCGCGCCTACGATGTGGCCGAAAAACGGCACGCCACCCAGCTGCGCCACTCGGGAGACCCTTACATCACCCACCCGTTGGCCGTCGCCAACATCCTGGCCGAGTTGGGCATGGACACCACCACTTTGGTGGCTGCGCTGCTGCACGACACCGTCGAAGACACGGGTTACACGCTCGTGGCGCTGTCCGAGGAATTCGGCGATGAGGTGGGCCATCTCGTCGACGGCGTGACCAAGCTGGATCGCGTGGTGCTGGGCAGCGCCGCCGAAGGCGAGACCATCCGCAAGATGATCACCGCGATGGCGCGCGACCCGCGGGTGCTGGTGATCAAGGTGGCCGACCGACTGCACAACATGCGCACCATGCGGTTCCTGCCGCCGGAGAAGCAGGCGCGCAAGGCTCGCGAGACGCTGGAAGTCATTTCGCCGCTGGCGCACCGGCTCGGTATGGCCAGCGTCAAGTGGGAGCTGGAAGACCTCTCGTTCGCCATTCTCCATCCCAAGAAGTACGAGGAGATTGTCCGGCTGGTCGCCGGCCGCGCGCCGTCCCGGGACACCTACCTGGCCAAGGTCCGTGCGGAGATCACCGCCACGCTCAATGCGTCGAAGATCAAGGCGACGGTCGAGGGTCGCCCCAAGCACTACTGGTCGATCTATCAGAAGATGATCGTCAAGGGCCGCGACTTCGACGACATCCACGACCTGGTCGGCATCCGCATCCTGTGCGACGAGATCCGCGACTGTTATGCCGCAGTGGGCGTTGTGCATTCGCTGTGGCAGCCGATGGCGGGACGGTTCAAGGACTACATCGCCCAGCCCCGATACGGTGTCTACCAGTCGTTGCACACCACCGTCGTCGGACCGGAAGGCAAGCCGCTGGAGGTGCAGATCCGCACCAGCGAAATGCACCGCACCGCCGAATTCGGCATCGCCGCGCACTGGCGTTACAAAGAATCCAAGGGCCGCAACGGAGTTCCGCATCAGAATGCTGCCGCCGAGATCGACGACATGGCCTGGATGCGTCAACTGCTCGACTGGCAGCGGGAGGCCGCCGACCCCGGCGAGTTCCTGGAGTCGTTGCGTTACGACCTTGCGGTGCAAGAACTTTTCGTATTCACCCCGAAGGGTGATGTAATCACCCTGCCTAGTGGGTCGACGCCGGTGGACTTCGCCTACGCGGTGCACACCGAGGTGGGCCACCGCTGCATCGGCGCGCGGGTGAACGGACGACTGGTCGCTCTGGAACGCAAGCTCGAAAACGGCGAAGTCGTCGAGGTTTTCACGTCCAAAGCGGTCAATGCTGGGCCGTCGCGGGACTGGCAGCAGTTCGTCGTGTCGCCGCGGGCCAGAACGAAGATCCGACAGTGGTTCGCCAAGGAACGGCGTGAAGAAGCGCTGGAGACCGGCAAGGACGCTATGGCGCGGGAAGTGCGTCGTGGCGGACTTCCGTTGCAGCGCTTGATGAATGGCGAATCAATGGCCGCGGTCGCCCGTGAGCTGCACTACACCGATGTGTCCGCGATGTACACCGCGATCGGCGAAGGGCACGTTTCGGCGCGCCATGTCGTGCAGCGGTTGCTGGCCGAACTCGGCGGTATCGACCAGGCCGAGGAGGACCTGGCCGAGCGGTCCACGCCGGCGACTATGCCGCGACGGCCGCGCAGCACCGAGGATGTCGGGGTTTCGGTCCCCGGTGCTCCGGGTGTGCTGACTAAGTTGGCCAAGTGCTGCACTCCGGTGCCCGGCGACCAGATCATGGGGTTCGTCACCCGCGGGGGAGGGGTCAGCGTGCACCGCACCGACTGCACCAACGCCGCGTCCCTCCAGGAGCAGGCCGAACGCATCATCGAGGTGCTGTGGGCGCCGTCGGCGTCGTCGGTATTCCTCGTCGCGATCCAGGTAGAGGCGCTGGACCGGCACCGGTTGCTGTCCGACGTGACCCGCGTGCTGGCCGACGAGAAGGTCAACATCTTGTCCGCGTCGGTCACCACCTCGGGGGACCGGGTGGCGATCAGCCGATTCACCTTCGAGATGGGTGACCCCAAGCATCTGGGGCACCTGCTCAACGTGGTCCGCAACGTAGAGGGCGTCTACGACGTGTACCGGGTGACGTCCGCGGCTTAGGGTGATTTCGGGCCTGAGTCCGAACTGGACGATCCGGCCGCCCTTCCCGCCCGGGATGATTGGGCTAGGCGCCGAAGGCAGCTGAGACGGCGCCTGAACCGCCCTTGCCGACGAAACTAGGGCGAACCCGTCGTCTCCGTCGCCGTGTCGGACGACGTGTCGGTTGCGGTTGCTTCACCCGTGCCGGTCTGCTCGCCTTTGTCGCTGGTCTCCGGCGCCGGACTGCGACTGATCGTGCTGGTAGTTCGCGGCGAAGTCGGTGTATTCGACGAGTTGTCGTCGTTGGCGAACAGCGCGACCACCGCCGCAACGAGGATGAGCAGCAATCCAGAACCTGCGACCGTCGCGATCAACGCGGTACGACTGCCCGCCTTGCGCTGGGGCGGGGCCGGGGGCTGATAGGCGGGATAGTCCGGCTGCAGCGGAGGTCGCTGAGTCGGTATCTCGCCAAATTGCGGCTGTGGAGGCGCGGCCGCGGCGATCCCGGCCAACGCCGCGCGGGCAGCGTCGGCGAGTTCGCCCACTGTCTGGTAACGGGTTTCGGGATCTTTGGACATCCCGCGAGCCACCACTGCGTCCATGGCCGGCGGTACGTCGTGCGCGATGGCTGTCGGCCGCGGCGGGGGAGAGTAGAGGTGACCCTTGATCTGTTCTTCGTAACTTTCACCGAGGAAGGGTCTGGCCCCGGTCAGGCACTCGTAGAGCACGCATGCCAGCGAATACACGTCGGCGCGTTGATCGGTTTTGCCTCTGAATCGTTCGGGCGCGAGATATGCCAGGGTGCCCATCGTGTGGCCGGTGTTGGTAAGCGCTGTGTCAGTGGTGGCGCGTGCGATCCCGAAGTCGATGAGATACACAAAGTCTCTGGTGTGGGCGATCAGGATGTTGGACGGTTTGACGTCACGGTGCACCAGCCCCGCGTGATGTGCGGTGTCCAGCGCGGCCGCGACCTGTTCGATGATCTTGACTGTTCTGGAAGGGCTCAGCCTGCCGCCCTTTTCGGCGATGTGTCGTGCCAGGTCGCGGCCCTCGATCAACCGCATGTCGACGTAGAGGCGGCCGTCGATCTCGCCGAAACTGTGGATGGGCACGATGTGCGGATCGTTCAGGCTGGCCGCGGTGCGGGCCTCACGGCGAAATCGGTGCTCGAACTCGCGGTCTTCCGCCAGATGCGACGGGAGCAGCTTGATCGCCACCACCCGGTCAGTCGCGGTGTCGTAGGCGCGGAACACCTGTCCCATGCCGCCGCGGCCGAGCAACCCTTGCAGCTGGTATCGACCAAATGAGGTTTCGGCCACGCCCTCTCCTCCCGGGTCAGCCCTTCACGATTTCCAGCTGATCCCCAAGGCGCTCAGGTTAGTCGAGCAGCAACGACGTGATGGTCACATCGAGCGCAGGAGGTCCGTCTTCACCACCGCCGGCTACCCCGCCCGCGGCGATCTTGTCCAGGGTGGCCAGTCCGTCGGGCTGGATGGTGCCGAACACGGTGTACTCCGGTGGCAGTGCCGAGTCGCGGTAGACCAGGAAGAATTGGCTGCTGTTGGTGTTGGGTCCGGCGTTGGCCATGGCCATGGTGCCGCGCGGATAGATGACCGGTTGCTGCAGCTTGGGGTCGTTGGCCGGGTACTGGTTGGTCGGATACTCGTTGGCGAATTGATAACCCGGGCCGCCGGTGCCGTCACCCTTGGGGTCGCCACACTGCAGCACCGACAGCGACGGTGACGTGGTCAGCCGGTGGCACTTGGTGTCCTTAAAGAAGCCCTGGTTGGTCAGGCTGGCGAAACTGTTCACCGTGCAGGGTGCTTGGTTGTTGGCCAGCATCAGGCCCAGATTGCCCTGGCTGGTCGCCATGCTGGCGCTCACCGTGGCCGGGTCGGTCGGCACCTTGCCGGTGCGCGGCGGCTTGACGGGCTTGACGGCCTTGTCGGGCGCAGCCGGGTACTGACAGTTGGAGCCCAGTCCGGCCGGCGCCTTGAACGGCGGCATCGGCACTGCGTTCGCGAGTTGCACCGGCGGCAGACTCCCCGGGGCGGAGCTGGATGCGGCGCTGCTCGTCGTGGACGACGCCGTCGAACTCGCCTTGTGGTCGTCCTTCGTCACGACGACGACCACAGCGGCGACGACCGCCACCGCGGCGATCACGCCGCCTGCGATGAGCGCCAGGCGGCGTGTCTTGGCTTGCTTGGCGCGGCGCTCCAGCTGACGCTCGAGCTTGCGCTTTGCGGTCTCACGGCGCTGCTTATTGGTCGGCACGGCCGCTATCTTAGGCGCTGAGTTTCGCGGCGGCTCCACCGCATTTGTGTCCCAGACACTCGGGGATGGGAAACTGGGGCGGTGTTCATCACCGGATTTCCCGCCGGGTTGCTGCAGTGCAACTGTTATGTGCTGGCTGAACGGCCAGGCACCGACGCCATCATCGTCGACCCAGGCCAGCGAGCTATGGGTCAGTTGCGCAGCATCCTGGACAAGAACCGACTGACCCCGGCCGCGGTGTTGATAACGCACGGCCACATCGACCACATGTGGTCTGCGCAGAAGGTCTCCGACACCTTCGGCTGCCCTACCTACATTCATCCCGAGGATCGATTCATGCTGAAAGACCCGATCCACGGACTGGGGCCGCGCGTCGCCCAACTGTTTGCCGGCGCGTTCTTCAGCGAGCCCAAGCAGGTCGTCGAACTGGACCGCGACGGCGACAAACTCGATCTCGGCGGCATCTCCGTCAACGTCGATTACACCCCCGGACATACCCGCGGATCGGTGTGCTTCCGGGTCTTGGACGTGACCAAAGACGACCGGGACGCGGTATTCACCGGTGACACCCTGTTCGAGCGCGCGATCGGTCGCACCGACCTCTTCGGCGGCAGCGGCCGGGATCTGCTGCGGTCGATCGTGGATAAATTGTTGGTGCTCGACGACCGGACCGTGGTACTACCCGGACATGGCAACTCCACCACCATCGGCGCCGAGCGTCGGGCCAATCCGTTCCTCGAAGGCCTGAGCCGGTGACGGAATTCTCTGCGCCCAAAGGCGTTCCGGACTACATCCCGCCGGACTCGGCTGCGTTCGTGGCGGTGCGTGACGGGCTGCTGACCGCCGCCCGCCGGGCCGGGTACGGCCATATCGAGCTGCCGATCTTCGAGGACACCGCGCTGTTCGCGCGCGGCGTCGGCGAGTCCACCGACGTGGTGTCCAAGGAGATGTACACCTTCGCCGACCGCGGGGACCGCTCGGTGACGCTGAGGCCCGAGGGCACCGCCGGAGTGGTGCGCGCGGTGATCGAGCACAACCTGGACCGTGGCGCACTGCCGGTGAAGCTTTGCTACGCCGGCCCGTTCTTCCGGTACGAGCGTCCGCAGGCCGGCCGATACCGCCAGTTGCAGCAGGTGGGCGTCGAGGCGATCGGCGTCGACGACCCAGCGTTGGATGCCGAGGTAATCGCGGTCGCGGACGCCGGATTCCGGTCGTTGGGCCTGGACGGGTTCCGGTTGGAAATCACCTCACTAGGTGACGACACCTGCCGGCCGCAGTATCGGGAACTGTTGCAGGAGTTCCTGTTTGGCCTTCCGCTCGATGAGGACACCCAACGGCGAGCGGCCATCAATCCGCTCCGCGTCCTGGACGACAAGCGCCCCGAGGTCAAGGCACTGACAGCTGAGGCGCCGGTGCTGCTCGATCATCTTTCCGATGGCGCCAAGCAGCATTTCGACACCGTGCTGTCGCACCTCGATGCGCTCGGCGTTCCGTATGTCATCAATCCGCGCATGGTGCGCGGGCTGGATTACTACACCAAGACCACCTTTGAGTTCGTGCACGACGGGCTTGGCGCGCAGTCGGGTATCGGGGGCGGCGGCCGTTATGACGGCCTGATGAGCCAACTCGGCGGACAAGACCTGTCCGGCATCGGATTTGGACTCGGAGTGGACCGTACGCTGCTTGCCCTGCGGGCTGAGGGCAAGAGCGTGGGGGAGACGACCCGATGCGACGTGTTCGGGGTGCCGTTGAGCGATGCGGCCAAACTGCAACTGGCGGTGCTCGGTGGTGCGTTGCGGACCAACGGTATTCGCGTCGACCTTGCTTACGGTGACCGTGGACTCAAGGGCGCGATGCGCGCGGCCGACCGTTCCGGTGCCCGGATTGCGTTGGTGGCCGGCGACCGCGATATTGAGGCCGGCACCATCGGGGTGAAAGACCTCGGATCGGGGGAGCAGGTGTCGGTGCTGATCGATTCGGTTGTCGCTGAGGTGCTTTCGCGGCTGTGACCTAGGGCGTGCTGAGCAGCTGCCCGCCCGCGCCGCCGATACCCACGCTCCCGTTGACCCCGTCGCTCCCAATTCCATCGCCGGGAGCCCCGGCCCCGCCCCCACCGCCGACTCCGCCGGCGCCGATCAGCTGGGCGGCGCCGCCCGGGCCACCGTTGCCGCCGTTGCCGCCGCCGTTGCCGGTGAGGCCGGCAGTGCCGCCGGCGCCGCCCGCCCCGCCGGCGCCGCCGTTGCCGTAGAACCCGCCGCCGATACCACCGGAACCGCCGGTTCCGCCGGCGCCGCCTTCGCCGGCTAAGGGCAGGTGATTCCCAGTCCCGCCGGCGCCGCCTTGTCCGCCTCCGCCGCCGCCGCCCAACAGCTGTCCGCCGGCACCCCCGGTTCCGCCCCCGCCACCGCTGCCGGCGGCCACATTCCCGGCGACTCCGCCAACTCCGCCGGCCCCACCGCCCGCACCAACGCCGAACAGACCCGCGGAACCACCGGTCCCGCCAGCGCCACCGCTGCCGCCGTAGTTGCCGAAACTGCTGCCCCCGCTGTAGTCCTTGAACCCGTTGCCGCCGGCCCCACCTTGTCCGCCGACGCCCGCGTTCCCGAACAGCCACCCGCCGCCGCCACCGTTACCACCAGTTCCGCCATCGCCGGCAACTGCGGTGGCGTTGCCGACGTGTCCGGAACTGCCGCCGGCGCCGCCTGTCCCGCCCGCTCCACCAGCGCCGAATATCCCAGCGCCGCCACCCAGGCCGCCCGCACCGCCACCGCCACCGACTCGACCCAGGAGCGTGGCGTTAACTATCCCGTCTCCGCCGGTTCCACCCGCACCGCCGGCCCCGCCGTTGCCCAATAGCCACCCAGCGGTCCCGCCGTTGCCGCCGGTGCCGCCCTCGCCCGACAGGTCGAACCCCCATCCGCCGGCGCCCCCGGTTCCGGCCGCGCCGCCTGCCCCGATCAATCCGGCAGCGCCACCGCTTCCGCCCGCGCCACCGCCGCCGCCCTGGGCCCCGCCGAGTCCGCTTCCGCCGGCGCCGCCTTGTCCGCCGCCCCCCGCGTCGCCAAATAGCAATCCGCCGGCCCCGCCGCCGCCGCCATGACCGCCGCTGCCGGCGGCGCTGCCCGCAGCGGTGCCAGGACCGCCGCCGGTGCCGCCTTGCCCGCCGACCCCGCCGCCGCCCAAGAGCCCCGCCGCACCACCGACTCCGCCTGCGCCGGCGTTGCCCCCGTTAGTGGCTACCGTGCCTGGCGAGCCGGTCCCGCCGACACCGCCGGCGCCGCCGTTGCCGAAGAGCCACCCCCCGTGACCACCGGCACCGCCGGCCGCGCCCAACCCGCCGACGCCGCCCGACCCGCCGGATCCGATCAATCCCGCGGCGCCGCCCGCGCCGCCGGCCACCCCGGCGTTCGTCCCGGGCGCGCCGTTGCCGCCGTCGCCGAACAACAGTCCGCCCGCGCCGCCGGCCTGCCCGGGCGCGATCCCGTTGGCGCCGTTGCCGATCAACGGACGCCCCAACAACAACTCGGTGGGAGCGTTGATTACCGCCAACAGCTCTTGCTCCAGCGGTGCCGCGGTAGCCGCCTCGGCGGATGCATACGCGCTCCCGCCGGCGCTCAACGCTTGCAGGAACTGCTGATGAAAGCCGTCGGCCTGGGCGCTGATCGCCTGGTAGGCCTGCCCGTGCCCGGAGAACATCAACGCGACTGCCGCCGAGATCTCGTCTGCGCCCGCGGCCAGCAAGCCGGTCGTTGGGGCCAGTGCCGCGCCGTTGGCTGCGATCAGCGCCGAGCCGATGCGTTCCAGATCCCCGGCCGCCCAAGCAAACATCTCCGGTACCGCCACCAAGTACGACATAGTCGGCCCCCCGCCCCTTGATCCCGACAAATGCACAGCGTATAGGCATTTCTCATAGTGTGAGAAAGCTCGCCGAACGATTGGCGTCGAGCTTAATTGTCGCCAGCGTCAGCAATGTCCCTAGCGGGCGATCACGGTCCGGGCGAACGGCCGATCACTTGACGCGCACTCGAACTATCGTTCGAATAGAATCCATGCGCTGGGCAGGTCAGGCGGTGGCGGTCAATGGTGCTCCGATCGACGACGGGGCGCTGCCCGGGCTGCAACGCATCGGCCTTGTCCGCAGCGTGCGGGTGCCGCACTTCGAGGGCATGACATTTCACGAGGTGCTGTGCAAGTCGGCGCTGAACAAGGTGCCCAACGCCTCCGCGCTGCCCTTCAAGTACACGGTCAACGGGTACCGCGGCTGCTCGCATGCCTGCCGCTACTGCTTCGCCCGGCCCACCCACGAGTATCTGGACTTCGACTCCGGAGCCGACTTCGACACCCAGGTGGTGGTGAAGACCAACGTTGCCGAGGTGCTGCGCCGCGAACTGCGTCGACCGTCTTGGCGGCGCGAGACCGTCGCACTGGGCACCAACACCGACCCCTACCAGCGCGCCGAAGGGCGCTATGCGCTGATGCCCGGGATCATCGGAGCCCTCGCCGCCTCGGGAACGCCGATGTCGATCCTGACCAAGGGAACCCTGCTGCGCAGGGACCTACCGCTGATCGCCGAAGCGGCGCAACAGGTTCCGCTATCGGTAGCGGTTTCGCTGGCGATCGGCGATCCCGAGTTGCACCGAGACGTCGAACCGGGCACGCCGACGCCGCAGGCACGCCTGGCGCTCATCAGCGCAATCCGCGACGCCAACCTCGGTTGCCACGTGATGGTCGCGCCGGTGCTGCCGTACCTCACCGATTCCGTCGAGCACCTCGACAGCTTGCTCAAACAGATTGCCGCCAGCGACGCGACCAGCGTGACGGTTTTCGGTCTGCATCTACGCGGATCTACGCGCGGGTGGTTCATGTCCTGGTTGGCCCGGGCCCATCCGGAATTGGTCGCCCGGTACCGCGATCTCTACCGTCGCGGCGCCTACCTGCCGCAGAGTTACCGCGACATGCTGAGTGACCGTGCCCGCCCCCTGATTGCGAAGTATCGGCTGGGCGGCGACCAACGCTCCTTTCCGCCGATGGTCCAGGCGGCGCGGCAGCCCGAACCGGCGCAACAAACCCTCTTCTAGAGCGAGTCGCCGCGCGGCTTGGTCAACGTGAAGCCGTCCAATGGGCTTACGGCACCGTACGGCCCGTTCACCACGTAGTACGTCGCCTTGATATGCGTATTGCCTCCCGGCACGCCAGGGTCGACATCGAAAGCCACGAAGCCATAAGGATTGTCGCGGTCGCGATATGCCGACCACTGCGCGTCTTCCATCACATAGATCGGGCGCTTGTATCCGAGCGCGGGATCGAACTCCCCGACACCAGTGATCACACGGCATTGAAGCTCGGGAAAGAACAACCCATTCGTCGGCTTGGACGTGCCGCCTCCGCCGATGACGAGATGCACCGTTCCCCGGGTCACATCGATCACGTCCCGGCGGGTGTCGACGGGAATCGGCGTCCTGGTGTCGGTGCCGAGCGCGCCGCGCAGTGGATGTGAACGCTCGTAATGGTGTTCGTGCCCGCATAACACGAGATCGACTTTGTACTGATCGAAGAGCGGCAGCCATTCCTGGCGGATGCCGAGGTCGGCGCCGTTGGCCTTGGCGGTCGAGATCGCCGTCTGGTGCATGCAGACCACCAGCCAGTCAATGCCCGGATCCTGCCGCGCCGCCACGAGTTCAGCTGTCAGCCAACGCTTTTGCTCACCCCCGGAGTATCCGTGCACATAGGAGTTGCCGGCGTCCTGGTAGGCCACGTCATCATTGTTCAAGCTGATCACCCGCACCGAACCGGCGGTGAACGAATACCACAGCCCCCGCAGATCGGCACTGGCGCCGGAGTCGGGTACCGCGAAGTAAGTCTGGAAGGCGCCGTAACCGATTGGCCCATTGCCCAATTCGTTCTCGTGATTGCCCGCGGCCGGCATCCACGGCCGGTAGCGCGCCGAGCGACTGTTGTTGGCGAACCAGTCCGACCAGGTGCGGATCCGGTCGTCCGCCAGGTTCGCGTAGCAGAGGTCGCCGTTGACCAGGTTGAACAGCGGGGCCTGGCGTTCGATTGCCGCAGTGGTGTCACCCGCCGCGAACGATCCGATGTTGTCGCTGACGTACTTGCCGTCGGTCAGCTTGTTCATTCTCGGCGTGGACTGATCACCAAAACTCGTGAAACGTAACGGCTTTCGCCCCGAAGGTGCGGTTCGGACGGTTCCCAGCTCAGGGTGGGTCCCATCATGCACCGCGGCGTAGACGTAATCGGTGTCCGGGGTCAATCCGGTGAGGCGGGCGTGGTTGACCCGAACCTCGATGTTGGACTTCGCATCCCGGTACGTGCGGGTCTCGGCCGCGACGGTGCTGCCGAAGCCGGACGTGGGTGTGCCCAGCATGACCCGCGGATTGCTGACGGCGTCGGTGGTGTGCCAGGAGACTGTCACTTCCGTACTGGCGTTGCGGCCGAATTGCAGGTGCAGGCCGGCGACCGGCGGCGTACCGCTGCGGTCGGGCTGGGACCAGATGTCCGGACCGCGGGGATGCGACCACAGCAACACGGTCCCGCCGACTCCGAAACCCGCGCCGACAACGCCGGCCAATGTGCTGGCTGTCAGCAGCGTGCGGCGGTTGACCCCCGCCCGCGGCCGATCGCCCGCGGGTTCCGGTTCGTCGCTCATGAGTGCTTCTTACCGGACACGGGTGAACGTGGGCAGAAGAGGTTCCGCGGGTAACGAATCCGGTAGCGTTTCCGATATGACGAACGTGCGAAAACTGGTCAGCGCGGTCTTTTCGGCAGCGACAGTGCCAGCGTCGGTGGTAGCAATTGCAGCTTTCAGCGTGGTCGCCACTCCCGCGATCTCACACGCGGACCCGGCCGGGCATCAGGTGACCTACACGGTCAGCGCCACCGGCAATCTCACCGGCAGCGTTCGGTACATGAACACCGATCCGCCGAGCCAGGCGGCCTACGACAGCAATTCGTCGCAGTTTCTGAGCACGGTCCAGGCGACTATCACCGCCGGTGAACCGCTGGTGTACACCGCGACACTGACCAACCCGAATCAATGGGCTTACGTCAACGCCGTCGGCGCGTGCAAGTGGCCTGACTGCTCTGGGTCGGTGGCCGAACTCCACTGCGAGATCGCCGTGGACGGCCAGGTGGTGGTGACCAACAACGCCACTACCACCGTGACCTGCGCGACGCGGCCCTCGTAGCGGTTTCGGTCAGACCGGTGAGCCTCGAACGCCCGGGTCATGCTGCTGCCGTTGTGCTCGCGCGCAAACTCTCCTCGGACCATGTCGCCGTCGTTGCTCAAGATGGTCATGGTCCGCCTCGTCGCGCCGTCGGAGCGGTGGATCGCGTTGCCGCCCGGCTTGAGGTGATGCGCTAGGGGCCGGCGTTGGTGACGACGACGACCTCGGCCGGATGCGGACTGATCGCCCGCAATTTATGGTCGACGGTGGCGTGGAAGTAGGCACTGTCACCCGCGTCCAGCGTGATGGTCTGATCGCCGTATTCCAGTTCGACCGCGCCCGCGTGCACGAACACGAATTCTTGTCCGGGATGCTCGGGATGCGGGTCGTCGGAAGCGATCTGCATCGGCCGAACGACGAACGGCGACATGGATTTTCCCAGTAACGGGGTGGCTAATGCGTGGTAGCGCCCACCCGCCGGGGCACCGCGGTCCCGGGCGCGGTCGATCGTGATCATCTCCGCAGTCGCGTCGTCGGAGAACAACCGCGCGACATCTACGTCGAGTGCGCGTGCGACCTTGAGGGCCACCGCGATGGACGGCGTGCTCTGGCCGCGTTCGATCTTGGACAGGTAGCTCTTGGTCAGGCCGGTCTGGTCGGCCAGTTGCTCGAGGGTGAGGCCACGTTCCCTACGAACGGCGCGAAGCAGGGCGGTCATCGGCAGGGCCTCCTTCCATGTATGACACAAAGTGTCCTATAGTGCTATCTAGCACGATCTAAGTGTCACACACTTGCGACCAAGGGAGCCGTTGATGGCAACCACTTTTACCGATTCGAAATCCGAACTGATGCGCCGCTCGCAGGAACGGCTCGAGGCGCAAGAGGAGCGCTCGGAGCTGACGGCGCGACAGAAGGTCGCGCTCACCTGCCGCGCCCTGTTCGACGCAGGTCACGATTCCGGGCTGGCCGGGCAGATCACCGCCCGCGCCGAGGCGCCTGGCACCTACTACACCCAGCGACTCGGCCTGGGCTTCGACGAGATCACCGACACGAATCTGCTGGTCGTGGACGAGGATCTCAACGTCCTTGAGGGCTCGGGCATGGCCAACCCAGCCAATCGCTTTCACAGTTGGATCTATCGCGCGCGGCCGGATGTCCAATGCATCGTGCACACCCACCCCTTCCATGTGGCAGCCCTGTCGATGCTGGAGGTCCCGTTGTTGGTGTCCCACATGGACACCACGCCGCTCTACGACGATTGCGCCTTCCTGGCCGACTGGCCGGGCGTGCCGGTCGGCAACGACGAGGGGAAGATCATCACCGCCGCGTTGGGTGACAAGAAGGCCGCCTTGCTGGCGCATCACGGCCAGCTGGTGGCCGGAGCGAGTGTCGAGGAGGCTTGCTCGCTGGCCGTCCTCATCGAACGGGCCGCCAAATTGCAGTTGGCCGCCATGGCGGCAGGCACCATCAAGGAGCTTCCCGCTGAACTGGCGCGGGAGGCGCACGACTGGACGTTGACACCGGCACGCAGCCGGGCGAACTTCGCGTACTACGCGCGCCGTGCGCTGGTGCGCCACCCTGACGCCCTGACTTCCTAATTCGCTGTCCGACAAACGATTAGAGGAACCGTGTCCCGTCCCGAAATTCACGGCATCATCGCCTATCCGATCACGCCGTTCACCGCTGACCTGTCCGGCGTCGACACCCAGCGGTTGACGGGACTCGTCGACCGCCTCGTGTCGTCCGGAGTGCACGCGATCGCCCCGCTCGGCAGTACCGGTGAGCTGGCCTATCTCGATGAGTCGGAATTCGACACCGTGGTCGACGCCACGATTGCCGCCGTCGCCGGCCGAGTCCCGGTCGTCGTGGGCGCATCCGATCTGACCACTGCCAGAACCGTCCGGCGCGCCCAGTATGCGCAGCAGGCCGGTGCCGACGCCGTGATGGTCCTGCCGGTCTCGTATTGGAAGCTCACCGACCGCGAGATCGCGCAGCATTACCGCAGCATCGGGGAGTCCATCGGAATTCCCATCATGGCCTACAACAACCCGGCAACCAGTGGTGTGGACATGAGTCCTGAGTTGCTGATCGCCATGTTCGACAATGTGGAGAACCTCACCATGGTGAAGGAGTCCACCGGCGACCTGTCTCGGATGCAACGCATCGCTTCACTCAGCGACGGCCAGTTGCCGTTCTACAACGGCAGCAACCCACTGGTGCTCGACGCACTCAAAGTAGGTGCATCCGGATGGTGCACCGCTGCAACGAATCTGCGGCCTCAAGCGTGCATTGACCTGTACGACGCGGTACGCGCAGGTGATCTGGAAAAGGCGCAAATTCGCTACGACGATCTCAAGCCGCTGTTGCAATTCATCGTCGCCGGCGGGTTGCCGACGACGGTGAAGGCCGGTTTGGATCTGCTTGGTGTTCCGGTCGGCGATCCGCGGACGCCGCTGCTGCCTCTCGACGAGGCAAGGCGCACCGAGTTGCAAAGCCTGCTCAACGGCGCCTGAGGCGGGGATCACGACAACCTCTTCGAAGCGGTTCAGTGGCGGAATCGGTTGCAGCCGAAGATCTTCGGGTGCGACGGCGACTTTGAGGTCCGGTCAAGCCTGTGCTCAGGCGCAGTCCCAGTCGTATTGGACCGCGGAGAAGTCACGCTGGACCAGATCATCGGTCGAAATGGTGAACCGCCCGGTACCCAGATCGCCCCACATGATTCGCCATTCATCGTCGTGCGCGTCGGAGTCCAGCTGAAAAAGCAGGACATGTCCGTCGGGAATCTCCGGGTCCGCATTTCCGTAGGGGTAGCCGCCGATTCGATGCCCGCCGAGGTCCTCGTCGTCTTCCTCGTAAGCGGGATGTGGTTGGCTCACCAGCTTGCCGACCAGTCCGAATTCCGTATCGGGGTCTTCGAGTGGGGTGAACTCCTGCTGCGGCGCGTGCGAGGTGCTGGGCACCGGCTGCCACGCCGGGAGCTGACCTGGCGGGCGGGCCCAGTCGGTTGCCACCGCGGCGTGGTAGAGCACCACACACTCGAATTCCGCTGTGCTGCTGATGAAGAACTGCAACAACCCGTCCGACGGAAAACCCAACAGGTCGGGCAGTTCGGCGAAATTCAGTTGTGCGATGAATACCAACGGATTGCCGGACTCATCGAGCGGGTGGTCCGCGGCTGAGACCAGGTAGGGGAGTCCGCCCACCTTCGACCCCCAGGGGGACGCAGGCGGACCGTCGATCAATGTCAGTTCGATCGAGGCACGATCAGCCATGGGTGCTACCCGAGATCGTTGGTCTTGAAGGTGTCGCACTTATTGGGATCGCCGCTCTGATATCCCGCCGTGAACCACTTCTGCCGCTGCGCCGACGAGCCGTGCGTCCAGGATTCGGGGTTGGTGCGTCCATTCACCTGTTCCTGGATCCGATCGTCACCCACCGAGGCAGCCGCCGACAGGGCGTCTTGAATGTCTTTGTCGCTCAACGGTTCCAGGAATGGCGCGCCGGTGCTCTCCTGCTTGACGGTCGACGCGTAGTGCGCCCACACCCCGGCGTAGCAGTCGGCCTGCAACTCCGTGCGTACGCCGTTGCCGGTGGCGCCCTGCGCCCCTGACTGGGCCCGGCCCAGCACCCCCAGCAGGTTCTGCACGTGGTGGCCGTATTCATGAGCCACCACATACTCTTCGGCGAAAGGGCCGCCGCTGGAACCGAATCGGGTCACCAGCACCTGGAAGAAATCGGTATCGAAGTACGCCGTCTTGTCCACCGGGCAATAGAAAGGTCCGACGTCACTGCTGGCCGGCCCGCAGCCGGTGCTCACCTGGCCGCTGAAAAGTCGCACCTTCGGGCGGGTGTAGCGGTCGGGCATCAGCTGTTTCCAGACAGCGTCGATGGAGTTGCCGGTGGCGATCACCCGGCACTGCACGTACTTGTTGGCGTCGGCCCCGGTCTTGCACCGACTCAGGTCGAAACCGGGTGCCACGTCCTCGCTCGAGTCGACCGGTTGCTGGCTGAGAATGCCACCGGGATCGACGCCGAGCAGCATGGCCACCACCACGACCAACAGTCCACCGATGCCGCCGCCGATCGCGAGCCGTCCACCACCCCCGCCGCCAGACGACGACGCGGTGCTGGTGTCGATCTGCATACCCTCGTTGAAGGTCATCGCACGCTCCCCA
This sequence comes from Mycobacterium sp. IDUB_37, assembly GCF_055419245.1. NCBI lineage: Bacteria > Bacillati > Actinomycetota > Actinomycetes > Mycobacteriales > Mycobacteriaceae > Mycobacterium > Mycobacterium sp. IDUB_37. The sequence continues at coordinate 99,854 of NZ_JBVAXG010000005.1, read as the reverse complement.
AAATCTCAGATTTTGACCGGGCTGTCTGGCAGAGACTCAGCCTATCGCTGTCGCTGAGTGGCGAACCGGGTGTCGGTGTAAGTACGCAGGTTGCGCAGGAACCGGCGCAACGCAAAGTTCAGCACCGGGCCGAATAACACCATTCCCAACCCGGCGCCGCGGGCCGGCCGCTGCGCCATGGTCCAGGTCAGCCTGCTGCCGCCCGGGATGACCTCAACCCGGTAGTCCTCGGCAAACGCGGCGACCGCTTTCGTGGAGCATTCGTTGAAGCGAAACGCCATGTGGGTGAACGGTTCCCAGGCAATGAACTCTTCGTCACCGACGATGCCACCGAGCATTTCGACGACCCGGGTGGTCCCGATGCCGCGAGGCTCGGGACTGGTCCAGGTCACCTTGGTGATCACCTTGGCCCAGCGCGGCCAGGACTCGGCGTCGGCGAGCACCTCGAACAGTTGTTCCGGCGTGATGGCCAGCTCAACGCTGTTGCGAAAGCGATGCGGAGCGTTCTCGATGAAGTCCAGGTCGACGCGTTCGCACGGGTGCATGCCTTTAGACATTAGCCAGGTCCGTCGCTGGCCGCGGCGAGCAGCGGCACCAGCACGTCGCTGATCGGGGTGGCCAGCCCGTGCGCCCGGGCTTTGCGGATGATCACGCCGTTGCGCAGATCCCATTCCAGGCGTCGGTGGGCTTGCCGGTCGGCCAGGATCGAGGTGCCCATGTCTTCGGGCGCTCGCTGGAAGAGGTTGACCAGGTCTTCGATCACGTCGTCGCCGAGGTGGGCGCCTTCGGCACGCGCCACTGCCAGGCACTCGGCGACGTACCGCCGAGACAGGGTGGCCACATCGTCGCGGCGGAACATCGCCGATCGCCGGCCGGACAGCGCCATGAATCCGGACAGCGCGTTCACCACGAGCTTGCGCCAGGCCATGGTGGTGAAATCGGTGGCGCAGTCCACCCTGGCGCCGGCCTCCCGCAGCATCTCGGCGAATGATTCCGCCGCGTCGGTGGCGGGCAGCACCAGCGCGGCCTCACCGCGCAACCGCACCCATCCCTCCGGCTGAGTCTCGGCCGAGAACCACACGATGCCGGGTATGACGGCCGAATCCGGGCACATCGGCTGCACCTGCTCGACCTGCTCGACGCCGTTCTGCAGGGCGACAACCAGCGTGTGTTCATCGCACAGCCGCGCCAACCAGCCGCTCGCGGCGTTGTTCTGGGTGGCTTTCACCGCCAGCACCAGCACATCCACCGGCCCGGTCACGGCGCCGGCGTCGGTGTGCACCGGACCGGGCACCACGACGGCGTCCCTGCCGTCGGGCCGCAGTTCGAGGCCGTCACGGCGGGTATGGCCGCATATCAGCACCTGGTGTCCGGCCTCGTACAGCAGCGCTGCGACGGTGGTGCCGACGGCACCCGGGCCCACTAGAGCGAGATTGGTTGCGATGCAAACAAACGTACCGGGTGAAATGGCGGGCCCGTCCGGCCATCTAGACTGGGCAGTCGTTCAATTCAGGTGAAGGGGATGTTTGTGCTGCGCAGCCACGCCGCTGGTTCGTTGAGGAATGGCGATGCCGGGCAGCAGGTGACATTGGCCGGCTGGGTGGCCCGCCGTCGTGACCACGGCGGCGTCATCTTCATCGACCTACGCGACGCGTCGGGCGTCACCCAGGTCGTGTTCCGTGAATCCGACGTGCTGGCCCAGGCACACCGGCTGCGCGCCGAGTTCTGCATAGCGGTGTCCGGCGTCATCGAGATCCGTCCCGAAGGTAACGCCAACCCCGACATCGCTACCGGTGACATCGAGGTCAACGCCACCTCGCTGACGGTGCTCGGTGAAAGCGCGCCGTTGCCATTCCAGCTCGATGAGCCGGCCGGTGAGGAGCTGCGGTTGAAGTACCGCTACCTCGACTTGCGCCGCGAGGGCCCCGGCGCGGCGATTCGGTTGCGCTCCAAGGTCAATGCCGCCGCACGTGGCGTGCTGGCGGCTCATGATTTCGTGGAGATCGAGACGCCGACCATCACCCGTTCGACGCCGGAGGGGGCACGCGACTTCCTGGTGCCGGCCCGGCTGCGGCCCGGAACCTTCTACGCGCTGCCGCAAAGCCCCCAGCTGTTCAAACAGCTGCTCATGGTGGCCGGAATGGAGCGCTACTACCAGATCGCCCGCTGTTACCGCGACGAGGATTTCCGCGCCGACCGTCAGCCCGAGTTCACTCAGCTCGACATGGAGCTCAGCTTCGTCGATGTCGAGGACATCATCGCGATCTCCGAGGAGATCCTGACCGCGCTCTGGTCACTGATCGGGTACCAGGTTCCGACGCCCATTCCGCGGATCACCTACGCCGAGGCGATGCGGCGCTTCGGCTCCGACAAGCCCGACCTGCGGTTCGGTCAGGAACTGGTCGAATGTACAGAGTTCTTCTCCGACACCACCTTCCGGGTGTTCCAGGCGCCCTATGTCGGCGCCGTGGTGATGCCCGGCGGGGCGTCGCAGCCGCGCCGCACCCTGGACGGCTGGCAGGAATGGGCCAAACAGCGCGGTCACCGCGGGCTGGCCTATGTCCTGGTCGCCGAGGATGGCACGTTGGGCGGGCCGGTGGCCAAGAACCTGTCCGACGCCGAGCGCGACGGCCTGGCCGCCCACGTCGGCGCCAGCCCCGGCGACTGCATTTTCTTCTCGGCCGGACCGGTCAAGGCGTCACGGGCGCTGCTCGGCGCGGCGCGCATCGAGATCGGCAATCGACTGGGCCTGATCGATCCGGCCGCATGGGCTTTCGTGTGGGTCATCGACCCGCCGTTGTTCGAGCCAGCTGACGACGCGACCGCCGCCGGCGATGTGGCAGTGGGTTCGGGGGCGTGGACCGCGGTGCATCATGCGTTCACTTCGCCTAAGAGTGAGCATCAGGACAGCATCGACTCCGATCCCGGCAACGTGCTCGCCGATGCGTACGACATCGTCTGCAACGGCAACGAGATCGGTGGCGGCTCGATCCGTATTCATCGCCGCGATATCCAGGAGCGGGTATTCGCCGTGATGGGCCTGGACAAGGCTGAAGCCGAAGAGAAGTTCGGATTCCTGTTGGAAGCGTTCACCTTTGGTGCGCCGCCGCACGGCGGGATCGCCTTCGGTTGGGATCGCATCACCGCTCTGCTGGCCGGGTTCGACTCGATCCGCGAGGTGATCGCGTTCCCCAAGACCGGTGGCGGCGTCGACCCGCTGACCGATGCACCCGCGCCGATCACCGCCCAGCAGCGCAAGGAATCTGGAATAGATTTCAAGCCAGTGGCTCCCAAGAATGGCTGAGTTGGCCTCGCTTTAGCCGCACGCCGCAAACCAAGCCATGTTGCTGTGGTGTTACTCGTTAGACCCTGATCGAATTCACGGCAAACTACTGGGTAACTCATGCGATAAGGGTCTAGGGGTTCCCCAGTTAATGGCGGGGTCGGCGGCAAGCTCATCATCATCGGGCCCTTCGCGGGCGTGGGCTTCAACCCGGGCAGGGTGCACAATCTGAGCGCCAACCCTCAGGTCGGCGTCGAAATCGGCACGGCCGCATACGAACTGGCAGTGCGAACCTTTGCAGCAGGACTCTATCGGCGCGGGCGGTCGCGGCGGCAATGCCCAGCAGATCGGTAACGGCGGCGACGGTGGCGTCTGCGCGCCCGGGGTGGTGCCAGGGACTGCTGGTGGGGGCGGTGCCGGCGGAAAGATGTTCGGCAAGCCAGGGTCGAGCGGGTAGCTGGAATAGACATCGGACCCAAACCCGTTGACCAGGCATGACCCCAGGAGTCCCAGACGCCGAGTTCGTGAAGAAGTTCAATAAGGAACTTGCGGACGAGTTCCGTGCCAACGACGGCAAGGTCGGCGGCCAGTTCGCCGACGCAGACATCTTGTTGCTCACCACGACCGGCGCCAAGTCCGGCCAGTCCCGACTATCGCCGCTGGCGTACTTCCGGATCGACGGCAAGCTGATCATCATCGGGTCCTTTGCGGGCGCAGATTTCAACCCGGCTTGGGTGCATAATCTTCGTGCCAATTCTCAGGCGCACATCGAGATCGGCACCGACGCCTACGAAGTGACCGCGCGCGAGCTTTCAACGCAGGAACGCGACGAGATCTTTGCAAAGGTCACCGCCGCGTCGCCGGGTTTCGCCGATTACCAGGCGAAAACCAGTCGGGTGATTCCGCTGTTCGAGCTGGAAAGGGCCGGGGAAAGCTAGTTCGGCTAACCGAAAACATCGGTTGGCATTGCCGAAATTGGCTGCTTACGATTTCGCACACAGGATGGTTTGAATTCGGCCAGGGGCAGACGACTGGGGTGGGAGACGTCAGATGTCATTTGCAATTGCCACGCCGGACTGGATAGCGGCGGCAGCGACGGATCTGGCGAGTCTCGGCTCGTCACTCAATCCGGCCACTTCGGTCGCCGCCGCCCCGACGGTGTATCTCCTGGCCGCGAGTGCGGACGAAGTCTCGGTAGCTGTCGCGGCGTTGTTCGGCGAGCACGGACAGAGTTTTCAGGCGCTCAGTGCGCAGGCGACCTCGTACCACGACCAGTTTGTGCAGGCGCTCACCGGCGGGGCCGGGGCGTACACGGCCGCCGAGGCCGCCAGCGTGGGGCCGTTGCAGCCGCTGCTGGATCTGATCAACACGCCTGCCCGGTTGTTATTGGGCCGCCCGCTGATCGGAGACGGTAACGACGGCGGCACAGTCAATGGGGTCGGGCAGCCCGGCGAAGCCGGCGGAATCCTTTTCGGCAACGGCGGTGCCGGCGGTGTCAGCACCAACACCGGAGCGGCCGGCGGGCGGGGCGGGGACGCCGGACTGTTCGGCACCGGCGGTGTCGGCGGTCGGGGCGGACCCGGCAGCGGGAGCGTCGTTGCCGGTGGAGTGGGCGGTGCCGGCGGCGTAGGTGGGCTGCTGTTCGGGAGTGGTGGTGCCGGCGGGACTGGGGGAACCGGATTGATCGGCTCCCTCGTCAGCGGCCCGGGCGGTAACGGTGGAGCCGGCGGTGCGAGCGGGCTGTTCGGCAGTGGCGGCGCCGGCGGTGCCGGCGGCCACGGCGGAGACAACTTCGGCGCATCGGGCACCGCGTACGCGGGAAACGGCGGAGTCGGTGGTGCCGGCGGTGCGGGCGGGTTGCTCGGCAGCGGCGGTACCGGCGGGGTCGGCGGATTGGGGGGAACCGCCAAGTCCAGCGGCGGCTTCGAGGCTTCCGCCGGGGCAGGCGGTCTGGGCGGCGCAGGTGGGAGCGGACATGCGCTGATCGGCGACGGTGGACATGCTGGGGCCGGCGGTCAGGGCGGGAACGCGACTGGCGGCGGTATTAAGAGCGGAGGACACGGCGGTGCAGGCGGTGTCGGCGGAACCGCAGGGTTCATCGGCTCCGGCGGCGGCGGCGGAAACGGTGGCATTGTGGGTGCCGGGTCCACCAGCGCCAATGGCGGAGCAGGCGGTAGCGGTGGCAATGCCCAGTGGATCGGCAACGGCGGCCAAGGCGGTGGCGGCAATGCCGGCAGCGACACCTTCCGGTTTGGCAAGGGCGGCGTCGGCGGGACCGGAGGAAAGCTCTTCGGCCAGCCGGGGTTGCACGGGTAGCGGACTGCCAGGCCGTGACGTCACCTGGCGGCTTAGATAGGCGTCATGACCACTTCGCTGCTGGATCGGGCAGCCCACGGCGCAACCGAAGCCGTTCATCGTCTGCGCGTCGCGTTGTGGCCGATCACCCAGACGTCGGTTGCGGCCGGCGTCGCGTGGTATCTGGCCCACGACGTGCTGCACCACCCGCAGCCCTTCTTCGCACCCATTTCTGCCGTGGTCTGCATGTCGGCGACGAACGTGCTGCGGACTCGACGGGCCGCCCAGATGATTGTCGGCGTCGCGCTGGGAATCGGGGTCGGCGCCGGAGTTCAGGCACTCCTGGGCACCGATGGGTTTGCCTTTGTCGCCGCAGTCTTTCTCGCGTTGGGTTTCGCGGTGCTGATCGGGCGGGGCTTCATCGCCCAGGGTCTGATGTTCGTCAACCAAACCGGGGTTTCCACGATCCTGGTGTTGGTCTTCGCGCACAGCGGGCCCGTGGTTGCCGAGCGGCTGTTCGATGCGCTGCTCGGCGGAGGTCTCGCGTTCGTGTTCAGCACTCTGCTGTTTCCGGCCAACCCGATGACCCTGCTAGGCACAGCCCGCGCCGGTGTGCTGGGCGCTCTGCACGACACGCTCGTCGAAATCACGGAGGTGATGAGCGATCCGACGCGGGCCGGCGTGGACTGGCCGCTGGCCTGCGTGGACAAACTGCACAATCAGTTGGGTGCGCTGCTCGAGGCGCGTAGTACCGCCCGGTTGATCGTCCGCAGGGCGCCACTGCGCATGCGGTCGCGCGGCGTCATCGACTCGGTGGATCTGCAGGCCGCACGATTGGGCCTGCTGACCAGCGCCGTACTGCAGTTGGCAAGAATCATCGCGCAGCCCGTCGACGGTCGGCTGGCCAAACCGATGCGGGCTGCGGTCGGCGAACTTGCGCAAGGGACGTCGACCGCAGATTCATCGGTGCAGGCAGTGTGTGCGCACGTGGCGGCCGCCCGCCAACACGCCGCCGAACTGGAATCCGCGGCACGGGACCGATCTGGCGCACTGCTTGCCGACATCGTCGGAGCCTGCGTCGAAGAGTTGCAGGCTGTGATCGACTGCGCCGACTGATTTATTGCGACTTAGCGAGAAATTCCTTGACCAGCCGCTTCGGCGCCTGCACCAGCCACGCCTCGGTGATCAGGTCATTGAGGTCGGAAACCTCGATGTTGGCCAGCTTGACCAGCACCGCGGCGTACCCGTCGAAATGCGGAGTTGTGAAGTACACATCGGGCTCGTCGGCGACCAGCGCGAGCTTGACGCCCTCGTCGGACACCCGGACACCCAAGATGTCGCCGACCGGCGGTTCCACCCCGGCTCTGGTCAGGTTCTCGATGTCGGACTTGCGCAGTGGCCGCTCCCACGCCATCAGCTTTTTGCCGACCCGCCAGTCGCGGGGCGACTGCTCGATGGTCAGCGGCAGCTCAGCGGCGATGCGGGCGACGTCGTCCCAGTTAGCCACGTCTTCGATTGTGCGCGCGGCTGCGCGGGTTCGCCGGACTTTATCGAAGAACTAGCCGATCGATCCCGATTGCGTGACTGCCCGTGCCGGACTCAACCACTCCAACAACTTGTCGTAGATCTTCGGATTGTTGAGCAGGTCGAAGTGATTGAGGCCGGTGAGTGTCAGGCCATGAGCTTCCTCGAACGGAATCTGGCGGAATCGGCCGCGCCCAGAGGCGCTCTTCGGTCGCACCAGGACGTCGCCCACCAGCAAGCCGAGCCCGCGGGGTGCTGCGGTGGTGGAGACGAAGTGGTAGACCGCGTCGGGCAGGAACGGCACCTCGCGGCAGCGGTCGTACAGAAACTCGTCCGGTTCGCAGTCGCGCCAATCTTCGTCGAGTAGCGCGCCATACCGCAGATCCTTCACACCGGCACTTCGGGTGTTGAGGAACGCCGCCAGCGCCCGAGTTTCGGGCAGCTTGGACAGCGCCCAGGATGCGGCGTTCACGCCTTTTTCCAGGTCGGCCCCCAGGTGCGGCGAGCCGAGGCACACCACGTGCGAAACGGCGCCGGTCCAGGCGTGTTCGTCCTCGAGTCCGTAGTGACAGGCGCTACGTGACACCAATCCGCCCATCGAATGACCGACGAGCACGAGTTCTTCCACTGGCGTCGGCCACAGGGCCTGCAGCTGATTCAGCAGGTCGGCAAGCGCCCGGCCGTTCTGGGAGATGTGCAAGCCGCTGTTGTAGCGCAGAAAGACCGGTGTGAAGCCGAGGTCCTTACGCAGCCGTTTGCCATAGGGGCGCAACGTCTCCTCGGCGCGCGGCGGCCGCCACCACGCCCGCTCTGTCATGCACCAGCCGTGTACGAAGACGACGATCCGCCCGCTTGCCTTCGGGAAAGCATCGGCGATGGCGTCGGCGGTCATCGCCACCGGCTGGCCCTTCCGCCGGATCTCCATCCTCAGCGCGAGGCCGTTTTCGCGGTTGACCAGCTCATCCCCGTAGATGCCGTTGACCGCAGCCAGGACCGCGGCGACCTTCGGATTCGCTTCGACGGTCGGGTCGTCGTCGTTGCTCCACGCTTGAGCTGCCAGCGCCCCTGCGCCGTACAGCGACCCGCGGACCGCGCCGTCGACCAGGCCGTAGATGGTCGATGCGGTCGTGTCGTGTACGATCTGCACGGGCTTGGACGCTGGACCGATCGAATGAAAGACCCGACTCGCGATTCCGCGATGCATATCGCGGACCAGCGTGGTCACCACCCGGGTGCCTTCACCAGCGAGATCGGCCAGCGACCGGATTTCGTGTCCCTGCATGACCCAAGCTCCCTTCCGCGGTTGGCTACCAGGGTTCCCGTTTGAGGTCGGATATAGACCGCGATAGCCAGAATCGCACAGTGCAGGTTGTCGCGCAGGCGCGTCGAGCCGCTGTGTGATGAGATCAGGCGTGCCGCCAGCGGCGTGGTGGCTGACATAGATACCCGGGAAGGGTGAGGTTGTCTTGAGTTTGTCGTTCCCGTCGGACGGGCTGTCCGACTTCCCGGACACCAAACGCTATCGAGTCAGGCACCGTACTCAATACAGCTATGCCGATGTCGTGACCAGTTCTTACGGGCGCGGATTCCTCACGCCCCGAGATTCCGTGCGCCAGCGTCGTGTCGCCCACCGGCTCACCGTCGAGCCAACCCCCTCGGACAGTTCCACCTCCCGCGACAGTTACGGAAACATCAGCTCCTACTTCCATGTCACCGAGCCGCACCGCACCCTGACCATCACCAGCGACTCCATCGTCGACGTGTCCCCGCAGGCTGTCGGGCTGTACTCCACCGGCCCGGCACTGCAACCCTGGGAGGCAGCGCGGCCGACCGGGAGGCAGGGAGCTCTCGCAGCTGACTTCACGCTGGATCTCAGGCCGCCCGAGATCTCCGATGCGGTACGCGAGTATGCAGCGCCTAGTTTCGAGCCCGGACGCCCATTGGTCGAGGTGCTGAGCGATCTCGCCACCCGAATCTTCAACGATTTCACCTACCGTTCTGGGTCCACCACGGTTTCCACCCGAGTCAGTGAGGTTCTGGAGGCTCGCGAGGGGGTATGCCAAGACTTCGCGAGGCTGGCCATCGCCTGCCTTCGTGCCAATGGTTTGGCGGCCTGCTACGTGTCTGGTTATCTGGCCACCAACCCACCCCCGGGAAAGGAACGAATGATCGGAGTTGACGCCACCCATGCCTGGGCTTCGGTGTGGTCACCCCAGCAGCCAGGTCAATTTGAGTGGCTAGGGCTCGATCCCACCAACGACCAGTTGGTGGACCAGCGTTACGTGGTAGTTGGGCGTGGCCGCGACTATGCAGACGTGCCGCCGCTGCGCGGGATCATCTACACGAACTCGAAACGCAGCAAGATCGACGTCGGGGTCGACGTTGTCCCATTCGAAGGGGATTCGTTAGATGCGTGACTTCCACTGCCCGAATTGTGGTCAGCGCTTGGCTTTTGAGAACTCCGAGTGCCTGTCCTGCGGGAGTTCGCTGGGGTTCTCCCTCGAACAGATGGCTTTGCTCGTGATCGCCAAGCGTGGAGACGACAGCGACCATGCCGGTGTCGTTGCCGCCAACGATTACCAGCTGTGCGCTAATTTATACGTCGCCGAATGCAATTGGCTGGTTTCGGCCAACAACCCGGGCGGATTGTGCGCATCCTGTGGGTTGACGATTGAGCGGCCCAACGACAACGACAGCGTCGGGCTGCCGGAATTCGCCCGGGCTGAGGCCGCCAAGCGGCGGCTGGTCGCGGAGTTGCACGAGCTGAACCTGCCGATCATCGGCCGCGACGAGGATCCGGATTACGGACTGGCCTTCCGGCTGCTGTCCAGTGCGCACGAACAGGTGATCACCGGACACGAAAACGGTGTCATCACACTGGATCTGGCTGAAGGCGACGACGTGCATCGGGAGCAGTTACGGGTCGAGATGGAGGAGCCGTACCGCACGTTGCTCGGACACTTCCGTCACGAGGTCGGGCACTACTACTTTTACCGGCTGATCAGGACACCGGAGTACCTGGCGCAATTCAAAGCGTTGTTCGGCGATCCCGACGCCGATTATCAAGCGGCACTTGACCGTCACTACAGCGAAGGTGCGCCCGAGGGCTGGAAGAAGACCTTCGTGTCGTCGTACGCGACCATGCACCCCGCCGAGGATTGGGCTGAAACTTTCGCCCATTATCTGCACATCAGGGACACCTTGGACACCTCGGCGTCGTGCGGACTGGCACCGGCAGCGGCAACCTTCGACCGACCACCGTTGGGGCCCAGCGCTTTTCCGACCATCATCGACATGTGGCTGCCGTTGTCGTGGTCGCTGAACATGGTCAACCGGTCCATGGGCCACGACGACCTGTATCCGTTCGTGCTGCCACCCGCGGTGTTGAACAAGATGCAATTCATCCATACGGTGATTGACGATCTGACCAACGCGGCGACGGGTCCAGCGGCCTAGTGGTTCCGATCCCTAGGCCGGCAACGTCCGTCGTTCGTCGCCGCCCCACAGCGGCTGCATCCCCTCGGGCAGCGCCAGCTGCGTCGCGGTGATGACTTCGGCAAGTTCGCGTAGCGCAACGTGGGTCGCGGTGAGTAGCTCTGCCAAATCCTCGCGGTGACCGTCGGTGACTTCGTCGAGTTCGGCGGGATCCGAGCGGCGTAGTCGGGTGCTCATCTCGTCCACCATCCGCTCGGGTCGAGACGACCCCGACGAACCAGGGAGATTCTTCAGATTGGCCCGCAACCGCTCTAGCTGATACACCAGCGACCGCGGATTCTGGGCGTCGAACAGCATCAACTCGGTCACAGCGGCCACGCTGAACGTGCCCACGTTGCGACGCCGGTAGATGACCGCCGACTCGCATGCCGTCAGCGTCGACTCGATGATGGTCTGCTCGGCAACGGTGCCGCGAACCGTGGTCAGCGTGTCGGTGAGCATCGCGGTCAACCAGAGGCCGCGTTCGATGCGCTTGCCGATGTCCATCATGGTCCAGCCGACATCGTGCACCATCGACTCACTGGCCACCCCGGACAGCGTCAGCATCCCGGCCAATGTCTGAGCCTGGGCCGAGGCGAGCAGCGCATCGGCCTCACTGAGTGTCTGCGGCGGGTCGGATCGCAGCACGATGGCTCGCTCCACATTGGCCAGCACCATCCAGGTGTCGTTCGACAACTGGTCGCGCACCGCTCTGGCGGTGAGTGCCAGCCCGTCCACCGACTGGACCAGCGATCCGGGGCGTTCGGGGTCGACCGTCATCGCCCACAGCATCGACGGAGCCACCGCGATCATCTCGGCGTGGTCGTTGGCCGCGCCGGTGTCGGTTCCGGTGATCCGGCCCAGGGCGGCCATCAGTACGGGCACGCACTGGCTTTCCTCCGTGTCCTGGTAGTGCCGGTACACGTGGAAACGCTCGCGCGCGACGATGAGCAGTCGGGCCATGTTCTCGGCGCGTTCGCCGTAGCGGCCCATCCAGAACAGGTCGGACAGCACGCGCGGTGAGCTGACGCCCCAGGTGCCCGCGCCGGTCTTGGCCGGTTCCAGATCGGACGGCCTCATGATTGGCCGTGCCACGGTCTCGGTGATCGCGCGTTCGGTCGGACGTACCCAAACATCCTTGGCTGCAACGGTTTTCAGCGTGTACGCGGAAGGCCCGGGCGCCAGTACGTAGCCCAGGCCGCCGATCATCGGTGCATAGCCGCCGCGCTGGGCGACGGTGAACAGCCGCATGCCGACACTCGCCGACGACAACACGCCGGCGTGATCGGTGGGAGCCGACGAGAATCTCGGTAGCTCCTGTCCGGCCCACTGCCACGGCGTGGCCTCGATCCGGGCGGCCAGCGCGGACAATTGCGCCGACGAAAGTGACGGTCCGACAAGGGTTTCCCCGCCGTCGGTGGGTTTGATCAACAGCGACGACAGATTGGCCAGCAGGTGGGAGCGTTCGGCGCTGATGCCGCCCCAGTACACGGGTGCGCTCTGCAACAGCGGCTCTTCACCGAGCAGACGCTCGGCCAATTCGGGCAGAAAACGCATGATCGCGGGGCTTTCCAGAATGCCGCTGCCCAGTGTGTTGACCACGGTCACCGTTCCCCGGTGCTGCGCCTCGACCAGGCCCACGACGCCGAGGCGCGAATCGGCGCGCAGATCCAGTGGGTCGGCGTATTCCGCGTCCACCCGGCGCAACACCACGTCGACGCGCTTGAGCGTGCCCAGTGAGCGCATCCACAACTTGCCGTCGCGCACCACCAGGTCGGCGCTCTCCACCAGCGGGAAGCCAAGCAGCGAAGCAAGATACGCCTGGTCGAACGCCGTCTCGGAGAAGATGCCCGGGCTGAGCACCACCACCACCGGATCCTGCGCGACATCGGGCGCCGCGTCGATCAGAGCGAGTCGCAGGGCCTGCGCGAACGGGGTCGTCGGCCGCGGCGCAATCTGCTCGTAGAGATCGGGTATCGCGTGCGCGATGACCCGTCGGTCGGCCAGTGCGTATCCGGCGCCGGACGGCGCCTGCGTCCAGTCCTCGTTAACCTGGAAGGCACCGCCGGCGGTCCGGCTGACGTCACATCCGTGCATGAAAAGCTGATGGTGGCCGGGCACTTTGGTGTCGATGGCGGCGCGCACGTAGCCGGGGTGGGCGAACACCAGCTGTGCCGGCAGCAGCCCCTCGGTGAGCAGGTAGCGCGGACCGTAGAGGTCGGCAAGCACGGCGTCCAGCAACCGCGACCGCTGTACCAGCCCGGCTTCGAGAATCTCCCAATCGGCCGCGGAAACCACCAAGGGCAGCGTGTCCAGGCTCCACGGCCCTGGCTCCAGGCCGTGTCCACTGGGCTCTGCACGGAACGAGTCGACCCCGGTGTAGGTGATGCCGTCGTGGTCGATCAGGCTGTGCACCACCGAGCGCAACCGATCCAAACCCAGCCGGCCACGCTCCGCGATCGCGTCGGCCAGCTCACTCCAACCCGGCCGGATGTTGCCGCGCGCGTCGACGAACTCGTCGTAACCGCCGCCGGGTCCGTCCCGCAGATCGAACAATGCTTCCTGCGCGCGCGCCGTGCGGTATCCGGCCAACAGGCGGTCGATGTCGTAGCGGTCGGTCGCGCCGGGGGCTGCCGGCGCTCGATTCATGCCGACTGACATCGAAGTGTCAGCTCGGTGCGAAATTCGGTGAGCGCCATCACTTCTGCACGGTACGCACGCGTCGAAGGTCGAGGATGCCCGGCGCGCCGATGTCGGTGAACAATCGCGCCTGCTTCTCCTTGAGGTCGGCCATGTCGAACTTGCCTGAGGTGAAGCCGGTCGCCTCGAACCGGCGGGCCCGGCGCGACTCGGCTTCGACGGCGTTGACCGGTGGCTGGTCATAGGCGCGTCCACCGGGGTGGGCAACGTGGTAGGTGCAGCCACCGCGCGACGTCCCGGTGGTCAGGTCGATCAGCTCGAATTGCAACGGAACATCGGTGGAGATCGTCGGATGCAGCGCGCTGGGCGGCTGCCACGCTTTGAACCGCACCCCGCCGACATGGATGTCGGGGTTGTCGGTGGCCAGCAGGGGGACCGGATAGCCGTTGCAGGTCACCGCATAGCGGTGCCGGTCGGCGCCGATGATGCGCACCTGAACACGCTCCACCGAGGAGTCGACGTAGCGGGCGGTGCCGGTGGCCGTCGACTCCTCGCCGAGGGTGTTCCACGGCTCGATGGCTCCGCGCAATTCGATCTCCACGCCGTCGAATACGGCGGTGCCGATGCGTGGGAAGCGGAACTCGGTGAACGGGTCCAGCCAGCTGGTCTCGAACGCGATGCCCTGTGCGCGCAGGTCGGCGGCGACATCGGCGATGTCGTGAATCAGGAAGTGCGGCAGCAGATATCGTCCATGCAGGTTTGCGCCGTGGCGGATCAGCGGGGCGCGCAGCGGCTGTTCCCAGAACCACGCCACCAGCGAGCGGACCAGCAGCGACTGCACCATCGCCATCCGCAGATGCGGCGGCATCTCGAACCCGCGAAGCTCCAGCAGCCCGAGTCGGCCGCGGGGGCCTTCGGGGCTGTAGAGCTTGTCGACGCAGAACTCGGCGCGGTGGGTGTTGCCGGTGATGTCGGTGAGCAGGTGCCGCAGTGCGCGGTCGGTCACCCACGGCTTCGCGTTGCTTTTCAGCCCCCCGCCGCCCAGCCGGGCGATCTCGGCGAACGCGATCTCGAGTTCGTAGAGCGCTTCGGCCCTACCCTCATCGACCCGGGGTGCCTGCGACGTGGTGCCGACGAACCGTCCGGCGAACAGATAGGACAACGACGGATGCCGCTGCCAGTAGGTGAGCAGCGACACCAGCAGGTCGGGGCGACGCAGCAGCGGTGAATCGGCAGGCGTGACGCCGCCGAGCGTGATGTGATTGCCGCCGCCGGTGCCGCCGTGGGTGCCGTCGATCTCGAACGACTCCGTCGAGAGTCGAGTGAGACGGGCTTCCGCGTACAGCGTTTCGAGTTGCCGCCGTTGCTCGTCGAAACTGGCGGTCGGTGCGACGTTGACCTCGATGACACCCGGGTCGGGCGTGACCGTCGTCGACGTCAGCCGCGGGTCCGTTGGCGGGCCGTAACCCTCGATCACGACCAGGCAGCCGACTTTTGCCACCGCGGCCTCGATCCGGGCGATCAGGTCGACGAAATCTTCCAGCGCGACCGTCGGCGGCATGAATATGTACAGCAGTCCATCGCGAACTTCGGCCACCAGTGCGGTGGTCGGCGCATTGAGTGGATCCTCCAGCACCGCCGGGATGTCCGCCGGGGACTCCGACGGCAGCGCGTACCCCAGCGTCACCGGGTCGACATCGAACGAGTCCCGGGGCGGGTGCCAGCTGATCGAGTTCAGTGGCAGCCGCAGACCGGCCGGCGAGTCACCGTCAGTCAGCACCAATCGACCGCGGCGCAGCCGCCAGTCGGCACTGGCCCAGCCGCTCCCGTCGTCGCGGCGGTGCAACGGGAGCACATATGCCGTTGGGGTCGTGATCGCTTCGTCGAGGCGGGCCAGGAGTGCGGCGCGGCTGGCCGCCCCATCGTCACCGAGGTCGTCGGCGGACTCCACCGGGTCCCCGGACGGCAACCGGACCGCGGACGCCAATCGGCTCAGCGGGTCCTCGTAGGCGGGGCGCACCTGTGACAAGGGCAATCCGAGGCTCTCGGTGATGCTGGCCAACACCTCATGTGCTGTCTCGCCGCCGACCGACGGCGCCTCGTCGCGCGCATCCGACCACGGGTCGGCCAGCAGCGCCTCGTCGGTCCACAGTGGGCGTCCGTCGGTGCGCCAGTACAGCCCAATCTGCCAGCGCGGTAACGGCTCTCCGGGATACCACTTGCCTTGGGAGCGCTGGACGAGGCCGTGCGGCGCCCACTGAGCCTTCAACCGGGCCGTCAGTTCCGATGCCAGTACGCGCTTGTGTGGTCCATCGGCGGCGGTGCGCCATTCCGCGTCGACCTGATTGCGCACCGAGACGAACGTGGGCTCGCCGCCGACCGTCAGCCGGACGTCGCCGGCCGCCAACCGGTCGTCGACGCGCTGGCCGACCTCGCAGATCGTCTGCCACGCATCGTCGGTGTAGGGCAGGGTGACCCGTGGGTCCTCGTGGACTCGGGTGACGGAATTAGAGAACTCCAAGGTCGAGGTGCAGGGGCCGGTGCTCCCGGTGATGGGAGCCGCCGACGACGGGTGTGGGGTGGCCGCCAGCGGGATGTGGCCCTCGCCCGCGAACAGCCCCGACGTCGGGTCCAGGCCTATCCAGCCCGCCCCCGGGACGTACACCTCGGTCCAGGCGTGCAGGTCGGTGAAGTCGGCGGCCGGTCCCGACGGGCCGTCGAGGGCTTCCACGTCGGAGGTCAGTTGCACCAGGTATCCCGAGACGAACCGGGCTGCCAGACCCAGTTGCCGAAGGATCGAAACCAGGAGCCATGCCGAGTCACGACAGGAGCCGACGCCGCTTCGCAGCGTGAAGTCCGGTGTCTGAACGCCGGGTTCCATCCGCAGGCTGTAGCTGACATCGGTCCTGATCGCGCGGTTGAGCGCGACGAGGAAGTCGATGGTGCGGGTGCCCTCGGGTACCGAGAAGTTCTCCACCCAGGCCTGAACCAGGCCGCCGGGGCCCGACCCGTCACCGTCCTCGTCCACCGGCCGCATGAACGGTTCGAGGTCGTCGGCCAGCGCCTTGGGATACAACGACCCGCTGGACGGCCATTTCTCCGCCCAATCCTCGATGAAGAAGTCGAACGGATTGATCACCTTCAGGTCGGCGATCAGGCCGACAGTGATGGTCAGGTGCCGGGTGGGCTTGGGAAACACCAACCGCGCCAAGAAGTTTCCCAGCGCGTCCTGCTGCCAGTTGATGAAGTGCTCGTCGGGTTCCACCCGCAACGAGTAAGCCTCGATCGGGGTGCGGGAGTGTGGAGCCGGGCGTAACCGCACTACATGCGGATACACCTGGACCAGCTTGTCAAAGGTGTAACTGGTGCTGTGCTCCAGCGCCACTTTGATGCTCATAACCGCTGATCCCATCATAAGAAACTGCCGCCCGCAGCGCGCACCGATTTCGGCTCGCGTTGCGGGCGGCAGTCAAGCATTCAGTTGTGAACGCCCCGTTTCAGAACGTTTACAGCCGTTGGCGCCAAGGTTAGGCGTACTGCTGACCCGGGTACTGACCCGGGGGCGGGCCGCCCTGGAAGCCTGCCTGCTGCTGGTCGGCCTCAACCACCTGGCCACCGGTCAGCTTGCGGTACGTGTAGACCTGGATGAGCGATGCCACCGGGACGCCGGCGACCAGACCGACGTAGCACGCGATCTGACCAACCAGAACCGCTGCCTGCTGCAGCAGCCAGGACAGTGCGGTCGGACCCAGATTGTCCTTGGACGTCGCGATACTGCTCTTGATCGCGTCGATCGGCGACAGGGACTTGTCGACGACGAACACGATTGCGAACTGTGCGAGGAAGCCGAAGATGATGCCGGGGATGACGCACAGCGCGAACCCGATCGAGGCGCCGATCGCCAGCAGCAGCGCCGTGATCAGAACCGGGCCCACATTGCGCGGCTTGAAGAACGTTCCGATGCTGATCGGTCGGCCGTCGGCGACGTCAAGCGAGGCCGTGGTCAGCCCGGCGGCCATGTACATCGCCACGAAGAAGGCGAGGATGTAGCCGACGGTCAAGACGAGGTAGCTGATCAGCCCGAAGCTCGTCGTCGACGCCTCGTACGCGTAGCCGCCGCCGTAGTCATAGGTGGTGGTCGTGGTCTCCGAGGTCGCGAACGCGATCGCGAACGGGATCCCGACGACCGCGCCGATGGCGAGGAAGTAGATCAGTACCGGCACCGCGAACGCCGCGATGTTCTGGGTGAACTTGGCCCAGGCCCAGCTGAATGCTGCCCCAACACTGAAGTCCGACACGGGTCCGCCGCCGAAGCCACCGGCCGCGGGCGGGTAACCCGCCGGGGGTGCGCTCGGTGCGCCGTAGTTGGGCGGCGGAGGCGGTGGCGCCCCGTAGCCACCGGGAGCCTGGTAGCCGGGCGGCGGGCCCTGCGGCTGAGAAGGAACCTGGCCGTAATCCGGCTGCGGGGGTGGGCTGTACTGCGGAGGAGGTGGCGGCGCGCCATAGCCCGGGGGCGGCGGCGCGCTGTGTCGCGGCTGGGGCGGGTAGCCCGGGGGATTGCCCTGGGGGTTGCCCGGATTGCCCGGGTATTCTGGCGGCTGGCTCATTGTGGTCCTTGGTGCCTCGTAGTTCGCTCTTGTCGATCGGGGCTTAGCAAACCGCAACTTAGCAAATGTGTGGCGAAGACGCTCGCATTGGTAGGCGTCGAACGCTGTTGACGCGTCGTCAGTGCGGCTCGTCTGCGGTGCGTGGTATGCCTGGATTCGTGTCCGACGGTCTGTTCGACCTCCCCGGTGCGCCGACGACCACCGATCACGGCTTGACCGGTTCGGGCGTTTCGGCCGCAGGGGCTCCGCTGGCGGTGCGGATGCGGCCGGCATCGCTGGAGGAAGTAGTCGGCCAGCAGCACCTGCTGGCAGCCGGGTCGCCGTTGCGCCGACTGGTCGAAGGGTCGGGCGTTGCGTCGGCGATCCTCTACGGCCCGCCGGGTAGTGGCAAGACGACGTTGGCGGCATTGGTCTCGCAGGCCACCGGACGTCGGTTCGAGGCGCTGTCGGCATTGTCTGCCGGCGTCAAAGATGTTCGTGCGGTTATAGATTC
This sequence comes from Mycobacterium sp. IDUB_37, assembly GCF_055419245.1. Classification (NCBI taxonomy): domain Bacteria; kingdom Bacillati; phylum Actinomycetota; class Actinomycetes; order Mycobacteriales; family Mycobacteriaceae; genus Mycobacterium; species Mycobacterium sp. IDUB_37. Next base: position 81,538 of record NZ_JBVAXG010000005.1, on the reverse strand, counting down.
AGCTCGTACCGCATTGCTGCGCGGTGAGCAGACGGTGCTGTTCATCGATGAGGTGCACCGATTCTCCAAAACCCAGCAGGATGCCCTGCTGGCCGCGGTCGAGAACCGGGTGGTGCTGCTGGTGGCGGCGACCACGGAAAATCCGTCGTTTTCGGTGGTGGCGCCGTTGTTGTCGCGGTCGCTGATCCTGCAACTGCGGCCACTGACTCCGGACGACATCCGCGCGGTGGTGCAACGGGCGATCGAGGATCCTCGCGGACTGGGTGGGCGGGTACATGTGGCGCCCGAAGCCGTCGACCTTTTGGTACAACTCGCGGCCGGCGACGCCCGGCGCGCCCTGACCGCACTCGAGGTGGCCTCGGAGTCCGTTCAAGAACCTGCCGAGGGCGTCACCGTTGAGATCATCGAGAAATCTTTAGACCGGGCGGCGGTCCGTTACGACCGCGACGGCGATCAGCACTACGACGTGGTGAGCGCCTTCATCAAGTCGGTGCGCGGCTCCGATGTGGACGCGGCGCTGCACTATCTGGCCCGGATGCTGGTCGCGGGGGAGGATCCGCGGTTCATTTCGCGCCGGCTGATGATCCTGGCTAGTGAGGACATCGGGATGGCGGACTCGACCGCCCTGCTGGTGGCAGTCGCAGCGGCGCAAACCGTGGCGCTGATCGGCATGCCCGAGGCGCAACTGACGCTGGCGCACGCCACCGTCTATCTGGCCACCGCGCCCAAGTCCAATGCCGTGACGACGGCACTGGGCGCGGCGATGAGCGACATCAAGGGCGGCAAGGCAGGTCTGGTGCCGCCGCATCTGCGGGACGGCCACTATTCCGGTGCGGCGGCGCTGGGCAACGCGCAGGGATACAAATACGCCCACGACGACCCAGATGGCATTGTCGCCCAGCAGTATCCGCCGAACGAGTTGGTGGGCGTGGACTACTACCGGCCCACTGGCCGGGGCGGGGAACGTGAAGTCGCCGGCCGTCTCGATCGGCTGCGGGCGATCATTCGTGGAAAGCGGGGACGATCATGAGGATCTTCAGCGACGAAGAGATGGCCCCTATCTTGGCCGCTGCCAAGACTTACAGCCTGGCCATTCTCAAGCGCGGTCCGAAATACGGTGACGACGCCGGGGCCGTCATCTGGGAGCACGGACGGCGAAACTTCGGTCTGCGCGACGACGGCGTGCTGGCAGTGGTGATGCCGACCACCGACGAGTCCGACGTGTGCGGTATCGGTGTGTTCGCCGCGACGGTCGAGGACACCACCGCGATCCTGAACGACGATCCGGGCGTGCTGGCCGGGGTGTTCACCTACGAGGTGCACCCATGCCTGGGCTTCCCCGGCGACGCGCTGAGATAACTCAGACCAGCTCAGGAACCCTCAGCTGGGCGATCGCCAGTTCGAATTCGCCGACGTCGTACTGATCGATGCCGAGGTCGCGGAGCATCGCCGTACGCAGCGAGCGGGCCGCATCGGTGCTTCGTTCCATAGCTTCGGGGCTGTCATAGGTCACCGAAGCCACCGCCCGGGCGGAAGCCGGATCGAGCATCAGGCTGGCACTGCAGAAGCCCTCGAAGTCTTCGACCTCCGGCAAGACGGTGAGCCGGTAGAAAAGGATGGCTTGCGCGAACTGCTCGGGCCGCGCCTTGAGCCAGGTGGCGCGCACGCACGCGCCCCGCCGGGAGCGGTGGTCGCGGTGCACAACCCCGATTTCCCACTGGTCGACGAGCGCGGTGCCGCCGAAGACGACCGCGGCCCGGTCCCGAACTGGAGCGACCTGCTCCAAACTCTGCTGCATCGCCTCCCTGGTCTCCCAGGCGCTGGTCGCGATGCACCGGCCCGATTCGCGGTCGACCAACAACGACAAGCCGTTGCATCCGTCGCTGCCCTGCAGGGCGGGCATCACGACATCGCGAACGTGCGCGATTCCCCGGTCGATCGAAGAGGGCTGCGCCTGAATGGTGGTAGAGCGTGCGTACACAGCGCGCCTCCAGTGTCGGGGCAGCACCCCGGTGGCGCCACCGGTCCCATCACCACCTTCCTCTTGTCGACTGGCCCTGGCAATCTCTTCTCCGGGTCTCTTCGTGTCTCACCCCCGACCGCTTCGTCGCGCGCGGTTGCGCAGACCCCCCGTAGGCTTGACGGGATGCATACCGACGTGCTGGAAGTGGATACCAGGACTCGCCGTACCGTCGATCTCACCGACACGGTGCGCAGGTTCTGCTTCTCCCTCGGCGACGGCCTGTGCAACATATTTGTTCCCCACGCGACCGCCGGAGTCGCCATCATCGAGACCGGCGCCGGATCCGATGACGACCTGGTAGACACCCTGGAACGGCTGTTGCCGCGCGACGACCGCTACCGACACTCGCACGGTTCGGCAGGGCACGGGGCCGATCACGTTTTGCCGGCCATTGTTTCGCCATCGATCACCGTGCCGGTCAGTGGCGGCGAGTTGATGCTGGGCACCTGGCAGAGCATCGTGCTGGTGGACCTGAACCGCGACAATCCACGGCGGTCGGTCCGGTTGACTTTCGTCTACGGCTAGGTGCAAGGCTAGGCGGGCCGAAATACGTGTTCGGCACCTGGCTCCGGCGAATAGGCTGTTACTGACCTCGAGCAAGTCGCGTATTGCTGCGTGGCGCAGAAAAGTACACCGGGAAACTAAGGAAGAAGCAGAGTGCAGACACACGAGATCAGGAAGCGGTTCCTTGATCATTTCGTGAAGGCGGGCCACACCGAGGTGCCCAGCGCTTCGGTGATCCTCGACGACCCCAACCTGTTGTTCGTCAACGCCGGCATGGTCCAGTTCGTGCCGTTCTTCCTGGGGCAGCGCACACCGCCGTACGCGACGGCCACCAGCATCCAGAAGTGCATCCGCACTCCGGACATCGACGAGGTGGGCATCACCACCCGGCACAACACCTTCTTTCAGATGGCCGGCAATTTTTCGTTCGGCGACTATTTCAAACGTGAGGCCATCGCCTTGGCGTGGGACCTGTTGACCAATAGCGTTTCCGAGGGCGGATACGGGCTCAACCCGGAGAAACTCTGGGCGACGGTTTATCTCGACGACGACGAGGCTGCCGGGCTGTGGCGGGAGATTGCCGAGTTGCCGGCCGAGCGGATCCAGCGGCGTGGGATGGCCGACAACTACTGGTCGATGGGCATCCCCGGCCCGTGCGGACCGTCCTCGGAGATCTACTACGACCGCGGCCCCGAATTCGGCGTCGACGGCGGGCCCATCGCCAACGAGGACCGCTATCTCGAGGTGTGGAACCTCGTGTTCATGCAGAACGAACGCGGCGAGGGCACTTCGAAGGAGAACTACGAGATCCTCGGCCCGTTGCCGCGCAAGAACATCGACACCGGGATGGGCGTCGAACGCATCGCGCTGGTCCTGCAGAACGTCGCCAACGTCTACGAGACCGACCTGCTGCGACCGGTGATCGACCTGGTCGCCGGGCTCGCGCCGCGCGGTTACGACGTCGGAAATCACGCTGACGACGTGCGCTACCGCATCATCGCCGACCACAGTCGCACCGCCGCGATACTGATCGGCGACGGCGTCAGCCCCGGGAACGACGGCCGCGGCTACGTCCTGCGCCGGCTGCTGCGCCGAGTGGTCCGGTCGGCCAAGCTGCTCGGGATCGACAACCCGATCGTCGGCGACCTGATGGCCACTGTCCGCGACGCGATGGGCCCCTCGTATCCCGAGTTGGTCAACGACTTCGACCGGATCAATCGCATCGCCGTCGCCGAGGAAACCGCCTTCAACCGCACGTTGGCCTCGGGCTCCAGGCTGTTCGATGACGTCGCCGGCGCCGCCAAATCGTCTGGCGCCACGCTGGTTTCCGGGTCGGACGCCTTCACCCTGCACGACACCCACGGCTTCCCGATCGAGCTCACTCTGGAAATGGCCGCCGAATCGGGCCTGACGGTCGACGAGGCCGGCTTCCGTGACCTGATGGCTGAGCAGCGTCAGCGCGCCAAGGCCGACGCCGCCGCGCGCAAGCACGCGCACGCCGACCTCAGTGCGTATCGCGACCTGGTCGACGCCGGACCCACCGAATTCACCGGCTTCGACGAATTGTCCACCGAAGCCAAGATTCTGGGCATTTTCCTGGACGGCAAGCGAGTGCCGGTGGTGGCGCACGGCGACGGCATCGGTGCCGACCGGGTGGAGCTGGTGCTGGACCGAACCCCCCTGTACGCCGAAGCGGGCGGGCAGATCGCCGACGCCGGAAGCATCAGTGGCACCGGTTCGGGCGGCAGCGCCCGCGCCGCGGTCACCGACGTGCAGAAGATCGCCAAGACGCTGCACGTACATCGGGTCAACGTGGAATCCGGCGAGTTCGTCGAGGGCGACACCGTCGTCGCGGCGGTGGATCCGGTTTGGCGTAAGGGGGCCACGCAAGGTCACTCCGGTACCCACATGGTGCACGCGGCGCTGCGGCAGGTGCTGGGCCCCAACGCCGTTCAGGCCGGATCGCTGAACCGGCCGGGCTATCTGCGCTTCGACTTCAACTGGCAGGGGTCGCTGACCGAAGACCAGCGCACCCAGATTGAAGAGGTCACCAACGAGGCCGTGCAGGCGGATTTCGAGGTGCACACCTCCATCGAGAAGTTCGAGAAAGCCAAGGCGATGGGCGCGATGGCGCTGTTCGGTGAGGCCTACCCCGACGAGGTCCGGGTGGTGGAGATCGGTGGGCCGTTCTCGCTCGAGCTGTGCGGCGGCACGCACGTGCACAACTCCGCGCAGATCGGTCCGGTGACACTACTGGGCGAATCGTCGATCGGGTCCGGCGTGCGCCGGGTGGAGGCCTATGTCGGGCTGGAGTCCTTCCGCTACCTGGCCAAGGAACGCGCGCTGCTGGCGGGATTGGCGTCGTCGCTGAAGGTGCCGTCCGAAGAGGTGCCCGCTCGGGTGGCGAACCTGGTGGACCGGCTCAAGGCCGCCGAGAAGGAGATCGAACGCGCCCGGCAGGCGACCGCGAAGGCGGCTGCGGCGAATGCTGCCTCCGGAGCGGAGCGCATCGGTAACGTCCGTCTGGTGGCGCAGCGCATGTCCAGCGGGACGACGGCAGCAGACCTGCGCTCGCTGGTCGGCGATATTCGCGGCAAGCTGGGCAACGATCCCGCGGTGGTCGCGCTGATCGCTCAGGGTGACGGGGCGACCGTCCCGTATGCCGTCGCGGCCAATTCCGCCGCCCAGGATCTCGGTCTGAAGGCCAACGAGCTGGTCAAACAACTCGCCGTCGCGGTAGCGGGCCGCGGCGGTGGCAAGGCTGACCTGGCTCAGGGCTCCGGCACCAACCCGACCGGCATCGACGCCGCCCTGGACGCGGTGCGCTCCGAAATCGCCTCGATAGCGCGGGTCAGTTGAGTGGTCGAATTGCCGCATCGCCTGCCTGACCGGCCGGGCGATCCCCGGACCCAAGAACCCGGGACGGGACGAGGCCGACGCCTCGGCATCGACGTGGGTACGGTGCGCATCGGCGTTGCCGCCAGCGATCCCGACGGCATCCTGGCCACCCCGGTGGAAACGGTGCGGCGGGAGCGATCGGGAAAGCATTTGCGCAGGCTGGCGGCGCTGGCGGCCGAAATGGAGGCCGTCGAGGTAATCGTCGGGTTGCCGCGGACATTGGCCGACCGAATCAGCCAGTCAACCCAGGACGCCATTGACGTCGCGGACGCGCTCGCTGAACGTGTTGCGCCGATACCGGTCCGGCTGGCCGACGAGCGGCTGACCACCGTCGGCGCGCAGCGGTCGTTGCGCGAAGCGGGCGTCCGGGCCAAGCAGCAACGCTCGGTGATCGACCAGGCGGCCGCGGTCGCGATCCTGCAGGGCTGGCTGGATGAACGCCGTGCCCTGATAGCGCGAGCAGCTTCCGATGTCTGACCTCGACGAGGGCAGGGCGAAACCCGTCGCCGTGGGGCCCGCACGCAAGTCAAGGGCCGACCGGAAACGGGCCAAGCGGGCCCGCCGGCGGCGACGCGTCGCTGGGACCATTGCAGTCGGCGTGCTGGTAGCCGTGGTGGTGGCGGCCGTGCTGCTGGGCTCGAAGCTCTGGCACGCCGTGACGGGCGTCGGCGACGACTACAGCGGTTCCGGCAATCGCGACATCGTCATGCAGATCAAGGAGGGCGACTCGACGACCGCGGTCGGCGAGACGCTCCAGAACCTCGGCGTGGTGCGGACCGTCCGGGCATTCGTCGACGCCGCGCACGGCAACGCCGCCATCTCGTCGATTCAGCCCGGCTTCTACCGCACCCGCACCCAGATCCCGGCGGCAGACGCGGTCACTCGCCTTGCAGACCCGAAGAACCGGGTCGGCAAGCTGGTCATTCCGGAAGGTCGTCAGCTCGACGACACCACCGACATGAAGACCAACAAAACCACCCCCGGAATACTCACCCTGATCTCCCAGGCCACCTGTGTGGACCTCGACGGCAATCAGCGTTGCGTGCCGGTGGCTGATCTGCGGACTGCGGCGAGCAAGAGCACTCCCACGGCGCTGCAGGTGCCGGATTGGGCACTCGAACCGGTCAAGGAGCTCGGCACTGACCATCGGCGAATTGAGGGCCTGGTCGCGCCAGGGACCTTCAACGTGGACCCGGCGCTGCCTGCCGAAGCCATCCTCTCGAACCTGATCAGCGCCGGAAACGTGGCATATCTGGCTTCCGGGCTTGGCGACACCGCCAAATCGCTGGGCCTGTCGCCCTACGACATCCTCGTGGTGGCGTCGTTGGTACAGCAGGAAGCCAACGCGCCGGACTTCGCGAAGGTTGCGCAGGTCATCTACAACCGGTTGCACGAACACCGGAAGCTGGAATTCGACTCGACGGTGAACTACCCGCTGGACCGCCGGGAAGTGGCGACCACCGACGCCGATCGTGGGATGAGAACACCGTGGAACACCTACATGGCCGAGGGGTTGCCGGCCACGGCGATCGATTCGCCCGGGGTGGACGCACTGCGTGCGGCCGAGCACCCGGCGCCGGGGGACTGGCTGTACTTCGTCACCATCGATTCCCAGGGCACCACGTTGTTCACCAGGGACTATCAGCAACACCTGGCGAACATCGAGCTGGCCAAGCGCAACGGTGTGCTTGATTCCGCGCGATGAGCGGGCAACCTAGACGGGCAGCTGTGCTCGGTTCGCCGATCGCGCATTCCCGCTCGCCGCAACTGCACCTGGCCGCCTATCGCGCGCTGGGCCTGAACGACTGGACCTATGACCGCATCGAGTGCGGCGAGGCGGAACTCCCCGAGCTGGTGGCCGGGTTCGGGCCGGAGTGGGTCGGCGTCTCGGTGACCATGCCGGGCAAGTTCGCCGCCCTGCGGTTCGCCGATCAACACACGCCGCGCGCCGAGCAGGTCGGATCGGCCAACACACTGGTGCGCACGGCGCAGGGCTGGCGCGCCGACAACACCGACGTTGACGGCGTGAGCGGGGCACTGGGCACGGTCTCGGGACACGCATTGGTGTGTGGATCCGGTGGTACCGCCCCGGCGGCCGTGGTCGGGCTGGCTGCACTCGGAGTCACCGGAATCACGGTGGTGGCGCGCAATCCGGACAAAGCCGCGCGGTTGGTGGACCTGGGTGCCCGCGCCGGCGTGGCCACCCGGTTCTGCGGGCTGGATGACGACGCGCTGGCAGACGAGGTGGCCGCCGCCGCGGCGCTGGTCAGCACCATCCCGGCCGACGTCGCCGCGCGCTATGCCGACACCTTCGCCGCCATCCCGGTGCTGCTGGACGCGATCTACAACCCGTGGCCCACACCCTTGGCGGCCGCGGTGCAAGCGGCCGGCGGTCGGGTGGTCAGTGGCCTGCAGATGTTGCTGCACCAAGCGTTCGCGCAGGTCGAGCAGTTCACCGGACTGCCCGCACCGCGTGACGCGATGACTTGCGCACTGGCTGAACTGCATTAGCCTGCCGCGCATGCGGATTGGGGTGTGCGGCCTGGCCTTGGCCTGGCTGACCGTGCTGAGTTGCTACGACATCCGGCAGCGACGGTTACCCAACCTGCTGACGTTGCCCGGCGCCGGCGTCATCCTGATCGGTGCGACCGTGACGGGCCGGGGCCTCGCGGCACTGGTCGGTGCCGCGGCACTGACCGGGCTGTACCTGGTGGTGCATCTGGCGGATCCGACGGGAATGGGGGCCGGCGACGTGAAGCTGGCGATCGGTGTGGGCGCCCTGACCGGGTGCTTTGGCGTCGGAGTGTGGTTTCTGGCGGCGCTCGCCGCGCCGGTGCTGACCACGCTGATCGGTGTGACGCGGCGGCTGATCCGAGGCGCTGCCGGCGCATTGCCACATGGCCCCTCGATGTGCTTGGTCACCGCCGCGGCGTCGGGGCTTGCACTGCTCTAGCCACGTTCACTCTGCGTCTATGGCGGCCTCTTCTCGCACTTTTTCGCCACAGACGCAGAGTCAAACCTGACGGTGCCGGCCGCTGTCATCAACGGCGTGAAAATCGAGCCCGCCCACACGTGGGAAGATGTTCGGGTGTTGCGCTGGATCACTGCAGGGGAGTCGCACGGCCGCGCGTTGGTGGCCATGGTTGAAGGCATGGTGGCCGGCGTCGAGGTCACGTCCACCAAGATCGCCGATGAGCTGGCCCGCCGACGGCTGGGCTACGGCCGCGGCGCGCGGATGAAGTTCGAGCGCGACGCGGTGACCGTGCTGTCCGGAGTGCGGCACGGCGTCACGCTGGGCGGGCCTATCGCCATCGAGATCGGCAACACCGAGTGGCCGAAATGGGAAACCGTGATGGCCACCGACCCGGTTGACCCCAAAGAGCTCGAAAACAGCGCTCGAAACGAACCATTGACCCGGCCGCGGCCGGGCCACGCCGATTACGCGGGCATGCTCAAGTACGGATTCGACGATGCCCGGCCGGTGCTCGAGCGCGCCAGCGCCCGCGAGACCGCGGCCCGGGTCGCGGCCGGCACCATTGCGCGGGAATTCTTGCGCCAGGCGTTGGGAGTCGAGGTGCTCTCGCACGTCATCTCCATCGGTGCGTCCGCGCCCTATGATGGCCCACCGCCGCGCGCGGCGGATCTGCCTGCCATCGACGCCAGCCCCGTTCGAGCGTTTGACGAGCAGGCAGAGAAGTCGATGGTCACCGAGATCGAAGCGGCCAAGAAGGACGGCGACACCCTCGGCGGCGTGGTGGAGGTCGTTGCGTTGGGCCTGCCCGTCGGGCTGGGATCCTTCACCAGCGGCGAAAGCAAGCTCGACAGCCAGCTGGCCGCCGCCGTCATGGGCATTCAGGCGATCAAGGGCGTCGAGATCGGCGACGGATTCGAGACTGCCCGTCGACGCGGCAGCCGTGCCCACGACGAGATGTATCCCGGTGCCGACGGTGTTGTCCGCTCGACAAATCGGGCCGGTGGCCTCGAAGGCGGCATGACCAACGGTCAACCGCTGCGGGTGCGCGCGGCGATGAAGCCGATCTCTACCGTGCCGCGGGCACTTGCCACCGTTGACATGGCCACCGGCGACGAAGCCGTCGCCATCCACCAACGCTCCGATGTGTGCGCGGTGCCGGCCGCCGGCGTCGTCGTCGAGACCATGGTGGCGCTGGTGCTGGCCCGCGCGGTGCTGGAGAAGTTTGGCGGCGATTCACTGGCTGAAACCCGTCGCAACATCGATAGCTACCTGCGCACGGTGGCCGACCGGGAAGCACCGGCGGCCCGGGCATCCGGAAGCTAGCTCGGCGGTGGCACCCAAAGCGGTACTCGTCGGATTGCCGGGTTCCGGCAAATCGACCATCGGCCGGCGCCTCGCGAAGGCGCTCGGGGTGAGCATGCTGGACACCGACGCAGCCATCGAGCAGCAGACCGGACGCACCATCGCCGACATCTTCGCCACCGACGGCGAGCAGGAGTTCCGACGCATCGAGGAAGACGTGATCCGCGCGGCCCTGGCCGAGCACGACGGTGTGCTCTCGCTGGGCGGGGGTGCGGTCACCAGCCCCGGGGTGTGTACCGCGCTGGCCGGCCATACCGTGGTGTACCTGGAGATCAGCGCTACCGAAGGCGTGCGGCGCACCAGCGGCAGCACGGTCCGGCCCTTGCTGGCCGGGCCCGATCGAGCCGAGAAATTTCGCGAGCTGATGGCCAAGCGCATTCCGCTGTACCGCCGGGTCGCGACCATCCGGGTGGACACCAACCGTCGCAACCCGGGAGCTGTGGTCCGCTACATCGTGTCGCGGCTGCAGAACCCGATGCGTGTGGCGGCCGCCAACCTGACAGACGAGGCGACTACATGACAGACAGGGCCGATCAATGACAGATGAGCACGCACCGGTCACCGTTGAGGTGGCCGTGGACCCGCCGTACCCCGTGGTGATCGGCACCGGTCTGCTCAACGAGCTGGAGCAGCTGCTGGCCGGTCGGCACAAAGTCGCCATCCTGCATCAGCCGGTGCTCACCCACACCGCTGAGAAGATCCGGGCTCTGCTGGCCGAAAGTGGAGTCGACGCGCACCGCATCGAAATCCCGGACGCCGAAGCGGGCAAGGAACTGCCGGTAGTCGGATTCATCTGGGAAGTGTTGGGCCGCATCGGAATCGGCCGCAAAGATGCCCTGGTGAGCCTGGGCGGCGGAGCGGCCACCGATGTCGCCGGATTCGCCGCGGCCACCTGGTTGCGCGGCGTCTCGATCCTGCATGTACCCACCACGCTGCTCGGCATGGTCGACGCGGCGGTCGGCGGCAAGACCGGCATCAACACCGACGCGGGCAAGAATCTGGTCGGGGCCTTCCACCAGCCGCTGGCGGTGCTGGTCGACCTCTCGACCCTGCAGACATTGCCGCACAACGAAATCGTCGCGGGGATGGCCGAAGTGGTGAAGGCCGGTTTTATTGCTGACCCGGTGATCCTGGACCTCATCGAAGCCGACCCGCAAGCGGCGGTGGACCCCAAGGGTGACGTACTGCCGGAACTGGTCCGGCGCGCGATCGCCGTCAAGGCCGAGGTGGTCGCGGCGGACGAGAAAGAATCCGAACTGCGCGAAATCCTCAATTACGGCCACACCCTGGCCCATGCGATCGAACGCCGGGAGCGCTACCAGTGGCGGCACGGCGCCGCCGTCTCCGTGGGCCTGGTGTTCGCCGCCGAACTCGCCAGACTCACCGGCCGCCTCGACGACGACACCGCACTGCGGCACCGGACCATCCTGGCTTCGCTGGGCCTACCGGTCAGCTACGACCCGGACGCATTGCCCCAACTGCTGGAATACATGGCCGGAGACAAGAAGACCCGTGCCGGCGTGCTGCGGTTCGTGGTTCTGGACGGACTGGCCAAGCCGGGACGGTTGGTAGGACCCGATCCCGGTCTGCTGGTGACCGCCTATGCCGGAGTCTGCGCCCCGTGACCGAATTCGTCGTGAATGTACTCAACGGCCCAAATCTGGGCCGGCTCGGCAAGCGTGAACCCGCCGTTTACGGCAGCACTACCCACGACGAGCTGGCCGCCCTGATCGAACGCGAAGCCGCCGAGCTCGGCTTGAAAGCGGTTGTGCGGCAGAGCGATAGCGAAGCTGAACTGCTGGACTGGGTTCATCAGGCCGCCGATGCCGGGCAACCGTTGATACTCAACGCCGGCGGTCTGACTCACACCTCAGTAGCCCTGCGGGACGCGTGCGCCGAACTGAGTGCACCGTTCATCGAGGTGCACATCTCCAATGTGCACGCACGCGAGGAGTTCCGGCGCCACTCCTACCTGAGTCCGGTCGCGACCGGGGTGATCGTGGGCCTGGGAATCCAGGGCTACCTGCTGGCGCTGCGCTACCTGGCCGCTACTCGCTGAGCTTCTTGTTCGGCTTGGTCTTGTCCAGGTTGAGCACCTCGGTCTTAGCCTCACCGCTGTGGTCGCCGGTGCGGATCACCTCGGTCTTTTCCTCGCGGCTGTGCGCGCCGCCGTGGTCGCCGGTCCGGATGACCTCGGTCTTGGCCTCACCGCTGTGGTCGCCGGTGCGGATGACCTCGGTGGGTGCCTCACGTTCGACCGTGGCCACCGATGAGGTCCGCTCCTCGGTCCGGGCGCCGGTCCGGATCTCACCGGTGGGGCTGTCGTCGGCGCGAACAGCGGAGAACACGTCGGTGTCGGCGCGGTCGCCTGAGCCCTCGCGTCCCTCGCGTGAGGCATCTTTCTTCTCGAGCGGCGGAGCATTGCGGTCAACGCGCCACCGTCCGACGGCCACTCCGATGATCGCGAAAACGAAGGTGAGGAGCGCGGTGAAGGCCGCAAATGTTGTTAGCTCGTTGAGCAGGCCGCCGGTGTAGATGCCGGTGTAAAACAACGCGATGAGCCAGGAAACGAGCCCGCTGACCACTCCGGCGACCAATCCGCTCAGCAGCCAGACCATCGCGAGATCTTCGCGCCGATCCGGGTCCGGGTTCGCTTTGGCGTCTGCGCGGCCGTCGAGGTGTCCCCACATTCCGGTGAAGAAAAGGAAGATCGCCAGCAGCACGATACTGATCAGCGCCGATTGCGTCTGCCACGCGTTGATCAGCGCCCCTTGTATCAGGCGAAGAACGACCATAGCGGCGGCAAAGACCAGTCCACGCAGCATCCACTTGTTCATGGGCAAACAGCGTAGCGAGTACCGTCAAGAGTCGTGACACATTCCCAGCGACGACACAAACTGAAATCCAAAATCGGTGCCGCCGGACTAGACGCGATGCTGGTCACGGACCTGATAAATGTTCGTTATCTGTCCGGTTTCACTGGGTCCAACGGCGCGTTGCTGGTGTTTGCTGACGACCGTGAGGCTGTGCTCGCCACGGACGGTCGCTATCGCACCCAGGCGGCGCAGCAAGCCCCCGATCTCGAGGTGGCCATCGAGCGGGCGGTGGGACGCGCTCTGGCCGGCCGGGCCGGCCACGACGGCGTGGGCAAGCTCGGATACGAAAGTCACGTCGTCACGGTCGACGGATTCGACGCACTCGCCGGCGAACTCGACGGACAGCACACCGAGTTGGTGCGGGCGTCGGGGACCGTGGAGACGCTGCGCGAGATCAAAGACGCCGGTGAGTTGGCGTTGTTGCGGTTGGCTTGCGAGGCCGCCGACGCCGCGCTGGCCGATCTGGTGCAGCGTGGCGGGTTGCGGCCCGGTCGCACCGAGCGCGAAGTGAGTCGCGAGCTGGAGAACTTGATGCTCGACCACGGCGCGGATGCGATCTCATTCGAGACGATCGTGGCTGCTGGGCCGAATTCGGCCATCCCGCACCACCGGCCCACCGACGCCGTGCTGGCTTCCGGCGATTTCGTCAAGATCGACTTCGGCGCACTGGTCGCCGGTTACCACTCGGACATGACCCGCACTTTCGTGCTGGGTAACGCTGCCGACTGGCAGCTGGAGATATACGACCTGGTCGCCGAGGCGCAGCGAGCGGGTCGCGAGGCACTGCATCCCGGCATCGACCTGCGCGAGGTCGACGGCGCCGCGCGCCGGATGATCGCCGACGCCGGTTATGGCGAGCACTTCGGCCACGGCCTGGGACACGGGGTCGGCCTGCAGATACACGAAGCGCCGGGCATCGGAGCCACGTCCGCCGGGACACTGCTTGCGGGCTCCGTGGTGACGGTGGAGCCCGGCGTCTACCTACCCGGCCGCGGCGGTGTCCGCATCGAGGACACCCTGGTGGTGCCGAGTTCGACGCCGGAACACGCGGAAAGAGCGCCCGAACTGCTGACCCGGTTCCCGAAGGAACTCGCCATCCTGGGGTAACCAGCACTCGAAGGGCGCCTCGAACTACTCGAAGTTTGTCTTGCCCCTAGTTCCATCAACCCCGCCGAGGGTGCCGGCGGATCCGCCGGCACCGCCCTGCACGAGTCCGACAGCACTTCCGGCTTGCCCGCCGTTGCCGCCGTCGCCGAGCAGCTTGGCATTTCCGCCGTTGCCGCCGACGCCGCCGCCCGAACCGCCGCCGCCGTCACCGCCGTCGCCACCGGAGCCGAACAGCGCACCGTCGCCGCCGTTGCCCGCGCGGCCCCCGTTGAGGCTGTTGTCGCCGTTGCCACCGTTTCCGCCGTCACCGAAAAGCATGCCGCCGTTGCCACCGTTTCCGCCGTCACCGAAAAGCATGCCGCCGTTGCCGCCGTTTCCGCCGGCGCCGCCGCGATCCCCTACGCTCGCGCCATCATTTGAGATTCCGTTGCCGCCGTTGCCGCCGTTGCCGCCGTTGCCGCCGTCTCCGTAGAGGAAGCCGCCGTTGCCGCCGCTGCCGCCGCTACCCGCAGTCACCCTGCCGAACCCGCCGTCGCCTCCGGCGCCACCGCCACCGAAAAGGCCGGCCGACCCACCGACGCCGCCGTTACCGCCCGCGGCGGTACTGCTGCCGCTCCGCCCGCCGACCCCTCCGCTGCCGCCGCCTACCCATGAGCAGCCCGCCCGCCCCACCGTCTCCCCCGGGAACACCGGTGGCCGTGCTGTTGCCTCCCTTGCCGCCGTTACCCCACAAGATGCCTCCGGCTCCGCCGGCCGTCCCGATGCCCTGCGCGGTGGTGATCCCGCTGGCGCCATCGCCGATCAGCGGGCGTCCCAGCAGCGCCTGAGTCGGTGCGTTGATGATGCTGAAGAACCCGTTCACCACGGTCTGAAGGGGGTTGGCTGCGGCGGCATTGGCCGCTTCGGCGGCGGCGTACTGCACCGCGCTGCCGTTCGTGAGATCGACGAACTGCTGGTGAAATACGGCCGCCTCAGCGCTGAGCGCTTGATAGGCCTGCCCGTACGCTTCGAAGACCGACGCAATAGCGGCCGACACCTCTTCACCGGCTGCCGCCAACACGTTCGTTGTCGACACCGAGGCCGCCGCATTGGCGGAGCTGAGCGTCGAGCCGACGTTCGCCAAGTCTGAAGCCGCAAGCGTTACGAAGTCCGGCACTGTAGTCACAAATGACATGCTTTTCGCCTCCGGATCAAACGCACATGTATCACGGATATCAACGCTGGAGACACGCTGAGGTGTGGCAATTCGGGCAAACTTGCGGTCGGTGCGCTCGCCACCGTCCGATGCCGCAACATCGCCGGCGGAGGCTAACAGCGAAAACTTCGCCCAAGCGCCGATAGCATGGGCGTTGTCCTGCAGGTACGTGGAGTTCCGCGAATCGTAGCCAGATGCGTCGGCACACTGTCAGGGGGATTGCCGGCGGCAGTGATATCCGCACTTCCAATCAAGCTAGAGCAAAGCTTGAGCCCGCTGCGCGGGCCAAATTGTCGGCTGCACGCCAGGTCCTGGCCGGCGTCGGATCCCAATTCGAGATTGCTTCGGGGAGGGACGTCGGCGAGCAATAGTTCGGCCTGGACGGGACCAACGGGTTGGCGTCGTAACCAGGAATGCCCGCGGCCCGGGTAAACTACAGCGGACGCCCGCCGTCCCTGCGCCAACGCAGGTACTCGCCGACCTCCCCGTTAGCGGAAATTGACACCGAGGTCGGGAGGCGGCAACGAATCAACCGCGCTGGTTAACCGGCTATCCCGTAGGAGATTTACCGACCGTGGCAAGCACTGCTGACTTCAAGAACGGACTTGTCCTGGTCATCGACGGCCAGCTGTGGACTATCACCGAATTCCAGCACGTCAAGCCCGGCAAGGGCCCGGCGTTCGTGCGGACCAAGCTGAAGAACGTGCTGACCGGCAAGGTCGTCGACAAGACCTACAACGCCGGTGTGAAGGTGGACACCGCCACCGTGGACCGGCGCGACACCACCTACCTGTACCGCGACGGCTCGGACTTCGTCTTCATGGACAGCCAGGACTACGAGCAGCACCCGCTGTCGGAATCGCTGGTAGGGGATTCCGCACGGTTCCTGCTGGAAGGTCTGCCGGTACAGGTGGCGTTCCACAACAGCGCGCCGCTCTACCTCGAGCTGCCGGTGTCCGTCGAACTCGTGGTCTCCCACACCGAGCCTGGCCTGCAGGGCGACCGGTCCAGCGCGGGCACTAAGCCGGCCACCGTCGAAACCGGCGCGGAGATCCAGGTGCCGCTGTTCATCAACACCGGCGACAAGCTCAAGGTGGACACCCGCGACGGGAGCTACCTGGGCCGGGTCAACTCCTGACCATGCCCGACCGAATAGCGGGGCCGGCGAAACCGGTAAAAGGACGGCACCAGGCGCGCAAGCGTGCCGTGGATCTGCTGTTCGAAGCCGAGGCGCGCGGAATCAGCCCCGCGGAGGCGGTCGAGCTTCGTAGCGCGCTGGCCGAAACCAACCAGGACATCGCCGCGGTGCACCCCTACACGGCCACGGCGGCTCGGGGAGTCGCCGAACATGCCGCGCACGTCGACGAGCTGATCACGTCGCACCTGCAGGCCTGGACGTTGGATCGACTGCCCTCGGTGGACCGCGCCATCCTGCGGGTCGCGGTGTGGGAGCTGCTGTATGCCGATGACGTGCCGGAGCCGGTCGCCGTCAGCGAGGCCGTCCAGCTGGCCAAGGAGTTGTCCACCGACGAGTCGCCGGGGTTCATTAACGGTGTGCTCGGCCAGGTGATGCTGGTGACTCCGCAGATCCGCGCGGCCGCCAAAGCGGTCCGATCCGCGGCGGGGGAGACGTCGTCATGACGCGCCTCGAGCTTCGTGTGGTGATGTCGGCGCTGGCGGCCGTGTTCGTGGTGATTGGAGCCGTCGTCAGCGCCGCATTCGGGTGGACCATCGTGGCCTCGGTGCTCGCGATCTTCGCCCTCGGGGTGGGCGCCTGGGTGTATCACTGCGTCGAACGCCTGATCCTGGCCCGCCGGATCAGCACTGTGCGTACCGCGGCGAAGCCGCTGCAGCCACTGCTCCCCGTGATGGCCGCGATCATGGCCCTCACCCAGGGCGTGGTGCGGTCGCTGGGCGACGTTGCCGATCTGCCCGGCCGCGCCTGGGAGCTGCCGCAGCTGCCGCTGTTGAAGTGGATGGAGAACCCGCTCAGCAAAGGCGGCGATCGACAGATCATCGAAAGCGACGACGAGTCGAGCCACTGACCCGCTAAATTCCCCGGTTTAAATGATCGCGCTTTGCGCGCAGTCGCGACAGAATGACGGCTGGTACCGATGGGATCAAACAGCGGGGATGGAATCGAAGAGCCACGATGCACAAAGCCACGATGGTGAGCGTGCCGCTGCTCGTGCTGAGCACCCTGGCTGCCACTAATTCTCCGGCGGCGCGCGCCGACGGAGCGGGCTTCTTCCAGGCGCCGTCCGGGAACATCTACTGTGACCTGGGGACGGCGGACAGCACCACTTACGCCGTCTGCGAAATCAAAGAGCACAGCTGGACGGCGCCAGCCCGGCCGGCATCGTGCGAGGGAGACTGGGGGAACCGTGTCACCCTTCGGCGGGGCAGTCCGGCCCAGATGACCTGCCACAGCGACACTGTGCAGGGTCCCGGATACCCCGTGCTGCAGTACGGCCAGTCCCGCTCGGTCAATTCGCTTACGTGCCAAAGCCAACCGGCCGGTATCACGTGCACCGACAACAACACCATCCACTATTTCCGTCTTGCCCGCGACAGCTACGAGCTGCACTGACGGCGCTGACCGCGCCAGAAGACAGGTGACGCCATGACTCGATACAGTGCCCGCCCGCGACGTCTCCGCGTCTCCGCCCTCGCGGCGGTGGCCAACCCGTCGTACACGCGCATCGACACCTGGAACATGCTCGACGACGCGTGCCGGCATCTGGCCGAGGTCGACCTCGCCGGGCTGGACAAGACACACGACCTTGCCGTGGTGAAGCGGCTGATGGACCGGATCGGCGCCTACGAGCGGTACTGGCTTTATCCCGGCGCCGCCAACCTGGCCATCTTCCGCGCCCATCTGGACGTGCTGTCGACGGTTCGCCTCACCGAAGAAGTGTCGCTGGCCACCCGTCTGTTGTCCGAATACGGTGATCGCACAGCGCTTTTCGACACTTCGGCGCCGCTGGCTGATCAGGAGTTGGTGGCGCAGGCCAAGCAGCAGCAGTTCTACACCGTGTTGCTCGCCGACGATTCACCCCCGACGGCGCCGGAGAGTCTCGTCGAGTGCCTGCGCGCGCTGCGCAATCCGGCCGACGATGTCCAGTTCGAGATCCTGGTTGCGCCCAGCGTCGAGGATGCGATCACCGCGGTGGCGCTGAACGGTGAGATCCAGGCCGCGATCATCCGTCACGATCTGCCGCTGCGCTCCCGCGACCGGGTGCCGCTGATGAACACGCTGCTGGGCTCCAACGACGACAGCACGGTGTCCGACCGCAGCCACGACTGGGTGGAGTGCGGCCAATGGATCAGGGAACTGCGGCCGCACATCGACCTCTACCTGCTCACCGACGAGTCGATCGCGGCGGGCGGCGAAGACGAACCCGACGTCTACGACCGGACTTTCTACCGGCTCAATGATGTCACCGACCTGCACAGCACTGTGATCTCCGGCTTGCGGAACCGTTTCGCCACACCATTTTTCGACGCTCTGCGCGCCTACGCGGCGGCGCCGGTCGGCCAGTTCCACGCGCTTCCGGTCGCCCGCGGTGCCAGCATCTTCAACTCGAAGTCACTGCAGGACATGGGCGAGTTCTACGGCCGCAACATCTTCATGGCCGAGACGTCGACAACGTCCGGTGGGCTGGACTCGCTGCTGGACCCGCACGGCAACATCAAGAAGGCGATGGATAAGGCCGCGGTCACCTGGAACGCCGACCACACTTACTTCGTCACCAACGGAACCTCGACGGCCAACAAGATCGTCGTCCAGTCGTTGACCCGGCCGGGCGACATCGTGCTGATCGACCGCAACTGCCACAAGTCGCACCACTACGGTCTGGTGCTGGCCGGCGCGTATCCGCGGTATCTGGAGTCCTACGCGCTTCCCGAGTTCGCCATCTACGGGGCGGTGCCACTGAGCACCATCAAGCAGGCTCTGCTGGACCTCGAAGAGGCCGGGCAACTCGACAAGGTGCGCATGCTGTTGCTCACTAACTGCATCTTCGACGGCGTCGTCTACAACCCGCTGCGGGTGATGGAAGAGGTGCTGGCGATCAAGCCCGACATCGTCTTCCTGTGGGACGAGGCCTGGTATGCATTCGCCACCGCCGTGCCCTGGGCCCGGCAGCGCACCGCCATGGTCTCGGCCGAGCGCCTCGAGCAGATGCTGGCATCGCGGGAATACGCCGAGGAGTACCGGATCTGGTCGCAGTCGACGGCGGGAGTACCCCGCTCGGAGTGGGGCAAGCACCGGCTGCTGCCGGACCCCAGTCGCGCCCGGGTACGCGTCTACGCGACACACTCCACCCACAAGTCGCTGTCGGCGTTCCGCCAGGCGTCGATGATCCACGTGCGTGACCAGGACTTCAACGCACGCGCCCGGGACTCCTTCGGTGAGGCGTTCCTGACCCACACATCGACTTCGCCGAACCAGCAGTTGCTCGCCTCTCTGGATCTGGCCCGCCGGCAGGTCGACATCGAGGGCTTCCAACTCGTTCGGCAGACCTACGACATGGCCCTGGTGTTCCGCCACCGGGTCCGCAAGGACCGGCTGATCAGCAGGTGGTTCCGCATCCTTGACGAGTCCGACCTGGTGCCGGAGGAATACCGGGCATCCCACGTCAGCTCCTACCGTGAAGTCCGTCAGGGCGCGCTGGACGAGTGGAACGAGGCCTGGCGATCCGACCAGTTCGTGCTGGACCCGACCCGGGTCACCCTGTTCCTGGGCAAGACGGGAATGAACGGCTACGACTTCCGCGAGAAGATCCTGATGGACAAGTACGGCATCCAGATCAACAAGACGTCGATCAACAGCGTGCTGCTCATCTTCACCATCGGGGTGACCTGGTCGGCCGTGCACCACCTGCTCGACGTGCTGCGGCGCACAGCTCTCGACTTCGACCGCAACAAGAAGGCGGCCAGCGCCGCCGACTGGGCGCTGCACGAGCGCCGCGTCGAGGAGATCACCGAGGACCTGCCGCACCTGCCCGACTTCAGTCGGTTCGACGATGCGTTCCGTCCGGACGAAAAGAGCGTGTTCGGTGATACCCGGTCTGCCTTCTATGCCGGATACGAGGAGTCCGACCGCGAGTACGTGCTGATCGGTACGGCCGGCCGCCGGCTCGCCGAAGGAAAGACGTTGGTGTCCACCACATTTGTGGTGCCCTACCCGCCGGGTTTCCCGGTGCTGGTGCCCGGGCAGGTGGTCTCCAAGGAGATCATCTACTTCCTCGCGCAGCTCGACGTCAAAGAGATCCACGGCTACAACCACGAACTCGGACTCTCGGTGTTCACCCAAGAGGCATTGGCCCGCATGGAAGCCAAACGCGCCGCGGTGACAACCGCGAGCGCCAAGGTCAACGGGTCTGGGCCCACGGGGGCCGAAGCGACGATCGTGGCCAACGAGCAGACCCTTCCGGTCAACTGAGCGTCCCGTGCCCGCTCGGCAGTGAAGCTGGTTTCACATTCGACGACGAGCGTGCAGCCGGCTTCACAGTCGGTGATTGGACTGATTGCGCTCATCGGGATCGAAAAGCAGGCGCCGTGCGCGAGGTGGCGTAATCGTTCGGTGGGTCCAGGTTTTCGCTGGTTGCCACCGATTTGAGACCGGCGCAATACCTATGACCGCCGGTCAGGGCGGATTTCGCCGCCTGCGCATATGTTCCTGACCGGCGATAGCGTGGCGACGTGGCCGAACCAGTGCCGATCCAGGGAGCCCGAGCTGACCGGGCGCGGCGGACAGCCGACGTGCTCCGCCAGCAGATCCATGCGGGCGTGTACACCGACGGCCTGCCTGGTGAAAACGAACTGGCCGCCGAGTTCCTGGTTTCCCGGAACACCATCAGGGAAGCGCTCGCCGTGTTGAAGCGGGAAGGATTGATCGACCGCGGACCCAAGGTAGGAACCCACGTCGCGCAACGCAAATACGACCACGGCCTGGACACGCTGCTTGGACTGAAGGAAATGTTCAAGAACCACGGCGAGGTGCGCAACCAGGTCAGGGCCGGAATGCTGGTGACCGCTCCGCCCTCGGTGGCCCGCCGGCTGCAGCTCAAGGACGGCGAATATGCGGTCTACATCGAGCGGCTACGGTACCTTGGCAACCTGCCGCTGAGCCTCGACCTGACTTATCTTGCGCCGGACATCGGCACCCAGATCCTGGGTCACCCGCTCGAAGACAACGACCTGTTCGCGCTCATCGAGCAGGTGAGCGGCCAACAGCTGGGCTCGGCGTCGCTGGCGCTGGAAGCCATCCCCGCCGATGCCCACTCGGCGGTCGCGCTGCAGGTGCCCGATGGTGCGCCCCTGCTCATGCTCGAGCGGCTCACCAGCCTCGACGACGGCAGGCCCGTTGACTTGGAATACATCCGGATGCGAGGCGATCGAATCACTATGCGCGGCAGTTTAGTTAGAGCCGAGCCGACTAGGGGAAAATCGTGACGTTGGTGCACAACGGTCGGGCCGACGTACCGGTCACGATCGACGAATCGCTCTGCATCGACGGCTGCACCTTGTGTGTGGAGGTGTGCCCGTTGGATGCGTTGGCCATCAACCCCGAGACCGGCAAAGCCTTTATGCACGTTGACGAATGCTGGTACTGCGGCCCGTGCGCGGCCCGCTGCCCAACGGGCGCAGTGACGGTGAACATGCCGTATCTGCTTCGCTGACAATCCAATTCACGTACTGAAAAACCTACGGCCCAGGATTTTTCATGAAGTTTCATGCTGCCCGGATTCTGTCGATAATTCTCACCCTCACCGTGCTGGTCTCCGGTTGCTCGCTGGAGTCGTTGGCCGAATCCTCGGGGGTGGTCAACGTCGTCGTCGGCTACCAGTCCAAGACCATCAACACCGTCACCGCCGGCACGTTGTTGCGCGCTCAGGGTTATCTGGAGCGCCGACTCGCCGACATCACCGCCCGCACCGGCACCAAATACGCTGTGCGGTGGCAGGATTACGACACCGGAGCCCCGATCACCGCGCAGATGCTGGCCGAGAAGATCGACATCGGCTCGATGGGGGATTACCCCATGTTGATCAATGGTTCCAAAACCCAGTCGAGTCCGCTTGCGCGCACCGAGATGGTTTCGGTGACCGGATACAACCCCAAGGGTGCGCTCAATATGGTTGTGGTGGCGCCGGGTTCGTCGGCGACCACGCTGGCAGACCTACGCGGGTCGCAGGTGTCGGCCAGCGTCGGTTCGGCGGGCCACGGTACGTTGATGCGCGCGTTGGACAGGGCCGCGATCAACGGCGTCGAGGTGCTCAACCAGCAACCTCAAGTGGGGGCCTCTGCGCTCGAATCCGGTCAGGTACAGGCACTTTCGCAGTTCGTCGCCTGGCCCGGCCTGTTGGTTTACCAGAACAAGGGCAAACTGCTTTACGACGGGGCCGAACTGGACGTGCCGACCCTGCACGGAGTGGTGGTTCGGCGCTCCTATGCTTCCGCGCACCCGGAAGTGCTGGCGGCGTTCCTGCAGGCGCAGTTGGACGCGACCGAATTCCTCAACACTCAGTCGCTGCAGGCGGCGCAGATCGTCGCCGACGCGAGTGGGCTGCCTGCGGAGGTGGTCTACCTCTACAACGGCCCCGGCGGAACATCCTTTGACACGACGTTGAAGCCGGCACTGGTCGACGCGCTGAAAAGCGACGTGCCCTATCTGAAGTCGATCGGTGACTTCGCCGACCTCGACGTCGGCGGATTCGTCGAGGAGGAACCACTGCGTGCCGTCTTCGGTGCCCGCGGACTCGATTATCAGGCCGGCCGGGCGCGCTCGGCCAACCCGTCGGTATTGGCCGGCGATCCCGCGCTGGCGAGTGAACTTTGGCTGGTCGGCGCGCAGACAACTCAGACGGTTGCCAGTCCGACCGCCCTGCTGCAGGCGATCCGGGAGGCCAACGGCCGCGGCGACAAGATCCGGGCCGCATACGTTCCCGACGCTGAACTGGGCACCCGATGGTTCGCCGACAAGGCGGTCTGGGTGCGCGAAGGAGGCAACTACCGCCCCTTCGGCACCGTCGCCGGCGCGCGACGTTACCTGACAGCGCATCCGGGTGGTGTCGTCGTGAGTTACCAACAGGCGGTAGGAGGTTCGCTATGACGGCCGAACTAACAGACCGAGTCGTCGGCGCGATCCCGGTGCCCGACGTCGTGATACCGCGAAAAGTCCCGTCGCCGTGGCCGTCCCGGCTACTCCGACTTGCGTCGGTGGCCGCTGCAATCGGGTTGTGGCAGCTGCTCACCGTCAACAAGGTGCGGTTCTGGCTGCGATTCGACACGCTGCCGACCGTCACCGAGATCGCACATGCGCTGACTCGCCGGTTGGGCGCCTACGAGTTTTGGCTGGACCTGGCGCAGTCGCTGCTGCGCATCTTGACCGGTTTCGGGTTAGCGGCGGTGGCCGGTGTGGCGACGGGTGTGCTGCTGGGGCGTTCTCGGTTGTTCGCCGACGGGTTCGGTCCCCTCACCGAATTGGCCAGGCCGATTCCGGCCATTGCGCTGGTGCCGGTGGCGATCCTGCTGTTTCCGACCGATGAGGCCGGCATCGTCTTCATCACGTTCTTGGCGGCCTATTTCCCCATCCTGGTCAGCACCCGGCATGCGGTCCGCGCGCTGCCCACGCTGTGGGAAGACGCGGTGCGCACCCTGGGCGGCGGGCGCTGGGATGTGCTGATCCGGGTGGTGCTGCCCGGCATCCTGCCCGGGGTGTTCGGGGGTCTGTCCGTCGGCATGGGCGTGGCGTGGATCTGCGTGATCTCGGCGGAGATGATCTCCGGTCGTCTCGGAGTCGGCTACCGCACTTGGCAGAACTACACCGTGCTGGCCTATCCGCAGGTGTTCGTCGGCATCATCACCATCGGCGTCCTCGGCTTCGCGACGTCTGCCGCGGTGGAACTGGTGGGCCGCCGGGTGACCCGGTGGCTGCCGCGAGGAGAGGAGACGAAGCGATGACCGCGAAGAACATCGGCATGAGCCTCGAACTGGACCGGGCCCGGCTGTCCTACACCGGGGTACCGATCATTGACGGGTTGGATCTGGCGGTCCGCCCGGGGGAGATCCTGGTGCTCACCGGTCCGTCGGGCTGCGGCAAGTCAACGGTGCTGCGTGCGCTGGCCGGCCTGATGCCCCCCGGCAGCGGCCGGGTGCTGGCTGACGGAACCGACGTGGTCGGCACCTCCGGGGACCGGGGAATGGTTTTCCAGGACAACGCCTTACTGCCCTGGCGCACTGTGCGGTCCAACATCGAATTGGCGTTGCGGTTGCGCGGCGAGCGCCGTGCCGCCAGGCGCACCGAGGCCGAACGCTGGATCTCCGAGGTCGGTCTCTCCGGGTTCGGTGACTACCTGCCCAAGAACTTGTCCGGCGGTATGCGCCAGCGGGTCCAGTTAGCCCGCGGCCTGGCCGGGGCGCCGCGGGCGGTGCTGATGGACGAGCCGTTCGGGGCGTTGGACACCCAGACCCGTGCCGCGATGCAGCGCCTGCTCGTTGATACCTGGCGGGCGCATCCGACCACCATCGTGTTTGTCACCCATGACGTCGACGAGGCCCTCGCGCTGGGGGACCGGGTGGCCGTGCTGGGTCAGGCCGGGCGGCCGCTGCGCGCCCTGCTGGACGTGCCGGAGCCCCGCGACCCTCGGCAGCGCCCCGAGCTGCGCGCGGAAATCATTGCAGCTCTTGAATTTTCGGTGGCGGCATGATGGAGATCCCGGCAGTCGAGGCACAGCTCCGGCTGGATTGTGACGTGCTGGTCATCGGTGGTGGGACCGCGGGCACGATGGCGGCCCTGACCGCCGCGGAGCGCGGCGCCCAGGTCTTGCTTCTCGAGAAGGCGCACGTGCGGCACTCGGGTGCGCTGGCCATGGGAATGGACGGGGTGAACAACGCCGTCATCCCCGGCAAGGCCGAACCCGAGGACTACGTCGCCGAGATCACCCGCGCTAACGACGGAATCGTCACCCAGCGCACCGTGTATCAAACCGCCACCCGCGGTTTTGCCATGGTGCAGCGGCTTGAGCGCTACGGGGTGAAGTTCGAGAAGGACGAGCACGGTGAATACGCGGTTCGCCGTGTGCACCGGTCGGGCTCTTATGTGCTGCCCATGCCCGAGGGCAAGGACGTCAAGAAGGCGCTGTACCGGGTGCTGCGGCAGAAGTCGATGCGCGAGAAGATCCGGATTGAGAACCGTTTGATGCCGGTGCGGGTCCTCACCGCCGAGGGCCGGGCGGTGGGTGCCGCCGCACTGCACACGCGCACTGGCGAATTCGTGGCGATCGGCGCCAAGACGGTAATTCTCGCGACAGGAGCCTGCGGACGACTCGGCCTGCCGGCGTCGGGTTATCTGTATGGCACCTACGAGAACCCGACCAACGCCGGCGACGGCTACTCGATGGCCTACCACGCGGGTGCGGAGTTGTCCGGCATCGAATGCTTCCAGGTCAATCCGCTGATCAAGGACTACAACGGCCCGGCCTGTGCCTACGTCGCCAATCCATTCGGGGGTTACCAGGTCAACTCGCACGGCGAGCGGTTCGTCGACTCCGACTACTGGTCGGGACAGATGATGGCGGAAGTCAAGAGCGAGATCGACTCAGCCCGCGGGCCCATCTACCTCAAGGTGTCGCACCTTCCCGACGAGACACTGAGCGCGCTGGAAGACATCCTGCACACCACCGAGCGGCCTACCCGCGGAACCTTCCACGCCAATCGCGGCCACGACTACCGAACCCACGACATCGAGATGCATATCTCCGAAATCGGCTTGTGCAGTGGGCATTCCGCATCCGGAGTCTGGGTCGACGAGCATGCCCGTACCACGGTGCCCGGCCTGTACGCCGCGGGAGACCTGGCTTGCGTTCCGCACAACTACATGATCGGGGCATTCGTCTTCGGCGACCTGGCCGGGGCGCATGCTGCGACCACCGCCACGGAAGTTGCTTCGCCGCAACATCTTCCAGCGGACCAGCTGCGCGAAGCGCATGAACTGATCTACCGGCCGCTACGTTACCCGGACGGCCCGCCCCAGCCACAGGTGGAATACAAGCTGCGACGTTTCGTCAACGACTATGTGGCCCCACCGAAATCGGCCGCCAAGCTGTCCATCGCGGTACGTACTTTCGAACGGATGCGCGACGAGATTGCCGGCATGGGTGCAGGTACGCCGCACGAGCTGATGCGCGCGGTGGAGGTGTCGTTCATCCGGGACTGTGCGGAGATGGCCGCACGATCCTCGCTCACCCGAACCGAATCGCGCTGGGGCTTGTACCACGACCGCGCCGACCTGCCCGGCCGCGACGACAACCAGTGGGGATATCACCTCAACCTGCTCAAGGGATCTGACGGCAGCATGCGGTTCCTCAAGCGTCCGGTGGCTCCGTACTTCGTGTCGGTTCCCGAACTCGACGGACTGCCGCCGGTGGATCGGCGGGTACTCGACGTCGAGCAACCGGCGCTGATCGGTGGTCAGGCTCCGGCGACCACCCGGTCGCGGATCGACGCGACTGCCTTAAAGAGCGATCCGCCGTCACCGCGCATCGCGGCAGTTTTGACGCTCGACGAGCCCACGATCGCCGACCTCGCGGAGTATCTGGTCGACGACGATTCCGGAGTTCGGCGCACCGCGGTAAACACGCTCACCGAGCACACACCGGACGGTTATGCTCCCGCCCTGCTGAATGCGCTGAAGGACGCCGACGCGTCGGTGAGACGTGCCGCCGCTGACGGGATTCGGGAGTTGGTCGAGGTGCTCCCCGATCCGCAGGGTGCCCGCGCTCATCTGCTCTCGCCCGACACCGTGGTTCGGGCGGCGGCGGTGTATCTGTTGGCCGCGCGCCGGGCCGGCGAATCGGGGGAGTACCGGCGTGCCCTCGACGATCCAGATCACCGGGTACGCATCGAGGCGGTGCGTGCGCTGGTGTCCGTTGACGACGTGGCGGGAGTCGTCGCCGCCACGACCGACGAGAACCGGGAAGTCCGTATCGTCGCGGCCGGCGGCCTGGCCACCTTGGGTGCCAGCGTCGATCGCAAGCGCGGCGCAGCCGGGCGCAGCGGGTCGGCGCCATTGGGTGACGGTGCGGACGCGGTCAGCGCGCTCATTGCTGACACCGACCCGCTGGTCCGTGCGGCGGCACTGGCGGCGCTGGCCGAATTGGGTTGTGGTGAAGCCGATTTCAAAGCTGTCGAACAGGCATTGCGGGCACCGGCCTGGCAGGTACGAGTGGGCGCGGCACGCGCACTGGCCGGCGCCGCAGCCGAATTCGCGGTGCCGCGTCTGACGGATGCTCTCGGTGATGCGCATCTCGACGTGCGAAAGGCGGCCGTGCTGAGCCTGACTCGCTGGGCCGACAGCCCGGCCACCCAGGACGCGCTGGGCATCGCGCTGAAAGACACCGATGCCGACGTGCGTGCCTACGCGCGGCGAGCGCTGGAGTAGTCGGGTAGTTCCACGGCATCGGCGGTGGTGAACCATTTGCGCTCCGCGATCAGCCGAATCGGCCAGCGCTGCATGTACTTCATCACCATCGCGGTGTTGCGGATATCCGATGCTGATTTCGGCAGGTAGCCGTCGATGCCGTTTGGCAGTTTCTGGCACCTGGTTACGTAAGGCCGCATCACCTGCTGGTAGCGGTCCAGAGAAACTCCCAGCGGCGTCGCGTCATCGACCGGACCTAATTCGCCCGCCAGCACGTAGGCGCCCACCAGCGCCAGGCTGGTGCCCATGCCGCTCAGCGGTGACGCGCAGTATCCGGCATCACCGACCAGGGCTACCCGCCCCGAATGCCAAGCGTCCATGTGGACTTGGACGAATTCGTCGAAGTAGAAGTCTTCGGCCTCGCGTGCCGCGGCCACCAGCTCGTCGGAATGCCAACCGGCACCGGCGAATCGAGCGGCCAGCAGTTCGCGCTGTGCGGCCAGGTCAGTACGGTCGTAGCTGATCGGTTCGGAGCGAAAAGCCAAACCCGCCTTGCCGACAGCCGGATCGTGCGACGGACGCAACGATGCGTTCAACCCCCCGGGCGCCTGGTACATCAGGTACCAACCGTCGAGCCCGACCGTGTCGGGGGCGGTGAACCAGGCGTTATAGCCACCGAGTGGCCGCACGAATTTCTCCTCCGGCCCGAAGGCCAGGCGGCGCACGGAGGAATGCGGACCGTCGGCGCCCACCACCAGATCGGCCTGTACATCCGTGCCGTCGGACAACGTTGCGACAACGGCCTTTTTGTTCTGTTCGATTTTGGTGATTCGGGTGCCGAAGCGGTATTCGGTATTCGCGGTGCTGGCCTGATAGAGCACGTCGGCTAGGTCGCCGCGCAGGATCTCCAGTTGGCTGACAACGCCGTTGCCGTGGAATGCCTCGACCGGCATCTCGGCCCGGCGTCCGCCGTCGGCCAACTCGACCACCACTACCTGGTATCCGTTGCGGCCCAGCCAGTAGGCGAGGGCGGGGCCGGCGATCCCTGCGCCGCTGATCAAGACGGTGGGTTGGTGCACGTGTTTCTCCATGGAGGTCGGGACGGCCGTCAGCGCAGGATCTTGGCGAACAGCAGGCTGTCGAGGGGTTCAGAACTGATGGCCGGGTAGACCAGATGGCGGGCGAGCCGACCTTCCAAGACGAAACCGGATCCTTCGAGTGTTCGCACGACCGCGGCGTTGTCGATGTGACAGGTGGCCCACACCCGATACATGTGCGAGTCAGCGGCCAAATCTGCGATCAGGATGTCGAGTACCTCAGACATGAAACCCACGCCCCACCACCGCTTGCCGAGGCAGCTGCCCAGTTCGGCGGAGTGCCGAGTGTCGCGTCGCGCGCTGACCAGGCCGATCACCTGGCCCGCCTGCGGCCCGGTACCGCGGAGTTCGATCACCCAGGTCCGATATTCCTCGCTGGTGTTCAGGTTTTCGGCGATCACCCAGCGGGTGTACTCGATGTCGGGGTGCAGCGGCATCGTGAGGTAGCGCGCGACCTCGACGTCGCGGCCGATGTGGTTGAACAACGCGTCGGCGTCATCGACCACCGGCCGGCGCAGCAGCAGTCGAGGCCCGGTAATCAACGTGTTAGAGGCCGAGCGCCTGATAGGTGCGACGGACGAACTTCGGTTGCGCCGTCCGCAGTCTGGCCAGAGCGGGGTTGCCCGCGACCGCAGCTGCCGCGTTCACCGACAGGTCGGGGCAGTACTGAATCAGGTAGAGCAGGATCAGGTCCGCGCTCGGGTCGGCCTGCCACCACGTTCCATAGGCGCCCGGCCAGCTGAACGTCCCGACCCCGCCCGGCCCAAATAACGGTGTGGCCTTGGCCGGATCGGTCACCACGGACAGGTTCAACCCGAACCCCCGGCCGACCCAGTAGGGCGATCCGAGGAAGTTGTGCCGTTTCTGCTCATCGGTCAACCGGTCGGTGCGCATCAGTCGCACCGACTCCGGGGACAGCACCCGCACCCCGTCGATCGACCCGTCGCCCAGCAGTACCCGCACGAACCGCAGGTAGTCGTCAGCCGTCGACCACAACCCGCCGCCGGCGTTGCAGAACTCGGGTGGCTTGACCTGCGGCGGGCCCATTACGTCGTGTCGCAACTGGTCGTGCTCGTCGTGCCGGTACATGGTCGCGGCCCGTGCTCGCGCTTCGGGCGTGACAAAGAAGCCGGTGTCGGGCATGCCGGCCGGACCAAGCACCCGTTCCTCGAACACCTCGTACAGCGGCTTGTCCTCGATACGGGACAGCAGGACGCCCAGCACATCAATGGCGTGGCTGTAGGTCACCTGCTCGCCGGGCTGGTGTACCAAGGGCAGCGCGGCGAGCTCGTTCAGCCAGACGTCCGAGCCCTGATTGAACGGTAAACGCATGTAGGCCCGCGAAATCGGTCCGGATACCGAGAATCCGTAGGCCAGACCACTGGTGTGGGTCAACAGATCCTCGACCAGAATCGGGCGCCGGGCCGGAAGCGTCCGGTCCAGCGGGCCGTGCGGATCGTCAAGCACCTGCGGGTTGCCCAACTCCGGTGCCCACCGCGCGATCGGATCGCTCAATGCGACTTTGCCCTCGTCGACCAGGCTCATGGCCGCCGCGACGGTGATGGGTTTGGTCATCGACGCAATCCGAAACAGCGTGTCGCGCTGCATCGGTAGCCCCGCTTCGACATCGCGGTAACCGATTTCGTTGATCTGCAACAATTCTCCGCGCTGCCACACCATCGTCAGCGCTCCCGCGAGCAGGCCGGCGTCACAGACCTCTCGGATGGTTGCCTGATTGCCGTCGAGATTCACCCGGACAGGTTAACGGTTCGACTCGGCCGTGTGAGGCCGCTGTGCACTCCGCAAAGAATCGTCGGACGCCGGCGACGTCCGTTCCTCCGTCGATAGTTACTTCTGTGGAACAGTTTGCACCAAACCAAGCGCATGCTAAATTCGCGCTCTCCGGCAAATGTGATCTGGGGAACAGCTGCGAGGGCAAGGGCATGCTAATGACAACTGTGTCGTTGCTGGTGAACCAGGGTGCGGGTGTGCAGTCACCGAGATCCGCGATGGCGGGCGGAGCCGGGAACCCGCGCTCCGCCCATACCGTACGACGAGGGTAGCGACTCGCTGCTCATCACCACCGGTTGGATAACTCAGCAAAGGCTGGCCATGAATGGCTTGATCTCACAAGCGCAAATCTCCCACCGACGTGCCTCCCGTCGACCCTCGACCCCGGTGTCTGTCGCGATTCTGTTCGCGGCGGCACTTCTCGCGACGGTCGTCACGGGGTGCGGAGGAAAGTCATCGACGGGAAGTTCCCAAACTTCGGGAGCGTCCGGATCCACTGCCGCTTCCGCGACGTCCGGGGCGACGTCGGCTACATCGGGGGCGGCGTCACCAGAAGCTCAACAGCTCTTGACAGACAGCTCGAAGGCGACAACGGCGCTGCACTCGCTGCACGTCAACCTCCAGACCACCAACATCACCACGCTTCCGTTTGAGGCCGTCAACGCCGACGTGACCAATCAGCCCGAGGGCAACGGACAGGCTGTGGGTGACGCCATGATCCGGTTGCAGCCCAAGACCCCCGCGGTGCATAAGGACTTCCTGGTCTCCAACAAGACCATGTACACCAAGAACGAGGCCGGCGCATACACCTCGAACGGGCCGGCGGAGAAGATCTACGACCCGGGCGTCATCCTGGATAAAGACAAGGGCATCGGCTTTGTGGTCGGCAAGGTCTCCAACCCGCAGGCCGGCGGTAATGAGACGATCGACGGTGTGGCCACCGTGAAGGTGTCCGGCACTATCGATCCGAAGATCATCGACCCGTTGGTACCCCAGATCGGCAAGGACGCAACGGGTCCGCTTCCGGTCACTCTGTACATCGCCGATGCGAAAGCGCCGGGTGCGCCGGGCAACCCGCCGAGCCCGGTCCTGGTGCGGATGGTGATTGACAAGGACCAGGGTCATGTCACGATCACCCTGTCCAATTGGGGTGCGCCGGTGACGATCCCGAACCCGACACCCTGACAAACCCCAGGTGAACGACGGATAGGGAACCGGCTCGGAAGTGCGGCGCGGCCTTACTGGTCGCAGCTGGGCGCCGGGCCGGTTCTCATCCGCCGGAACGTTCACCCGATCCTTGCCGGGCAAAGGATTTGGTGAGCCCGCCTGCGGCACGTAGGGTTCGCGATTCTCCGAATCCAGCCGGGACCTCATTGAGAATCCACCGAGAATCCTTTGAGGCCACCCTCGCACGATTGGGCCAACTCGCCGGAGACACCGGCCAGTAACCGATCTCACCCCAAGAGACCTGGAGGAGCACGAATGACCAACGACCTCCCCGAAGTCCAGGAGCGTGGCCCCGGCCCACGCCCCGGGCCTCCGCCGGGTGGGCCCCCTGTGATGTCCGATGTGTGGGTTTACAACGGGCGCGCGTACGACCTGAGTGATTGGATATCCAAGCATCCCGGCGGCGCATTCTTCATCGGGCGCACCAAAAACCGCGATATCACCGCGATCGTCTCGTCGTACCACAAGGACACGGCCAAAGTGGAGCGCTCGCTGGCGCGGTACGCACTGGACCGCGATGCCGAACCTCGTGACATCCATCCAAAGCACAACGCACCGCCGTTTCTGTTCAAGGAAGACTTCAACAGCTGGCGGGACACTCCTCAATACGACTTCCACAACCCGAATGACTTGATGCACCGAGTGAAAGCGCGCATCAAAGAACCCGCGCTGGCACTGCGAATCAAGCGGATGGACCGGCTTTTCAACGTCGTCGTCGTCATGCTGGCGCTCGCCTATTTCGGGGTGCAGGGTCTGCGGCTGGCCGAACCACGGTATATGCCGTTGTGGGCCTTTGTGATTGCGATGGTCTTGCTGCGCAGCTCGCTGGTCGGGTACGGCCACTACGCACTGCATCGCGCGCAACGTGGCCTCAACAGGGTCTTCGCGAACAGCTTCGATTTGAATTACATAGCACTGTCTTTGGTGGTAGCTGACGGGCACACACTGTTGCACCACCCGTACACCCAGAGCGACGTGGATATCAAGAAGAACGTGTTCACGATGATGATGCAGCTACCGCGGCTGTACCGCGTTCCGGTACATACCCTGCATAAGTTCGGCCATCTGGTGACCGGAATGGCTATCCGCATCGCCGACGTGTGGAACATGACCCGCAAAGTAGGCGTCGAGGAGGGCTACGGAAGCTGGCGCAACGCGCTGCCACACTTCCTCGGTTCCTCCGGAGTGCGGTTGCTGCTGCTGACCGAGATGGTCGTTTTCCTGGCGGCCGGCGATTTCTGGGCCTGGGCACTGCAATTCGTCGCGACGCTCTGGGTCAGCACATTTATGGTGGTCGCCAGTCACGAATTCGAGGACGAGACCTCCGAAATAGTCAAAGGTGAAGACTGGGGAGTGGACCAGGTCGAGCATGCCAACGACCTGATGGTGATCGGCAACCGCTACGTCGACTGCTTCCTGTCGGCCGGCCTGAGTTCGCACCGGGTCCATCACGTATTGCCTTTCCAGCGCAGCGGATTCGCCAACATCGTCACCGAGGACGTGTTGCGCGAAGAGGCGGGCAGGTCCGGTGTCGAGTGGTTGCCGCCGAAGAGTTTCGTCACCGACCGGTTGCCCAAGCTGTGCCGCACGTATCTGCTGTCGCCGTCGCGTCAGGCCAAAGAACGGAATTGGGGCTTTGTCCGCGAGCACCTTTCGCCCGCGGCGTGGAAAGAGAGCGCCAACTACGTAGTGTCCGGCTTCGTCGGAATCGGGTCGGTATGAGCACCGCAGCCGAGGGCGGCGCCGTGCGCGCCCCCGCCGCCGAATCGCCGTTGGACCTCGCGCAGTTGCCGCCCGCTCCGCCGACCACGGTCGCAGTCATCGAAGCCATCGCGACGGGTTGGCCGCAGCGCGCAGTCGAGCAGTCCCACGCCGCCGATCGGGTCGCCGAGCTCTTCTCGGACCCCCAACAGCGGGAACGGATTCCGCGGTTGTATCAGAAGACGCGGATCGACACCCGCCAGATGGCGGTCGACCCGCTCGACCCCGATTTCGATGCCTTCCGCCGGGATCCTGGGACGATCCGGGATCGGATGAACATGTTCTTCGAACACGCGGTTCCACTGGCGGTCGACGTCAGCAGGCGTGCCTTGGCAAGCCATCCGTATCGGACGGACGAGATCGGGTTGGTGGTGTTCGTCACCAGCACCGGATTCATCGCACCGGGAGTGGATGTCGCGATCGTCAAGCAACTCGGGTTGTCTCGGTCGGTATCTCGTGTCGTGATTAATTTCATGGGCTGCGCGGCCGCGATGAACGCCATCAGTACCGCTTCTTCCTATGTTCGATCCCACCCGAGCATGAAGGCGATGGTGGTATGCATCGAATTATGTTCGGTGAACGCCGTTTTCGCCGACGACATCAACGACGTCGTCACCCATAGCTTGTTCGGGGACGGGTGCGGGGCCCTGGTGATCGGCGCCGGCCAGGTACAGCAGCCACTTCCGCAGGGCTCTGTGGTGATCCGCAGCAATTTCAGCCACTTGTTGGACGACGCTGAGGACGGCATTGTGCTCGGCGTCAACCACGACGGCATCACCTGCGAACTGTCCGAGAACCTTCCCGACTACATCTACCGCGGCGTCGAGCCGGTTGTCTCAGAGGTATTGCGGGACAATGGATTAGAGAAATCTGATATCGACTTGTGGGCGGTCCACCCCGGTGGGCCCAAGATCATCGAGCAATCGGTGCGCTCGCTCGGAATCCCTGCCGAGTCCGCCGCACAGAGCTGGGCGGTGCTGGCGCGGTTCGGCAACATGCTGAGCGTCTCGTTGATTTTCGTGCTGGAAATGATGGTGCGCGAGGTGGATTCGGAGAAGCCCATCTCGACGGGCGTGGCGTTCGCGTTCGCGCCGGGCGTCACTGTCGAAGGCATCCTGTTCGACATCATTCGGAGGTCGAGCTGATGAGCCGGGCCTCGTACCGGTCCCTGATGACCGACAACATGCGGTGGGACGCGCTCGAACTGCGTGCCGGCGACATCATCATCACCACGCCATCGAAATGTGGCATGACGTGGACCCAACGCCTGGTCTCGCTGCTCGTCTTCGACGGGCCCGACCTGCCCGGGCCGCTGTCGACGGTGTCGCCGTGGTTCGACCAGACGATTCGACCCCTCGATGAGGTCGTCGCCGTCTTGGAGGCGCAACGGCACCGTCGTTTCATCAAGACGCACACCCCGTTGGACGGCCTCGTCCTCGATGACCGGGTCACCTACCTCTGCGTTGGCCGCGACCCCCGGGACGCGGCGGTGTCGATGTTGCACCAGACCGCCAACATGGACCGGGACCGAGTGCGCGATCTGCACGAAGCGGCTGTGCCGCCTGAGGCGCGATTCGGCCCGCCAGGTCCGGCGCCGCAGCACGATCCCGGCCCGCACGGCCCGGGATTCGCCCCGCCGGGTGCGGGATTTCCCCCGCCAGGCGCGGGATTCGGGCCGCCAGGACCGCCACCCGAGCATCCGCCCGGGCCGCGGGGACCGATAGCGGAATTCCGCGACTGGATGGAGGGGCCGGCCCACCCGCCTCCCGGGATGGGGTTCGCCCCGCCGCGCGGCATTGGCACGCTCGCCAACATCCTCGACCAGTTCGGCAAGTCCTGGGAACGGCGCCACCAGTCAAATGTGGCCCTTTTCCACTACGCCGACCTCCAGGCCGACCTGGTAGGCGAATTGCTGCGGCTGGCCACGGTCCTCGGCATAGACCTGACTCGACATCGCGCGGAGGAACTGGCCAAACACGCATCTCTGGATGAGATGCGCTCTCGGGCCGGAGAGATCGCGCCGAACACCACCGACGGCATCTGGCACAGCGACGAGCGCTTCTTCCGCCGGGGTGGTGGCGGAGAATGGCAGCAGTACTTCGGCGACCGGGAGCATTACCGCTACAACGCCCGCATCAACCAGTTGGCCCCGCCGGATCTGCTGGCGTGGGCGCACGAAGGTCGCAGCGGCTGCGATCCGGCAGAGCTGCCGGCCTCGGCGTAATGGCTCCGCCCAGCAGCAGGCCCTAAATTTCACGACGGTTGCGGTTGAGCAAAGTTACTGCAGCTAACGCGCAATGAAAGGGCCAACATCGCCTGCTCGGCTATAGTGTTGGCTCCTATGACTGGACTACGGCTTCACGAGAAGTCCTGGCGCACAGCGCTTCACGTATCCATGTCGGCATGTGTCGCTGCCGTCCTCGGACTCGGCTTCACCCCGGTCGCTCATGCCGCCGCCGTCTCGGCGACGTTGACGGTCGAACACGCGTGGCAGGACGGGTTCATTGCGCGCTGGGCGATCACCAACACGAGCATGGCGCAGGTGCCCGATTGGAGGCTTGAGTTCGACATGCCGGTGGGTGAATCTCTGTCCCACACCTGGAACAGTTCCTTTGTGCAGTCTGGCACCCACTTTGTGATCACCCCCGCGAACTGGAATCACACCATTGCACCTGGTGGTTCGGCCACCGGTGGCATGAGGGGCGTGCTGACAGGCGCCTACTCGCCACCGGTGAATTGTCGGATCAACGGGTTCCCCTGCACCTAGAGTCGGGTCGCGACTATCGGTCAGGCTGTTCTTAACCAGGTCACCAGTAACTCAAACGAAATACATAGAAAGCCAAATTAGCTTCGCCCCCAGGGGGTTACGCCGCGTCGGGCGGTGGGGAGCGAGGCGGCAATGTCTTTTGTGGTGGCAAGTTCGGAGTCGTTGGCTGAGGCCTCGGCGGCGGTGCAGAATGTCGGCTCAATTGTGGATGCGGCGAATTCCGCTGCGGCACAGACGACTACGAGTGTGGCCGCGGCCGCCGGTGACGAGGTGTCGGCGGCCATCGCGGCGCTGTTCTCCAGCCACGGTCAGGAATTTCAGTCGGTGAGCGCGCAGGTATCGGCTTACCAGGCCAGCTTCGTCCAGGCGCTGAGCGGGGCCGGAATTTCCTACTCGACCGCCGAGGCGGCCAATGCCTCGCCGTTGCAGACGCTCCAGCAAGACGTGCT
The DNA here is from genome assembly GCF_055419245.1 of Mycobacterium sp. IDUB_37. NCBI lineage: Bacteria > Bacillati > Actinomycetota > Actinomycetes > Mycobacteriales > Mycobacteriaceae > Mycobacterium > Mycobacterium sp. IDUB_37. The sequence continues at coordinate 45,080 of NZ_JBVAXG010000005.1, read as the reverse complement.
CGGCGTGATCAACACGCCTACCAATCTGCTGATGGGGCGCCCATTGATCGGTGACGGAGCCAACGCATCGGCGGGCACCGGTCAGGCCGGTGGAGCGGGCGGGATCTTGTGGGGCAACGGGGGCAACGGTGGGTCGGGTGCCCCCGGGCAGAACGGTGGTGCCGGCGGATCCGCCGGGTTATTCGGCAACGGCGGCAACGGCGGGGCAGGCGGTGTGGGTGTCACTGGAGCGACCGGCGTCGCCGGCGGTGTGGGTTCAACTGGGGGAACCGGTGGTACGGGTGGGGCCGGCGGCAGCGGCGGGTTGTGGCAGGGCAATGGCGGGGCCGGCGGGGCCGGGGGCGCGGGCGGCATCGGCGGAACTGGCGGGGCGGGCTCCTACGTCACCGGTAACGGCAACGGCGGCGACGCGGGCGACGGTGGCCGTGGCGGTTTTGGCGGAACTGGTGGAATGGGTTCGTTGTTCGGTGGTCAAGCCGGCGCTGGTGGCAACGGCGGCGACGCCGGGGCCGGTGGGACCGGCGGGGCGGGTGCTGCCGGCATCGCCCCCAGCGGCCCCGCGGTCAACGGCGGGACAGGCGGGGATGGCGGCTACTCGGGCGACCCGGGTCTCGGTGGGAGCGACGGGTTCGATGTGACCCCCGGCGCCCACGGCGCGAACGGGAGCTACGCGAGCACCGGCGGTGACGGCGGTGCCGGCGGGGCCGGTTTCAACGCCACGGTCCCCGGCACCCAAGGCGGGCACGGTGGCGATGGCGGGACCGGCGTCGGTTACACCGGCAACGGTGGCGACGCCGGGGCCGGAGGCACTGGCGGTTACGGCGGCATCGGTGGTCACGGGGGCTATGGGGGTGAGGGTGTGCTGGCCGGCGGCACCGGAGGCGACGGCGGGGCTGCGATCAACGGCACCGGCGGTATCGGCGGCGACGGCGGTTTGGCAGACAACCCGGCAACCGGAAACGCCGTCGGCGGCGCCGGCGGCAACGGCGGGGCCGGGCTCATCGGGGGCGCCGGTGGCCACGGCGGCTACGCCGTGGTGGACAGCAACTCCGCGACTGGTGTCGCGACCGGCGGCGTCGGTGGTGCCGGCGGCGCCGTCGGCCCCGGGACCACCGAAGGCATCGGCGGGACCGGCGGCACCGGCGGCAGCGCGGAGACCTTCGGCGCCGGAAACGCCCACGGCGGCGCCGGCGGGGCCGGCGGCGATGGCGGCACCGGGACCGGCGGGACCGGCGGCACCGGCGGCTCGTCACAGGCTCACGGAACCGGAGACGCCCTCGGTGGCGCCGCCGGCTACGGCGGTACCGGGGCCATCGGCGGCGGTGGCGGCGGCACCGGCGGTGAGGCAATCAACTGGGGAACCGGAAACGCCATCGCCGCCAACGGCGCCGACGGCACCGCCGCCTCGACTGCCACCGGAATCGGCGGGGCCGGCGGCACCGGCGGTGAGTCGGGTATCCAGAACAGCGCGTCGTCGGCCTACGCCATCGCGGGCAACGGCGGCGCCGGAGCCACCGGCGCCACCGGCGGGGCCGGGGGAACCGGCGGTATGGCGAGCACCTTCGGAACGGGAAACATCACCCCCGGCGTCGGCGGCAACGGAGGCACCGGCACCACGGGCAATGGCGGGGACGGTGGCGCCGGCGGCATTGGGCAGATCGTCGACAGCACCTCCAACCTGGCGCCGGTCGGCGGCGCCGGCGGTCACGGCGGCGACGGGTACAACGGTGGCGCGGGCGGAGCCGGCGGTAACGGGTTGAACGACGTGTACAACTACGGCGTCGTCACCACCAACGCTGACGCCATCGGCGGTGCCGGCGGCAATGGCGGCAACGGCACCACGGGCTTCGGCGGCGCAGGCGGCAACGCCGGCTACGGGGCCAACGACGGCCCCGGAAACGCCTATGGCGGCACCGCCGGGATCGGCGGCACCGGCGCCGCCGGCGGCGGCAACGGTGGAAATGGCGGCGATGCCTACAACTTCGGCACCGGAAACGCCACAGCCAGTGCAGGCGCCGCGGGGATCAGCGGCGGCACCACCGGTACCGGTGGTAGCGGCGGGAACGGCGGCAACGCCTTCTTCACGCCCGAATCCGCCACCGTCGCCGCTTCCTCAACGAGTACCGCCACGGCGGGTGTCGGCGGGGCCGGCGCCGATGGCATCACCGGCGGGAACGGCGGCAACGGTGGCGACGCGATGAACACCGGAACCGGAGTCACGATTGGCGGCGACGGAGGCCACGGCGGCAACAGCTCGGCCGACTTGACCAACGGCGGTGACGGCGGCGACGGCGGGTTTGCGATCACAGCAAATGTGCCTAGTGGCGCCGCCGGCTCCGGTGGAGCACCGGGGACTGGCGGAAGCGGCGGTCTTCCCGGGTTGCCCGGGTTTGACGGAGACGTCATCAGCAACTGACGCTCAGCGGCGCTGTGCGCGTACGTACCAGAACGCCATTTCCACCTTGTTGCCGTCCATGTCGCGGTGTAGCTGGACCGGCTCGAGCGAGATGAGGTCCCAGCCCGCGCCGCCCAGCACGTCGCGCAGCGTCCGCTCGGGTACCGCCGGTCGGGGCCGGTCTGCGTCCGGCGGAAGCGCATCGGAGAAGCAGCTCATCAACAGGGTGGCGCCCGGCCGGGCGGCACGGTACGCCACAGCGGCGTAGCTGCGCTTGTCGTCGTCGTCGAGGCAATGGAACATGCCACTGTCGACGACGGTGTCGAAGGCGTCGGCAAGACCTTCGAGTTTGGTGGAGTCGCCCCTCATGAACGTGACGTTGACGCCGGCGTCCTGGGCCCGTTGCCCGGCGGTGCGCAGCGCGGTGGGCGAGATGTCCAGGCCGGTCACGTCGTAGCCATTCCTGGCCAGATAGATCGCGTTGTCGCCGAGCCCGCAGCCGACGTCCAGCACGTCACCGTGCACCCAACCGGCAGCGAGCCAGGAGATGACACTTTCCTTGGGCGCCTTGGTGTCCCACGGCGGCGTCTCTACCGCGGGAAGGCCCGGACCCGGGCTTTCGCCGCGATAGAGGGCGTCGAAATCGATCGAGCGGGGGGGCCGGTTCTCATCTGGCTGCACAAACGAACGTAACTCACGGCGAGTCTGGTGATCCAGTGCCCCTGGCTGGCCGCCGATGTGTCTGCCGCGCGTGTAGTCCGATTGCCAATCCACCGGCTCTCCGACGGCAACCCTGGTCGCCTGTTCCATCTGTTTTGCGGCGTCCCGTGAGCTCAAAAAAGTCTGATGTGCGCGCTGCAGATCTTCGTCGGAGCCGATGCGCCTGAGTTCGGGGACGAACTCCTCGAGTTCGGCGCGGCGCTGCGGGACTATCATGCAGATCGGCTCGTCGACCTCGAATCGCACCGGTGTGTGTTTGCGCGTGAGTTTCCAGCTCATGCTGAAACTCGCACTTGTCCAGTCGGTTTCGACGATGCCCTCCAACGGGCACACGCCGTCCTTCGGATAGTTCGCCGGTCCGCGGACCAACAGGTTGTAGCCCGGCGGCGTGCGAAACAGCAGCGGCAGATTCCAGGTCAGGGTGCCGTAGCCAAAGTGACTCAGCGGCAGGAACTGCTCGCTGCCGCGCTTGTCCGGTTGGATCACTACGTCCACGCCGGTCTCCTCGCCGAACCAGGTAGCTGTGAACGCGCATTGGTTCAGCACCACCCAGCCACTCTGGTTTGCGATGCGCATCGGCAAACACCGGTTGGGCCAGCCCTTCCGGGTTTCCGACATCTTTGACATCCACGCCCGGTTGATCGGCGCCGGCGTGATCTGCGGCGGGTTGTCGCGAGTGATGAACCCGATCAGGGGACGGGCCGGCGTGCTGGACGTGTCACTCATAAATCCATCTTGGTATATGGGTTACGTAGGTAGCCCGCATGGGTTTGGTGAGTGGTGTGGGTGGGCCTGCCCGACGGAGGCGGATGTGACGAATGTGACCAATGTGACCAAAAGTATTGCTGCGCAACCTAACTAGGCGGTAGCGGCGGCGAAACGACCGGGGCCGCCGTGCGTCACCTGTACCTACCGCGAGCTCGTGCAACGCTGCCCCGCAGCCGACATCCTTTACGACCCGTCCAGAGAGGCGGAGAAGGAGGTCTAGATCTCGCATGGACCCGGAAACGCACGAGTCTCGAGTCCACCGGGCGCTTCGGCCACCGGCGGCATGCGGGGCGTGCTGACCGGTGCCTACTCGCCACCGGTGAATTGCCGGATCAACGGGCAACTTTGCTCCTAGAAATACGCGCGGACATCGGTTCGGACTACTCATTTCTGCAGGGCGTTTGCGAATGACGCCAAGGAAAGCTAATCGCGCTTTAAATCGCTACTTCCAGTGCGAATTGTCTTAACCCACATTGCCGACGGGCAGAATTTTTCTTGTGCATCCACCTGTCGGGTTGCAATGACATCTTTATCGCCGTTTTCTCCACGAACCGGATGGCTGCGCAAGCTAGTGCCCGCCGGTCGCTGTGGTGAAAGTCACCCTGTCTCCTGGCAGATCGATCTTTTTCTCTACCTCTGGCGAGCATGTGAGGGCAGCGCTCGATTTATGTGCGGCACCCTAGGTCCGGCCGCTGCTACCATAGGTTGATCGTTATAGATACCCCCAAAAGCAACGTTTAAGGAAGTTCGATGTCGATTTTCTCCGATATGGCGATGGTCATCTCAGGCTTGGTCGGACTCGGTGGAAGTGCGGGGGGCATGACCCTGGACATGACTGGCTTCACGGGCACCGGTCCGAATGCCGAGCACACCGCTGCCGGTGCGTTGAACATGATTGGCAGTGGTGGCGGGATCCTGGGGGGCCTCGGGGCGAATAGTTTTCAAAACTACATATCGAAATTGGGCGACAGCGCGTCATCGACGGCGGACAGACTTGCGTTGCGTGCGAAGAACGTTGCCGATGAAACAGACGTCCACCGATTTTTTCTCAAAAACCTCATTGAGCATCCGGAGGCCGCCACCGAACGCCATATATTTCTCGCGATTCAGGCTAAGAATATGGGGATCGGTGAACTCGCGACTGGGCATGCCTTGGATGCATTTAAGCAGCGTGAGCCAGAGCAGTATAAGCAAATGTTTCGTGACGCAACGCAGGATTTGGTTGAACGCGAGAGACTGGCCGAAAGCGAATTGAAGAGAGCAGCTCAGGCTAAGACGAATGCGGAGAAGGCTCGAGCAGATGCCGACCGCTACGGAGATATGAAGCAGCGAGGCCTGGGTACCGCTATAGGTATTGCGATGACGTTCGTGGAGTCTATGGAGTTGCTGACTGGGTTCGGGACGCCGTGTGATGGCAGTGCTGTGCGGGCTGGTGCGGATAAGTTCAACGCGGTTGCCGAGCCGTTGGAGGCTGCGTTGGCGGGTGCGGACTGGCAGGGTACTGCTGCGCGCGCCTACAACCAGCGCAATACCGAACAGCAGGAGCGAGCCGCGTCGATGGTGGGCGCGGATTTGTCGATGGCGAGGCTGGTGGAGGATCAAGCTGAGTGGGTCGATCACGCGCAGTTGGTTGTCGGTGCCGACTTGACACTGCTGGGGCTAGCGCTGGCCTTGGAGGCGATCATCATGGTGTCGCCGCCGCCGGGTGGGCCGCCACTGGCCAGGTGGTTTGACAGGGTGGTGGCCGGGCTGGGGATCTCTGTCGCGGTGGGCATCCTCTCCAAGGTGGTCGACGCATCGCGCGACAACGCGCGGCGGGCCAACGAGCTGGCCAGCAAATATCAGAGCGCGATGCCGCCGGTCGGCCCGGTCACTCGTGTGGTACCGGCGGTGTCGGGTTTTGGACCCGAGTCGACGAGTGTTGCCGGTGTGACCGGGCCCGCAGGTGCTTCGAGCGCGGTCGGCGGTTCGGGGGCCAGCGGCGCTTCGCCAGACTCTTCCGGTCGCGGCACTCCGGGGTTGGCCACAGCGCAGGCGGAGTCGCCCTTGACGATGGCTGGTTCTGCGCCTACGTTATCGCAGCTGGCTGCTCTCTCGGCGCCGTCGGCGCAGCTACCCGGGCCGGTCGCTCAGGCGGCGGGTCGGTCACAGCCGTTGCCCTCCGGCACCGGCCGCCAGCCACTCGAAGACGCCGACCGCACCGGTGTGGCCGAGCCCGATGGCGCGCAGACTGGCCAGGATGGGCGGTCCGGGCCGGTTCCACTGGACGCCGAACCGGCGCGACACGCGGCCCGCGCCACCGGACTGCCCGGCGGATAGCCAGTCGGTGCTGCCGGTTCACGATCGCCACCGATCAAACTTGTTGTCTAGCAGGGGCGCAGATCTTCTGAATTTATCAACGCGAGCTGTCATTTCGTCGTCGCGGCGCACGATGCTACGCTGCCTCCGCACAGTCGACATCCTTTAACGATCCGTCCGGAGAGGCGGAGAAGGAGGTCAGGATCTCGCATGGGTGCTGCACAGGATGCGTCTGTTGGTCGTGGCGACCCAGAAGCGCAGGAGCCTCGTGAACTGATGTCAGCGCGCGACGTCGGGCGCACCATTTCCCGCATGGCGCATCAGATCATCGAAAAGACAGCGCTGGATAACCCCGAATCACCACGTGTGGTTCTGCTGGGCATCCCAACTCGTGGGGTGACGCTGGCCAGGCGTCTGGCCGCCAACATCGCGGAGTACAGCGGCGTCGACGTCGGCTACGGTTCGCTCGACATCACCCTGTACCGGGACGACCTGCGGAGTAAACCGCCGCGGCCACTGGAAGCCACGTCGATCCCGACTGGCGGTATCGAGGATGCCCTGGTGATCCTCGTCGATGACGTGCTGTACTCCGGGCGCTCAACCCGTTCCGCCCTGGACGCCCTGCGCGACGTCGGGCGCCCGCGGGCGGTCCAGTTGGCCGTGCTCGTCGATCGTGGCCACCGGGAACTGCCGATACGCGCCGACTATGTCGGCAAGAACGTGCCCACCTCCCGCAGCGAGAGCGTGCACGTGCAACTCAGTGAAGACGACGGCAAAGACGGTGTGGTGATTACCCGATGACACCCAGACATTTGTTGGCCGCCGGTGACCTGACCCGCGACGCGGCCACCGCGATCCTCGACGACGCCGACCGGTTCGCCCAGGCCTTGGTGGGTCGCGAGATCAAGAAGCTGCCGACGCTGCGCGGTCGCACGGTGGTCACCATGTTCTACGAGAACTCAACGCGCACCCGGGTGTCGTTCGAGGTGGCCGGCAAGTGGATGAGTGCCGACGTGATCAACGTCAGCTCGTCCGGATCCTCGGTCAGCAAGGGGGAGTCGCTGCGGGACACCGCATTCACCCTGCGGGCGGCCGGCGCCGATGCGCTGATCATCCGGCACCCGGCTTCCGGCGCCGCGCACCTTCTCGCTGACTGGACTGCCGGGGCACAAGACGGAGGCCCGTCGGTGATCAACGCCGGCGACGGCACCCACGAACACCCCACCCAGGCGCTGCTCGACGCGTTGACCATCCGGCAGCGACTCGGCGCGATCGACGGTCGCCGGATCGTGATCGTCGGCGACATCCTGCACAGCCGGGTCGCCCGGTCCAACGTGATGCTGCTGCACACGCTGGGTGCCGAGGTGGTGCTGGTGGCACCACCCACGCTGCTGCCGCGCGGCGTCGAGGGCTGGCCGGTCACGGTGTCCAATGATTTCGACGCCGAATTACCAGCCGCCGACGGTGTTTTGATGCTGAGGGTCCAGGCGGAGCGAATGAACGGCGGTTTCTTCCCGTCGGTGCGCGAGTACTCGACGCTCTACGGCTTGTCGGCCCGGCGCCAGGCGCTGCTGCCCGACCACGCGGTCGTGCTGCACCCGGGCCCGATGCTGCGCGGCATGGAAATCTCGTCGTCGGTGGCAGACTCACCACAATCCGCTGTGCTGCAACAGGTTTCGAACGGTGTGCATGTTCGGATGGCGGTGCTGTTCCATGTCCTGGTAGGTACCGAGACGGCCGGAAAGGAAGGTGCCGCATGAGCGTGCTGCTTCGCGGTGTTCGGCTGTACGGCGAGGGTGAACGCGTCGACGTGCTTGTTGAGGACGGTCAGATCGCCGAGATCGGCGCACCAGAGATCCCGGACACCGCCGACGTCATCGACGCCACCGGCCACATCCTGCTGCCCGGCTTCGTCGACCTGCACACACACCTGCGCGAGCCCGGCCGGGAATACGCCGAAGACATCGAAACCGGTTCCGCGGCAGCGGCTCTCGGTGGCTACACAGCCGTGTTCGCGATGGCCAACACCAACCCGGTCGCCGACAGTCCGGTGGTCACCGACCACGTCTGGCACCGTGGCCAGCAGGTCGGCCTGGTCGATGTCCATCCCGTCGGTGCGGTCACCGTCGGTTTGGCCGGGACCGAGCTGACCGAGATGGGCATGATGAACGCCGGCGTCGCCGGAGTGCGGATGTTCTCCGACGACGGCATCTGCGTGCAGGACCCGCTGGTGATGCGTCGGGCCCTCGAATACGCGACCGGCCTCGGGGTGCTGATCGCCCAGCACGCCGAAGAGCCCAGGCTGACCGTCGGCGCCGTCGCGCACGAAGGCCCCGCGGCCGCGCGGTTGGGACTCGCTGGATGGCCCAGGGCCGCCGAGGAATCCATCGTCGCGCGCGACGCCCTGCTGGCCCGTGACGCCGGTGCCCGGGTACACATCTGCCACGCATCGACCGCGGGCACCGTCGAAATCGTCAAATGGGCTAAAGGGCAAGGCATTTCGATCACTGCAGAGGTGACACCGCACCACCTGCTGCTCGACGACAGCAGGCTGGCCAGCTACAACGGTCAAAATCGGGTGAACCCGCCCCTGCGGGAAGCCTCCGACGCGGTCGCCCTGCGTCAAGCGCTCGCTGACGGGATCATCGACTGCGTGGCCACCGATCACGCCCCGCACGCCGAGCACGAGAAGTGTGTCGAGTTCTCGGCTGCGCGTCCGGGCATGCTCGGGCTACAGACCGCGCTGTCGGTGGTGGTGCAGACGATGGTGCAGCCAGGCCTGCTGAATTGGCGTGACGTCGCCCGCGTGATGAGCGAGAACCCGGCGCGCATCGTAGGACTACCCGATCAGGGCCGCCCGCTGGAGGTAGGTGAGCCGGCCAATCTGACCGTCGTCGACCCCGACGCCACCTGGACGGTGACCGGGGACGAGTTGGCCAGTCGGTCGGCCAACACGCCGTACGAGTCGATGACGCTGCCGGCCACCGTAACCGCGACGTTGCTGCGCGGCAAGGTCACGGCCCGTGACGGGAAGAGTCCCGCATGAATTCAGGCACGCTGGTGGGATCGCTGATCTTCGCGGCGGTTCTGGTGGTGTTGCTCGCGGTGGTGATCCAGCTGATGATGCGCGGCTGGCGCCGCCGCGCCGAGCGCCAGGTTGATCTGATCGGCGACCTCCCGCCGTTGCCCGACGAGTTGGCCACCGCATCGGTCACCACTCGCGGGTTGTACGTCGGCACCACATTGTCACCGGCCTGGAACGACCGGGTGGCCGTCGGCGATCTGGGTTATCGCAGTAAGGCGGTGCTGTTCCGCTACCCGGACGGCATCCTGTTGGAACGCATTCGTGCTCAACCGATTTGGATTCCGCAGGACTCCATCATCGCGATCCGCAGCGAACGCGGCGTCGCCGGCAAGGTCGGGGCCCGTAACGGGCTCCTGGCGATCCGGTGGCGGCTGCCGTCGGGCACCGAGATCGACACCGGGTTCCGGGCGAACAACCGTGATGAATACGTGAACTGGTTAGAGGAGGAACCGCTCAAGTGAGTAAAGCGCTACTGGTGCTCGAGGACGGCCGTGTCTTCACCGGCACGACCTTCGGAGCGATCGGTCAGACGCTGGGGGAGGCGGTGTTCAGCACCGGCATGTCCGGATACCAGGAGACGCTGACCGATCCCAGCTATCACCGGCAGATCGTGGTGGCCACCGCCCCGCAGATCGGCAACACCGGTTGGAACGGTGAGGACGCCGAGAGCCGCGGCGACAAGATCTGGGTGGCCGGCTACGCGGTGCGTGATCCCTCGCCGCGTGCCTCCAATTGGCGCTCCACCTGCACACTCGAGGAAGAGTTGGTGCGCCAGCGCGTCGTCGGGATCGCGGGAATCGACACCCGGGCGTTGGTGCGCCACTTGCGCAGTCGCGGCTCGATGAAGGCGGGCGTTTTCTCCGGTGCGGCGCTCGCCGACCCGGAGGTGTTGATCGAGCGGGTTCGAGACCAGCAGCCCATGCTGGGCGCCGACCTGGCCGGCGAGGTCAGCACCCCCGAGACCTACATCGTCGAACCCGATGCTGCGCAACGCTTCACCGTGGTTGCGCTCGACCTCGGCATCAAGACGAACACGCCACGCAACTTCGCACAGCGCGGGATTCGCAGCCACGTGCTGCCCTCATCGGCAACCTTCGACCAGATCGCCGACATCAAACCCGACGGTGTGTTCTTGTCCAACGGCCCGGGCGACCCGGCCACCGCCGACCACACCGTTGCGCTCACCCGGGAGGTGCTGGCAGCCGGGATTCCGCTGTTCGGCATCTGCTTCGGCAACCAGATCCTCGGCCGCGCGCTAGGCCTGTCGACCTACAAGATGGTGTTCGGCCACCGCGGCATCAACATCCCCGTCATCGACCACGCCACCGGCAGGGTCGCGGTGACCGCGCAAAACCATGGCTTCGCGCTCGAAGGCGAGGCGGGCCAGTCCTTCGACACGCCGTTCGGCACCGCGTCGGTCAGCCACACCTGCGCCAACGACGGAGTGGTCGAGGGCGTCAGACTCGCTGATGGGCGTGCGTTTTCGGTGCAGTACCACCCCGAAGCCGCTGCCGGCCCACACGATGCTGAATACCTCTTCGACCAATTCGTCGAACTGATGGAAGGGAACCGCTAGTGCCGCGGCGGACAGACCTCAATCATGTGCTGGTAATCGGATCCGGGCCCATCGTCATCGGACAGGCCTGCGAGTTCGACTATTCCGGCACTCAAGCATGCCGGGTGTTGCGGGCCGAGGGGCTGCAGGTCAGCCTGGTCAACTCGAACCCGGCCACCATCATGACCGACCCCGAATACGCCGACCACACCTACGTCGAACCCATCACCGCGGCCTACGTCGAAAAGGTGATCGCTCAGCAGGCCGAGCGTGGCAACAAGATCGACGCCCTGCTGGCCACCCTGGGTGGGCAGACCGCACTCAACACCGCGGTCGCGCTCTATGAGAACGGTGCCCTGGAGCGCTACGACATCGAACTCATCGGCGCCGACTTCGACGCCATCCAGCGCGGTGAGGATCGGCAGAAGTTCAAGGACATCGTCGCGAAGGTGGGCGGCGAATCCGCCCGCAGCAGGGTGTGTTTCACCATGGACGAGGTCCGCGACACGGTCGAGGAGCTCGGTCTGCCGGTCGTCGTGCGGCCCAGCTTCACCATGGGCGGGCTGGGATCTGGGATGGCGAAATCCATCGACGAGGTCGACCGGATGGCCGGCGCCGGGCTGGCCGCAAGCCCCAGCGCCAACGTCCTGATCGAGGAGTCGATCTACGGCTGGAAGGAATTCGAACTCGAGCTGATGCGCGACGGCCGCGACAACGTGGTGGTGGTGTGCTCGATCGAGAACTTCGACCCGATGGGCGTGCACACCGGGGACTCGGTGACCGTCGCGCCCGCAATGACATTGACCGACCGGGAATATCAGAAGATGCGCGATCTCGGCATCGCGATCCTGCGCGAGGTCGGCGTGGACACCGGGGGTTGCAACATCCAGTTCGCGATCGACCCCAAAGACGGCCGTTTGATCGTCATCGAGATGAACCCGCGGGTGTCGCGGTCCAGCGCGCTGGCGTCCAAGGCCACCGGCTTCCCGATCGCCAAGATCGCCGCCAAGCTGGCGATCGGCTACACCCTCGACGAGATCGTCAACGACATCACCAAGGAAACACCGGCCTGTTTCGAACCCACCCTCGACTACGTCGTGGTCAAGGCGCCCCGCTTCGCTTTTGAGAAGTTCCCGGGCGCCGACCCCACGCTGACCACCACGATGAAATCCGTCGGCGAAGCAATGTCGTTGGGCCGCAACTTCGTCGAGGCACTCGGCAAGGTGATGCGGTCACTGGAAACCACCCGGGCCGGGTTCTGGACCGGACCGGATCCGGCCGGCACCCTCGATGATGTACTGACCCGGTTGGAGACGCCGACGGAGGGTCGGCTCTACGACATCGAGTTGGCGCTGCGCCAGGGCGGGTCGGTGGAGCGGGTGGCCAAGGCCAGTGGCGTCGACCCGTGGTTCGTCGCGCAAATCGACGAACTGGTGGCACTGCGCGCCGAACTCGTCGACGCACCGGTACTCGACGCGGATCTGCTGCGGCACGCCAAACACTGCGGTCTCTCCGACCGCCAGATAGCGTCGCTGCGGCCCGAACTGGCCGGTGAGAATGGCGTGCGGTCGCTGCGGGAGCGCCTCGACATTCACCCGGTGTACAAGACGGTCGACACCTGCGCCGCCGAGTTCGAGGCGAAGACGCCGTACCACTACAGCAGCTATGAGCTCGATCCGGCGGCCGAAACTGAGGTCGCCCCGCAGACCGAGCGGCCCAAGGTGCTGATCCTGGGCTCGGGGCCCAACCGGATCGGGCAGGGCATCGAGTTCGACTACAGCTGTGTGCACGCCGCAACCACGCTGTCGCAGGCGGGTTTTGAGACCGTCATGGTCAACTGCAACCCGGAGACCGTGTCGACGGACTACGACACCGCCGACCGGCTGTACTTCGAGCCACTGACATTCGAGGACGTTCTCGAGGTGTTCCACGCCGAGGAACAGTCCGGCACCGGCGGCGCCGGAGTCGCCGGTGTCATCGTGCAACTCGGCGGGCAGACCCCGCTCGGGCTGGCGCAGCGACTGGCCGACGCCGGGGTTCCGATCGTCGGCACGCCGCCGGAGGCCATCGACCTGGCCGAGGATCGCGGCGCGTTCGGCGATGTGCTCACCGCCGCGGGCCTGCCGGCACCCAAATGGGGCACCGCCACCACGTTCGCGCAGGCCCGCCGAATCGCCGCCGACATCGGCTACCCGGTGCTGGTGCGGCCGTCCTACGTGCTGGGCGGGCGCGGCATGGAGATCGTCTACGACGAGGAGACCCTCAAGGGCTACATCACCCGCGCCACCGAACTGTCGCCTGAACATCCCGTGCTCGTCGACCGCTTCCTCGAGGATGCGGTCGAGATCGACGTCGACGCACTGTGTGACGGCACCGAGGTGTACATCGGCGGGGTGATGGAGCACATCGAGGAGGCCGGAATCCACTCCGGTGACTCGGCGTGCGCACTGCCGCCGGTGACGTTGGGGCGCAGCGACATCGAGAAGGTCCGCACGGCGACCGAGGCCATCGCACATGGCATCGGCGTGGTGGGACTGCTCAACGTGCAATATGCCCTGAAAGACGATGTGCTCTACGTGCTGGAGGCCAACCCCAGAGCGAGCCGCACCGTTCCTTTTGTGTCGAAGGCCACCGCGATCCCGCTGGCCAAGGCGTGTGCCCGGATCATGCTGGGCGCCAAGATCTCTCAGCTGCGCGCGGAGGGCATGCTCGCGGAATCCGGGGACGGCGCCAACGCAGCGCCGCACGCCCCGATCGCGGTCAAGGAAGCCGTGTTGCCCTTCCATCGGTTCCGCCGTGCCGACGGAGCGGCCATCGACTCGTTGCTCGGCCCGGAGATGAAGTCCACCGGCGAGGTGATGGGCATCGACCGTGATTTCGGCAGCGCCTTCGCCAAGAGTCAGACCGCCGCTTACGGCTCGTTGCCCGCCCAGGGCACCGTGTTTGTATCGGTTGCCAACCGGGACAAGCGCTCACTGGTGTTCCCGGTCAAGCGTCTGGCCGATCTCGGTTTCAAGATCCTTGCCACCGAGGGAACGGCAGAGATGTTGCGGCGCAACGGAATTCCATGTGATGAGGTGCGCAAGCATTTCGAGGCTGCCCAGGAGGGCCGGCCCGTCTTGTCCGCGGTCGACGCGATCCGGGCCGGTGAGGTCGACATGGTGATCAATACGCCCTACGGCAACTCGGGTCCGCGCATCGACGGCTACGAGATCCGGTCGGTGGCGGTGGCCGTCAACATCCCCTGCATCACGACGGTGCAGGGTGCCTCGGCCGCGGTGCAGGGCATCGAGGCGGGGATCCGCGGTGACATCGGGGTGCAGTCGCTGCAGGAACTGCACCGCGCACTCGACACCAGACATCATGACTAGTCCCAGAACCAGTTTCGGAGCGCGCCTGGCCGATGCCAGGACCCGGCGCGGGCCGTTGTGTCTGGGTATCGATCCGCATCCTGAACTGCTGCGGGCGTGGGATCTGCCGACCACTCCCAGCGGGCTGGCCGCGTTCTGTGACATCTGCGTCGAGGCCTACGCCGAGTTTGCTGTGGTCAAACCTCAGGTCGCGTTTTTCGAGGCGTACGGCTCCGCCGGCCTGGCGGTGCTGGAGCGCACCATCGCCGCCCTGCGCGACAACGGTGTCCTGGTGCTAGCCGACGCCAAGCGCGGCGATATCGGGTCGACGATGGCCGCCTATGCGGCCGCCTGGGCCGGCGACTCGCCACTGGCTTCCGATGCCGTGACGGCTTCGCCCTATCTGGGGTTCGGGTCGTTGCTGCCCCTGCTGGAGGTCGCCGCGGCGCACGATCGGGGGGTCTTCGTCCTGGCGGCGACGTCCAACCCCGAGGGGGCGACGGTGCAGCGTGCCGACGCCGGCGGCCGCACGGTCGCCCAGCTGATCGTGGACCACGTTGCGGCCTTCAACCAGGGGGCGGGTTCGCTGCCCGGGTCCGTCGGTGTGGTCGTCGGCGCAACCGTCCTCGAGCCGCCCGATCTGGGCGTTCTGGGCGGTCCGGTCCTGGTTCCCGGCGTCGGGGCCCAAGGCGGGCGTCCCGGGGCCCTGGCCGGCCTGGGAGGGGCCGCGTCGGCCCAGTTGCTGCCGGCGGTGTCACGCGAGGTGCTGCGTGCCGGGCCTGCAGTGCCCGATGTGCGTGACGCGGCCGCCCGCATGTTGGACGCTGTCGCTTACCTCAACGCGAGCTAGCTGCGTCGCGACACGCGCGACGCGCAACCTAAAAGCGTGATCCGCGGCACTCTGACGTGCGGTGGATGCTGTCAGCGTGGTCCGGAGTGCTCTTTCTTCGCCACTGCGCCTCCCCTTGGGTCACTAAAACCGCAGGTAGGCGGGGTTATCAAGGTCAAGAGCCACAACTGTGCAGGGTGTTGGCGCCCGCCTGTCGGACTACCGGGGAGGTTGCTCCTCGAACCGATGCACAGCGGTCCCCGGCGCGTCCGACTGGGACCCAACCAGGGCAAATGACGACGTAACCGGGGGTCGGGTTAGATTTCGTCAGGAAGCGTGGGTACGGTCGTCTGCGCTGGCTGGAGTACCCGGCCGAGACAAATGAAGATCGATTTTTATCGATGAGAGACGGAGGAATCGTGGCTCTTCCCCAGTTGACCGACGAGCAGCGCGCGGCCGCGTTGGAGAAGGCTGCTGCCGCACGTCGAGCACGAGCAGAGCTCAAGGACCGGCTCAAGCGCGGCGGCACCAACCTCACCCAGGTGCTCAAGGACGCCGAGAGCGACGAAGTCCTTGGCAAGATGAAAGTGTCTGCCCTGCTCGAGGCGTTGCCGAAGGTGGGCAAGGTCAAGGCGCAGGAAATCATGACCGAGCTCGAGATCGCGCCGACCCGTCGCCTGCGTGGCCTCGGCGACCGTCAGCGCAAGGCCCTGCTCGAAAAGTTCGGCTCCTAACCAGTCGATGCAGGCTGACCAGCCTGCGCGGGAACCGACCCAGGAGCGCAAGTGAGCGCCCGCGGGGGACCGGACGGAACGACGCCTGTAGGAAGAATAGTCGTGCTGTCCGGTCCCTCTGCGGTCGGCAAATCGACAGTCGTCCGTTGCCTGCGTGAGCAGATCCCGGACCTGCATTTCAGCGTCTCGGCCACTACGCGGGCACCGCGGCCGGGCGAGATCGACGGAGTGGACTACCACTTCGTCAGCTCGGCCCGCTTTCAGGAACTCATCGACCAGGGCGCCCTGCTGGAATGGGCTGAAATCCACGGTGGCCTGCAACGATCGGGCACCCTGGCCCAGCCGGTACGGGCCGCCACCGAAGCCGGTCTGCCGGTCCTCATCGAGGTCGATCTCGCCGGTGCGCGGGCGGTCAAAGAGGCCATGCCCGAAGCTCTCAGCGTATTTCTGGCCCCGCCCAGCTGGGCGGATCTCGAGGCCAGACTGGTCGGCCGGGGCACCGAAACTCCCGATGTCATCCGCCGCCGATTGGACACCGCGCGCACCGAATTAGCAGCTCAAGGCGACTTCGACGTAGTGGTGGTGAACAGTCGATTAGAGTCTGCGTGCGCCGAATTGGTATCCTTGCTGGTGGGAACTGTCCCTGGCCCTGACTGAAGACCAGCATGCGTCAGCCGGAATTGCCCAGAATCTACAGAATTTTCTAACCGCCAGGAGATTGTTTACGTGAGCATTCCGCAGTCCGACACGTCGTTAGCCTCCGTCACCGCCGTGGATCAGTTCGATTCCTCGGCCGGGGTCGCCGGTGCGTATGACACCCCACTGGGCATCACCAACCCGCCCATCGACGAGTTGCTGGACCGCGTCTCGAGCAAGTACGCGCTGGTGATCTACGCGGCCAAGCGGGCCCGGCAGATCAACGACTACTACAACCAACTCGGCGAGGGCATCCTCGAGTACGTCGGCCCGCTGGTCGAGCCTGGCCTGCAGGAGAAGCCGCTGTCGATCGCGATGCGTGAGATCCACTCCGACCTGCTCGAACACACCGAGGGCGAGTAGCGGACAGGCCGGGCGCCATGGGCACCGAGCGCAGCAAGCGGATCATCGTCGGCGTTTCCGGCGGTATCGCGGCCTACAAGGCCTGCACCGTTGTCCGTCAGCTCGCGGAGGCCGGCCACCGCGTCCGAGTCATTCCCACCGAATCCGCACTGCGCTTCATCGGCGCCGCCACCTTTGAGGCGTTGTCCGGTGAGCCGGTGCGGACCGGGGTCTTCCAGGACGTTCCCGAGGTACCGCACGTCCGACTCGGCCAGCATGCCGACCTGGTTGTGGTCGCTCCGGCCAGCGCAGACCTGCTGGCGCGGGCCGTGGCCGGTCGCGCCGACGACCTGCTGACCGCCACCCTGCTCACCGCGCGATGTCCGGTGATGTTCGCACCGGCCATGCACACCGAGATGTGGTTGCACCCCGCCACCGTCGACAACGTCAACACTCTGCGCTCGCGCGGCGCGGTGGTGCTCGAGCCCGCATCCGGAAGGCTGACCGGCACCGACAGCGGCGCCGGCCGACTGCCAGAGGCAGAAGAGATCACCACCCTGGCCAAGCTGCTGTTGGAGCGCCAGGACGCGTTGCCGTACGACCTGGCCGGCTGCAAGGTCCTGATCACCGCCGGCGGCACCCGTGAGGCGATCGATCCGGTGCGCTTCATCGGAAACCGCAGTTCCGGGAAGCAGGGCTACGCGGTCGCCCGCGTCGCGGCGCAGCGCGGCGCTGAGGTCACGTTGATCGCCGGGCACACCGCGGGTCTGATCGATCCCGCCGGAGTCAACGTGGTTCATGTCAGCTCAGCCGAACAACTCGGCGACGCGGTCTCCAAGCATGCCGCGGAAGCGAACGTGCTTGTGATGGCTGCCGCGGTGGCGGATTTCCGCCCTACGCAGGTTGCCACCGCCAAGATCAAAAAGACTGCTGACGGGCCGCCGACGATCGAACTGCTGCGCAACGACGATGTGCTGGCCGGCGCTGTGCAGTCCCGGGCGCACGGTCAGCTGCCCAACATGAAGGCGATCGTCGGATTCGCCGCCGAGACCGGCGACGCCAACGGGGACGTCCTCTTCCACGCCCGGGCAAAATTGCGGCGCAAAGGCTGCGATCTGCTGGTTGTGAACGCGGTCGGTGAGGGCAAAGCGTTCGAGGTGGACAGCAATGACGGCTGGTTGCTGTCGGCCGACGGAACCGAGTCGGCATTGCAGCATGGATCCAAGACTCTGATGGCGAGTCGTATCGTTGATGCGATTGCCACGTTCATTCACGGGGATTCGGGATAGGACTTCCGATAACGTGTGGCCGGGCAGCGTAGCCCGTCGGGAACTCCCGTGAACTTGCAGACAGCCGGGTCGGTCCGGTTTGCTAAAAGGCAACAAATAATTCGCCTAACTAACGTTTAGGGTACGGAGAGGACATAAGAGTGAGCGAGAACGGTCGGCTGTTTACCAGCGAGTCGGTGACCGAGGGGCATCCGGACAAGATCTGTGACGCGATCAGTGACTCGGTGCTCGACGCGCTGCTGGCGGACGACCCGCGCTCCCGCGTGGCGGTTGAGACGCTGGTGACCACCGGGCAGGTGCACGTGGTGGGTGAGGTCACGACCTCGGCCAAGGAGGCGTTCGCCGACATCACCAACACCGTCCGCGCGCGGATCCTCGACATCGGCTACGACTCGTCGGACAAGGGCTTCGACGGCGCTTCCTGCGGGGTCAACATCGGCATCGGCGCTCAGTCGCCGGACATCGCCCAAGGCGTCGACACGGCCCACGAGGCCCGCGTCGAGGGCGCGGCGGACCCGCTGGACTCCCAGGGCGCCGGCGACCAGGGCCTGATGTTCGGCTATGCGATCAGCGACACCCCGGAGTTGATGCCGCTGCCCATCGCGCTGGCCCACCGGCTGTCGCGGAAGCTGACCGAGGTCCGCAAGAACGGGACGCTGCCCTACCTCCGGCCGGACGGCAAGACCCAGGTCACCATCGAATACGAGGACAACGTCCCGGTTCGGCTGGACACTGTGGTCGTCTCGACCCAGCACGCCGACGGGATCGACCTGGAGAACACTCTCGACCCCGACATCCGCCAGCACGTGCTGCAGACAGTTCTCGCCGAGTTGGCGCACGAGACCCTGGACGCGTCCGCGACCCGGGTGCTGGTCAACCCGACCGGCAAATTCGTCCTGGGTGGCCCGATGGGCGACGCCGGGCTGACCGGCCGCAAGATCATCGTCGACACGTACGGCGGCTGGGCCCGTCACGGTGGCGGTGCCTTCTCCGGCAAGGATCCGTCCAAGGTGGACCGTTCGGCGGCGTACGCGATGCGCTGGGTGGCGAAGAACATCGTCGCCGCCGGCCTGGCCGAGCGGGTCGAGGTACAGGTGGCCTACGCCATCGGCAAAGCCGCTCCGGTCGGCCTGTTCATCGAGACGTTCGGTACCGCGACGGTCGACCCGGTCAAGATCGAGAAGATCGTGCCCGAGGTCTTCGACCTGCGTCCGGGTGCGATCATCCGTGACCTGGACCTGTTGCGCCCGATCTACGCGCCGACAGCTGCCTACGGGCACTTCGGCCGCACCGACATCGAGCTGCCGTGGGAGCAGCTGGACAAGGTCGACGACCTCAGGCGCGCGGTCTAGCGCGGCGGTGGCGGGTGGTCGGGGTCGAGCCCGACCAGCCCGTCGATGCTCTGGCGATTGCGGCCGACTGCCTGGGAATAGGCCTCGGGTGGTCGTTTGCCTTGAATGTCGTCGAGCACTGGCCGCTCGCCGACCAGCTCGTAGTAGGGCACCGCAAACCCGCAGGCGTCCGCGATTCGTTCGACGTCGACGACGATGGCTGCGCGTACCCCGGGATGCGCCTTTGTGAAGTGAGTTTGCACGCGCGCGAATTCTTCCTCGTCCGGACGGACGACCCGTCCGGTGCCGAACAGTCGTAGGATGCGTGAGTTGCGGGTGAACGAACAGAACATCAGGGTGATGCGACCGTTGTCGCGCAGGTGAGCGATAGTCTCCACCCCGCTGCCGAACAGGTCGAGATAGGCGACGGTGTGGTCGTCCAGTACCGCGAAGGTATCGACGTATCCCTTGGGGGAGAGGTTGACTCGTCCGCCCTCAGACGGCGCGGTCGCCACGAAGAACATCGCTTGTTCTGCGATGAACTCCCGCAATGAGGCGTCTATCTCCGAGAAAATCTTGGCCACGCTCCGAGCCTAATGGCGACGGAGCCGGCTTCAGGCGCTGAACCGGTAATCGTCGAGATCGAAACGCCTACTACGCCAATAGGCTTCGACGGTCGTGGTCGGGCGCAGCGGAACGTCGCCGTTCTTGTCGAAGTAGTAGCTGTTGGCCAGTCGGCAGCTGTCCTGCCAAAAGATCTGCCGGTGGCGCTTGCGCATCATCTCGGCGAAATACCGGTCGTTGGCCTCCTCGCTCACCTCGATGCGAGTCGCATCGTTGCGCCGCGCCCGCTTGAGGCAGCGCACGATGTGGTGGGTCTGCGTCTCGATGAGTGCGAAATACGATGACCCGACGTAGCCGTACGGGCCGAATACCGTGAACATGTTCGGGAAGCCCGGAACGCTCACACCCTCGTAGGCCTGCAGTCGATTCTCGTCCCAGAAGCGGCTCAACAGTCGGCCGCCGCTTCCGGTGACCGCAAAGGTGGGGACGTTGTCGGTGTCCATCACCTTGAAGCCGGTGGCCAGGATCAACACGTCGATGTCGTAGTTGGTGCCGTCGGTGGTGGCCACCGAGTCGGGGGTGACCTTGTCGATGGGCTCGGTGACCAGTTCGACGTTGTCGCGGTTGAACGTCCCCAGGTAGGTGTTGTGGAAGCCGGGCCGCTTGCACCCCACGGCGTACTGCGGGGTGAGCTTCTCCCGCACCTCCGGGTCCTCGACTTGCTGACGCAGATAATTTCGTCCGGCCGACGCCATGTTCTTGGCGAGCGGGATGACGGTGAAGTACTGGGCCGATATCGGGAAGGTGACCTCGACGAAGGCTTGACTGAGCAGTCGCTGAACCGCTTTGCCGCCGGGAAGGCGCATCGCCCAGCGGGCCGCCGTCGGCAGCGGGACGTCGAATTTGGGAAAGCACCAGATCGGTGTGCGCTGAAACACGGTGAGCTGAGCGACAA
Source organism: Mycobacterium sp. IDUB_37 (assembly GCF_055419245.1). NCBI lineage: Bacteria > Bacillati > Actinomycetota > Actinomycetes > Mycobacteriales > Mycobacteriaceae > Mycobacterium > Mycobacterium sp. IDUB_37. The sequence continues at coordinate 24,169 of NZ_JBVAXG010000005.1, read as the reverse complement.
TTGGTGCGATCTCAGGTATCACCTGCACGGCCGAGGCGCCGGTGCCGATGATGGCCACCCGTTTGCCGGTCAAGTCCTGACTGTGGTCCCAGCGCGCGGTGTGAATCGTGGTGCCGGCGAAGGAGTCCACGCCGTCGATGTCGGGCAGATTCGGGACGGTGAGCACCCCGCTGGCACTGATCATGAATCGCGCGGTGACCTCACCGCCCGGTTCGGTCTGCACCCGCCACAATGAGAGTTCGTCGTCGAACTCAGCGGAAATCACCTTGGTGTTGAAGCGAATTCGGGACCGGATGCCGTATTTGTCGACGCAGTGATTCGCATAAGCCTTGAGTTCGCGCCCGGGTGCGTAGGTGCGCGACCAGTCCGGGCTCTGCTCGAAGGAGAACTGGTAGGAGAACGACGGAATGTCCACGGCGATACCGGGATAGGTGTTCCAATACCAGGTTCCGCCGACCCCGTCACCGGCCTCGACTATCAGATAGTCGGTGAGTCCCGCCTCGTCGAGTTTGATGGCGGCGCCGATACCGGAGAAGCCGGCGCCCACGATCAGGACGGAGTAGTCGGGTGCGATGGTCATGTACGTCCTTCTGCGATGACATGCACCCCGTGTTTGGGGCGCAGGGTTAGCGTTGCTTCGAGTTCGATGGGATGGCCGGGTGCGAGGTCAAAAGTGAAGCGCTGAGTCATGAGTGCCGCGATGAGCACCATCTCCATCAGGGCGAAGCTCTGTCCGATGCAGATGCGCCGGCCGCCACCGAACGGCAGATAGGCCGAGCGGGGCCGCTCGCGGACCCTGCCTGATGGCGGCGACCCGCTGCGCCCGGCTTCCGCCGCGCTTGCGATCGCCGCAGGCCTGCCTGATGGCGGCGACCCGCTGCGCCCGGCTTCCGCCGCGCTTGCGATCGCCGCAGGCCTGCCTGATGGCGGCGA
>NZ_JBVAXG010000005.1:0-23138 GCF_055419245.1 Mycobacterium sp. IDUB_37 | reverse complement strand
GACCCACTGCGCCCGGCTTCCGCCGCGCTTGCGATCGCCGCGGGGCGAAGAAACCTGCCCGGATCGAAGACCTCCGGATCCTTCCACCACCGCGCGTCGTGATGGATGTGATGAATCGGGATGATGACGGTGGTGCCCGGCCGAATGTGGTGCTCGCCCAAGACGTCGTGGTCGACCGCTTGCCGCGCGATCACCCATACCGCGGACAGATAACGCTGCGCTTCCAGCAGGCAGGCCGTCGTCCAGGGCAATCTGCCCAGATCGTCGGCGGTCGGCCTTCGGCTTCCCAGCACCTCGTCGATCTCAGCGATCATGCGTGCGCGCGCTTCGGGATTGATCGCCAGCAGGTACCAGAACCACGACATCGCGTTCGCGGTGGTCTCGTGGCCCGCGAGCATGAACGTCAGGGCCTCGTCCCGGATCCGTTGCCGCGGCCAACTGCCGCCCTCGGCGCGGACCAGCACGTTGAGCAGGTCGGGGGAGTCGGTCGGGTGCAGCAGTCGTTCGTCGATGATCGAGTTCACCGCGCGGTCCAGCGTCAGGGTGATGTTCTGCATGTCGCGCAGCGGTGGCGGCAGTCGGTGCCCGGAGAATGCGGACCTGACCAGCGCGTTGTAGACGGGACGCGGCATCAACCCCCACAGGCCGAGCCGCTCGAGCCGCTCCGCGTGCCGCAATCCGCGGGTGGCGAGATCACTCATGCTTTGGATCAACGGCCCGAAATCCTGGCTGAACAGGGCATTGGCGACCACGCGCAAGGTCGCCTCGACCATCGTCTCGTGAATGTCGAACTGGCCGGGGTGGCTTCCCAGCGCGTCGGTGATCGCCGCGATCGGCTCGATCATCAGGTCGACGAGGCCGTTGAGGTGACGACGAGCGAAGGTCGGGTTCAACGCTGCGCGATGGCCGGCCCAGGAATCGCCCTCGTCGGTGAGCAGGTTGACACCCGCGGTGGCCCGGATCGGTTCGTATTCGTTGGACTTGACGTATTTCAGCCGCGCCTCGTGGAGCACGTGGTCGACGTAGTCGGGATGGCTGATGGTGACGAACCGTCTTCCCGCGCAACGAAATCGGACAATATCGCTACCGCGCGCCCGGCCCAGGAAGCCGTCGCCGGCGTCGAACCCGATGGTCAGCGCTTCCCGGGTCATCGTCCAGGTGCTCAATCTTCTGGCCGGTCCCCGCGGGGGCCGCTCGACAGTGAGGGTGGCCATTACTCCACTGTATGGATGACGTGAGCGTCCCGTAATGAGACTATGGGACACGGAGTTGGGAATTTGGGACACATCAAGCAATTGCCGCCGCCGCCTGAAGTGCGACACCCGGTCTATCCGACCCGGGTGCTGTGCGAGGTTGCCGGTGAGCGCGGCGTACCGACCCATGAGGTGCTTGCCGGCACAGCGATCACAGCGTCTGACCTGAACGATCCGGACGCCATGGTGACTGGATTCGACGAGATCCTGTCGGTGCGCCGCCTGCTGACCCGGGTACCGGATGGGGCCGGACTGGGTATCGACGTCGGAAGTCGATTCACCCTCACCCACTTCGGGTTGTTCGGATTTGCTGTGATGTCGTGCGGAACCCTGCGGGAACTGCTCGGAATCGCGATGCGCTACTTCGCGCTGACCACCATGCAGATCGGTATCACTGTGTTCGAGACGGCCGACGACTGCTTGATCGAACTCGATGCCAGCCACCTGCCTGCCGATGTACGAACGTTCTTCATCGCCCGTGACATCGCTGGAATATTAACCACAACAACAAGTTTCACACTGCCGGTGGCGGAAAAGTTTGCCGAGCAGGTGTCCGCGGAACTCGCGATCGACGAGGATTTGCTGCGCCCGTTGCTCGGTGTCGTACCCGTGCGCGATGTGAAATTCGGCCGCGCGCACAACAGGTTGCGTTTCCCGCGCGCCATGTTCGACGAGCCGTTGCCGCAGGCCGATCGGCATACATTGGAAATGTGTATCGCCCAGTGCGACTTGCTGATGCAGCGCAACGGCCAACGCGCGGGGATTACCGCGCTGGTGCGCACCAAGCTGTTTCGCGATTCCGGTGTGTTCCCAGCCCTTTCCGATATCGCGACCGAACTCGACATGCATCCGCGGACGCTGCGACGACGACTTGCCGAGGAAGGCACGTCTTTTCGCGATCTGCTCAATGAAGCACGATCCGCGGTCGCCGTTGACTTACTGTGCACCGTCGGGCTGACCGTGGAGGAGGTGTCCACGCGAATGGGCTACACCGAGGTGTCGACGTTCTCGCATGCCTTCAAGCGCTGGTACGGCGTTGCGCCCAGCGCTTATTCGCGACGGGACTAGCCGTGCCCGCCGGGCGTGCCGAGCAGGGTCCCGCCGGGCCCGCCGTCGCCGCCGGTACCGGGTGTCCCCGGAACCGCGCCGGTGCCGCCGGGCCCACCCGCTCCACCCTGGCCACCGTTGCCGACAATCTTGGCGCCGCCACCCGCACCACCGGCGCCACCCATAGCGCCCGGGAGTGCGCTTCCGGTGCTCGGTCCGCCGGCACCACCGACAGCGCCCGCGCCGCCATTGCCGATCAGACCACCGTTTCCGCCGGCCCCGCCGGCACCGCCGGGACTACCGGTTTGCCCGGTCGCCGACGTGCTCCTGCCGCTGTCTCCGCCTGCGCCGCCAGCACCGCCGTTGCCGATCAAATTCGCGGAGCCGCCGGCCCCGCCAACTCCGCCAGTTCCTGAACCGGTACCGGTCACGTTTCCGCCCGCCCCGCCCACTCCACCATCGCCGAACTGTCCACCGGTCCCACCCATGCCGCCGCGGCCTCCCTTGCCGAAACCACTCGTAGTTCCGCCGGTGCCGCCCGCTCCGCCATTGCCGAATAGCCTGGCGGCACCGCCGGCTCCGCCATCGCCGCCGGCATTGTAGGTAGTCCCGCCACCAGTTCCGCCATCGCCGCCGTTGCCGAACAGCAGGCCGCCGAGGCCGCCGCTACCGCCCGCGCCGGCGCTGGTCGAGCTGCCTGCCCCGCCGAGGCCGCCCGCTCCGCCATCACCGAAAAATCCGACCGATCCGCCCGCACCACCGATGCCACCACGGTTGCCGGCGGAACTGCCGGCCGGGCAGGTCCCACCGGTCCCGCCTGTCCCAGCGTGGCCGGCAAACTGCACATTGCCCCCCGCGCCCCCCACGCCGGCGGCCCCAGCGCCGTTCCAGCCGCTCGCGCTGTCGCCACCACGCCCGCCGGCTCCACCGTTGCCGAAGAACGCGTCGCCACCTGCGCCGCCCATCCCGGCGGCTCCACCCGCGCCCGCGACGGGTTGAGTCAAGCCGCCCTGTCCACTCTGTCCGCCTTGTCCGCCTCGCCCGCCATCGCCGAATAGCCCGCCAGTTCCGCCGGCCCCGCCCGCACCGCCTCCACCGCCGTTTCCGACGGCGCTGTTCAGACCTGCTCCGCCGGCCCCACCAGGACCGCCGTTGCCGTGTAGCCACCCGCCGGCGCCACCGGCTCCGCCGGCCGCGCCCGCCCCGCCGAGCCCGCCGGCACCGCCGCTGCCGAGCAACCCCGCGGACCCGCCCGCGCCGCCGGCGACGCCGTCATTGACTCCGGCTGCGCCGTTTCCACCGTTGCCGAACAGCAGGCCGCCGGCCTGCCCGGCGGCGCCCGGGGCCGCCCCGTCCACGCCGTTGCCGATCAAGGGTCGGCCCACCAGCGCCTGAGTAGGCGCATTGATCGCGTTGAGCAGCGTCTGCTCGACGTTGGCGCTCTCTGCGCTCGCGTAGGCATTCGAGCCCGTGCTCATCAGCTCGACGAACTGCGCATGAAACGTGGCCGCCTGAGAGCTCAACGCCTGGTAGGCCTGAGCGTGACCGGAGAACATCGCCGCGATCGCCGCCGACACATCGTCGGCGCCGGCGGCCAGCAGGCCGGTGGTGGGAGCCGCAGCCGCGGTGCTGGCGGAACTGATGGTCGAACCGATATTTGCCAAATCTGCCGCCGCAGCCTGCACCCATTCGGGCTCAGCGAACAAAAATGACATGGCAGATCCTCCCTGAAATGCTGACAATCCGGATTAAGGGCTCAGGTACGGCACACGGCGCGGAGTACCAGGGAGATAGCGCTTTCCTCAGCATCCAGGCGAACGCATAGTCTATCAAATAAGTTGAATAGAATTTACCGATTGGCGCGACATATCATTTACAAAAGTATTGCGCCTGCAGCGATTTCGTATTCGAGTACATTTTTTCGCAAATGCGGCTTTTGAGCTACCGGTACAGCGCTTTCTTAAGCGCCGCAAGCCCACGATTGGTCGCCTCAGCGGCAGCGGGGATCACCAGCGCGAAGCTGGCGTACCCGTGCACCAGAGTCGGTTCGTTGCTCCACTCCACCGGAACTCCGGCGCCCCGGAGCAATTCGGCATAGAGACCGCCGTCGTCGCGCAGTGGGTCGTGCTCCGCGGTGCCGATAAAGGCTGGCGGTAGGCCTGCCAAATTTCCGTTGCCGGGCGCTAGGTCGGTCGGCAACGTCTTGTAATCGGTGAAGTCGACACCAGGCACGTACCAACTCAAGAACGCATTGATGACTTCGTCGTCCAGGATTGGCGCAGTGCTGTTCTCGATGAACGACGGCAGCGAGCGATCGCCGATACACGAGGGGTACCACAACAACTGGAAAGCCAACGCCGGTCCGCCGTTGTCGCGGGCCAATTGGGCCATCACCGCTGAGATATTTCCGCCGGCGGAGTCGCCCGCAACGGCGATGCGAGTCGGGTCGCCACCGAACTCGGCGGCATTTTCGCCGACCCACTGCAGTGCCGCCCAGCAATCGTTGACCCCGGCCGGATATGGATTTTCCGGGGCCAGTCGGTAATCCACCGAAACGACGATGGCCTCTGCGCCGACGGCATGGGCGCGCGCGACGTGGTCATGGGTGTCCAGGTCGCCCAGGCACCAGCCTCCGCCGTGGTAGAAGACGACGACCGGCAGGTTGTCCTGCGCCGCGGTGGGCGGCCAGTAGATCCGGACCGGAATGCCGGTGACGTCACCGTATCCGACCTGTCGTTCCTCGATGCGCAGGTTCGGAAGGAGTTCCGGGGGCGCCTTCAACGCGGCCAGTCGAGTGCGGGCGACCTCAACACCATCGGAGGCGGTGAAGGTCATCGGAATGGCATCGAGCAGCATCTTCAGCATCGGGTCGATGCCGGGGCGGGTAGTGGTCGGCTCCGTCATGGCCCCACCGTAACCACAACGGCAACTAACCGTGCAGCGCAACGCGCAAAGCGGTCAGTCCCCGGTTCATCGCCTCGGTCGCCGCCGGCACCACGCCGGCGTACCCGACGTAGCCGTGCACCATCGTTTCGGCGTTGTGCACCTCGACCGGAACACCGGCCGCAGCCAGCAATTCCCCATAGCGGATGCCGTCGTCGCGCAGCGGGTCGTGACCGGCCACGCCGATGTAGGCATCGGCAAGCCCGGACAAATTCTCGGCCCGACCCGGAGCCATGCCCGGGGGCGGGTTGGACATATCGACTTCGCCTGCGTACCAACGGGAAAAGTCTGCAATCGCGTCGGCATCCAAGATCAGCGCGGTGGCGTTTTCGCTGAACGACGGCAGCGACGGATCCCACATGACCGACGGGTACCACAACAGCTGGAAAGCGATCGATGGTGCACTCTCGTCACGGGCACGCTGCGCGGTCGCGGCCGCGATGTTGCCGCCCGCCGAGTCTCCGGCCAACGCGATTCGGGTGGTGTCGGCACCGATCTCGGCTCCGTGCTCGACGACCCATCGTGTTGCGGCCCAAGCATCTTCGACGGCGGCGGGGTAGGGGTGCTCGGGTGCCAGCCGGTAGTCGACGGACACGACGATCGTGTCGGCGCCGACGGCGTGCTGGCGTGCAGTCCCGTCGTGGGTGTCCAAGTCGCCCATCACAAAACCGCCGCCGTGAAAGAACACCACCGCCGGGCTAGGGCCGGAATCGGTTGGTGGCCAATAGATTCGAATGTTGATCGAACCCGCCGGACCATCGATGGTCCGGTCCTCGACGCGAAGCTCAGGGTGTAGTGGACGGCGCGGGAGGTCACGTAAACGCTGTCGCACAGCGTCAATTCCGTCCTCGGTCGATAGCCGGAACGGAACCGCGTCCAGTACCTTCAGCAGGATGGGGTCGACTCCGGGTTTTTCATCGTCGGTGTTGTCCAAACTGGGCATGGAGTCACCGTACGCATCGCGTCTGGTCGCCGGTGGCTGGGTAGCCGCCTGCTGGGCGGGAATCGCCTATGGGGTCTATTTGACATGGCTGGCCTTGCGCCTGCCGCCCGGCAGCGAACTCACCGGGCAGTGGATCCTGCAGCCACCGTTCAAGGCCTCGATGGCGGTGATGCTGGCCGTCGCCGCGCTCGGGCACCCTCTCGCCCGTGAGCGGCGTTGGCTGGTGTTCGCACTGCTCTTTTCGGCCGGCGGTGACTGGCTGCTGTCGATCCCCTGGTGGACAATGTCCTTCGTCTTGGGGCTGGGCTCATTCCTGTTGGCGCACTTGTGTTTTCTGGGCGCGTTGCTGCCGCATGCGGCGCCGTCCCTTCCTCGTGTCGGCGCCGCGGCGGTGATGGTGTTGGCCACGGCGTCGATGCTGTTCTGGTTCTGGCCGCACTTGAACACCGGGAAGGAAAACCTGACCATCCCGGGAACGGTCTACATCACGGTGCTTGGTGCCATGGTGTGTACGGCGTTGCTGGCCCGGCTGCCAACCATCTGGACGGCTGTCGGCGCGGTGTGCTTCGCGGCGTCGGACTCGATGATCGCGATCGGCCGATTCATCCTGGGCAACGAAGCGCTGGCGGTGCCGATCTGGTGGTCCTACGCCGCCGCGGAAATCCTGATCACCGCTGGCTTCTTCTTCGGTCGTGAAGCGACCAGTTAGTACCCGTAGCCATACCCGTAGCCGCCGTAGTAGTTGTACGGGTTCAGCCACTCGAAGCCACCGATACCGAACTGCCCGACGCCGGTGAGTCCGATGCCGACGTTGTAGCGACCGGCGTTTCCGATGCCGAAGTTGGAGACGCCGAGGTTGCCGATCCCGATGTTGAAGTTCCCGTTGTTGAAAAGGCCGATATTGGTGAATCCCTGGTTGCCGATGCCGACATTGCCGACGCCGTAGTTGAGGAAGCCCAGGTTCTGGAACTCGGATTCCGCTGTCGCCGGCCATGATTGCAGCTCGGCGGCAGCCGCCGACGCACCGGAGTGATACCCGGCCATCGCTGTGACGTCAGCGGCCCACATCTCTTCGTAGAGACCTTCGATGGCCGCGATCGCGGGCGCATTCTGGCCAAAAATGTTGGACAGCACCATCGATACGAAATTTGATCGATTGGCCGAGATCGCCGCGGGAGGCACGATGGCTGCCAATGCCGACTCGAACGCACCCACCACCGCTTGGGCCTGGGCGCTGGCGCCCGAAGCCTGGGCTGATGCCACGTTCAACCAACTGGCGTACGGCGCCGCCGCGGCCGCCATTGCCTGAGACGCCGGCCCTTGCCAGGCCTGAGACGTCAGGGACGCGGTCACCGACCAGAACGATTGCGCCGCCGAGTCCAATTCCGAGGCCAACCCATTCCAGGCGGCGGCGGCCTCGACCATCGGGGCCGAACCGGCACCCGCGTGCATCAGCGCCGAGTTGATCTCTGGTGGAAATATCGAAAAGTTCATCGCCCCCTGGCCTTTCAGCTCCCGCTCGTCCCCCTGGCGAGGGCTCATACTCTATGACGGCTCGGTTGAAGTTTCTACAGACTGTTCGCGCACGACCCAAATTTGCCGTTCGCGGCGGTTGTTGTCGCCCTCGCCGGTAATACTCGTGGCGTGAACTCGGTAGCTCGCGGTCCAATCCGCATTCCCGCCGAGGTCGAGCCGATCGCGCGGGTGCTGCCGATGCTGTCGGTGCCGCACTTGGATCGCGAGTTCGACTATCTGGTTCCACCCGAACTCTCCGATGACGCGCAACCCGGTGTCCGGGTGCGGGTGCGATTCCACGGCCGCCTGGTCGATGCGTTTGTCCTCGAGCGCCGCAACGACACCGATCACCAGGGCCAGCTCGGGTGGTTGGATCGGGTCGTCTCCGCGGAGGCTGTGCTCACCCCGGAAATCCGCCGGTTGGTCGAGGCCGTCGCCGCGCGTTACGCGGGTACCCGCCCGGACGTACTGCGGCTCGCGGTGCCGGCGCGGCACGCCCGAGTGGAGAAGGAACCTCCCGCCGTCCCCGCGCTGCCGACGGTGGCGCCGGTCGACCCATCGGGCTGGGAGGTCTACAGCCGCGGCGGCCAGTTCCTGACCGCTCTGGCCGAATCGCGTGCCGCCCGAGCGGTATGGCAGGCGTTGCCGGGGGAGCGGTGGGCGGACCGGTTGGCCGAGGCCGCCGCGCACACGGTTGCCGCCGGACGCTCGGCGCTGGCGATCGTGCCCGACCAGCGTGACCTCGACGCGTTGTCCCAGTCGGCGGTCGCCCGCATCGGTCAAGACAGCGTGGTGGCGTTGTCGGCCGGCCTCGGGCCCGCCGCCCGCTACCGGCGGTGGCTGGCGGCGCTCCGGGGAAGCGCGCGGTTGGTGATCGGCACCCGCAGCGCAGTTTTCGCCCCGGTGACGGATCTCGGGCTGGTCATCGTCTGGTCGGACTCCGACGACAGCCTGGCCGAGCCGCGGTCGCCCTATCCGCACGCTCGCGAGGTGGCGATGCTGCGTGCGCACCAGGCCCGTTGCGCGGCCCTGATCGGTGGCTACTCGCGTACCGCCGAAGCCCACGCGCTGGTGCGCAGCGGATGGGCGCACGACGTCGTCGCCCCTCGGCCGGTGGTGCGCGCCCGTACGCCGCGAGTGGTTGCCCTCGATGACACCGGATACGCCGAAGAACGTGACCCGGCGGCGCGCACGGCGCGACTTCCGTCGATCGCGTTGCGCGCGACGCGTACGGCGCTGGAGGCTGGGGCGCCGGTGCTGGTGCAGGTGCCGCGGCGCGGGTACGTGCCGTCGCTGGCCTGCGGACGCTGCCGTGCGATCGCTCGCTGCCGCCAGTGCACCGGCCCGCTGTCACTTCTGGAACGGGGCGGCGGCGCTGCGTGCCGCTGGTGTGGCCGGATCGACGCTGCGCCCAAATGCGCCCGCTGCGGATCCGATGCCATTCGGGCGGTGGTGGTCGGCGCTCGGCGCACCGCCGAGGAACTCGGCCGGGCGTTTCCCGGCACCACGGTGATCACCTCGTCGGGCGATGCCATTGTGACGGAGGTGGCTGCCGGACCGGCTCTGGTTATCGCCACCCCGGGGGCTGAACCGCACGCATCAGGCGGGTACGGCGCCGCGCTGCTGCTCGACACCTGGGCGTTGCTGGGTCGCCAGGACCTTCGTGCGGCCGAGGATGCGTTGTGGCGCTGGATGACCGCTGCCGCGTTGGTGCGGGCCCGCGGCGACGGTGGCGTCGTCACCGTCATCGCCGAATCCGCGATCCCGACGGTGCAATCCCTGATCCGATGGGACCCGGTCGGTCATGCCGAAGCCGAACTGGCCGGACGCGCCGAAGTCGGCCTGCCGCCGAGCGCGCACATCGCCGCGCTGGACGGCTCGGCCGGCGCCGTGGCGGCCTTGCTGGCGGAGGCACGGCTACCGGATCACGCCGAATTGCTCGGCCCGGTGGATCTGCCGGCGGGTGCGCGGCGGCCGGCGGGCGTCCCATCCGACGTGGCAGTCACCAGAATGCTGGTGCGGGTCCCGCGTGAGCAGGGCTTGCAGTTGGCGGCGGCACTTCGCGGCGCCACTGGCGTACTGAGTGCCCGGCAAACCAATGAGCCTGTTCGGGTCCAGATCGACCCACTGCACATCGGCTAGGCCCGAATCATGTCCAACAACGACAATTTCTTGCGGAAATAGTCAAAGTCTACGATTGTAGAAGATTGTTACACGTTTCTGCCCTAGTTGGCAGTGGGGAGGGGTCTCGATGACCACGGAGAGCGCAACGACCGCCGAGGAATCGCTGGACAAGATCACCGACGCGTTGCTGACGGCATCGCGACTGCTGGTGGGCATCTCGGCGCGTTCGATTGCGCAGGTCGACGACACGATCACCCTTGCGCAATTTCGCACCCTGGTGATTCTGTCGAATCGGGGGTCGATCAACTTGGCCACTCTGGCGACCCTGTTGGGCGTACAGCCCTCGGCCACCGGTCGGATGGTCGACCGGCTGGTCGGTGCCGGGATGATCGACCGGCTGCCGCATCCCACCTCGCGACGTGAGCTGCTCGCGGCCCTGACCAAGCGGGGGCGCGACGTCGTCGCGAAGGTGACTACGAACCGGCGCATCGAGATCGCGCGCATTGTCGAACAGATGCCGGTTGCCGAACGGCACGGGCTGGTGCGGGCGCTCACATCTTTTACCGCGGCAGGGGGCGAACCTGACGCCAACGTCGACATCGACGAGCTGTAAAGCGCCGGCCGCACCTGCACCCCGTCACCGTTTGGTGGCGGTCAGCAACAAGTACTCCCACCCCATCGCGCCGTTCGTCAGGTATTCGTCGGCGAGTTCGAGAAGCTGGGCGTCCAGTTCGGCGGCCAGCACCGTGTTGGCGCCGATGTTCTCGTAGGCCTCGATCGTCGGGCCGTAGTTGTTCTTGAAGTAGTCGTGCACGGCCCGGGCGGTGTCGAACCGGGTGACGTCGAGTAATCCGCGGTGGGTAGTGACGTCGGTAACCCGGTCTCCGAGCAGTCCGCGGATGTAAGCCTCACGTCCCCACAGGGCCGACGGCGGCAATGCCGACGACAGGCTCGGCCGATAGGGCCTGATGGTGGCCAGCATCCGGCCGAAGAATCCCTCGTGCGTCCAGCTGATCAGCCCGATCGCGCCGCCCGGCCGGCAGGCCCGGACCAGTTCGTCGGCGGCGCGCTGGTGATCCGGTGCGAACATCACGCCGATCGCCGAGATCACCGCGTCGAAGGCCTTGTCCTCGAAGGGCAATGCCTGCGCGTTTGCTTCTTGATACCGCAGCCTCAGGCCTTGTTCTGCTGCGCGCGCCCGGGAGCGTTGCAGCAGTTCGGGGGTGAGGTCGGTTGACGTCACGGTGGCGCCGCTCTTGGCGGCGGGCAGCGAGATATTGCCCGACCCGGCTGCGACGTCCAATACCCGGACGCCTGGTGCGATGCCAGCGGCGGCGACCAGGATGGGGCCGAGTGGGGCCATCACCTCTTCCGCCATCAATGCGTAGTCGCCGAGGGCCCACATCGCCCGGTGCGTGGCGGCAAGTGTGTCGATGTCCATCAGACCTCCTGAATTAGGGGAAGGAACTCGCAGTATTAAAACCGTTCAATACGGACACAGTATGCATAAGAAACATTACAGACGGCTGTGAACCGGTGGTCCGGTTGGACAAGCCTCGGGTGTGGGGTTTCTAGACTGTGCCGGTGCGACTTGTATTCGCCGGAACCCCGGAACCCGCGCTACCCGCGCTGCGTCACCTCATCGACTCGCCCAGTCACGAGGTGATCGCCGTGCTCACCCGGCCTGACGCGGCTTCGGGCCGGCGGGGCAAGCCGGAGCCGTCGCCGGTGGCCCGCGAAGCCCTCGATCGGGGTATCCCGGTGCTGCGACCAACGCGGCCCAACTCGGCGGAGTTCATCGCCGAGCTGTCTGAATTGGCGCCGCAGTGCTGCCCCGTGGTGGCCTTCGGGGCGCTGCTTTCCGGCGCGCTGCTGGCCGTGCCGCCGCACGGCTGGGTCAACCTGCACTTCTCGCTGCTACCGGCCTGGCGTGGTGCCGCGCCAGTGCAGGCCGCGATCGCGGCAGGAGACACGATCACCGGGGCCACCACGTTTCAGATCGAGCCGAGTCTGGACTCCGGACCGGTGTACGGTGTCGTCACCGAGACCATTGCGCCGACCGATACAGCGGGCGATCTTCTTGAGCGACTTGCTGTTTCGGGTGCGGGACTGCTGTCGGCCACCTTGGACGGCATCGCCGATCAGAGCCTGTCGCCTCGACCGCAGCCGGCCGACGGGATCAGCTTGGCGCCGAAGATCTCTGTTGAGCAGGCCCGCGTTCGCTGGGACCTGCCGGCTCAGGTGGTGGAGCGGCGAATTCGCGCCGTGACGCCAAACCCGGGCGCCTGGACCGTAATTGGCGACTTGCGCATCAAGGTCGGCCCGGTGCGTCTTGAGCCGGATCCACCGGAACAGGCAAAGGCGTTGTCGCCCGGCAGTATTCATGTCGATCGCAAGGACGTGTGGATCGGCACAGCCTCGCAGCCGTTGCGGCTGGGGCAGATTCAACCACCCGGAAAGAAGCTGATGAATGCTACCGACTGGGCGCGCGGTGCCCGGCTCGACCACACTGTCCAGGCCTCATGAGCCCGGCCCCGGACAAGCCATACCGGAAGCGGCCGGACCGCAATCCGCAACGGCCGCAAAGCCGTCCCAGGAGCCGTAAGCAACTGGACCCTGCCCGCCGCGCCGCCTACGACGCGTTGCGGGCGGTCCGCGAGCGCGGTGCGTACGCGAACCTGGTGCTGCCCGCGTTGCTGCGCGAACGCAAGGTCACCGGTCGCGACGCTGCATTCGCCACCGAACTGACCTACGGCACCTCCCGGACCATAGGCCTGCTCGATGCGGTGATCGGCGCGGCGGCAGGGCGAGCGCCGGACACGATAGATCCGGTGCTGCTCGATCTGCTGCGGCTGGGCACCTATCAACTACTGCGCACCCGGGTGGACGCGCACGCTGCGGTATCGACGACCGTCGAACAGGCCGGCATCGAATTCGACTCGGCACGAGCCGGTTTCGTCAATGGCGTACTGCGCACCATCTCCAGCCGGGATGAGAAATCCTGGGTCGACGAACTGACCCCGCGCAACGATCCGGTCGGCAGTGCGGCATTCGTGCACGCGCACCCGAGGTGGATCGCACAGGCCTTCGCCGACGCGCTGGGTGCGTCGGCCGGCGAACTGGACGCCGTGCTCGCCAGCGACGACGAACGGCCGCAGGTGCATCTGGCGGCTCGCCCCGGCGTGCTGACCGCTGCCGAACTGTCGGATGCGGTGGGCGGCACGGTCGGTCGGTACTCGCCCTATGCGGTCTACCTGCCGGGCGGCGACCCCGGACAGCTTGCCGCGGTGCGCGACGGTCAAGCGCTGGTCCAGGACGAGGGCAGCCAGTTGGTGGCCCGGGCGTTGACGCTCGCCGCAGTCGACGACGATGGCGGGCGGTGGCTGGACCTGTGCGCCGGGCCGGGTGGCAAGACCGCGCTGCTGGCCGCGCTCGCCGCGCAATCGGGGGCCGGCGTGACCGCGGTGGAACCCACTCCGCATCGAGCGGACCTGGTGGTGGCGAACACCCGCGGGTTACCCGTCGAGGTGGTGCGGGTCGACGGCCGCGACTCGGGGCTGCAGCCCGGCTTCGACCGGGTGCTGGTGGACGTGCCCTGCACCGGATTGGGTGCGCTGCGCCGCAGGCCGGAGGCCCGGTGGCGGCGCCAGCCGTCGGATGTGCCCGCCCTGGCCAAGTTGCAGCGGGAGCTGCTGGCCGCCGCGATCTCGCTGACCCGGCCCGGCGGTGTGGTGCTGTACGCCACCTGCTCGCCGCACCTTGCCGAGACGGTCGGGGTGGTCGCCGACGCATTGCGCCGGCATCCGGTGGACGCGTTGGATGCCCGGCCCCTGTTCGAGCCGCTCGATCGAGACCCCGCCGCGGCATTGGGCAGCGGCCCCTACGTGCAGCTGTGGCCGCACCGACACGGTACTGACGCTATGTTCGCAGCGGCGCTGCGCCGCCAGTAGTGTGTCGCACATGCCTGATGCGGGGGGACCATTGATCGCTCCGTCGATCCTTGCCGCTGACTTCGCCCGGCTTGCCGACGAAGCAGCAGCAGTGCGCGGTGCCGACTGGTTGCACGTCGACGTGATGGACGGCCATTTTGTGCCCAATCTGACGATCGGCCTGCCCGTGGTGGAGAGCCTGTTGGCGGCCAGCCGGATTCCGATGGACTGTCACTTGATGATCGAGAACCCGGACCGGTGGGCGCCGCCGTACGCCGAGGCCGGTGCGTACAACGTCACCTTTCACGCCGAGGCCACCGACAATCCGATCGGCGTGGCCCGCGACATCCGGGCGGCGGGGTCCAAAGCCGGGATCAGCGTCAAGCCCGGAACCCCGCTGGAGCCGTATCTGGAAATCCTGCCGCATTTCGACACGCTGTTGATCATGTCTGTCGAGCCGGGCTTCGGCGGACAAGGTTTCATTCCGGAGGTGCTCGGCAAGGTGCGCACGGTTCGCAAGCTGGTCGACGCGGGGGAGCTGACGATCTTGGTCGAGATCGACGGCGGCATCAACGAGGACACCATCGAAGAGGCCGCCGAAGCCGGTGTCGACTGTTTCGTCGCCGGATCCGCGGTCTACGGTGCCGCGGACCCGGCCGCCGCCGTGGAGGCGTTGCGGCGACAGGCCGGTGCCGCCTCACCCCATTTGCTGTACGGCCACAGGAGCGGTTCATGAGCAGCGTCGAGCAGGTCAAAAGCATCGAGGAGGCCATGCGCCTTGCCATCGAGCAGTCCCTGCTGGTCAAGGGCACTACTTACCCGAACCCGCCGGTCGGGGCGGTCATCGTGGACCAGGAGGGCCGAGTCGTCGGCGTCGGGGCCACCGAGCCGAACGGCGGTGACCACGCTGAGGTTGTCGCGCTGCGCAAGGCCGGCGGTTTGGCTGCCGGCAATATCGCGGTGGTCACGATGGAGCCGTGCAATCACTTCGGCAAGACGCCGCCGTGCGTGAACGCGCTGATTCAGGCCAGAGTCGGCACGGTGATCTATGGCGTTGCCGACCCGAATGGGATCGCCGGTGGCGGTGCGGGCCGGCTGTCGGCTGCTGGGGTGCAGGTGCGGTCCGGCGTGCTCGTGGATCACGTGGCTTCTGGTCCGCTGCGGGAATGGCTGCACAAACAGCGCACCGGCCTACCGCACGTGACGTGGAAGTACGCCACCAGCATTGACGGCCGCAGCGCCGCTGCTGACGGGTCGAGCCAGTGGATCTCCAGTGAGGCTGCCCGCGCCGACCTGCACCGTCGACGCGCCCTCGCGGATGCGATCGTGGTCGGTACCGGCACCGTCTTTGCCGACAACCCGACTCTGACCGCCCGACTGCCAAACGGCGGGCTCGCGGCCCAGCAGCCGCTGCGTGTCGTCGTCGGCACGCGTGAAGTCCCCTCCAACGCCAACGTGCTCAACAACGACTCCCGCACTGTGGTGCTCCGCACCCACGAGCCTGTCGAGGTGCTCAAGGCGCTGGCGGACCGCACCGACGTGCTGCTGGAAGGCGGCCCCACCCTGGCCGGGGCTTTCCTGCGGGCCAATGCGATCAACCGGATCCTGGCCTACGTCGCGCCGATTCTGCTCGGCGGTCCGATGGCGGCAGTCAACGATGTCGGGGTGTCCAGCATGACGAATGCCTTGCAATGGCAGTTCGACAGCGTTGAGCAGGTCGGCGCCGACCTGCTGCTCAGCCTGGTGGCTCGCTGACGGCTGACGGCTGAGGCTCTTTCTCCAGCTTGACCGCGTCTTCCGGCTCCTCGGCATGTCCGCTGCCGCTGCCGATGAGCAGGCCGAGCACGGCGCCGAAGACACAGATGGCCACGGTGACCGTGAAGATGTCGCCATACATCTCTGCGAAGGCCTTCAGATACATCTGCCCTTGGGCGAGTACGCGTTCCAGCACGCTCGCGTCGGGCGGGATCGATGCCGTGAGCCCAGCCAGAATCTGGTTGAAGCGGTACAGGCCCCAGGCGCTCAGCGCGGCCACACCGATCAACATGCCGGTCATGCGGGCGACCACCACCGCCGCCGAGGCGATGCCATGCTGAGCCGAGGGGACGACTCGTAGCGCGGCCGACGACAGGGGGCCGATCACCAGTCCGAGCCCGATCCCGGCCACCAGCAAGTCGGTGTGGACGGCGGGCAACGTGAACAGGCCGAAAATGTCGTGTTTCCGGTCCATCAGGTCGGCTCGCCAGAATGAGATCAAGTAGTAGCCCACGGCCGCGATCAACATCCCGACGAACGCGACGACACGATCACCGACCCGGGTGGCGATCCAGCCGCCGAGCAGAGCGCCGATCGGCAGCGCGATCAGGAACCACAACAGCAGGCCGGCCGCGTGATTCTGGTCCATCTGCAGTACGCCCTGGCCGAACAGTTCTACGTTGACCAGCGTCACCATCAAGGCCGCGCCGGCGCAGACCGAGGTGCCCAGTGCCGCCAAGAACGGCAGGAAGTGCACGCCCGCCGGTTCGATGAGGCGGGTTTTGGCCTTCCACTCCCACACGAAGAATGCGACCGCGGCCGCGACCGCGCCGATGACCAGCGGCAACCCGTAGCTCGGCAACACGTGCTTGCCGTCGGGGCTCGGGTTGTACAAGCCGATGACGGCAAGACCCAACGCGAGGGCCAGCAGCAGCCCGCCGGTGACGTCGATTTTCTCCGGTTTCTCCGCTCGGTCGTGCGACGGCAGGCTGAAGTGGATCATGACTATCGCGATCACCGTCAGCGGGACATTGATCCAGAAGACGTCGCGCCAGTCGTGGAATAACCACACGATGAAAATGCCGTAGAGCGGGCCCAGCACGCTTCCGAGTTCCTGTGCTGCGCCGATGCCGCCGAGTACGCCGGCCCGGTTGCGCTCCGACCACAAGTCGGCGCCCAGCGCCAGGGTCACCGGCAGCAGCGCGCCACTGGCAATGCCCTGGATGGTGCGGCCGACGATCAGAACGTGAAATGCCCTGTTCGGATCCGGGTCCATCAGGACGTAGTCACCGACCTCGAAGCTCCACGCGCCGAGTTGCACCGACAGCGCGGTCACCACCGAGCCGATGATGAACAGCACCAGGCTCGCTTGCAGGACGAACTTGCGCCCGAAGCGGTCGGAAGCCCGACCGAGCAGCGGCATTGCCGCGATGTAGCCCAGCAGATACATCGTCACGATCCAGGTGATCCGCTGTAGCTGGTTCACCGGGATGCCGACGCTGTTCATGATGTCGCGCATGACCGTGACCACGACATAGGTGTCGAGGGCACCGAGCAGCACCGCTAAGCTGCCCGCACTGATTGCGATTCGGCGTCCTGCCTGCATGGTCGTCAGCTCAGCTCAGCGGGGGCTTGGTGACCTGGACCTGCTGGCCCCAGTTCGACAGGGTCATTTGCACCGCGTTGCCGGTGCCGCGCTCCAACTTGACCTGCGCCAGCTGGTGGTCGCCGTTCTCTTGGACCCAGATGGTCGCCGGCACCGCATCCGAAGCGCTGAACGGCGGTGCGATCGCGTTCACCGCATCGGCCGTGATCTTTCCGGTGATTTTGATGGTGGGCTGCCCACCGATGGTCTCGCGTCCTTCGGCTTTCGGATCGGTGAAGTGCGTCAGCAGGTTGGTCAGGCCTTTGTCCTGGCTGAGGATCTGCGACGGGTCGTAGATGTCGGCGGCCTTGCCGAAATCGCTCCACTTGTTAGGCGTGAGCGTGGCGTACAGGATTCCGTCGAGAACCACGAAGTCGGCGTCGATGTCCGAGCCGGCGAATGTGAGCTTGACGTTGCCTTTGCCCGCGGTGGGCTCGGTGGTGAGGTCACCGGTGAGTGTCTTGATCGAGAGGCCCGGGATCTTGCCCTCGACGGATAGCACGATGTGTGCGCTTTTGACGGCCTTGGTGGCGTCGGTGGCCTGAGTGACCAATGTCTTCGCGTCGGGGAGTGGACCGCCGCTGTCCTTCTTATGCGCCGAGCACCCGGCGGTGAGCGTGATCGCGACGCTCAGCGCGGCGAGGACGGCGAATAGACGACGGCGTTTCTGCATACCCAGCATCGTAGAGGGTGACCATGACGTGGCCCGGGAGCCAGGCGGGTGCAGAGGTTCGCCAGTACTCATTAACCTGGTGCGATGTTCACCGGAATTGTCGAGGAACTCGGAGAGGTGACCGGCCGGGACGCTCTGGCTGACGCCGCGCGGCTGATCATCAGGGGCCCGACCGTGACCGGCGACGCCGGCCACGGCGATTCGATCGCCGTCAACGGCGTGTGCCTGACAGTCGTTGACGTACTTCCCGACGGCCAGTTCAGCGCCGATGTGATGGCCGAGACGCTGAACCGGTCCAACCTGGGCGACTTGCAGCCGGGCAGTCGGGTGAACCTGGAGCGGGCCGCGGCGCTGAACAGCAGGCTGGGTGGGCACATCGTGCAGGGACACGTCGACGGCACCGGCGAGATCGTCGCCCGGATGCCGTCGGAACACTGGGAAGTGGTGCGGGTCGAGATGCCGGCCACAGTTGCCCGCTATGTAGTGGAGAAGGGCTCGATCACCGTTGACGGGATTTCGTTGACGGTTTCGGGCCTGGGGGCCGAGCCTCGCGATTGGTTCGAGGTCTCCCTGATCCCAACCACCCGCGAACTGACCACTTTGGGTTCCGCGCCGGTGGGCACCCAGGTGAACCTCGAGGTGGACGTCATCGCGAAGTATGTGGAACGTCTCCTGCAGAATCCCGGTCAGTAAGCAGGGGCAATAAAGACGCTCACGAAGTGGTTCATACTGGATGCAACACGTGGTACGCGTGCGCACCGACAGACAGCAGGTAACGGGGATGACGCGGTTGGACTCCGTCGAGAGGGCGGTTGCCGACATTGCGGCGGGCAAGGCCGTCGTCGTCATCGACGATGAGGAACGCGAGAACGAAGGCGACCTGATTTTCGCGGCCGAGAAGGCCACGCCCGAACTGGTCGCATTCATGGTCCGATACACCTCCGGTTATCTGTGCGTGCCGCTGGACGGGGACATCTGCGACCGGTTGGGCCTGTTGCCGATGTATGCGGTCAACCAGGACAAGCACGGCACCGCTTATACCGTCACGGTGGACGCGAAAAAAGGTGTGGGGACCGGTATTTCGGCCTCAGACCGGGCGACCACGATGCGCCTGCTGGCTGACCCGGACAGTGATGCCCACGATTTCACCCGGCCTGGCCATGTGGTGCCGTTACGGGCCAAGGACGGCGGCGTACTGCGCCGCCCCGGCCACACCGAGGCCGCAGTCGACTTGGCCCGGTTGGCGGGTTTGCAGCCCGCCGGGGCGATCTGCGAGATCGTGAGCCAGAA
The DNA here is from genome assembly GCF_055419245.1 of Mycobacterium sp. IDUB_37. Taxonomy (NCBI): domain Bacteria; kingdom Bacillati; phylum Actinomycetota; class Actinomycetes; order Mycobacteriales; family Mycobacteriaceae; genus Mycobacterium; species Mycobacterium sp. IDUB_37. The sequence goes on along the minus strand of NZ_JBVAXG010000005.1, from coordinate 4,021 downwards.
AGACGAAGGCGCGATGGCCCAGACCGACGAGTTGCGGGTCTTTGCCGACGAGCACGGTTTGGCTCTCATCACTATCGCCGACTTGATCGAGTGGCGGCGCAAGCACGAGAAGCACATCGAGCGCATCGCCGAGGCGCGAATCCCCACCCGGCACGGGCAGTTCCGCGCGATCGGCTACTCCAGCATCTACGAAGATGTTGAGCATGTTGCGCTGGTTCGTGGCGATATCGCCGGGCCCACCGGCGACGGTGACGACGTGCTGGTCCGGGTGCACTCCGAGTGCCTGACCGGCGATGTGTTCGGGTCGCGTCGGTGCGATTGCGGACCCCAGTTGGACGCGGCGATGGCCATGGTGGCTCGCGAGGGTCGCGGGGTGGTGCTGTACATGCGCGGCCACGAAGGGCGCGGCATCGGGCTGATGCACAAACTGCAGGCCTATCAGTTGCAAGACGCCGGCGAAGACACCGTGGACGCGAACCTTAAGCTCGGATTGCCCGCCGACGCAAGGGATTACGGGATCGGTGCGCAGATTCTGGTTGATTTGGGAGTTCGGTCCATGCGGTTGTTGACCAACAATCCGGCCAAGCGGGTGGGTCTGGACGGGTACGGATTGCACATCATCGAGCGGGTGCCGCTGCCGGTACGGGTGAACGCCGAGAACATTCGCTACCTGATGACCAAGCGTGACAGGATGGGTCACGACCTGGCCGGCTTGGACGATTTCCACGAATCCGTACATTTGCCAGGCGAATTCGGTGGTGCTCTGTGAGGGGTGGTCGTCGGTGAGCGGAGGTCTTCGGTGAGCGGAGGCGCCGGCGTACCGGATTTTCCGGTGGTGGACGCCGCGGGCGTGCGGTTGGCGATCGTCGCCAGCACCTGGCACGACACGATCTGTGACGCGCTGCTGGCCGGCGCCCGCAAAGTAGCGACCGAATCCGGCATCGATGACCCGACAGTGGTCCGGGTGCTGGGTGCCATCGAGATTCCGGTGGTGGCGCAGGAGTTGGCGCAAACTCACGACGCAGTCATCGCGCTGGGCGTCGTAATCCGTGGTGAGACACCACACTTCGATTATGTCTGCGATGCGGTGACGCAGGGCTTGACGCGGGTTTCGCTGGATGCCTCGACCCCGGTGGCGAACGGCGTGCTGACCACCAATACCGAGGCGCAGGCACTGGATCGGGCCGGGCTTCCGTCGTCGGCCGAGGACAAGGGCGCGCAGGCTGCCGCGGCGGCGTTGACCACCGCACTGACCTTGCGCGACTTGCGCGCTCAGTCGTGACGAAATCGAAGAGCGTTGACAAGACCTCCGAGTGGGATCTGACGTACCGCCCGCGGTTGACGCCGTTATTCGCTTATGGCGCAGCGGTTCTGATCCTGGTGGCCCACATTGCTGTCGGCTTGGTGCTCAAGGTCGGGTCCACCGGAGTGGTCTTCCAGACGGCCGATCAGGTGGCCATGGTCGTGTTGGGCGTGGTGCTGGCGAATGCAGTGTTGTTGTTTGCCCGGCCCCGGCTGCGCGTTGGTTCGGCTGGCCTCTCGGTGCGTAATGTGTTGGGGGACAGGCTAGTACCGTGGGCCGACATTGCCGGTGTGTCATTTCCTGTCGGCAGCCGCTGCGCCCGGATCGACCTGCCCGACGATGAGTACATCCCGGTGCTGGCGATCCAGGCGGTGGATAAGGACCGCGCCGTCGATGCCATGGACGCCGTTCGTGAGCAGTTGGCCCGGCACCGGCCGGACCTGCACGCCCGCTGATGCCCCCCGGTCGCTGGGCGGTGGCCGCGCTGGCCGGGGCGGTGGTGACGCTGGGGGGCTGCGCCACGTCGGTACCTGGTCAGGCGGTGCGGGCTTCGAGCCCAGTTTCGACTACTACCAAGTCGAAGGCCCCACTGCTGGCCCGCGATCTATTGCTGCAGAACGGGGAGAATAGTCCGTACGGCATGGCGGTCGCCATCGGTATCGGACCCAACTTCTTCACCAGCGCCCGGCCTGCCGAATGCACTGCGGCGGTGCTGTTCAAAGAGTCGCCACTGCGCCCACCCGATCCGGTCAACTATGCCGAGTCGGCATACGAGTCCGGCGGCGTATCGGTCTACGCCGAATCGGTTGGCGTTTACGACCACCCGTTGAACCCGCATGACGTGGTGTGGAACGGCTTCAACGCAGTGTCGGGTTGTCACGGTGAAGCCATCCCGATAAGCCCGCAGGGTGAGTCAAGCCCGATGCAACTCAGCTTCTTCAGCACTCCGTCCGACGGCGTCCTTGTTTGGACGATGAACCGCCCCGATTGGATCTGCGACTATGGGCTCGTGGTCGTTTCACAAGCTGCTCTGCTGATGTCCGCATGCAACCACGAGGCCAGCTTCTCGATGGCCGAGTGGGCGGCGAAACGGCGTGCCCAGATCGACAGCCGAGCGTGATGCTTTAACGCGTTATCACCAACCATCGGCTTACACTTCCGGCGTGTTCTCGGAGACGCGCTATGCGATGAACGGGGACTTGCGCGTCGCGTACCGCGCGTCGCGAGAAGGTTCGCGCGACATCGTGGTCGTCCCAAACTGGTTCAACTGTTGCGAGATCCTGCCCGAGCTACCGGCCATTCAGGGATGGGTCGAGGCGATGACATCGCTGGGGCGGTTGATCTTTTTCGATCAGCCGGGCACGGGCGCGTCCGATCCGGTCTCGACGGGTGCGTTGCCGACATTGGAGCAGTGGGCCGACAGCGTCGCCGCGGTGTTGGACGATCTCGGGAGTCGCGAGGCGGTTCTCATCGCGCAGAACGCTGCGTTCGCGCCCGCGGCGCTGTTCGCGGCCAGCCATCCGTCGCGTACCACAGCGCTGGTCGGGCTTGAGGTCTATGCGGATCCGATGGCTGATCGAACCGATGGGGTCACTCCGGAGAAGTTCTTCGATGCCATGGTCGCCGTCTGGGGGACGGGGGAGTTCGAACGTGAGCTCAATCCCGATATGCCGTGGAACGAGGAAATCCGGGCAACGTGGGCACGGCATGACCGCCTGGCAGCGAGCCCACGGACCGTTGCACTCATGATGCCGGTGGTGTCCGAACTGGACGTACGGGCACTGCTTCCAACCATCCGCGTGCCAACCCTCGTCGTCCAGTACACGAACGACTCGTTCCTCCCGCCGGCGTACGGCAAGTACGTCGCCGATCACATCCCGGGCGCGAAATATGTTGAGCTGCCGGGGCGCAACCTCTTCCACTTCGTCGAACCCTGGCGGGAATCATTCCAGCACGTCGCTGAGTTTCTGACCGGCGAGCAGGCCGAGGTGGCCGACGATCGGGTGCTCGCCACGGTGCTGTTCACCGACATCGTGGATTCGACGCGCACAGCCGCCCGGATAGGCGACCGCGACTGGCGTGCGCTGCTCGACGCGCACGATGCCGTTGTGCGGTCGCAGCTTGCCCGGTTTCGTGGTCGTGAGGTGAATACGTCTGGTGACGGTTTCCTGGCGATGTTTGATGGTCCGCAGCGGGCGATCCGCTGCGCCATGGCAATTCGCGACGCGGTGCAAGCGTTGGGCATCGAGGTGCGCGCCGGGTTGCACACGGGGGAGTGCGAAATCCGAGGCGATGACATCGGTGGGATCGCGGTGCATATCGGCGCGCGTGTCAGCGCCCTTGCTGGGGCGAGCGAAGTGATGGTGTCCAGCACGCTGCGCGACTTGGTGATCGGGTCGGGACTGGAGTTCGAGGACCGTGGCTCGCACACGCTCAAGGGTGTGCCGGGGGAGTGGCGGTTGCACGCGGTCGCTTCGAAGTAAGACGCCCGCTAGAAAGGTGGGGGTTCGTCGTCGGTGGGTGGTGGTGGTGGGGTGTGTGCCATGCGGGCTGTGTGGTTGTGGCGGCGTTCGGTGGCGATGCGGTGGGCGCGGTCTTGGGCGCGGGTGCGGTGGCGTCGGGGCATCATCGCCGATCGGGGGGCGCAGTAGTCCTGGGGTGGGGTGGTGTCGGGGGTGGGCATGCCGGCGACCGGGGTGCACAGGGAGGGGAACAGCA
>NZ_JBVAXG010000004.1:287146-746293 GCF_055419245.1 Mycobacterium sp. IDUB_37 | reverse complement strand
GTCAGTGACGCGAGGAGGAGCCGCGCCAATCAAACCCAGCGTGGCGACGATGCGCGTCACGTCAGTGACGCGAGGAGGAGCCGCGCCAATCAAACCCAGCGTGGCGACGATGCGCGTCGCGTCAGTGACGCGAGGAGGAGCCGCGCCAATCAAACCCAGCGTGGCGACGATGCGCGTCGCGTCAGTGACGCGAGGAGCCGCGCGAATCAGCTGGCGCTCTTACTCCACTGTTGCCACCGGTCCAGCAGACTGGCCGTGTCGATGCCGAGCACCGCACGCACTGCAGTGGGCACATCAGAGTGCCCGACGCCGCAGGCCGCGAGATAGAGATCGCGCAACTTCGCCTGCCCGTAAGCGGCGGCGACGAACCGCGCGAACCACCACGTCCCGTCATAGGCCACTGAGCGCTGCGGCCCGGGAGTGTCCAAATCGCTGTCGGCCGGTAGCGACCGCATCCCAGTTGCGGCATCGGCAGGCAGCGCGGTGTGTGGCCGGGCGACATAATCGGCCACTCCCTCGGTCAGCCACCGCGGCGCGTCAAGTGCGGTATCCACTCGGGCCGCATAGTGAAAAAGCTCGTGGGTCAGCACTATTTGCAGCGCACCGTCACTCATGGCGGCGGCGCCGGGCGCGAATACGATCCGGCCGTCAACCATCGTTCGAGCGACCGGATCAACACGCTCAACCATCGTCACCGCCGCGATGTCACCCCATTGCGCGGCGGAACCACCACCGACGGCGGCGCGGAATTGATCATCGGAGGCGGCTACAAAGACCGCGATGTCGCGTGACCAATCGGCACCCCAAAATCCCACCACCCCATCGACCGCGGCGCCCATGCCAGCCACAATGCGCGCGCGCAAGGCTTCGGTGTCAGAACCGCCACCGGGGCCCACGAGGCGCACGGTGCGCCCATCGGGCAGCGCGATCATCGCGCCACCCGGGGTCCCGACCGTCGCAGCGCTGGGCGGTGCTGCTCTCGGATGAACCGGCAACAACAGCGCAGCAATCAACTCAGCTATCAGCCAACCCGCCAGCAGTAGAGAGCGCCGGCGCCGTTGCGGCACCGCAGCGAAACCGTCAGTAGCGGCGGGCGTCGTAAATCGGGCCGGACGACTCCATCGGCACTACGCCGACCGGAACGCCGTATGTGGAGGAGTGCACCATCATGCCGTCACCGATGTAGATGCCGGTGTGGGATGCGTCCGAGTAGAAGGTGAGCACGTCACCCGGCTGCAGGTCGGAGAGCGCGACCGGCTGACCTCCGTGAGCCAATGCCTGACTGGAGTGCGGCAAGGAGATGCCGGCCTGCTGGAATGCCCACATCACCAGTCCGGAGCAGTCGAACGAACCTGGGGTTGCGCCGCCCCACGAGTAGGCGGAACCGACCTGGGTCAGCGCGGCTTGTACGACCACTGCTCGGTCGCCACCGCCACCGCCGCCGGGCGGAGAGAAGGGGAGTCCAGCAGGTATCCCACCGGGCATCGGGGCTTCGCCGGGAGCCGGTGCGCCATCGGGTCCAGGTTGGACACCCGGCGGCAATGCCTCGGGAGCGGGCATCGCGTCGCCCGGCGCGCGGTCCGGAACGCGGTCCAGGGCCGGACGGGCCAGCGCGGTGCGCTGGTCGGGCGTCAAGGCCTGGTATTGCGACTTGACGACGGCGATCTGGACCTGCAGCTGGCTCTGCTTGTGCTGCAAGTTCGCCCGTACCGCCGCAGCTTGCTCGGCGGCGGACTTGGCGTCGGCGGCCGATCTGGAAGACGCCTGCTCGGCCTTGGTTGCCTGCTCGCCCGCGAGCTTGAAACTGACCATTTGCGAGGACATTTGGCTGGCCATCACCCGCTGCAACGCGAGCCCATCGATGAGCGACTGCGGTGAGTGCGCGGTCAGCAGCGCGTCCAAGCCGTCGGTGCGACCACCCATGTAAGTGGCGGCTGCAACCTTGTTGACCGCGCTCTGGAAGCCGGACAGACGTGACTTCGCGGACTCCAGGTTGGCCTGGTCCTCGGCAAGCTTTCGCTCCGCGGCCTGCTGGGCAGTCACTTTGTCGTTCAAATCGAGTTCAGCGCTGTGCATCGCTTCGGTGGTCTGCTCAGCCTGCCGCGACAGCTCGTTGAGTTTCGCCAGGGCGTCGCCGGCAGGATCGGCTACCACGATGGCAGTCGAGATGCTGGAGAACACCGCGAAGCTGGCTAACGAACCGATGGCAGACCGTCTGATGAGACGCGCGGTCGAAGGCCTATCGAGCTTCAAGATTTGCTTCCTTAAACTGCCATCGACGTAAATCCGCCGAGCTGGTTTAGGTCTCAAACAGGTTACGAAACGATATCGACGTTTGTCCAAAGGGGAGAACTAAGAAATTGGAAAGATTTATGTCATTTCTCTAAGAAACGGCGCCATTGCCTCGTTGACCATACACGACTGAGCTACGCGACGCCTTTAGGCGACATCACGCGGTCCCGCTGGATCGGCACCAAACGCAACCGCGGAGCCAAGCCCACCTCAGCGAGCGCTTCCAACGCGACTTGTTCGTCGTACGAAAGGGTTTCGGGCACACCGAGTAAGACGCTCACCACGCAGTCGTGGCATCCCGCACCTCGCACCGCGCAATCGTCACAATCGATGATTACCGGCTCCCCCGGCCTGGCCGCTGTGTCGCCGCCGCCTGCGGTTCCGCCGCTGTGTGCCATCTGAGTCGGTCCTCTCCTCGAAATCTTTCATCGCAAAGTCGGGCTAAGTCGGACGGTAACGGTCACCCCCGACAAGTTTGAGTTCGTCAATGGCGGCGACCGCCGCAGTCGGCCCAATGGTGACGACCCGCCGCGCCCGGCTCCGCCGCGCTTGCGGTCGCCACGGCGTGGGAACCGATGGCTGTCAGTGCGCATGCCTAACGTCACGGCCATGGGTGCGACCGGTGGGACTCAACTCAGTCTCGCCACGCTGGATGCGTGGGATTCACCCGAAGAACGGTCGCTTCGTGAGACGACTTTCGTCGTCGTCGACCTGGAAACCACCGGTGGGCGCGCGGTGGGACACGACGGGGCCGTCCCCGACGCGATCACCGAGATCGGGGCGGTCAAAGTGTGCGGGGGCGCAGTGGTCGGCGAATTCGCCACCCTGGTTGACCCGCAGCGCAGCATCCCACCCCAGATTGTCCAGCTGACCGGGATCACCACGGCGATGGTGTGTGACGCCCCGACCATCGACGCAGTCCTGCCGATGTTTCTCGACTTCGCCGGCGACTCGGTACTGGTGGCCCACAACGCCGGGTTCGACATCGGCTTCCTGCGCGCCGCCGCCGAACAGTGCCAGATCGGCTGGCGCCGACCACGAGTCCTGTGCACGGTCCGGTTGGCGCGCCGGGTGCTGAGTCGCGAGGAAGCCCCGAGTGTGCGACTGGCGGCGTTGGCGCGGTTGTTCGCGGTGTCGACACAGCCCACCCACCGCGCACTCGACGACGCCCGCGCCACCGTTGACGTGCTGCACGCACTCATCGAGCGGGTGGGCAACCAGGGCGTGCACACCTACGCCGAGTTGCGGGCGTACCTGCCTGACGTGACCCCGGCTCAACGCCGCAAACGGGTGCTGGCCGACGGCCTGCCGCGACGACCCGGGATCTATCTTTTCCGCGGCCCCTCTGGCGAGGTGCTGTACGTCGGCACCGCGGTAGATCTGCGGCGCAGGGTGAGCCAGTACTTCAACGGCACCGATCCGCGGGGCCGCATGAAGGAAATGGTCGCCCTGGCCGGGTCCCTCGACCATGTGGAATGCGCGCACGCGCTGGAAGCCGGCGTGCGCGAACTCCGCATGCTGGCTGCCCACGCCCCGCCGTACAACCGGAAGTCGCGGTTTCCACACCGATGGTGGTGGGTGGTGCTCACCGATGAGGCGTTCCCACGCCTGTCGGTGGTCCGCAACCCGCGCCACGACCACGCCGTCGGGCCGTTCCGTTCGCGCGCCGACGCCGCCGACACCGCGGCCCTGCTCGCCCGCTTCACCGGGGTGCGGACCTGCACCAAGCGACTGGCGCGGTCGGCACTACACGGTCCCGCATGCCCCGAGGTCGAGGTATCGCCCTGCCCGGCCGACCGCGACGTGACGGCCGATCAGTACGCCGAGGCCACGCGGCGGGCCCGGGCATTGATGGACGGCACGGACAACTCCGCGTTGGGGGCTGCTGTCGAACAGGTCGCAGCGCTGGCGGAACGACGGCACTACGAGAGCGCCGGCCGGTTGCGTGATCACATCGCCACCGCGGTGGAGGTGTTGTGGCGCGGGCAGCGACTCCGGACCTTGGCCGCATTGCCGGAGTTGATCGCCGCGGCCCCCGACGGGGCCGGTGGTTGGCAGCTCGCCGTCATTCGACACGGCCAACTCGCAGCCGCGGGTACGGCCCGGCGCGGCGTACCACCGATGCCCGTGGTCGAAGCCATCGGAGCCGGCGCCCAGACGATATTGCCGTCGCAGGCCCCGCTTGGCGGTGCACTCGTCGAGGAGACGGCGCTCATCGCGCGCTGGCTGGCCGCGCCCGGGGTGCGGATCGTGCGCGTGACCGCCGTCGGAGACATCGAAGACACGGGCTGGACCTCGCCGTTGCGATCGGCGGGCGCGTGGGCCGGCTGGGCGGCGACGGCCCGTTCGGCGCGACTGGCCAGCCAACAGACGAGCGGAGGCGTCAATGAATGGCAGTCAGACCTCCTGGCTGAACCGCACCCATCTCGCGAGCAGTTGTTCGGCCGCACCGCTGTCGATCGCAGCGCCGGCCCGCTCCAGCCCGTCCTCCCACGCCGGCAACCATTCAGCGCGGCTGGATAAGCCGGCGTGCGCTACCAGGGCGCCGGCGGCGTTGAGCACCACCGCATCGCGCACCGGCCCTTGGGTACCGGCCAGTAGGTCGCGAACCTCGGCGGCGTTGGCTTGCGCGTCGCCGCCCCTGAGTTCGTCCAGTTCGGCGCGCTCGAACCCGAAGCCCGCGGGGTCGAACTTCAGCTTGTCCACGGTGCCCGCCTGCACTCGCCAGATGGTGCTCGTCGTCGTGGTCGTCAGTTCGTCGAGCCCGTCATCGCCGTGCACAACGAGCACGCTGGATCGTCGTGCAGCAAACACTCCTGCCATCACTTCAGCCAGGTCCGCAAAGGCGCAGCCAATCAGCCCGGCCCGTGGTTGCGCCGGATTAGTAAGCGGCCCAAGGAGATTGAACACCGTCGGGATCCCGATTTCGCGACGCACCACCGACGCGTGGCGATACGACGGATGGAACTGGGGCGCGAAGCAAAATCCGATGCCGACCTCGGCCAGGCTGCGCGCGACGTCTTCGGGGCCCAGGTCGATACGCACCCCGAGCGCCTCCAGCGTGTCGGCACCGCCCGATAAAGAGGACGCCGCCCGGTTGCCGTGCTTAACCACCGGCACACCCGTCGCGGCCACCACGATCGACGCCATGGTGGACAAATTGACGGTGTTGACGCCATCGCCACCGGTGCCCACGATGTCGACCGCGTCGCCGTGGGCCGCGTCGAGCGGCATGGGCCGGGCGTGGGCCAACATCACGCCGGCCAGTTCGCTGACTTCGTCCGCGGTCGGGCGCTTCATCTTCAGCGCCACGGCAAACGCCGAAATCTGCGACGGCTGGGCGTCGCCGGCCATGATCTGGTCCATCGCCCAGGCCGCCTGGCCCCGCCCCAGGTTCACCCCGTCCGTCAGGCGGCCGAGAACCTGCGGCCAGGACAGTCCCGGGCCGGCTGAGCCCGGGCCGGTACGCCCGGACCCGGAAGCCTCGGAAGACGCAGTCACGCCGCCGATGGTCCCACGAGATTCACCCGCCCCCAACCGCCGCCCCGGACTGGCCAGCGACGGCCCGTCCGGGGCCTCCGAGTGCCCCTCGGCAGGCTCCCTCGCAACACGCACCGACCTAATTTCCGCCCCGGGTAGAGTTCGACAACTACAAAGCGTCATACTTGCGGATGTGACGAGTGCTGTAGGGACCTCGGGTACTGCGATTACGTCGCGAGTGCATTCGCTGAACCGCCCCAATATGGTGAGTGTTGGCACCATAGTGTGGCTTTCCAGTGAGCTCATGTTCTTTGCTGGCCTGTTCGCGTTCTACTTCACGGCGCGAGCGCAGGCCGGCGGGGCCTGGCCACCGCCGCCGACGGAGTTGAATCTCTATCAGGCCGTGCCGGTGACGCTGGTGTTGATTGCCTCGTCGTTCACCTGCCAGATGGGTGTGTTCGCCGCAGAACGCGGCGACGTCTTCGGGCTACGCCGCTGGTACGTGATCACCTTCCTAATGGGGCTGTTCTTCGTCCTCGGACAGGCCGAGGAGTACTGGAACCTGGTGACTCACGGCACCACCATCCCCGGCAGTTCGTACGGCAGCGTGTTCTATCTGGCAACCGGCTTCCACGGACTCCACGTCACGGGTGGCCTGATCGCCTTCATTTTCTTGCTAGCCCGCACCAAGATGAGCAAATTCACGCCGGCGCAGGCGACTGCCAGCATCGTGGTCTCGTACTACTGGCACTTCGTCGACATCGTGTGGATCGCTCTGTTCACCGTCATCTATTTCATCCGATGAGTCTGCGGCTCCGAATACCTCTATGAACAGGAGTGCTCGGTTGAAGAAATTTGGGTCTACTCGATCCGGTAGCCGCGATCAAGCGGCCCGCTCGCGTCGGCGCCTACGTCGCCGGTTGTCGGGCGGTCTGCTGCTGCTGATCGCCCTGACCATCGCCGGCGGACTGGCGGCGGTGCTCACTCCGACACCGCAGGTGGCCGTCGCCGACGAGTCGGGCTCGGCGCTGCTGCGTACCGGCAAGCAGCTTTTCGACACCTCGTGCGTGTCCTGCCACGGCGCTAACCTGCAGGGCGTGCCCGACCACGGACCAAGCCTGATCGGAGTCGGCGAGGCCGCCGTCTACTTCCAGGTGTCAACCGGCCGGATGCCCGCCATGCGCGGCGAGGCGCAGGCGGCACGCAAGGACCCGATCTTCGACGAGACTCAGGTCGACGCGATCGGCGCCTACGTGCAAGCCAACGGCGGTGGCCCGACGGTCGTCCGCAACCCAGACGGCAGCCTCGCGATGCGGTCGCTACGCGGCACCGACCTGGGCCGTGGCGGCGACCTGTTCCGCCTCAACTGCGCTTCGTGCCACAACTTCACCGGCAAAGGCGGGGCGCTGTCATCCGGCAAGTACGCGCCCGACCTGGGCCCGGCCAATGAGCAGCAGATTCTGACCGCGATGCTGACCGGCCCGCAGAACATGCCGAAGTTCGCCGACCGTCAGCTGTCCTTCGAATCGAAGAAAGACATCATCGCTTACGTCCGGTACGCCGCCGAGGAGCACTCGCCAGGCGGTTACGGACTGGGTGGATTCGGACCGGCGCCCGAGGGTATGGCGATGTGGATCATTGGCATCGTCGCCGCCATCGGCTTGGCAATGTGGATTGGGGCGCGCACATGAGCGACGTATCGAACCCGAGGGACGGCGCAGGCAGCAAGGTCGGTTCTGACACCGGCAGCCACACCCACGCGGGCCAGCAAGAGCCCGACGACGCGGCGTTGGCCACCATGTCGACCCAGGAACTGCTGGACCTGGGCAGCAAGATCGACGGCGTCGACATCGTCTTCAAGGAACCGCGCTGGCCGGTCGAAGGCACCAAAGCCGAGAAGCGGGCCGAGCGCAGGGTGGCGCGGTGGCTTTTGTTGGGCGGCGGCGGGTTTGGCCTCGCACTGCTACTGATATTCCTGTTCTGGCCTTGGGAGTACAAGCCGAACGGGACCGAGGGCAACTGGCTGTACTCGCTGTCGACCCCGCTCTACGGATTCACCTTCGGGATGTCGATTCTGTCGATCGCCATCGGCGCGGTGTTGCTGCAGAAGAAGTTCATCCCCGAAGAGATCACCATCCAGGACCGGCACGACGGGGCCTCGCGCCAAATCGACCGCCGGACGGTCGTGGCCAACCTGACCGACGCGTATGAGGGCTCGACAATCGGGCGCCGCAAGCTCATCGGAGCCTCGTTCGGGATAGGGCTGGGCGCTTTCGGCCTCGGCACTCTGGTCGCGTTTGCCGGCGGCCTGATCAAGAACCCGTGGAAGCCGGTAGTCCCCACCGCCGAAGGCATGAAGGCGGTGCTCTGGACTTCGGGTTGGACTCCACGCTTCAAGGGCGAGACGATCTTCCTGGCGCGTGCCACCGGCGCTCACGACGGCCCGCCGTACACCAAGATGCGTCCCGAGGACATCGACGCTGGCGGCATGGAAACCGTGTTCCCGTGGCGGGAGTCCGACGGTGATGGCACCACAGTGGAATCGCACGAGAAATTGGCGGCGGTATCGATGGGTATCCGTAATCCGGTGATGCTCATTCGGATCAAGCCCAGCGACCTGGACCGCGTGGTCAAGCGCAAGGGGCAGGAAAGCTTCAACTGGGGCGAATTCTTCGCCTTCACCAAGGTCTGCTCGCACCTGGGCTGCCCGTCCTCGCTCTATGAGCAGCAGTCCTACCGGATTTTGTGCCCATGTCATCAGTCGCAGTTCGACGCGTTGCATTTCGCCAAGCCGATCTTCGGGCCGGCGGCACGTGCGTTGGCGCAGCTGCCCATCACAATCGACTCCAGCGGGTATCTAGTCGCGAACGGTGACTTCGTCGAGCCCGTCGGACCGGCATTCTGGGAGCGCACAACAACATGAGTCCTTCATTGAAACCCCCGAAAATCGGCGACATCCTGGCCAGCCAGGGCGAAGCTATGGACAGCCGGTATCACCCGTCCGGGGCGGTGCGGCGTCAGCTCAATAAGGTGTTCCCGACGCACTGGTCATTCCTGCTGGGTGAGATCGCGCTGTACAGCTTCATCGTGCTGCTGATCACCGGCGTGTGGCTGACGTTGTTCTTCGACCCGTCGATGGCCGAAGTCACCTACAACGGCGTCTATCAACCGCTGCGCGGTGTTGAGATGTCGCGTGCCTATGAGACGGCGCTGAACATCTCGTTCGAGATCCGCGGCGGCCTGTTCGTCCGTCAGATCCACCACTGGGCCGCGCTGATGTTCTCGGCGTCGATCATGGTGCACCTGGCGCGCATCTTCTTCACCGGAGCATTCCGGCGCCCGCGTGAAGCCAACTGGGTCATCGGTTCGCTGCTGTTGATCTTGTCCATGTTCGAGGGCTACTTCGGCTACTCCCTGCCGGACGACCTGCTCTCCGGCATCGGCCTGCGCGCGGCGCTCTCCTCGATCACGCTGGGTATGCCGGTGATGGGCACCTGGTTGCACTGGGCGCTGTTCGGCGGCGACTTCCCGGGCACCATCCTGATCCCCCGGCTGTACGCCCTGCACATCCTGCTGTTGCCGGGGATCATCCTGGCGCTGATCGGCGCGCACATGGCGCTGGTGTGGTTCCAGAAGCACACCCAGTTCCCCGGCCCCGGACGCACCGAGCACAACGTCGTCGGCGTGCGCGTCATGCCCGGCTTCGCGGTCAAGTCCGGTGCATATTTCGCTTGCATCGTCGGCGTGCTCGGCCTGATGGGCGGGCTGCTGCAGATCAACCCGATCTGGAACCTCGGTCCCTACAAGCCATCTCAGGTGTCCGCGGGTTCGCAGCCAGACTTCTACATGATGTGGACGGAGGGCCTGGCCCGTATCTGGCCGGCCTGGGAGTTCTACTTCTGGCACCACACGATTCCCGCCGTCGTCTGGGTCGCGATCATCATGGGCCTGGTCTTCGGGCTGCTGGTCGTCTACCCCTTCCTCGAGAAGCGGTTCACCGGCGATCGCGCGCACCACAACCTGCTGCAGCGTCCTCGTGACGTGCCGGTGCGCACGGCCATCGGCGCGATGGCGATCAGCTTCTACATGGTGCTCACCCTCTGCGCGATGAACGACATCATCGCGTTCAAATTCCATATCTCGCTGAACGCGACAACGTGGATCGGGCGCATCGGCATGGTGATCCTGCCGCCGCTGATCTACTTCATCACCTACCGGTGGTGCATCGGATTGCAGCGCAGCGACCGTGGGGTGCTTGAGCACGGCGTCGAGACCGGCATCATCAAGCGTCTGCCGCACGGTGCCTACATCGAGCTGCACCAGCCCCTCGGCCCGGTCGACGACCACGGCCACCCGATTCCGCTGGAGTACCAGGGCGCGCCATTGCCCAAGCGGATGAACAAGCTGGGGTCGGCCGGTTCGCCGGGCATTGGCAGCCTGATGCGGGCGGATCCGGTTTCCGAGGATGCGGCACTGCGGGAGGCTCACCACCGGGCCGAGCACCGCGCTCTCACCGTCCTGCGCGAGCGCCAGGAGAGCCCCAACGGTTCGTCCAACGGCCATGGCAGCAACGGACATGGCAGCAATGGCCACGGCAGCAATGGCGAGGGCTCCAACGGAGAGCATCACTAGAGGTTCTCCGTTCTGGACCGCCCAGCGGTCCACGAGATGTACGTCCAGCCCGGCTGATGAAGTTCATCGGCCGGGCTGCGGCGTATGTGGCCCTGCCGCGACGGGGATCGCGCGACACCGGTTCGCGAATGGGCTCGCTTGGACGTGGAGTCAGCGCAGCGATGCCTGTCAGTCGGAGCGCAGGGCGCGGAAGCCCCTCCCCTCCCCCGCCGGGCGCGGGCCAGGCGGCCCGCCACAGCATCGAACCTCAAAGAGGCGGCATCGGAAGTGCGTCCATAGTGCATGTGAGGCGCCAATCAGCCCAGCTACCGCAGGTCTCGGCGCAGCTACCACAGTCTCGGCGCAGCAGCCGCAGTCTCGGCGCTACTTACAGGGCTAGCGCTAGTGCGCGTCGTGCCCGTGGCGCAGCTGCCGGACGCAGAAAAACTCGATTACCGGCATCCCGGCCGTGATGACACCCGCGAACACGTAGCTGATCCACGACCCCGTGTCGTGACCGGCTGCCATCAAATACGTCGCCAACGCAACGGCGGTCAGCGCGGCGCCGATGGCGCTGGTCAGCGCGAGAGCCCCGCGCAACCAGATTCGGTCCACCACTTCGCCGGACCACTCGTCCAGCGCCCCATACGCTTTGACCGGCTCCCGGCGCGCCGGCTCGATCGTCACCCGTGGGCTACTGCGTGCGGTCTGTCGCGCTGCTGCTGGCCGGCTTGCTCCGCCCTGCAGGGCGCGCGACCGAACAACCGGTTCGCCCTGGGACAGCCGGCGGGCACGCAACAGAACCGGGATCGCCCCCGCGATGACAAGAGCGGAGATGATGATGACGGCGTACAGCACCCACGTGGTGTGCGGAGTCCGCGACATCTTGTGGAAGCCTCGGCCCAGGTCGGTCAGCGCGACGGCCGCCGCCACGCTCACCCCCACCAGAACCAGCCAGATGCCCGCACAGATGCTGGCCATCACCCTGTCGATGAGTCGTGGGTTGACTACCGGATCCGGCCCACGCCGATAAGAGGAGTACCTGCCGACCATCAGCAGCTGGTCTGGGGTGAGTCGTTGCTGTTCGAGGACAATACCGTTCCGTCGCTTGTGATGA
Organism: Mycobacterium sp. IDUB_37; assembly: GCF_055419245.1. Lineage (NCBI taxonomy): Bacteria > Bacillati > Actinomycetota > Actinomycetes > Mycobacteriales > Mycobacteriaceae > Mycobacterium > Mycobacterium sp. IDUB_37. The sequence goes on along the minus strand of NZ_JBVAXG010000004.1, from coordinate 734,793 downwards.
TCGTGCAGTTGAGTTTGCTGACCCGGAAAAGACTGGACGCTTCCACCGATCCCACGTCGGATTGCGAGATCGGTGTCACGGTCATTGTCCAGGGGATGTAGACGTTGTGCTGTGTCCGCCTCCGTCCGGAGGCATCGACGTAGGTTACCGAAATGATGTCGCCCGGCGCCTTGGTGCCGGTCACCGAGTAGGTGACCTGCCGCGGGCCGGCGAGGGTGGTGGTCGGGGGTGGCGGCGGTGCGGCCGCGGTCGGGCTGGCCGGTGGAGCCGCCGACGTGGTCGGTGTCGGCGACGGTGACGACGGTGGCGGTGGCGGTGGCGGCGTGGGCGTCACGGTCACTGTCTGCGTCTCCGTCGCGGTGGGGATTTCGGACGGCGGCGGCGGTGGTGGCGGTGGCGGCGGTTCCTCGGACGTCGGGGGCGGCGGCTTGGTGGTGGTGATCTGGTCTTGTACCGGCGGTACTGATGAGCTGGTGGTGTCGGGGTTTGCCAGTGTGCTGGTATCCGTGCGCGTCACGAGCAGCGATACCGAAACCACCAGCGCGATCGCGGCCAGGATCGCAGCAACGCCGACGACCCACGGCCAGCGCGGAGCCGGCGCATCGGTGTCGCGGTCGGAGTCGTCGTAGCTGTCGTAGTCGTAAAGCGCCATGTCGGCCGGCATGTAGGGACTGCTCGTGAATTGCTCCGACTCAGGCGCCGAGTACGCCCGGGAATATGCGTCAGTCTCGGATGTGTGCGCCGACCCGCCGTCATCGGGGTGTGCCAGGTCATCTTGCTGGTCCTGGTGCTGGCCCAGCTCGTCACCGTCATCGAAGGGGTCCAGTTCGGCAGGTTGACCGGCAAGGTCGGATTCCTCAGGATCATGTCCTGGGGGATGCGGCCCGCTCATGTCTGCCTACCCTGTCCAACTGCTTCACCAGCGCGCGGGGCTCCGCGGCTGCATCCGTGCACGGCGCACTCAGTGAATTCTCCTGGTGCCTGGAAAACCCTACCCAACGGGCTGGGACAGCGGTCCCCCGGCAAACTGGCCACGGATCAACTGGTGACCTGATTGTGACCTTTCAGGTCCGATCAGTGCCTCTCGGGGCCAACGTAGTACTCGAAGACCAAGCCGGCCACCGATGCGAGGATGAACACCACGCCGGCAAAAATCAGCCATGGCAGCCACAGCGCGATTCCGACGGCCGCCACCGAGCCTGACAAGGCAATCATGATCGGCCACCAGCTGTGCGGGCTGAAGAAACCCAATTCGCCTGCGCCGTCGCTGATTTCAGCGCCCTCGTAGTCTTCGGGCCGCGTGTCGAGCCGACGGGCGACGAAGCGGAAGAAGGTGGCCACGATCAGCGCCAGCCCGGTGGTCAGAACCAGCCCGGTCTCGCCGGCCCATTCGGTGCCGCCGGTAGCGAACAGCGCCGTCAGCACGCCGTAAAGCACCGCGCACAAAGCGAAGAATGCGGCGATGAACTCGAACAGCCTGGCTTCGATGTGCATGGGTGTCCTAACCTCGTGGGTTCGGGGCCTGTTCGCCGCGACGCGTGTCGAACGGCTCGGTGGTCGTCGCAAGCGGCGGCTGATGGATCGCCTGCAATGCCTCGGCATTCGTCTTGCCGGCGATACGTTGCTGCAGGAAGGCAACGAAGTCGTTGGGCTCCACGACCCGCACCTCGAAGTTCATCATCGCGTGATAGGTGCCGCACATCTCAGCGCAGTGGCCCACGAACGCGCCGACCTTGGTGATCTCATCGACCTGGAAACGGTTGACGGAGTTGTTGGCGATGGGGTTCGGCATCACGTCGCGCTTGAACAGGAACTCCGGCACCCACCATGCATGGATCACATCGGCCGAGGCCTGGATGAACTCGATCCGCTTGTGGGCGGGCAATACCAGGACTGGAATCTCGGTGCTGGTGCCCAGAATCTCGACCTTGTCGAAGTTCAGGTATTGGCGGTCCTCGGTGTTGAGCCCATGTATCGGGCCCACGAGTTCCTCGCCGTGGCGGTCCTTGCCCTCAGGCTTGGACGTCATCGCCTTCTTCTTCGCCTCGTCGGCGCCTTCGTAGTTGAACGTGCCGTCCTTGAAGGCCGCCCGCTGGTAACCGAACTTCCAGTTCCATTGGAATGAAGTGATGTCGATGACGAGTTCGGGGTCCTTGGCCAGGTGCACCATCTTTTCCTGCACCACGACGGTGAAGTAGAACAGCACCGAGATGATCAGGAAGGGCACCACGGTCAGCACCAGCTCAAGCGGCATGTTGTAGCCGAACTGGCGGGGGAAATCCGCGTCGTCCTTCTTCTTCCGGTGGAACAGCGAAGTCCAGAAGATCAGGATGTAGACGAGGGCGCCCACCACCAGAGCCGCAATCACCGAGCCGATCCACAGCTGACGGTTGGCGTGGGCGTTGGGAGTGATGCCCTCGGGCCATCCCAGCGCCAGTGCCTCCGACCAGCTGCACCCGCTCAGTGTCACCGCCAGCACGCCCAGTGCCACAACCAGCGCCACCGGACGCAGACGACGAGACAGGCCACGCGCACCGTCGGAACGGTGCCGAGAACTGCTCTGCGACAAGCGTTGCGAACGATCCTGCCCGCGAGGTGTCACGTTGGCGCCTCCTGTACCGCAAGCTGTGCCGACTGGGCAGTCGGCTACCTCGGATGTCGAATACTACGCAGCGTAGACCACCGCGCCCGCGCGAGCGACGATGCGTGCCCAATTGCGCCTTCGAAGGCGTGGCGAAGGCGTGGCGTGGCGTCTCGCCCCCGAATTTCGCGCCGCCACTGCCTGGTTATGCGGCCCGCGGGGCGCGACACCGCACGGGTTGCCGGAGTGCGGCATACTGGGGCGCCGTGTGTGGACTGTTGGCGTTTGTCGCGGCCCCGGGTGGCCCAGATAGCCCGGACGGCACTGACGCGCGCGATGGACGTGACACCGCGGCGGCCCACGCCGCCCTGGCCGACAGCGCGATTTCGCACTCATCGCACCTGATGCGCCACCGAGGGCCCGACGAACCGGGCACCTGGACCGACCCCGATGCCGACGGTTCGGTGGTTTTCGGCTTCAACCGGCTTTCCATCATCGACATCGCACATTCGCACCAGCCGCTGCGCTGGGGGCCGCCGGAGACACCAGACCGCTTCGTGCTGGTCTTCAACGGCGAGATCTACAACTATCTGGAACTGCGCGAGGAACTTCGCGCCGAGCACGGCGCCGTGTTCGCCACCGACGGTGACGGCGAAGCCATCGTCGCGGGCTACCACTTCTGGGGCGCCGAGGTCCTCAAGCGACTGCGCGGCATGTTCGCGTTCGCCTTGTGGGATACCACCACCCGTGAACTGTTCTGCGCCCGCGACCCGTTCGGCATCAAGCCGCTGTTCATGGCAACCGGCCCCGGCGGCACCGCGCTGGCCAGCGAGAAGAAGTGCCTGCTCGATCTGGTCGACCTGGTCGGTTTCGATACCGCGATCGACGAGCGGGCGGTGCAGCACTACACCGTCCTGCAGTACGTTCCGGAGCCCGAGACGCTGCACCGCGGCGTTCGGCGGCTGGAATCGGGCTGCTACGCCCGGATTCGGCCGGGAGCCGACCCGGTCGTCACCCGTTACTTCGTGCCGCGGTTCGCCGCGGTCCCGATCGCGTCCGGCACCGAACAGGCCCGCTACGACGAGATCACCGCTGTCTTGGAGGACTCGGTAGCCAAGCACATGCGCGCCGACGTCACCGTCGGTTCCTTCCTGTCCGGCGGCATCGACTCCACGGCCATCGCGGCGCTCGCCATCCGCCACAATCCGAAGCTGATCACCTTCACCACCGGCTTCGAGCGCGAAGGGTTCTCTGAACTCGACGTCGCGGTCGCCTCAGCGGAGGCGATCGGGGCTCGCCACATCACCAAGGTGGTCAGCGCCGACGAGTTCGTCACCGCCCTACCCGAGATCGTCTGGTACCTGGACGAGCCGGTCGCCGACCCGGCGCTGGTACCGCTGTTCTTCGTCGCCCGTGAGGCGCGCAAGCACGTCAAAGTGGTGCTGTCCGGTGAGGGCGCCGACGAATTGTTCGGCGGCTACACGATCTACCGCGAGCCGCTGTCATTGAAGCCCTTCAACTACCTCCCCCGACCGCTGCGCCGGTCGATGGGCAAGATGTCCAAACCGCTACCCGAGGGCATGCGGGGCAAGAGCCTGCTGCACCGCGGGTCGCTGACGCTCGAAGAGCGTTACTACGGCAACGCCCGCAGCTTCTCCGATGCGCAACTGCGCGACGTGCTGCCCGGATTCCGGGAAGACTGGACCCACACCGACGTCACCGGGTCGATCTACGCCGACTCGGCCGGCTGGGATCCGGTCGCCCGGATGCAACACATCGACCTGTTCACCTGGCTGCGCGGCGACATCCTGGTCAAGGCCGACAAGATGACGATGGCCAACTCACTGGAACTGCGGGTGCCGTTCCTGGACCCCGAGGTGTTCGCGGTGGCGTCGCGGCTGCCGTTCCAGGCCAAGATCACCCGGACCACCACGAAGTACGCGCTGCGGCGCGCCCTGGAGCCGATCGTGCCAGCGCACGTGCTGCACCGGCCCAAACTGGGTTTCCCGGTTCCGATCAGGCACTGGCTGCGCGCCGGCGAACTGTTGGAATGGTCTTACGAGATGGTCGAGTCTTCGCAAGCCGGTCACCTCGTCGACCTCGCAGCAGTGCGTCGCATGCTCGACGAGCACCGCCTCGGCACCAGCGACCACAGCCGCCGACTGTGGACCGTGCTCATCTTCATGCTGTGGCACGCGATCTTCGTCGAACACACCGTGGTGCCACAGATCAGCGAGCCGGTCTACCCGGTCGAGTTATAACCGCGAGCAGACGCAAACTCGCACGCGCAGGGCGCTTTTTGTGCGACTTTGCGTCTGCTCGGCGGGGGGCAGTGAGCCGCTAGGCGAGCACCGCGGCGATCTCGGCGGCGGCGTCCTCACCGAAGGCGCTGGCCAACCGGGACGCGGCGACCGACTTGTCCCACTCCCACTCCTGAGTTCCCGTCGACTCCAGCACCAACACCGCGACCAGCGAACCCAGCTGCGCCGAACGCTCCAGGCTCAGCCCGGCGCTGCGTCCGGTCAGGAAACCCGCCCGGAATGCGTCGCCGACACCGGTGGGGTCGGTCTGGCTGGTCTCCGGCACGACACCGACGTGCACTTTGTTCCCGTCGCGGTCGACGATGTCGACGCCCTTGGCACCAAGCGTGGTGACCCGCAGATCGACCTGCGCCATCACATCCGCTTCCGACCAACCGGTCTTGGACAGCAGCAGATCCCACTCGTAATCGTTGGTGAACAGATAGGCGGCGCCGTCGATGAGCTGCCTGATCTCGTCCCCGGAGAGCCGGGCCAGCTGCTGGGATGGGTCCGCGGCGAAGGCCAGCCCGAGCTTGCGGCACTCTTCGGTGTGCACCACCATCGCGGCCGGGTCATTGGCCCCGATGATCACCAGATCCGGGGTGCCGATGTTCTTGGCCACCTCGGCCAGCGAGATGTCGCGAGCCTCGGACATCGCACCGGGATAGAACGACGCGATCTGGGCCATCTCGGTGTCAGTGGTGCACACGAACCGCGCCGTGTGCGCGGTCTTGGAGATCAGCACGTTGTCGGTGTTGACGCCGTGGGACTGCAGCCAGTCGCGGTAGTCGCCGAAGTCGTCGCCGGCCGCGCCGACCAGCGCGGCGCTACCCCCGAGAACACCGATCGCGTAGGCGATGTTTCCGGCGACTCCCCCGCGGTGCACCACCAGGTCGTCAACCAGGAAGCTCAGCGACACCTTATGCAGGTGTTCCGGCAAAAGCTGCTCAGAGAATCGGCCAGGAAAGCGCATCAGATGGTCTGTCGCGATTGAACCCGTTACTGCGATGGTCACTAATTTCCGCCCTTCATTTCTAAGGTCGTTAGCCTCTCATGGACATCCGCTGAACGACCAAATTCAAAAGTCCAACACTTTGCGCACCGAGGCCGACGTCCGAGGTCACCTGCAGCTCTTGCGCTAGCCTGCCTAGAGCACTCATCTCGTTGCCAGAATTCCATTATTCGGACGGCAACCGCTCGTCGCCTCATCCACCAGCGTAGGAGACCAACGATGGCCGGTCCGCACCCGCCGAATCCCGCTGTGGGCGCCGAGGGGTCGGCGCAGGTACAGCCGTACCCCGAGACAGGGCAGAACGAGCCCGAGACGCTCGAGTTTCCCCGCAACTTTCCTGCGGGTCCCGGCGGGGAGGCTGGGCCCCCACCGGCGTCGTATCCGGGCACGCAGGCGCCCGCGCAATACCCGAACCAGGCCCCGAACCGCAGGTCCAAGCGACTGATCATCGGTGCTCTGCTGGCGATTGCGCTGGTGGCGGCATTGACGACGGCCATCGTGTACGGGGTGCGCACCAACGGCGCCAACACCGGCAACACCTTTTCCGAAGGCTCGGCCAAGACGGCCATTCAGAGTTATCTCACCGCGCTGGCGCACCGAGACGTCGAGGTCATCGTTCGCAACTCGCTGTGTGGCATCTACGACGCCGTGAAGGACAAGCGGTCCGACCAGGCGCTGGCCAAGTTGAGCAGCGACGCGTTCCGCAAGCAGTTCACCGAGGTCGAAATCACGACGATCGACAAGATCGTCTACTTATCGCCGTATCAGGCCCAGGTGTTGTTCAGCATGCAGGTGACACCCTCGAACGGTGGGCCACCGCGAGGACAGGTGCAGGGCATCGCGCAGTTGCTCTTCCAGCGCGGCCAGATCATGGTGTGCTCTTACGTGCTCAGGACGGCCGGCCAGTATTAGGCCGGCCGACGTGAATGGTGGCGACCCGCTTCACCCCGCTGCGCGGCGCTCGCGATCGCCACGCCGGCCAGTATTAGGCCGGCCGACGTGAATGGTGGCGACCCGCTTCACCCCGCTGCGCGGCGCTCGCGATCGCCACGCCGGCCAGTATTAGGCCGGCCGACGTGAATGGTGGCGACCCGCTTCACCCCGCTGCGCGGCTCGCGATCGCCACGCCGGCCAGTACTGACGATTAACGGGCCGGTCTCCGGACCGACCCGTTAACGCTGGAATCTAATCGATCAGTTGAACGAGTCCCCGCACGCGCACGAACCGGTGGCGTTGGGGTTGTCGATGGTGAAGCCCTGCTTCTCGATGGTGTCGACGAAGTCGATCGATGCGCCTTCGATGTAGGGCGCGCTCATCCGGTCCACCGTCAACTTCACACCGCCGAACTCCACGGTCAAGTCGCCGTCCAGTGCCCGGTCGTCGAAAAACAGGTTGTAGCGCAAGCCAGCGCACCCGCCCGGCTGGACCGCGATCCGCAGTGACAGATCGTCGCGCCCTTCCTGGTCCAGGAGCGACTTCGCCTTGATGGCAGCGGCCTCCGTCAGGGATGCGCCGTGGGTGGTGGTGGACGTCTCGTTCTGCACCGTCATTGCTTCTCCTACATGCCTCATCTGCGGGTGGGGCCCGGCCAGCTCTGGGTCAGGTACCGCCCCAAATCAGACCTGCGTTAAGGCAGGGTCCTACTCAGGGCATTTCCTTCTAGGTCAACGGTACCCCGGCGGGCCGCTATTCCCGAGTCGCGCGGCCGTCTCGGAGGCTAATCCCATCAGCTGATTGGCCGCGTCGGCCAGCGCCAACCGCACCGAACCTGCGTATTCAGACATAGCCAGCGCCGACATGATGCCTGACACACGGGTGGTGGCCTTGTCCACAGACACCTGGCCGGCCAGCACAATCACCGGGATTCCAAGTTCTCGGGCTGCGGCCGCGATCTCGCCGACCACCTTCCCGTGCAGGGACTGCTCGTCGAAATGACCCTCGCCGGTGACGATCATGTCAGCGTCTTGCAGATCGTCATCGAAGTTGGTGAGTTCGGCGAAGATGGCGGCTCCCGACTCGCACCTGGCGCCCAGCGCCAGCAACGCCGCCCCGATCCCGCCTGCCGCGCCTGCGCCAGGCTCGGCGCTGACGTCGCGGCCGGCGACCGTGTCCAGCACTTGCGCCCAATCCTCGAGGCGAAGCTCCAGCTTGGCGACGGTGGCCGAATCGGCCCCCTTCTGCGGCGCGAACACCCGGGCCGCCCCCCATGGGCCGAGCAGCGGGTATTCGACGTCCGACGCGGCGATCAAATCGACGTTGGCCATCCACTTGCGTGCGGTGTCGAGGCCGCCGAGTTCGTTGACCATCCCCTGGCCTCCGTCGGTGCACGCGCTGCCGCCCAGCCCGACGACGATCCGCGCGGCGCCCGCCTCCAATGCGGCACTGATGAGCTGGCCGACACCGCTGCTGTGGGCCGCCAGGGCCGTCTCCGGCGTCGGCGGGCCGTCCAGAGCTGCCAGACCACACGCCTGCGCGCTCTCCAGGAACGCAGTTCGGGTGCGCTCGTCGTACACCCAGTTGGCGTTCACCGGCTTGTTCAGCGGCCCAGACACCTGCAGCCGGCGCAACCCACCGATCCGGCTGGCCAACACCTCGACAAACCCCGGACCGCCGTCGGACTGCGGGGCCACGATGAACGAATCACCCTGCCGTGACCGAGTCCAGCCAGTGGCGATCGCGGCGGCAGCCTCTACCGCCGAGAGGCTGTCCCCGTAGCAATCGGGAGCCACCAGCACCCGCATCGAGGGGAGCTGGAGCCGGCCGGGCCCGACACCCCCGCCTGCGCCATCCGAGCCATTCATTACTGGCCAGCGTAGGTGTTCACGGCATCCCACCGCAGGCGTTACAGGCGCAATTCGAAAGACCGATTACCGGCGAAGTAACCTGGCGACTGTGAAGCTGCTGGGCCGTAGCAAGGGCCGCGATGAGGGTGACGACGTGTCGGCCGCTCCCGACCACGATTCCGAACAGGCCGACGCAGCGTCGCGGGCGGCGCGAACCGGCCCAAAGGGCCGGCCGACACCCAAGCGCAACGAGGCGAGGCGACAGGGCCGGAAGGGCCCGGTCGCGCCGGCACCGATGACCGCTTCGGAAGCCCGGGCCCGTCGTAAGACCTTGGCCGGCCCCAAATTGAGCAAAGAGGAACGGCGCGCCGAACGCGACGCCAGCCGTACCAAGATGTCGGATCGGCGGGAACGCATGATGTCCGGCGAAGAGGGCTATCTGCTGCCGCGTGACCAGGGTCCGGTGCGTCGTTACGTCCGCGACATCGTGGACGCCCGGCGCAACATGCTGGGCCTGTTCATGCCGTCCGCCCTGGCGCTGCTGGCCTTCATGTTCGCCCTGCCGCAACTGCAGTTCTACGTGTCGCCCGCGATGTTGGGACTGATGGTCCTGATGACGGGCGACGGGTTCGTGCTGGCTCACAAGGTGGGCAAGCTGGTCGATGCGAAGTTCCCGGACAACACCGAGAGCCGGTGGAAGCTAGGCATTTACGCGGCGGGCCGGGCCTCGCAGATGCGGCGGATGCGGGCGCCCAGACCGCAGGTAAAGCGTGGCAGCGATGTGTCCTGAAAAGTCGACACACCATCTGAAAGCCGCTTGAACGCACGTGCGCACGCTGGTACTCGGCGGCATCAGGTCGGGCAAGTCCCGGTGGGCGGAGGAAACCATCGCTAAATCACTGGCACCCGATCAGCCGGTGCACTACGTGGCTACCGGGCCGGTCGACGAGGCCGACCGAGACTGGATGCAGCGGGTCGCCACGCATCGCGACCGCCGCCCCGCACACTGGACGACGGTGGAGACCGACGACCTGGCCGCCGAATTGCGGCAATCTCCCGACATCCCGACGCTGGTCGACGATCTAGGCACCTGGCTGGCCAGCACGCTGGACCACTGCCACGGTTGGGACGGTGGATCGGTGGCCGAGCCGGTCGGCGAGCTGCTCGACGCGGTCGACGTCTTCGACTCGACGCTGGTGCTGGTCAGCCCGGAAGTGGGTCTGACCGTGGTGCCGCCCACCGCGGCCGGTCGCCGATTCGCCGACGAAATGGGCAGCCTCAATCAGCGGGTAGCCGCGCTGTGTGAACGGGTGGTCTTGGTGGTAGCCGGGCAACCTCTGTCCATCAAGCAGCCGGCATGATCGGCTTCGCCCCCGTTTCGCCGCCCGATCCGGGCGCCGAAGCCGCCGCCCGCGCCCGGCAGGACACCCTGACCAAGCCGCGCGGTGCGCTCGGCCGGCTGGAAGATCTCGCGATCTGGGTTGCGGCCTGTCAGAGTCAGTGCCCACCGCGCCAGTTCGAGCGCGTCCGGGTAGTGGTGTTCGCCGGCGATCACGGCGTCGCCCGGTCGGGAGTGTCGGCTTATCCGCCAGAGGTGACCGCCCAGATGGTCGCCAACATCGAAAGCGGCGGGGCAGCGATCAACGCACTGGCCGAGGTCGCGGGCGCGACCGTGCGCCTTGCCGACCTGTCCGTGGACAGCGACGCCGTCGAGGGAACAGACAAGGTTCGCCGAGGCAGCGGGGACATCGCCGTCGAAGACGCGCTGACCGATGACGAAACCGCCCGGGCCATCGCGGCAGGCCAGCAGATCGCCGACGACGAGGTGGACGCGGGTGCCGACCTGCTCATCGTCGGTGACATGGGCATCGGCAACACCACCCCGGCCGCGGTCCTGGTGGCGGCGCTGACGAACACCGAACCGGTCGCGGTGGTCGGCTTCGGAACCGGTATCGACGACGCCGCCTGGATCCGCAAGACGGCGGCAGTGCGCGATTCGCTGTTTCGGACCAGCCCGGTAGTCGACAACCCGGTCGCATTGCTGCGCAGTTGCAGCGGCGCGGACTTCGCGGCAATGGCCGGCTTCTGCGCCCAGGCCGCGGTTCGGCGTACTCCGGTGCTGCTGGACGGCATGGCGGTGACGGCCGCGGCCCTGGTCGCCGAGCGACTGGCCCCCGGCGCCCGGCAGTGGTGGCGGGCCGGCCACCGATCCACCGAACCAGGTCATTCGCTGGCTCTGACCGCACTCGACTTGGAGCCGATCCTGGACCTGCGCATGCGTCTGGGCGAAGGTACCGGCGCCGCGCTGGCGTTGCCGGTGCTGCGCGCGGCGGTGGCGGCGCTGTCCTCGATGGCGACGTTCACCGAGGCAGGAGTTTCCGGGGCGCTCCCCCAAGCCGACGCCCCGTGATCCGTTCGCTGGCAACGGCTTTCGCCTTCGGAACCGTACTGCCGGTGCCGGACTCCTGGACGGGCCCGATGCGCCCCGGAGCGATGTCGACGCTACCGGTGGTCGGTGCCGCATTGGGCGCACTCGCGGCGGCCGTCACGTGGGGCGCCGGGGTGGCATTCGGTGCGTCCAGTCCGTTGTCCGGGCTGCTGGCCGTGGCGGTGCTGCTGGTGACCACTCGTGGCCTGCACATCGACGGTGTCGCCGACACCGCCGACGGACTGGGTTGCTACGGGCCGCCCGAACGGGCCTTGGCGGTGATGCGCGACGGTTCGACCGGACCGTTCGGTGTCGCCGCCGTCGTCATGGTGATCGCACTGCAGGGGATGGCGTTCGCGACGCTTGGCAGCACGGCTCTCGCCGGGATCTTGCTGGCCGTGTTCGCCGGACGCGTGACCGCAGTGCTGGCCTGTCGACGGTCGGTGCCGGCAGCCGAGGGCAGCGCGCTGGGAGTCCAGGTCGCCGGGACTCAGCGCGTCCTGGTGGTTACGGCCTGGGTGGTGGTGCTGTTCGCCGGTTCGGTGTTCACGGGTCCGCGGCTGTGGCAGGGCCCGGTCGCCGTGCTGGTCGCGCTGTGTTGTGGGGCCGGTCTAGTCGCACACTGCGTGCGCCGATTCGGCGGCATCACCGGTGACGTGCTGGGCGCGGCGATCGAACTCAACACGACGGTGTGCGCTGTGCTGCTGGCCGGCCTGGTGCGGTTCTGACGCCGCCTCAGCCCAGCCGCGACATCCAGCCGTGGGTGTCGGCGAAGGTGCCGCGCTGGATGCCGGTCAACGTGTCGCGCAACGCCATGGTCACCTCGCCCGGCTTTCCGTCGGCAATGGTGAATTCGCCGTCGCCGTGCTTCACCTGCGAAACCGGGGTGATGACGGCAGCGGTGCCGCAGGCGAACACCTCGGTGATCTCGCCGGATCCGGCCTTCTTCCCCCACTCGTCAATATCGATCTTGCGTTCCTCGACCGCGAAGCCGGCATCAAAAGCCAACTGCAGCAGGGAATCTCGGGTGATACCGGGGAGCAACGAACCGGACAGCTCAGGGGTGACCAGGCGCGCCGAGCCCCCGCTGCCGAGCACGAAGAACAGATTCATGCCGCCCATCTCTTCGACGTAACGCCGTTCGACACCGTCCAGCCACACCACCTGGTCGCAACCGTGATCGGCGGCCTGCGCCTGGGCCAGCAGGGATGCGGCGTAGTTGCCGCCGAATTTGGCCGCACCGGTGCCACCCGGGCTGGCGCGCACGTATTCCGTTGAGATCCAGACGGTCACGGGGCTGATGCCGCCCTTGAAGTACGCGCCGGCGGGCGATCCGATCAACAGGTAGCGGTACTCCTTGGAGGGCCGCACCCCCAGTCCCGGCTCGGTGGCGATCATGAACGGTCGCAGATAGAGCGCTTCTTCACCGCCGGCCCTGGGCACCCAGGCGCTGTCGACGGCAATGAGCTGGCGCAACGACTCGAGGAAGAGTTCGTCAGGCAACTCAGGCATCGCCAGCCGCCGGGCCGACGAGCGCAACCGCGCGGCGTTGGCGTCGGCCCGGAACGACACCACGGAACCATCAACCCACCGATATGCCTTGAGCCCCTCAAACACTTCCTGCGCGTAATGCAGCACGATCGCCGACGGGTCCAATTCGATCGGGCCGTACCCGAGCACCCGGGCGTTGTGCCAGCCCGGGCCACCCGCATCCGGGGCGACGTAGTCGATCGACACCATGTGGTCGGTGTGGTACTTGCCGAAGCCGGGGTCGGCCAGAATCGCTACCCGCTCGGCCTCGGTAGCGGGGTTGTCCGCGCGCGAAACCGTGAATTCGAGGGGGCCGCTGGTCATGAGAAGAGTCTATAACCGGGCGCGAACGAGTTTTTTGCGTGCGACGTAGTGGTCTAACGCGTCTTCACTTCGACGAAAGGCGGACGCACGACTTCGCATTCGACGGCACGACCGCGAACATCGGCGGTGACGCGCTGGCCGTCGTCGACCCCGGCATCGACGTCGATCAACGCCAACGCGACGCCCAGTTGCAAGGTCGGCGAAAACGTCCCCGACGTCGTCGTCCCGATCTGGGAGTCGCCATCGAGTACGGTCAGCCCCGGCCGCAACACCCCGCGGCCGGTCATCCGCAGCCCGCGCAACAGCCGTCGAGGACCTGCCTCCTTCTCGGCCAGCAGCGCGTCACGGCCGAAGAACGCATCCTTCTTCCAGCCGATCGCCCACCCGCATCGGGCCTGCAGCGGCGAGATGTCCAGCGACAGTTCATGCCCGTGCAGGGGATAACCCATTTCGGTGCGCAACGTGTCCCGCGCGCCCAGACCGGCGGGCTGGCCGCCGGCGTCGGCGACCGCCGCTACCAGGGCGTCGAACACGACTCCCGCGGTGTCCCACGGCGGGAGCAGCTCGTAACCGTGCTCGCCGGTATACCCGGTCCGGCAAACGCGCACCGGCACACCGGAATACGACGCATCCGCATAGCCCATGTAGTCCATGTCGGTCGGCAGGCCCAGCGCGGTCAGCACGTCGGTCGACCGCGGCCCCTGCACCGCCAACACCGCGTAGTCGCGGTGCAGGTTGGTGACGGTCAACTCAGCCGGAGCCGCAGCCAGCAGCGCTTCGACCACTGCAGCGGTGTTCGCGGCATTCGGGACCAGGAAGATCTCGTCTTCATCCACGAAGTAGGCGATGAGGTCGTCGATGACGCCGCCGGATTCGGTGCAGCACAAGGTGTATTGCGCCTTGCCCGGACCGACACGGCCCAAGTCGTTGGTGAGCGCGGCGTTGACGAATTGCGCCGCGCCCGGGCCTTTGACCAGCGCTTTGCCCAGGTGGCTGACGTCGAAGAGGCCCACCGACTCGCGGGTGGCATTGTGCTCGCTCACAGTTCCGGCGTACGAGACCGGCATCAGCCAGCCACCGAACTCGGCGAAACTCGCGCCCAACTCGCGATGACGATCGTCCAACGGTCCCTGAAGCAGCTCTGGCGCGTCACTCACGCCGTCTCACCCTAGTGCGCCGCTGCTGGCACACTTGGGCAGGTGTTCGATTGGGATGCGCTGGAGGCGGCCGGGATCGCCAACGCGCGCGGACGGGCCGACCTGATCAAGTACCTGGACGAACTGGGTTTCACGACGGAAGAAATGGCCGAGGCCGAGCAGCGCGGTCGGCTGTTCGGGCTGGCGGGCGATGTCCTGCAGTGGTCGGGACGCCCGACCTACACCTTGGCTGCAGCCGCCGACGAACTAGGACTCGCCCCCGCCGACGTTGCACACGCCTGGGCGTTGCTCGGCCTGACCGTTGCCGGCTCCGATGTTCCGTCGCTGAGTCAGGCCGATGTCGATGGGCTGAAGACATTCGTCGCGCTCAAAGGACTGGTCGGCGAGGACGGCGCGTTCGGGTTATTGCGCGTTCTCGGCGCCGCGATGGCACGGCTCGCCGAGGCCGAGTCGACAATGATCCGGGCCGGCACGCCGGACATCCACGTGACGTACACGCATGACGAATTCGCGACGGCGCAGGCGTACCGCGCAGTCGCCGAGTTCGTCCCGCGACTCGGCTCGCTGATCGACGCCGTCCATCGTCATCATCTGACCAGCGCCCGGACCCATTTTGAGGGCGTCATGCGCGACACATCGGCAAGTGTGGTGTGCGGTGTCGGTTTCGCGGATCTGTCCGGCTTCACTGCGCTGACCCAGACTCTGACACCCGCCCAGTTGTCGGAGTTGCTCAACGCGTTCGCGGGCGCCGTGTCCGACGTGGTCCATGCCCACGGCGGCCGGGTAGTGAAGTTCATCGGCGACGAGGTGATGTGGGTCAGCGCGTCGCCCGAAGAGCTGGTCAAGGCTGCCGTTGATCTCGTCGAGCACCCCCAAGCGCGCGCCGAGGGACTGCAGGTTCGCGCCGGGCTCGCCTACGGCACGGTGCTGGCCATCAATGGGGACTACTTCGGCAACCCCGTCAATCTGGCGGCACGTCTGGTCTCGGCCGCTGCGCCGTCGCAGATACTTGCCGATACGGCGCTCCAGGAGAAACTGCCGAACTGGCCTACCGCCGACCACGGCCCGTTGACGCTCAAGGGTTTTGACGCTCCGGTGCCCGCGTACGAACTGCTCGGCACTCCTACTACGCAGACTGCCGACTAAGCTATGCGCCCGTGACCACCGAACCGGGCTACCGAGCACCCACTGTCAACGTCGCCACCGCGCTGCCCAAACGCGGGCTGGGTTCCACGGTCCTGCTGGTGCCCGTCGTCTCATCCGGCGATGACGACAAATCGAGCGCCATTGTCGCCGCTGCCGAACCGTTTCTGCCCGCCGATGCGGTGGCCGAGATCGAGGCCGGACTGAAGGCCCTGGACGCCTCCGGCGGCACCGAGCAGGTGAACCGGTTGGTGGTGTCGTCGCTGCCGGTCGCGAGCGTGTTGACGATCGGTCTGGGCAAGTCGCGGCACGAATGGCCCGCGGATCTGGTTCGGCGTGCGGCCGGGGTTGCGGCGCGGTCGCTGGCCAAGACCGAGGCGGTGGTCACGACGCTGGCCGCATTACCCGGCGAGGGAATCACTGACGCAGCCGTCGAGGGCCTGGTCCTGGGCAGCTATCGATTCAGCGCTTTCCGCAGCGGCAAGACGGCACCGAAAGACGCTGGGCTGCGCAAGATCACCGTGCTTTCGACCGCCAAAGACGCGAAAAAGCAAGCGGCGCACGGGGCTGCGGTGGCCACCGCCGTCGCGACCGCCCGGGACTTCGTCAACACTCCCCCGAACGCTCTGTTCCCCGCTGAATTCGCCACGCGTGCAAAAACATTGGGTGAGTCCGTCGGCCTCGAGGTGGAGATCCTCGACGACAAGGCGCTGAAGAAGGCCGGCTACGGCGGCGTGATCGGCGTCGGGCAGGGCTCGTCGCGGCCGCCGCGCTTGGTCCGGCTGATCCACCGCGGGTCCCGCCTGGCCAAGAACGCGAAACAGGTCAAGAAGGTCGCACTCGTCGGCAAAGGCATAACCTTCGACACCGGCGGCATCTCGATCAAGCCGGCCGCGTCAATGCACCACATGACCTCGGACATGGGCGGAGCGGCCGCGGTCATCGCAACAGTGACGCTGGCGGCTCAACTGGAACTGCCGATCGACGTGATCGCCACCGTGCCGATGGCGGAGAACATGCCGTCGTCGACCGCGCAGCGGCCCGGCGATGTACTGACCCAGTACGGCGGAATCACCGTCGAGGTGCAGAACACCGACGCGGAGGGCCGGCTGATTCTGGCCGACGCCATCGTGCGCGCGTGCGAGGACAACCCGGACTACCTGATCGAAACCTCCACGTTGACCGGCGCGCAGACAGTGGCGCTGGGTGCCCGCATCCCCGGTGTGATGGGCAGCGACGAGTTCCGCGACCGCGTCGCCTCGATCTCGCAGCGGGTGGGCGAGAACGGCTGGCCGATGCCGCTGCCCGACGAACTGAAGGACGACCTGAAGTCCACGGTGGCTGATCTGTCGAATATCAGCGGTCAGCGCTTCGCCGGGATGCTGGTGGCCGGGGTGTTCCTGCGGGAGTTCGTCGCCGATGGAGTCGACTGGGCACACATCGACGTCGCCGGTCCTGCCTACAACACCGGCGGCCCGTGGGGCTATACCGCCAAGGGTGCCACCGGTGTGCCGACCCGGACCATCTTCGCCGTGCTCGAAGACATCGCGCAGAACGGCTGACCCCGAGTCCTACTGGTTTAGCCGTACACGACGGCGGCTACTACGCACCCAGTGGATTTCTCCATCGAGAAAGGCGCGGGACAGTGACGGCAAAAAGGTTGGTTATCGCAGTAAGTGCGGCACTCCTGCTGTTCGGCGTGATCGGGCTGCTCGTGCCGGTCACGGTGTCCAACAGCAATGGTGGAACCGTTAGCTGTGGGAACGGCGTCGTCACCGACACAGCCGGTGCCCGGGATGCCAATAAAGGCACCGTGGCCGACATTCCCATTCTCAACGACCTCATCCCACATACCGACTTCGTGGCGCTCTGCGACTCTGCGGTGTCGAGCAGACGGATGTGGACGATCCCGCTGACGGTGATCGGGCTCGTCGGTGTCGCCGGCGCGCTGGTCTTGCGACGGACCGGCGCGACCGTCGGGGTGTAGCACTAAATCACCCGCATGCGTGCCGTACTGCGCAACGCCTGCGGCAGCACCTTGGATACGCCGTAGAGCGCGTAGGCCTCGAACGTCACCGGCCTGATCGGCTTGTTCTTCCGCACCGCGGAGACGATCGCGTTGGCGACCTTGTCCGGTCCGAAACTGCGGATGCCAAACATCTTGTCCAACTGCCCGCGCCGTCCGTCGACCACCTCGTCGCCCTTGCCGCCCGAGTCGAAACGGGTTGCCGCGATGATGTTGGTGTCGATCACGCCCGGACAGATCGTGGTCAGACCGACGTTGGCAGCATCTAGTTCGGCCCGCAGGCAGTCCGAGAACATGAACGTCGCCGCCTTCGAGGTGCAGTACGCGTTGAGCGACTGCAGCGGCGCGTAGGCCGCCATCGACGACACATTGACGATATGCCCGCCGGTGCCGCGATCAACGAGGCGCTGCCCGAATGACCGGCAGCCGTTGACCACGCCGCCGAGGTTGACGTCCAGCACCCGGTCGAACTGCTCGGCCGGGGTGTTCAGGAAGTTTCCGGCCTGACCGATGCCGGCGTTGTTGACGACGATGTCGGGCAGTCCGTGCTCAGCGCAGACCTGCTCGGCGAACGCCTCGACGGCATCGGCGTCAGACACGTCGAGGACATAGGGGTGCGCGACGCCGCCGCGGGCGGCGATCTGCGCTGCCGTCTCCTTGACGGTGGCCTCGTCGATGTCGCTGATGACGATCTCGGCACCCTCTCTGGCGAACGCGATCGCGGTCTCGCGTCCGATACCGCTGCCCGCGCCGGTCACCGAAACCAACGTGTCACCGAAATGTCCGCGTGGGCGGCCGACCTGCGCACGCAGCAGCGCACGGCTGGCCGGCTTGCCCTCGGCCAGGTCAGCAAAGTCGTGCACGGACGCGGCCATCACCTGCGGGTGCGACATCGGCGAGAAGTGCCCGGCCCGAATGTCGCGCCGCCACAGGCGTGGCACCCAGCGGGAAGTCTCGTCGTAGCCGTGCGGCCGCACGAATTTGTCGCCTGTGTTGACGATCAGTTGCACCGGTACGTCGACGATGTGCACGCCCTGACGACGGAACTTGCTGGAGTAGGAACGCCAGTAGTTGGCCGGGTACACCTTCACCGAATTCGCGGCGTCGCTGGCGACATTGTCGGAGTGGCGGATCTGGTCGACGGGGATGTTGTCGACGACGTTGCGGCGCACCGCCGCGCTGCGGAACGCGAGCCGGAGAAGAAGCGGCGCCAACACGGGAATCGAGAAGAACGCCATGTAGGTCAGCCGCAGCGCCTGGCTGAGCGAACGGGCGAAGCGACGGGGTCGCCATGGTTGCCCGAGACCGCCGAAGACGAACTTGACCAATTGATCCTGGGCCGGACCGGACACCGATGTGAAGGTGGCGACCCGGTCGCCGGCACCGGGCCGACTCAGGTATTCCCAGGTACCCACCGAACCCCAGTCGTGGGCCAGCACATGCACGGGCTGTCCCGGGCTCAACTCGCCGATGACCGCGGCCAGGTCGTCGGCGTAACGCGCCATCGCGTAGGCCGAGACAGGCTTGGGCGCCGACGACAGTCCGACACCGCGATTGTCGTAGCGGATGATCCGAAAGCGCTGTGCCAGCAGCGGAACGACGCCGTCCCACAGCACGTGCGAGTCCGGCCAGCCGTGCACCAGCACGACCGTCGGGCCCTCCCGGTTGCCTTCTTCGTAAACAGCGATGCGGACTCCGTCCGCGCTGTCGACGAACTGCTGGGGTGCATGTTGTGTTGCCGGCATCAAACCTCCGCCACCTGCGACTTGCTGTCTCGATCAGTCGCCACACCGTAGCAAGGCCGATCCGTCCAACCCGCACCCGAAGTACGCCACGCCCTGGCTGCGAGCGCCCGATAGCGGGGTGACAGGATAGCGTCGTCATTCGCTCGGGTTTCGCACCCGGTGCACGACCGCAGCAGCCCGAGGTCGACTTGTGCCGACCGCCGACCGATCGAGGAGTCAAACCAGATGGCCTTCTCAGTCCAGATGCCTGCACTTGGTGAGAGCGTCACCGAGGGAACGGTCACCCGCTGGCTTAAGCAAGAGGGCGACACGGTCGAAGTCGACGAGCCGCTCGTCGAAGTCTCTACCGACAAGGTCGACACGGAGATCCCGTCGCCGGCCGCTGGGGTGCTCACCAAGATCATCGCCCAAGAGGACGACACCGTTGAGGTCGGCGGAGACCTCGCCCTCATCGGCGACCCAGGCGACGACGACGGCGGCGGCCAGTCGGACGACTCCTCGAAGCAGGAAGCCGCGGCCCAGGAAGATGAGCCGGAGCCGGCTGAAGAAGTGGCCGACAGCGAACCGGAGTCGGAGCCCGAGCCCGAGCCCGAGCCGGCAAAGTCCAACGAGTCCTCCGGTGGCGACGCGACGCCGGTCCTCATGCCCGAGCTGGGCGAGTCGGTCACCGAGGGAACGGTGACGCGCTGGTTGAAGAAGGTCGGCGATTCGGTCCAGGTGGACGAGCCCTTGGTGGAGGTGTCCACCGACAAGGTCGACACCGAGATTCCGTCCCCGGTGGCGGGCGTTCTGGTGAGCATCACCGCCGAGGAAGACGACGTCGTCCAGGTTGGCGGTGAACTGGCCCAGGTCGGCAGTTCCGACTCCGGCGGTGGGTCTTCGAAGCAGAAGTCCGAGCCGAAGTCTCAGCCCAAGCCCGAGGCGAAGAAAGAGCCCGAACCGGAGCCCGAGCCCGAGCCCGAGCCCGAACCGGAGCCGGAGCCCGAGCCGGAGGCCAAGGAAGAGCCGAAGCCAGAGCCTAAGGAAGAGCCCAAGCCGGAGCCCAAGAAAGAGGCTCCGAAGGAAGAGCCCGCCCCGCAGCAGGCAAAGACCGAGTCCGAGGGCGAATCCGACGGCGCGCCGTACGTGACGCCACTGGTGCGAAAGCTCGCCTCCGAGAACAACATCGACCTCGCCGAAGTGACCGGCACCGGCGTTGGCGGTCGCGTCCGCAAACAGGACGTGCTGGCAGCGGCCGAGAAGAAGAAGCAGCCGAAGGAGGAGCCGGCGAAGGCTCCCGCCGCCGCATCGGCGCCGCCGGCCGCGAAGGCTGCGGCATCGCCGGCGCCGTCGCTGGCACATCTACGCGGCACCACGCAGAAGGCCAGCCGGATCCGGCAGATCACCGCCAAGAAGACCCGCGAATCGCTGCAGTTGACGGCGCAGCTCACCCAGACCCACGAAGCCGACATGACTCGGATCGTGGCGCTGCGTGCCCGGGCCAAGACGGCGTTCGCCGAACGCGAGGGCGTGAACCTGACCTACCTGCCGTTCATCGCGCGCGCGGTCATCGACGCCCTCAAGGCGCACCCGAACGTCAACGCCAGCTACAACGAGGAAAGCAAGGAGATCACCTACTACGACGCCGAGCACCTCGGCTTCGCCGTCGACACCGATCAGGGCCTACTCTCCCCCGTCATCCACAACGCCGGTGACCTGTCGCTGGCGGGACTGGCCCGCGCGATCGTCGACATCGCCGCACGAGCCCGGTCGAACAAGCTGAAGCCAGACGAGTTGTCCGGTGGCACCTTCACCATCACCAACATCGGCAGCCAGGGCGCGCTCTTCGACACTCCGATCCTGGTGCCGCCGCAGGCAGCCATGTTGGGTACCGGAGCCATCGTCAAGCGGCCCCGGGTTGTCACCGATGAATTCGGCAACGAGTCGATCGGCATTCGCTCGGTCTCCTACCTGCCGTTGACCTATGACCACAGACTCGTCGACGGCGCGGACGCGGGCCGCTTCATGACCACCGTCAAGCACCGTCTCGAAGAGGCGGCTTTCGAGGCAGACTTGGGGCTCTGACCGGGGCTCCAAGGGGCTTCGAGAAGACACCGACTGTGGCCAAAGCCGTTATCGCCGTAGCGGGTTCGTCTGGGTTGATCGGCTCGGCGTTAACTGCGGCGTTGCGCGCGGCCGACTATGATGTGCTGCGCATCGTGCGCAGAACGCCGGCGAATTCCGAAGAGCTGCGCTGGAATCCGGAGAGCGGCGAGTTCGATCCCGACGCGCTCATCGATGTCGACGTCGTGGTCAACCTGTGCGGGGTCAACGTGGGTCAACGCCGCTGGTCGGGTGCCTTCAAGCAGAGCCTGCGCGACAGCCGGATCGCGCCGACCGAAGTGTTGTCCGCTGCCGTCGCCGACGCGGGCGTCGGCACCCTGATCAATGCCAGCGCGGTTGGCTACTACGGCGACACCCGCGACCGCGTGGTCGACGAAAACGACGCAGCGGGAAGGGGTTTCCTGGCACAGCTGTGTGTGGACTGGGAGGCCGCCACCCTGCCGGCGCAGTACGTGGGCACGCGTGTAGTGCTGGCCCGTATCGGCGTAGTGGTGTCACCGGCGGGCGGCGCACTACGCATGATGCGGCCGGTGTTCTCGGTCGGCCTGGGCGCGCGACTGGGCAGTGGCCGCCAGTACATGTCGTGGATCAGCCTTGAAGACGAAGTGCGGGCGCTGCTGTTCGTCATCGCGCACCCGACTCTGTCCGGGCCGGTGAACATGACCGGTCCCGCGCCCGTCACCAACGCCGAGTTCACCACCGCCCTGGGCCGTGCGATCAACCGCCCGACGCCCCTCGCGGTACCCGGCTTTGCGGTGCGCGCCGCCCTCGGCGAGTTCGCCGACGAGGGGCTGCTCACCGGCCAACGCGCCATCCCCACCGCGTTGGAACAGGCTGGTTTCCAGTTCCACCACAACACGATTGGTGAGGCGCTCGGGTACGCCACCGCGCGGCGGGATCAGGACTAGACGGACCCGCGCCGAGCGTCCCGTAGCCCGGTAACCTGGCCTTTGTGACGGCTTCTGTGACGGCTTCCATCCGGTCCAGCACGGCCCCGCTCGACGTCAGGCAGTTGGGTAGCCTCGAGTATCAGGCCGCCTGGCAGCTGCAGCGGGAGTTGGCCGACGCCCGGGTCGCCGGCGGTCCCGACACTCTGCTGCTGCTGGAACATCCCGCGGTCTACACCGCAGGGCGCCGCACAGAACCCCACGAACGGCCATTCGACGGAACCCCGGTCATCGACACCGACCGTGGCGGCAAGATCACCTGGCACGGCCCAGGGCAGTTGGTCGGCTACCCGATCATCGGGCTGGCCGAACCCCTGGACGTGGTCAACTACGTCCGGCGCCTGGAAGAAGCCCTGATCAAGGTCTGCACCGACCTCGGCCTGGATGCGGGCCGGGTCGACGGGCGCTCCGGTGTGTGGATTCCCGGCCGACCGGCGCGCAAGATCGCGGCCATCGGCGTGCGCGTGGCGCGTGCGACGACGCTGCACGGGTTCGCCCTCAACTGCGACTGTGACCTGGCGGCGTTCACCACGTTCGTGCCGTGCGGCATCACCGATGCCGGGGTGACGTCGCTGTCCGCCGAGCTGCGGCGACCGGTTGCCATCGGCGACGTTCGGGCGGCGGTGGCCGACGCCGTTCGCGATGCGTTGGACGGGGCGCTGGCCGTCCAGGAACACGACGCTACCCGCGTAACATTGGCTGGGTGACCGTCGTTCCGGAAGGCCGGAAACTGCTGCGCCTCGAGGTGCGCAACGCCCAAACCCCGATCGAGCGCAAGCCGCCGTGGATCAAGACGCGTGCCCGCATGGGGCCGGAGTACACCCAACTCAAGGGCCTGGTGAAGCGCGAAGGCCTGCACACGGTCTGCGAGGAGGCCGGCTGCCCGAACATCTTCGAATGCTGGGAGGACCGGGAAGCCACCTTCCTGATCGGCGGCGACCAGTGCACCCGTCGTTGCGACTTCTGCCAGATCGACACCGGCAAGCCCGCCGAACTCGACCGCGACGAACCCCGCCGCGTGGCCGAGAGCGTGCAGACCATGGGCCTGCGCTACGCCACGATCACCGGAGTGGCCCGCGACGACCTGCCCGACGGCGGTGCGTGGCTCTATGCCGAAACGGTGCGCGCCATCAAGGAGCTCAACCCGAACACCGGCGTCGAACTGCTGGCCCCGGACTTCAACGGCGAGCCGACCCGGCTCACCGAGGTGTTCGAGTCCCGTCCCGAGGTGTTTGCCCACAACGTCGAAACCGTGCCGCGCATCTTCAAGCGGATTCGTCCGGCCTTCACCTATCAGCGCAGCCTGGAGGTCATCACCGCGGCGCGTGACTTTGGACTGGTCACCAAGAGCAACCTCATTCTCGGCCTCGGCGAGATGCCCGACGAGGTGCGCACCGCGCTGAGCGATCTGCGTGACGCCGGTTGCGACATCGTCACCATCACCCAATACCTGCGGCCCTCGGCCCGCCATCACCCGGTCGACCGCTGGGTTACTCCCGATGAGTTCGTCGAGTTTGCAAGCTATGCCGAGGGACTCGGTTTCGCCGGGGTGCTGGCCGGGCCGCTGGTCCGGTCGTCCTACCGGGCCGGCCGGCTCTATGAGCAGGCCCGCTCCGCACGCTAGCCCGCTCAAGCTGGATTGCCGCGACCCGCGGCGCGCGACCTACGACCGCGCTTGCGGTCCCGACGCGACCGCGGGGGTAAGTGCATACGTATCCTTGTTGATTATGGCTAAATCCCGAAGTGCTGCCGAAGCCAAGGCCGCCAAGGCCGAGGCCGCGGCCGGCCGTAAGGCTGCATCCAAACAACGCCGCGCGCAGCTGTGGCAGGCGTTCAACCTGCAGCGTAAGCAGGACAAGCGGCTGGTGCCGTACATGGTCGCCGCGTTTGTCGTGATCGCGGGCATCTCGGTCGGGACCGGCATCTATGCCGGCGGGATGACCATGTTTTTCATGATTCCGCTCGGCCTGCTGCTCGGCGCGCTGGTGGCGTTCATCGTCTTCGGGCGGCGGGCTCAGAAGAGCATTTACAAGCAAGCTGAGGGCCAGGCCGGCGCCGGAGCCTGGGTGTTGGACAACATGCGCGGCAAGTGGCGAGTCACCCCCGGGGTCGCCGCGACCGGTCACTTCGACGCGGTGCACCGGGTGCTCGGACGGCCCGGCGTGATCTTGGTCGGCGAGGGTGCGGCGAACCGGGTCAAACCGCTACTGGCCCAGGAGAAGAAGCGCACCGCGCGACTGATCGGCGATGTGCCGATCTACGACATCATCATTGGCAACGGCGAGGGCGAGGTGGCGCTGGCCAAGCTGGAGCGCCACCTGACCCGCCTGCCGGCCAACATCACCGTCAAGCAGCTGGACTCCCTGGAGTCTCGACTGGCCGCGCTGGGCTCGCGAGCCGGAACCGCCGCGATGCCCAAGGGCCCGCTGCCGAACTCCGGCAAGATGAAGGGCGTCCAGCGGACCGTGCGCCGCAAGTAGCCTCAGCGGCGCAGCACCGCTGTATTGGTCACCCGGTCCTGCAGGCCACGCCCGTCGGCATCGGTGAACAACGGCGGAACCACCAGGAAGATCAGCACGCCGCGCAGGAAGGCGCGCCCGATTCCGATGGGCAACCGGCCATCCACCGCACCCACTTCGAGGCCTAACAGCAGCTGCCCGGGCGTAAACCCGAACAGCCGCAGCGACACCGCGCCGAGCACCAGCCAGACGACCAACTGCACCGTCGACAGCACGGTGTCGGAGATTGCACCGAACGCCAGCGCCAGCAGCGCGAGGCCCGCGGCAATCAGCCAGTCGACGAACAGCGCGGCTAATCGGCGCCCCATCGGCGCCAGCGAACGCGACCCGGACTGCGGTAAGCCCAACGTTTCCCCTGGGTAACCCGGAGTTGATCCCCCCGTCATCGGGCTTGTCCGATCGCCCGCGACTGCGAGCACCGGGACAGCCCGCAAAGCGTCAACTGGGGAGGAGTTACGATCTTGCGGGCCATGGCCTTCACTTTAGGGCCCGGCGTTCATCCGGGCTCTCTTGCGGGCGCCGTGGTGCGTAACCTCTGCGCAACACGGGGTTGACTGACGGGCAACATCTGCTCCCTAGCGTCGGCCGCGAATCACCAAAGTAAAAGGAGCCTTCTGTGACGGATAAGACGCCCGACGACGTCTTCAAACTTGCCAAAGATGAAAACGTCGAGTTTGTCGACGTCCGTTTCTGCGACCTGCCCGGGATCATGCAGCACTTCACGATCCCGATTTCCTTCTTCGACGAGGCCGTGTTCGAGGACGGCCTGGCCTTCGACGGCTCGTCGATCCGTGGTTTCCAGTCGATCCACGAGTCCGACATGCTGCTGCTGCCGGACCCCAACACCGCGATCGTCGACCAGTTCACCCAGGCCAAGACGCTGAACCTGAACTTCTTCGTGCATGACCCGTTCACCCTCGAGCCCTACTCCCGCGACCCGCGCAACGTCGCCCGCAAGGCCGAGAACTACCTGATCAGCACCGGCATCGCCGACACCGCCTACTTCGGCGCCGAGGCCGAGTTCTACATCTTCGACTCGGTGGCCTTCGACTCGCGCACCAACGGCTCGTTCTACGAGGTCGACGCGATCTCGGGCTGGTGGAACACCGGTTCGGCCACCGAGGCCGACGGCAGCCCTAACCGGGGGTACAAGGTGCGGCCCAAGGGCGGGTACTTCCCGGTGGCCCCCGTTGACCACTACGTCGACCTGCGCAGCAAGATGCTGCAGAACCTGATCGCGGCCGGCTTCAGCCTGGAGAAGGGCCACCACGAGGTGGGCACCGGCGGTCAGGCCGAGATCAACTACAAATTCAACACTCTGCTGGCCGCGGCCGACGACATGCAGCTCTACAAATACATCGTCAAGAACACTGCCTGGCAGGCCGGCAAGACCGTCACGTTCATGCCCAAGCCGCTGTTCGGTGACAACGGCTCCGGCATGCACACCCACCAGTCGCTGTGGCGGGACGGCACCCCGTTGATGTACGACGAGACCGGCTACGCCGGCCTGTCGGACACCGCCCGCCACTACATCGGCGGCCTGCTGCACCACGCGCCGTCGCTGCTGGCGTTCACCAACCCGACGGTGAACTCCTACAAGCGGCTGGTTCCGGGCTACGAGGCCCCGATCAACCTGGTCTACAGCCAGCGCAACCGGTCGGCCTGTGTCCGTATCCCGATCACCGGCAGCAACCCGAAGGCCAAGCGCCTCGAGTTCCGTTGCCCCGACTCGTCGGGCAACCCGTACCTGGCGTTCGCCGCCATGCTGATGGCGGGCCTGGACGGCATCAAGAACAAGATCGAGCCGCAGTCGCCGGTTGACAAGGACCTCTACGAGTTGCCACCCGAGGAGGCCGCCAACATCCCGCAGGCTCCTACTCAGCTGGCCGACGTGATCAACCGTCTCGAGGACGACCACGAGTACCTCACCGAGGGCGGCGTGTTCACGTCCGACCTGATCGAGACGTGGATCAACTTCAAGCGGGAGCAGGAGATCCTGCCGGTCCAGATCCGGCCGACTCCCTACGAGTTCGCGCTGTACTACGACGTCTAGGCCCTAGTCGCAAGCAGTCGCAAAGTCCCTCTGGAGCGCTGTTCCAGGGGGATTTTGCGTCAGCTCATGAGTTTGAGGTCGTCCGTACCCGGCTACTTCAAGACGACAAATATCCGCACCGTTCGCGTCTGGGCCGATGCGGCCGGTGCACTTCGGGAGCGAGACAAAGCGATGACCGCCATCCAACGCCAGGCGCCCGAGACGGCAACCACGCACCTCAAATATTTATGGGCAGAAGCTCGGCTACCTAGCGGCGAGGCGAACCCACTGGTCGCCGGATCCACTATCGCGGGCGGTCGGATCCGCCTCCTTTTCTTCTATGGCGAAGCCCCGCATCTGCAGTTCTGGCAAGCCGCCGACACAGTGACCGGCCAGCATCTGGCCGTCACAGTGGTCGACCCGGAAAACACGCTGCCGACCGCGACCATCGACACCATCCTGTCCCGCACCGCCCGCCTGCGCGGCATCGACTGCCCCTATTTGGCGACAGTGATCGACGTGGGTCGCGACGAGTGCGGCGGAGTCGTTGTCTCCCAGTGGATCCGGGGCGCCACGTTGAAAGAGGTGGCAAATACCAGCCCGTCACCCAAAGGTGTCGCGGACGCGGTGTTGTCCCTTGTCGAGGCCGCCGCGTTGGCAGACCGTGCCGGGCTGGCGTTGTCAATTGACCATCCCGATCGAATCCGCGTCAACTTGGATGGGCGTGCCGTGCTCGCTTTTCCGGCGACGAATCCGAACGCAGCACTGCGGGATGATCTGCGCGGTATTGGCGCTGTCATGTATGCGTTGCTGGTCAATCGGTGGCCGTTCGCGAACGAGGCGGTAGCCAGAGATTGGCAGGCGGTCGGCACCGATGCCGAAGGCCGAATCCGAGAACCCGCGACGATCGACCCCGCTGTCCCGTTCCTGCTGTCATCCGCCGCAGCCGGCCTGGTGCGTGATGGAGACGGCATCCGCAGCACCGCGACACTTGCGACACTGCTGCGCGAAGCAAGCAGCGAGGCAAAGAATTCCACCAATTCCAGCGCGACTCGCGAATCACACCCAACGCCACTTCCCGGGCGCTATGCCGGCTTTCGAAACTTCGGGCCGAGCGAGCGGGCCGCGCATGCTCGGCGTCAACTCCTCAAAGCAACTCTCGGCGCCGCGGCGGCAGTCACTCTCGTCATCCTGCTCGGCTTTGCCAACTCGATCGATCGGATCGTCGGCGCGTTCAACACCAATGTCGCGATGGACGGAAACAAGCTCGGGTTGCAGCCCACATCGGCGCTGCCAACGCCGTCGCTGGTGGCGACCCAGCCCGCAACAGTGAAGCCCGTTAAAGCAGCGGTCTTTTCACCAGGCGGCGCACCAGACAGCCCAGCCTCGGCCGGGTTGGCGATCGACGGCAACCCCGCGACCGCATGGTCCACCGACACTTACTTCGACCCCCAACCCTTTCCGAAGTTCAAAGACGGTGTCGGACTGATGTTGCAACTTCCTGAGCCAACGCCGCTCAGTGCCGTCACCATCGATTTGAACAGCACCGGCACGGTGGCCCAGATCCGCTCATCAGCAGGGATGGCGCCCGCCAAACTCGGTGACACCACCGAACTGACTCCGCCGTCGCCGCTGCAGCCCGGCCACAACGTCATACCTATAAAGTCCTCCACCCCAACAACATTCGTATTGATCTGGATAAGTACCCTCGGCAGCACCGGCGGGCGAAGCCACTCCGACATCTCCGAAGTGACGCTGCAGAGCGCAGTCCAGTTCAGGTAGCTGCGAGCAGGAGCGCCGCAATGTTGCGTCTTCCGGTGTCGGGAGCAGTCAACTAGGCTCGCGACGATCACCTAGACCACCGACGGCAATAACGTATTGGGCTCGATCCGCTCCGCCAACACGGACATGGCCGCGCTCCACCAATGGTGGCTGGCCAACGGCTAATTCGTGCGTAGCGGTTGCCCCAGCAGCCGGCCGAGATGTTCGAGCGCAGTGCCGTATTCGTGTTGGAACGGTGTCCCGTAGCCGACGACGATCCCCGCGGCGCCTGCCTGGTGCCAGAACGGGGCGAGGCCCGTCAACGCGATGCCGCGCTGCCGGGCGGTGTTCAGTAGATCGCCCTCCGACAACCCGTCGGGCAGCGACACCACGGCATGCAGCCCGGCGGCTATTCCGTGCACGGCCACCGTCGGCGCGAACCGATTCAGGGTCTGGACGAACGCGTCGCGTCGATCCCGGTAGCGGCGGCGCATCCGTCGGATATGGCGATCAAGAGCGCCCGAGTCGATCAATTCCGCGAACGCCAGCTGCGTCAGCACATCGGTGCCGCGATCTGTTCGGCGCTTGGCTTCGACCACCGCGTCGACCAGGTCGGTGGGCACGGCCAACCAGCCCAGCCGCAGACCCGGAGCCAGGCTCTTGCTGGCGCTACCCGCGTAGATGACGTGCTCGGGGGCCAGCCCCTGCAGCGCGCCGACGGGGTGCCGGTCATAGCGGAACTCCCCGTCGTAGTCGTCCTCAATGAGGTACACGCCGCACGCCGCGGCGATCCGGGTGAACTCCGTGCGCCGCCCGGCATCGAGCGTCGCACCCAGCGGAGCCTGGTGGGCCGGAGTAAGCAGAGCGGCGCCGACAGAGTCGGTCATACCGTCCGGCCGGGCACCGCTGCCGTCGACCTCCAACGCGGCGACGGCCAGGCCGCTGGCGGCCACCACCGCGCGGTGGTCGGGCAGGCACGGATTCTCCAACGCGATCGCCCGGGCGCCGCGGGCGGCCAGCGCGTCACAGGTCAGCCGCAGTCCCTGCGTGAAACCACCGCAGATCACGATGTGGTCGGGGGTGGTGAGCACACCGCGTACCCTGCCCAGGTAGTTCGCCAGCACGGTGCGCAACCGCAACGATCCGCGCGGATCTCCCGGACCGAGTTCGGCGTGCTCGGTGACGTGCAGCGCTCGTCGCTGCGCGCGCAGCCAGTCGCCGCGAGGGAACATGCTCAAGTCCGGGCGACCCAGCCGGAAGTCGGCGACGATGCGCGAGCGCACAGGTGCGGCGCTGACCGGTGCCGCCAGGTGCGGCCCATGAGCCACTTCGGTGGCCGCGCCCGGCCGGGTGCGCAGGTACCCTTCGGCCGCCAACTGTGAGTAGACCTCGACCACGGTTCCGCGCGCGACCTCGAGTTGAGCGGCTAACGCCCGCGAGGACGGCAACGGCTCGCCCGCAACCAGGCGTCCGTCTCGGATCGCTTGTCGCAGAGCACTTTCCAGCGCCACCCGGCGTCCGCGCGCTGGCGGGAGGTCGAGATGCAGGTCGATTCCGCCCGATTCACTGGTCCATGAATTTGCCACTGAATTGGACCTTACCGATGAACCGATCGCTTTCGTAGCCTCGATCACGTGATGGTTTCCACTGCACCAGGCCGGCGCCTCGACCGGACCGCGAGCCTGACCGCCCAGGCCAACGCCGCCCAGCGGGTCGCCGAAACGCTGCGACCACCGAATCGTCGTCTCGTCGAAGACCCGCAGTCGCGGCATTTCGTCGAACATCCGGCGCTGCGGGCGATACTCGCTTACCCGCTGTTGGCCGATGTCGCACTGCGTGCGTTCGACCGGCTGTGGGGCGGACTGCACGCCCATATCGCGTTGCGGGTCCGCTACGCCGACGATGCCCGCCGGGCCGCCGTCAGCGACGGCATCGACCAACTCGTACTGCTCGGCGCCGGCTTCGACACCACCAGCCTTCGGCTCGACGGGGCGCCGGTAACGGTCTTCGAGGTGGATGCACCCGCCACCCAGGCGCGCAAACGCCCCGTGACCGAGCGACTGCTAGCGGGCCATGACCAAAGCCGAACAATCTGGGTGCCCTGCGATTTCGAACAGGACCGACTGCGGGAGCGCCTCGTCGGAAGCGGCTTCGACCCAACGAAGCGGAGCCTGATCGTCTGGCTGGGCGTGACTCCCTACCTCAGCAGCGAAGCTATCGAGGCAACGCTGGGTGACCTCACCGAATTGTGCGCGCCTGGCAGCCAATTGATCGTCGACTACATCTGCGCCGGTGTCGTGGCCGCGACCACACCGTGGCGCAGCGCAAGCCGGATGACCCGCTACGTGGCCCGCCGTGGCGAACCGTATCGCAGTGACTTCACCGAGGGGAGTCTCAACGAACTGCTCGCCGCACACGGTTTCGAGGGTCGCGAGCACCTGACCGTCTCGGGGCTGCTGAAGCGCTACGACCCGGCGAACACCAGCGGTTTGGCCGCCGACGACTGGCTCGCCGTCGCGAGCGCGCGTCGCAGCGCGGGCAGCTAGTCCGGCGGTCGCGACCCGCGGCGCGCGGCCAAACGCCGCCGCGCTTGCGATCGCGACTAGCCGTTTGGTCGCGACCCGCGGCGCGCGGCCAAACGCCGCCGCGCTTGCGATCGCGACTAGCCGTCGAGCGCCAGATCCTTCCGAAAGCGTTGCAGCCCATCGATCTTCTCGGCCAGCGTTGCATTCGGCCCGGCGTAGAACATCCACGGCATGGTGATAATGCCGGTGATCCCGGCATCTTCGGCCCGTTGGTAGTGGGCCATGGTGAACGAATCGGTTAGCGGCGTCAGGATCGTGAAATCGTCCATCGATAAACCGTTTTCGGCTCGCAGCTCGCGCAGCCGGTTCACCCTTTCGATGGCGCGGTCGGTGGTGATCAGGTCGCCGATCCAGCCGTCGTAGCGTGCCGCGCGACGAAGCGCGATGTCACTGAGGCCGCCCCCGTACACCGGGATGGGCGGCGGTGTCGGCTGCATTTCCAAGCGTGGCGCCTGGTAGAACTTGCCCTCGAATTCGGTCCAGCCCGGTTCCCACAACGCTCGCATCAACTCGATCATCTCGTCGGTGCGTTTGCCGCGGGCGGAGAACGGTTCGCCCATCAACTCGAATTCCTCGCGGCACCAGCCCACTCCGATGCCGAGTTCTATCCGGCCCGACGCCAATAATGCTGCTGTGCCAATGGCTTTGGCCGCCGAATAGGGGTTGCGCATCGCGGGGATGTAGACGGTGGTGACGAATTTGAGCCGGGTGGTGACCTGTGCCAGCGCGCCGACCAGCACCCAGGGGTCGGGCCAGTCGGTGAAGGGTTGCCAGCGGCGTTGGCCGTCTTTGGTGTACGGGTACGGAGTTTCGAGAGTCTCCAAGTTGACGACATGATCGGGGATGCCGAGCCCGTCATAGCCGAGATCATCTGCCGCTTTGGCGATCTCGATGATGTCGGGGGTGTTCAGAAACGCGCTGCTGACGTAGAACTTCATTGCCCGTTCCTTACCCATGACGGCTCGATGAAGACACCGTCCGCCTCGACGGTGACGCCAGCGGCATCCGAAATGGTGCCGCGTGCAAAGACTTTGACGCCCTGCTTGCTCTCGATCCAGGCCTCTGAACGCAGTGGCCCCAACGGAGTGCCGCGCAGATATTTGACCGTGATGGTTCCGGTGAAGCGCGGCTTGGACAGTCCCTCGCTGGCGGCCTCGCCGAGCATGTGGTCGAGCACCAGGGCGCTGACGCCGCCGTGCACCAGCGTGGGCGGGCCCTCGTATGCGCAGCCCAGGACGAACTCGGCCCAGCAGCGTCCGCCGCCCTCGTGGTTCACGACGACGGGCGGCGCGATCGGGTTGCACACGCCCACCACGGCGTTGCCCAACGGCAACGGCCGATCACCGACGCGGTAACTCACACCGGCAGGCCGGATCCGTTGCCGCAACGATCGGGTGACTGCCTCGACTGCGGACGTGGCCTCGGCAACAAGAGCATCGTCGACGTCGGTACGGATGGTGGCGTCGACGAGGTCGCGGACGGCTTGTGCCAATGGCGCATACAGGGCGGTCGCTCGCTGAGCCTCCGCCACACTCAATTCTTCGAAAAGGGCGTTGCCCAGCAACCCGGCCTGCTGGCGAGCTTCCTGACTCAACTTCCGAACACCTTGTGCACCACAGCTTTTGCTCGTCGGGTTACCCGGAGATAGTTGTCCAGGAATTCTCCACCGTCGTCGTTGTGCCAGCCTGCGGCCACCGCGACCGCGTTGAGCTGACGTCCCGGGCCGGGCAGCTGGTCGGTGGGCTTGCCCCGCACCAGCACCAGCGCGTTGCGTGCCCGGGTGGCGGTCAGCCATGCCTGGCGCAGCAAGTCGACCTCGTCCTCGGGAACCAGACCGGTCTCAGCGATCACGTCCAGCGATTGCAGTGTCGAGGTGTTGTGCAGGGCCTGGATTTCGTGGGCGTGCCGTAGTTGCAGCAATTGCACGGTCCACTCGATATCGGCCAGTCCCCCGCGGCCCAGCTTGGTGTGCGTTTTGGGGTCTGCCCCGCGCGGCAGCCGCTCGGCTTCGATGCGGGCCTTGATCCGGCGAATCTCTTGCACCGCCTCGGCCGACACACCGTTGGGCGGATAGCGCGTGTTGTCGATCATCAGCAAGAATCGCTGACCCAGCTCCGGGTCGCCGGCCACCGCGTGCGCGCGCAACAGGGCCTGAATCTCCCATGGCTGCGCCCACTGTGCGTAGTACGCCTCGTAGGAGGCGAGCGTTCGCACCATCGGCCCGTTGCGGCCCTCGGGCCGCAGATTGGCATCGACCTCCAGCGGCGGATCAACGCTGGGGGCGCCCAACTGCTTTCGGACCATCTCCGCGATCGACGTCGACCATTTGACGGCCTGAGAATCCTCGACACCGTCGGCGGGCTGGCACACGAACATCACGTCGGCGTCCGAGCCGTAGCCCAACTCGGCGCCACCAAGTCGGCCCATCCCGATGACCGCGAGAGCCGCCGGGGCCTTGCCATTTTCCGGCAGGTTGGCCCGGATCGCCGCGTTCAGCGCGGCCTGCAGAACCGCGACCCAGATCGAGGTGAGGGCGGCACACACGTCTCTGACCTCGAGCAGGCCGAGCAGGTCCGCTGAGGCGATGCGGGCCAGCTCTGGACGCCGCAATGTGCGCGCGGCCGCGACCGCCCGCGCCGGGTCACTCTGCCGGTTGGCCGAGGCGATCAGCGCACGCGCCACCTGGGCGGGGTCCGCCTCGATCAGTCTCGGACCGGACGGCCCGTCACCGTAGGTCTGGATGACCTCCGGTGCCCGCATCAACAGGTCGGGTACGTACAGCGAGGTGCCCAGTACGTGCATCAGCCGACGGGCCACCGCCGGCTTGTCGCGCAGCGTCGCCAGATACCAGGATTGGCCGGCGAGTGACTCGCTGAGTCGACGGTAAGCAAGCAGCCCGGCGTCGGGGTCGGGTGCATAGGACATCCAGTCCAAGAGCCTGGGCAGCAGCACCGACTGCACCCGTCCGCGCCGACCGCTCTGATTGACCAGCGTCGACATGTGTTTCAGCGCCGTTTGAGGACTTTCGTACCCCAGCGCGGCGAGTTGGCGTTCGGCCGCTTCCGAGGTCATCCCGTGGGCGATCGCCAGCCCGTCCGGGCCGATGGACTCCAGCAACGGCTGGTAGAAGAGTTTTGCGTGCAGCCGGGAGACTCGCACGTTCTGGTTCTTGAGCTCTTCGCGCAGCACGCCGGCGGCATCGTGGCGGCCGTCTGGCCGGACATGGGCCGCGCGCGCCAGCCAGCGCACCGCTTCCTCATCGTCGGGCGCGGGTAGCAGATGGGTGCGCTTGAGCCGTTGCAGTTGGAGCCGGTGTTCGAGCAGCCGCAGGAATTCGTACGAGGCGGTCAGGTTTGCCGCGTCTTCGCGGCCGATGTAACCGCCTTCGCCCAGTGCCGCCAGCGCGTCGACCGTCGATGCCACGTGCAGGGATTCGTCGCGGCGGCCATGGACCAGCTGCAGTAGCTGCACGGCGAACTCCACGTCGCGCAGGCCGCCGGTGCCGAGTTTGAGTTCACGGCCACGGACCTCCGCGGGCACCAACTGCTCAACGCGGCGGCGCATGGCCTGCACCTCGACGACGAAATCCTCGCGCTCGCAGGCGGTCCACACCATCGGCGTCAGCGCCTCGAGGTAGCGCTGCGCGAGTTCAACGTCACCGACGGCCGCGCGGGCTTTCATGAGCGCCTGGAACTCCCAGGTCTTGGCCCAGCGCTGGTAGTAGGCGACATGGGACTCGACCGTGCGAACAAGTTCTCCGCTGCGTCCTTCGGGGCGCAGTCCGGCGTCGACCTCGAAGAACGCCGACGAAGCCAGCCGCATCATCTCGCTGGCGACGCGCGCGGAGATCGGGTCGGCGCGCTCGGCGACGAAGATCACGTCGACGTCGCTGACGTAATTCAGTTCGCGCGCACCGCATTTGCCCATCGCGATGACGGCCAGGCGAGGTGGCTCGCGTTCGCCGCACACCGTCTGCTCGGCCACCCGCAGGGCTGCCGCAAGTGCCGCGTCCGCGGTGTCGGCGAGTTGGGCAGCGACGGTGATGAATGGCACTACCGGTTCGTCCTCGACTGTGGGGGCCAGATCGAGAGCGGCAATAACCAAGAGATGATCGCGGTAGTGGACACGCAGTTGATGAACGATCGACCCCGGCGACCCCGAGGGCTGCTCGACACAATCCAGGAATGACTGGTGCAACTGCTCGCGAGTCGGCAGCTTCACCTTGCCGCGCAACAGCTTCCACGATTGCGGATTGGCGATCAGGTGGTCCCCGAGTGTCAGCGATGAACCCAGCACGGCGAACAGTCGCCCACGCAAGCTTCGTTCGGAGAGCAGAGCCTTGTTCAGCTCATCCCACCCGGCCTCTGGGTTCTCCGACAGGCGAACCAGCGCCCGCAGCGCGGCGTCGGCATCGGGTGCGCGCGACAGTGACCACAACAGGTCGACGTGCGACTGGTCGTCGTGCTTGTCCCAGCCCAACTGCGCCAGCCGAGACCCCGCCGGCGGATCCATCAGTCCAAGCCGGCCGACGCTGGGCAGCTTTGGTCGCTGCGTCGCAGGCTTAGTCACGCTAATGACGTTAGCGCAGTCCTTCTGACAGGCGGGTCGCCCCCATCAAGCCGACCTACAGCGACAGGTAGGTGCTCAGCTCGAACGGAGTGACGTGACTGCGGTAGTTCGCCCACTCGGCGCGCTTATTACGCAGGAAGAAGTCAAAGACGTGCTCCCCCAACGCCTCAGCGACCAGCTCGGACGACTCCATCGAACGCAGCGCACTGTCGAAACTCGACGGCAGCTCACGGTAGCCCATCGTGCGGCGCTCTTCGGGTGTCAGATCCCAGACATTGTCTTCGGCCTGGGGGCCGAGCACGTAGCCCTTCTCCACTCCACGTAGGCCGGCGGCCAGCAGGACGGCGAACGCCAGGTAGGGGTTGCAGGCCGAGTCCGGGCTGCGCACCTCCACCCGCCGCGACGACGTCTTGTGCGGCGTGTACATCGGCACCCGCACCAGCGCGGAGCGGTTGGCCGCACCCCAGGACGCCGCGGTCGGCGCCTCACCGCCGTGCACGAGGCGCTTGTAGGAGTTGACCCATTGGTTGGTGACCGCACTGATCTCCGAGGCGTGCTCGATGATCCCGGCGATGAAAGACTTTCCGACGTCGGACAGCTTCAGCGGGTCGTCGTCGCTGTGGAAGGCGTTGACGTCGCCTTCGAACAGGCTCATGTGCGTGTGCATCGCCGAACCGGGGTGCTGACCGAACGGCTTCGGCATGAACGTCGCGCGCGCACCTTCCTCGAGCGCGACCTCCTTGATGACGTAGCGGAAGGTCATCACGTTGTCGGCCATCGACAGGGCGTCAGCGAATCGCAGGTCGATCTCCTGCTGACCCGGGCCGCCTTCGTGGTGGCTGAATTCGACCGAGATACCCATGAATTCCAGGGCTTCGATGGCATGGCGGCGGAAGTTCAGCGCTGAGTCGTGCACCGCCTGGTCGAAGTATCCGGCGCTGTCGACCGGTACTGGCACCGAGCCGTCATCCGGGCCGGGCTTGAGCAAGAAGAACTCGATCTCGGGGTGCACGTAGCAGGAGAACCCGAGGTCGTTGGCCTTCTGCAGCTGACGCCGCAACACGTGCCGCGGGTCGGCCCAGGACGGTGAACCGTCGGGCATGGTGATGTCGCAGAACATCCGCGCCGAGTGGTGGTGTCCGGCCTTGGTGGCCCAGGGCAACACCTGGAACGTCGAAGGGTCGGGGTGCGCCACACAGTCGGATTCCGAAACTCGCGCGAAGCCTTCGATCGAGGAGCCGTCGAAGCCGATGCCCTCCTCGAAAGCGCCTTCGAGTTCGGCCGGAGCGATCGCGACCGACTTGAGATACCCGAGGACGTCCGTGAACCAGAGCCGCACGAAACGGATGTCGCGCTCTTCGAGGGTGCGGAGGACGAACTCCTTCTGCCGATCCATACTCGGAACAGTAGGCACGTTCTGTTAAATCGATGTTACGGATGCCACGCCAGACACGTTGCGGATGCTCAGTTTTGGCAGCGCAAGTTCGGCGGCGGCAACGTCAGGTCCAGGAAATACCTGACCATCGCGGAATCCACGCAGCGGTTGCCGTTGAACACCACCGTGTGCTGGGTGCCGTCGAAAGAAACGAGCGAGCCGCCCAGTTGGCGGGCCAGATCCACCCCGGCCTGATAGGGAGTGGCCGGGTCATGGGTGGTGGAGACGACGACGATCTTGCCTGGCGGGGCAAGCGCCGCGGCGTGCGGCGCGGACGTTGCCGGCACCGGCCACAGCGCACAAATATCTCGCGGTGCCGATCCGGTGAACTGCCCGTAGCTAACAAATGGAGCGACCTCGCGGATGCGCTGGTCGGCCGAAACCCACGTCGTAGCGTCTGTTGGCGTGGGCGCGTCGACGCATCGAATCGCGTTGAACGCATCCTGACCGTTGTCGTAATGCCCCTGCCGGTTCCGTCCGTTGTAATCGTCGGCCAGCATCAAGAGGTCACCGGCGTCGGTACCGTGCTGCAGCCCCAGCAGGCCACTGGTCAAGAACTTCCAGTGCTGCGGGGTGTAGAGCGCGTTTATGGTGCCGGTGGTCGCGTCGGCATAGCCCAAGCCGCGCGGGTCCAAAGTCTTCCCCGGCGTGGCCACCAGCGGGTCGACCAGGGCGTGATAGCGGCTGACCCACTGGGCCGGATCGACGCCCAGCGGGCAAGCCGTGGACCGGGCGCAGTCCGCGGCGTAATCGTTGAAGGCGGTCTGAAAACCCGCCATCTGGTTGATGGTCTCTTCGACTGGGCCGACGGTCGGGTCGATGGCGCCGTCGAGCACCATCGCGCGCACGTGGGGTGCGAACCGCTCGACGTAGGCGGTGCCCAGTTCGGTGCCGTAGCTGTAGCCGAGGTAATTGATCTGCTCGTCGCCCAGGGACAGCCGGACCATGTCCATGTCGCGCGCGGCCGACGCGGTGCCGATGTTCGCCAGGAATGCCTGCCCCATCCGGTCGGCACAGTGCTGGGCCAACCCGCGATACAGCTGCTCGATGTGCGCCACACCGGCCGGGCTGTAATCCACCATCGGATCGCGTCGGAACGCGTCGAACTCGGCGTCCGACCGGCACCGCAACTCCGGAGTCGAGTGACCCACTCCTCTGGGGTCGAAACCCACCAGGTCAAAGTGGCGAGCGATATCGCTGTCCTTGAGGTCCGGTGCCATGCCTGCGACCAGATCGACCGCCGATGCGCCGGGTCCACCAGGGTTGACCAGCAACGATCCGATTCGCTGCCCCGTCGCTGGGACGCGGATCACCGCCAACTTGGCCTGTGCGCCGGTGGGTTTGTCGTAGTCGACGGGAACCGACACCGTCGCGCACTGCGCGGTCGGCAGATCGGAGAGGTCTTTGACGAACTCGCGGCAGGATCCCCAGCTCTGTTGTGACGTCGCGGCGGGTGCCGCAGGAACCTGGGTCGGCCCGGCATCAGCTTCGGGAGTCGCGGCAGCGAGCGGCAGTGCCACCGGCTGCCCACAGAACACCAGCCCTAACGGCAACAGCGCCGAGCCCACCAGTCTCAGGCGCAACATGGCGGAAATCGTCTCACTTCCGACTACCCGCGTAGGACGCGAAACAGTTACGCCTTGGTCTCTAATCAGCCCTGGCCGGGGTGTGTCGCGCCGCGTCGAACGGCTAACACTTTGCGCCGCTGGGTGGCGTGGTGCCGTTGATGAGGTACGCCGCGGCGAAGTCGTCGATGCAGTTGTCGCCCTGGAAGACAACGGTGTGCTGGGTGCCGTTGTAGGTCAGCAAAGAGCCCTTAAGTTGCTGGGCCAGGTCCACTCCGGCCTTGTACGGTGTCGCCGGATCGTGGGTGGTCGATACCACGATGGTCGGCGGCAGCTCGGGCGCCGTCACCAGATGGGGCTGGCTGGTCGGCGGCACCGGCCAGAACGCACAGGTGCCCAATGGGGCGTCGCCGGTGAACTTCCCGTAGCTCATGAATGGTGCGACCTCGCGGGAGCGGCGGTCCTCGTCGATGATCTTGGCGCGGTCGGTAATCGGCGGCTGGTCAACGCAATTGATGGCAACCCGGGCGTCCGTGGAGTTGTTGTAGTGGCCCTTGGAATCACGGCGCATGTACATATCCGCCAGCGCCAGCATGGTGTCGCCGCGATGGTCGTCGGCCAATTCTTTGAGACCGTCGGTGAGGTGGTGCCACAGGTTCG
Source organism: Mycobacterium sp. IDUB_37 (assembly GCF_055419245.1). Taxonomy (NCBI): domain Bacteria; kingdom Bacillati; phylum Actinomycetota; class Actinomycetes; order Mycobacteriales; family Mycobacteriaceae; genus Mycobacterium; species Mycobacterium sp. IDUB_37. The sequence continues at coordinate 695,588 of NZ_JBVAXG010000004.1, read as the reverse complement.
GCGAGTACAGCGCCATGATGGTGCCAACGATGGCATCGCTGTAGCTCAGGCCACGCGGGTCCTTGGTCTTCGCCGGCCTGCTCACCGCCAGGTTGTCCGGGTCCACCAGTGGGTCGATCAAGTTGTGATACACCTCGACGGCTTTTGCCGGATCGTTGCCCAACGGGCAGCCCGAGTCCTTCGCGCAGTCGGCGGCGTAGTCGTTGAACGCGTCCTGAAATCCCTTGGCCTGACGCAGATCTGCCTCGATCGGATCGGCGTTGGGGTCCACCGCGCCGTCCAGGATCATCGACCGCACGTTCTGCGGGAAAGCCTCCGCGTAGGCCGAGCCGATCCGGGTGCCGTACGAGTAGCCGAGGTAGGTCAGCTTCGCATCCCCCAAGGCCTTGCGGATGGCGTCGAGATCCTTGGCGACACTGACGGTGCCCACATTCGCCAGGAAGTTCTTGCCGACCTTGTCGATACAACGCTGCACGAATTGCTTGGTCTCGTTCTCCATGCGCTCCACGCCCGCGTGGCTGTAGTCGACCTGCGGTTCGGTCCGGAGTCGATCGTTGTCGGCGTCGGAGTTGCACCAGATCGCCGGCCGCGACCCCGCCACTCCGCGGGGGTCGAAACCCACCAGATCGAAGCGCTCGTGGACGCTCTTGGGCAGCGTTTGGAAGACGCCCAGGGCGGCCTCGATGCCGGACTCGCCGGGGCCGCCGGGGTTGATGACCAGCGATCCGATCTTGTCGCCGCTCGCCGGGAACCGAATCAAGGCCAACGCCGCCACATCCCCGTCGGGGTGGTTGTAGTCGACGGGCACTGCGAGCTTGCCGCACATGGCGTGCCCGGGGATCTTCACCGCCGGGTTGGTGCTCTTGCACGGTGTCCACACCACCGGCGCACCCAACCTCGGCTCGGACATCAATGCCCGGCCGCCGACCACGCGGACGCACCCCGCCAGAACCAGCACCACGGCACCCAGCGCGGTCCACATCAGCAGCATGCGCGCAAAGTTGTCGCGGCGAAACAAGCACATGGCAACCTATGGTGCCAGAAAGCCCACCCAATCCAGGTCAGGCCACATCAGGGGGCCGATTTAGCTGGTAGCGACAAGGAAGCTGGCATCAAGCCCGCTGAGCCGCTGCATCGCTCTCCTAGTCGTCTCTCTCATAGTCGTCCCATGGTCGTGGCAACCGGCGGTGTGTCGTGGCGTAGCCCACGGTGCATCTGTATGGACAAGATGGCAAACTGGAGCAGTCAGACGAACCCGGGGACCCGCGTGCGGGCCACGAGGATCGACCAGACCAATTAATTAGGACAATGATGTCTGAGAACGTTTACGGCTCGAACTCTGCTACTTCTTCAGCGCCTCGACCCAAGATTCGCACTCTCCATCTGCAGAAATGGAAGGCCGAAGGCCACAAGTGGGGCATGCTGACGGCCTACGACTACTCGACCGCCCGGGTGTTCGACGAGGCTGGTATCCCGGTCCTGCTGGTCGGCGATTCCGCCGCCAACGTCGTGTACGGCTACGACACCACGGTGCCGATCTCGATCGATGAGTTGATTCCGCTGGTCCGCGGCGTGGTGCGGGGCGCTCCGCATGCCCTGGTCGTCGCCGACCTGCCGTTCGGCAGCTACGAGTCCGGTCCCGCGGCCGCGTTGGCCGCCGGCACCCGGTTCATGAAGGAAGGTGGCGCGCACGCCGTCAAACTCGAGGGCGGTGAGCGGGTGGCCGAGCAGATCGCCTGCCTGACCGCGGCGGGCATCCCGGTGATGGCTCACATCGGGTTCACCCCACAGAGCGTCAACACCCTGGGTGGTTTCAAAGTTCAGGGGCGCGGTGACGCGGCCGAGCAGACCGTGCACGACGCGATTGCCGTCGCCGAAGCCGGCGCGTTCGCCGTCGTGATGGAGATGGTGCCGGCCGAACTGGCCACGCAGATCACCGGAAAACTCACCATCCCGACGGTCGGAATCGGCGCCGGTCCGAACTGCGACGGCCAGGTGCTCGTCTGGCAGGACATGGCCGGGATGAGCGGCGGAAAGGCGGCCCGTTTCGTCAAGCGATTTGCCGACGTGGGCGGCGAATTACGCCGTGCTGCAATGCAATACGCCGACGAGGTAGCCAGCGGCACTTTCCCGGCCGAGGAGCACTGCTTCTAAAGCATTTGCTGGATCTCCTACCGGGGGCAGCCGATCGCCATCGCTGGAGGTCTCGTAACCCTGGTGTGGCACTCTATGGGAGCCTGTCGATGCCTATCGACACCGATGAACGCCCCCCGATCGGCAGCAATGCGCTCTCACGGAGAAGAAAATGCCTGCTAAAGCGCCAAAATCGGCGCGACATTTGGAAGTCGAGCGCAAGTTCGACGTAGGCCAGTCGACGGTCTCGCCCTCGTTCGAAGGCATCGCCGCTGTCGCGCATGTCGCGACGGCGACGACCCAAGAGCTCGACGCGGTGTATTTCGACACTGCGACGCAGGATCTGGCGCGCAACAAGGTCACCCTGCGGCGCCGCACCGGTGGTTCCGACTCCGGCTGGCATCTGAAGTTGCCCGCGGGAGCGGATTCTCGCACCGAGATCCACGCGCCTATCGACGATTCCGCCGCCGACGTAGATGCCGTTCCTGCCGAGTTGTTGGACGTGGTGCTGGCGATCGTCCGCGACAGCCCCGTCGCGCCGGTCGCGCGCATCACCACCCAACGGGAAACTCAGGTGCTCTATAGCGGCGAAGGTGCGGCACTCGCAGAGTTCTGCAACGACCACGTCACGGCGTGGGCCGCCACGAACTCGGACTCGGAGCCCGCCGAACAGCAATGGCGGGAGTGGGAACTCGAGCTGGTCAACGCGGACGGTGGCAAGGAGCAGACCGCGAGTCACGAGTTGCTCAACCGATTGAGCAACCGGCTGCTGGACGCCGGTGCCGCGCCGGCCGGGCACGGTTCGAAGTTGGCTCGGGCGTTGGGATCCGTACCAAAGCCCGCTCCCGCACCGCCACCGGCGGATCCAGTGCACCGCGCGGTGGCTCAGCATGTCGAAGAGTTGCTGGTGTGGGACCGTGCCGTGCGTGACGACGTCTTCGATTCCGTACACCAGATGCGAGTCACCATTCGCAAGATCCGCAGCCTGCTCAAGGAATCCCAGGAATCGTTCGGATTAGCCGACGGCGCATGGGTTCTCGACGAACTTCGCGAACTCGCAGGAATTTTGGGCGTGGCACGCGATGCCGAGGTGCTCGGCGAGCGGTACGAACGTGAACTGACGCGACTGGACGCGGCACTGGTTCGTGGTCCCGTATGGGGACGTCTCGTCGAGGGGTCCCAGCGCCGCTATGAGGCCGGACTGCGCCGCTCGTTGGTCGCGATGCGGTCCAAGCGGTACTTCCGCCTGCTCGACGCGCTGGACGCGATCGTGACCCAGCAGCCCGCCACCACGCCCGGCCAGGAAGCAAAGCCGGTCACCATCGATGCGGCGTACCGCAAAATCCGCAAAGCCACAAAGGCGGCATGGGCAGCCGAGGCCGAAGCGGCTGCGTCGAGCGGGGCCGGCGACGACCGCACCGAAGCGAGCGGGGCAACAGCCCAGGACGCCGAAGAAGCCCTGCACGCGATCCGCAAGCGCGCCAAGCGATTGCGCTACACCGCGGCGGCCACCGGCGCGAGTCAGGTCGCCCAGCAGGCCAAGGTGATCCAGACGTTGCTCGGCGATCACCAAGACAGTTCAGTCAGCCGGGAACATCTGCTTGCCCAAGCCGAAGTCGCGCATCTCGCAGGTGAAGACACCTTCACCTACGGCCTGCTCTATCAGCAGGAGAGCGAAATCGCCCGCAGTAGCCGCGCGCAGCTGGAATCCGCGCTGGACAAACTCGACAAGTCGGTCCGAAGCAGCAAGCGCTGAGCTGCTCCCCCCTAGGGGCGGACGAGTTGGCCTGTAAGCCGGATTCTGTTCCACGCCGCCGCGGCTTTTATCCACGGCGGCACGGCGACGACCATCCATCTGGACACACCGTTGCCGGGTGCCTCGAGCGGCCTACCCGCAGACTCGGGCGAGCACCCTCAAACGTCTGCGCGGCCGCACTTTTGGCGCGACCTTCTTGGCCTTGCTTCGGGTGGGGTTTGCCTAGCCACCCCGGTCACCCGAGGTGCTGGTGCGCTCTTACCGCACCGTTTCACCCTTACCATCACAAGGATGGCGGTCTGATTTCTGTGGCACTTTCCCGCGAGTCACCTCGGATTGCTGTTAGCAATCACCCTGCTCTTTGAAGTCCGGACTTTCCTCGACTCCCCCGATGCTTACGCGCCGGTTGGAGCCGCGGCCGCCCAGCCAACTCGTCCGCGACGAACACGGTACCCGTTGGCGGGGGTGCAAGCCAGACGAGGTCCCTAAGGTGGATAGCGCAACGCAACTGGTGAGGAGGCCGCCCCATGCCCAACTGGGCTACCCGCGTCGACTCCGGCGACTGGACCGCCATCACGACTGAGCTCAACGAGTTCGGCGGCGCGCTGTTGCCGAGACTGGTCACTCCGGGCGAGGCGGAACGGCTGCGCAAGCTTTATACCGACGACACCCTGTTCCGCTCGACGATCGACATGGCTCCGAAGCGCTACGGCGCCGGGCAGTACCGCTACTTTCATGCGCCCTATCCGGAGCCGATCGAACAACTCAAGCAGGCGCTGTATCCACGGCTACTCCCGATAGCCCGCGACTGGTGGGCCAAGCTGGGTCGAGACGCGCCTTGGCCCGACAACTTCGACGATTGGTTGACTGCCTGCCATGCCGCGGGCCAGACCCGGTCGACGGCACTGATGCTGAGGTACCAGACCAACGATTGGAATGCACTGCATCAGGATCTGTACGGCGACTTGGTTTTTCCGCTTCAAGTCGTGATCAACCTGAGCAATGCCGGCACCGACTACACCGGCGGTGAGTTCCTGCTCGTCGAGCAACGGTTCCGGGCGCAATCTCGAGGCACCGCAACACAATTGCCACAGGGCCACGGTTTTGTTTTCACGACTCGCGATCGCCCGGTGTCATCGGCCCGAGGCTGGTCGGCTGCGCCTGTGCGCCACGGGATCTCGACCCTTCGGACCGGCGAGCGCTATGCGATGGGACTGATTTTTCACGACGCCGCCTGACTGGTCGCCGCCGGTGACGGTCGTGCGGGTGTGTCTACAGGTAGCTCGTCTGATTGACCAGGCGCACCGACGAGGCGCCGTCGGGATAGAACTCGGCAATGCTCAGCGACGCCAGATCAAGATGCAACCGGTAGAGAATGCCGGCCCCGGCATCCAACGCCATGCGCAGCAGCAACTTGATCGGGGTGACGTGCGAAACCACCAGGACGTTCTTGCCGTCGTACGCTTCGATGATCCGGTCCCGGCCGCGTCGAACCCGCCGTAACACATCGTCGAAACTCTCGCCGCCCGGCGGCAGCGCACCAGTGTCGTACAGCCACCGCCGATGCAGCTCGGGATCGCGGGCGGCGGCCTCGGCGAAGGTCAGGCCCTCCCAGGCGCCGAAGTCGGTCTCGATGAGGTCCTCGTCGACGGTTACCTCTAAACCCAGCGCCCGGGCCGCAGTCGTCGCGGTGTCATGGGTCCGCTGCAGCGGTGATGAGATGACGGCCGCGATTCCGCGACGTTGGGTCAGATAACGCGCCGCCAAACCGGCTTGGCGCCAACCGACTTCGTTCAGCGGCGGATTGCCGCGCCCGGAATAGCGGCGCTGCGCCGACATTTCAGTCTGCCCGTGCCGCAACAACAGAAACCGGGTCGGGGTGCCGCGCGCACCGGTCCAACCCGGTCCGGTGCTGGATTCGGCTGGGGATTCCGACGAGGCCTGCCGCGCTGAGTCGGCGACCGGGACAGCGACCTTATCGGGTCGTCGATCCGGGTGCGCTGCCGCGGCGGCGTCCATCGCCTCGTTCGCCAACCGGTCGGCATATGCGTTCTGCGCCCGGGGAATCCACGAATAGCCGATCCGGCGAAACCGCGCTGCCAGCTCCTGCGCCTGCGCGTGCAACTCGACCAGGTCGGGGTGCTTGACTTTCCAGCGCCTCGACATCTGCTCGATGACCAACTTGGAGTCCATCAGCACCGAAGCCTCGGTGGCTCCCAGTTTGAGTGCGTCGTCCAAACCCGCTATCAGGCCGCGATATTCGGCGACATTGTTCGTCGCGCGCCCGATCGCTTGTTTGGACTCCGCGAGTGCGGTCCGGCGATCCGCGGTCCAGACCACCGCGCCGTAACCGGCCGGCCCCGGGTTACCCCGCGACCCACCGTCGGCTTCGATGACGACTTTCATTGTGCAGCGGCCTTGACGCGCAACAGGATCGCGCTGCATTCCGGGCAGCGCACCACTTCGTCTTCGGCTGCCGAGGTGATGCGCGCCAAATCGCCGCGACCGATCTCGATCCGGCAGACACCGCAGCGGTGCCCCTGCAAAGGCCCGGCACCGGGTCCTCCCCCGGCGCGCAGTCGTTCGTAGAGCGCCGAGAGATCGGGGTTGAGCTCCGCGGCCAGAACGTCCCGTCGCGATGCGCGGTCATTGCGGGTTTGGTCGATTTCGGCGAGCGCCTCGTCGAGAGCCTGCTGACTGCTGGTCAGTTCGGGCTGCAAACCCGCGATGGCATCTGACTCGACGGCCTGTTGCGCTTGCAGCTCTTCCAGGCGCTCCATCACTTCCAACAGGGAGTCCTCGAGGTTGCCGCGCCGGCGCTGCAGGGTTTCCAGTTCGTGTTGCAGATCCGCCTGTTGCTTGGCGTCGGTCGTCCCCGAGCTGAGCAGCGACCGGTCTCGGTCTTCCCGCGTGCGCACGGCTTCGATTTCAGACTCGAAGCGTGATATCTGGGCTTCCAGGTCCTCCACCGCAATCTGCACCGCGGCCAGCCGGTCGCGGGCAGCGGTCTGCTCGCCTCGTATCCGGTCGTAGGCCTCCCGCTCCGGCAGGCGGGTGACGCGATGTGCGATCCGGGACAGCTCAGCATCCAGACTCGCCAGTTCCAGTAGCGAACGTTGCTGTGCCACTTCGGCCTTCATGATCTCCAGGTCTCTTTCTCGGTCGTGCTCAGGTTCCACGGGTCGGTGCGGGTGGTGGACACCCGGACCGGCAGCGACTCGCCGAAACGGGACCGCAGCAGTTCGGCCGCCTGTGCGCACCAAGGGAATTCACTTGCCCAGTGTGCGACGTCAATGAGCGCCACCGGAGAGCCCCGGCGATGCTCGTCGGCCGGATGGTGACGCAGGTCGGCTGTGACGTAAGCCTGCACGCCCGCGGCGGTTACCGCACCCAAGAATGAATCCCCCGCGCCCCCGCAGACGGCCACCCGCGACACCGGCAGGTCAGGATCCCCCGCGGCGCGGACACCCCATGACGTGGGCGGCAGTGCCGCACCGACGCGGGAAACGAAGTCGCGCAACGCTTCAGGTTGCGGCAGCGACCCGATGCGACCCAACCCGGTGTCGGCCGGCGGCGGAGTCAGGGCGAAGATATCGAACGCCGGCTCCTCGTAGGGATGCGCGCTGCGCATCGCCGCCAATACCCCGGCTCGCGCGCGAGTGGGCGCGATGACTTCGACTCTGTCCTCGAGAACCTGTTCGACGGAGCCGATGCTGCCTATCGCGGGCGAGGCTCCATCGTGAGGCAGGAACTGCCCGATGCCGGCAACGCTCCAGCTGCAGTGCGAATAGTCGCCGATGTGTCCGGCGCCGGCATCGAAGATGGCCTCCCGCACGGCTGCAGCGTTGTCCTGCGGTACGTAGATGACCCACTTGTCGAGATTTGCCACCACTGGCGAGGTTTCCAGGATGCCTTCGACGGTGAGGCCGAGCGCGTCGGCCAGCGCGTCAGACACGCCCGGTGCAGCCGAGTCGGCATTGGTGTGCGCGGTGAACAGCGACCGGCCCGAGCGGATCAAGCGGTGGATCAGGGCGCCCTTGGGTGTGCTGGCGTCGACGGTGTCGACGCCCCGCAACAGCAGCGGATGATGAGCCAGCAACAGGCCGCCGTCAGGCACCTCGTCGACGACGGCCGGTGTCGCGTCGACCGCGATGGTGACCGAATCAAGGAGGTCCGCGGGGTCGCCGCACACCAGGCCGACCGAGTCCCACGACTCCGCGAGCCGCGGCGGATATGCCTCGTCCAAGACTTCGATGACGTCGGCTAGCCGTGCGCTCATCGGCAACTCCCGCTGTGCACGCAGGCGAGGGCTTCGGTCATCGATTCGATCAACTGTGGCCACTCGGCACGCACCGCCGCGCGGATATAGCTGCCGTCCAGGCCGACAAACGTGTCGCAGCGTCGCACCGCGATTCCGTCTTTCCGCAACTGCTGCCGAATCAGCTCCGCATCGGGGCTGGTGAACAGCACGAAAGGGGCCTGGCCGTCGACCACCGCGACACCCAACGATTCCAACGCGGTCACCAGCTGTGCGCGCATCGCCACCAACCGGGCGGCGTCGGCCGTCGCCTCGGCGACCGCTTGCGGGGCGCAGCATGCCTCGATCGCGGTCAACTGCAGGGTCCCGACCGGCCAGTGCGCGCGTTGGCCGGTCAGCCGGGCCAATACCGGTGGGTCCCCGAGGGCATAGCCGACCCGTAGACCGGCAAGTGCCCAGGTCTTGGTCAAACTTCGCAACACCAGCACGTCGGGTAGCGACTCACCGGCAAGTGACTGCGGCTCGCCGGGAATCGAGTCGGCGAACGCCTCGTCGACCACCACGATCCGCCCGGGCCGGCGCAGCGCGAGCAGTTGCTCGCGAGTGTGCAGCACCGACGTCGGATTGGTCGGGTTGCCCACCACGACGAGATCCGCGTCGTCGGGAATGGCCGCAGCGTCCAGGCTGAACGGTGGGTCCAGAACGACATGGTGCACCGGGATTCCGGCCGCATCGAGCACCGCCTCCGGCTCGGTGAAAGACGGTGCGATGATGGCCGCTTTGCGCGGACGCAGGTTGGTCAGCAACGCGAAGCCTTCCGCGGCCCCGGCCAGCGGCAACACCTCATCGCGCGATCGGCCATGCCGGGAAGCAACCGCATCCTGAGCCGCATGTACGTCGGCGGCGGCCGGGTAGCCGGCTAGGTCTGTCAGCCGGGCGCCCAATCGCTCTCGCAGCCACTCCGGTGGCCGCGCGTGCCGGACGTTCACGGCGAAATTCAGCATGCCGGGCAGCGCGTCTTGATCGCCGTGATAGCGCGCCCGCGCGAAGCGCGTCGACCCGCCCTGATCCAGCCCCGCCATCGAATAAACACTAGTGCGCGCTTTCGCGAACGAAACACAGAGGCCGAACTCCCGGGAGCGTGCTTGGCCACCAGGTCCATCAACGACAATGAGACCGTGACAAGTTCGATCGCGGGCGAAGCACCGCAGTTGGTGATCTTCGATCTCGACGGGACCCTGACCGATTCGGCGATCGGGATCGTGGCGAGCTTTCGCCACGCGCTCACCCACGTCGGCGCCGCCGTACCCGAGGGTGATCTGGCGGCACGGATCGTCGGCCCGCCGATGGACGAGACCTTCCACGCGATGGGGCTCGACGGGCGCGCCGACGAGGCGTTCGCGGCCTTCCGGGCCGAGTACGGCGCCCGCGGCTGGGCCATGAACAGCTTGTTCGACGGCATCGCCGAGCTGCTGGCCGACCTGCAGGCCGCCGGCGTGCGGCTGGCAGTCGCCACCTCCAAGTTGGAACCGACGGCGCGGCGCATCCTCGCCCATTTCGCTCTGGACCACCACTTCGAGATCATCGCCGGCGCGAGTCCCGACGGTTCGCGCAAGAACAAGACCGACGTGCTGGCCCATGCGATCGCACAGCTGCAGCCAATGCCCGAACGCGTTCTGATGGTCGGCGACCGCAGCCACGACGTCGACGGGGCCGCCGCGCACGGCATCGATACGGTCGTGGTCGGCTGGGGCTACGGGCGGGGCGATTTCCCGGAATCGGTCAGTATCACCGGCGTGACACATGTATCGAACATCGACGAACTGCGGAGGGCTCTCGGTGTCTGACAGGGGCCCTGAATTGCATGTCACGTTCGTGTGCAGCGGCAATATCTGCCGGTCGCCGATGGCCGAGAAGATGTTCGCCCACCAGATTCAGGAACGCGGCCTCGGCGGTGCCGTGCGGGTGACCAGCGCCGGCACCGGAAACTGGCATGCCGGCGAGGGCGCCGACACACGCGCCAAACGGGTGCTGCGCGATCACGGCTACCCCACCGCCCACCGCGCCGCACAGCTCGACGACGACCACCTGTCGGCGGATCTGGTGATAGCCCTGGGACGCAACCATGCTCGGCTGCTGCGTGAACTCGGCGTCGAGGACGACCGGGTGCGGATGCTGCGGGCGTTCGACCCCCGGTCCGGCGCCCACACGCCCGACGTCGAAGACCCGTACTACGGTGACCATGGTGACTTCGAGGACGTGTTCGTCGTCATCGAGGCCGCGCTGCCGGGCTTGCACGACTGGGTCGACGAGAGACTCGCGCAGAACGGATCGGGTTGATGCCGAGGCGGTTTCACGGACTGACGTTCCTGCTGAAACCGGGCTGGGTAGCGCTGGCACTGGTGTGCATCGCGTTCACCTATTTATGCTTCACGGTGCTCGCGCCATGGCAGCTGGGCAAGAACACCAGGACCTCGCGGGAAAATCAGCAGATCGCGGATTCCGTCAATACCCCACCGGTTCCGTTGAAAGATCTTCTCCCACAACAGAATTCGTCCGCGACGGGGTCGCAGTGGCGCGAGGTGACTGCCACCGGGCACTACCTGCCGGGCGTGCGGGTGGTTGCTCGACTGCGGCCGGTGGAAGGCGATCAGGCGTTTGAAGTGCTGGCGCCGTTCGCCGTCGACGGCGGCCCGACGGTACTGGTCGACCGTGGCTACGTGCGGCCCGAGCAGGGCTCCCACGTGCCGCCGGTCCCGGCGGCACCGGACCAAACGGTGACCATCACCGCGCGGTTGCGCGACTCCGAACCCACTCTGCCCAACAAGGACCCGTTCACCCGGGACGGCTATCAGCAGGTGTACTCGATCAGCACCGAGCAGGTCGCGGCGCTGACCGGGGTCCCGCTCGCCGGGTCGTATCTGCAGTTGGTCGAGGACCAACCGGGCGGGCTCGGCGTCATCGGGATTCCGCACCTGGACGCCGGCCCGTTCCTGTCCTACGGCATCCAGTGGATTACCTTCGGCGTTCTCGCGCCGATCGCGCTGGGATATTTCATCTACGCCGAGGTCCGGGCTCGCCGTCAGGAAAAGCAGGCCAGGGCAGACCGCGCGCCGGTGGCCGCATCGCCGACCGAGGGTGACCCGCCGGCTTCTGCCGAGGCCGGTGGCGAACAGCCCGTCACCGAGATGACTGTCGAGCAGAAACTGGCCGACCGCTACGGCCGGCGGCGATAACCGGCAAATCCGGCGACCGCCACCACGAAGACTGCGGCCGCCTGAACCAGCCTCGACAGTGTGACCGCCCGGCGTAGGTCCGCGACCGTGGACTGCCTGCCGTCGCCGAGCGTTGGCCGGATCTGCAACTCATGGTGGTACTGGGTAGGCCCGCCGAGTCGCACACCGAGCGCACCGGCGAACGCGGCCTCGACGACGCCGGCGTTCGGGCTGGGATGCCGGCCCGCGTCGCGCCGCCAGGCCCGCACTGCGCCGGCGGCCGATCCACCGACCAACGGTGCGCAGACCACCACCAACACCGCGGTCACCCGCGCCCCCACAAAATTTGCAATGTCGTCCAATCGAGCTGCAGCCCAACCGAATCGAAGGTATCGAGGCGAGCGGTAGCCGACCATCGCGTCTAATGTGTTGACCGCGCGATACCCCAGCACAGCGGGCGCGCCGCCGGCCGCCGCCCACAGCAGAGGCGCCACCTGAGCGTCGGAGGTGTTCTCCGCCACCGACTCCAGCGTCGCGCGCGTCAGACCCGACTCGTCCAACATGGCCGGGTCGCGTCCACACAACGACGGCAACAACCGCCGCGCCCCGGCGATATCGCCGCGGTCCAGCAGGTCGGCCATCTCAGACCCGGTGCGCGCCAGCGACGTTCCGCCCAGCGCCGTCCACGTTGCCAGCGCGGTACCGGCAATCGTCGAGGTCCGACCGCCGCGCTGCACCACCGCGCCGACCAGGCCGGCCCCGCCGACCAGCAGACACACGTGCACCACCCCGGCGGCCCGGGCGTCCCGGTAGCTGAGCCGTTCCAATTTGGCGGCCGCCGTCCCGAACAGTGCGACCGGATGACCCCGTTGCGGGTCGCCGAACGCAAGATCAGCCAGATAGCCGACTAGCACGCCGACAACCCGATCCTGCCGCGTCGACGCAAACACTCCGGCAGCGTCTCACACATGGTGTACTCGAAGACATGGGGCACGAACCGCAATGAAGCGGCCCGTAACCAGGGTTGCAGACCTGTTGAACCCGGCGGCCACATTGCTGCCGGCCGCGAACGTCATCATGCAGTTGTCACTGCCGGGCGTCGGCTACGGCGTGCTGGAAAGCCCGGTGGACAGCGGCAACGTCTACAAGCACCCCTTCAAGCGGGCCCGCACCACTGGGACGTACCTGGCGGTGGCGACCATCGGTACCGAGTCCGACCGCAAACTGATCCGCAGCGCGGTGGACACCGCACACCGGCAGGTACGGTCGCGACCGTCGAGCCCGGTCTCCTACAACGCCTTTGATCCCAAGCTGCAACTCTGGGTCGCCGCCTGTCTGTACCGCTACTTCGTGGAACAACACGAATTCCTGCACGGCCCACTCGATGATGCCGCCGCCGACCTCGTCTACCAAGACGGCAAGCGCCTGGGCACCACGCTGCAGGTGCCCGAACGCATGTGGCCGTCGGACCGGGTCGCGTTCGACGAATACTGGAAGCGCTCCCTGGACGACCTGCAAATAGACCCACCCGTGCGGGAGCATCTGCACGGGGTCGCGGCCATGGCCTTCCTGCCATGGCCGTTGCGGGCCGCTGCCGGGCCGTTCAACCTCTTTGCGACGACGGGGTTCCTGGCGCCGGAGTTCCGGGCGATGATGCGGCTGGACTGGTCAGAGTCTCAGCAGCGCCGGTTTGACGTGCTGCTCTCGGCACTGCGGCTGGCCGACCGGGTGATTCCGCACCGGGCCTGGATTCTCACGTATCAGCTTTACTTGTGGGACATGAGGTTTCGCGCACGCCGCGGCTGGCGCATCGTTTAGCCCAGTCTCAGCGCACCGTCGCAAAGAATTTGCGGACGTCCTCGACAAACAACTCCGGTTGTTCGAAGGCGGCAAAGTGCCCGCCGCGCGGCATGGTGGTCCAGTGGGTGATGTTGAAGTTCGACTCGCACCAGCGCCGGGGTGCCTGCAGTATTTCCTTCGGGAAAGCCGCTACACCCGTTGGCAATTCGACTCGGGAATTGTCGCCCCACACCTTGAAGCTCTCCCAGTACAACCGAGCCGAAGATGCGGCCGTCTCGGTGACCCAGTACATCATCACGTTGTCCAGCAATTCATCTCGAGTGAGCACGTTCTCGGGGTGGCCGTCACAATCGGTCCACGCCCAGAATTTCTCGACAATCCAGGCCAGTTGGCCCACCGGCGAATCGACCAGCCCGTACCCCACCGTCTGCGGCCGGGTCGACTGCTGCTTGGAGTAGCCGGTACCCGACTTCCGGTGCTCCGCCAGCGCGGCGAACGCTTCCTTCTCCTCGGGAGTGGGATTGGCCAGCGACTCTCTCGTGGGTGTCCCGAGCGGCATATTCAGGTGGATCGCCGCACAGTTTGTGGCGGTGCGACCCATCTGCGTGGTGACGGCCGCCCCCCAGTCGCCGCCTTGCGCGCCGTAGCGCTGGTAGCCCAGTCTCAGCATCAGTTCCTCCCAGACCAGCGCGATCTTCTGGACGCCCCACCCCGTGCGGCCCGGCTTTCCGGAGAAGCCGTACCCCGGCAGCGACGGGCACACCACGTGGAAGGCGTCTTCGGCGCGGCCGCCGTGGGCGGTCGGATTGGTCAGCGGCTCGATTACCTTGTGAAATTCCACCACCGAACCTGGCCAGCCGTGGGTGATCAGCAGCGGGAAGGCGTTCTCGTGCGGCGACCGCTGATGGATGAAATGAATGTCCAGGCCGTCGAACTGGTCGACGAAATGGTCGAACCGATTCAACGCCGATTCACGGGCTCGCCAGTCGTAGTCATTGGCCCAGTAGGCGGCCAAGTCGCGGGTATAGCGCAGCGGAATGCCCTGGCTCCAGTCGTCCACGCATTCGGCCTCCGGCCAGCGGGTGCGCGCCAATCGTGATTTCAGATCGTCGAGAACATCATCGCGAACGTCGATGCGAAACGGCTTCACCAGTTCATAGTGACGCCGGGCGCGACGGGGCTCAACGGCACCCTATTTTTGGGTCGAGTCCTTGATCAACGTGCTGATCTGATCGAGCAATTCGCGCATGTCGGCGCGCATGGCATCGACGGCGGCGTACAGGTCCGCCTTGGTCGCCGGCTGTTGATCCGACGACAGCGACCGCACCGGCGGTCCCGATGTCTGCCGTGCTGCGCTCGCGCTCTGCGAACCAGGAAGGTCACCCACGCCCACGAGCGTGCCATACCAGGGCCAAACACGTCCAAAAATGGAGCCGGTAGCCCATCGCGGTACGCCTGATGGCTACCGGAACGCCCGGTTGCCGTACCGATCGAGCGACACGAACTCCCCGACCGGCCGGCGCGTGGTCGGGCCGTACTTGCCGATCGGCCAACCCAGCGGAATGACCGCGCACGGCGTCACGTTCCACGGCAAACCCAGCGCTCGCTTCGCCGCGAACGAGTTCCACAACGGCAAAGTGATCAGGGCCGCACCCAAGCCGGCCGCGCGTGCCGCCAGCAGAAGGTTCTGCACCGCGGGATAAATCGACCCCCACGCGCTGCTGGCAGCGATGGTCGGCGCGGGCGCGATCACCCCCTTGAGGCAGGCGACCACGACGACGGGGATGTCATCGAAGTGATCGGCCTGCCATCGCACCGCTTTCTCGATGCGCAGCATCTTGTCGTCGATTCGGTTGCCCAGGACGCGCTTATAAATCGACCCGAACTTATTCAGCGCAAAGCGATTCAATCGGCCCAGTTTGGCCACGACTTCACGATCCTTGACAACGATGAACTCCCAGTTCTGGGCATTCGAACCGGTCGGCGCTTTCATGGCCAACTCGAGTATGTGCAGGATGAGGGCGTCGTCGACCGGGTCACTCTTGAGCCGACGGATGGCACGTTGGGTGCGCATTGCCTCTTCAAGCGGCATGTTCAGGGGTTCTTGCTGACTCATGACCCTGATTCCTACACCGCCGACCAACGGATGGAAACCGTCTGACCCGCCTGGCTACCCCGGCGTCTGCGAAAGTCGTGCCAAGAACTTATCGTCTGATTGTCGACCGCACGCGCGGGTCGGTGAATGATGAGTCAATGGGAGGGCTGATGCGAACCGGCATTTGCAACGTCTCCCTGACTTTCCGAGCGTTTGTAATGACCGTGTGCGTTGCCGGCTGCGTAATCTGCCCGTCTGCGCGCGCAGACGAAACCTACGGGCCCGGTACGTACTCGGTGCCCGACCGACTCCCGTATGGCGTCTACTACGCCAACGTCGACGCCCGCGACGTCCAACCTTCCTGCTCATTCAGTACCTGGACCAAGGATGGGAAATTCCTCCTCGGCGACAGTGCGCTGCCGGGAAAGCCGCTCGTCGCAAACCTTTCGGGTCCCCCAGTGGCGCAGTTCATCACCAACGGCTGTACCCCGTGGACCAAAGCACAGTGAACTCCAACAGGAAGTGCGGATGACGACGGCCGGGGCATCGCCCGGTCATCGCGTCTGGGATACCCGGCGCACAAACAAGCGGGAGCGTCTGGCCGAAGCTCGCCCGCACACGGACGGCAAGCTGATCAGGCCGGCCGCGCTGGGGCAGGTGCTCGAGGCACTCATCCGTCCGGGCGACAAAGTGGCGCTCGAGGGCGACAACCAGAAGCAGGCCGACTTCCTGTCCCGGACGTTGGCTGCGTGCGACCCGGCCAAGCTGCACGACCTGCACATGCTGATCGGGTCGGTGTCCCGCAGCGAGCACCTCGACCTATTCGAGCAGGGCATCGCCACCAAACTCGACCTCGCCTACGCCGGACCGCAGAGCGTGCGGATCGCGCAGCTGGTTCAGGACGGCACCGTCTCGATCGGCGCGGTGCATACCTACGTCGAGCTGTACGCACGGATGGTGATCGACCTGCGGCCCGATGTCGCACTGTTGTGCGCGTCGGCGGCCGACGAGCAGGGCAATTTGTATACGGGACCGAACACCGAGGACACCCCGATCATCGCGGAGGCGGCCGCCTTCCACGACGGCATCGTCGTCGTGCAGGCCGACGAGATCGTCGGGCCGGGTGAGCTGCCCCGGGTCGATATCCCCGGCGACTGGGTGGACCTGGTGGTGCAGGCCGACCGGCCGTTCTTCCTCGAGCCACTGTTCACCCGCGACCCCAAAGGCATTGGGCCGGTGCAGATCCTGCAGGCGATGCTCGCGCTGCGCGGCATCTATGAGCGTCACGAGGTCGTCTCGCTCAACCACGGTGTCGGGTTCAGTACCGCCGCAATAGAACTGATCCTGCCGACCTATGGCGAGCAGCTCGGCCTGAAAGGCAAAATCTGCCGGAATTGGGCGCTTAACCCGCACCCGACGCTGATACCCGCTATCGAGTCCGGCTGGGTCGAGACCGTGCACAGCTTCGGCGGCGAATCGGGCATGAACAACTACGTCGCGGCCCGGCCCGACGTCTTCTTCAACGGCGCCGACGGGTCTCTGCGGTCGAATCGGGTGCTGTGCCAGCTCGCGGGGCAGTACGCCATCGACATGTTCATCGGCTCCACCCTGCAGATGGACGGCGAGGCGAACTCCTCAACGGTCACCGAGGGTCGACTGTCCGGGTTCGGAGGTGCCCCGAACATGGGCCACGACCCGCACGGCCGCCGGCACGCGACGCCGGCGTGGCTCGATCTGCAATACGGCGAGGGCGCCGGGCATGCCGTCGCGCGCGCCCGCTCCGGCCCTGATGACCTCTCCAACCGGCTCGAATCCACGGACGCCCACAAAACCAGGAAAGCTTCCCGAGCCGTCCGCAACACGCTGAGCCAGCAGTGGAACCGGTACCCGAGCCACTGGTGGACTGTCAACTCGAGATCGCGCCCGGCGCGGTCGCGCTGGCCGAACTCGCGTCCCGTCCGGACAAGATCCTGCTGCGGACCAGCGACGGCCCGCGGCTTGTCGCACTTGACCAGGCGATGACCGAGCCGCCGGGCACACAGCGATGAGTGTCGTCATCCTTTTTCCCGGACAAGGTTCCCAGCGCCCCGGCATGCTCGAGGGCCTGCCCGGCACCCCTGCCGCCGAACGGGCTCACCGCGAGGCGACAGAAGTGCTGGATTCCCTCGAAGACCTTCCGGCCCGGCTCGACACCGAGGATTCGTTGCAATCGAGCACCAATGCGCAACTCGCACTGCTTGTCGCCGGGGTCGTCACGGCTCGCGCGCTAGTCGACGACCATGGCGTGCGGGCCGAGTTCGTGGCCGGGCACTCCGTTGGCGCGTTCGCGGCCGCGGTTCTCGCCGGAGTCATCACCTTCAGCGACGCGCTGCGCGTGGTCAAAGTCCGCGGCGACGAGATGGAACGCGCCTGCGCTGACGGCACCTGGGGCATGGCAGCGCTTCGCGGACTGGATGTGGCATCCGTACGGTCACTGCTCGACTCGCTGGCGACCCAGAACGACCCGCTCTGGATTGCCGCTATTAACTCGGCCGACCAGATTGTCGTGGGCGGCACCCGAGCGGCACTCGACACGCTGCGCAGGCACGCCCCGGGCGTCGGCGCCCGCGATCTGGAGATTCTGCACGTCAGCGTCGCATCGCACGGGGCCGTGCAGGCCGGCACCGCGCAAGCTGTCGCGGATGCGCTCGGTCGGATTCAGCACGGCGATCAGCGACGCGCCTACTTCGCCAACGCCACCGGCCGGCGGCTCGCCCACGCCACCGACAAAGTAGTCGACGACCTCGCTCAGGCTGTCCGGCATACCGTTCGATGGCTCGACGCCGTGCGGCTGATGCCCGAACTGGGCGTGACTGCTGCCATCCAAACCCCGCCCGGCAACGTCCTCGCCGCCATCACCGCCCACGAAACACCCGAAATCGCCAGCATCGCCGTCGACGACATCGGCCTGGCCACGGCAGCGCACCGGGCTGCACGAGCGGCGGCCCGAACTTGATTCGTCTCGTCTAGTGCCGGGACGTGGCGCCGCGGCGCCGCTTGTCTTCGTACATGGCCGCATCGGCCCGGCTCAGCAGATGGTGCAGTTCCTCGGGCTCCGCGGCCAATGCCACTCCGATCGAGGCACTGATGGTCAGCGCCAGGACCGGGCTGATCACAATCGGTTCCCGCAGCGACTGACGGACCCGGTCAGCCACCACGGTGGCACCCTCCTCATCAGCACCAGGCAGTACCACCAGGAACTCGTCCCCGCCGAGCCTGATCGCGGGCGGGCGCATATCTGCCCCGATCAGGACCTCACCCCAGGCACGGGTCGCCGCCGATATGCGCCTTGCAACCTCGCGCAACACGCGGTCGCCCGCGTCGTGTCCGTGTGCGTCGTTGACCTCTTTGAAGCGATCGAGATCAATGAAGATGGCGGCCAACGGATCCGTTGCAGTTGCTGCTGCCAGCATCTCGGCGATGACGCTACTGAGGTGGCGACGATTCGGTAGCCCCGTCAGCGAGTCGTGCAGGCCGAGGTGTGCCAGTTTGGCCTGAGCTCGGCTCAGCTGGGCGGATTCGACGTCGTAGGCAACCAGTTGCGCCGCCTGCAGGTCAGCTTCCAGCCAGGGCACACAGGAACCGCTGACTCGCTGTACCCAGGTATCGAAAGACTTCCTCGGATTGATCGACCCAGTCGATTGAGCGCTCGGATCCCCCAACCAGCGGAGCTGCTGAACACGATCTTGGCGGAACCAGACCACGAAGTCATTCGCCGCTCCGAGACCGACGAACAAGCAGCCGGCTGTACCGAGAGAGTCAGTCGTCGATAGCTCTAAGCGGTCGGTAGCCCAGGGCAAACCCGGGGGCCGCGCCGCGCGGATTTCACCTGCGAGTCGTTGCACGGCGTCCTCGGCCGGCACTGCGCCAATAGACCGGTATTGCCCGTCCACACCCGCCGCGGCGCCGTCGGCATGACAGAGCTCCAGCAGGTCACCGGAACCGGAAATAAGTCCTTCGGCGATCGTGGGCGCGCTCTGCATCGCTGCCTTGAGCCGTGTCCGGATGGATTCGCGGCTGGCCGCTTCGTTGAGCCCGGCGATCTGTTCGGCCGAGGCGAGTTGGAGTTTCGCCTGCAGGACCACCAATTCACACGACCTGCGCCGCGAGCGCGAGAGCGTTCGCGGATTCCTGGATGAACACGAGACGAGCCTGGTCAGCCGGTCTCCGTCCACCATGGCGAACGAAAGGCTCCCTCCCGTATTCATGTTGCGCATGTATTCGATGTGGAAGGGGGAAACACTGCGCAGCGCGGCCTGGGTCAGGTCGAGGCTCTTGCCGGCCATGCGTGTTGACGCGATGACGGCGACGTCGCCCTCGTCGACGTCCGGGATGTACCGCGACGCTTTGCGGGTGTAGATCTGGCGGGCTTGCGGAGGGATGTCACCCGCCGGAAAGTGATGCCCGAGGTAGCGAACAAGTCCTGGGAGACGATCTTCCGCGACGATCTCGCCGTGTCCGTCTTCGTGGAACCGGTAGACCATCACGCGGTCGAAGCCGGTCAGTGCGCGTACCGCGCTCGCAACCGCCGCCTCGATCGCGGGGACACCCGTCGCCTCGCCCAAAGCCTGCGAGGCATAGAGAACCGGGACGACGTTGGCCTGCTCGTCTCCTTGGGCCCGCTCGATCTCGATGACTACCTGCCCGCCTACCTGATGCAGAATCACATCGACCTTGCGGTCAGGTCCTGCGGCCAGGCGCACTCCGTAGAGATCGGGCGACGAAGGCCGGTGGCCACTCTGCTCGATGGCCTGTTCCAGCCGCGGCTGCTCGTCGTCGGCGAAGATTGCCGTGATCGGGGAATCGAACAGTTGGTCCGGCTCCGCCCCGATCACTTCGGTTGTGTTCGCACTGACGTAGGTAATGCGACGATCCTGCAGGTCGGCGGCAACCAGCGCGCCATGAGCTTGGATGCGACCGGATAGATGCAGCTGCTCGCTTTCACAGTCGGTCAAAGCCCCGGTCCGGGGCCCGCGCTCCCCCGCATGGTCCACACTCACACCATAGGGGGTCAGGCCTGAAGGACGGGATTATCCGTCATATGTTCTCAGATCCCGGCACGCGCGCTGCGGCCGAACCGACGTGGTTCATCCGCCGGATGATCGCGTACTTGTGGACCTCCGTGGGCCCGTCGTAGAGACGGAATCCGCGGATGTCCCTGAATATCATCTCGATCGGCGTTTCGTCGGTAACGCCGATTCCACCCATGACCTGTATGCAGCGGTCGACGACCTTGAACAGCTCCTCAGACACGAATGCTTTGCTGATCGAACTCTCGTGCCGCCCTTTGTGCCCCTGGTCCAGAACCCAGGCGGTGTGCCAGATCGCCAGGCGGCACTGGGTGAGCGCAATCTCGTTGTCCGCCAGCATGAATCCGACGCCCTGATGGTCGATGATCGGGCCGCCGAACGCCGTTCTGGTCTTCGCATGCTCCAAGGCGATGTGCTGAGCACGTGATGCGGCACCCAACCAGCGCATGGCGTGCGTGAGGCGCGCCGGGGCCAAGCGCATCTGCGCGTAGCGCATTGCCTGGCCGACTTCGCCGAGCACATTCGCCACCGGCACCCGCAGATCGTCGAAGACGACCACGCCGTGTCCTTCGACATAGTTGCGGTCCATGGAGTTCATCACCCGCTCGATGACGATGCCTCCAGATCCGGGGTCATCACCTTTGGCGAGGAACAACGTTGGTCCGCTGAGATCTCCATCGTCGACCACGTTGGCCATGACGATCCAGGTGCCCGCGCCGTTTGCGCCGGTGATGAGCCACTTGCGGCCGTTGATGACGTAGGAGTCGCCGTCGCGTCGCGCCTCGGTGAGCAGTTGCGAGGGGTCCGAACCTGCTCCGCCGGGCTCGGTCATCGCGAACACGGATCGGACCCGGCCGTCGAGAACGGGTTTCAGGAAGACCTCAGCTTGCTCGTCGGTGGTCAGCTTGTCGAGCAGGAACATGTTCCCCTCGTCAGGCGCAGCGCAATTCATTGCCACGGGTCCGAGCGTGGACCACCCGGAGGCCTCGTAGATCACTGACTGCTCGATATGCGATATGCCCTTGCCGCCGAATCGGGTGGACGCCTGCGGGGTCAGCAGGCCTGCGTTGCGGGCCAACTCGACGAGTTCCTGGCGCAACCCGTCGGTGGGGCCGTGCTGGGTGAGTCGCGGGTCGCGCTCGTAGGGGATGATCGCGTCGATGACGAATGTGCGGACCCGTTCGCCGAGCGCGGTCAGTTCCGCGGGTACGGAGAAGTCGATCACGGAGCCATCCTCTTTCTTTGTGTGTAGGGGGAATATCTTCCGAGTGGGAATATCAGAAGTGTTCTGTCGAGAGAGAATCGGCCGTCACCGCCAAGACGGACGTCGCAATGCGGCTGAATGCGGCGTACTGCGGACCGACGAGCGCCCCGCGTTGATGCAGCACGAACATCTGCTGCCATGCGATCGCGAGCCGGAGTCGACCCAGCGCCAGGTAGAAGCCCACCGGCACCGCTTCGCGCCCTGCGGCGGCAAAGTACCTCGCCGCGAGTGCTTTTCGGTCCGGGAAGCCCGGCTGCAGTGAAGGGGCCAATCGGAGTTCGCGAATGACGTCCGCGTCGTCCGGTTGCGCCCAGTAGGACAGCGTGACGCCGAGATCGAAGAGTGGATCGCCCAGCGTCGACATGTCCCAATCGATCACGGCGGCGGCCGTGCCCGTTTCATCAAAGATCACGTTGTCGAACTTGAAATCGTTGTGCAGCACAGTCGGTTTGATCGACGGCTCTGGCGCTGCGGCGCCCAGCCAGGACACGATGTGCTCGACCGCTGTCGGCGGTGATCCGTCGAATGCATTGTGCGCCCGCCGGTTCCAACCGGAAATCTGTCGTGCGATGAATCCCTCGGGACGCCCGAGGTCACCGAGCTCAGGATGAGTGTCGAGGTCGATCGAGTGCAGTTCGGCGAGCGCGGTCACGAATTCGTCAGCGAGCCGGCCATTGGGGATGCCGGCAAGGTGTTCGGGAATCGTGTCGGACACTACGGTGCCCGGCCGGTATTCGATCAGCTGAAATGGGCTCCCCAGTACCGAGGCGTCCTCGCAGAAAGCCACTGCCTGCGGAGCGCGACGGTAGTGCACATGCAGTCGACTCAGTGCCCGAAACTCGCGCTTCATGTCACTGGCACCCTCGGCCAGTTGTCCGCCCGGCGGCCGGCGCAGAACCACGGGTCGGCCATCGACCGAGATCAGATAGTTCAGGTTCGCCAGACCGTTCGCGAACTGACGGGGCTCGCCCGCGTCGAGCGCCATCCCGCGATCGCCAAGCCAGGCGCCGAGCGCTGCCCAGTTCTGCGGTACCGAGTCGGCGCGAAAACTCTGACCTTCCAGTGCGGTCATCGGGCTCCTTCAAGACAGATCGCTCGCCTCATATGGACACTACGGCCGACCCATAAGAGATAACCTTCCGCTGTGATCCGCGTCGCAATCGTGGGTGGTGGTGCTGCAGGCGTACTCGCCGCGGCACATCTGCGCCGGAGCAAACCAGACTTTCAAATCACGCTGATAGACGCGTCCGGTCACCCCGGCACCGGCGCGGCGTACGGCACCAACGACCCGACCCACTTGTTGAACGTTCCTGCGCATCGCATGTCTGCCTGGCCGGACGATCCCGACCACTTCTGTCGTTGGCTGGACGAACGAGCTGTCGCGCCGGCTGAGAGCTTCGCACCGCGCCTCGCGTACGGCCGCTACCTGCGGGAGCAACTGGCGGGTGCCGCCGTGCGGATCGAGACCGCCGAGGTCGTCGGATTGGTACCCGGCGCGTCAACGCAGGTGAAGCTGAACGACGGACGTTCGTTATCGGCCGACGCCGTTGTGCTTGCGTCTGGGCGCCCCGCGGGTGGCCTGCCCGACTCGTTGGAACGCGCGTTCGCTCCGGTGTTGGCCGCGGGCACTGACGGCAAGGTCGTCGTGGATCCCTGGGGACCCGGCGCGCTCGCGGCTCTTGGTGCGCGTCGGCCCGAGAGCGTCTTGGTGATCGGTTCTGGACTCACGGGCATCGACGTAGCGCTGCATCTGATCGCACGCGGCGCCACGGTGACGATGTTGTCGCGCCACGGCGCACTCCCGCGTCGATTCCGCGACACCGGCGCGCCGACAGAGTTACCTCACCTCGATGCGCTCGGTGACGCGAACACCCTGGATCAGCTGCGTGCCGCACTCGGTGCGGATCTCGCACACGCTCGCGACGCCGGGTTGAACTGGCGACAAGTTATCGACGCAGTGCGGCCACGCACCGCTCGGCTGTGGCGCTCGCTGGGGTGGGAGGACCAACGCCGTCTCCTGCGCGAGGACTTGCGGCAGTGGGAGGTCCTGCGCCACCGGATGCCACCGACGATCGCCACCGCGATTGATGCCGCGATCGGCAGTGGCCAACTGATCATCGAGGCCGGCGAAGTGGCCGATGTATCGCTGCGCGGAGATGGGGTCGAACTGGTCGTGACGACCACCGAGGGATCAGTTCGTCGGCGCGGTGACGCGGTGGTTGGCGCCACCGGGACCGCGTGGGATCGACGGTCCCTGCAACGCTCCCCCCTGTGGGCGAACCTGCTGGCTTCGGGTGTCGCGTCGATGCACCCGTGCGGCATCGGCGTTCGACTCGATACCGACGGCCGCCTCATCGACGAGGGCGGCGCCGTGGTCCAGGGCATCATTTGCATTGGGGCGATCCGTCAGGGCGAGGAGTGGGAGACCACGGCGATCCCCGAGATTCGCGCTCAGGCCGCCGCCACAGCGCAACTGCTGGCCTACGACGTGTGCGAACGTCCGATGAGGGCACCCCGTCTCATCACGACCACCCCAAAAGTGGCCGGTGCCAATGCTTCTTACGCCGAGGGCGTGCGTCGATTGCTGGCCGTCCAGGACGGTGCATCGGTAGCTTTCGCCGCCGCGATCGCGGAAGATCCCGACCACGCGCGTGCGCATGTCGCGCTGGCGATGATTGCCACGGAACGTCCCGACCGGGCCGGCGGTCCCGACGCAGTCAACGGCCACCTGGCGCGAGCCCGGGTTGCGCTCGCACATGGCAGCGAAGAGGACCGCAGCCACGTCGAGGCCATTGCAACATGGTGCGAGAAGGGGAACGCCGCAGGCACCGCCGCACTCATCGACCACCTCGACCGCGTGCCGGATGACCCGGTCGCATTGCTGGTGCTCGCACCGTCGATTGCGTTCGCGGGGGTCGGCGGCGCACTGCCGGACGCCTGGCAGTATGTCGAGCGGTTCACCGGCGTGCACGGCGAGGCGCCCTGGTATCTGGGGTTACGGGCGTACGGGCGAACCGAACAGGGCCTTTGGTATGACGCCGCCGATCTCGCCGATGCCGCGCTCGACCTCGACCCGGGCAACGGCAACGCCGCGCACGCACTGTCCCACGTCCACTACGAGAGCGACGCGCACGGAGCCGGACTGAAATGGCTAACGGAATGGATCGCCGGTCACGGCAGCACGCAGCGTTACGTCCCGCACTTTCAGTGGCATGCCGCGCTGCACGAACTCGCCATGGGCAATGCCGCTGCGGCGGCGCGCCGGTACGCATCGTCTCTCGCGCCGCCCCATTCCAGGGACGTGCGCTGTTTGGTCGATGCGGGTTCACTTGCCTGGCGGGCGCGCCTGCACCCGGACTGGGTGACTCCGCCGGATCCGATGCCGATACTCGCCGAGGTCGGCTCGCTTGCCTACGCACCGAAAACACCGTTCATGGCATTTCACGCGCTGCTTCTCTTGGCGGCGGCGAACGACCCGGCCGCGATCCGCGCGATCAGTGTTCCCGACGCGACCAACGAACAGGCAACTACGTTGCGCCTGATCGGTGAAGGCTTCATCGCGTTGACAGCGGGTGAGCCGCGCGCCGCGCTCGACTATCTCCTCGAATCGCTTTCCGGGCTTCCATCGATCGGCGGCAGCCGCGTGCAACAGGAAGTGGTCCTCGAGACGGCATTGGCCGCGATGCTCCGACTCGGAGCACCGGGTCAAGCAGCGCGACTCTTGTCGCGACATCGCACCGCGCCCGGCCCGCAGGTAACCCGCGGCGCCGTTAATTGACCCAGCACTGAATATGCGCACGCCGGGTTCGTCGCCGCGCCAGATCAGCATCGTCGTGCTGGTTATGCCAACCACTTAGTCGATGTTGCAGTTTATGGATATATTGTTCTTCTTAACGAAATTCCGACGATCGTTCGTATTTGCCGAGTCGTTTGGCATGGCGCCGAGGCCCACGTGCCGACTTCTTTAAGTCGTGACCGAGTTAGTTGAGTGGTCTCGGATGCCCAGTTTGATCGCAGCGCCTAAGACTTTGTTGGCTGCGGCCTCAGACCTTACCGGCATCGGTCGCTAGTGGAAGTCCAATGCGGCTGCTGCGGTCCCGACGAAAGGCCTATTGGCCGCGGCTGGGGATGAGCGTCAGCGGCTGTTGCGGCAACGTTCGATTCCCATGGGTGGAGTATCGAGCGGTCAGTGCGCAAGCAGCAGCGTTCCAGAATTGCTTTTTGGCGGCTTGTCGGCTGGTGCTGGGTCGTATGCGCGCTGACGGAGGCGGCTGCTGCCTCGCCGTTTCAGCAGTTCATCGGTTTCATCAACTCGCCGACGAATTTCTTGTTCGGGCGCCCGTTGATCGGGCAACGTCGCGGACGGGGTGGATGGGACCGGCGGCGCCAGCGGTGCGGGTGGCCACCTGGTTGGCGACGGCGGAAAGGCCGGTTCAGATGCGGCTGGCCGGGTGATCTTCGGCGGTGGCGGCACCGGCGGGTCCGGCGGGGCGAACCTCGCCGCCAATATCGGCGGCACTGGCGGTGGTGGCGGCGGCGGCAACTCGAAAGGCATTTTCGGCATCAGCGGGAATGGCGATGCCGGCGGCACCGGTACGCCCGGCGGCACCGGTGGCGACGCCGGCCCCGGTGGCGCTGCGGGCCTCTTCGGCCAGGATGGCGCACCCGGCCCGCACGGCTGGCCTCTTGTCGCCCCCTCCCCGCATCTCGACACCGACTCCGTACCGAGTACTCCAGGTCTGCGCGACGGGCTCAACACATGACTTTAGTACGACATTTGGCGTTCGGCAGGATATTTGATCTGCAAGTAAGCGCGTTTTTATACGATTTGAATTCGCTGAATGCGATAAGAACTACTAGCAATATCTCGGATCAGGTATTTAACTAATGGGAAAGTTTTTGAGCGATTCAATTTCAGCCGAACTGAGTCAGAACATTTGACAGAAGGTGGTTTGCTCCCGCCTCAATCGGGCTGTCGTCTTTAGCTGCTGAGTCATGTGTCGTGGGCCGTACTGGAGGACAGCGATGTCATATCTGATCGCAGCACCAGACTTGATGGCCACCGCGGCCGCGGATATGGCCGGCATCGGAGCGTCGCTGAACGCGGCACATGCCGCGGCCGCGACCCCGACCACAGCGCTGGTGTCCGCCGCTGGCGATGAGGTGTCGGCGGCGATTGCGGCGCTGTTCTCCGGCCACGGCCAGGAGTATCAGACGCTCAACGCGCGAGCGGCCGCATTTCATGCCCAGTTCATGCAGGCCTTGAACGGCGCGGGCAGCGCATATGCGGCCGCTGAGGCGGCCAATGCCTCGCCGCTGCAGCCGCTCGAGGACGCGATTCTGGGTGTGATCAACGCGCCCACCAACCTGCTGCTGGGGCGCCCGCTGATCGGTGACGGCACCAACGGGGCGCCCGGCACCGGGCAGGCCGGCGGGGCGGGCGGGATCTTGTGGGGCAACGGCGGTGCCGGCGGCTCTGGTGCCCCGGGGCAGGCCGGCGGCCGCGGTGGTGATGCCGGATTGTTCGGGAAGGGCGGGATCGGCGGAGCCGGCGGGGCGGGTGTAACCGGCACGGTCGGCCAGGCGAGCACCGCGGGTGGCGCTGGCGGCCAGGGTGGTGCCGGTGGTGTCGGCGGTCCGGGCGGTGCCGGCGGCCACGGCGGGATGTTGTTCGGCAATGGTGGGGCCGGCGGGGTTGGGGGGGCCGGCGGCAGGGGCGGCACCGGCGGCCTGGGTGGTGCCGGTGTGGGCGTGGATGCAGTCGGCGGCATTGGTGGCAGCGGCGGCAACGGCGGTGACGCCGGCCCCGGCGGCAGCGGCGGGGCCGCGGGCATGGTGGGGACCGCCGGGCCCACGGGTGCAGCGGGCACCGGCGGCACCGGCGGCACCGGCGGCACCGGCGGCGCCGGCGGCGGCGGCGCGCCAGGGTCCCCGGGCACCGTGGGCCATCCCGGCGATACCGGCGGAGCAGGCGGGGACGGCGATACCAACGGCGCAGGCGGCCTCGGCGGCACCGGGGGCGGAGGCGGGCAAGGCGGCACAGGTCACGTCGATCACGGCGGTGGTGGTGCGGCACTCCCGGCTGGTGACCCGACGCAGTGGACGGCGGTTTCCTTGCAGGCGATGAAAGACGCTGGCATGACGTGGATTCGGATAGAGATCGGCTGGCAGGCTGTTGAATGGTCGCAGGGCACCTTGGACTGGTCCTATATCGACCCGATGGTGGATCTGGCGCAGGAGTATGGGTTCAAGATCGTTGGGCTGGTCACCTACGCCCCAGACTGGGCTACCACGGGTAACACCCCCACTATGCACGGAGCGCCTACTGATCCGGCTCAATTCGCTGAGTTCGCATCCGCAGCGGCCACCCACTATCAGGGCAAGATCAGCACATGGGAAGTGTGGAACGAACCCAACATTCGCGAGTTCTGGGGACCAACACCAGAAGTCGCTGGTTATGCCACGTTGCTGGAGCTTAGCTACCAGGCAATCAAAGCCGTCGACCCGAGTTCTTTTGTGTTGTCTGGGGGATTATCGAGTGCGGGACAGATCTCGCCATTGGATTTTGTGGAGGGGCTCAACGCGGTTGGGGCAAACAAGTACCTGGATGGTGTTGCGCTGCACCCGTATACATTCCCAGAGTTACCCAGTGTGGCTGGGCTACAGTCGATTACGTCCGTTTATGATGTCATGCAAAAACCGGTTTGGCTGACTGAGTTCGGCGCGCCCACTGGCACAGCGCCCTACGCCTCAGTCAGTGCCGCCGACCAAGCCACGGCCGTGGCTCAAGTTCTGGCGTGGGAGAAAACCACCCCGTGGGCCGGACCGGTGTTCTTCTACGACATGGTCGATGCTGGCACCGACCTGAACGACATCATGGACAACTTTGGGCTGCTCGACGCTGCGGGTAACCCGAAACCTGCGTATCAAGCTGTGAAAGACGCTCTAGCCGCCATCTTGAAATAAGGCTTGCACAGCCCCGCGTTTTGCTCTATCCGCTTGCAGCACCTCGACACCCCGAACCTCGACGAGTTGCTGACACTGCGCCTGTACAGCGAACGAATCCCCCAGCGCGCCAAGCGCGGAAACCGTTCCGCCGCGGCGCTGGCCTACCTGCGGGCGCGCCCAACGGCGCCGGGTATTCCGAGCTGTTCAGCACCTTCGGCGAGCCCGGCATCAAAGCGAAGCGCGAAAGACTGGCGTTCGGCCCGACATGGATCGACACAGGCCTCATTGGGATCAATGAGGATGGCTCTCCGATTCGGCCCGAGACCGTGCTCCAAGGCGTTCCGCCGCCACTGCACAGCAGCGAGCTCGCCGGCGGATGCTCGACAGCGGCACCACGTTGTCGGCGACGGCGAAGTGGCTGGACCACGATCCGGCGATGACACTCCGGGTCTACGGCCACGTGTACGAAGACGCTCTGGCATCGAATCGGCGGGCGACGTGCTTCTCGGCGGGATATCCCCCGCCGACGGAAGCGTTGATTACAGCCCGCCAATCTCACGGTAGGCCGCCAAACGCGCAGTGTCGGTAGTCGTGTCATGCGGTGCCGCCCCGGGAGAGAGCGGCCTTCGGGTTCTCTTCGCCCGGCTTCCTTGAGCGCAAGGGCGCCCGCCAGGTGGCTCGGTCAATGCGTCGGAGGATGCCCGACAACCAGCTGTGCTCGTTGATGGGCCACAGCCGCTCCTTGGCCCCGGTCAGCTCGAATACGTTTGGGACGAAGTCCTGCGTTCCGTTCACCTGCGCCGGGTCCCGGCACTTAGTTGGCGCACTCTTGGCACGACGGGGGTTGCCCTCAAGCCAAATCAACTCAGTATGCCGCTGACATGCGTAAACACTGGTGGGCGCGGACGGTATCGAACCGCCGACCGCTGGTGTGTAAAACCAGAGCTCTACCACTGAGCTACGCGCCCTTTTGCCCCGGCGCAGGTTACACGCCGAAAGGCCAACCACCCAAAACGCTCAGGCCTTCAGCGCCGCCAACGCATCGACCCACATCTTCTGATCGCGGGGCTCACCAGGCCCTTTCATCTCAGCGAACTGGATGACTCCGGACCGATCGACCACGAAAGTACCGCGGTTCGCGATGCCGACTGCGTCGTTGAACACTCCGTATGCCTGGCTGACCGCACCGTGCGGCCAGAAGTCCGAGAGCACCGGAAACAGGAACCCGCTCTGAGTCGCCCAGATCTTGTGCGTAGGGGGCGGCCCCACCGAGATGGCCAGCGCCGCGCTGTCGTCGTTCTCGAACTGCGGTAGGTGATCACGCAGCAGGTCGAGCTCACCCTGACAGATCCCGGTAAATGCCAGCGGGAAGAACACCAGCAGCACGTTCTTGGCCCCTCGGTAGCTGCTGAGCGTGACGGGCTGCTGGTTCTGGTCTCGCAGCGTGAAGTCGGGGGCGATAGCTCCGACGTCAAGCATCAGCGCTTCCCGGCCCGCGACTTCGGCTGAACCAATCGGCTGGCACTCCAGTTGCCCAAATTCACCGACGACGTGGGCATCAGCCCCGCAGTGGGGGCCGCCTCGGCGATATCGGCCGGCGCCACATGCCCTCGCCGACCGGTCTTTGGCGTCAACACCCAGATCACGCCGTCCTCGGCGAGCGGGGTAATCGCGTCCATCAACGTGTCGACCAGGTCCCCGTCGCCGTCGCGCCACCACAGCAGCACCACGTCGACTACCTCATCGGTATCCTCGTCGAGAAGCTCGCTGCCGCAGGCATCCTCGACGTCCCCCCGGATTTCGTCGTCGGTGTCCTCGTCCCAGCCCCACTCCTGGACGACTTGGTCCCGTTCAACGCCCAATTTTCGAGCGTAGGCGCGATCCGCCGCGACCAACTTGAATCCTCCCTTAACCAACCGTACGAGTAGCGATTGACGCTATCGTCGCACAGGCGGTAGCCAGCTTCATACGAAGATTGCTCATCAGCCCATGCACAACTTCAGTGCTTTGGTCTTGGCGTCATTGAGCCGATCGACCCGCTTATTGAATTCGCCCGTCGGCGCGTGGGTGCCGATGGCGTTCGCCACCTGCCGCGCCGCGTCGTTATAGGTGTCAAAAGCCTGACGCATCTGACCCGGGATGGCGTCGCTGTAGCTGCTCTCCACGGCGGTGGCGCTGGCATTGAGCGCGTCGATCGCGGGACGTTCGGCCGGCGCCGTGCTCTTGCCGGCGTTGAATGCCGCGACGAAGGCGTTCACCTTGTCGATGGCTTCTTTGCTCGTGGTCGCCAGCGCGTCGCACGACGTCCGGATTGCCTTGGTGGTCAGCGATTGCTGACGCTGCGATTCCTTGACGCTGGACGTCACCGACGATGCCGACACCGATGCCGAGACCGACGACCGGTACGCCGGGGCCACGCTGGTGTCGGGCCCGGCGATACCGTCGGTGACCTTCGTACACCCCACGATTCCCATCACCAGCACCGCAACACATCCCAGAGCCGTGGCACCGCGCTTGGGAAACTCCCCCACGCGCCGGCGAGGGACGGCACGCCATCCGATGAGCACGGGCGTGACGTTACCGGGTCGCGATCCCATCTGCCCCACAAGTCCCGACTTCGGTGTGCCAAGAAGTGCGGGTCGAAGCAACAAATGGACTGGACCGCGCCTATCCGCCGGGTACTCCGGTGCGGCACGATAGGGGTGCGATCGATTGAGAGCCACCCTGCCAACTACAGGAGTAGTGCGTTGACCACTGAGTTCTCCCGCAACGATCTGGCCAGAACCCAAAGCAGCACAAGCGAACCCGACCGCGTTCGGGTGATTCGCGAAGGTGTGGCGTCCTATCTGCCTGACATCGATCCCGAGGAAACGTCGGAGTGGCTGGAGTCGTTCGACGAGTTGCTGGCGCGCTCCGGGCCCGCGCGGGCGCGGTATTTGATGCTGAGAATGCTGGAACGGGCGGGCGAGCAGCGGGTCGTTATCCCGGCGCTGACGTCGACCGACTACGTCAACACCATCCCCACCGAGTTGGAACCGTGGTTTCCCGGCGACGAGGACGTCGAACGTCGCTACCGGACCTGGATCCGGTGGAACGCGGCCATCATGGTGCACCGCGCGCAGCGACCCGGTGTCGGCGTCGGCGGCCACATCTCGACGTATGCGTCGTCGGCGGCCCTCTATGAGGTCGGGTTCAACCACTTCTTCCGCGGCAAATCACACCCTGGCGGCGGCGACCACGTCTACATCCAGGGCCACGCCTCCCCTGGCATCTACGCGCGCGCCTTCCTTGAAGGCCGGTTGACCAGCGACCGTCTGGACGGATTCCGCCAGGAACACAGCCACGCCGGCGGCGGCCTGCCGTCGTACCCACACCCCCGGCTCATGCCGGACTTCTGGGAATTCCCCACTGTGTCGATGGGCCTGGGTCCGATGAACGCCATCTAC
Organism: Mycobacterium sp. IDUB_37; assembly: GCF_055419245.1. Lineage (NCBI taxonomy): Bacteria > Bacillati > Actinomycetota > Actinomycetes > Mycobacteriales > Mycobacteriaceae > Mycobacterium > Mycobacterium sp. IDUB_37. Next base: position 663,604 of record NZ_JBVAXG010000004.1, on the reverse strand, counting down.
CAGGCGCGGTTCAACCACTACCTGCACGACCGCGGCATCAAGGACACCTCCGACCAGCACGTCTGGGCGTTCCTGGGCGACGGCGAGATGGACGAGCCGGAGAGCCGTGGGCTGATCCAGGTAGCCGCCAACGATGCCCTGGACAACCTGACCTTCGTGATCAACTGCAACCTGCAACGCCTCGACGGCCCGGTACGCGGCAACGGCAAGATCATCCAGGAGCTGGAGTCGTTCTTCCGCGGCGCCGGCTGGAACGTCATCAAGGTGGTCTGGGGCCGCGAGTGGGACGCTCTGCTGCACGCCGACCGGGATGGCGCGCTGGTCAACCTGATGAACACCACCCCGGACGGCGACTACCAGACCTATAAGGCCAACGACGGCGCCTATGTGCGCGACCACTTCTTCGGCCGCGACCCGCGCACCAAGGCGCTGGTGGAGAAGATGAGCGACTCCGAGATCTGGAATCTCAAGCGTGGCGGGCACGACTATCGCAAGGTCTATGCCGCCTACCGCGACGCGACCGCCCACAAGGGCCAGCCGACGGTGATCCTGGCCAAGACCATCAAGGGCTACTCGCTGGGCGCCCACTTCCAGGGCCGCAACGCAACGCACCAGATGAAGAAGCTGGCGGCCGACGACCTCAAGCACTTCCGGGACGCCATGCGGATTCCGATCAGCGACGCCCAACTCGAGGAAGACCCCTATCTGCCGCCGTACTACCACCCCGGGCCGGACGCCCCGGAGATCCGTTACCTGCTCGACCGGCGCCGCGCCCTCGGCGGCTTCCTCCCCGAGCGCCGGACCAAGGCCAAGGTGCTGAAGCTACCCGGCCGCGACACCTACAAGGCGCTGAAGAAGGGGTCGGGCAACCAGGAGGTAGCCACCACCATGGCGCTGGTGCGCACCTTCAAAGAACTGCTGAGGGATAAGGAAATCGGCAAGCGGATCGTCCCGATCATTCCGGACGAGGCGCGCACCTTCGGGATGGACTCGTGGTTCCCGTCGCTCAAGATCTACAACCGCAACGGGCAGCTGTACACCGCTGTCGACGCCGAGTTGATGCTGGCGTACAAGGAAAGCGCAATCGGGCAGATCCTGCACGAGGGCATCAACGAGGCCGGGTCGATGGGTTCGTTCACCGCGGTCGGCACGTCGTATTCCACCCACAACGAGCCGATGATCCCGCTCTACATCTTCTATTCGATGTTCGGGTTCCAGCGCACCGGCGACAGCTTGTGGGCCGCGGCCGACCAGATGGCCCGCGGCTTCGTGCTGGGCGCCACCGCCGGCCGGACCACGCTGGTCGGTGAGGGCCTGCAGCACGCCGACGGGCATTCGTTGCTGTTGGCGGCCACCAATCCGGCAGTGGTGTCCTACGATCCGTCGTTCGCCTACGAAGTCGCGTACATCATCGAAAGCGGCCTGGAGCGGATGTTCGGGAAGAACCCGGAGAACATCTACTTCTACATCACCCTCTACAACGAGCCCTACCGCCAGCCGCCGGAGCCGGAGAACTTCGACCCCGAGGGCCTGCTGCGCGGCATCTATCGCTACCGGGTGGCCAAGCAGAAGCGATCCAATACGGCGCAGATCCTGGTCTCCGGGGTCTCGATGCCCTCGGCGCTCAAGGCAGCCGACATGCTGGCAGAAACCTGGGACGTGTCCGCGGACGTGTGGTCGGTGACCAGTTGGGGCGAACTGAACCGCGACGGTGTGGCCATCGAGAGGGAGAGGCTGCGCCACCCGGACGAGACGCCGGGCGAGCCGTACATCACGACGGTCCTCAAAGACACCAGTGGCCCGGTGGTCGCGGTGTCGGACTGGATGCGCGCGGTTCCCGAGCAGATCCGGCCGTGGGTGCCGAACACCTACGTCACGCTGGGTACCGACGGCTTCGGCTTCTCCGACACCCGGCCCGCCGCGCGGCGCTACTTCAACACCGACGCCGAATCGCTGGTCGTCGCGGTGCTCGAGGCGCTGGCCCGCGACGGTGAGATCGACCCTTCGGTGGCCGTCGCGGCAGCGCGCGAGTTGAAGATCGACGACGTCCAGGCCGCACCGGAGCAGACCTCCGACCCCGGCGTGGCCTGACACTGCCTGCCTTGCACCGAACGTGAAGCTGGTTTCACGCTCGGCACCGAACGTGAAGCTGGCTCACAATCGCGCCGCTCCCTTTGGAAGAACCTTCCAGAAATTGGGCGTAGCTTTTAGGAGTGACCGACAACAAGGCGCAGCTGGCGCGTCTCAAATCTCCACTCGAGATGCTCGACGCCGTGCCCGACTCGCTGCTGCGGCGGCTGAAGCAGTATTCGGGCCGACTTTCCACCGAGGCCGTCTCGGCGATGCAGGAACGGCTGCCGTTCTTCGGTGACCTGGAAGCCTCCCAGCGCGCCAGCGTGGCGCTGGTGGTGCAGACAGCGGTGGTCAACTTCGTCGAGTGGATGCAGGACCCCCACAGCAATGTCAGCTACACCGCGCAGGCTTTCGAGCTGGTGCCCCAGGACCTGACGCGACGCATCGCGCTGCGCCACACCGTGGACATGGTCCGGACCACCATGGAGTACTTCGAAGAGGTGGTGCCGCTGCTGGCGCGCTCCGAAGAGCAGCTGACCGCGCTGACAGTGGGCATCTTGAAGTACAGCCGCGACCTGGCGTTCACTGCCGCCACCGCCTACGCCGATGCCGCGGAGGCCCGAGGCGCCTGGGACAGCCGGATGGAGGCCAGCGTCGTCGACGCCGTCGTCCGCGGCGACACCGGTCCGGAACTGCTGTCCAGGGCGGCCGCGCTGAACTGGGACACCACCGCGCCGGCAACGGTCGTGGTGGGCACCCCGGCGCCCAACCGCGACGGCGAGGCCACCGAGAACAGCAGCGAGCGGGCCAGTCAGGTCGTCCGCGACATCGCCGCCCGGCACGGCAGGGCGGCCCTGACCGACGTGCACGGCACCTGGTTGGTGGCCATCGTCTCCGGCCAGCTGTCACCGACCGACAAATTCTTGAAGGACATCCTGGGGGCATTTGCCGACAATCCAGTGGTCATCGGCCCCACGGCGCCCATGCTGAGCGCGGCCTATCACAGCGCCAGCGAGGCGATCTCCGGGATGAACGCGGTGGCAGGCTGGCGTGGCGCTCCGCGACCGGTTCAGGCCAGGGAACTACTCCCGGAACGGGCCCTGATGGGCGACGCCTCGGCGATCGTGGCGCTGCACACCGATGTCATGCAGCCACTCGCGGATGCGGGTCCCACACTGCTCGAAACCTTAAATGCTTTCTTAGACTCTGGCGGCGCGATTGAGGCTTGTGCCAGGAAGTTGTTCGTTCATCCAAACACCGTGCGGTACCGGCTGAAGCGGATCGCCGAGTTCACCGGGCGTGACCCCACCGAGCCGCGGGACGCGTATGTGCTGCGAGTGGCGGCGACGGTGGGTCAACTCAACTACCCGACACACCCTTCAGGGGTCGGCAACAATCAGGTCTCAGGGCTTCCGCTGCCGGTCAGAGGCGGTACGGTAGGCCCGTCGGGGCGATAGTGATTTATATGACAGATCGCGGCCGGATCTCAAACATGTAGCTTACGGAGCTGTTTTGTAGGAAGTCTACAAAAACTTAAGACGAGGTTCATAATCTGTTACACCCCGCAAACCCGTCTTCACAGTGTTCTCTTAGACACGTGATTGCATTGCTTGCGCCCGGACAGGGTTCCCAGAGCGAAGGAATGCTGTCGCCGTGGCTGGAACTGCCCGGCGCGGCAGACCAGATCGCCGCATGGTCTCAGGCTAGCGGCCTGGACTTGGCACGACTGGGTACCACCGCATCGATCGAAGAGATCACCGACACCGCGATCGCCCAGCCGTTGATCGTCGCTGCCACCTTGCTCGCCCACCAGGAGTTGACCAAGAGGGGCTTGTTGTCAGGACGCGAGGTAATCGTGGCCGGGCACTCCGTCGGCGAGATCGCGGCCTACGCAATCGCCGGCGTGCTCGGCAGCGATGACGCCGTCATGCTGGCCGCCACCCGTGGTGCCGAGATGGCCAAGGCCTGCGCCGCCGAGCCCACCGGCATGTCCGCGCTGCTCGGTGGAGAAGAGGCCGAGGTGCTGAACCGCCTCGAGCAACTCGACCTGGTGCCCGCCAACCGCAACGCCGCCGGCCAGATTGTCGCCGCGGGCCGGTTGACCGCGTTGGAAAAGCTCGCCGAGGACCCGCCCGCCCGGGCCCGCGTTCGCGCATTGGGTGTGGCCGGTGCTTTCCACACCGAGTTCATGGCTCCCGCGCTGGCCGGCTACTCCGCAGCGGCAGCCGGTATCGCGACCGCCGAGCCCACCGCAACCCTGTTGTCGAATTTCGACGGCAAGCCGGTGACTTCCGCCGCCGCGGCGATGGAGTCCCTGGTTTCTCAGCTGACCCGGCCGGTGCGCTGGGATCTGTGCACCGCGACGCTGCGTGAGCACAACATCGAGGCGATCGTGGAGTTCCCGCCCGCGGGCACACTCACCGGTATCGCCAAACGCGAACTTCGGGGGGTTCCGACGCGCGCCGTCAAGTCACCCGCAGATCTGGACGAGCTGGCCAGTCTTTAACTGCAACTCGAGCCGGAATCACTAAAAGTACGTCAAATCGGTTTGTACACAACATGTTATGAAGGGAAATACTGTGGCCGTCAGTCAAGAAGAAATCATCGCCGGTATCGCCGAAATCATCGAAGAGGTCACCGGTATCGAGCCGTCCGAGGTCACCCCGGAGAAGTCGTTCGTTGACGACCTGGACATCGACTCGCTGTCGATGGTTGAGATCGCCGTTCAGACCGAGGACAAGTACGGCGTGAAGATCCCGGACGAGGACCTCGCTGGTCTGCGTACCGTCGGCGACGTCGTCTCCTACATCCAGAAGCTCGAGGAAGAGAACCCCGAGGCTGCTGAGGCACTGCGCTCCAAGCTCGTCACCGAGAACCCCGAGGCCGCTGCCAACGTTCAGTCGAGGCTGGAAAGCAAGTGACCAAGCCTTCCACTGCTAATGGCGGTTACCCCAGCGTTGTGGTAACTGCCGTCGCGGCGACGACATCGCTCGCGCCGGACATCGAGAGCACGTGGAAGGGCTTGTTAGCCGGCGAAAGCGGCATCCGTGTGCTCGAAGACGACTTCGTCACCAAGTGGGATCTGCCCGTCCGAATCGGCGGGCACCTCAAGGAGGCGTTCGACGACCACATGGGCAGGCTCGACATGCGCCGCATGTCCTATGTCCAGCGGATGAGCAAGTGGCTCAGCACGCAGTTGTGGGAGAACGCTGGCGCCCCCGAGGTCGATCCCGACCGGTTCTCTGTTGTCGTCGGCACCGGACTCGGTGGCGCCGAGCGGATCGTGGAGAGCTACGACCTGATGAACGAGGGCGGCCCCCGCAAGGTGTCGCCGCTCGCCGTTCAGATGATCATGCCCAACGGCGCCGCGGCGGTCGTGGGTCTGCAACTCGGCGCCCGCGCCGGGGTTATCACCCCGGTGTCGGCCTGTTCCTCGGGCTCTGAGGCCATCGCTCACGCGTGGCGTCAGATCGTCATGGGTGATGCAGACTTTGCCGTTTGCGGTGGCGTTGAGGGCCCCATCGAGGCGCTGCCCATCGCGGCGTTCTCGATGATGCGGGCCATGTCGACTCGCAACGACGAGCCAGAGCGCGCGTCGCGACCGTTCGATAAGGACCGTGACGGCTTCGTGTTCGGCGAGGCCGGGTCGCTCATGATCATCGAGACCGAGGAGCACGCCAAGGCACGCGGCGCCAAGCCGCTGGCCAGGTTGATGGGCGCCGGTATCACCTCGGACGCCTTCCACATGGTGGCGCCCGCGGCCGACGGCGCACGTGCCGGTCGGGCGATGCTTCGGGCAATGGAGCTGGCGGGCTTGTCCCCCAAGGACATTGACCACGTCAACGCTCACGGAACGGCGACACCCATCGGCGACGCTGCCGAGGCCAACGCCCTTCGGGTCGCTGGTTGCGAGGGTGCCGCGGTCTACGCACCGAAGTCGGCGCTTGGCCACTCCATCGGTGCGGTGGGCGCGCTCGAATCTGCTCTAACGGTGCTGGCCCTTCGGGACGGAGTCATTCCACCGACGCTTAATTACGAGACCCCGGACCCTGAGATCGAACTTGATGTTGTCTCTGGTGAGCCTCGCTATGGCGAGTTCAACTACGCGATCAACAACTCGTTCGGGTTCGGCGGCCACAATGTGGCACTCGCCTTCGGGCGTTACTGAGGCTAGACGGTGGTGACCCGCTTCGACCGGCATTGCCGGCCTCGCGATCACCACGACGTACGGAAGGAATGTTCGTAAACGCCATGACAGAGTTGGTTACCGGGAAAGCATTCCCGAATGTGGTCGTCACCGGCATCGCCGCGACGACCGCGCTGGCAACCGACGCCGACAACACCTTCAAGTTGTTGCTCGACGGCCAGTCCGGGATCCGCACGCTCGATGACCCGTTTGTGGAGGAGTTCGGCCTGCCGGTCCACATCGGCGGTCACCTGTTGGAGGAGTTCGACCACCATCTCACGCGAGTCGAGTTGCGTCGGACGGGCTACCTGCAGCGGATGTCCACGATTATGGGCCGGCGGGTGTGGGAGAACGCCGGTTCGCCCGAGGTGGACACCAATCGGTTGATGGTGTCCATCGGGACCGGCCTCGGCTCAGCCGAAGAACTCGTCTTCAACTACGACGCCATGCGCGCGAAGGGTTTCCGAGCGATCTCCCCGCTCACCGTGCAGAAGTACATGCCCAACGGCGCTGCCGCGGCAGTCGGTCTGGAACGCCACGCCAAGGCCGGTGTCATCACACCGATCTCGGCGTGCGCTTCTGGCGCCGAGGGTGTCGCTCACGCGTGGCAGCAAATCGTGCTCGGCGAGGCCGACATCGCGATCTGCGGCGGCGTCGAGACAAAGATTGAGGCGGTGCCCATCGCCGGGTTCGCCAATATGCGAATCGTGATGTCCACCAACAACGATGACCCCGCCGGTGCGTGTCGTCCGTTCGACAAGGACCGCGACGGCTTCGTGTTCGGCGAGGCTGCCGCTCTGATGGTGATCGAAACCGAGGAGCACGCGAAGGCCCGTGGCGCGAACATCATCGCGCGGATCATGGGAGCAAGCATCACCTCGGACGGCTTCCACATGGTGGCGCCCGACCCCAACGGTGTCCGCGCGGGGCACGCGATCTCGCGGGCAATCCAGCTGGCGGGTCTGACCCCCACTGACATCGACCACGTCAATGCCCACGCCACCGGCACCCAGGTTGGTGACGTGGCGGAAGGCAGGGCGATCAACAACGCGATGGGCAGTCACCGCCCCGCGGTGTACGCCCCGAAATCTGCGCTCGGCCACTCCGTCGGTGCGGTCGGTGCGTTGGAGTCGATCCTGACCGTGCTCGCGTTGCGGGACCAGATCGTCCCGCCGACACTTAACCTGGTGAACCTCGATCCAGAAATCGACCTGGATGTGGTGGCAGGCAAGCCGCGACCTGGCAAATACGACTACGCGATCAACAACTCATTCGGTTTCGGCGGCCACAACGTGGCCATCGCCTTTGGGCGGTACTAGGAAAACGCAAGAGAAACCCAAGAACCGTCGGATAAACCCAGAGCATCACTGCCGAACAAGGAGATCTGCGATGACAATCATGGCCCCTGAGGCGGTTGGCGAGTCGCTCGACCCCCGCGATCCGCTACTGCGCCTGAGCAACTTTTTCGACAACGACAGCCTGGCATTGCTGCACGAGCGTGACCGCTCCGGAGTGCTCGCTGCGTCGGGCACCGTTAACGGCGTGCGGACCATCGCTTTCTGCACAGACGGCACCGTCATGGGTGGCGCCATGGGCACTGAAGGCTGCCAGCACATCGTCAACGCCTACGACACCGCCATCGAGGAGCAGAGCCCGATCGTGGGCATCTGGCACTCCGGCGGCGCTCGGCTCGCCGAGGGCGTTCGGGCGTTGCACGCGGTCGGCACGGTGTTCGAGGCAATGATCCGCGCGTCCGGCTACATCCCGCAGATATCGGTGGTCGTCGGCTTCGCCGCCGGCGGCGCCGCCTACGGACCGGCGCTGACCGACGTTGTCATCATGGCGCCGGAGGGTCGGGTGTTCGTCACCGGACCGGACGTCGTCCGCAGCGTCACCGGCGAGGACGTCGACATGGCGTCGCTCGGTGGCCCGGAGACCCATCACAAGAAGTCCGGCGTGTGCCACATCGTCGCCGACGACGAACTCGACGCCTATGAGCGCAGCCGCCGTCTGGTCGGATTGTTCTGCCAGCAAGGTCATTTCGACCGCAGCAAGGCCGAAGCCGGCGACACCGACATCCGGGCGCTGCTGCCCGAATCCGCACGTCGTGCCTACGACGTGCACCCGATCGTCGAAGCGATCCTGGACGGGGACACCCCGTTCGACGAGTTCCAGGCCAAGTGGGCGCCGTCGATGGTGGTCGGGCTTGGCCGGTTGTCCGGTCGCACGGTCGGCGTGATCGCCAACAACCCACTGCGGCTGGGCGGTTGCCTGAACTCCGAAAGTGCCGAGAAGTCAGCGCGTTTCGTGCGCCTGTGCGACGCGTTCGGGATCCCGCTGGTGGTCGTCGTCGACGTGCCCGGCTACCTGCCGGGTGTCGACCAGGAGTGGGGCGGTGTGGTGCGGCGCGGCGCCAAGCTGCTGCACGCATTCGGTGAATGCAGCGTGCCCCGGGTGACGCTGGTGACGCGAAAGATTTACGGCGGGGCCTACATTGCGATGAACTCCCGCTCGCTGAATGCGACCAAAGTGTTCGCCTGGCCGGACGCCGAGGTTGCGGTGATGGGCGCCAAAGCGGCCGTCGGCATCCTGCACAAGCGCAAGCTGGCCGCCGCGCCCGAGCATGAGCGCGAGGCGCTGCACGAGGAGCTCGCCGCCGAGCACGAGCGCATCGCCGGTGGCGTGGACAGCGCCATCGAGATCGGTGTGGTCGACGAGAAGATCGACCCTGCGCACACCCGCAGCAAGCTGACCGAAGCGTTGGCTCAGGCGCCCGCCCGTCGCGGCCGCCACAAGAACATCCCGCTGTAAGGGTCACCCCCTTACCGCGAGCAGACGCAAACTCGCACGTTTCAACATCGAAACGTGCGAGTTTGCGTCTGCTCACCACTTATCCCCAGCACTGATTAGCCTCGTCGGATCGGTCAGTAGATGCTTTCGCAGTGCATGCCGATGCCACCACGCTGCTAGAGCAAGCCGGCGGATTTGCCACCACCGCGCAGCTGCTGACTGTCATGACTCGCCAGCAGCTCGACGTCCAAGTCAAGGCCGGCGCCCTGGTCCGCGTGTGGCACGGCGTGTACGCAGCAGAGCAGCCAGATCTGTTGGGCCGCTTGGCTGCTCTCGATTCCTTCATGGGCCAGAAGGCTGTTGCGTGCCTGGGAACGGCCGCCGCGCTGTATGGGTTCGACACTGAGAACACTTCTGCCATTCACGTACTTGACCCCGGCGTTCGTATGCGCCCCACAACCGGCTTGTTGGTGCACCAACGTGTCGGAGCTCGGCTACAGGTGGTCCAGGAACGGCTCGCCACAGCACCCGCTTGGACAGCGGTCGAGGTTGCACGGCAGTTGCGCCGTCCGCGGGCGCTCGCCACCCTTGACGCGGCCCTGCATTCAATGCAGTGCAACCGCAACGAAATTGAATGTGCCGTCGCCGAACAGCGTGGCCGTCGCGGCATCGTCGCAGTGCGTGACCTTCTACCTTTTGCAGATGCGCTTGCGGAATCTGCAATGGAGAGCGAAGCGCGACTTGTCATGATCGATAACGGGCTTCCGACTCCCGAACTCCAGTATCCGATCTGCTGCCCGGACGGCACCGTGTACCGCGTCGACTTCGCGTGGCCTGAATTTCGTCTGGTCGCAGAATACGAGAGCATCCAATGGCATGCTGGGCGCGACGAGATGCTTCGCGACAAAGCACGGTTGGCGGCCATCCAAGAACTCGGATGGATAGTTATCCCGATCGTGGTTTACGACGTCCGGCGTGAACCCGCACGCCTGGCTCAACGGATCGCCCATCACATGAACCGCACCCGATAACCACGCCCCCGCGAGCAGACGCAAACTCGCACGATTTCGCTCGAAATTGTGCGAGTTTGCGTCTGCTCACCCAACCCGACTAGACCCCCGCGAGGAACTCCTCGGCCACGCTGACCACCCGCTCGCGGTCCCGCGCCACCAGGCCGATGCGGGTGCGGCGATCGAGTATGTCGCCGACATCCAGTGCGCCCTCATGGGTGACGGCGTACTCGAACTCGGCCCGGGTCACGTCGATGCCATCGGCGACCTGGTCGGTCGGCCGCTCACACGTGGCGGAGGCAACGACCGTCGACGCCTCGGCGCCGTAGCGCGCCACCAGGGAATCCGGCAAGCCGGCACCCGGTCCGGCGGCGGGTCCTGGATTCGCCGCCGCCCCGATCAGCGGCAGATTGCGGGTACGGCAGTCCGCGGCGTGCAGACTTCGTACCTCGATGGCTCGGTTCAGTACATCCTCTGCCATGTAACGGTATTCGGTGAGCTTGCCACCCACCACGCTGATCACGCCCGTCGGTGACTCGAAGATCGCGTGGTCGCGTGACACATCAGCGGTACGGCCCTCACCCGTGTCGATCAGCGGCCGCAACCCGGCATAGGAGCCGATCACGTCTGAGGCCGCCACGGTGGTTCCCAGCGCGGTATTCACCGTGTCGAGCAGGAACGAGATCTCTTCCGAAGATGGTTCCGGCACATCGGGAATCGGGCCGGGCGCGTCCTCGTCGGTCAGTCCGAGGTAGATCCGGCCGAGTTGTTCAGGCATGGCGAAGACAAACCTGTTGAGCTCACCCGGAATCGGAATGGTCAGCGCCGCAGTCGGATTGCCGAATGCGCTGGCATCGAAAACCAAATGCGTTCCGCGGCTTGGCCGCAACTTCAGCGCCGGGTCGATGTCCCCGCCCCACACTCCCGCGGCGCTGATGACCGCGCCGGCCTTCACGTCGAATGACTCGCCGCTGCGCTGGTCGGTCAATCGCACCGAATTGGCGGTCGCCTCCGATGCGGCGACGTAGGTGAGGATCCGCGCGCCGTGTTGAGCAGCGGTACGCGCAACTGCCGTCACCAACCGCGCGTCGTCGATCAGCTGCCCGTCGTAATTCAAAAAGCCACCTGCCAGACCTTCGCGCTGAACGGTCGGCGCCATCTCCACCACCCGACGCGCCGAAATCCAACGGGACCGCGGCAACGTCGAAGACGACGTGCCCGCCATCACCCGCAACGCGTCGCCGGCCAGAAATCCGACGCGCACCAACCCACGCTTGACGTGGTTCATCGACGGCAACAACGGAACCAATTGCGGCATTGCAGAGACGAGGTGAGGTGCGTTGCGCTGCATCAGGATTCCGCGTTCGATGGCACTGCGCCGGGCGATACCGACATTGCCGCTGGCCAGGTAGCGCAGCCCGCCGTGCACCAGTTTGGAACTCCACCGACTGGTACCGAAGGCCAGGTCGTGTTTCTCCACCAGAGCCGTACGCAAGCCTCGAGACGCGGCGTCCAGCGCGATGCCGGCGCCGGTGATGCCGCCGCCGATCACGATGACGTCCAGCGGTTCACCGTCGGCCAGCGCCTGCAGGTCGGCGGTGCGTCGCGCGGCGTTGAGAGTCGTGGAGTGGTCCATCAGGACAGGTATCCGTTCAGCGAGTAGGAGAGTTGGGTGGCGAGCGCCTCGTCGTCGAGGATCGGTTTGACGATGTCGGCGGACTGAATTGTCGACTGCGCAATCAGCAGAACCATGGTGGCGAGTTGACGGGGGTCACCGGCCCGTACGCTGCCCGACTTTTGCGCCTCCTCCAGCCGGGCTACCAGCCCTTCGATCAGGATCAGTTGGCTCGCCCCGAGGCGCTCGGTGATGTAGACGCGGGCCAATTCCGAATGCATCACCGACCTGATCAGATCGTCGTCGCGCAACCGATTGGCCACCGCAACTATCTGTCGCACCAGCGCCTCTCGATCGTTTCCGTCGAAGGGCGCGTCGCGCATCGCGTCGGTGACGTGGTTGGTCAACAGGGTCGACATGATCGATTGCGTGTCCGGCCATCTCCGATAGATCGTCGGGCGACTCACGCCCGCGCGACGAGCGATCTCAGCCAGCGTCACCCGGTCGGCGCCGTAATCCACCACACAACTCGCCGCCGCAGCAAGTATGCGATCCCCGGTATCCGAAGATGGTTCATTACTCATTGACAGCATATGTAATACTGTAACGCATGACGCATCCTGATGAATACCTTCCGCCAATGAAATGGAACGCGTGGGGCGACCCGGCCGCCGCCAAGCCGTTGTCCGACGGAATCCGTACTCTGCTCAAGCAGGTTGTCGGACTTGAAGATTCGGATGAAGACGAGCTTCAGATCGACCAGGTGCAACTGCGTCCGTCGACATTGTCAGAAGCCGATCAGGAGGGTCTGACCAAGATCGTCGGCACCGAGTTCTTCCGCACCGCGGACCGCGACAGGGTGCTGCGGGCCGGCGGCAAGTCCACTCCCGACATGCTGCGCCGCAAGGACCGAGGCGTCCAGGATGCGCCCGACGCCGTGCTGTTGCCCGGTGACGACGAGACGGTCGCCGAGATTCTGCGCTACTGCTCCGATCACGGCATCGCGGTGGTCCCCTTCGGCGGCGGCACCAACGTCACCGGCGGGCTGGATCCCACTCGTGGCCAGTTCAACGCGGTGATCTCGCTCGATCTGCGTCGTTTCGACCAATTACATTCCCTGGACAAGGATTCGGGCATCGCCGAACTCGGCGGCGGCGTCACCGGACCGGAAGCCGAACGCCTACTCGGTGAACAGGGCTTCTCGCTTGGCCACTTCCCGCAGAGCTTCGAGTACGCCACCATCGGCGGCTTCGCGGCCACCCGCTCGTCGGGCCAAGACTCCGCCGGCTACGGCCGGTTCAACGAGATGATCATCGGGCTCACCATGGTCACGCCGGTCGGCGTGTGGGACCTAGGCCGGGTCGCGGCGTCTGCGGCCGGTCCAGACCTGCGCCAGGTGGCGATCGGCTCGGAAGGAACCTTGGGCGTCATCACCAAGGTGCGGCTTCGCGTGCACCCGGTTCCGGAGACGACGAGCTATGAGGCGTGGTCTTTCCCCGACTTCGCGACCGGGGCCGCGGCCCTGCGTGCGGTGACCCAGGCCGGTACCGGCCCCACCGTCGTGCGGCTTTCCGACGAGGTCGAGAGCGGTGTCAATCTGGCAACCCACGAGACGATCGGCGAAGAGCAAAGCGCCGGTGGATGTTTGGGCCTGACGGTATTCGAGGGCACCAAGGAACACACCGAGAGCAGGCACGCCGAGACCCGCGCGCTACTCGAGGCGCACGGCGGTAGGTCCCTGGGCGAAGGGCCCGCAAAGACCTGGGAGCACGGCAGATTCAGCGCGCCCTATCTCCGCGACTCGTTGCTGGCCGCCGGCGCATTGTGCGAGACGCTGGAGACCGCGACCCATTGGTCCAACATCGGCGCGCTCAAGGCCGCCGTCACCGAGGCGCTGACCACCTCGTTGGCCGAATCCGGAACTCCTGCGTTGGTGATGTGCCATGTCTCGCACGTCTACCCGACCGGTGCGTCCCTGTACTTCACCGTGGTCGCCGGCCAGCGCGGCAACGCACTCGAGCAGTGGTGGGCAGCCAAGAAGGCCGCCTGTGACGCGATCATGGCCACCGGCGGAACCATCACCCACCATCACGCGGTCGGCGCCGACCACCGCGCCTGGATGCGCGACGAGATCGGCGACCTGGGCGTGCAGGTGCTGCGTGCGGTCAAGGCGACACTGGATCCTGCCGGAATTCTCAACCCCGGCAAGCTGATTCCGTGACCAGAGAAAATCCGGCTACCGGACGGACGGGCCAGCGCGAGATCACGAAGGTCACCGCCTTGACCAATCCCCTGTCGGGACACGGTGCCGCGGTCGAGGCAGCGCAACGTGCGATCGCGCGGTTGCACCACCGCGGTGTGGAAGTCATCGAGATCGTGGGTGAAAACGCCGAAGACGCCCGCTATCTGCTGGCGGCCGCAGTGGAAAAGGGTACCGACGCGGTCGTCGTCACCGGCGGCGACGGCGTCATCACCAACGCGCTGCAGGTGTTGGCGGGCAGCGATGTCCCGCTGGGGATCATCCCGGCAGGCACCGGCAACGATCACGCTCGCGAGTTCGGCATTCCCACAAAGGATCCCGAGGCAGCCGCGGACATCGTGGTGGACGGCTGGTCAGAAACCATTGACTTGGGCCGCATCAAGGACCGCACGGGGTACACGAAGTGGTTCGGCACGGTGGCGGCAACAGGATTCGATTCACTGGTGACCGATCGGGCCAATCGGATGAGCTGGCCACACGGAAAGGCCCGGTATTACGTAGCGATGCTCGCCGAGCTGTCGCAGCTGCGGTTGCTGCCGTTCCGCCTGATGCTCGACGGAAAGCAGGAGATCGAAACCGATCTCACGATGACGGCCTTTGGCAACACCCGCAGCTACGGCGGCGGGATGCTGGTCTGTCCGAACGCCGACCGCACCGATGGCCTGCTCGACCTCACCATGGTCAAGTCGGAATCCCGGACGAAGCTGATCCGCTTCTTCCCCAAAGTCATCGACGGCACGCACGTCGGACTCGACGAAGTCACCACCGCACGCGCCAGGACCATCGAAGTCGAGTGCCCCGGGATCAACGTGTACGCCGACGGCGACTACGCCTGCCCGTTGCCGGCCGAGATCTCCGCGGTGCCCGCCGCCCTGCAGGTGCTGCGCCCCAGTTTGTAACGACCCGGTGACCGATCGCGACATTCATGCCAGACCCACTCGAAATCGGGAGGCATTGGGATGGTGTCGCGTCTTGCTAGGACCGTGTCGGTTGCTTCGGCAGCTGCATCCATAGGCGCATCGCTGTGCCTGACTCCGATCGCCCAGGCCAGCGAGGTGGCCTCGTGGAACGGGCCGTACCTGATGGTGCTCTCGACCAACGCCAAGTCCGGCACCAGCATCGCCGCGGGTCAGAACGAACCTGCCCACCGGACCAACGTTTCGCTCAGCTCGAGCTGCAACGCCGGCGTCTGCGTGGCGACTGTCAACAACCCCGCGCCGCCCAAGAACCAATCCATGCCGTCCGCAATCGAATTCACCTGGAACGGCGCCCAATGGGTGCGCGAGATGACGTGGAAGTGGGACTGCCTGCTGCCCGACGGCACCATGGAATACGCGCCGGCCAAGTCGATAACCGTTTACACGCCGGGCCAGTACGGAATCCTCACCGGCGTCTTCCACACCGACATCGCAAGCGGCGCGTGCCAGGGCAACGTCGATATACCGGTGTCGGCCAAGCCGATTCAGCCTTGACGGTCGAGACCCGCTGAACCTGTCTCCGCTCTGTGGTGGCGACCCGTTGGACTCGGTTCTGCCTTGCGGTGGCGACCAGGTATACCGTTCGGGTCCGCGATGTGGTGGCGACCCGGCGCGTCTGAGGCCAAATCGTGGCGATCCGCCGCGCCCGGCTCCGCCGCGCTAGCGATCGCTGAGGCCATGTGGTGGCGCCCCGTCACGTCCGCATCCGGCTCGACGACCGCGGCCCGCTGCACCGGACGCCGACCTACGGCGACGCGTGCAACCGGTCCCTTCGCGACGGTCACGCCCGGTATCGCCGCGGACGCGGCACGGCCGCTAGCCAACACCCCGGCTGAGCCAGGTCACCTCGCCGGCGTCACCGCCGTCGCGGTAAACCTCCAGCGCGTCATCCCATGCGGTTCCCAGCACCGAATCCATTTCGGCGGCAAGGGTGTCCGCGCCTTGAGCCATCAACTGCCGCAGTCGCATCTCGCCGACCATGATGTCGCCGTTGGCGCTCATCGCCCCGGTCCACAGGCCGAGCTGTGGCGTGTGACTGAACCGGTGCCCGTCGACGCCGGGGCTGGGGTCCTCAGTGACCTCGAACCGCAGCACCGACCACGAACGCAACGCGTTCGCCAACCGGGCACCTGTCCCGACGGGACCGACCCAGTTGGTGACCGCACGCAACTGACCACGCATGGCCGGTTGCGGCGTCCACACCAAATTCGCCTTGGCTTGCAAGGTCGACGACAACGCCCACTCGACATGCGGGCAAACCGCCGCTGGCGAGGCATGGACGTACACCACACCAGCCGTCACGTCGGCGAACTGATTAGACGCACGCATTTTGTTGCTCCTTCGGTTCCACGAGGGACGTCTTCCCCAACGACCTGGTGAACCCGACGAGCAGCATGCTCGCATCAAATTTTGTGTCTTGCGTGTCTATTGTGCCTCGTGATGCCGGTGTTGCGCTACTGTGCGTTTCCTAAAAATCACACGGACAGGATTCGGTCCGAAATTTCGGGCCACGGCGTCAGCGCCCACTCCCCGAAATCACGGTCCGTGAGCACCACCAGCGCCAGATCCGCGTCCGGATCCACCCAGATGAACCCACCCGCCTGACCGAAATGGCCGTACGTGCGCACCGAGTTGTGGGCTCCCGTCCAATGCGGAGATTTGGAATCCCGAATCTCGAAGCCCAGCCCCCAATCGTTGGGGCGCTGCGATCCATATCCCGGCAGCACCCCGTCCAGACCGGGGAACTGCACGGCGGTCGCGTCGGCGTGCATCTGGTCCGACACCAGCGCCGGACGCAGTAATTCGCCTGCGAACACCGCCAGGTCCTGCACCGTCGAGGCTCCCCCGTACCCGGCTGCCGCTGCGCCGCCGTCCAGTCGCGTCGACGACATGCCGAGCGGCTCGAACACCGCCTCGGACAGGTAGGTACCGAATTCGATCTCGGACTCCCGCTCGATGGTCTCCGCGAGCACGGCGAAACCGTAGTTGGAATACATCCGACGGGTGCCGGGCTCGGCCCGCACTTTGTCGGTGTGCATATCCAGACCGGAGGTGTGCGCGAGCAGGTGGCGGATCGTGGACCCGGGCGGACCGGCCTCGGTGTCGAGTTCCACCACCCCTTCCTCGATCGCGATCTGTGCCGCGCGCGCCACCAGCAGTTTGGTCACCGAGGCAAGGGCGAACACTCGGGAGGTATCGCCGTGTGTGGCCCGCACGCCGTCGGGTCCAACGACCGCTGCGGCGGCCTTCGGGACGGGCCAGTCATCGAGAACGTCTAGGGCTGCCATCACTTGTGAGCTATGTAGTAGTTATTGAGCGGGTCGCCGTCGATCTCCGCCACCCGCAGGTCGGCGAACCCTGCCTCGTGGAGCATCGCCGTGGCCAGCTGCGTGCCCCAGGCGGTGCCCAGTCCGTCGCCGTCCAGCGCCAGCGAGACCGTCATGCAATGCATGAGTGAAGTCGTATAGAGGTAGACGCTCATCGGCCGGCCGATGTTCTCCTCGAGGCGGCTCGACGCCTTGATGTCTGCCATCAGTAGAACGCCGCCGGGCCGAAGCGCGCGGTGGATGTTCGCCAGTACGCGGCCCGGATGCGCCTGGTCGTGGATGGCGTCGAAGACGGTGATGACGTCGAAACTGGATTCCTTGTCCAACTGTGCGAGGTCGAGGCTTTCGAAGATCGCGTTCGTCAGACCCAGCCGGCTAGCTTCGTCGGAAGCGGCCGCGACGCCCTCGTCGGAGAAGTCGATACCGGTGAATCTACTCGCCGGAAAGGCTTGTGCCATCACGTTTATCGCATGTCCGCTGCCACAGCCGAAGTCGGCGACGTCCGCGCCGGAGCTCAGCCGCTCCGGCAGGCCATCGACCAACGGCAGCACGATGTCGACCAGCGAGGCATCGAAGACCGCCCCGCTCTCCTCGGCCATCAGCCGGTGAAAACGGGGGTAGTCGCTGTAGTGAACGCCCCCGCCCTCGCGGAAGCAGGTGACTATCTTCTGCTCGACGCCACTGAGCAACGGCAGGAATTGCGCGACCTTGGCGAGATTGTCCGGCCCCGCCGCGCGAGTGAGCACTCGCGCCCGATGGGCCGGCAACTCGTAAGTGGCGGCGGCCGGGTCGTACCCGACGATGTGTCCAGTTGTCATGCCGCCCAACCACTCTCGGACGTAGCGTTCGTTGAGTCCGGCAGCATCGGCGATCTGCGCGCTGGTGGCCGGCGACAGGCCGGCCAGCGTGTCGAACAGACCGGTTTGATGTCCGATGCTCAACAGCAGCGAGAGGCTGGCGTTGTCGAGGATCGTCACGATCCGTTCGCTGAACGTCTCGGTGGTTTCCGGGCCAGTGCCGACGGCGGTATGTGCGGACGTCACGTCGGCGACGCTACACCGACGACCCGAACGACATCACCTGATCAAATACCGCCGTCGCCGCCTGAGCCGCCGCCGCCGCCGACTCCGCCGGCAGTCCCCGTGGCGGAGCCGCCGCCCTTGCCAGGTGTGCCGGCTCCGCCAAGACCACCAACACTGCCGGTGCCGCCGTTGCCGCCGCTGCCGCCGGTACCGCCCGCAGCTCCGGCGCCGTTGACGGTGCCGATCCCGCCGTTACCTCCGCCGCCGCCTTTACCGCCGATGCCGCCAGTACCACCGGGGAAGCCGCGGCCTGCCAGCCCCCGACCGCCATCCCCTCCCGTACCACCCGCACCGCCAACCCCGGCGTCTCCGCCAGTGGCGCCGGGACCGCTGGCGGCACCACCTGCTCCGCCCCCGCCGCCGGTGCCTCCGCGACCGCCTGTTCCGGACGCAATGGTGTCGTAGCCGGGTGATCCGTTTCCACCGCCGCCGCCAACCCCACCGTTGCCGCCGTCACCACCCGTGTTCGTGAACAGTCCGCCGGTGCTGGCGCCACCTGCTCCGCCAGCACCGCCCGTGGCGCCGATACCGCCAAAGATGGGCTCGACACCGTTGTTGTTGATGGGGTCGCCACCCCGGCCGCCGACGCCACCGTTGCCGCCGTTGCCGCCGATTTCGACGAGGTCGCCGACACCGCCGGCACCGCCGGCGCCACCATTACCGCCGAATCCGCCAGCAGGACCTGAAGGAGGCGAACCGCCACCGAAGTAATCGCTGCCCTCGCCACCATTCCCCCCATTGCCGCCGTTGCCGCCCGCACCACCGACCGCGCTCGCTGCACCGCCGCTCCCGGCTGTGCCGGCGGCGCCACCGTCACCGCCGTTACCGCCTCC
Source organism: Mycobacterium sp. IDUB_37 (assembly GCF_055419245.1). Classification (NCBI taxonomy): domain Bacteria; kingdom Bacillati; phylum Actinomycetota; class Actinomycetes; order Mycobacteriales; family Mycobacteriaceae; genus Mycobacterium; species Mycobacterium sp. IDUB_37. The sequence continues at coordinate 644,451 of NZ_JBVAXG010000004.1, read as the reverse complement.
ACCATTAATGCCGGAGGTGGGGCCGGCGTCGCCGGCGTTACCGCCATTGCCACCGTTGCCACCGCCGCCGCTGCCGCCATTGGTACCGCCGTTGCCGGAATTGCCACCGTTACCGCCGCCGCCGCCCTTGCCGCCGACACCACCAAAGTCGCCGCCACCCGGGGCGGTGACCCCGGTCGCGCCATTGCCGCCATTGCCGCCGGTGCCTCCCTTGCCGCCATCGCCGGTCGTGGTGCCGATGCCGGCGCTGCCGCCATTGCCGCCCTTACCGCCGGCGCCGCCGTTGGGGGCCCGGGTCCCGCCGGTACCCGTGTCGGCGCCGCCGTCGCCACCATTGCCACCTTGACCGCCGGCACCGGCAGCGCCGCCGACACCAGCGTTGCCAACGGCGTTGCCGCCGTTACCGCCGTTGCCTCCTGCGCCGCCAGCATTGCCGGCGATGCCGGCGAGGCCGGTGTTGCTAGAGCTGCCGGCGCCGCCGTTACCGCCCTTGCCGCCGACACCGCCGTTGCCCGACGCGGTAACCCCGGTACCGACTGACCCAGCGTTACCGCCGTTGCCGCCATTACCGCCGGCCTTCCCGCCGCTGCCGGTATCGGCACCCGCATTACTGCCTGCGGCACCGTTGCCGCCGTTGCCAGCCTTGCCGCCGACGCTGCCGGCACCTGTGGCGTTGCCGCCATTGCCGCCCTGGCCGCCGGCGCCACCGTCGTAACCAGCCTGCCCGACCGCGCCCGTGGTGGTGCTGGCGCTGCCGTTACCCGCGTTGCCACCGTCACCCCCGGTGCCGCCGTTGCCCGCAGTCGCGCCGGTGCCGAATGCTCCGGCAGCACCGCCGTTGCCGCCGTTACCACCGGCCTTGCCGCCGCTTCCGTTGTCAGCACCGGCATTACTGCCGGCCGCACCGTTGCCGCCGTTACCGGCCTTGCCGCCGACACTGCCGACACCCGTCGCGTTGCCGCCGTTACCGCCCTGACCGCCGGCGCCACCGTTGAAGCCGGCTTGGCCGACCGAGCCCGGGGTGGTGCTGGCGCTGCCGTTACCACCGTTTCCACCAGTGCCACCTGCGCCACCATTACCCGCGGTCGCACCGGTGCCGACGGCACCCGCGGCGCCACCGTTGCCGCCTGCGCCGCCGGCCTTGCCGCCGCTGCCGTTGTCAGCACCGGCATTACTGCCGGCCGCACCGTTGCCGCCGTTACCGGCCGTGCCGCCGACACTGCCGACACCTGTCGCGTTGCCGCCGTTACCGCCCTGGCCGCCAGCGCCACCGTTGAAGCCGGCTTGGCCGGCCGGGCCCGTGGTGGTGCTGGCGCTGCCGTTGCCACCGTTTCCACCAGTGCCACCTGCGCCGCCGCTACCCGCGGTCGCACCGGTGCCGACGGCACCCGCGGCGCCACCGTTGCCGCCTGCGCCGCCGGCCTTGCCGCCGTTTCCGTTATCCGCACCGGCAGCTCCACCGTTGCCCCCTTGGCCGCCGTTGCCAGCGTTGCCCCCGGTGCCGGTCACGCCGCCAGCGCCACCGTTGCCGCCCTGCCCGCCGCCCCCACCGGAGTTGCCTGCGTTGCCGGCCGTGCCTGCATTGGCGTTGCTACCTTGACCACCGGTTCCGCCCGTGCCACCGGTGCCGCCAGTACCTGCCGCAGCCGTGCCGGTGCCAGCGGTGCCCGCGGCACCGCCGTTGCCACCTGCACCGCCGGCCTGCCCGCCAGTTCCCGTGTCAGCACCACCCGTTCCACCGGCAGCGCCGTTGCCGCCATTACCGGCCTTGCCGCCGACGCTCCCCGCACCTGTGGCGTTGCCACCGTCGCCGCCTTGGCCGCCGGCGCCTCCGGTGTAACCGGCTTTGCCCGCCGCACCGATTGTGGTGCTAGCACTGCCATTTCCACCGTTGCCGCCGGTGCCCCCAGCGCCGCCGCCACCAACGGTTGCACCGCTACCAACGGCGCCAGCCGCGCCGCCGTTGCCGCCGGTGCCACCGACCTGGCCACCGTTTCCGTTGTCAGCACCGGCAGTACCGCCGTTGCCGCCCTGGCCACCGTTGCCCGCGTTGCCACCAGTCCCGGTAGCGCCGCCGGCACCACCGCTGCCGCCCTTGCCGCCTACGCCGCCAGCGTTGCCGGCATTGCCGGCCGCCGCCGCGTTGGCATTGCCGCCTTGACCTCCAGTGCCGCCATTTCCACCGACGCCGCCACCGCCGGAGGCGGCCGCACCGGTACCGACAGCGCCCGCGGCGCCACCGTCACCGCCTGCGCCACCGACTTGACCGCCGCTTCCGGTGTCGGCACCACCAGTCCCACCCGCAGCACCATTACCACCACTGCCGGCCTTACCACCGACGCTGCCTGCACCTGTGGCATTGCCGCCGGCGCCACCAACGCCACCAGCGCCGCCGGTATAACCGGCTTTGCCCGCCGCTGCGGTCGTGGTGCTGGCGCTGCCGTTGCCACCCGTGCCGCCGGTCCCACCAACGCCACCGTTACCTACGGTCGAACCGGTACCGACCGCACCCGCAGCACCACCGTTGCCGCCGGTGCCACCGACCTGACCACCGTTTCCGTTGTCAGCACCGGCAGTACCGCCGTTGCCGCCCTGGCCACCGTTGCCCGCGTTGCCACCAGTCCCGGTAGCGCCGCCGGCACCACCGCTGCCGCCCTTGCCGCCTACGCCGCCTGCATTACCGGCATTGCCGGCCGCCGCCGCGTTGGCGTTACCGCCCTGGCCTCCAGTGCCGCCATTTCCACCGACACCGCCACCGCCGGAGGCGGCCGCACCGGTACCGACAGCGCCCGCGGCGCCACCGTCACCGCCTACGCCACCGACTTGACCGCCGCTTCCGGTGTCGGCACCACCAGTCCCACCCGCAGCACCATTACCACCACTGCCGGCCTTACCACCGACACTGCCCGCACCCGTGGCATTGCCGCCGGCGCCACCAACGCCACCAGCGCCGCCGGTATAACCGGCTTTGCCCGCCGCTGCGGTCGTGGTGCTGGCGCTGCCGTTGCCACCCGTGCCGCCGGTCCCACCAACGCCACCGTTACCTACGGTCGAACCGGTACCGACCGCACCCGCAGCACCACCGTTGCCGCCGGTGCCACCGACCTGACCACCGTTTCCGTTGTCAGCACCGGCAGTACCGCCGTTGCCGCCTTGGCCACCGTTGCCCGCGTTGCCACCAATCCCGGTAGCGCCGCCGGCACCACCGCTGCCGCCCTTGCCGCCGACGCCGCCAGCGTTGCCGGCATTTCCGGCCGCCACGATGTTGGCGTTACTACCTTGACCACCCGTACCGCCAGTGCCACCGGTGCCGCCGGCCCCTGCCGCAGCCGTGCCGGTGCCAGCAATGCCCGCGGCACCGCCATTGCCGCCGGCACCACCGGCCTGGCCGCCGGATCCGGTGTCGACACCCCCGGTCCCGCCGGCAGCACCGTTACCGCCATTCCCGGCCTTCCCGCCGGCACTGCCCGCACCTGTGGCATTGCCGCCGTCGCCGCCCTGGCCGCCGGCACCACCCGTGTAACCAGCCTGGCCGGCAGGACCGCTGGTGGTGCTTGCGCTGCCGTTGCCGCCATTGCCGCCGGCCCCACCAACGCCACCGTTACCCACGGTCGCTCCAGTGCCGACCGCGCCGGCAGCGCCACCGTTGCCACCGGCACCGCCGGCCTGCCCGCCAGTTCCCGTGTCAGCACCACCGGTTCCACCGGCAGCACCAGTACCGCCATTGCCAGCTTTGCCGCCGACACTGCCTGCGCCTGTGGCAGTGCCGCCATTGCCACCCTGACCGCCGGCGCCACCGGTGTACCCGGCTTTGCCCGCCGCGGCGGTCGAGGTGGTTGCGCTGCCATTTCCGCCGACGCCGCCGGTACCCCCAGCGCCGCCGTTACCCACGGTCGCTCCGGTGCCGACCGCACCGGCAGCACCACCGTTTCCGCCTGCGCCACCGACCTTGCCGCCGCTTCCGGTGTCAGCACCGGCAGTGCCGCCGTTGCCGCCTTGGCCGCCGTTGCCCGCGTTGCCGCCGGTACCGGTAGCGCCACCGGCACCACCGTTGCCGCCCTTGCCGCCGACGCCGCCAGCGTTGCCGGCATTTCCTGCCGTCGCGGTGTTGGCGCTACCGCCCTGGCCCCCGGTGCCGCCAGTTCCACCAACACCGCCACCGCCCGATGCAACCGATCCGGTACCGACTGCGCCCGCAGCACCGCCGTTGCCGCCGGCACCGCCAGCCTGACCCCCGCTTCCGGTGTCGGCACCACCGGTGCCACCAGCGGCTCCGTTACCACCGTTGCCGGCTTTCCCTCCGACACTGCCCGCACCCGTGGCACTGCCGCCGTCGCCGCCCTGACCGCCAGCGCCGCCGGCATACCCGGCCTTGCCTGCCGCACCGGCAGTAGTGCTTGCGCTGCCACTACCGCCATTGCCGCCGGTCCCACCGGCGCCACCGCCACCCACCGTCGCACCGGTACCGACCGCGCCCGCAGCACCACCATTGCCGCCAGCACCACCGGCCTGACCCCCGCTACCGGTGTCGGCACCACCAGCACCGCCGGCGGCACCATTGCCGCCATTGCCGGCTTTGCCGCCAACACTGCCCGCACCCATGGCACTGCCGCCGTCGCCGCCCTGACCGCCAGCGCCGCCCACGTATCCGGCCTTGCCCAACGCACCGATCGTGGTGCTGGCACTGCCGTTGCCACCATTGCCGCCGGTCCCGCCGGCGCCACCGTTGCCCACGACCGCGCCGCTGCCCACGGCGCCGGCGGACCCGCCGTTGCCGCCGCTGCCACCCGCCTTACCACCACTACCGGCGTCAGCACCGGCCGCGCCGCCAGCCGCGCCATTGCCACCGTCACCCGCGTCACCGCCGACGCTGCCCGCACCGGAAGCGTTACCGCCGCTGCCACCCGTACCGCCTGCCCCGCCAGCATTGCCGGCAACGCCGGCCTTCGCGGCAGTGCTGGCGGCACCGTCGCCACCGTCACCGCCGTGACCGCCATGTCCGCCGGTGCCCTTGACGGCGCCACTGCCGACCGCGCCGGCGTCACCACCATTGCCGCCGGCACCGCCGGCCTGGCCACCAGCACCGGTGTCGGCTCCCGCGTCACCACCGGCGCCACCGTGACCGCCGCTGCCCGCGTTGCCGCCGATGCCGGTAGCACTCGCGGATCCACCGTTTCCGCCCTTGCCGCCTGAACCGCCGGCGTTACCGGCGTTGCCGGCCGAACCCACATCGCCTGTCCCGCCAGCACCGCCATTCCCACCGCCGCCACCGCTACCCGCCGCGCCGGCCTGGCCGCCACCGCCGGCACCGGCCACCCCACCGTTTCCGGCCGCACCGCCATTGCCGCCGGCGCCGCCATTGCCACCGCCGACATTGAAGCCCACGCCGGTCGCACCGATTCCGCCCTGGCCGCCGAGCCCGCCGGCCCCACCACCGCCGCCGTTACCGCTGACGCCACCCTCGGCGGCAGCGCCACCGACGCCGCCCTGGCCGCCCGCCCCGCCGTTGTGGCCGACGCCACCGGCGCCACCACCGGAGACACCATTGCTGCCGACATCTCCGCTACCACCGGCACCGCCGGCGCCACCAACCCCGCTGATACCCGCTGCGCCGTCGGCCCCCTGGCCCGACAACAGACCGTGGTTGCCGCCAAGTCCCCCGGCGCCGGCCATACCGCCGGTCCCGCCATTGCCGCCGGCGCCACCGGCCAGGCCGTAGCCGACCCCGCTCGCGCCCGCCGCGCCCGCGCCGCCAGACCCGCCGGCCCCGCCGACACCGCCGGCGCCCCCGACGCCGGTCAAGGTTCCACCGTTGCCGCCTGCCCCACCGGCCCCGCCATTTCCGCCGTTGAAGCCTGCGCCGCCTGCCCCGCCCGGCATCATGGCTGCACTCCCGACCGCGCCCGCCAACCCGGCGCCACCGGCCCCGCCCATTCCCCCGTTACCGTGCAGGCCCGCATTGCCGCCGCGCCCGCCGGCGGCCCCGATGCCACCGGCCCCACCGTTGCCGCCATTGCCGATCAACCCGGCATCCCCGCCTCGTCCACCGGCCATACCAGGCGCATTCCCCGCTCCACCGTTACCGCCGTTGCCCGACAGAATCCCGCCCTGCCCGCCTGCCTGCCCCGGCGCTCCATTGGCGCCGTCACCAACCAACGGACGTTCCGCCAGCAGCATGGTGGGCGCATTTACGACGGAAAGCACCGATCCCTGCAATGTCTGCAAGGGTGAAACGCTGGCAGCCTCGGCGGCGGCGTAAGCGCCCCCTCCCGCACTGAGCGCTTGCACAAATTGCGCGTGAAACGCTGACGTTTGGATGCTGATCTTTTGAAATTCCTGACCGAGTGTCCCGAATAACGTTGCAATCGCCGTCGATACCTCATCGGCAGCCGCTGCCACGATGAGACTCGTGGGCGCCGCCGCTGCCGCACTGGCAGATTCGATATTCAGCCCAAGCCCGGACAGGCTCGCAGCCGCCGAAGCCAAGACCCCAGGCGCAGCAATAACAAACGACATCCCGTACCCCCATAAGACAGGACAACCCGAGCGGCAGCTTAGGTCGCATAAAGCGCGCAATTCGGGGTGAAGCGTAGCGACGGCGTCAATTAAATCGCAATAAGGTCTTTGTTCGTTTTATGGCTATTGCACACGACTCCAAAATTCGGTTTAGGAACTCTTTTTCACCGCGAACTGCAGCTTCCCGCACCCGATTTCGTATTCCGTCCAAAAATAGTGAGCAAACGCGTTTTTTCCGCGATCACGCGCCCGCACCGGGACGGATCGAAAACATCCCCGATTCCACAATTGGCATTTTGGAAAGTGATTCCACTTTCACGCGAAGCGATCAGACGCCCTCCGGCACACGCACAATCCCATGTGCGCTCAGGGCCACGACCACGCCGACGGACACTCATATTCGTTCGCGCCGACTAGACGGGCGGCTGAGCGGTGTATGGCGACCGACAGTAGGTTGAAACGCATGAGTCAGACAGTGCGCGGCGTGATTTCACGGAGCAAGGGCCAGCCCGTCGAGTTGGTCGACATCGTCATCCCAGATCCCGGGCCGGGCGAGGCCGTCGTCGACATCAGTGCGTGCGGCGTCTGCCATACCGACCTCACTTACCGCGAAGGCGGTATCAACGACGAATATCCGTTCCTGCTCGGTCACGAGGCCGCTGGCACCGTCGAAGCAGTCGGCCCCGGCGTCACCAGCGTCGCGCCCGGCGACTTCGTAATTCTGAACTGGCGAGCAGTGTGCGGTCAGTGCCGAGCCTGCAAGCGGGGCCGGCCTAATTACTGCTTCGACACATTTAACGCCGCGCAGAAGATGACGCTGACCGACGGCACCGAACTCACCCCCGCCCTCGGAATCGGGGCGTTCGCCGACAAGACGCTCGTGGCGGCCGGGCAGTGCACCAAGGTCAACCCGGAAGCCGACCCGGCCGTGGCCGGACTACTGGGTTGCGGCGTGATGGCCGGCCTGGGTGCCGCGATCAACACGGGCGCACTCACGCGCGATGACACCATCGCCGTCATTGGCTGCGGCGGAGTCGGTGATGCCGCGATCGCCGGGGCCGCGCTGGTCGGCGCGAAGAAGATCATCGCGGTGGACACCGACAACACCAAGCTCGATTGGGCGCGCAAGTTCGGCGCCACCCACACTGTCAACGCCCGCGAATTCGATGTCGTCGAGACCATCCAGGACCTCACCGGCGGCTTCGGCGTTGACGTCGTGGTCGACGCGGTCGGCCGACCCGAAACCTGGAAGCAGGCGTTCTATGCCCGCGACCTGGCCGGAACCGTGGTGCTGGTCGGGGTACCGACGCCCGACATGCGACTGGACATGCCCCTGGTGGATTTTTTCTCCCGCGGCGGTTCGCTGAAGTCGTCGTGGTACGGCGACTGCCTGCCCGAGCGCGACTTCCCCACCTTGATCGACCTGTACCTGCAGGGCCGGTTACCGCTGGAGAAGTTTGTCTCCGAACGAATCGGGCTAGACGGCATCGAGGAGGCCTTCCACAAGATGCATGACGGCACGGTATTGCGCTCGGTAGTGGTGCTCTGATGGTTGACATCAATAAGGTGGTCACCCACGGCACCTTCGAACTCGACGGCGGCAGTTGGGAAGTCGACAACAACATCTGGCTCATTGGCGACAACTCCAATGTCGTGGTGTTCGATGCCGCGCATGACGCGGCACCGATCGTCGAGGCCGTCGCGGGCCGCCATGTGGTGGCGGTGGTATGCACGCACGGCCACAACGACCATGTGACGGTGGCACCCGAACTGGGCAAGACGCTCGACGCGCCGGTGCTGCTGCATCCGGCCGACGAGGTGTTGTGGCGAATGACGCACCCGGACAGTGACTTTCGCCCAATTCGTGACGGCGAAGCGCTGAAAGTCGGGGGAACGGAAATTCGCGCGCTGCACACCCCGGGACACTCCCCGGGATCGGTGTGCTGGTACGTCCATGACCTGGGCATCGTGTTCAGCGGCGACACACTGTTCTCCGGCGGACCGGGAGCGACCGGCCGCTCGTATTCGGATTTCCCGACAATTCTCGAGTCGATTTCGGAGCGACTCGGAAAGCTTCCCGGCGAAACTGTTGTGCACACCGGACACGGCGACAGCACCACCATCGGCGAAGAGATCGTCAACTACGAAGAGTGGGTCGCGCGCGGGCACTGAGTCATGCCGAGACTTAGCCGCGAGCGTGCACAGAATCGCGCCAAACGTGGCGTGTCCCCGTAATTCTCTGCACCCTCGCCCACGACCACCGGCGATCCCCAGCGAGCGACCGCTCAATGCCAACCACGACGGCGCGTCCAGGACAAACACGCGCCCTCATCCGCCCTAGCGAACGCGCGAGAAACTCAGTACCCGTCGAGAATCCTGCGCTTCTCAGCCTGAAACTCTTGCTCGGTGAGCGCGCCCGAATCCCGCAGCGACGCCAAGGTTTTCAGCCGCTCCACCCGCACTCCCTCCCCCGTCGACTCGAACGGAGCCGGCGGCGGCACATAAGCAGATTTCGGCCCCGTAGCCAGGGGCGAGACGTAGCCGGCGGGCTCGCTGAGAAATGGCTTGTTCAACCCAGACGTCACCACGATGCGGCGAGTGCGGCTCAGCCAGAAGATTGACAGCACCAGATCGACAAGTCCGACGACGAAGAGCGCAACGAAAACCCAAACCAGATTGCCGTGCGAACTCTGGTGACCGAAAGCCAGGCGCGGATTGATGTACCCGCTGACCTGTCCCTCGGTGGTGATGTCGTAATTGCCCTCTGCCGCAACGTAAATCTTCCACACCCGCACGTGTACATCGTTATTGATTGACGTTGTGCTGCCGCTACTTTCGGTCACCTCGGGCTTCGGCACACCTACCGGCGGGGTGATGCCCAGACCCAGCGGTGGCACCGGGAAACCGCCGCCGTTCGGGCCGCCGATGACCATCACGTGCAGGCTGGCCGTGACCTCGCCTGCGGGCAGGTGAATGCTGCCGGAGCCCGGGATCGGCACCTCACCGTAGGCGTCGTATTCATCCAGGACGAAGGCATTAAGCACCAAGGTGGTGATGAACCCGGCCACCGCTACCACCATCGTCACGATGGCCAGGGTCAGCGATATCTTGGCGGCCCGTCTGCTGTTCATCCAGGCAGTGTGTCACGCGCGAGACGGGCCGATAAAGCCCCAGCTAACCGCGCGCCCGGCAAACATGGCGATATGGACAGGTCGACGCGCGAGAACCGAGTCCCAGAGGGGACACTAGTTCCGACCGGAGACCCGTAAACCGGAAAAGGAGCCTTCGAATGGCCAACGATCTCATCGCCACGGTGCCCGATCTGTCCGGCAAGTTGGCCGTCGTCACCGGTTCCAACAGTGGCCTGGGGTTCGGTCTGGCTAAGCGACTGTCAGTGGCCGGCGCGGACATCGTGATGGCCATCCGCAATCGCGCCAAAGGTGAGACGGCCATCGAGGAGATCCGTCGCACTGTGCCCGACGCCAAACTGACCATCAAGGAGTTGGACCTCTCGTCGTTGGCTTCGGTCGCCGCCCTGGGTGAGGACCTCAATGCACTCGGACGCCCGATCGACATCTTGATCAACAACGCCGGCGTCATGACCCCGCCCGAACGCGACACCACCTCGGATGGCTTCGAATTGCAGTTCGGCAGTAACCATCTCGGGCACTTCGCGCTGACCGGGCATCTATTGCCCTTGTTGCGGGCCGCGCAGAACGCCCGGGTGGTCTCGCTGAGCAGCCTCGCGGCCCGCCGCGGCAAAATTCATTTCGACGACCTGCAGTTCGAGAAGTCCTACGTCTCGATGTCGGCCTACGGGCAGTCGAAGCTGGCGGTTCTGATGTTCGCCCGCGAACTGGAACGTCGCAGCGTTCAGGCGGGCTGGGGCATTTTGTCGAATGCGGCGCACCCGGGCTTGACCAAGACCAACCTGCAGATCAGTGGACCGTCGCACGGTCGCGAGAAGCCCGCCCTGATGCAACGGTTGTACACCTCGTCATGGCGTTTCGCCCCCTTCCTGTGGCAGGAGATTGACGAGGGGATCCTGCCGGCCCTCTATGCCGCAGCCACGCCGCAGGCGGAGGGCGGCGCGTTCTACGGGCCCCGCGGTTTCTACGAAGCCGCCGGCGGCGGCGTGACGGAGGCAAAGGTTCCCTCGCAAGCCGCCAATAATGCTGACAGCGAACGACTTTGGGAGATCTCAGAGAGACTTACCGGTGTCAGCTACCCGACGCAGGCCTGAAATGCCGCCGAAGGCTCGCATACCCGAGTCGAGCGTCGTGGTGCGTCCGGAACCGATGGAATCGGCGACCTACACGCAGTCGTCGCGCCTGCAGGCGGCTGGATTGGTGCCGGCCGTGGCGCTGTTCGAGCAGGCCGCCCGACAGGTGCCGTTGCCCAAACCGCCATCGCCGGTCGTCGTCGCCGACTACGGCGCGGCCACCGGCCACAATTCGTTGAAGCCGATGTCATCCGCCATCGAGGTCCTACGAAGCCGCACCCGTCACGACCACGCAATCCTGATGGCGCATACCGATGTGCCGGAGAACGACTTCACCACGCTGTTTCAAACCTTGTCCGACGACCCGGACAGCTACCTGCACCACGACAACGCGACGTTCCCGTCCGCTGTCGGCCGATCGTTCTACGAACAGATCTTGCCGACCGGCACGGTCAACCTCGGCTGGTCTTCGTGGGCGGTCCAGTGGCTGAGCCGGGTTCCGGCCGGCGCTCCGGGAGTCACCGACCATGTGCAGGTCGCGTACAGCACCAACAACGAGGCGCGAAAAGCATATGCGCGTCAGTCAGCGCTCGACTGGAACAATTTCGTGGCATTCCGCGGGCGCGAATTGTGCCCCGGCGGAAGGTTGGTGGTGCTGACCATGGCTCTCGACGAGGACGGCGAATTCGGCTACCGACCGTTGAACGAGGCAATGATGGCGGCGCTGCACGAGTTGACCGAACAGCGCATGCTGCGCGACGACGAGGTACAGCGCATGGTGATACCCGTGGTTGCCCGCAGCGAGAAGGACTTTCGCGCTCCTTTCTTGCCCAGTGGCTGGTTCGAAGGTTTGACCATCGACCATCTCGACATGTTCAACGCCGAGGACCGATTCTGGACCCGGTATCAAAAGGATTGCGATGCAGAGACATTCGGCGCGCAGTGGGCTGCGTTCGCCCGTGCCGCCCTGTTCCCGACGCTGACGGCAGGTCTTGACGGCGGCGTTAGTGACCCACGTGCATCAGAATTCGTACAACGACTGGAGGCGTCAGTCGCCGCACGACTGGCCCAGGCTCCCAAACGGATGAAAATACCGCTTGCGTCAATAGTGCTGGTCAAGCGTGGTTCGTCCGCGTAATAGTTTCGACACAACGCTTTAGTGGTAGTCCTCACAGTGGTCGGGCACAATTTTTAACTCCGTAGGGGGCGAGAGCGTTGAGTGTTGACGAGGCAAAAGATCAGGCTGACGAAGAAACCAAGGCCAAGGACAAGGCCAAAGACGAGTCAGGAGACGAGCCCGAGGACAAAGACCCGGGCATCGGCGTCTCCGACGACATCGACGTGAGCGATGAGCAGAAAAAAGAAGCCGAAGAAATGATCGAGATTGCCAACCAGGACCGGCCCACCTTGGTGCTGCCTGGGTCCGGCAAGACCATCACCGGCGGCGCGGTCAACGAGTGGCTCGACGATGACGGCAATCCGAAGTACGAGAGCACAGAGAAGGACTCCGACAAGGACGGCTCTTCAGACGAGGCCAAGAAAGACACGGCCACCGATGAGTCCGACGAACCGGAATCGACAAAGCCTGCCGGTGACTCTGAAGACAAGGATGAGAAGAAGGGCGGCGGGAGGGGCAACCTCACCGAGACCAGCGACCGTGGTGCGCGAGCGGACGAGAACGCCGATGACGGCGACAAGTCGACCGAACAGTTGAACAAAGAAGCCGAAGAGCGAGTCAAGGAAAACTTCGAGAAGGACAAGGAATTCAACGCCGCAGTCCTCAAGGAAGCCCAAGACAAAGAAAAAGCAAGCACCTAGGCCCTGCGGACCCTACCCGCCACGAGTCCCCGGGACGGAAGCCTGACCGACCCCGGGGACTCGTGGCATGCCTGGGATGTTCTGAATGCCGGGTATCTGCGGGATCTGGGGAATCTGTGGAATTTGCGGCGGGGCCGGCGGTAGCGGCGGCGTAGTCACCGGCGGCGCCGGAGGCGGGGTAGTCACCGGCGGCGAGGGAGCTGTGGTCACCGGCGGTGAAGGCGGCGTGCTCACCGGAGGCGGCGACTCAGTCGTGGCAGGCGGCGGCGGCTCAGTCGTGGCCGGCGGCGGCGGCGCCTCAGTCGTGGCAGGCGGCGGCGCCTGCGATGCCGGCGGAGCCTCTTGCTGGGGAGCTGCCTCGGGGGTCTGCGCGGGGGGCGGTGCAGGACTGGCACTCTCGGGAGCCGGCGGCGGCGCTGAGGTTGTCGGCGTGACGGGAGCAGTGCTCACCACCGGCGGCTTCGTCCCTTGCTCGCTCCCTGAACTCAGCGCGATCGCCACCGCAGTCCCCACGAGCACCACCGCCACAGCGGTGCTGGTGATGATCACTGCCGGCAGGCGGTACCACGGCAAAGGCGAGGATTTGCCCTCGGATTTCGGCTTGGGTTCTTGCTCGAATTTCATCTGCGGGCGTGCGGCAGTGAATCCCGAACCACCGCCCTCACCCGCATCGACGGCCGGCATGACACGAGACTGCTCGGCTGCCTCCGACCAGGCCAAAGCCGGCTTCATCGCCGACACCGGAGCGTCGATATTGAGGTCCTGATAGCCACTCTCGTCCGGCCCCTGCGCGAGCGGAGCGATTGCCGGCGCAGCGGCAGCGGGCGCAGGAGGTACAGCGTGCGCAGGAGGCGCAGCGGGCGTCAGCGCAGTGGCACTGGTGTCACCCGGCCCGCGAGCCGCGCGCAACGCGGCGCCGATCGCCGCAGTCAGTTGCGGGCGGGGCGTGGTGATGACCGGCACCCCGAAGTGCCCGGACAGCGACGTCGTCACCGCCGGGATATTGGCGCCACCACCCACCGTGGCGATGGCTACCAAACCACCAATTCCGTTGCGCCCCAGTGATTCCTGGATGATACGGACGACTCCGTCGAGCGCCGGGCGAATTGTCTCCTCGAGCTCGTTGCGAGTGAGTCGAACATCTCCGGGCATCCCCGGCACCTCTTCGGCGAGGGTGGTCACCGTCGTGGCCGAGAGGCGTTCCTTGGCATTGCGGCAGGCGGACCGTAGCCGGGTGAGTGACCCGATCGCTGACGTGCCGGACGGATCGAAGGAACCGGTGCCGGGCATCTCGGACATGATGTAGGTCAACAGCAACTGGTCGATCATGTCGCCGGAGAAGTCGTGATGCCGGACGGTGGGACCGATCGGCTGATAGTCGGCGGCGGCATCGACCAGCGTCAGGCTCGTCCCGCTGCCGCCGAAATCGCACACCGCGACGACCCCGCGAGCAGGTATGCCCGGGTTGGCGCGCACCGCGAACAGGGCTGCCGCGGCGTCCGGTATCAGCGTCAACGGCTTGGCCCGCAACGACCATTCGGTCACCCGACTCAGCGCCCCACCCAACGCGTCGATCGCGGTCGGCGACCAGTGCGTCGGATAGGTCACCGCGGCGCTCTCCGGTAGCGCGCGACCGCCGGTGGCGGCATAGGCCAACGCCCTCAACCCGTCGGCGACCAGGGCTTCACTGCGGTGCATCGAGCCATCGGCGGCGACGATGCCGACCCGGTCCCCGACCCGGTCCACGAAGTCGTTGATCACCAGCCCGGGTTCATCCAGTCTCGGGTTCTCCGCCGGCACCCCGACCTCGGGCGCGCGCTGCCGATACAGGGTCAACACGGGTTTGCGCGTGATGGCGTGGTCCGCCGTCACGGCCGCCATATTGGTGGCACCGATCGATAGACCCAGCGCGGGCCTAACTTCGTCTGCCATGTGCTCCCATCCCTGTATCCGGTGGCATGCGCTGCACCCACCTCACCCCATTTGTTCCAATTTTTTCGGCAATACCTATAGCCAATCTATGGGTCGGCTGTGCGTGAGCTGTACGACGACTCCATCATGAGCCATCGTCGCTGGTTAGCGAATAGTTCCCGCGCCGGGAATGAGCGGTAGATCGAGTGCGGTCACCCAGCCCGGCGACAAATCGTTGACTGCGGGGACGGCATTGAGGGCCCTCAGTCCGGTGGCCAGACAACCCGCTGCCGCCGCATCACGGCCCGAGCCGTCGGTGAACCGGAAGGCGGTTTCCTGGAAGATGCTCGGCGTTCCCTCGATGTCGACCCGGTACACGTCATTGTCGTGACCCGTCGGCCAGTCGGGCGCGGCGTCGAGGCCGATGCGGTTGACGTGCTCCAACTGAATGCGGGTTTCGCCCTGGTAAAGCCCGTTGATGGTGAACCGGACGGCAGCGACGTTGCCGGCCTTTATGACGCCCTTGGCCGACTTACGGTCGGTCGGGGTTACCCACTTGTCCCAGGTGGTGGTCATCTCGTCGAGCATGATGCCGGCGGCGTGCGCGATCATCGGCACCGTCGCGCCCCACGCGAAGATCAGCACATCCTTGTTTTCCAGCATCGGGCTGAACTCGGGTTCGCGCCCGATGCCCATCTCGAACTCGTAGTCGCCCTCGTAGTTGGTGTAGTCCAGCAGTTCCGAGGCCCGGACCTTCTTGACCTCGGAGCACAGGCCCATCAGCGTCAGCGGGAACAGGTCGTTGGCGAAACCCGGGTCGATGCCGGTGGTGAAGCACGACGCCTCCCCCAACTCGCAGGCCTCGGTGATCGGCGTGATCCAGTTGGGCGGATTCTGCGGCATCGTCGGCCAGATCCATGGCGTCATCGACGTCGAACACACATCGACGCCGGCCCGCAAAAACTTAGTGATCAACAGGATGTTGTCTTTGGCGTGCAACGCCGTCGGGCCGTAGTGCACCAACGCGTCGGGCTTGAGTGCGATCAACGCGTCGACGTCGTCGGTGGCGGTGATGCCGACCGTCTCGTCCAAACGGCAGATTTCACCCACGTCGCGGCCAACTTTGTCCGGGTTGCTGACGCCCACACCCACCAACTCAAAGAGGGGATGCTTGACGATCTCGGGAATCACCATCCGGCCCACGAAGCCGGTGCCCCACACGACCACCCTCTTGGAAACGCCACTCTGCGTCATCTACACCTCCTGCTCGGCCCCTAGCTCTCACCCTAGGTCGGATGGTCGCGACCCACTGCGCCCGGCTCCGCCGCACTTGTGATCGCGACGAGGTCCGACGGTCGCGACCCACTGCGCCCGGCTCCGCCGCGCTTGTGATCGCGACGAGGTCTGACGGTCGCGACCCACTGCGCCCGGCTCCGCCGCGCTTGTGATCGCGACGAGGTCCGACGGTCGCGACCCACTGCGCCCGGCTCCGCCGCGCTTGTGATCGCGACGAAGTTCCATGCCAAAAGGGTCTCGTAATCACCCCTAGGTGATGACAACATGAACAACCATGACAAGTCGTCGCGCATCAACGATCCTGTTTGCCATTGGCACCGCCTTCGCGGCCACTAGTGGCGTGGCAAACGCTGTCCCCCTGCCAGGCGCGTTTCCACAAGTCCGCTACGAGGTGAGCGGCACTGGCGTTGCCGAGTACATCTCGTACCAGACGCCCCAGGGCCAGCTGAACGCGACGAACGTGCCCCTGCCGTGGTCAACCGAGTTTCAGGCCTTCGGTGGCGAGGTCTTCCTGCTCAGCGCCCAGGGGCAGGGCACCATCGCCTGCAAGATCTCGCTCGACGGCACGCAGGTGAATGACGCGCACTCGACCGGGACGCCCGGACGGGCCGTCTGCTCGCATTGACGCGGTTGATGCGCTTGCGATCACGACTACCCTCGCGAATGGCAGGCGCTTCACAGTCGAAGCGGTGCGTAGGAGAATCGCATGGACCTCAAGACTGACCCGACGGCGCGCAAGCAACCGGGCCTTGCGTCACGCGTCAACGGGACGGCGCCGCCCGAGATCCCCGTTGCCGACATAGCGCTCGGCTCGCTGGATTTCTGGGCCCTCGACGACGAGTACCGCGACGGCGCCTTTGCGACTTTGCGCCGGGAGGCGCCGATCTCGTTCTGGCCCGCGATCGAGATCGAAGGATTCACCGCCGGCAACGGGCACTGGGCGCTGACCAAGCTGGACGACGTGCATTTCGCCAGCCGTCATCCCGAAATCTTCAGTTCGAGCCCCAACATCGTGATCAGCGACCAAACGCCGGAATTGGCCGAGTATTTCGGTTCGATGATCGTGATGGACGATCCGCGCCACCAGCGGCTGCGCTCGATCGTCAGTAGGGCGTTCACGCCAAAGGTGGTGGCCCGCATCGAAACATCGGTGCGCGAGCGGGCGCACCGGTTGGTGACCTCGATGGTCGCCAATCATCCCGATGGGCAATGCGATCTGGTCAGCGAGCTGGCCGGACCGCTGCCGCTGCAGATCATCTGCGACATGATGGGCATTCCCGAAGAGGACCATCAGCGGGTATTCCATTGGACGAACGTGATTCTCGGCTTCGGCGATCCGGACCTGGCAACCGACTTCGAGGAGTTCGGCCAGGTTGCGATGGACATCGGCGCCTATGCCACCGCGCTTGCCGAAGACCGCCGCGCCAACCACCACGACGACCTGACGTCCGCCCTGGTGGAAGCCGAGGTCGACGGCGAACGCCTGGAGTCGTCGGAAATCGCGATGTTCTTCATCCTGCTGGTGGTGGCCGGCAACGAGACCACCCGAAACGCCATCAGCCACGGCGTCCTTGCGCTGTCACGGTATCCCGAGCAGCGGGAGAAATGGTGGGCCGACTTTGACGGTTTGTCGCACAGCGCCGTCGAGGAGGTCGTGCGCTGGGCATCGCCGGTGACCTATATGCGCCGCACCCTGACCCGCGATATCGAACTCAGCGGCACCAAAATGGCTGAAGGCGACAAGGTCACGCTGTGGTACCACTCGGCCAACCGGGACGAGTCAAAGTTCGCGAACCCGTGGATGTTCGACTTGGCACGTAACCCCAACCCACACGTCGGCTTCGGTGGCGGCGGCGCCCACTTCTGTCTGGGCGCCAATCTGGCCCGTCGCGAGATCAGAGTGGCGTTCGACGAATTGCGCCGCGAGATACCCGATATCGTCGCGACCGACGAACCCGCGCGTCTGCTTTCCCAGTTCATTCATGGGATCAAGAGCCTGCAAGTGGCTTGGACTCCGCCGTCATGACCGAAGTCGACGTATGCGTCGTCGGCGCTGGCTTCGCGGGTTTGACTGCGGCACTTCGGCTTCGCCAGGCCGGCCATTCGGTTGTCCTGTTGGAGGCGCGCGATCGGGTCGGTGGTCGCACTTTCACGGTGGAGCGCGACGACGGTTCATGGATTGATAAGGGTGGCGCATGGATCGGGCCGACACAGGACCGAATCCTGGCACTCACCAAGGAATTCGGCGTCAAAACCTTCCCGCAGTACACCGACGGCGAAGCCATGATGGTTGTCGACGGTAAGCAGATCCGCTACCACGGCACCGTCCCGTGGACCCTGAGTCCGTGGGCGTCACTGAGCCTGGGCGCAGCGATGTTCGAGTTGGGCCAGATGTGCAAGTCCATCCCGCTCGAGACCCCCTGGAAGGCAAAGAAAGCCCAGAAGTGGGACCGTATGACATTGGCCCAGTGGCTGGACAAGAATGTCAGGTCCAAAGCCGCGCACGACCTGCTCGATCTGGCCATCTCCGGCTGCTACACCTCGGCAGCCAGCGAGGTGTCGATGCTTTTCATGCTCTATCAGATGGGATCGGCCGGTGGCCCCGGCTTCGTGCTGAGCGCCAAAGGTGGGTCGCAGGATTCACGGGTTGTCGGCGGCATGGGCGCGATCTACCGACCGATGGCCGCCGAGTTGGGCGATGCGATTCACCTCTCGCGGCCGGTGCGGACCATCGAGCAGGACGCCAACGGCGTCACGGTGCGCAGCGAACGCGACAGCGTCCGCGCCCGGCACGCCATTGTCGCCGTCCCGCTCGCGATTGCCAGCCAAATCGTTTATGAGCCAATGCTTCCCACGGATCGGTCATTTCTGCACCAGCGGATGCCGAGCGGCGCGGTCGTCAAGGTCTCGATCGTCTACGACGAGCCGTTTTGGCGGCGCGACGGTTTGTGCGGCCAGTCGGCGGCGCCAGGATCGCTGGCCCAAGTCACCATCGACGCCTGTACCGACACCGCGACGTCCGGCATTCTCTGTGTGATCATCGAGGGCCCCACGGCACGACAATACGAGCGCCTCGACGAAGCGGGGCGCCGTCAGGCCGTCCTCAATGCGTTGGTGGAACGGTTCGGGGCCAAGGCCGCAGCGCCGGTCGATTACGTCGAGCAGAACTGGAGCCGGGAGCGTTACTCCGGAGGCGGAATGCTCAGCCACGCACCGCCCGGTGTACTCACCGAGTTCGGGCATGCGTTGCGCAGGCCGTGCGGTCGAATCCATTGGGCGGGCACCGAGAGTTCGTCCGTGATGTGCGGCTGGATTGACGGGGCCATTCGCTCCGGAGAACGTGCTGCCAGTGAGGTCATGGTCGATGAAGGCCTGAAGATCTCTGCGATTTCCGCGCTTACAGAAAAGAATTCGACGAGCTGAGACCGCGTTCGGGGAAGGCGCCCATCGCGAAGGTCTCGGCGTTGCCCAGGCCGGTGCCGCCGCCAACCGGATCGTCTACACGTACCAAGAGGTCCCGCAGTTGGTGAACCTTGCGGGCCGTGTCGGGGTGGTCGCAGTTCGGCACGTGGTAGCCCTCCACTCTGAGGTCACCGACCCACTCGCCGTATACCCAGTCGTTCCAGCCGTAGTAGCCGGCGGTGCCGAGGTGAAACCCGGTGGGCCCGGCCGCGGTGATCGTCAAAGGCCGCTTAGTGCCGTCACTTTCGGTGAGCGTGATGGTGCCGTGGGTGAGGCGCCGGTTGCCGTCGTCGAAGTGCAGGTCTTGTTCGACGGCGGCGAAACGCTGCGAGGTGCCGTCGTCGTTTTGTTGTTCGGCTTGGAAGCGGGTGGATTCGAAGCCCTCGCCCTTCTCCTGCTGGAAGAACACGAAAAGCGAGTAGGCCGACCCGTTCGGCCTGGTGAGCGTCATCGGACACCAGGTCATCAGCATCTGGTTGATGCGCCGACCTCCGCGCGGCAGGCCGGGGATGGGTTTGCCGACGCCGGGACGCAGGCCCCAGGAGTGATCGCGTATCGAGATCCACTCGTCCGGGTTGACGTCGGTGCGGACGCCGTCGAGTTCCACCCACCCCGAGGCCACCCCAATCTGGTGGTAGCGCAACACGTTATGGGTCACCCGAAAGCCGTCTGGGCTGCGGTCCGGCCAGGGATCCTCCAGTGCCGCGCCGAAGCTGCCGCGCATGGTGACGTCGAAGGCGATCGGCGCGTGCTCGCTCTTGTCTAGCGTGACGCGGATGGCTTTCAGCGGTTCCACGACGCTGTAGTGAATGGGGCCGACGTCGGTGCCCGACGGGTCCGAGGACAGCCTGCGACCAGCGCGGACGGTCCACTGTTCGGTGCCCCGGCACACACCGCCGGCACCGTCGAAGACCCCCCTGTTGGTGTACTTGCCGATACCGAGGACCAACTGCAGCGAGTTGTCCCGCGCGTGCGCGATAGTCCAGATCTTTTCCGTCCAGGACGGGTCCGACTGGCTGACCGTGGCGAACGTGTCGACAATCTGATGCGTCAAGGACTCATCCTCGGGTACCAGACCGCCGTAATTGGTTGACAGCATCGCCAGTTGCCTTACGTTTAGAGTCCCTTTGTCTCGCCATGCAGTGTGACATTTGATGGTATGGATGTAAAGTACTCCACGTGCCCGTCCGTCTGCCTCCCAGCGCCGAAGCGTCGACGCGTCGACGGATCTTGGCGGCCACGTTCGTGGTGCTCGCGCGTAGTGGTCGCAAGCGGTTGATGCTCTCCGAGGTGGCCGCCGAGGCCAAGGTTTCCCGGCCGACGCTGTACCGGTATTTCCCGTCGAAGGACGAACTGCTCGCCGCGTTCGGACTCTACGAGCAGGACAACTTCGACGCCGGCATGGCTACGGCCGTCGCCGGCCTTCGTGGTACCGAAAGGCTCGATGCGGCTCTGCAATTCGTCGTCTCCTTCCAGCACACTTACTCGCTGGGCTTCCTGGCCGACACCGAGCCCGAACACGTTCTTGCACAGATGAAGCGGGTGATGCCGGTGCTGCACGAACGCATCGCGCGCCTGATCCCCGGCGAGAATGCCGATTTGGCGGCGTCCACGGTGGTGCGGGTGGCGGTGTGCCACTACCTGGTGGGTGGCAACGACAGCGATCAGTTTCTGGCTGAATTACGTTATGCCGCAGGCATTGGTCGCCGGCCTGCTCGCCCAGCGACCGCTAGCTAGTCGGCCAGCCAAGCGCAAACACGTTCTGCGATAACGTCAGGGCGTTCCAGATGCAGGAAATGACCTGTGCTGTTGATCATTTCGAATGCCGATCCAGCAGCTTGTAGGTGCTCGGCCGCACCGGCTACCACTTCGGCACCCAACCCACCGTCGTTGGTGCCGTGCAAGTACAAGGTCGGTATCGATGGCGCAGTAAGTGCGGCAACCTCTTCCGCGGCGGCCTCGGGGTCGGCGAAGTCAGGGTTGAATGTCGCGCGGTAGGGAGCGATCACGCCCGTGATGGTGTCGGCAGTGACGTACTCGCGCAGCAACGAAATATCCTGTTGCGCATCGTATCCCGGCGACCAGTCCGCCCACAGCTGTTCCCAGAATCCAGGCTGCACCAGCACATGCTCCGCCAGCCCGACCTGCTGGATGAGCCAGATGTAAAAGGAGCGCTTGAGCTGGGGATAGCTGAAGATCGATTCTCCCAGCGCCGGACTCGGCGGGACGGCGAGCGTCACCAGACGGCGGAACGCGCCCGGTTCACTGGCCACCGTCCCGTAGGCCGTGTGAGCTCCCCAATCGTGCCCGACGAGGACGGCGCGCTCATCGCCGCGATAGGCGACGCGAACCGCAAGCACGTGCCGCACGTAGGTGCCGACACTGATCGGTCCGGTCGCCGGTGCGTCGTAGCCCGGCAGCCACGGTGCCACCACCCGGTACCCGCGCTCGGCCAGCACCGGCCCGAGATGCCTCCAGGTATGCGGTGTGTCAGGGAATCCGTGCACGACGATCGCGAGCGGTCTCGTCGTATCTTCGATGTCCCCGAACGTCAGAGGCTCCGGTCTGACCATCGAGATCCTCCTTTACGTCTTATGCCTTATATGTAAGCAGAGTCTATTTACATCTGATACTTGATATGTAACTGTTTGTCTATGGCTGGGCTGTCGCTTGTCCAACGTGATCTTGCCGCTACCCGTCGGCAACTCGCGGGTTGGTTCGAGCACAGGTTCGGCGAGTCTGTCGACGTCGGCGAGTTGGGTCCGGCCAACCGCGCCGCGGGGTGGTCCAGCGAGAGCCTGCTGTTCAGCGTGGACGACACCCGAGAATTCGTCGTGCGGATCCCGCCCTCCGGCGGCGGCATCTATGCCGAGTACGACTTGGCCGGCCAGACCAGAACCCAGGACTTCCTGCATAAGCACGGTGTCGCCACACCATCGCCGATCTACTTCGAGCCCGACACGTCGTGGCTCGGGTCGAACTTCCTGGTGATGCCGCGCATTGTCGGACACACCCCGTCGGACACCTCGTATGCGTCGCGCGGATGGCTGCACGGCGCCGGTGTCGATGTGCAGCGGCGAGTTCACGATTCGTTCGTCGATACTTTGGTTGCGTTGCAACGGGTTCCGGTAGATCAGGCGCCCTGGCTGCACCGCCCGCAGGGCGTCGGCAATAGTGCCGAACTGGCATGGTGGCGCGAGTACGTCGAATGGGCCACCGACAGGCAGGTACCCGGGCTCATCGCGGAAGCCTTCGACTGGCTGCATCGCCACCGGCCCGACGACCCCGCCGAACTCGCGGTCTGCTGGGGCGACGCGCGATTGTCCAACGCCATCTTCGACGACAACGGTCAGATCATCGGGGTGCTGGACTGGGAGCAGGCCTGCCTGTGTCCGGCCGAGACCGACTTCGCCTGGTGGCTGGCCACCCGTCGGCAAACGTTG
The DNA here is from genome assembly GCF_055419245.1 of Mycobacterium sp. IDUB_37. Classification (NCBI taxonomy): domain Bacteria; kingdom Bacillati; phylum Actinomycetota; class Actinomycetes; order Mycobacteriales; family Mycobacteriaceae; genus Mycobacterium; species Mycobacterium sp. IDUB_37. Next base: position 621,783 of record NZ_JBVAXG010000004.1, on the reverse strand, counting down.
GAGGTCAACGGGATTGACGCCGATCCAGAGCTGTCCGGCTTCGATAGTCGGGCGCGGGTCATCGAGCGCTTCGAGGAAAAGATCGGTCGGCCCCTGCAGGCGCTGGATTGGTACGAGATCTTCTCGATGGTCCGGATGGGCTGCTGCATCCTGCGGGTGCAGTGGCTGTTGCGTAGCATCGGCCAGGGCGATCACGGACTCACTCGCGCGCCGATCATGCCGGCCTGGGCGATCGAAACGGTCCGGGGCTAGTCGGCCAAAGGCAGTTCGTAGACGTACAGAATCCGCGGGTAGACGCCCAGCCACTCCGGGGGCTGCGGAACTCGGGCGACACACTCGGTATTCGTGCCAAGCCAGGCGAGCGCCTTGCGGTATTCGTCAGGGCGGGCGGGGCGGAATGGGTAGCGGTGGTAGCGCGCGAAGGCTTGCACGTGCGCGAACAGCGCGACCTTTCCAACCAGTCCGTCGGGCATGTCTTCGAACACGATGATGCGACGGCGCGCGACTCGTCGGCACTCCGCGATGAGCCCTACCGGATCGTGGCTGTGGTGCAGCACCTCGCTGAGGATGACATGGTCAAACGAGTTGTCCGGAAAAGGGATTGAGGTGCCGTCGAACTCCGTGAAAGGGATGTCGACGGCGCGGAAATCTTTGACGTCGACGCCGGTTGGGACCGCCCCGTACATGTCGCGCAGATATTCCGAGAGATGCCCGGTACCGCACCCGACGTCGAGCACGCTGTCGCCGTTGCCGACGTAGTCGTCGAGCGCTTCGGCCTGTTCGCGCAGTCGCGCCGCGGGTTGCATAACGCGTTGGACGTCGGACAGGTGGCGGCGCATCGTGTCGGAACGTATCACGGGACAGGCCCGCACAGAATGCGCAGATTTGGCCGAATGTGCGTACCCGTGCGGACCGGGATGCCTACACTCGCCGCCATGATGGTTCGGAACCGCGACGCGCTGTGCGGCCTAGGTGCCGCGGCGCTGCTGGCGGGCTGTGCCACCCCGACGCACCAGGCCACCGCACCCATGGCGGCCAGCACCTCGTCAGCAACGGCGGTCACCGCCGCGGTTGCCCCGAAGCCCGCCAGCCCCGCCAGGCAGACGCAGAAGTGGATCGACTTACAGGTCGGTCAGTGTGTACTCGACCTTCCACCGGCAGATCTCAGCCGCATCACCGTCACGGTGGCCGATTGCGCGGCACCGCATCTGGCGGAGGTATTCCTGCGCGCGCCGGTGGCCGTCGACTCGGTCATCGTCACCGTCGCCAATCGGGAGTGTGCTGCGGGCGTCGCGTCCTACACCGGACAACCCGTCGAAGGCAGTCCCTACACGGTGGGCTGGCTGATCGACTCACATCAGGACAGAACCGGCGCCGATCCGGATCCGAGCACCGTGATCTGCCTGCTCCAAGGCGCCAACGGTCAGTTGCTGACCGGGTCAGCGCGCCACTGACAGTGAGCAAACCCGTCAGCGTCAAACGAATTGCGTTCGCGTGCATGGTCGGCACCACCGTCGAGTTCTACGACTTCTACATCTACGGCACTGCTGCGGCCTTGGTGTTTCCCACCGTTTTCTTCCCGAACCTCAGCCCGGCGATGGCGACGATCGCCTCGATGGGCACGTTCGCCGCCGCGTTTGTGTCGAGGCCGTTGGGCGGCGCCGTCTTCGGACATTTCGGTGATCGGCTGGGACGGAAGGCGACCCTGGTCGCCACTTTGCTGATCATGGGCCTGTGCACGGTAGCCGTCGGGCTGACGCCCGGCGAGGCGACGATCGGCGAGGCGGCGCCGGCGATTGTGGTGACCTTGCGACTGTTGCAGGGCTTTGCGGTCGGCGGCGAGTGGGCGGGATCGGCATTGTTAGCCGCCGAATACGCGCCGAGCGGTCAACGCGGTCGCTACGGCACCTTCACAGCGATCGGCGCTGGCATCGCGACGTTGCTGACCGGCCTGACCTTTCTGATCGTCAATTACACAGTGGGAGAGACAAGTCCGGCGTTCCTCAACTGGGGTTGGCGAGTGCCCTTCCTGCTCAGCGGGCTGCTGGTGGCCATCGCCCTATACGTGCGGGTCACCATTGACGAAACCCCGGTGTTCCGAAAGCAACAGGCACACAGCAGGCCTCCGCGGGCGCCACTGCTGGATGTCATCCGGCAGCAGCCTGCCTACGTCGTGCTGGCGTCGGGCAGCTTCGTGGCACTGTTCACCTACGTCTACATGGCCGGGGCGTACCTGACCAGCTATGCGCACAGCCATCTCGGTATGTCCCGCAACGTGATACTGATCGCCGGAATCCTCGGCGGCCTGGTGTGGACCGCGCTGGTTCCGGTGTCCGCCAGACTCTGCGACCGGGTTGGCCGCCGTCCGGTCATCCTGGCCGGGTGGGCGGCGGCTGTGCCCTGGTCGTTCGCGGTCATTCCACTGATCGACGCCGACGTGCCGGGCCTGTTTGCGCTGGCGATCGCCGGCATCTACGCCATCTCAGCGGTCACCTACGCCCCGATGGCCTCGTTCGTGCCCGAACTGTTCACCACGTGGCATCGCTACACCGGCGCCGGACTCGCGATCAACCTTGCCGGCATCCTCGGCGGGGCCGTGCCACCACTGATTGCCGGCCCGCTGCTCAACCACTACGGCAGTTGGAGCATCGGATTCATGATGGCGATCATGGTCCTGATCAGCCTGGTCTGCACCTACCTGCTGCCGGAAACGCGAGGCGTGTCGCTCGAGGAACCACAAGACGTCGGCGTTGCTGATGAGGATGCAGGCCAGCGGGTTATCTAGTCCGGGCCGTGGGCGGCATCGCCTTCCGACACCTCGATCGGCCCCGCCTTTTTGCCGATGAGGCCAGCTCGATGCAGTACAAAGGCGCTGCCGCTGACGGCTACCACGAGCGGCCAATCGACCAGGCCGAACAACCCGATCGCACTCATGGCCAGAGCCGGAGCCGGCACCTCCGCCGTCGCCGTTGCCGCGCCTTTCAGCGCGCGACCCACGGTGCGGAAAGTCCTGTCGATGATGGTCATGTGTGACCCCTTTGCTCACCAAACGTGCCTGGGCTCTCGGTCGCGTGTACCCGCTGGAAGTCAGGTTAACGACTGATGGGGTCCTGCCGACAAAGCGCAGCGCAAGTTTCTGCGCGATGCATACAAGGAAGCCAACGTCTGGCGAGCCCGCTGCTGACGCTGATCGGCTCGTGATAGCCGCAGTGGCCTAGCTTTCCGACGTGTTGCGCTGGCGCAATTGCTCAGTGAGCGCGCGGATTTCGTCGCGCAGTTCGTCGATCTGGACGGTGGTCGCGGCTTGATTGGCGGTGTCGGTTTCCGACACCCGCTGGACTATCCATGAGGCCAGCGATGCGGTCACCACACCAATCAGGCTGATGCCGCCGATCATCAACATCACCGCGACCACCCGTCCGGTGACGGTCACCGGATAGAGGTTGCCGTAGCCCACGGTGGTGACCGTGGTGATGGCCCACCACACCGCGTTGCCAAAGGAGTTGATCGGGGCGCCCGGGTGGTGGCGTTCGGCGTCCAAGATGGCCAGCGACGCTACATAAATCAGCAGCGTGACCCCGGAAATGGTGTACAGCAGAATCTGACCGCGAACCGCATGACCGACGGCCTTTTGCAGCACACCGAGCAGGACGACCAAGCGCAGCATCCGCAGCGGCCGCATGAAGGGCAGCGCCACAATCAACAGATCAAAAAGGTGCAGCAGGAACCACTCTCGACGATCCTCGGCCAGCAACAGGCGCGCAAAATAGTCGCCGACGAACAGGGTCCACGAGATCCAGCACAGCAACCACAGCACTCGCGCCAATTCACCGTGCGGCTGAGCAAGTATCTGCACCGAGTACATCACGAGGAAGGCGACGGCGACCGCCGCGAGCGGCCACTCGGTGCGCTGCTTCCACAGCTGTTCCTTTGACGACATGCGGGCCAGCGTAACCGGCAGATGCGCAAGGGCTTTCGGCTAACAGCCGAGTTGCTGTGCCAGATCGAGGAAGTCGGATGTGTTGATGTCGAACTCGTCTTCGTAGGCCACGTCCGCGGTGGCGCCGGCGCCGAACTCCAGCGGTCGGGCCACGAACGCGGTCTGGAAGCCCAGTTCGGCGGCGGCCCGAATGTCGTACTTGTGGCTGGCCACCATCATGATCTCGGCGGGTTGCAGGCCGAGGTACGTCGCGGCCATCCGGTAGGCGGCCGGGTCTGGTTTGAAGGCCCCGGCCATCTCGGCGGTAAAGATGGCGTCCCAGGGCAGTCCGGCCCGCCTGGAGAGGTTGACCACCGCGCTGACGTCGGCGTTGGACAGCGTCGCCAGGGTGTAGCGAGTCTTCAGCCGGGTCAGCCCCGCGACGGTGTCCGGCCAGGGGCGCAGCCGTTGCCAGGCCAGGGTGAGCTCGTCGCGTTCGGGGCCGGCGAGATCGTCGACGCCGACTTCGTCCAGAACGTCATCGAGAACCCGGCGGTAGACAGAGTGAACCGTGATCCACGCCCCTTCACGTCCAGTTTCCAACGCCGCGAAATACCCCGCACGCCAGCGTCGGACCAGGTCATCCCAGTCGACGCCGGGGTGCCGACCGGCACTGATCCGCCGTGCCTCGTCGGTGACCGTCGAATGAAAGTCCGTCGCGGTCCCCTGTACATCAAATAGCAACGCTTTCAGCACCCAACCGAATCTACGATGTCCACGTGGCCACCGACGAAGAAGTCATTGCAGTCACCGAGCAAGAACCCGACTATCGCTTCACCCTCGCCAACGAGCGGACTTTCCTGGCCTGGCAGCGCACTTCGCTGGGGCTGCTGGCCGCCGCGGTCGCGTTGGTGCAACTCGTCCCGGAACTGGCGGTGCCCGGCGCGCGACGCGTGCTCGGCGTCGGCCTCGCCATGCTGGCCATCTGCACCAGCGGGATCGGATTGCAGCGCTGGCGGCAGGCGGATCACGCGATGCGCCGAGGTCTCCCGCTCCCGAAGCATCCGACGCCTGGTTTGCTTGCGATAGGTCTCATCGTGCTGGGGTTGATCGCACTCGCATTAGTTATTGCCAAGGCGGTCACGGGTTGACCGCCCCGCGCTTCACGACTGGTGGGCCGGTCGAGCGGACCACCCTGGCTTGGACGCGGACGTCGTTCGCATTCCTGGTCAATGGCGCACTGCTGGCCGTCAAGGATGTTCATGGTGCCAAAGTGGGGTCCGGCGCGCTGATCCCGGCCGGATTGGCCTGCGCCGTAGCGCTGCTCACCTATGGGATCGCGCTACGACGTCAGAAAACGTTGGCAGAAATTCCGCTGCCGACAAACATCAATCCTCGCCGGCAGGTGCACATCATTGGGATCGCCGCATTGCTGCTGATCGTCACCACCTCGATTACCGAACTGCTGTAACGCCTTTCGGCTACCACAGATAGACGACCGCGTCCTTGCCGCCGATGCATCGGATCCAGGAATTCGCGCCGTCCCCGCCGCACTGCATCAGAAAATTCGCCTTGTTCCGCGGGTCGCAACTGGCACCGGCCACGGTGTTGCAGTCGACCGCGCCCGGCGCCGAGACCGTCCGGGTGCCGGAGGTGGTGGCGTTGCCGTAGGTGTTCCAGTACGTGCGCAGCACCGTGTTGGCGAAGTAGCAGGATGTGGCCACGGAGCCCCGCCCGCCGTGCGACCCGAACCCGGTGGCGTCGCTCAATTGGAAACCCTGGTCGCAGCTTTGGTGGGTGGTGCTCTGGTCGGGACCGGTCACCAACGGCGGAATCGCGCTGCCAGTGGGCCGCGGCGGGATCGATTGCTGCGGTATCGATGTCGTCGGCTCGTCCGAGTATGGCGGGATGGTCGGCGGGACCGTCAACGACGACGACGTTGGCTGCGTTTGCGGCGAGTCCTTATCCGACGGCAGCCCGACGACCACGCCGATCGCGACGATCGCCAGGACCGCGATGACCGCGACCACGGTGGGAACCAACCAGCTCCGTCCGGGCTTACTGGGCGTTTCGCTGACAGGTTGAGGGGGCGAGTAGACCGCCTGATACGGCGGCATCGGTTGCTGCGCTCGTGGTTGCGGCTGTGGTTGTGGTTGCGGTCGCGGCGCCTGTTGTGGCGGCGGTTGCCGCGGCCGCGGCGCCTGCTGCTGCGGCCACGACGCTTGCTGGGTCGGATCCTCGGACGGGTCCACCGCGGTCCGCGCACCGCTGCGCAGCGCTCGTTCGGCGGCGCGGCCGAATGCACCGGCACTGCCGTAACGATCGTCGGGTTCCTTCGCCATGCCCCGGGCGATGACTGCGTCCAGTGTCGCCGGGATCCGCGGGTTCGTCAGGCTTGGCCGCGGTGGCGGCGTCGACAAGTGCGCCGCGACGAACCCGCCCTGGGTCTCGGCCGGGAACGGCAGTTGGCCGGTCAGCGCCTCGTACAAGACGCAGGCCAACGAGTAGATGTCGGCGGCGGGCGTGAGCTCCTGATCGGTGAATCGTTCCGGCGCCATGTAGGCCCAGGAGCCGACGCGCATGTTGACCCCCGTGAGCCGGGTGTGCTCCCCCATCACCTCGGCGATGCCGAAGTCGACCAGGTAGGCGAAGTCAGCCGGGGTGACCAGGATGTTCTGTGGCTTGATGTCGCGGTGCACCAGGCCGTCGGCGTGCGCGGCATCGAGTGCGGCCGCGATCTGGGTGACGATGGCGACCGCGCGGCCCGGCTCGAGCGGACGCTCGGTCAGCAAACTGTCCAGGTCTTTGCCGCGCACCAAGCGCATGTCGATGAACAGCGAGCCGTCGATCTCGCCGAAGCCGTGGATCGGGATGACGTGCGGTTCCTGCAGTGTCGCGGCGGCGTGTGATTCCCGCTCGAACCGGGTGCGGAATTTCCGGTCGTTCGCGTACTGCCCCTTGATGATCTTGAGGGCGACAGTCCTTCTGATCTGGTTGTCGTAGGCCTCGTAGACCTCGCCCATCCCGCCTTTGCCGAGGACGCCGGTAATCGTGTACTTGCCGAAGGTCGTGCCGACACGCTGGTCGTCCGCTGACACCGTCACCTCCTCCCGTTAGGGATTATGCGGCACGGTACCAGGTGTCTAGGGCTTTCCCTGGCACTGTCCGGCGGGCAGCTGGGTGAGGCGGCTCGCCAACCAGATCGCGGTTTCGTCCAGGGCATGCCTGCCGTCGTCGAACGATCCCGATGCCGGCTCGGCGGCGATCGCGACAGCGACCTTGCCGGCCGGGGTGGTCAGGACACCGAATTGGCGGACGAGGTATTTGCCCGCCGGTGACGGACCCCAACCGCCTTTGAATTGCGTGCCGGGGATGGTGCCGATCCCCCAGCTCTGTTGCGGATCGATCTGGCCCATCAAAGCGAAGATCGGGTCATTGTCCTTATTGCAGAATGCGCTCGCCAGGAATCGCACTTGATTGGCCAGCGACCACTCGGTTTGGCCGAAAGCGGTGAATTCTGGTCGTAGCTTTCGCGATTCGACGACGGTCGGGTCGCCGGTTTCGCGCAGGACCTGCTCGACCTGCTGCGCGGCGGCAGCCGGCGCGCCGAGTTGCTGCCAAAGTGCTTCGGCGGCAGCGTTATCCGATTCGGTGATCGCGGCCTTCATCTTGTCGGTGACGCTGTGCTGATGACGGTATTCGGCGATCACCAGGGGCACCTTGATGGTGGACCAGGCCCGCCCCTCGGGCCACTCGCCCCAGCTGGTGATGGATTGCCCGCTCCCGATGGCGCTGAAGCTGATACCCATGGTCGCGTTCAGCCGGATGGCCAACTGCCCGAAATCAGCCTTCAGGTCCACCGGCGCGGATTGCGTTGGCGGCGTGCTCCGTTGCGCAGGCGGTGCCGGTGCGGCCGTTCGCGGCGCGGAAGCATAGCGATGGGTGACGGCCGCGGTGAGCGTGACAATCGCGATCGCCACAACCACCGCTGCGACCACCGCGATCACACGCCGGGTGCTACCCCGCTTTGGCTTGGAGATAGTTGACGATCCCTTGGGTCACAGCGCTGGCGTACCTCGCCCGCCCCTCCGGGCTTTCCATCTGGGCGGCGTCTTCGGTGTTCTTCATGTTGCCGAGTTCGACGAGCACGGCCGGGTACTCCGCGAAGTTCAGGCCGGCGAGGTCGGCGCGACCGTAGAGGCCGTCGGACCCGATGTAGTTGGCGGGCTGTAGGCCGGCCGCGATCAGGGCACCGCGCATCGCGTTGGCGAGCTGAACCGAGCCGCCCGACTGGGAATCGTTGAGCGGCGGGCTGGAGTAGTTGACGTGGAATCCATGCCCGGACGCGGGGCCGCCGTCGGCGTGGATGCTGACGATGGCGTCCGGGTGCATCGCGTTGGCTCGCGCGGCGCGGTCGTTAACGCAAGGTCCGGCGGAGCTGTCATCACTGCGCGACAGCTGGACGTTCACCCCCTGTCCCAGCAGGTTGCTCGCAACCATATTGGTGACGTCCCAGGTGAACGCGTGCTCGGCATAGCCGTCGTTCGCCCCGGTCCCTGAGGTGTTGCAGGGCTTGGTGCCGCCGCGGCCGTTGGGGACCTGTTGGTTGATCGAAGCGTCGGCGACACCGTTGTGACCGGGGTCGAGGAACACACTCATTCCGGAGATGCCGGCCGCGGTCGCGCGTGGAACTGCGACGGCGGCGGCGAGGACTACCGGTGCTGCGAACGCGCATTTCAGCACGTCGCGCCTGGAAAATCGGCTCACCGCGCGATGGTAACAACCGGAGTTGATCATGCGCCCCTCACCCAAGTGCCGCTGCCCGGCCCAGCACCGACGGCCTACGCTCACCGCATGGCCTCGACAACCCCAACGTCCCGTGCTGCGAAGGCCGCCCTGATGGTCGTTCTTGCGGTCGTTGTCGGCCAATTGCTGGTGGTGTTGTTGTTCAGAGCCGCCCGTCGAAATCGGGCCGCGCTGCTCAGATACGACTCCTTCCGGCGGTTGCTGAAGGCGGCCAACGCCGTGAGCCGAAGAACGTCCGGAACGCGACAGTCAGACCACGGGTTACTGACTCATACCGGGCGCAAAAGTGGACGTAGCTATCAGACTTCGCTCGGCGTGAATGCCTACGGCGACGGCTTCCTGGTGCCGTTGACTTATGGCACCGCGACCGACTGGTTCCGCAATCTCAGTGCGAGTGGCGGCACACTCGAATGGAGAGGCGAGACCTTTCACGTCGAACGGCCAGAGATCGTGGCCGGCCCCGAGCCGTTGCGTTCGTGGCCGATGGCGTCACGAATAGTGCTGCAGGCGGTCGGAATTGAGCAATTCGCCTGGCTGCACCAAAAGCCGAACGAACGGAAGTGATTGCCCATGGTGATAGTGGCCGGCCACATCAAAGTCGAACCCAACGATCGCGAGCAATATCTGGCGGGGTGCGTATCCGTGGTCGAGCAGGCGCGCGAGGCGCCGGGTTGCCTCGACTTCGCGATCAGCGCCGACCTACTCGATCCGGCGCGGATCAACATCTTTGAGCGGTGGGAGTCGCAGTCCGCGGTCGAGGCATTCCGAGGTGAGGGGCCGTCGGAGGATCAAGGCGCGGCGATGACTTCGGCGTCCGTGGCCGAGTACGACGTGGCGGACTCCCGGTCCCTCACCTGATTAGTTCACATAAACCTCACTTCGCTGCTCGACGTAGCAACTAAGCTCAGCCCGATGAAGATCGTGCCCCAAGCTCTGATGGTCGCCGCGTCGGTCGCGATCGCACTCCCCGCAACTGCGCACGCGGGTACCGACAACTTCCAGTCCCCGTCGGGAAACATCTACTGCACTCTGAGTCCGAGCGGCGCCGCCTGCGACATCAGCGAGTACACCTACACGCCTCCGCCACCACCGGAGTGCGGCAAGCACATCGCCTGGGGAAGCCGCTTCACCCTGGCACCCGGCAAACCCGCGCAAATCGAATGCCACGGAGATACCTTGCGCGTTCCCGGCGAGGCTTCCCTCAACTACGGGCAGACCATCTCGGAGGGCACCATCACCTGTGCCAGCAACGAGCAGACCGGCATGAAGTGCACGGACAGCAGTAGTGGGCACTACTTCAGTGTTTCGCGGGACGCATTCAAGCTCGGATAGGTCAATCATCCTGTCCTGCATGGATTTATCCGCCGATCCGCCCAATTGCCAACTGCGCGAACCGTTTCAACGTCCCGCACTGTCCGTACCCCTGCGTGACCCGTAACACCCGGCCACCATCGAGCAGTACGACGAGCGTCATCGACGGCGGCGTCGTCGTCAGTTCGTCGACGCAGGCGGCCTTCACTCCAACACCTTCGACGACGATGGGATGGCTCACCGACGTCGCCAGCACATATTCCGAGGCGGCGTCGACGGCAAATGCGCCGGGCAATTGCAGGTCGAGTTCCACGGCGTCCCCCACATCGCCCGGTTTGTCGTAAATGCAAGCGATATCGACAGACCCGGACTGACCGCCGTAGGGTTCGGCGGTCACTGGCCCGCCCATGATGCCCGCAGCTTCGTTCGTCGTCACCCATTCGCACGGCCGAAACGCGGACGGTTCTCGAGAGTCCACCTCGACGAGGTCAAGTGTCACCTGGTCGTGGCGCCCGATCGGCGTGCCGACGGCGGGTGAGACGGCGATGATCCGGTAGGTCTTCTCGGCCGGTTTAGCGGGGTTCTTGAGCGGGTCATGTCCGTCCGGCGCGTACGTCTTGAGGTTGTCGAAGCACTGGAGTGCCCCGTCCTTGGCCTGGTACAGGAGTTGGTCGACGACGTTCGGTAACGCCATGGGCCACGACTGCGTATCGCACAACTGCTGCACTGTCGTGTACGCGGGCGCAGGGCCGGTCGTCGCTGGTGGCGACCAGTTGGAATCCATCTCGGGTGCCGGCGAACATCCCGCCGAGCACGCCGCCGCAATGGCGAGCGCGACCAGGGCACGTGCCTTCATCGGTCCTACCTTGTCTCCAATTCGCAGGAGGCGCGCGTGATTTTGACGAGATCGCCGGTGCTGGCGGGGTCAGCCGACTCGGCCTTCTTCATCGTGCAGCGAAAGTTTCCCGACAGTGACTGCAGCTCAAAGCCGTCCTGGCCGGTCGGCGTGAAGCCGACAAAGGTCGTGGAAATCGTGACTCTGCTAATCGGTGCGCTCCTCTGTTCTTCTCATGGGCTAAGTCAAGGCGGCCCGCTCAGCTACCGATCCCAAGATCGTGCCAATCTGCGCGATTGCACCGATTTAGTACGTGAGTCCGGCCGCCAAGCTGGTTAGCATGAGCCAACGCGCGGAAATACCGCGGCTACCTGGGACGATTTGGGCGTGAGCGAGTTGCTGCCGACCGGAACGGTGACGCTGTTGCTCGCTGATGTCGAGGGCTCTACGCGGTTGTGGGAGACCCAGCCCGAGCGCATGACCGCGGCCCTGGCAGAGCTCAACCGCACCGTCAATACGGCCATCGCCGCCCACGACGGAGTGCGCCCACTCGAACAAGGTGAGGGCGACAGTTTCGTCGCGGCCTTCGCCCGCGCATCCGACGCGGTGGCGTGCGCGTTGGCCCTGCAACTGGCGCCGCTGGCGCCGATCCGGTTGCGGATCGGCGTGCACACCGGCGAGATTCAGCTGCGCGACGAGGCCAACTACGCCGGCCCCACCATCAACCGGACCGCACGGCTACGCGACCTCGCGCACGGCGGGCAGACCGTGCTGTCGGGTGCGACCGAGCCGCTGGTCCTCGACCACCTGCCCAACGGAGTGTGGCTGGCGGAGCTGGGCAACTACCCATTGCGGGACCTGCCCCGCCCGGAGCGGGTGGTGCAGTTGTGCCACCCGGATCTGCGTAACGACTTCCCGCCGTTGCGGGTTCGCAATGTTGCTACCTCGCATAATCTTCCGGCTCAGTTGACGAATTTTGTTGGGCGCGTGGACGAAATGACGGAGCTGCGGGCCCTGGTGACCGGCAATCGACTGACCACCCTGACCGGCGCCGGAGGTGCGGGCAAGACCCGTCTTGCCATCGAAGTCTCCGCAAGACTCACCCCCGAATTTCCGGACGGACTGTGGTACGTCGATTTGGCGCCGATCACCAATTCCGTTGTGGCCCCGGTGACCGTGGCTCGCGCGCTGGGCCTGCCCGATGAGCCCGGCCGCGCCATCATGGACCAACTGGTGCGATTCATCGGCGAGAAGTCGATGTTGCTGGTACTCGACAACTGTGAGCACCTGCTCGATGCCTGCGGCGCCATGGTCGTCGAATTACTGGCCGCCTGTTCGCATTTGACCGTCATGGCCACGAGCCGTGAGCCACTCGGGGTGCCCGGCGAACTGAGTTGGCGGATACCCTCGCTCTCCGTTGCCGACGACGCCATCGAACTCTTCACCGACCGCGCCCGGCACGCCCGGCCCGAATTCGTTGTCGACGAACACAACGTCGCGCTGGTCACCGAGATCTGTCAGCGCCTGGACGGCATGCCATTGGCCATTGAGCTTGCCGCAGCACGCATTCGGGCATTGTCACTGAATCAGATCGTCGACAGCCTGCACGACCGGTTCCGATTGCTCACCGGGGGTTCGCGTACCGCGGTGCGACGGCAGCAGACGCTGCGCGCCTCGGTGGATTGGTCCTTCGCGTTGCTCACCGAGACCGAGCAGGTGTTGTTCCGCCGGCTTGCCGTCTTCGCCGGCGGGTTCGACCTGGACGCCGCGCAAGGCGTCGGAGCCAGCAGCGAGATAGAGGGCTACCAGTTGCTCGACCAGCTCAGCCTGTTGGTGGACAAGTCGCTGGTCGTCGCCTTCGAAACTTGCACCTCCACCGGCGAAGGGATGCGCTATCGCCTGCTAGAAACCGTTCGCCAGTACGCGCAGGAAAAACTCTCCGAGTCCGGTGAAGCCGATGAGGTGCGCAACCGGCACCGCGACCATTACACCGCGGCGGCCGCTGCGCTCGAGGCCCGCGGACACCCCGGCGACGAGGAGTTGCTGCGGTGGGCGCAAGCCGAGGTCGACAACGTGCGCGCCGCGTTCGCGTGGAGCCGCGAAAGCTCCAATCTCGAGATGGCGCTGCAGTTGATCTCTTCGTTGCGGCCGTTGTGGCTGCGCGGCGGCCGGGTGATGGAGGCGCTGGCCGGGTTCGACGCCGTCCTGGGCGATGCCGATCACTCGACGATCGAACCGGTGGTGTGGGTTCGCGCGGTCGCCCACCGCAGCATTCTCTCCGCCTGGGTCGGGCTGCCCTGCGATCCGGAGCGAGCTCAAGTGGCCCTTGCCATTGCGCGCAAGATCGACGACCCGGCACTGATCTCGCGCGCCCTCATCGCGTGCGGAATGCTCACCCTCTACCGCGCGGAGGAGGCGCAGCAATACTTCGCCGAGGCAATCGAATTGGTGCGCGCGGCCGGCGACCTGTGGAGCGAGTGTCAGATCTTCAGCTATCAGGCGACCGCGGCGATTTTCGCCGGGGACCCCGTTGCGGCCGTCGCCGCCGGCGAGCAGGGACTGGCCGTCGCCGAACAGATCGGCGACAGGTTCTTCTCTCGCAGCTGCCGGCAATGGCTGGGCTGCGGGTTGGCCTATCAGGGATTTCTGCGTCGCGCTTGTCAGGTCCTTCGCGAGTTGATCGACGAGGCTGAAGCGGCGGGCGATCTCACCATGACCGTCTTCGGCAATACCAGCCACGGCGGCGTCCTTGCCTACCGCGGCGTGGCCGACGGCGCACTCGCGGCGGCCAAATCTGCCCAGGCGGCCTCTGCGGCAATTGGCGGAATCGCGACGGACACGGTGCTTTCGACCTTCGCCTACGCTCACCTTGCCCGGGGCGACGCGCAGGCCGCCTGGAAGTCCGCCGAGATGGCGCTGACGCAGACCGTTCCACTGCGCGAAGCGTTCACCAGAAGCGCCACCCCGAATGCGGAGGCCGCGTTGGCTTGTGGCAATTTGGTGGCCGCCCGTCAGCGGGCCGACGAAGCGCTCACGGTGGTACCCGGCTGGTACCGCGTTTTCGCACTCACGGTGCGCGCCTATATCGCTGTGGCGCAGGGTGATCCAGATCAGGCCGAGTGCGATGCCCACGATGCGCTCGTCGTCGCGACTGACACCCGCGGGTACACGGGAGTCGGAAGCACGCTGGAGTGCTTGGCGCGCCTGGCGAGCGACGAGGGGAACCACGCGCATGCGGCGCGACTGTTGGGTGCAGCTTGGGCAGTTCGAGAGCGCATGGAGAATCCGCGGTTCCCGATGTATCAGGCCGACTACGACAAAATGTCGACTACCGTTCGGGATGCATTGGGATCCAGTGACTTTGATTCGTGCTGGGCTGATGGTGCCGCCTTGTCCACCGAGCAGGCGATCGCCTACGCCCAACGCGGACGCGGTGATCGCAGGTGACCCGCCTGGTTCAGGAAGGTTTGGGCAACAAGGACATTGGCGCACCATGTTCATCTCGCCGCGGACGGTCCAGCCGCACCTGACCCATGTGTACGTAAAATTGGGAGTTGCCTCGCGGGTGCAGTTGGTGCAGGAGGCGGAGCGCCACGATTAAGTTCCGTGGACACACAGGGTGCGACACTGGCGCGGCGCAGTAAAATTGCGTGCGATTGCCATCGATGCAGGTTGTGGCCTGCCAGAAGCTGAAGGTGTCCGTGGGAGGCTTGTTGCAGGGAAAGTTGTTTGGGAAGTACCGGCTGATCGAATTATTGGGCCGCGGGGGCATGGGTGAGGTCTGGCGCGCATACGACGCCGGCACCGACCGGCAGGTGGCGCTCAAGATCCTGCCCGCCGAGATTTCCAACAACGAGGTATTCCAGCAGCGGTTCCGCCGGGAAGCCCATTCAGCCGCGCGATTGAACAGCCCGCATCTGATCCCCATTCACACCTACGGCGAGATACACGGCCAGCTCTTTGTGGACATGCGGTTGATCGAGGGGCGCGACCTGGAGTGGGTGCTGGCCCGCGGCCCGCTGCCGCCGGCGCGGGCGGTGCGCATCGTCGACCAGGTCGCCAAAGCCCTGGATGCCGCACACCGGAGTGGGTTGCTGCACCGGGACGTGAAGCCCTCCAACATCCTGCTCGAGGCCGACGACTTCGCCTATCTGATCGATTTCGGAATCGCGCGCGCGGCAGGCGAATTGGCGCTGACGGCGACCGGCGATGTCGTTGGAACCTGCCACTACATGGCGCCGGAACGTTTCAGCCCCGCACAGGTCGACGCTCGCTCGGATATTTACTCGCTGGCCTGTGTGCTCTACGAGTGCTTGACCGCACGCTACCCATTTCCCGGCGACACCATTGGTCAACAATTCGACGGCCACTTGAAGACCCCGCCGCCGCGCCCGTCGAGCACCAATCCGGGGCTGCCCGGAGGACTGGACATGGTGATCGCGCGCGGGATGGCCAAGCAGCCGGGCGAGCGCTACGGCACCGCGCCGGACTTGGCGCGAGCCGCCCAACAGGCGCTCACGATACCGCCGCGACCTGCGCCCGCGCCCATCTCGCGACCGTCCGGCAACATCAGTTACGGCGGATTTCGTTCGGACAGCGGCAGTCAACCTCGGGTATCGCCGCAACAGGACGAGAATGCCGCCCCGACGATGGCGCGACCCATACCGAGTTTGCTCTCCGCGCCTCAGCCGGTGGCCGCGCCGCCGGCCGCACCGCCGGCTGCAACGCCGCCACCAGCGGCGCGACCGTGGTGGCGGCGCAAGGCGGTCGCCATCTCGTCCGCTGCCATGGTCCTGGTCGTCGCGACTATCGCGGCCCTGATCCTGATCAACAAACCAAGCCCAACGAGCGACGAATACCAGCAGGTGACGCTGCCCTTCGTGGGGCTGCGTGACCCGCAGGGTCTATCGGTGGGTTCGGACGGCACGGTCTACGTCGCCGACACCCCGCACAACCGGATCCTGGCCTTGCCCGCAGGCTCGCAAACCGCG
The DNA here is from genome assembly GCF_055419245.1 of Mycobacterium sp. IDUB_37. Taxonomy (NCBI): domain Bacteria; kingdom Bacillati; phylum Actinomycetota; class Actinomycetes; order Mycobacteriales; family Mycobacteriaceae; genus Mycobacterium; species Mycobacterium sp. IDUB_37. The sequence goes on along the minus strand of NZ_JBVAXG010000004.1, from coordinate 605,921 downwards.
AACGTCCTCCCGTTCGATGGCCTGCACTATCCGACCGGTGTGACGGCAGACAGCAGTGGAACGGTCTACGTCAACGACGCCGGCAACAAGCGGGTGGTCACGCTTCTCGCCGGGTCGAACACCCAGAGCACGCTGCCCTTTACCGACCTCGACAACCCGACCGGCCTGTCGGTGGACAACGCTCGCACCGTCTACGTGACCGACACGGCAAAGAATCGCGTGGTTGCGCTCGTGGCCGGATCCGATGCGCAGACCGAATTGCCCTTCAACGCACTCAACGACCCGACCGGCTTGGTTGTGGACGGCAACGGCGCCGTCTATGTCTCGGACGGCGGCAACAACCGCGTGCTGGTGATGCCTGCCGGTTCGAAGAACCAAGCGGTGCTTCCTTTTACCGGGCTCAAGCAGCCCGGCGGCGTCACGTTGGACAGCCACGGCACGGTGTACGTGACAGACAGCGGCAACAATCGGACGCTCAAACTCGCGCCAGGCTCATCGACCCAAACGGAGTTGCCGCTGCACGGCTTGAATTATCCGTGGGGCTTAGCAGTCGACACCAATGGCAACGTGTACGTCGGCGGGCGCAATGACGAGATCGTCATGTTGCGGCGAAAGTAAGCTGCGCGCACGAGATCGTGTGAGCCAGGCAAGCGTTGGATTTGAAATCCGCAAGCCGGCGGCGGGCCATCCGGCCGGTAATCGCAGCCCGGACATTCTTCGCTATGCAGCGGCAACTTCCAGCACTAACGTTGTATTCAAAAATAGCGACGCGGCACCTTAGCGCACAGAAACGCATGCGGCTGTCATAGGTGCACGCTATGGTCGGGCAAGTTGCTGGCCGTGGTAGTTGGAAACGTCGGTAGGAGGGATTGTTGGAGGGAACGCCGTTCGGAAGGTACCGGCTGATCGAGGTGATGGGCCGCGGCGGCATGGGCGAGGTGTGGCGGGCCTATGACGCAGATACCCAACGGGTAGTTGCACTCAAGATCCTGCCGACCGACATTTCCAACGACGAGATATTCCAGCAACGTTTCCGCCGCGAAGCGCACGCCACGGCACGACTGAACAGTCCGCATCTGATCCCGATCCACACCTATGGCGAGATCCATGGGCGGCTGTATGTGGATATGCGATTGATCGAAGGCAACGACTTGGAGTCGGTGCTCAGCGGCGGGCCGCTGCCTCCGGAACGGGCGGTGCACATCATCGAGCAGGCCGCGAAAGGTTTGCATGCCGCGCACAAAGACGGTCTGCTGCACCGAGACGTCAAGCCGTCCAACATCATGCTCGACGCGGATGACTTCGCCTATCTGATCGACTTCGGAATCGCCCGCGCAGCAGGCGATTTGGCTTTGACTGCCGTCGGCGACGTCATCGGGACCTACCACTACATGGCCCCGGAAAGGTTCGGTCCGGCCCCAGCAGATTCGCGCTCCGACATTTACTCGTTGGCCTGCGTGCTCTACGAGTGCTTGACGGCACGGTCACCGTTTCCCGGCCACACGTTAGAACAACAGATCGGCGGCCACCTGCGAATGCCACCGCCGCGACCGTCCAGCACCAATCCCAGCATTCCCATGTCGCTGGACAAGGTGATTGTCAAAGGTATGGCCAAGAACCCCGGCGATCGCTACGACACTGCCGTGGATTTCGCCCGAGCCGCCCACGAAGCCATCGGATCTGTGCGACACACGCCCACTCAGGCCCGGTCGGCGCCGCCGCCACAGGTGCATTACAACGGCCGCCCGGACAACCGCCCCCAACCGCCGAGCCCCCCACCACCGCCGCGCCAGCAGGTTGACCCGGCAATGACCATGGCGCGGCCGGTAATACCCGTAGCCCCCGCCCCTCGCCCAGAGCCCCCGGCCGCACGACCCGTCTCGTCGCCACCACCGGCGCGGCCGAAGTCGCCCCCCTGGTGGCGACGCAAGGCTGTTGCCATCTCGGCCGCTGCAGCGGTCGCGGTCGTGGCAACCGTTGCAGCAGTACTCATTTCCAGCAAGCCGAGTCCGAAAGCCGAAGCGACCGAGCAGGTAACACTGCCCTTCACCGGCTTGCGCGACCCACAAGGGTTGTCGGTCGACAGCGGCGGCACGGTGTACGTCGCCGACACACCAGAGAATCGGATCCTGGCGTTGTTCGCCGGCTCGAACAGCCCGGTCGTCCTGCCGTTCACGGACCTCAACTATCCGACCGGGGTGACAGCGGACAACACCGGCACCGTGTACGTCAACGACGCAGGCAACAAGCGGGTGTTGGTACTTCGTTCCCGCTCGCAGAAGCAAGAGGTCTTGCCCTTCACCGACCTTGCCAATCCGACCGGCCTCTCGGTGGACGGCAGCCGCACCGTCTACGTCACCGACACAGCCAAGAACCGGGTAGTCGCACTCGCCGCCGGTTCCAACACACAGACTGAGGTGCCTTTCACGGGCCTCAAAGATCCCACCGGCCTGGTAGTGAACAGCACCGGAACGGTCTATGTCTCCGACGGCGGGAACAACAGGGTCTTGATGTTGCCTACCGACACCAAAAAGCAAGTGGCGCTGCCCTTTACCGGCCTGAAGCAACCGGGTGGTGTGACGTTGGACAGCCAGGGAACCGTCTACGTCACTGACACCGGGAACAGCCGGACGCTCAAACTGCCCGCCGGGTCGTCGACGCAAGTCGAGCTGCATTTCACCGGCCTCGACAACCCGTGGGGGTTGGCGGTGGACAACGTGGGCACCGTCTACGTCGGCGGCCGCAACGACCAGATCGTCGCGCTGCGCAAGAAGTAAGCCGGCCGATTGTCCATCTAGCGAACCGGGCGTACGCTCCGAAAATCGGCTTGAGTTTGCGCGGGGAGACGGATCAATGGCGATTCGTGGAGGACTTGCTTCAGTTGCGATGGCGACTGCTGGTAAGGATCTGGCCCCCGGCGCCTCAGACTCAGTGCGTTTCTGCCGCCTCGGCAAACTAGCTCGATTTGTCAGACCCCTCGCGGATACTGCCCGTAAAGACCAGAGGTAGGGGGTGCCGTGAAGTCACTCGTTGGCGGGACCTTCGGCAAGTACGAGGTGAACAAACTGCTCGGCAAGGGCGGCATGGGCGAGGTGTACGAAGCGTTCGACACCGACAAAGGCCGCACCGTCGCGTTGAAGGTGCTGCCCGACGAGTACTCCGACGACGACACCTTTCGCACCCGGTTTCTGCGTGAGTCGCGTGCCGCGGCGGTCCTTCAGGAGCCGCACGTCATCCCGATCCACGACTGGGGCGAGATCGACCACACGCTGTACATCGATATGCGACTGGTCAAGGGTCAGACCCTGCATGACTCCGTAAAGAAGGGGGCGGTGCTCGAGCCCGAGCGTGCCGTCGACATCATCCGCCAAGTCGCGGCAGCATTGGACGCCGCGCACACTCAGGGGCTGATTCACCGAGATGTCAAGCCGCAGAACATCATCGTCACTCCCGACGATTTCGCCTACCTGGTGGACTTCGGCATCGCCGAAGCCAAAGGCGATACGCACCTGACCGTCGCCGGTTACCAGGTAGGCAGCTTTCTCTACATGGCGCCGGAGCGTTTCGGCGAGCAGGAGGCGACTGCCGCGGTCGACATCTATTCGTTGGCGTGCGTGCTGTACGAGGCGTTGACGGGCCGGCCACCGTTCACCGGGCATCACCAGCAGGTCGTCGGTGCCCACCTGTCATCGCCACCTCCGCGGCCAAGCGTGGCGAACAAGAACGTCCCAGCGGCCCTCGACGATGTGATCGCCCGGGGAATGGCGAAACACCCCGACGATCGCTATGGCAGTGCCGGAGCGTTGGCCCGCGCGGCTAAGCGTGCCCTGTCGGCGGACGAAAATGGGTCGAGTTCCACTGGCACCGTGTTCGCCGCGCATTACGTGGAAGCACCCAGGGAACACCAGCACTTCCGCGCGCAATCCAGTCCCCCGCCAAGGAGTTTCGATCCTGCGCCTGCGCCGACGACTCAAGGCGACAGTTCGTCGAAGTACCTGGTTCCGACTCTGGTCGCCATCGCTGCCGCGCTGGTCGTGGTGGTCGTCCTGTTGGCGGTTAACGTGCTGGGCAAGTCCGATTCGCCTAGTCCGACGCCGACCGTCGCCTACCCCACCTCGGGGTATCCGACGTATCAGCAACCGAGTTATCAGACGACTACTCCGTCGCCGAGTGCGTCGGTGACAACGCCCTCAAGCACGCGACCCGCACCTGTTCCGACGACCGCAGCGGCTGTGTCTCCCGAGCAGCGACTCCGCCAATACGTCAGCGGTGACCGGTCTTTCGTCTACAGCCGTCTCGCTGACCTATGGGTTCCGCAGCTGAGCTCGAAACGCCCCGGCACCATCGAGGGCGGCGTCCCATGGGACAACGCAATGGCGCTAAACGAACACGTGGCGCTGAGGGATCGTTTCGGCGCTCTGCTGCTCTGGTCGGGAGACTGGTCAACATTCTCCGAGCCGAACTATTGGGTAACCATCGTGGGCACCGCCTTTGCCGACGCCAAGGGCGCGCTGGCCTGGTGCCGGAGTCATGGGTTCGATCGGGATCACTGCATCGCGAAGATCGTCAGTACCACACACCCGGTGGCGGGAAGCACGGCGTACAACTAGGCATCCCCGCGCGGCCGTCAACAGGGAAAGCTATATGCGCTTCACACTTCGGATGGTGATGTCCTGCGCCGAGCACAGCCGACACGTCAGCGACCGCACCTTCAACCGAATCTTCGATATCTGTAAGGCCTTCTTGCAGAACGGGTATCGGCACCCGCACGAGAGCGTGACCCACCAGTCCGCTGCATGGTCGGCTTCGTCGCAGAACTTCTGGCAGATGCATGGAACCGCCGTATCGAAATCCAGGGCCGACAGAATCTCAAGCTCTGGCAGTACCGTGGTCCCCCGCAACGTCATGGTTCGAAACCATAAAGCTCTAGTTGAGACTTTCCGGTGAGGCGCGCGCAGCGGAAATAAAAATTGCCCTAACAATCGCTGCTGCGGCCAAGTTTGCGCGGTCGACCGGCAGCACTCCCCCGGCGCGGCGACCCAGCAGCAGTGTAACTACGGCGCCGAGAGCCCCAACCGATGAGCCAGCAGCTGTCCCCCGACTTCGCGGATGAAGTCTGGGTCGCCACAAACGACCAGCTGGTCGCGGGCGCGCGACAGGCCCACGTAGAGCCGCTCGCGAGAGCGCTCGAACGCCGTCTGTTCGTTGACAACGAGCACGATCGCCCGACGCTCGAGTCCCTTGAAACCGAGAACGTGGCCATAGAACACTTGCTCCGCGTCCCAGAAACTGTCCCAGTAGGCGGCGTTGCCGGCAGCTTGGCGTTCCTTCTGCTCGGGGTGCCGGCTACCGGTGGTCAGCAAGGCGACGTCCTCGGGGCGCCATCCGTCTTCCAGAAGCGACTCGACCTGGTCATCGCCGGTATCCATGGCATCGTCCCGCGAGCAGGGCACAAATTTCACCGAGGGCCCGTCGCCACCCAGAAAGCGCATCGGATGATCAACCAGCGGCTGGAATGCCGTGGCGATCTGCCTGGTGTTGCGCACGTTGTGATCCAGGATCAGTGGCACCAACGGAACCGGTGGTGACCCGTGTCGGTTGAAGACGCGCTGGCCCTCGTCGGAGAAGACATACAGTCCGCCGGCTTCGTCGTCTTTGAGTGCGGCAAGCAGCGGATCCCACCAGGCGTCCGCGAAATCCTGCGCCTCGTCGACGACAATCGAGTCGTATCGGTGGCCCGGCTCCAATTGTCCGGCGAGTTCGGACATTTGCAGCGGCAGGTCATGCTCCCAGAACTGCACAGTCTCCTCGGTGCGCAGCGATTCATCGGGTCCTTCGGGTGCGCCCCAATTGACCCCGAGAGCGTGGAACTCGCCAACATAGGCCGGCTGCTGGCGCCGAGGCCAGGCGGCGCTGATGCGCTCCAGGTAGGACGCCAGCCCGTGGGAGTAGCAGACGAGCGCGACCCGTTGACCACTTTGCGCAAGTCGGCGAGCCTGCTCGATGGCGAGAAAGGTCTTACCGCTGCCGGCACCGCCCCGCACCTCGACGCGATGCAGGAGGCGGACGGCGTCGAGGATGACGGACTGATGTGCGGTGAGCGTGTCCGCGCCGTCTTCGTTGGCGAGGGCGCGGGCCACGACGTCACGCTGCGGGAGTCCCCGGCCGCTCAAAGCGATGGCGAGCTGACGGATCCCTTCCTGGGTAAGCAGCGGCTTGTCGAGTTCCTGACGAATGAGGATGTGGCGAAGCTTGTGCACCAGCATCGGCAGATCCGTGCGGTCCATGATCTTCCACCGGGGGCACTCGGGCAGTGAAAAGTTCTTCGGCAGTTCGGTATTGGGCAGGACGACAACGTGGTCCCAGCGCGGTCGTTTAAGCGTCCAGCGCGGGTCGCCCTCAACATATTCGCGAAGCGCGTAACAAGCTTCACGCGCCTGCCGGATCGGCTCAATGCGGACCTGCTTGCCACCCCGGAACTGGCACCAGCCTTTGCCGTCGTGCCAGACCTCGCCGCCCTTGACCTCGATGCAGATGATGCCGGCGCCCTCGATGGCGACGACGAAGTCAACCTCGTGGTCCTTGCGATGGTCGGTCACGCGCTGATTCGCGATCACCAGATCGTCGGGCTGCAGTTGCTCGGTCAGCGTGTGATACACGCACCGCTCGGCGCCGTTGGCCAGCCGTGGAGGCTCCGTCGCTTCCGCCATCACATAATTGAACATCCCAGGGGTGACACGGTCTAGCTGCCGTCGTCTGGCTGATGAAAGAAGTCCAGCGGCACCACATATCCGCCGTCTTCTCGCGCTGCTCGCGTCACAAAGTTCTCGGGTGACTCCCCCGGCGACTGCCGTGCGCCCTCATGACAAGGCGTCCGCTCGTCGAACGCGGCCAAGTTGAAATGGCCGCCCGCGAATCCGAACGGTGTCAGCAGGTGAAAACGTGGTCGCCACAGCGCTCGCTGACCGGGCCAACTGCGACCACGGTAATGCCACGTCGCACTGAACTGCTCGGGATCGTGGTTCCACATCACCAGGCTGATTCCGTCGCCTTCGAGTTCAATGCGCCCATCGGAGCCTAGAACCACGGAGACCTCGAACGTCGGCTGATTTTCGAACGACTTCTTCGCCTGGATCCAATGGACGCGATGTCCCGCATGATAGGAACCGCAGGGGTGAATCCTGTTGGGTGTCATGTCTATTCCCGAACTCGAAGCCTCCGCCGAGGAGGCGCTCTTGCCGACATCGGTTGATGCGGGCCACTTCGTCATCCGAGCCACCCACGAGCGTGGGGTTGGCGTGCCGTCCAGTCGGAGCTTGACGACGGCATCTCATGAAGCGTTTTCAGAATACCGCGGGAGTCTGACAGCCTCGACGACTAGCCAAGCCGGCGCGCTGCCCGCACCGCGGCAACGTGGGCACGACTCTGGGTGGCGAACGTTCGCGCGCTCGGCAACCAACACACGACCGCAGTGAACATTCCAGCGAAAACCACCACTATCGCCAGGTGGCCGAGGAGAAGCGCGGGAAGCGATAGCACGGCCAAGAATGGGCTGACCCAGCGCGGCCAATGGCGCCCACGCCAAATCTGATGGGCCACAATCAGATAAACGATCGCGCAGACCGCTCCCAGTGCGGCAGCCGAGGCAATGAGGGCGGTCTGCGCATCGTCCTCGTATCCCGAGGCGAACAGGGTGGCCGCGCCGCTCTTGTCGAGCTTCAGCGCATTGTCCAGGGTTTCTCTCAGCTGAGTGATGGCCCCGACGGCCAACACCACCAGCGCCAAAGTCAGCGTCGCCGCGGCCAAGAGGGCAAAGGAAGCCGCACGTACGGTGACGGGCCGCCGGGGCTTTGATAGCGGCGCAGGGCTCACCGCTACATCGTCAGGGTAGGTCCCCAGCGGAACGTCAAACACGAAGGGCGGACTCGGCTCGAAGGTGGATGGTGCGGGCGCGGATGCGGGACGAAACCGATCGGGAATCCGCGCCGACTCGGCGAACTTGGCCAGGGTCTCCCGATTCTTCGGTACGTCATTGAACTGCTGCAGCCGCTTCGACCAATCCTGGGGCATCGTGCTCATCCTCCCTTGCCGTCAGCCACTCAAATAAATTGGCGCACAGCCGGTTCGAGGTCGTGAAAGGTGCGGCCGTTGGCGATCGCGCCGATGGCCGTCATCGTCCAAATCTCGCCATCGCGCGACACTTTGGCCATGATCTGCGAATTGTGCACGCCCGATCCAGTCAGTACGTAGCGGGCGATCTCGGTTTCGGTGGTGCAGTCCACCAGGCGACAGGTTGCGTTCTCGATCTGCGAGAAGTTCTGTCCAGTAAAGGAATTGACGACGAACACCAAAGTAGCGACCGATTGGGGCAATGCCTTCAGGTCGACGATGATCGATTCGTCGTCACCCTCCCCATCGCCGGTCAGGTTGTCGCCGGTATGCACGATAGATCCGTCTCTGCTCTCCAACTGCTTCCACCAGACAGCGTCGACCATCCGGCCCTTGCGGTTGTAGATCATGCACGAAGCATCCAGGTCGATATCCTGCGGCTTCGAACGGAAGAATCTGCGCTTGCGCGCCGCGTCCCAGCCCAACCCCATCCGCACTCTGGTCAGGGTGCCACCGCTCGCCTTGACCATCGAAATGCGCTGACCCTTTTGCAGGCTCACCGACATAGCGTCAATCTCCCTTTCGCGATGAAACGCTTACGCCAGAACTTGACGGTCAGCGTAGACCCAGCGCATCGGATCCAGGCAGCGGAACGGGCAAATGCCACTGGCACTGATCTTCTGGCCGTGTGGAGCACCGCCCAACGCCGACACCGCGAAGTACCGGTGCGTGTAACGGCGACCGTTCTGTGGGTTGATCATGTTGCGCAGCATCGGGCCTGCGTCGAGAAGTTGCAGCAGACTGTGCACCTCTGCGTGCAGCAACCAGCCTTCGTCGTCGTCGTAGTGCCCGGGGACCAGGCCGGGGTCACGCGCAAAGGCAGCACCCGCGTTCGACATGATGCGCCCGAAGTTGCCCCCGGTGACCTTCCGAAGCTGCTGCAGTGCATCGAATTTCGAGAGTATGACGGCAACTTTGGGATTGCCGTCGCCGATCAGGCGCATCACCGTGCGCAGCACATCGCGTGGGTCACCCCCGGTGGCGGCACCGGTGGGAATCAGGTCGCGGAGATGATCTCTGACCTCCTCGACGCGCATCGGGTCGAAAAGGAACAACACCGCGTCGGCGGCAGCGAAGAATTCCCACGGAGGCCCGCCGACATTGCGGTTCTCCATGTCCTCGCCGGCAACGTCTCGGACCACCAGGAATTCCCGCACACCGTTCCACACACCGAGACTGAAAATGAGTGGCTCGTGATGGTCGCTGCCCGTTGCGGCCGTGGGGGTCGGCGGCAGGATGCCACGTTCCTCGTAAAGGGGCTTCTCGTAGTCGGATTGATAGCGTCGGTACGTATCGGCGTTGACGAAATCCATTTCGTGGCCGTGGTTCTCGAGCAGCCGCTGCAGTTGTTTGATCATTACCGCGATGTAGACGGTCTTGCCCGTGGAACGCGCACCCGCCATCGCCACGCACGTGACAGAGCCAGTGCGCCAGTACGGCGGTAGGTGATAGTGGCACAGCGGGCAGAGCTCGATGACCGCGCCGTTCAGTTCACGTTCGGCCTGCTGCCCCAGGGATGGCTCAGTCGGCGCTACCCCGGCCGGAACCTGATACTCGGCCATCTTGCCCATCGGGGTCGGATGTCCTCGGTAGGCACTCGCCACCGGGTCGACCGCCGTTTCGCGCGGCTGGGCCTCGACCCAGGTCGAAACATGTTCGGGGAGGGCCTTGAAACACCGCGGGCACTTGGTCATCTGCTCATCTCCGCTGTCTCAGGGGAGCTACCAACGCTGCCACCGCCTGGTCGATCAGGTGCGGGTGGGAATCGTAGTACGAATCAGCGCGAACGTTGGCGGGTGGCGGCGGCAAGGCGGCACCGGCGAAACCGGGATAGCGGCGACCAGACTCCGAGAGCAGTAACAAGCTCACCGGACTGTGTCTCCGCGCAGGTTGAATGGCTGTATCGGTGATCACCACGGTGAGTCCCGCCGTGTCAGCGACGCGGCCCACGGCGACGTCCAGGTTGGCGCCGATGCCATAGCCGGATTCGCCGAGCGCCTTGCCGACTCGCGCTGCCAGCTCCGCGGTCGGTCCCGCCGGTATCTCGGTGTAACCGCCATCAGCGAGGCACGCGTGCAGCGGCTGCGCGCCGCCGACCACCGCGGCGATTCCGGCGACGATATCCGTTGCGGCAGCAAGTGTTCCGTTGACAACGAGCGGTGCCATCGACGCTGAGGGGTCGATCACACAACCAACGGTCACCCGGCGTTCCGGCGGCAACGAGTCCATTCCCAGCGCGCCACGGCAGGCAACCCGCGCACGGTTGGCCAGTAGGGGCAATGGCGCATCGGCGGCGGTCAGGCGGGTTGTGACGGCCACCTGATCCATGGTTGCCGGAGCGATCGTCGCTAATTCGATCGAAGCCAGTCCGGAAACCTCGCGGGGCGCGAGTTCGGCGTAGTCGGCGTCGAGATCCCCGGGGCTGTCAGGCCCGATAGTGACGTGCAGGACCGTGTCCTCGTCGAACTGCGCCCGGCCCGAATCGGGCACGGCCACAATGATGATCTCTTCATCGACACGCGGCACGATCAGCATCCCGCCGGAGTGCATGCGGACGGGTGCGGCAGCACCGTTGTTGAGGCGGGCTATCAGACGCACACCCGAGGAGCCTGCGCCGACGACCGCCAGCGTCACCGATAGCGGACGCCGCGGTAGCCGCGCAGATCCGGCCCCGTCCAGCAGGTAAGTCGCCACAGACGTGTTTCCTCTCAGCTCGTCCAGTGAGACTCTGGTTGCTTGCGTTGCCTATTGCCGATGTAATTGGGCTGCAGCCACTCTCGTGCGGCTTCGGCGTAACCGGAGAAGAACTTCTCGGCATGGTCGGCGCTCAGGGCGCGGACGACGGGCCAACATCTGTCCCGAAGGTCAACCGCATCGGCCGGAGCAACATAGGCGCCGCGCTCGGTCAATTCGCTCAACAGATCCGACCAGACGTCCTCATCGATCGACTCGGCAAACTCGGCAGGTGCGTCGAGCAAGGTCGGCTTTTCAATCTCCGCGCCGACGCGGCGCAGCAATGCGTGCGCCACAAACCAATTGACGTCGACAACGTTGATCCCGATCAACTCCGAGAGTAGGTCGACGAGATCGCCGGACCGCCCGGCGAGTGCTTGACGAAGTTCATCCGCAACATGAGATTCGACGTCGGACCACGCATCAGCGCGTGTTTGTCCCACCACGATCAATACCGCCAGGGTCTCCAGAAGGTCGTCGGCGAGATCAGCCACATGGCCTGGCGAAAGGTTGGCCAAAACTGTTGGTGCACAGTCACGCAACGCCTTTTCAACCATCTCGGCCGACCAAGGTTGGGTCGCGTACAGCACCCGTAGTCGCGCGGCGGCGACCGCGCTCCGATCCCAATGATCCGGCGTCAACGGCAGGTTCGCGATCACCTTGACCAGTTCGGGGGGAAGTGGCTCGTAGTACAGAGCGGAGATCGCGGCTGCGGGCCGAACCCGCCGGGGCCACCGGGTGAAAATGTCCAGGACCTGCGGCGCCGCCAATCGGCTGTGCCCACTGAGCCTGGTGATCAGATCCCGGCAGTCGGCGTCGGACAGGTTGTCGGCGGTCAATGCGAGGTACATGGCGTCGGTGGCCAGTCGCGAAGCCGCTTCCGCTGTCAGAGAGAGCATTTCGCGATCGCTCAGCACGCACGCGATATAGCGCGGCAACAACACGGCATCGTGGGCATGCGGGCTGCGCGGAATCACCGGCGCGGCAGCGTCATCCCCGAACAGCCACTGCCACACCGGGCGGTCGTAGGTATCGAGCAACCGTGCGGGTTGGCGGGCGATCAACGGACGCAACACCTTCTCGCGCACCGAGAGACTGATCGCGTCGTCGTCAAGCAACGGGCGGGCCGACACGCTGTCGGCAAGTGCGGTCAATGTTCCGGGTTGTATCAACGCATCTGGACTGGCGTAGGTACCCGCGCGGCCAAGCCGGTGCAGCAGTTCGACCATGCGCAGCCGTGCGTACAACGGTTGCACCGATTGCCCGGCAGCCAACCGTTCCAAGGCGTCGTCGATATCCGGGCGGAAAGGTTCGAGATCGACCACCGGTTCGGACGGCAGGTCCGCCAGCGGGCCGCTGACGATCCATTCGGGTTCGGCGAGGATGTTGCGCAGGAGTTGTTTTGCCGCATTGGGTAACCCGGCCTGCCGCTGGCGCGCCCGCATGAATCGTTGGTGGGCATCCGCAATGGTTGTCGGGGCGGTCGCTGCAATGGCCGCGGCCACCGTCGCGCCGATCCATTCGACATCGTTGGTGTCGGGCGGCGCATCCTCGGCGATGATTTGGTCTGCGTCAGCATGAAACTCGCTGAGTTCCTGCTCTTGGCGCACCGCGACTGCCAGCGGCCACTCTGGCGTGAGCTCATGATCACCTAGCGCTGATGCGATCCTGTCTTGTTCCGCCAGCAGCCTTATCGCCAAGAATTCGTCGCTCAGCACCCCTTCGCCCAGTACCGACCACCCCGTCACCGTGATCGTCCCCATGCTGGTGCGATGCGTCGAACCGAGCTGACCGATATCCGGCTCGTCACGTTCGTCGAGAGCAATCCAGTCCCGTGCCCGTGCCCGTGCATCGGTCGCGCGGTCGCGGGTGACAACGACCAGGTGAATCCCCGCACGCAGATCGGATGCTGCCAGTGCCGGGTCGTCATGGGTGGACCAGCTGAATCTGCGGGCAGTCGCCGGTGGCATGAAATAGCTGACTGCCGCGATCCACAACGGTCCGCTGTCGAGGTCGTCGGTAATCAGCATCACGCCAGGCCCCCCGGACATGGCGGCATGGACAGCATCGAGAAGGACACGAAAAACGCTCTGCCGGTCGATCGCGGTTCCGGTGAGGAAGGTGATTACCGAGGTTGCGCTGATGTGTTCGCCGGGCTCGGGGAATGGGTTCCCGGCAAGGGTCGCGGAGGCGACTTCGGCGGCACCGTATGGCCGAAGCCAGTGCCGGGACTGCCACAATTCAATCGGCCGGACCGGCGATGCGCCCGAGATCTGCCGATCGAGCACAACATGGGCGAAGACGTTGCCCGGCCGTCCGGTCGCATCCCTACCGGCATCCACGGTGTGCCAGTAGGCGGCAGCGTCCCCCTTGAGCGGCGCATACACCAAACGGGCTCGACGGGCGGCAATCTCAGCGGGCGTCGGGTAGGTCGGCAATGGCTCGCCGGCGTCAAATCGTGTGGCGATGCGAGCGGTCAACACCTGGCGTTCGGCGGCAGTCAGGTCACCGGACTCATCCTTGACCTGCCAGCCACCGCCGGACCCCAGGTCGTCACACGAGGCGTAGATCAGTTCGGCGTAACGGGGGCCGGAAACATTCGGGGTCTTGTTGAGCGCAACGTCCCACGGCGAGCGGACACTCATTGCGGCGCTCCGCTCGGCGGTTCGTACCACAGCGTCCGCAACGACGGATCGGCCAGTGCGTAACGCCTGGTGCGGTCGGCGACCCGCGCGATGAAAAGCCGGAAATAGCCACGCCGTTGCTGCCGATCGACCAACCATCCGGTCTTCCAGTCGCCGCGCGGCATGCCCTCGATCAGGCATTGCGGCGTCGATTCGCCCCCTTGAGCTGAGCGGAAGTACACCAGATCACCGTCTTCAGGGTTGAGCGGCAATCGGTCGGCGCGATAGACCATGACCAGGGTCAGCGGCGAATCAATGTCAAGCTCGGTCTTCAGCGACAACATGCCGATGTTCGGGGGTGAATCTTCATGCGGCAGAAGGCGATAACCCAGTCGATGCAGACCGGTATAGCGCAGCGCGGTGACCTGCCCCCGGATCTGCTCGCCCCGTGAAAATGCCACCGGGACAAGGCAAACGATGCATCCTTTCGGCTCCAAGGGCCGCGGCAGGACTAGCCCGCCGTCGCGACGGTATTTTGCGCTGCTCATTTCGGCCAAGGGCCGACTGCGGTCGCAGATTTCCGCGGGGCTCAGTGTCGTACTGCCGACGTAGGCGAGCACCGCGGCCGCGCCGGCGGGCCAGCCGAAGGTGATGATCTCGGTATCGAAGCGCTCGATGATCTCGGCGTCGCTGACGGGCGGCAGCGGGCGGGTCTGGATCTTGGTGGTGCCGATGCGGGCATTGCCGCCGAGCACCGTGACCGGCGTCAGATAGGCGCGGTCCCAGGCGGCCGGCCACGGCACGGCGAGAACGCGCGAACTGTTGGCGTCGCCCGCAACGACCGGATCCTTGATCAGCGCTTCATCATTGAATCCCTGCACTTGCAGCGCAGCTTCGGGCATCTCGCTGCCCTGCAGGCCCGGTGGCGGCGGTGAACTGCACCGATATACCCGGACCTGTCCGGCCTGCGGCGTCGTCCAGGCCAGGTCGAAGCGCGAGTTATCTTCGGCGATAGTGACTTTCATATCGTCGACGGTGCTGAGCACGACCGAGACCAGGATCTCCTGTTGCCGTGGTCGCGACAGTCGCTGCGAGGAACCGACGGTGACGACGGCCAACGCCCGATACAGATAGCGCATGCCACGCTTGGCTTCGTTGTCGACGAAGCCGGTCAGGTTGGTCTGGCCCACACCGATCTGATTGCGCGGGTCTTCCCGCGCAGGCGCACTGCCCTCCAACGGAATACGAAAGACTCGCACCAACTGGGTGCCCGGGTAGGTCGTCCACTTGCCGATCACCCGACCCTCGTCCTCGCTGACATGGAAATCGTCAACGGGACTGACTTCCTGGCCCTCGGCGATCAGGAAGGGTTGATTGTGTCGGGCGTCCTCGTCGTCAACACCGACGTGGCACCACACCTGGTAATTGCGCACCGCGCAGGTCAGGTAGCGGTTGTCATGCACGTGCAGGGCGGTGGTGACCGCCACCGGATCGCCGGCCTCCGGTTTGAACGGCGGCGAGTCGTCGCCGGATACCACCCGATAGATGACCATCTTCGAGCCGTTGGGTATGAACGGCTCATATGCCAACCGCACGCCGTCCGCGGTGCCCCGGATAGTGATGGGCCCCACCGGCACCTCGGAGTCGCCGTACTCGTACTCGCAGAAGTCGCGGTGAGTGAGGTTGAGGACAACGCCTTCAGCGGCTTCGTTAGGCACGGCGCGGTGCCGCTTTGCCGGTGCGACGGCAGGGGGTTCCGCTGCCAGGGTGGGCGCTGCCTCTTCGGCCAGCGTGGGGCTACCCGATGTCGCATCCGCGAACTGCGCTATGACAGCGGCGATTTCGCGACCGAGGTACGCGGCCGGACCGGCTAGTTTCTTGCCGATCTGCTCTGCGTCGGTGTATCCCCATTTGACCAGATTTTTCAGGGTGACATCCCTGATCAGGTCCGCGCCGTCGGCACCTTCGGAGATCCGCTGAGCGCGCCATTGCATGAGCGCCTCGACGATTTGATTGCTCCGCGGCGGCTGACCTTCCCCGGGGTCGGTTGTTGTTGCGACGGAAAATCCCGGTGAAGTGGGCCGGGCGGCGGGACGAGTTGTCGGAGTGACTGGTTCTGCGACAACGCTGGCCAGTTCTTCAGGCAGCAGATCGACGGCGGTCACGGGACTCACCCCGAATTTGATCTGGTGCAGAAGGTAGTTGATCGTCGGCGCCCAGGAAGCGAGCAACGGGGAGGTTACGCGCCCGGCCCAATCCTCGGGAAAGGCCGCGACGGTGGCCAGTTCGTCGGCGAGTGGCGTCGTGACGCCAACGCCCGCTACTCGAGTCGCCCATAGGGTCAGCACCCCGAGGCGTTTGAATTCCTTCGGATCGGCCATGTCAGAACTTGAACCCCCCGCCGGGATCGGGAATGTAGCCCGGTCTGGACTCGGCTACGTCGACGCTCTGGGTACGGGGGGACCCGCCCGGCGGGGCCGGAATCGGCTCGTTCCACATCGTTTGCGCGACGTCCCCGGCACCGACATTGATGTAGTCGACCGGGATGGCATCACTGAACTGTGTTGCCACACAGACTATTCCGACACCATCGCGATTGACCTGCCGATCGTCCTGCAACACCGCAGCCGCGCCGTTGGTGATCGCCGTGTCGGTCAACAACGATGAGTCGAAGCGGTAGGTACCTGGCGGCGGTGCGGGTCGATCGATCTCGGCAAGGAATTCCGTTCGAGGCGCTGGCGCACTACCCGGTTGCTGGACGCGACTGACCAACGTGTCGATCAACTGCCCCAGTGATCCGGTCAGATTCTGCAGGGCTCGTCGCCAGGTGACGTCGGCGCCGGTCGAGGTCACCGATCCGTCGTAAAGCGCTGTGGCCCATTGGTCCAGCACCGAGCCGCTCCCCTGCCCCGGATTCAGCCAGAGCGGAGAACTGTCCGCGTTGCTCTCCCGACTACCCGGCTGTGGTGGAAGCGCACTGATGACCAAGTGCTCCCAGGCGCCACTGAGCCAGCCGAGATTGAATAGGTCGCGGCGCAGGTAACCGACCGTCGTCGCGATGTCGTCGCTGGCCGGTGTCGCGTAGCCGATCGCGGTGGACATCGGCAAACCCCAAGAGACGCGCAGTGACTCACGACTCTGCTGAAAATCGGGACCCAGCGGCGCTGCCAGGAAGGCCCCCAGCGCGCGACTCCATGCCAGGTACTCACCGTATGCCTGGGAGAGCCGACTGAGGTCACGCAACGCGGAGCGCAGGTTGTCGTCGTCGACTGCACGCTCGTCGAGCACGGCTTTGCGCTTGTTGATCAGCTGGAACAATTCTTGTTGATTGCGCATGAACGCGCGCACGCACAGGATCAGGCAGATCAGGTAGGTGGCCAGGGCAATTATCAAGGCGTGCCACCACTTCAGCAGATCGATGACGCTCAAGTAGATGACCGCGCCCGTCACCAGCAGCATCAGCACAAGCGTGAACTGGATCCAGCGCGCCAGCTTCTTGTTGCTCGAATCGGGCTCCGGCGGCAGCGCGGGTAGGTTGTTGAGTTTCTGCAGACGCGCCTGCACCTCGCCGTAAACCGAACCAAAAGCATCGGCCAGCCGGCGGCCCACGACGACGCCGAAACTGGACGCGTGCTGGCGCTGCCAGGCTTCCATGCTGGTCCGCGTTTCGCGGGCCTGCAGCGCGTTGCCGGCCCCCCGCTCCAGGTCATTGAGCTTGTGCCGCAGGCTCATCAGGCCCAGCGAGTCGGTGGCATCGATGCTGTCGACTTCGACACTGGCAGCGATGACTCCCGGAATGCCGGTGAATCTCTCGGCAGGACCGGGCATGATCTCTGCTGCCCTGCCGATGATCGCCCGGCTCACACCGATCTGCACCGGCGGCAACTCGTTGACGCGCGCGCCCGCGTCGGCCAGCGTCATCGCCGCCCGGCTGTAGTCCTGCCACACGGCGGACAGATCGATGCGCGAACTGTGTTCACCGACATTCTGGCCGGCGAGAACGCCGCTGAGCTGGCTGGACGCATTGGCTATGTCGGCCCATTCGGCGCGTTGGCCGCGAGCGGTGCGACCGTTGACCACCACCTCGTACGCTGACCCCGCAACACCGAACACCGCGCGATTGACGGTGGCTGCGATGCCGGTGGAAACACTGTTGATCATCGCGGCATACCAGGATGCGGGCGCATTCTTGATTGCCGCCCACATGAATCCGAAGAACATTTTCAGCGCAGCGCCGACGCCGATCTTCTGCGCGGCGGCGGCTTGTTCGTAAGTGCGGCGAGGGCCTTTGAGTACCGCGGCGTGCTTGGTCCAGAATTTGTCGGCCATGCTCGTCGCGGCCAGCGAGACGTCGGTGACATACACAACCTGGGCGCGGTGGTCGGTGGGCAACGGCAAGCCCCCCTGGTGGGACAGCAATTGCTGACGCAACTGCGATTCGGCCTGCCCGGTATCAATCTTTCGGTAGAACGATCGCGTCAGCCGCACGACTTCTCCGGGCATCACCGGCGCGTGATCGAGCGGGGCGTGCTTGAGTTCACTCCATAGACCCAGGGCACCCGCCACGACCGGCGCAGCAAAACGGCCAATTTCGGCGGGATTGTCGTCGGCCGGGAGCGGGACATGGCCGATGGACGGGCCGGGCCGGTCTTCCGGCGCGACCAGCAAGTTGTGCCAGCCGTCCACCGCGACGTGCGCTCCGGCGGGTGGCGTTGCGCCGGGGCGCGCCAACAGGATTCGCACCCGGATAGTGCGTGCGGTACCCACCGATGACGCCAGCAGATCGGTGATGGCGCGTTCCTGGCTCAGCCTCAGCGGCGGGCCCGATCCCACCAACGGCACGATGACGCAGATCCGGACCACGTCGAGGTTGCGCGCGGTGACGAACTGCCGCAAGGCCACATCGCTGGTGCGGCCACCCGCGACGCGGAGCAGCGTTTGCGGTGGCTCGACGTCGCTGGGATCGGTGATCCAGAAGAACGGATCGACCAGTCCGGCCGCGGACAGGTCGGTGAGGACCGCAAGCACGCCGTCCGCGACGCCGGTCGGCGCGAGCACAACGGTGGCATCCGGCATCTCAGAAGTTCCCGCCGGCCGGTATTTCGAAGGCGTTGCCGCTAGGCCCGGTTGGGGGCTGCTGGGTACCGGGGTCGTGTGTGACGGGTCTCTTAGCGGCCTCGGCACATTCGGCGACCAAGCCGATGAGTTTGCGGGTAGCGGCGAAAACATCCGGGGCCAGGTCCCGGAATATCGGCGTGGTCGCGGCCTGCGCGCGCACCGTGATCGTCGAGAAGGATCCGCCACCGGCAGCCCCGCGATTACCGGGCGTCGCGCCTTCGCCGGGCGCCATGTAGTGGTGACCGGTGAATTCGTTGAACTGGTTGAAATAGTTCTCGACAGCTGCGGCACGTTCGTCGACGCTGACGCCGGGTCCGGTTCCGTCGACGACGGATTCCACGCCGGTTTCGGTGTTTCCGGTGCGCAGGAATTGCGTCAAATGCCGCTTCGCCGCCAGCGAGTGGATCCCCGATACCGGGTCTTCGGGGGACTCGTCATAGATCTGGCGCAGCGCAATGTAGGGCAGCAGCGAGGACATCACCGGCGGCTGATGCGACTGGGCGATCGCGATCAGGAACGACTCGAGGATGGCCGGCAGCCAGTCATAGCCGGCCAGGAACTCCGACGGTGGCGTGAGTAGGGGGTTGGGGAACGGCAGCCAGCGCCGTTCCTCGGTGCTCCACACCTGGGCTGGCTGTGCTCCCGGTTCGCTGGGAACGTGGATGAAACCGATGGCGCGCCCCAGAATCCAGCCCGAGACGCAGGCCAGCCGTTCACTGGGATGCATAGGCAGCGCCGCGGTGAGCGGCCGAGCGCGCCGCATTGTCCAGAATGCTCTGCGCTGTGACGGCGAGGCGGCCTGCCATTGCCGCGAGGCCTCCGAGATCACCGCGGTGTAGGCCAGCGGCGAATAGTTCGGGTAGGAGCCGAAGATGTTGATCCGCTTGAGTTTTCCTTCATCGTTGAGGGCACGCGCGAGCGCATCCGCGCTGGATTTGTCGATGCGTGGCTGTTCGCGCAGCGCGGCGGCCAGATCGTCGGCGACCCGGTTGTCCTTGAACGGGATCGCCGAGAATTTGTACTGGTATTCCATTTGGGCGGCACCGTGGATCGCCTGCATGGCTTTCTCGTTGACGCTGGCCAACGGACGGGCAAGGCTCAGTGCCTCACCGAATTTGATGACGATGTCGCGGTGGCGGTAGGCCATCTCCGATTCCGGCGGGTTGTCCGCGCCGAGCACGAATTCGCGCAGCGACACCGAGCAGAACCGGTCGAACGACTCACCGGCGCGCGCAACGAATTTCCTTGCCCGGGAGAGCAACTCGGGAGGACGGGTGTGCACGTCGTAGCGGGCGCGTTGCGCGATCAGCGACTCACCCGTCTCCGGATCGCGGGGGAACACACTGGAACGCCATGCCGTGGTGCGCTCCACCACCGGCTGGTCGTCGGCGGGTGCGCGGGTACCGCTGACGGTCGTCCAGCGACCGGTGATGACATGCCAGACCGCCCGACGGATGCCTTCTTCGAAGGCGTGACGGGTACCCGCGTCGGTGCCCACGGCCTGGGGTAGATCGCTTTCATAGCGTTGCTTGAAGTGCGCCGAACTGGTGAGCATGACTTCGTTGTTGGCCTCAGAAAACCGTGCTGCCACCGCGTCGTCGTCCTCCGAGGGCCATGCGGCGTATTCGTCGGTCTGCAGAAAAGCCAAGCCCAGCTCGCGGGCCGGCTCGGCAACCGTGCGGCGCAGCAACGTCTGCGATTCGTCCAGCGCAGACACCAACTGGTCGATCACTTCGGTCGTCAGTGCGGCGGAGGCTTTGCTGACCTGGTCGGCCAACTGCGCATAGATCTGTGTCTGGACGTTGGCGACAGTGCCGCTCAGCACTCGCTCCAATACCTCGGAGCTGTTGGCCAGGGTGCCTTTCAGTGCGGCGAGAACGGGTTTCGCGTCCTCGGAGACCTCCCCGATGCGGGCACCCGGGGCATGGCGCAGCAGTTCGGCACCGCTCGGCACCACCACATCCTGCAGTTGGCGGCGCACCCGTTTGACCAGGCCGGTGGCGTACGGCAACCCCTTGTCGCCCAGGGCAGCGATCGTCGCGGCCTCCAGTCGGGCAACGAAATGGTCCTGCCACCGAAACGCCACCAACTCGGCGGTCTGGCGGGATCCGGCCAGCAGGTTGTCACGGTGATCGGCGAGCACCCGGCGCACCCGATCAGTCCACTGCGCGGCGGCGACACCGCCCCCTTGCGGCATGTCGCGGCGGACCGTCCCGTCGACGATGGCCACCGCCTGTTGGGCGGCATCGTGGCGTTGCAACACCCCACCCATCAACCACGACGCAACCGACCCCGCGCCCGCCAGCGGCAGGCCCAGCTCAGCGCAGATGTTCGGCCACTGGTTGTCCAGGATCGCGTTGACCTGCTCTTCGTCGGACGCCAGATTGTCCGACTGCAGATGTCCACGCAGCAATTGGTCGGTGCTGCTTCGCGCCAGCCGCTGCGCCGCGTATTCCTTGTACCGGTCGCGGCCCATGCTGAGGCTGGCGAAACCAAAAGCGCCCCAAGGTAAGTTGGTCCACTGCTTGTTGCCCCACCCGAGGTAGTGGCGGTTCCCCGCTACCCCGGCGCCGTTGGTCAGATCCCATTCCACGAACTGCTGTGTCGCCTGGCCCGACAGCATCAACGCCGACAGGCCGCGGCCCAATCCGCGATAGACGGCATCGGGTGTGCCGTCGCCGAAAACAGTGCGTTGTGCGCCGACGTGGCGACCGACTGGGAAGACCCGGGCGAACGGAATCAGTTCACCCTCACCGTGTTCCAGGCCCAGCGCGCGCAACAATGCGACATCGTGCTCGCGGGCCGCACCGATCTGGCTTGCCACGATCTCACCCAGCATCGCCAGCGCGTTCGCGCGCACACCGGTAACGGCCGAATCGGGCAGGCTGCTGAAAATGTCTGGGGCGACCATGAATACGCCCATCAGGCGCGGGTCTAGCCCCGAGACCATGGTCAGCACCCGGCAGATGTCCAGCGCCATCGACGCACCCGCGCCACCGGCCATCGACGACACCACCAGCACGATGGGCATGTCATTCGGGTCGAAGGCACCGGCACCGGGAAGCGAAAGCCCCCGCATCTCCGAGTCCGTCGAGTTCAGGAATAGCCGGTCCCACGCTCGCTGGAGTTCCTCGCGGACCCGCCCGACCTGGCTGAGCGTGATGATCCGGCCCAAGGTCCGGTACTGGCCCGCACCGGTACTCAGTGGTACGTGCACCGATTCGGGCTCGCGGGGCGCCCAGGTGGCGACCGTGTCCAGAGCCTGCCGGCCGATCAACTGCTGGGACAGTGCGCCGTCGAGCACCTTGTAGCTATCGCTCTGTGGTCCGGTACCGACGTAGACGCCGCCCTGATCGCGCACCGTGCCGATATTGCGGACCGGAGTTGGCGAGGTGGGCACATCGAGGTGGACGAACTGCCAGCCCTGCGGAATCCGCGTCACGCCGTGGTCGGCGAGGTCGGAGTGCAGTTGATCCATCATGTAGGCCAGCGTGGCTCCACCGGAACCGCCGCATCCAACGACGAGGAACTTACGCATTCGTTGCTAATCCTCCTTGGTCGCGCAGCCGACTTGTGGGGACCTGCCGCCACAAGCGGTGCAGCCGGTCACCTGAACGGGTTGGTTGGGTCACCGCCGCCTGGCGGCGGAGGTGGGCCCGGAGAACCGCTGGGCCCGAACGGATTCGGCGAACCACCGGAGTCGAACGGATTGTTCGACTCTCGCGACGGCTGCCCATACTGCGACCCACGCGACGGCGGGCCGGGCGAGAACGGACCGCCACTCGGCGGGGCACCGGCGCCGAACGGATTGCTGCTAGGCGGGTAGGACTGTCCGTACTGGCTCCCGCCGCCCGGAGCGAACGGGTTATTGCTGGCGGCCGAAGACCCTGCGGGCTCGAACGGGTTGTCGCTGCGCACTTCCGACGAAGGCGGCGGCTTCGTGCCCGTCTTCGTATTGGCAACGGTCTTGGCGACGAGGTCGGACAGCACCCGTGGCAGCGACGCGTTGACCTCACTGACAAGCCGGTCGATGACTTGGGCACCCGCATCACCGCCGACCAGCAGCACCACGGTGGCGACGTCAGGCGGGCCCGCCGGGTCGCGCAACACAAACCAGGTGTTGTGCACCGCCAGAGGCAGTTTCGCGTCCGGCGTCTTGCCGTGCATGGCTGCTGATTTCCCGGCGGCTCCGGCACGGCCCGGCGCGGACGCGACGACGAAGCCCGCGCCGAACGGTGACCGACCGATCCGGGTGCGCAAGGTGATACCGCCGAGATCCAGCCGCCGGGCCGGCTTGTCCAGTCCTTGAACGAGATTCACCAACTCACCGTCGCGTACCGCGAACGGACCGTTTTCCCGCAGCACCGATGCACCCGATACTCGGACCGGAATCTGTTGCGCCCGCAGGGCTTTGGCGGGTATCCGGGTGATGAGCCACTTCGAGAGGTACAGCAGCAGCAGCGGCACTCCCGGGCCGAGGATCAACGCCACCAGCAGCGTGAGGAGGAAGTTCGTCGTGTTCAACGGCTTGTGCAGTGAAGCGGTGAACGGCACGTCGACGGCGACAGGTCCGCGGCCACCTTCGGCCGGGGCAACCATGACTCGGACGGTGCCGTTGATCACGCCGTTGCCCTTGGACGGGATGTGTATCGCGACCGGCAGCGGCGCCTGTTGGTTCTCGGCCAGTTTCTTGCAGTTATCCGTCGAATCCGCAGTCGAGTCCAGGGTCACTTTGCCGACCCCGTCGGGAGACGCGGCAATGGTCGCCGCTCCGTCGCGCGGCACCCACGCACATCCCGGTCCGGTGACCGCGAGGCTCGCGTTGAAGGTACCGTCACCTTCGAGCACGCCGAAATCGATACGGTCGCCGATCTTCGGATAGCCGACCGGAGGAACCACGGTGACGGACAGGTCGACCCGTTGGGATGCGAGCGCAGTGCCGGGCACCAGGTTGCCGTTGGGTTCGCGCGCGTCGGCGGTGGTGATGTCCAGCGTCAGGTGGAGTGTGGCCGCACCGGGCGGGACCTGGGAGAGATCGATGACCTGCGGGGTGGTGATGCGATCCTTCGCAATGTCCACCGCGACGGGGTGTTCGGCGCCTTTGGCATCGGTCAGGACGGCGGAGAACACGGCCTTACCGGGCAGGGTCGCAGGGTCGACGGGCGACTGATGGCCATCCACCAGGCCGAACGTCAATGATGCATCCTTGTCCCCGCTGTGCAGGGCGGACTTTCCGGCACCCGGCCAAGCCGGATAGAGGTCACCGGAGATGTGAATGCTCGAGCGGGTTTTGGCGTTTCCGTCACCGACCGGATCGACGAAGACCACCGCCCAGACGCCCTGCCATTGCGGCGCTTGGGAATTGGTCATGCGGATCGATACCGACCTGCCACCCTCGGATTGGTAATCGACTTTGACGCCACCTACGTCGGCCGTCGTCGGCCCGCCCTTCAACTCTGTCGGGGAACCGTTGGGCGCGACCAAGTAGGCAACCAGCCCGGACCGATCGGCTGACGCCAGCACGCTGACGCTGCGCACCGAACGGTCCAGCACGAACCGGTGTTTGCCCTCCTCACAGATCACCCGGGCACAGGCCCCGGTGCTGTTCTCGATCGGCGGCTGTCCCGGGGTGGTGAACTTGTCGAACGCGAACAGCAGGTCGTCGATGTTCTGCGCCAGATAGAAATCGCCGGGTGTGGGGCTACGGATCGCTCCGCACGAAGTCACCGAACCCGTCGGCTGACCGGTCGCGATCGCCTTGAGCAGGTCGAAATCTGAGTTCGACTCGGGCGTGGGCGCCAGTCCGATTGCGAGGGTGACGATATTGGACGACCGCAGTTGATCGGCCAGTCCCCCGTCACGGCAGATGCTTTCCTGAGCGGCCTTGATCGTCGCGTCGATGCCGGCCTGAGAGTTCAGGTTGGTGTTCGGCGCGTACGGCTTGGTGGCGTTCCGCTGGGTGAAGTCCAACTTTCCGTCCGTGAACCATGCCAGCGCCTGGCACGGTTTGCCGTTGCCTGGTTTTGCGGCACTCCCCAACGACGACCGGGCACCGTCGAGGGCCAACCAATAGTCGGTATCGATCCCGCTGTCGCGATTCTTGAAGCCGTCGATGCCGGACTCCACCGCGGGCAAGCTGGCTGCATCGAGTTTTGTCCACCCCACCACGGGGTGATAGTCATCGGAGAAACCGGCGACGGCGATGTCGAGATTGATTCCGGAGTCGCCGGAGAACTGCGAGAGTTTGCGGGCCAGGTATTTCGCAGCGGTCACGCGGTTGTGTTGCGGATCGGTGGATTGCAGACTCCCCGACTCGTCGATCATCAGCAGGATCTGGCCGGTCTTCTGGGCCGCCAGGCAGCCGCCGAACCGGTCGGCACCCGTTTCGGCGGGCTTGGCCGCTGCCGGCGATGCGAGGGCAACCGAGACAACCAATATCGCCAGGACGGCGGCAAAGTTGCGAATGCGATTCACAGCCGGCCCACCCACAAGGCGACGCTCAGCGACGACACCACGATGCCTATCACCGCGAGCGAGGCCACCGCGGCATAGGCCATGCCAAGCCAGTCCGGGCGCAAGTAGACCGGCTCCGCGCGACGTGCAGTGTCCTGGGCAACGTAGAAAGCGAGGACGCCGATGGCAACCGGGCCGGCGAGTACCCAACCGATGAGGGCGATCCAGCTGGCCCAAAAGATCCCAGCCAGCACCGCACCAACCACCGCGATAGCGGCACCGACAGCAAGAACACTCGTCGGCGGCTTGGCGATGGTCAACGGCGCAGCGCTCGCCGACGGGGTAGGGCCGGCAGCCGGGAAACCTCCCGGAGTCGGAAAGCCGCCGGGAGTCGGAAAGCCGCTCGGACTCGGGCCGCCGATATTCGCCGCGGCACCCGAATCGAACGGGTTATACGGTGAGCCCACAGCGCACTTCCCAGGCCTCCCTTACAGGCTCTCGCGGCCCCTACAACCTGTGCCTATCCTGTCACAGGAGCTAACACCGCAGCAGCGATGCCGCAAATTCTCGCCCGGTGCACCGACAACCCTACGAGTCGCCGAAGTACCGCTGGTCAGGGCAGGCGCGACGCACTGTGATCTGCCAACCAAGCCAGTATCTCCTCGGCCGCTCGGGCGCCGCTGGAAGCGGTCACCGCGGTGCCCGGAGCACGCCAGTCGAGCGCGTGCAGCTCGCCGTGCGCCGGCCGGATCGAGTGGTCAGCGTAGCTAAGCAGATCGGCGTCCAGTGCCCCGTCTCCGGCGGCCAGCACCGGCGCGTCTTCAGTCAGGCTGCCGTCGTCAATGAGCCGCCGTCGTACTTCGGCGACCGCGTGCGACTTACGGAGTGCCTCGGGGACCGTGTAGATCTTTCGCCCCTGCCGGGAGACCACCCAGCCACGGCTTGCGCACCAACCGGCCCAGTCGTCGAGGAACGCGTCGGGCAGCCTGTCTTCGAGCACTACCAGGTAGCAGAACAGGTCTTCAGCGACGCGCAGCTTCTGCACCCAGTCGTGGCTGACGCGTGCTTGCAGGGCGGCGATGACCTCATCGAGCGGTGGTCCGCCGTCGTTGATGCGTGCGGCGATCTCCGCGCTCCAGGCGGGGTCGGCTGCCGAGTCGACGAGAATGTTGCCGCCGTTGCTGGTCACCGCGTGACGGAACGGTCCGCCAGGCAGCTCGATCCGTTGGTACTGCGCGATGGTGCGGGTGGTGGCGGGCACCACGATGCAGCGAGCGGCGAGCGCGCGCAACGCTGCCACCGCCTGGTCGGTCATGAACGACACCGGCGACCCGTCGTAGATCTCCACGCAGGTGCGCTCGACGGCCTCGCCGAAGGAACGATCCGAATAGATCAGCGTGCGGTCCAGGTCGGAAGCGATCAGCGCGCTCATCTTGCGATGTCTTTGATAAGCCCGACGCACGCATAGGCCAGGTCAGGGTCGTGCACGATCGGCACATTCCGGGCCTGCGCAAGCATGCGGATGTGTCGATGCGCGGGCTCCTCGAGATCACGCAGCACGATGCGCCACGGGACTCGTCGCAGCAGGACACGAGTGGTCTCCCCGATGCCGGGCTTGACGAAGTTGGTGTTGGCGATGCCGTACTCCTGTTGCAGCCGTTCCACGGTTGCCCATCCGGTCCAGGTCGGCGTCCGGTCGCCGGCCCGGATCTCGGCGATGCCGTCCCGGACGTCTTCGAGCACGGCGTCGAAGTGCGCCGAGACCGAGTCGAGGAAGGTAGCGGACTGATCATCCTCGGCGAGCTCACGATAGAACTTGGCGCCGTGGAAGTCGCCGGGCGCCAGGAGGCGGCGGTTGAGCACGGTGCGCGAAACCAGACCCGAGACGGTGGAGTTCAGGCACGCCGAGGCGATCAGGAAGTCGTCGCGGGTTCCGTAGGTGCGCACGCAGTGCCCGGGATCGGCGAGCACGGCCAGGTCGTCGACGAACACGACATCGGTTGCCTCGCGGTAGTCCCGTAACGCCTCGCCCAGCTCGCGGGTGATGACGCCCTTGCCGGTCCAGCCGTCCACGAACACGACGTTCTGCGGATCATGCTGAGCGGCAAGATAATCCAGGGCAACCGTGTCGATCCCGCGGTCGCGGACGATCGAGATCGCATAGTGCGGAGACTCGATGCCGTGTCGGTGCTGCACCCAACGTCGCATCAGGATGCCGATGGGCGTGCCGGCCCGCGCCAGGGACACGAAGACCAGATCGCGGCCACGCTCGGCCAGCACCAACTCGGTGACAATGCCCACCGCGACGGCCAGTCGCCGGGCACTTTCGGCGAGCACCGCAGTGAAGAGGTCCCGGTAGTCCTGATCCGGCTGGTATTCGATCGGCAGGGATTCGGCGTAATGAGCTCGGCCGCTTTGAATCTCTCGCTCGCGCTCGACGGTGTCGGCTTCCAACTGGACGGCGGACAGGTCGGTGAGCAGCCAGCTCACCTCGTCGGGTGCGTATGAGCCGAATGACGGCCCGGTGAGGGGCTTCACGGCAGCGCACCGACGAGCACGTCGTAACCCACGCCGGTCAGGACATCCACCACACCGCCGGACTCGTTCAGCCGCGACGTATCTGCAACGGAATCAATCATCAGAAGCAACTGTGCGCCGGGCCAGCCGTTGTACAAGAACCGGGGTGCCTCGTCGCCGGGCTCGCACGCACTGAACTGATATCCGCGGCGCAACGGATAGTCGGCGACGTCGTGGACGTAGGCGGGCGAACGAGTGCTCGACTGGTACAGCACCGAATAGCCAGCAGCGGAGAGTGTTTCAGCGATCCGAAGCGGCAGATACATGAACTCTTCGTGACCGACCACCAAAACCGGCCGATCAGCGTCAAGATGTTCGGCGATCCGGCCGGCCGCGGGTTCCAACGCCTTCTGCAACGCAGGACCGTCAGAACGAAGGAAGCCGTGCCGCCCACCTTCGGGGACCGACTGCGGCCACGGTACCTCGATACGGTGCCCGGTCCCCCGTCGTGGGCTGGTCGGGGTATTGAGCGTGGGCGCCGGCAGCGCGTTGACCTCGTCAATCAGCGTGGCCGGCAACGACACCCGCCCGGCTGCGAGGCTGACATGGTCGATGCGTACACCGAGCTTCTCGGATGTCTCGGTGACCGCGCCATCGCGCTCGGGTTCGCGGACATCCGCCAGGGACGCGACCACGTAATGCGATCGCGGCCGACGGTGGTGCAGCGCCCGTATCGCCGCTAATGCCGTTGTTCCCGTTGATATCTCGTCATCGACGATGACCAACGGGCGCCCCTGCTCCAACAGGTCGGCGGCGCTGGGCTGCAGCGTGTGGTCGGTCGCGTGCGAGTGGCCTTCTTGAAAGCCGGCGTAGATGTGCTCGGGCGCGGCGGACCGCCGGGTGGTGTGGATGTATAAGGCGGCATCGAGACCGTCAGCGACGCAATGTCCGAGGCTCGTCGCGGTTTCCGCCATACCCAGCACGTCGACGTCACCGTCGACCACCGACCGGACGCAGGCGGCGAGCCGATTGCCGGCGTCGATCACCGCGGCCGGCGGCGCGGCGATGTGCTTGCCCAAGACGGGCGAAACCAACAAGTGCGCGCGGCGTGGGTTGCGGCGCAGGCCGGGTAACACCAGTTCGGTGACCGAGTCGGCGCCGACGTCACCGCGGTCGAGGACAGCGAAACCGAACGTCCTTGTCGCCCATGACGATGGGGTCATCGGCCAGCAAGCACCGTCAGCAGATCGACGAAAGACACGCCCTGGCGCGCGACACCGAAGACCTGCGCGCGTCGCAGCACCTGCTGCGCCCAAATCCGATGGGGCCGTGGTTCGTTCATCTTGTTGCGGTACTCCGAGCGACGCACCCCGCTCTCCTCCGAGGCCGCCACGTCCGTCGCATCGCGGTACTCCTCGTGCGACACAACCGCCAGCGCATGCACCGCCGCCACGTGCGACGGGTGGATCACCGTCTTGCCGTGCAGTCCGTTGGCGCGGTCCAGGCTCACCTCGTGCAGCAGCGCATCGAGGTGGCGGCTCACCAGTTTGTCGCGGAACCGCACGGCGTCCTGCTCGGCGAAAGGCGTTGTCCGCAACATGGTTCGAAACAGGCGTTCGTGATCGGCGAAGTATTCCCAGACGGGTCCGGTGATCACGAATCCGGTGCCATCGGCCCGGCCGAAGCGGTTGACGATGTCACCGATCACATCGGCGACGACTCGGACGTCATAAATGGTCAGGTCGCGGTCGCGCCGAATGCCGAACAGCCCGCACATGTCGGTAGCCCCGATACGGATCGCCAGCACCGAATCCCGATACGCCGCAAGGATTTCAGCGATCGCCGCCAGCTCGGCATCGCGGCTCTGACGATAAGCCAAGGCCGGCGACTCGAATACCGGCATGCAGTACAGCCGCTTGCCGATCACCCGCGCCGCCTCCGCAACCTCCCGCAAGACGCGCTCACCACCATCTGCGGAGAACTTCGGGATCACGAAGCCGGTCAATGCATCTCGCCCGTCACCGAGGGCCCCTGCAATCTGACCAACACATTCTGGGCTGCGGACACGCACGAAAATCATTGCCCGCGTCGCCTGTTTCTTCTCGGCCAATTCATCGAGCACCGCGACCACATTGCTCAGTGCGGTACCGGCCGAGCCCTCGTCAATGGCGTCTTCGAGGTCGAGCACCATCGAGCACACACCAGCATTGGCGCGCCGCGCCACCGTCGTCGCAAGTCCGGGACGATCGGCCGGTATGTAGAGGGTGGCGCCCAGAGCGACGGCGAGCAGTTCGCGATCGGAGTCGTCGGTGAACTCTTCGGGCGCGTGAACGAACAGCCGCTCATGTTCGGACTCCGACAGGTGGTGGAAGTGTCGGATCGCCTTTACCGAAGGGGTGTGCGGGGTGCTCATCTGGCCGAACGTTGCCGGATGCGGGAAACGATCGTGCCGATAAACGTTGACACGTCCGTCAATTCACGGTGGTAGCCCCAGTAGTCCGGGTGTGGACCACCCAGCCCTTGCACGATCGCGTCGATACGCGCCGCTTGAGCGTCCAGTGCTTTTCCCCATTCGCTCACTACACCCCGGTCGACTGCTAACCGCTGGGCGTCCCTCAGCCGGAAACGAACGTCGCGTTCCCTGCTGGCTGGATCTTTGCGTAGCTCGCGAAGCATGGCAAGCCTGTCGGCGACGGCATCGATGAGTTCTTCGGCTGCGGTCAGCTCGGCACGCGATTGTGCCGCCAGCTCCAGCGCCGCCTCCGGTCCACGTTCTCGCACGGCCGCGACTGCCTGAGCGAGCAGCGAGTCGGCGCGGTTCAGGTGATCGCGACTCTTCGTCCCGTTGTTGATCAGATCGAGCGAGCTGTCGCCGTGAAACTCCCGTAGCAGCGCCGACCTGTTGGCATCCACGCTGTCGACCCGGTTCCGCAACGCATCCAATCGGGTGCGCAGCGACGCCAGCGTGTGGCGCGCCTTGTCTCCCTGCTTCGGTGCCGCGTCGAGAGTTTCTGCGACCGTGCGTGCGACTTCCTTCAGCTTCCGGCTGCGATCGCCCACATTCGCAATGTCACGTCCCTGGCGCGCCACCTCCAGGTCGTAGTACGCCACCGCGAGCTCATCGGTGACCCGCTGGACGGAGGGGTAGGCGCGCAACGCATCGTCGATTTGCTTCAATCTGCGCGTAACGTCGTCGGCTTCGGCAACGGCGGAGTCGGCCTCGGCAGACACGGCCTGCCCTCGCGCCGCTGCCGCTTGCAGGGTTGCTCCATGGCGGTTGTAGAACTGGTCCAGACTGCGGCCGGCCGAGTCGAGAAGTTGCTGTGCACGTTGCACGTTTGCCATCGGGTCGTACGAGCTCGGATTGCCGCTGGTCGGGTGGCCATCTGAGCCAGTCGCAGTCAGGTATGCCGCCGTCGCGTCGTCACACACGGTCAGCACGGCGTCGAACTGTTGCTTAAGACTTGGGTTCGGCTCGACGGCCGCGGCCGCCTGAAAGGACGATTCCACGACGTTCCGGCGATTTTCCACGTCCAAAAACGCAGCAGTCAGGGCCGCTTGCGCGGACTCCAAGTACGGATTGTTACGTGGCGCGCTTGACCGTTTGAACCACCGACCAGGCACGCACGGATTCTACCGGTGAGCTGGGGTGCACAAAGATTCTCCTCGTATTTGTCACCACGCATGTACTACCGTGGGCGTCGGTCCTGTGTTTGCAGGTACAAGTTCCGAAATGCTGTGCACAGCGTATGGAGGGGTATGGGATGGGCGTCAGTCTGAGCAAGGGCGGCAATGTCTCGTTGACGAAGCAGGCACCTAACCTGACGGCGGTCGCCGTCGGCTTGGGCTGGGACGTGCGGACCACCACGGGAGCCGACTTCGACCTGGACGCCAGCGCGATCGCGACCGGCGAGAACAAGAAGGTGCTTTCGGACTCGCACTTCATCTTCTTCAACAACCTGCGCTCCCCCGAGGGGACGATCGAGCACGCCGGCGACAACCTCACCGGTGGCGGCGACGGTGACGACGAGGTCATCAACGTCGACCTCGCGGCCTCGCCGACCAACATCACCAACATCTTCTTCGCGGTCTCCATTTATGAAGCCGACAGCCGTAGCCAGAGCTTCGGTCAGGTCCAGAACGCCTTCATCCGCGTCGTCGACCGCAACAGCGGTACCGAGCTCGCCCGCTACGACCTCTCCGAGGATGCCTCCACCGAGACCGCCATGGTTTTCGGTGAGCTCTACCGCAATGGCGCTGAGTGGAAGTTCCGCGCCATCGGTCAGGGCTACGCGTCAGGCCTCGCGGGTATCGCCCGGGATTACGGCGTAAACGTCTAACACTCGAGAGCCAGCATGCGGGTAGTCGTCGTTGCGGACGCGTCTTGACGCGTCCGCACTGGTATTAGGAGTCGGCCCATGGCGTGGCGGATATTTTGGCCCTCGATCGTGGTCACGATCATTTCGCTGATCGTCGCCGGGTTGTACGGCGGCGTCCAGGCGGTGATCCTGTGCGCGATCCTGGGTGTCCTCGAGGTCTCGCTGTCATTCGACAACGCGGTCATCAACGCCACGGTGTTGCGCCGGATGAACGAGTTCTGGCAGCGCATCTTCATCACTCTGGGCATCCTGATCGCGGTGTTCGGTATGCGGTGCGTCTTCCCGCTGCTGGTCGTATGGATCACTGCAGACCTGGCCCCGCGCGAGGCGTTCGACCGAGCACTCAACCCGCCGGAAAACCATGCCGCGTTCTTCCCGGACGGCCGTCCCAGCTACGAAACCGCGCTGACCGCGGCGCATCCCCAGATCGCCGCGTTCGGTGGCGCGTTCCTGCTGCTGTTGTTCTTGAACTTCATCTTCGACGAACGTGAGATCACCTGGTTGTCGTGGCTGGAGCGGCCGCTGGCCAAGGCCGGCAAACTCGACCAACTCGCCGTAGCGGTCGCGGGGGTGGCGATCATCCTGGCTTCGCAGTTCATCGCGGAGCCTGACAAGCGCGCCACGGTGCTGTTGTCCGGGTTGCTTGGCTTGATCCTCTACATCCTGATCGACGGACTCGGTTCGATGTTCGACGTGGAGGAAGAGGACGACGATGAGGAGGCGGAAGTCCGAAGTGGGCCTTCCGAACTCGCCAAGGTAGCGGGCAAGGCCGGCTTCTTTCTGTTCCTCTACCTGGAAGTACTCGACGCTTCGTTCTCGTTCGACGGCGTGATCGGCGCCTTTGCGATCACCGCTGACCCCATCCTCATCGCGCTCGGCTTGGGCTTCATCGGGGCGATGTTCGTGCGGTCGATCACAATCTTCTTGGTGCGCAAGGGAACTCTGTCCGAGTACGTCTACCTCGAACACGGGGCGCACTGGGCCATCGGCGCTTTGGCCGTGATCTTGCTGGTGTCGGTATCCCCCAAGTACGAGATCCCAGAGGTCGTCACTGGTTTGATCGGTGTCGTCCTGATCGGGGCCGCCTTCCTCACTAGTATCGTGCGCAATCGACGGGAAGCCGCTGGCGAGGACACCCCGGAGCTCGAGGAAGCGCCTGCCTCTTAATCCCTTTGCGGGCGAACACTTTACGAGAGGAATTCTATGGGTATCGACTACACCAAGCGACCGGGCCGCATTCCTCCGCCACCGCCGGCTCCGCCCCCAGCGAACCCTGCGTACCCACCGCCTTCTGGGTATCCCCCGCCACCGGCGTACCCTCCGCCCGCCGCTCCCCCGGCATATCCACCGCCTCAGGCGCCGCCGGCCTACCCGCCGCAGCAGCCACCCGGGGGCGGAGTCAGCCTGTCCAAGATCAAACTCACCAAAGATGCGCCACGCATCAGCCTGACCAAAGCCGGTGAGCAGCAAGGGATTATGCGGGTCAACCTGAACTGGAACACCGGCGGGTACGGCCCCGCCATCGACCTCGACCTCGGTTGCCTGTACGAGCTGGCCAGCGGGCAGAAAGGCGTCGTCCAGGCGCTGGGCAACTCCTACGGATCCGAAACCCAACCGCCCTTCATCTCGCTGGACGCCGACGACCGCACCGGATCGTCCTCCGGCGGCGAGAACATGCGCATCAATCTTCAACAGCCCGAACTGTTTAAGCGGATCCTGATCTTCGCGATGATCTACGAAGGTGCGCCGAACTGGGCGGCGGTCGACGGTGTGGTGACGATGTTCCCGACGTCCGGTCCGGAGATCGAGGTGCGGATGGACTCACCCAACAACGAGGCACGGATCTGCGCCGTCGCGCAGCTCTACTACGCGCAGGGTGGACTGCACGTCAATCGCGAGGTGCAGTACATCAACGGTGGTCAGCGGTTGCTCGACCAGGCCTATGGCTGGGGCATGCAGTGGCAGGCGGGGCGTAAGGACTAGTCGTGGCGATCGCAAGCGCGGCGAAGCCGGGCGCAGCGGGTCGCCACCATCAGACCTGGTGCTGCTGCTGAAGCTGCGCCGTGATGACGTGGTTAAGGCGTTGCAGCCCGGTGCTGGATAGGCCGCTCAGCTGAGATTCAATGCTGCGCACCAAGTTTGAGTCATTGAGCACCTTCTCGCTGGACTGGATCAGGATGGTTCCTGCACCAGTGAAGTCGAATTGGCGTTCCTCGCCGGAGTGAAAGCCCAACCGCGCCGCGCCTGCGGCGACGAAGCTGGAGATCCACCGCTGGTCGTAGTGATGACTGGGTGAGGGGCAGTCCGCCCAACCGACCAGCGCTTCGGGGTCGACGCGGGCCGGCGGTTCCACGAACATCACCGGTCCGTTGGACGATGCCAGGAATTTTCCAGTACCGATCAACGTGACGAAGCCCGGCACGATCGACTGATTCAGCGACAATCCAGGTTGGAACGCAAGGAGATTCGCGGCACGGATCGTGAGATTGCCGTCGTCGAGATCATAGGAATTGATGTCGTAGCCGCGGTCGCCGATGATGAGTTTGCCCTGGCCTTCAGCGACCGTGTAGTCACCGAAGTAGAGCGGCGCCGAGAACTGCTGCGAGACCATGTGCATCAGCCCCGCCTGCAACCCGTGGGTCAGCGCCCGAAACTCCATCTGCCCGTAGTAGGCGATCATCGCGCCCTTGCGGATGAACCACGGTTGGAGCAGGTCGATGACGAACGCGTAGGCGTTGTCCGGAATGTTGTCGTCAACCGGCAGGGTGGATGGATTGAGCACTTTGCTCAGCGGAATGCTCACAGCTTCTCCTCCGACGCCTGCACGTACACAGTTCCCTGCCCGTGACACCTCAGTTGCATTGCTTCACCCGATCCGCGGCCGACTGCGTCACGCCAACTCATCGCCGACTTCAGTTCGGTTTGCACGTTGCCGTACACGCCGACGAATGCCTGCGGATCCACGACGACCGGTGCTTGTCCGCCGACCTGAAGTTCGATCACGCCCCCGTGCGCCAGTAGGACGGCCGCGCCGTGCCCCGACAGTTGCGTGGTGAACAGGCCCTGGCCGGTCAATGCGCCACTGGCGGCGCCGCGCAACATTCCCATCATGCCGCCACCGCCTCCGCCGCCACCGGTGGAAGCCACGGACACCACCGAGGACTGCAGTCCGGCGGTGTTGGCCAGGAGCCGTGACGCCTCTACGCGCAAGACCGCCCCGGGTTGGATCTCGACGACATGGATGTCGAGGCCGGCATAGCCGTAGTGCACCTCACCGCTGCCTTGGGCGATCATGGTGCGCTGGTGTTCGCCCTGCATCATGCGGCCGGCGATACGGACGATGCCGCCCATGCCACCCATCGCTGAGGCCCCGGGCACTTGGTGTGGCGAGAATGCGACGTCGCCGGTGTAGAACAGCATCGCGCCCGTGCGGGCGACTACGCCGCCGGCTTGGCCGACGTTGACCTTGACGACCTTTGAGTTGACCTTGGCGAATACCACTGGGTCTCCTACCGCTCGGCCGGTTGGATCGAAACGAGGCCTTGGCCTTCCCACCGCAGCGAGAAGGCCTCACCGCTGCCCTGACCGACGGCGGTGCGCCACGACACGTCGGTGATAAACGATTGCTGCATTTGGCCTTTCGCGCACACGAAGGCGTCGGGATCGACGACCAGAGGATATTGCGGGGTCACTTCCAAATGGATCAGTGGGCCACCCGCGGAGAGCAATGCCACTTGCCCCTGGCCGGAGACGACCGTGGTGAACAACCCTTGGCCCGACGAGGCGCCTCTCAGTCCAGTGAAGGTGACGTTGGTTTGCAGGTTTCCCGCTAGCGCCAAGAGCTGGCGCGACTCCACCTGCAGTTGCTCGTTGTTGATGTCGATGATCGTCACGTTCTGGGCGTTGACCGCGAGGAAGACCCGGCCCTGGCCGGTGCATTCCATCAGGCTCAGTGCCTCGCCGGTGACACGCTGCTTGAGGCCGGCCAGCATGCCCGAGCCGCCGCCGAAGCCGGCGTTCTTGAACGTGACGTTGCCCTCGTAGGCGACCATGGCGCCGGTCAGCGCTTTGAAGCTGGTCCCGTTCACCTGCGCTTCGATCACCTTTTTGTGCGTTTGTATCAACCGCGCCATATATGCTCCCGGGCCCTGTGGACTTGCCAGCGCAAACGATAACCGATCGTGGGGCGCTGGTCAGCTACCTATTGGTCGGCGGTCTTTTTCACAGCGGGGTCAAACGCGCTTTCGCGGGACGGCTCAGCGTGTCTGTGGCGTTGCGTATCGTTCCGCGATGCGCTTGCTTGCTTTCACGTGCCATGGCCAGGGATCTCAATCGTGTTCAAAGACAGCAATTCTCGTTCGCAGTAAGAGGCTTGGCAGGTGTCGGCGGTAGCGAGTCATGGTCTCGGCCATCGCCGATGTACTAGCGTTGTTGACAGCGTGAGGTGCAGGTGACCAGTTCAAGAATCGTTTGGAGGGGTGTTGCATGGGCGTCGTTCTGAAGAAGGGCGGCAATGTCTCGCTGTCGAAGGAGGCAACCAACCTGACGACGGTTGCCGTCGGTTTGGGATGGGACGTCCGGAAATCAACCGGAGCCGACTTCGACCTCGACGCAAGCGCCATCATCTGCGGCGCCAACGGGAAGGTACTTTCAGACCGTCACTTTGTTTTCTACAACAACCTGCGCTCCCCCGAAGACACGGTGATCCACCAGGGCGACGACCTGGTAGGCGGCGGCGAAGGCGACAACGAGATCATCGACGTCGACCTGAAGGCCACGCCGCCGAACATCACCAACATCTTCTTTGCCGTTTCGATCTACGAAGCCGACGCGCATGGCCAGACCTTCGGGCAGGTGCAAAACGCTTTCATCCGCGTCGTCGACAGCACCAACGACCGCGAACTCGCCCGATACGACCTCGGCGAAGATGCATCGACGGAAACCGCGATGCTTTTCGGCGAGCTTTACCGGCGCAACGATGAATGGAAGTTCCGCGCCATCGGCCAGGGTTACGCGTCGGGTCTTGCGGGGATCGCCAGAGATTACGGTGTGAACGTCGAATAGCGTCGTCATGCGCTGAAAATGTTGCAGTGCAATGTTTTTCGGCGCAAGAATTTCGCATGTGGTCGGGTGCACACTGTGGTCATCTATCTCTATCGATCGACCACAGCGAGGCGAATTCAAAATGACTCGACGAATAGCAAGACTGGCAGCGGCGGCACTCTTATCCGCCGGCCTGGCGGCCACCGGCTTGGGTGCCGGCACCGCCCAAGCAGAACCCAATACCGGCACCTGGTGTCCGGGCGACCGAGTCCCCGGAGGCTTCTCCCACGATGAAGTGGACTGGGACTGGACGGTGTGCCACAAGTTCTACGCAATGTCACGCGGATATCCGCCGCAGATTGTTGGGCTGAAGGTTGAAGACGGCGCTGTAGGCGGCAACTGGCGTTTGGTCGCGGGCGAGAACACGAACCCGTGCCCTTGGTGCTTGTAGCCGGCTCTTAGCCGGCGCGTTACTATACGAAAGTCGTTTCATCACAATGGTTTCGGCTCTTCGCTCAACTACGGCTGGCCACGCGCCTAGCTGAGTCGCCGACGGGCACGGGCGGCCTCTCAGATCGCGAGCGGATCCCCCTCGGCGTCAACCAGCGCCTGGGCCGCAAACCTACGGCTGAGCACCGCGACCAGCGTTACCGCATCTGGCTCCCCCTCGAGCAAGTCGATCAGCAGGTCACGCTCGTGCAACGCGACCGGTTCCAGACCGCCGAAGAACTGCACGGTGTTCCCGGCGGGCACCACACGCGCGCACATCAGCTGACCGGGCTTCAGCTGTTGGCTGGCGGCACGCTCACGTACGTCGTGCGTGTCTCCGGTTCGCAGGTCGCGCACGGTGACGCCCTGGCCGCGTCGCACCTCATCGACCTCAAACACGGAACGCTTGACAAGCAGCCATTGCTCAGCCAGCAACCGCTCGTCGTCAGGCAGCAGTGATCCGCGAATCTCGAGGAACTCCTCGAAGGCGCCGCCCTCGAATAGCACTGCGTCGATCAACAGCGGATCGGCCAGCGCCTCGGCCACCGCGTCCTCGTCGTCTGCGGTGTAGCGACAGCGTTCGTATCCCACCTCGAATAGCAAGTCGTTCCATCCGCTCGACTCCGCGTGCTGTCCGGCCTTTGCGTACAACCAGCCGGCCCGCTCGGACAGTGGAAGTTCTTCGCGGCCCAGGTGGCACTTCTTGTACTTCAGGCCGGATCCGCACCAGCACGGCTGGTTTCGGCCGATGTCGCGGCGCGGCTCTGCCCGATATCGCGACAAGAGTTCCACCATCGGGTGATCCGGCTCAGCGCCCGCGCGGCGCAGAAACGCCAACCCGCGCTCCACGTCGCCACGATCGGACGCGATGCGGGCCAGATCGAGCAGCGGCCAAGGCCAGTCAGGATCTATCGACTCGGCTGCCAGCAATTCGCGTTCTGCCGCACCGATGTCGCCTATCCCTTCCAGGGCGACCGCGCGTAGCCAGCGACACGCGACTCGCGCTGCCTGCGGCACTTTCGGCTCCAGCACCTCGGCGAACATGCCCAGCGCAGCGGGATTGTCGGCGGCAGCCGCCTCGGTCAGAAGCAACTCGGCCAGCAGCGGATCGGCAAGCACGGCCCCGACCTCAGCGAGAAGATCGTCGAGTCCCTCGACCTCGGGTTCTGTATCGTCCGGTCCCGGTGGGTCTTCACCGTCCGCATCGGCTTCCTCCAACTGCAACGACATGCTGTCAAAAAGTTTCATTAGCGTGTGCAGCGCGAACGCGTCGTCCGGATCCAGGTCATGTCGCGTCGCGAGCGCAGCGCAGCCAAGTTCGAAACGCCAACCCTCGAAATCGAAGCCATCCGGCGCGAGTGAATTGAGGTTATAGGCCAGGCCGCAGTTGGCGACGATCTCGGACAGCGGCGGCAGCGGCTCGGTGAACGAGGCGGGGTGTTCGACGCACACCGTCCATATCGCCGGGTCGAAATAAATCGGCTCGTCGGGGTCAACTGCCGCGGCCAGGTGCGCGCCTACCGTCGCATCGGAAGCCAGCGCGGTAACGCGCCCGACCGCAAGCCCTTCCGTTGTTAGCCGCAACCCAACTATGTCTCCTTCTGCAACGCCCAATGTCTTTAGCGTGCCGGGGTTTAGGAGCAGCACCCCGGCATCGTCGACTACCTCGGCCGGGATGCCGCGCAGTTCGAGCAGCTCGTCGTCGTAGTCCGGCAGCGCAACGTGCGCCGCAGACCCGTCGACAAATCGCGCGTACTCCTCGTGCTCGCAGAGCCGGGTAATCGGGTTCAGATCCGGCGACACAACGAGCATGTCGTGGGCAACCTCATCTGCGCGAAGGCGGTGGGTGAAAACCCGCCCGGTCAGCACCGTCGGCAGCGATATCCACCTCTCATCTAACAACTGCCCTGCTGGACAATCGGTTTCGAGGTACAGGTCATCCAACACGGCTTCCGCGCTGGCCACGCCGCTGTCCTGAAGCCGTTGCGTGATTTCGTCTGTGTGCAACGGGCCGTATTCGGCCAGGATTCTTGCAACGGCCTGCTTCGTGTCAAACGCTTCCACCACGCCGACCACCCTATTCCGCGACTGGTCGAGTCAGGAGGTGCGGCGGCCGAAAGAACCGGGCTTTGCCGAGGCCGCACTCGGACCGGATGCGGCCGCCATCACCTACGCGCCTGGGACGAGTCGCGACGCCCGCTCGACCTGTTGAAGAAGGTCGGTGCCGAGCAATCACGTAGCGCAACGCGCCTCGCCCCACCCAGTCCGCCTCCCCCGCCGGACAGGTTCTGGGTCTTACATTTATTTCGTCATTCAGAGAAGGGAGAATCTTATGGCTGAGAACGATGATGCAGCTTCGGGCGAACCCTTCGTGTGGCGCGGCATAGTTGACCCCGAGTTGTTGTACGACGACACCGTTTCAGACAGCCATGAACTCTCCAACGCGGCCCAAAACGGTGACTGGTCAACCGTGTTCGACATGCTCGACGATCCAGAATGCGATGTCGACATCAACTGGTGGAGACCGGGCGGGAAGTCCTGGTTCACCGTCCTGCACCAGGCAGCATGGCACGGAGCACTCAACGAAGTCGCGGCCGAACTCATCCAGCGCGGCGCCCTCAAATCGCTCACTGACGCTCGGGGACGCACCGCCCACGATGTCCGCAACGATCGAGACCTCAGGGCATCCCGACCTAAAGATGTTGTTGCACAACAACGTAAGTCGCTAGTTCTGCGGACCCGCTATTTGAAGCCGGAACCTTCGCCGTTGTCACCGAGCGCTATTCGCGCGCTCAACTGGCACCTCGCGGACGTCATAGACAGCCGCATCGGCACTCTCTACGCGGGGCGCGATCCAAGGAGTGCCTTGCGGTACCCGCCCGTCGGAATCCTGCATGAGGTAACCGATCAACGCCTTTGGTTCCCGGTACCGGGCATGCATGGGGGTTTCGATATCACCTTGGTGAAGGACTTTCTCGAGGTGAAGAGTTGGTGCCGAGTCCTTGGCGGTTCGGGCCAGGCACATGTGATCACCGCTAAAGGCGCCATCCTTGTGGACAGTGGATTCGTGTAACTACCTAGAACGCAGAATGATTCGACGTCGGGTCGGAGAAGCGACGAGGATCGAAGGGGACTCTTTGCCGGGTTACGGGTGTCTCATTTGGCAAGATGTCATGGCAGCAGGCCGGCCACAACGCGGCACAGTTGCTCAACCTCAGCGGTCGATGGCTGCATCTCATATGCGTGCAGGTGGCAAGCATTGCTCAGCCGATTCCATGCCGTCGCAGCACCATTGGCTGCTTCCGCTTTATCGAGTGCACGCAGTATTAATAACTTGCTGCGCGTCGTGGCCCATGGTGCCGGGGCAGACACGTTGATGCACCGTTGGTCAATGATCTCTTCCAGTGCTCGTCGCGCCAGGAATGCCGCCATACGCGACGAAAGGCCAGTAATACTGCGCGTCATCAGAATCTGCTGAGCCTGACCTAGGAGTTCGACTGCGCTCATCTCAGTGCCAGCACGGCTTCGACGGTCCGCTCAAGTTGGCGCGCTTCGCCTATCGATACCCCGGTCGCTTCCCCGTGCACAGCGTTGCATACGCGTAGCGTCGCGCGGCGCTCCGGTTTAGCGTCGAGCCATCCTTTTAGATCGGCGGAAGCGTCGCCATAAACCGCCAACGCCAACCGCGCTACCGTCTTCTTCGCCGACGTCCAGGATTTCTCAAATTCTGCGCGAGCTCGACCTGCCAGGGATTGCTTGGTGAAATATGCCTGCCTGGCAGCCGATTCCACGGCCATGCGAAATAGACCCGGGAGGACTCGCGCCCTGATTTGGGTCTCCTGCTCGAGTGGCTTGTTGCGTTAATGGGGCTCCGCGCGCTCTGCAGTCACGTCACCGCAGACCGTCGAAACGTCGATCGGTCGATACCGTCTCAAAGGTCAGCAGAGATGCTGTCGCGAACAGAAGCATCAGCCAGTATGTGTGCAACCAGGGTAAAAAAGCAGTGCGCCATCAAGGGCATTTTTCCGTGTCGATTCGGACAACGCCGAACGAGACACTGGAGCTAGTTGTAAAGGTCGCCCCCGGCGGTGGCGTTGACGTGCACACCAACCAATTCCTGTCCAGAACCTGGGCACGGCCCTTGCCAGTCAGGTCAGTTGAGCCTGAATACCAAACCAAGCCGCTTGTGACCGACTGAATGGCGTCCTGCGCGGCTTGCAAATTCTTTCCGACCAAATTCGGCATGGTCCAGGACGATGGATCCGCGGACGCGGCCGGAGGTACCGTCACCAGCATGCCAACCAGTGCAGAAGTGAACGTGAAGGGCAGCAAGGCGTACCGAAATTTCATGTGAACGCACCTCTCGTTGGTTTCCGAGTGGCGCTCAATTTAGACTCTCAGCGAGGTAAACCAAGGCTATTTTCTTATCTCATAGCATACGCAAAAAATCCAAATGCCCGAGCTATCCTTTAGCACACGCTTGATCCAAAGAATTGAACGTAAGCCATCGTCGTGGCATTCGATAGGAACCAGGATTATGGCCGAGGGGGCAACACCCCCAACCACCCATCCCCCAACAACTCCAACAACTGCCCATCGGGATCCCGAATCATCGCCATCTGATCCGTCGCGGTCCCCTCGACCACCACTCCCCCAAGTTCCTCCACCCGCGCCAACGCTCCCGGCAGATCAGACACCGAGAACGAAATATGCGTCAGCCCAACCTGATCCATCGTCCGCTCCGACCCAACATGCACTGAACGCTGAGAGTAGTCAATCAGCTCAAGCACGAAATTGTCCCGCACCAGATACGTCGCACGCGTGCCAAGCGGCGGAGTCAGGCCGACAAGCTGAGCTGTCCGGTCGTCTGGGGGCTCGATCTCCCACCAAAACTGAAACCCAAGCAGACCCTCGTAGAACCGACGCGACCGGTCGCGATCACGAACGCACAGCCCAACGTGGTTGAAAACCGTTCGGTGCTCACTCATTTCAACCTCCCGTACCGAGTCAAGACCGAAGCTCCCCCGCTCTCGATCACCACGGTGGCCCGCTCCAAGCAGCCTCCGATGCGATCCTCGGCCACCCAGGACTGGACGCTCAGCACCATCCCCTCCTCGAGCACCGCGTCACGCCCGCGGCCCAACCCAATGACCGGAGGCTCCGCACCCAGCCCAAGCCCATGCGCCAGCGGAACCGGCGAGGATGACAATCCGCTGTCATACCAAGCCCGATACAAATCAGAACCAACACCACCCGGCCTGCAAGCAGCCAGCAGCCCATCCATTCCGCTAGCACACCGCGAGGCGAGATCCGAAGCAGCCGCCGACAATTCAGACACACCGGCCACAAAGGTTCGCGCCAACCCAGCCTCGTACCCCGCGTACAAAGCACCGGGCGACAAGACCACCAACTCCCCCTCGCCCACCGCACGATCCGAGGCCAACTGCCGGTACTCCCCAGAACCCGTTGCAAAGCAAACACTCTCGGACGGCGCCACCGGAGCTCCGAGCGAAGCCACGTGCGAGTAATAAACCCCGAGCAACTCGCGCTCCGTCACCCCCGGCTGCAAAGCCGACTCCATAGCAGCCAACGCCGACTCCGAAATAGCCGCAGCCACTTCAAGACACGTGATCTCCTCGGCCAGCTTGATCCGCCGCGCGGCATCCATCACCGGCGCCGCGTCAACCACCTCCGCTTTGACAAGGAACCCAAAGGCAAGGGACAAAGCCGGCGTCATGCCGTCCGTCCCGACCAGCTTCGCTTGACCCAGACCCGGTATCGCGGCCACCGACGTCATCAACTTCATCGGATTCCAGCTCAGCGGATACAAATCCTCCCGCGCGATTTCGGGCGGAACCCCCTCGTCCCACGTCGACAACATGTGCACCCGCCCGGTCGAACGCACCACCACGGCGACGGGCGCAAACGGCAACACCCCGGCCCGACCCAGCACCCGCGCACCGGTCACGTAGTGCACATTGCCGGTACCACCGAGGATCAGCGCATCGAGACCGTGAGTCTCCATGCCGGCCAACACTTTTTCGCGTCGTCGATAGCGCAGCTGGCCAAAATCCACACGGGCAGAGTCTTCCAAAGCAGCAAGACCTACTCGCAAACCACTGTCTCGCGCCGCCGGGCTCACAGGTCAACTCCATACGGCTCGTAGGTGGTTCCACTCAGCTGCACATAACCCGCATCGGTCACGGCCACAATGTCTTCCGATCGGTATCCGGCAAAGCCGTCTTCCCAGATCACCGGCTCGAACACCAACACCGCCCCGGGTTTCATCACCTGCTTGGAATCAAAATCCTCACCGAGGTCGGTGCCGATCAACGGCATCTCGGCGCTGTCGGTGCCCAAGCCGTGGGCCAGATAGAAGTGCTCGATCCACGGCCGCTCGCCGCCATTCGCCGCGATAGCAGCCTTGCACAATTCCAAACCCGTCACCCCCGGCCGCAGCACATCCAGAGACGCATCCACCACAGCACGCCATCGCCGAAACTGTCTGAACTGCCGTTCATTTGGCTCATGCCCCACAACCCACGTTCGGCCGTAGTCGGACGCGTACCCCTCCCAAGCAATCCCCGCATCTACCCAAACAACGTCGCCATAGCGAAGAAGTCGATCAGTCGTCACAGTGGGATACGCCAGACCACCGTGCGATGTCCACGGCCCATCGCAAATCCGAGGCGCCATCACCTGCCAGATCGGGTCAATGCTGACAGATCCGCCGAGTTCAACAACGCGCCGCAGGAACACCGCACTGAGGTCGGTCTGCCGCACCCCGGGACGCAACGCTGCCAACGCATCGACCATGGCCAACTCATTCAACCG
This sequence comes from Mycobacterium sp. IDUB_37, assembly GCF_055419245.1. NCBI lineage: Bacteria > Bacillati > Actinomycetota > Actinomycetes > Mycobacteriales > Mycobacteriaceae > Mycobacterium > Mycobacterium sp. IDUB_37. The sequence goes on along the minus strand of NZ_JBVAXG010000004.1, from coordinate 561,562 downwards.
TTGGGCCTCCCGAATGCAGGCGACTTCGTCAACGGTCTTGAGCAGCTTTGCCTCCCCGACAACCCCGGATGCATTCCCCCATCGGTAACCGGTGACGCCACGCAGTAGCGGGTGCGAAAAGTGGTCAATCCCGATAAACGCGTCGGGCTTGAAATGCGACGCCAACGCCGAAGCGAACTCGAAAATCCCGTCGTCCAGATCCGGGAACAGCGGCCCATGCAGTTGAACTTCCGGAGGCACCCCGTCAGCAACGGACGTGTAGATGTGCGGTGCGGACTCCCCCGTCACCACCACGGCGACCGCCCGAAACAGCGCGGCCCGGTCGCCATCCATGGCTGGCATCGACACACCCGTCGCGTATGCCACGGCGCTGGAACTCAGCAGCACCAGCCCGTCCATGCCCAGCCGAGATAGCTCCGCTTGCAATCGCGCGAACCGTTCGCGACGCATTCGGGCGAGGTCCGGCAGATCCGGGATCACCTGTCCACCGATTGTCGATTCAGCGATCGCCCTACCTCCGCCCCATCCACGTGCGTAACATTGCAAAGATAGCCCAATGAGCCACCAAAGTGATACACCATTGTGTTGGAAGGCTTTTCGATGGTCACACGCCCGGACGCAATCGTCGACTTCGACCACCACTCAGACGATTTCAACCTCGACGAGCTCGCCAAGAACGCCGAGCTGAGAAGCAAATGCCCGGTGGCATGGAACACGAAGTACGGAGGATTCTGGTTCCTCACCAGCTACGCCGCCGTCAGCCGAACGGCCCGAGACGGCGAGACCTTCGCGCACAAGTACGAACCGAACGCCGACGACGGCATCGACTATCAAGGCGAAATGGGCGTGCCCCGGCCAGAAGGGCAACCCGCCCTGGGCATCAGTGAAGTCGACGGCCCGTACCACCTCGCATTACGACACGGCTTGGCCCCGTTCTTCTCCCCCGGCGCGGTGCAGAAACTCAAGCCGTTCATGGAAGAACTGGCGCACGAGTTCCTGGACAAGCACGTCGCCGACGGACACATGGACCTCGTGCTCGACTTCGCCAGCCCGGTTCCGGCCATCCTCACCATGAAGCTGATGGGCCTGCCGATGGACAACTGGCACCTCTACGCCAAGCTGTTCCACTCCGTGATGGCCATGCCGCAAAGCAGCCCGGAATACACCGAAGCCATCTCCGCGGTCCCCGAGATGATGCAGGGCGTCCTCGAATTCGCCGCCACCCGACGCGCCGACGCTAAAGACGACCTGACCAGCTTCCTGCTGCAATTCGAATTCGACGGTCAGCGCCTCACCGACGAACAACTGCTCAACATTCTGTGGAACCTCATCGGTGGCGGCGTCGACACCACCACTTCGCAGACCGCGCTCACCCTGCTACACCTCGGCAAGCACCCACAGCTCCGGCAACAACTCATCGAACAACCGGAGCTCTACCGCACCGCCACCGACGAATTCCTGCGCTACTTCTCGGTCAACCAGCAACTCAGCCGCACGGTCACCCGAGACATCGAAATCAACGGCCAACAACTAAAGCGCAACGACAAGGTCGTCATCAGCTGGCTGGCTGCCAATCACGACGAGCACGAATTCGAAAACGCCGGCGAGATACGACTGGATCGGAATCCCAACCGGCACGTCGCATTCGGCCTCGGACCACATCGCTGCATCGGCTCGCACCTCGCGCGGCTGATGGCCGAGGTCATGGTCAAGGCCGTTCTCGATCGCATCCCCGATTACCGCGTAGACGAAGACGGCGTCCAGCAATACTTGGGCAACCCCGCGATGACCGGGCTCGCCACGCTGCCGATCACCTTCACGCCCCAGGCGCCTGCGAACGTAGAGTGAGTCGCGCACAACGGCGGGAACGGGAGGCCTCGGTGAGCGACACAGCACAGCGGTTTGCGGAGATCGTCGGCAATGAAAATCTGCTGGCCGGCGACGCCATCCCCGAGGACTATTCGCACGACGAAGTGCTGGGCCAGGCGCCGCAGCAGCCGGCTTACCTCGCGAAGCCGCACACCGCCGAACAGGTCGCGGAATTGCTCAAGACCGCGTCCGAGGATGGGGTGCCAGTAACAGCCCGCGGGTCCGGGTCCGGCTTGTCGGGTGCAGCGCGCCCCGTCGAAGGCGGGCTGGTGATCTCGTTCGAGCGGATGAATCAGGTCCTCGAGGTCGATACGGCCAACCAGGTTGCCGTCGTCCAGCCGGGGGTGACGCTGACCGAACTGGAGGCCGCGACCGAGGGCACGGGCCTGCGCTACATGGTGTATCCGGGCGAGCTGTCTGCCAGTGTTGGCGGCAACGTCGGCACCAACGCTGGCGGGATGCGCGCGGTCAAGTACGGGGTCGCTCGCCACAACATCCTCGGACTTCAGGCAGCGCTGCCTACCGGCGAGCTCATCCGCACCGGCGGCAAAATCGCCAAGGTTTCAACGGCTTACGACCTCACCCAGCTCATCATCGGCTCCGAAGGCACCCTCGCGTTGGCCACCGAGGTGACCGTGAAACTGCACCCGCAACTCGACCACAGCGCCACCGTGCTCGCCCCCTTCGCCGACTTCGACGCGGTCATGACGGCGGTGCCCGAGGTTCTCGCCAGCGGCCTGGCGCCCTACATTCTCGAGTACATCGACAACCTGACGATGGCCGGTCTCGTGCACATCCAGAACCTTGAACTCGGCGTTCCGGATAAGATCCGCGACACCTGCCAGGCGTATCTTGTTGTGGCGCTTGAAAACCGGACCGCAGAACGACTGGACGAAGACGTCGAGCGCTGCGGCGAGCTACTGGCCGAATTGGGTGCCGTCGACGCGTACGTCTTAGAAGGGGCAGCGGCACGCAAGCTGATCGAGGGGCGCGAGAAGGCGTTCTGGACGGCGAAGGCCATCGGTTCGGACGACATCATCGACACCGTGGTTCCCCGGTCGGCCATGCCTAAATTCCTCTCCACGGCAAAGGATTTGGCGGCCGCCGCAGGCGGCGGGGCGGCCGGCTGCGGGCACGCCGGCGACGGCAACGTACACCTGGCCATCCGACTTCCGGATGCGGACAAACGCAAGCAACTGATGATCGACATCTTCGCGCTCGCAATGGAATTGGGCGGCGCAATCTCCGGCGAACACGGCCTTGGCCGCGCGAAGACTCCGTACTACCTGAAGCTTGAAGACCCGGCCAAGGTGGCGCTGATGCGCCGCATCAAGGAAAGCTTCGATCCGGCCGACATTCTCAACCCCGGCGTAGTGTTCGGCTGACCTACCCCTTGAGCAACCCGGTCACCACCCGCGCGATGATCGCCTCGGGATCTTGCTCGATGCCGACAGCGCGCAGCTCACCGCCAATCGCCAGCGACGCGACGCCGTGCACCAGCGACCACAACGGACCGGCCACATCGCGCGCGTCCTGGTCGGCGAGCAGGCTGGCCTCCTGACACTCACTGATAGCACCCAATAGGTCTCCGAACGCCTGCTCGGCCGCCACCGCCAGTGTCGGATGGTCCGCCTTGTCGAGGTCGGCGCCGAACATGACGCGGTAGTGATCGGGGTGCGCGATCACCCAACGCACGTAAAAGCGACCAAGCTCGATCACCCGGTCCCCCGGCGGCAACCCTTCGTCTGAGGACACCCCCAGAGCGTCGTGTAAATCCAGAAACCCCTGTTCAGCGACCGCCGCCAATAGTGACGCCTTATCGGCGAAGTGCCTGTATGGCGCCGCAGCGCTGACGCCCGCCCGGCGTGCCGCCTCGGTCAGCGTGAAACCCTTCGGGCCCTTCTCGGACACCAACGACAACGCGGCGTCGGTGAGCGCGCGCTTCAGATCACCGTGGTGATAGCTCTCACGCTTGGCTTGACCGGACATGTTGACGACATTAACATTCTGGTCTATGTTAATGCTATTCACATTGGTGAAAGGAGCCGAAATGACCACCGCAACCCTGACCCCCAGTACGCCCGAACGCGTCGGAGACCGCGACCGGAACAAGACAGCTACCCAACTGGGTCAAGCATTCGAGCAGGGCTACCTGCAGATCGACGAGTACGAGAACCGAGTGCAACAAGTGTTCCGTACCAATACAATTCGCGAGCTGCACGACCTACTACGCGATCTGCCGCTCGACCGGATCCGTCGCGCCGACCCCCGCCGCAAAGCCGCCAAGATCGCGGCGGCCCGGCGTGGCGTGAACATCCACTTCATGGCCTACCTCGCGATGGCGACGATCGTCGTCATCGTCTGGGCAGCTGTCGCCGCCACGACGAGCGCTTCGTACTTCTGGCCGATCTGGCCGCTGCTGGGTGGCGCCATCGGCTTGTTCAGTCACGCCTTCTCCGTGCCCAGTTTCCGCCGTAACGTCTAGGGAGTAGCTATGTCAACGCAACAATGGGCCTTAATCACCGGCGCCAGTTCTGGATTGGGCGCAATCTTCGCCGACCAGCTAGCAGAGCGGGGCTTGTCACTCCTGCTCGCCGGACGAGACGAAGCCCGGCTCGACGCTGTGGCGCAACGAGTTTCCGAAAAGACAACAGTTGAAATTGTCGTCGGAGATCTCGCCACCGCTGCCGGTGTTGACGAACTGATAGACCGCCTCCAAGCAAGAGACGTCGAAATCCTAGTCAATAATGCCGGATTCGGCACCTACGGAAAGTTCGACGAGATTGACGCCGGCCGCGAGCACCAACTGGTCGCCGTCAACGTCGACGCACTAGTACGCCTCACCCATGCGGTACTGCCAGGAATGCTCAAACGGGGCAAAGGTGGCATCTTGAATGTGGCCTCCACCATCGCATTTCAACCCGGGACGTACCAGGCCAGCTATGGCGCATCCAAGGCATTCGTGCTGTCGTTGAGCCAAGCATTGTGGGCCGAAACTCGAGGCACGGGTGTCACCGTCACGGCTTTGTGCCCCGGACCCACCCACACCGGTTTCGTCGATGCGCTCGGCGAGGACGTCTCACACACGGCGATCTATCGCAACCTCGCCGCACCCGAACCCGTTGTCGCCCAAGGGCTGCAGGCGCTTGATAAGGGCCGGGCCGTGGTGGTTACGGGCTGGCGCAACAAGGTGGCAGCCACGAGCGGACGTCTGTCCCCCGGCTGGATGTCGGCGCTCATTGCCGGACGAATGCTGCAGCCGGCCTAACCACCAGTCGCGTACTGCAGAACCGGTTCCGCCGAGTCCACATGCCCATTGCTGAGAATGGTGAGCTGCTGCGGACGCACCTGGTAGCGCACGCCGTTGGACGGGTTCGTCACGTCGAACCCGTCCGCGGTGCGCACCGCATTGCCGAGTTCGATATTGGCGCCGTCGCGAATACGCTCGCCGCGGTAGTAGAAATTTCCACTACTCGTTTGGCAGATCACCGCCAGCGACTTGGCGGTCCGTACTACCGCGGCCGGTGGGTTGCCCGCGTCGCAGCGGGCCGGGTGCCCGATGAAGCCCAACCCGTCAGCCCCATCTACCGGACGTGACAATGACGGCGTCTTCGACGTACTCGACACCGCAGGCGGCGCGGAAGAGGCAGCGTCGTGCGACGAATGGCCCTTCAATGCCACGATCCCGGCCATCAAGCCCGCGGCGACCAACATCACCGCCGCAACGCCACCGACCAGAACAGGCAGACGGCCCAATCGGCGTGCCCGCACCCGAGGCGCAGGCGAGGGTGGATAAGGGCTGTACCCGGTGTCGTCCACATTCTCGAAGCTCATCGAGAACGCGCGAGTGCTCGCCGGCTGGCTCGGTGCAGCGGGTACAGCGGGTGCAGCGGGAGCAGGAGAAGGCGCCAACCCGGACTTCGCCGCCGTGAAAACCTCCCGCGCCAACTCCCCCGCAGACGAGTACCGCGCGCCAGGTTGCTTGGCCATGCCGGTGGCGATGATCGCGTCGAACGTCCGATCGATGCCGCGGCGCATAATGCTGGGCCGGGGCGGCACCGAAAACAGATGCGCGTCCGCCGTTTCCGCACCCTCGAACGGCGGCTGGCCGGTCAGGCACTCGTACAGCACACACGCCAACGAGTACACATCAGCTTGCGGCCCAACGCGGCCACCGCCGAGCACCTCGGGCGCCCGATACGTGGGAGACCCCGCGGAAGCGAGGCCGAGGTCGGCCAAATAGGCGAAGTTGTCCGGCGCGATCAGTACGTTCTCTGGCTTTACGTCCCGATGCACCAGCCCCGCTGCGTGGGCGGCATCCAGTGCGGACGCAACCTGACCGATGATGGACGCCGCTTGCGCCGGATCCAGCGCCCCTTGCTGACGCACCATCTCCTTGAGCGTGCCGATGTCGAGCAACGGCATGTCGATGAAGAGCACGCCTTGGATCTGGCCGAAATCGTGGATCGGGACGACGTGCGGTTCCTGCAGGCGCGCCGCCAGCCGGCACTCATGCCGAAAGCGCTGTTGAAAGGCCGCATCGGCGGCGAACTCCGCCCGCAGCAGCTTGAGCGCGACCACGCGGCCTTTTTCCGTGTCGTAGGCCCGATGTACATCGCCCATTCCGCCACTGCCGATCAACGACCGAAGTTCGTAGTGGCCGAACCGCTTGGACGACATCGAACCTCCTTTCGGTGCATGCCTCACGGCCATGTATTCCCGCAGTTGCGTTCAACATCGCAGGGTTGACTCCATGGTCACCTACGCCCAACGGGAGCCGATGAGACTGCGTAATTACTTCCAGCATCCCTTCCAGGTGCCTCCCGTCGCAAAGCCGCGGGCAGAAGGCGTGTTGCGCCTGCCCGATGGTCGCCGTGTCGGACACGCCGAGTTCGGCGATCCCGCAGGCGAAGTGCTGCTGTGGTTCCACAGCACTGTCGGCGCCCGCCGTCAGTTCCCGCTGGTTGGTCGGCGCGCCGCCGAAAAGCTCGGCCTGCACGTTGTCGTCGTGGAGCGGCCAGGCGGGGGTTTGTCCGACTCCCACCCGTATGCCGCAATCGTGGACTGGGCAACCGATGCCGCACACGTTGCGGACTCGCTAGGCGCCGAACGATTTGCCGTTGCCGGCCTATCCGGTGGCGGGCCGTATGCCCTGGCCTGCGCAGCGGCGCCGGAGTTGTCCAGCCGGGTCGCGGCCGTGGCAGTGCTGGACGGGGTCGTTCCCTCCAGCGGGCCGGACGCGGTTACCACCGGCTTCGGCGACTTTGCCCGACGCGCCGCTCCGGTTCTCACACAGTTGCGCCGGCCGCTAGGAGCACTGATCAGCGGCGTCTTGTTCCCCCTGATTCCCTTCGCCCACTACGTGTATCTCGCGTATGCCGCCGCATTGCCCGAGGGGGACCAACGGGTGTTGGCCGAGTCCGAAGCCGAAGCGATGTTCGTCGATGACGTGATCTTCATGGTCAAAGGCGGCAGCAGGGCCCCGATCGACGATCTTCGATTATTCGGCCGGGACTGGGGATTTCGATTGTCCGATGTCCAGGTGCCGGTTCGCTGGTGGCACGGCGAAATGGACCACCTAATGCCAGTCGCCGCCGTCGAGACGACGGTTTCTCGGTTGCCGCAAGGGGATCTCATCGTGCGACCGGGCGACACTCACCTCGGCGGGTTCGCAAGAATCGTCGATGTTCTCGAATACATGCGCTCAAGGCTGGAGTCGGACTGACCCGATAGGCTCCCGTTGCATGGCGAGCAATGGCCGTCTGACGGTGGACGACTGGGTGCAGGCAGGCTATGCCATCGTGGCCGACGAAGGGCTCAACGCGCTCAAGCTCGACCGGCTGTGCACCAGGCTCGGCGTGACAAAGGGCAGCTTCTACTGGCATTTCGCCGACATGACCGCCTACCGCAAAGCCTTGGTCGAGTCGTGGGCGCAGCTCAAGGACGACGACCGCCGCGACATCGAACAGATGCGTGACATCGATGCGCGAGAACGCTTGTCCCAGATGATGGCGTCGCTGGTCCGACCCCGCCAGTGGTCACTCGAGCGCGCCATGCGCGAATGGGCGCGCTCCGACGAAACCGTCGCCGCCGCGGTGCGCTCAGCCGACCGCCGCATCCTCAATGCCGTCCGACAAACGTTCCGCGACTACGGGTTTGACGCCGACGAGGCTGACCTACGGGCCAACGCAACCTTCGCCGCGGGTGTCGGCCTGCTCCATCTCGCCGGCCCGTCACCCAAGCGATGGGCGCATCACGAAAAATTTCTCGACTTCATGCTTCGCCCCTGACCATACCAAAAGGTATGGTGGAGCTATGACCGCCATTGCAGCCGGTGTCACCGAGGATCTCGTCGACCGCATCAAGAAGCGCGCCAGCGATGCCGAGGAGCTTCGCCACCTCCCCGCCGATACCGTCAGCGAACTGCGGGAATCGGGATTGTTCGACCTGTTGAAGCCCGCTCGATACGGCGGCCAGCAGGCTGATTTCCAGGCCATCCTGGACCCCGTCCGACGCCTTGCGCACGGTTGCACCTCGACCGCCTGGACCGCCGGATTCTTCACGCTGCACAACTGGATGCTGGCGCTGTGCGGCGAACAGGCCCAGGAAGACGGTTTCGCCAGCCGACCGTTCCTTGCTTCCGCCCCATTGGCCCCGACCGGACGCGGCACGCCGACCGCCGGGGGCGTCAGGCTGTCCGGGCGCTGGTCCTGGGCGACCGGCGTGATGGAAGGCAACTGGACCATCGTCGGAGCATTGTGCGGGCCGGACGACGGGATCTATCCCGCGCTCGCCCTGGTGCCTGCCGACGACATCGAGATCGTCGACGTCTGGCAGACCGACGGCATGCGCGGCACCGGATCCAACGACATTGTCATCACCGACGTCTTCGTTCCTGAGCACCGACTGGTCAAGGTCACCGACATCTACGGTGGCACCGCGCCGGGGGCGCTGTTGCACGACGCGGATCTGTACCGCTGGCCGATGGTGCCGGCGCTCGCGTTCCTGGCGTCGATGCCGGCCCTGGGGACGGCCGAGCGGGTCGTCGAGTTGTTCACGGAACGACTGTCTGAGCGGGTGATTGCTTACGAGGGCAGCAAGCAGAAGGACAAACCCGCGGCCCAGGCGCGCCTCGGCGAAGCCCGGATTCGGCTGCGCGCCTTGCACGGACTGCTCGCCGACTCCGTCGGACGGATCGAAACCATCCTGGCCGCCGGCGACCGAGTCCCGCGCGCCGTGCGCGCCGACTGCCGATTGGCGGCCGCGCACATCGTCAAGGAATCACGCGACGTCATCGGCAACCTGCTCGAAGCGTCCGGCGCCAGCGCCCACTTTCTGAACAACCCACTTCAACGCGCCAAGCGCGACGTCGATGTGCTCAGTGGGCACGTGATCTTCGACTACGACACCAGCCGAGAATTGTCCGGCGCCTTGGCAGTTGGGCTTAAGGTGTCACCGCTCGCCATGGTCTAGTCCTGATGGCGGCGACCCGCTGCGCCCGGCTCCGCCGCGCTTGCGATCGCCGCGTCAAGGTCCACCACTTCCCCACGATTGATGCTCACCCAATCCCGCCCATCCAAGTACGGCCGCAAACTCCGGCCAATGAGCTCCGCATCAGCCGCCGACTTCGGCCGCTGCAGCTCATATACATGCGGCAATTCGGCCATGCTGACCACCACATTCCAGAGTTTCACAGCGTCCTCGCCAGAAGGCGGATTCACCAACACCGGCCCGAACAAGCACTGCCCGTCGAGAAACAGTGTCGGAACACCGAATCCACCGGCATCGACCACCCGCTGATGCTCGGCGCGCACCTCATCGTGAGTGGTCGAATCGGCAAGTGCCGCATCGAGAATCGCCTCATCTGCGCCAATGGAGACCAGCAGCCGCCGCGCCACGGACGGATCGTGCGGCTTGCCGCCCAGGGTATGCAGCTCGTGGCCGATCGCGGCATACCAGCGGTCCAGCAACGACATGTCCGTCCGCCGCAGCAGCGCACCAATCCGCATTAACGACCAGCCATACGACCAATCCCGTTCCCACGGATGCTTTTTGCCCTCGACGCGGTTGATCTCCTCCAAGCTGAAGAACCGCCAGTTCACCACAATGCCCAGTTGCTCACGCACGGAACGAATCCAGACCGAAGTCTGGTAGGCGAACGGGCACATCGGATCGAAGTGAAAATCCAATTCCTTCATGCCGGATTCCTCTCTACACGCGGGGGCGCACCCCGACGGCCCGATAGACGAACATTGGCTCGAGCCGGTACTTGACGGAAGTGGCGGGTAACTGTTCCAGCACATCATCTGGGATGTAGCGCTTGTAGTTCAGTTTCATGGTGCCGCTGAACGCGTGATCGACTCTGCGCAAATCGATTTCGATCGCCAAGCCGTGGCTGCTGATGGTCGCGACAGCAGGACCGGGTTCGGTGTCCCACGGGCAGTCGATGGCCCGCAGATTCGGGCTGGCACCGGTGGGAAAGGTTGCCACGATTCGCGAAGCGCTGAATGCGAACATGCCGCGGTAACGGGCAACGCCCGCAGCTGAATACACCCCGGGAACGTGCCCACTGAAACTGCGGCTCACCCCGACCCGGGCGGCCAGGAAGATGACGCCCTCCGCGTCGAGTTGCTCACGCAACTCAGCGGGCACATTCGAAAATCGGGGGAACCGCAGCACTATTGCACCGTAACGTTCGCGGTGAACGTCCACTTGGGCACGGTGGGGTCTCCTCCGACGCTGGCGTAGATCGCCTCGATCGTGGTCTTGCCGGCCTTCTCCGCCGTGAACTTCCACACCTCGCTGCCGGGCCCGCCGATCCGGCCGGCGTCTCCGCGGTAGTAGTCGTGACTGGTCTGCTTGAGCAGCGCGCCATCGCCGATCTTCGGGTCGGGAGTCCAACGGTAGGGCGTGCTGTGGTTCGACCCGAGCGACAGTTCCAGTGTCTGTCCGACCGCGAGCGTCACGTCTCTGGTGGTCGCCCGCTGGCTCGTCACCTCATCCAGGGAGAGCTCGATGGTCTTGGTTGGCTTGCTCGGGCTCGGACACCCGACGACCAGCAACAGCACTGCCACGAGGACAGGGACGAGTTTCATGCGTGCATTTTGCGCTCCGTCCGGTAATTTCGACACGTGTTTGGCATCATTCGGCCCTGTCGCCACCGCCTCGGCGGCGAACTCACCGCAGCCTGGCGAGCCCAGTTGTGCGGCCTCTGCTTGGCGTTACGCGACGACTACGGTCAAGCGGCGCGCATTGCAACCAACTACGACGGCTTGATCGTCTCGTTGTTGGTCGAAGCCCAGTCGGAAGCGAAGCCGACGCGGCGCAACGCCGGGCCGTGCCCACTGCGCGGCATGAAGCGCGCTGACGTGGCGACCGGCGAATGCGTGAAACTGGCCGCGGTGGTGTCGCTGGCACTGGCCGCCGCCAAGGTCCGCGACCACGTCGACGACCGGGACGGCCTGGTGGGCGTCGCCGCGGTGCGACCCGCTGCGCGGCGCATCGCCGAACGTTGGGTGCGCCGCGGCACCGACGGCGGCCACTCGCTGGGTTTCGACACCAGCGTGCTGGTAGCCGCCATGGACCGTCAGACCGCACTCGAAGCATCGGCGGGGCCGGGCAGTTCCCTGCTCGAGGTGACCGAACCCACCGAGACCGCGGTCGCCGCCGCCTTTGCGCACACCGCCGTGCTGGCCGGCCGACCGGCCAATGCGGCACCGTTGCGTGAGATCGGCCTACTGTTCGGACGGCTCGCGCATCTACTCGACGCGGTCGAGGACTACCACTCCGACGTAGCACACGGGAAGTGGAATCCGTTGGCCGCCACCGAAACACCGGCCGCCGAGGTGCGCGCCCTGTGCGACGACGCGGTGCTCGGCATCGAGTTGGCATTGGCCGACGTGGACTTCACCGACGGCCGCCTGCCTCGACGCTTGCTGACCAAGGAACTGCGCCGCTCCGTCTCCCGGACCTTCGGAAGCGGCCCCACCGCCAACTACCCGAACGATCCTTACGGCACGCCGCACGGCCAGCAAGAGGGCATCAACTTCGGCAACCAGCCCTTCAGCAACTACCCCAACGACATTCCGCCGGGTCAGCTTCCCCCCGACCCGCAGCGCAAGCAATCGTGCTGGGACACCTGCACCGACGCGTGCTGCTGCGAGTGCGAGTGCGACTGTTGCTGCGAGAGCTGTGGCGAAGGCTGCGGAAGTTGCTGCGAATGCGGAGACTGCTGCGACTGCGGCTGACACGCAACCCCGGAGTGACCGGCAACCAGATCATCCCGCCGATACTCAATCCATTTCTGCCGTAGCTGCGCTCGTAGGCAAAGATGGGCAAGTGTTCGCGCTCATCGTCATCGTCTCGCTCGTCACCACCGTGGTCCTGGGGACTCTGCTGGGTCGGCGCTATCGCGTCGGCCCGCCGGTGTTGCTCATCTTTCTCGGCGCGCTGCTTGGCCTGATCCCCGCGTTCGGCGGCATCCATATCCACGGCGAGCTCGTCCTGCTGCTGTTCCTTCCGGCGATCCTCTACTGGGAGAGCTTGAACACCAGTTTCCGGGAGATGAAGGCGAACCTGCGGGTCATCGTGATGACGAGCATCGGGCTGGTGATCGCCACTGCATTCGCGGTATCTGCGACGGCGCGCGCCTTGGGCATGGAATCCCATGCGGCGGCGGTGCTGGGCGCCGTGCTGTCCCCCACCGACGCCGCCGCAGTGGCCGGTCTGGCGAAGAAATTGCCCCGCCGCGCGCTGACCGTGCTGCGCGGCGAGAGCCTCATCAACGACGGCACCGCGCTGGTGCTGTTCGGCGTCACCGTCTCCGTCGCCGTCGGCGGCAGCGAGGTCGGACCGCTCGCACTCACCTTCCGGTTCGTCTACTCCTACCTCGGTGGCATCACCGCCGGCCTGCTGATCGGTGGGATCGTAACTTTAATCCGTCGACGGGTCGACGCTCCACTCGAGGAGGGCGCACTCAGCCTGCTGACGCCGTTCGCGGCGTTCCTGCTTGCTGAGGAGTTCGAGTGCAGTGGCGTGGTCGCCGTGCTGGTGTCCGCTCTGGTGATCACCTACGTCAGCCCACGGGTGATCCGCGCTCGATCGCGTCTGCAGTCATTTGCCTTCTGGGACATCACCACGTTCCTGCTCAACGGCTCACTGTGGGTGTTCGTCGGGGTCCAACTCCCCGGCGCGCTGCACGGAATCGCCGACATCGACGGAGGAATTCGGCACGCCGTGTATCTGGCGCTGGCCGTCACCGGGGCCACCATCGTGACCCGGTTCCTTTGGGTGGAACTCACCACCGTCCTGGGTCGGGTCACCGACAAACTGACCCGCCGTGAGCCCAAATATGTGGACTTCCGTCAGCGCACCGTCACCAGTTGGGCCGGATTCCGCGGCGCGGTATCGCTCGCCGCGGCGCTGGCCGTCCCGCTGGAAACCCATAGCGGCGGCCCGTTCCCGGACCGCAGCCTGACCATCTTCGTCGTCTCCGTCGTGATCCTGATAACCGTCATCGTGCAGGGCAGCACGCTGCCCACCATCGTTCGCTGGGCCCGGTTGCCCGAAGACGTCGCACGCGCCGACGAATTGCAACTGGCCCGCACCCGCGGCGCCGCTGCGGCCCTCGAGGCGCTACCGGAGATCGCCAAAGACGTCGGCGTCAGCCCACGAATATTGGCCCGCCTGCAGAGGGAATACGAGGAACACGCACTGCTCGTCGAAGCCAGCGCCGACGAAGCGATAGGCAGCAAGGTGACCGAGAAGAGTGATCAGATCCGGGAGGTACGCCTGCGGGTGCTGGACCGCAAACGCGACGCCATCACCACGCTGCGCAATCAGCGCCTGATCGACGACATCGTGCTGCGCGAGGTGCAGGAGATCATGGACCTCGAAGAGGTGCGACTGCAGGGGCCGATCGACCTGGAGTAATTGCCCGTCGGGCAATTTTGCCCACTGTGCACTTTTCGCGCTACGCTGGTCATCGTGACCAACCCGGGACTGCGTGAACGCAAGAAGGCCGACACCCGGCGCGCGCTCAGTGATGCCGCATTGCAGCTGGCGCTTCAGCGCGGTCTGGACAACGTCACTCGCGAAGACATCGCCAACGTGGCGGGGGTGTCCCTACGCACGTTCACCAACTACTTCAACGGGAAATACGAGGCGCTGGCCTACCGGCAGGCCGAACGCATGCGGCGCAGCGTCGCCGAACTGCGACAGCGCCCCGCCGACGAACCACTGTGGACCGCGATCACACACGCGGTGCTCAAACCCTTGGAAGAAGATTTCGCCGACGCTCGTGGTGACGAGGCGCATGTACCCAGCCGCCAGGAACTCGTCGAGATCCGAAAGCTGTTGATGAGTCCGCAGATTCGTAATGCGGTCTCCAACGACCTGTTCGGCGAATGGCTCGAGGTGATCGCCCAGCGCACCGGCACCGATCCCGAACACGACCTGTACCCGCGGCTGGTGCTCGCGGTGGTGCGCGCCGTCGGCGACGCCGCGGCCGATGCCTACGTGGCCGCCGATCCGCCGGTCGCGATCACGACATTGATCCGAGAAGGGTTGACCGCCGTCGCCGCCGGTCTGCCGGTACCCGCGAAGGAGGGGTCACATGACTGACGAACATGCACAGATAGTCATCTCGGGCGCTGGACCCAACGGGCTGATGCTGGCCTGCGAACTGGCCCTGACCGGCATTCGACCCGTGGTGCTCGACGTGCTGCCCGGGCCAAGCCTGGAGCCGAAGGCCAATGGGCTTGTTGGACAGGTCATTCGGATTCTCGACCAACGCGGTCTGTACCAGACCTTCAGCGGTGACGACGGCCCACCGAAGCCGTCGCCGGGCTGGATGTTCGCCGCGATGCCACTGAGCTTCGGCGACCTCGACAACAACCCGATGTACGCGCTGCGCATCCCGCAACCACGGCTCGTCCGGTTGCTGGAGAAGCGGGCCCGTGACCTCGGCGTGGATCTGCGCTGGGGACACGAATTCAGCGCACTGAGCGCGACGCCGGAATCCGTTGCGCTGACGGTCCGCTCACCCGAAGGCGAATACCGTCTCGACGCTGACTACCTCGTCGGCGCCGACGGTGGGCACAGCCCGGTACGCAAAGCAATGGGCATCGCCTTCCCCGGAAGCACCTCGAACACCGTGGGCCGCCTCGCCCACGTGCACATTCCCGACGAGTTTCGGGACGGCTACGGCGGCATCGACATCCCGGGGTACGGCCGACTGCACGGCGGCCACACCCGGGTGGACCGCGGCGGACTGATGTACGCCGAGTTCGAACCCGGCAGAGCGCTATTCGGCAGCTTTGAGGCCGGACCTCCTGTCGAGGACACGCCGATGAGCCTTGACGAACTGCGCGACAGCGCACGCCGGGTGCTCGGTGTCGACGTCCCGATTGAAGAGCCCAAAGGCGATGGGCCGCATGCTCTTCGGCGGATCAACGGCTGGAACACCCGGCATGCCGAACGCTACCGCGACGGCCGGGTGCTGCTGCTTGGCGACGCCGCACACGTGCACAGCGCCATGGGCGGTCCGGGGCTGAACCTGGGCCTGCAGGACACGGTCAACCTCGGCTGGAAGCTCGCCGCCGAAATCAACGGGTGGGCGCCGCCGGGCCTGCTCGACAGCTACGAATCCGAGCGGTATCCGGTCGGCCAGCGCGTCATGATGCACTCGATGGCGCAAACCGCGCTGATGGCGCCGGGCCCGGAGGTCGGCGCACTGCGCACGCTGTTCGGTGAGTTGTTCAGCATGCCGAGGGTGTCGCAGCACATGGCCGAACTGCTGGCCGGCTCCGATACCGGCTACGACGTCGGCGACGACCACCCGCTGTCCGGTTGGCTGGTGCCCGACCTGACCCTGGACGACGGACGACGGGTCGCCGAACTCCTGCACGACGGGCATCCGGTCCTGCTCGACTTCGACGACGGCACCGCCGCCGATGCCGCTCGCGGTTGGGCCCATCGGGTCGACATCGTCCGCGCCAGCTTGGCCGACCCGCCCGCCCCCGCGATACTGATTCGGCCGGACGGCTATGTCGCGTGGGCGGCAGGCACCGTGTCCGGACTGCATGCCGCGCTCGAGCGCTGGTTCGGCCCAGAAAACGGGTAGCGTCCCACGGGTGACTCCGGTTCGCAGCGCGCAGAAGATCGTCGACGTCCTGAAGGCACAAGGTGTTCCGTACGTCTTCGGTGTACCGGGCGCCAAGATCGACGCGGTCTATGACGCACTGGTCGACGGTGGCCCCGAATTGGTCGTTTGCCGGCACGAACAGAATGCCGCGTTCATGGCAGCGGCGATCGGTCGCCTGACCGGCATCCCGGGCGTGGTGCTGGTGACGTCCGGTCCCGGCACCACCAACCTGGCCACCGGCCTGCTGACCGCCAACACCGAACAAGATCCGGTGGTGGCGCTGTGCGGCGCGGTCCAGCGCGAGGACCGACTGAAGCGGACCCACCAATCGATGGACGCCGCGGCGGTGCTGCGGACGGTCACCAAGTTCACTGGCGAGATCAACGATCCGGACAACGCCGCCGAGGCCACCGTCGCCGCATTCCGCGCCGCCGTCACCGAACCGCGCGGCGCCGCCGCCGTCGTACTGCCTGCCGATGTGCTGGCGGCACCCACCAGCGCGAGCATCACCGCCCGGTTGCCGCTCCCACCGCTGGCAGCTGCACCCATCGAATCCATCACGCAGGCAACCGAATTGATCCGTACCGCGAAAAGGCCGGCATTGCTCGTCGGCATCCGCGGCGCCGACCTGGATACCACCGCGGCATTGCGAACGTTGGTGGCCGCGACGGGATTGCCGGTCGTGGAGACCTTCCAAGCTGCCGGCGTCATCTCCCGCGAACTGGAAGACAACTTCCTGGGCCGAGTCGGCCTGTTCCGCAACCAACCGGGTGACGTGATCGTCGAGCACGCGGACGTGGTGATCACCGTCGGTTACGACGCAGTGGAATACGACCCGGTGCTGTGGAACAACGACGTCGCGCGCACCATCATCCACATCGATTCCGTGGCTGCCGATGTCGACATCCACTACCAGCCGTCAATCGAACTGCGCGGCGACATCGCGGGCACCCTCACTGCTTCAACCGAAGCCCTGGCCGGCCTGACCCTGACCGACACCTATCAGACCCAGATCGCCGTGCAGCGGGAAGCGTTGGCGGACATCGATATCGCCGCACGCGACCACACCCCGGACGGCCCCGGCCTCGACCCGGTCGCCGTCGTGCTGCGCCTGCGCGAGGAACTCGACGACACCGCAACCATCACCTGCGATGTCGGCTCGGTCTACATCTACATGGCCCGCCACTTCCGGGTATACGAGCCGCGGCGACTGCTGTTCTCCAACGGGCAACAAACCTTGGGCGTCGCGCTGCCCTGGGCGATGGCGGCCTGCCTAGTGCGACCCGGCACGCCCGTCGTCTCCGTTTCCGGCGACGGCGGATTCCTGTTCTCCGCCCAAGAATTGGAAACCGCCACCCGACTCGGATTGACGTTCACCCACATCATCTTTCGCGACAACAGCTACGACATGGTCGGCTTTCAGGAGGAGATGAAGTACGGCCGCAGGTCCGGTGTGCAACTCGGCGACTACGACGTGGTCTCCTACGCCGCGGCTTTCGGTGCCCACGGCTACCGGGTGAGCACCCTCGACGAATTCAGCGCCACCCTGCGCCATGCCCTGGCCGAAGACGGCCCCTCATTGATCGACGTGACCGTGGACTACAGCCGCAACATCGACCTGGCCGCCCACCTACACGAGGATTCCTTTGAGTAAGAATGACTTTCGTCGGTGGGCCACCGCGCTGCTGACCCACCACAGCGCCGAGGTGTACCAGTTCTCCACCATCAGCGCGTTACTCGACGGCGTCTACGACGGTGACGCCACGATCGCCGACATCCTGAAGCACGGCGACTTCGGGCTGGGCACCTTCAATCACCTCGACGGCGAGATGGTCATCCTCGACGGCGTCTGCTATCGACTCCGCGCCGACGGAACCGCAAACCGCGCAGCACTTACCGACCGGACCCCGTTCGCGGCGATCACCAGATTCCACCGCGACTTCGACATCCCGATCAAGGCCCGCACCACTCGCGCCGACGTCGTCGCCGCCATCGACCAGCGGATCGCCAGCGCCAACCTGATCTATGCGATCCGCCTCAACGGGCACTTCGCCGAACTGCGCACCCGCACCGTGACGGAACAGTCAAAGCCCTACCCGCCCTTGACCCAGGCCACCGAGGGTCAGGCCGAGACCCGATTCGCCGATGTCGCCGGAACGCTGGTCGGGTTCCGTACCCCCGACTTCGAACAGGGCATCTCGGTGGCCGGCTACCACCTGCATTTCCTCAACGAGGACCGCACCGCGGGCGGTCATGTGCTGGACTTCACCGTCGAGCGTGGCGATATCGCCGTGAGCGGCGCCTCCCAGCTACATCTGAGCCTGCCCACCTCCGGGGACTTTCTCGGCGCCCGCCTGCACAGCGACGACATCAGCGAGCAGATCGCCAAAGCCGAAGGACCGCAGGGGAACTAGCCGGTACTACACGGAAGTCGTTTGATCCCATGGAAGAACGACGACCGCAGCCGGTCGGGCGGCCCGGTAACGGTCAGGCCCGGCACATTGGCGTACAGCTCTTCCAGCATCACCCTCAGCTCTAGCCGCGCCAGCTGAGCACCCAGACAGAAGTGCACTCCCCCGCCTCCGAACGCGGCGTGGCCGGCGTCGGTGCGGGTGACGTCGAGTTGGTCGGCGTTGTCGAACACCTCCTCATCCCGGTTGGCGGACAGGTAGTGCATCAACACCCAGTCGCCTGCCGGAATGTGTTGCCCGCGGATCTCCACTTCTTTGGTGACAGTGCGGCGGAAGTGCATGACCGGGGTGGCCCAGCGCAAGAGTTCTTCGACGGCGGGCTTGACGGCGTCGCGGTCGCGGGCCAACAGGGCCTGCTGATCCGGATTATCTGAGAGCGCCAAGATGCCGTGGCTGAGCGTGTTTCGGGTGGTCTCGTTGCCGGCGATCGCCAGCAGTAGGAAGAATTCGTTCAGTTGGTCCCGGTTGAGTTTCTCGCCGTCGACCTCGGCGGCCAGCAGCGCTGACAGGATGTCGTCGGTGAGGCCGTGTTTGCGCCGATGCCGCACCAATTCGTTGCAGTAGGAGAACATTTCCGCGGCGGCCTGGCCGAGCGCTTCAGGGGTCGGGGAATAGTCAGGATCCTCGATGCCGAGGGTTCCGATCGCGTTGCTCCAGCGGAACACCTCCATTCGGTCTTCGGCGGGCACCCCGAGGACGTCGGCGATCACCTGTAGTGACATCTCCGCGGAAATGTCTGGCACCGCGTCGAATTCGCCCTTCTCAGTAATGTCGGCGACGATGTTGCGGGCGACCTGACGCATGTGCGGTTCCAGCCGCAGCACGTTGCGGGCGGTGAAGCCCTGGTTGATCAGCTTGCGGTAGTGCACGTGTCGCGGCGGGTCGATGCCTGGGAGCATCGCCGACGTCGGGCCCGCCTCCACCTCGACCAGGGTGTTGCCCCTGTTACTGCTGTAGGTGTCGGTGTCGCGGCTGACCATTCGGACGTCGGCATGCTTAGTCAGTAACCATGCCCTGGGCAGGCCAGACATCTGCACCGGGTGCACAGGGTTGTCGGCCCGCAGCCTGGCCAACGCGTCGAAAGGCGTTCCGGCGACGAAGGTGTCGGGATCCAGCACCGCTGCCGCGTCGCGGTCGGCAGGAGTCTCCTGGTTCTCGACGGTCAGCGACCCCAGCTTCGGGACAGTCATGAATCCTCCTTGGATGCCTTGATGCCGGCGATGATCACGTCCAGGCCGGCCCGAAATCGCTTGATCGACTGACGCTTACCGCGCGACTCTTCCAACCCCACCGAGCCGAGCAAGTAGGTGTAGAGCACCGTATGAGCGGCCGCAGCAACGGGTTTCGCGACGCCGGCTTCGGCCAGCAAGGACCGGCTGAGCCTGTCCAGCCGGCGCGCCGGTTCACCGCCGCCGGTGGCCTGCAGAATTCCGACGACGCCGGGCACGTCGAGCATCACCTCGCGCGCCGCGCAGTACAGCTCGGCGATCCGGACGTCCCAGGGCCCGGCGTCGGGAACCGGGATGCCGGCCAGCACCGACTCGGCAAGCAGATCGAGGGCGGCTTGCTTGCCCGGGACGTGGTAGTACACCGAGGGCACCGCGGCGCCGAGTTCGGCGGCCAACTCACGCATCGTCACCTGCTGCACACCGACCCGCCGCGCCAGCGTGTGCAGGGAGGCCACCACCCGGGCGCGGTCCAATTCACCGTAGGGACGCCGCACCGCAGAGGTCATTCGAACCTCGTTCGGATTAATTCGAGCACTGTTAGAATCTAGCGCCATGGGCGCCCCAGCCGCAAAGCTATCGATAGCCTCTCCCGTGGTGACCGCCGTTCCGGGCATGAACGAGGCCTGGGAAGACAGCGCCTCGATCGAGGAATTGGCGCAGGTTGCCGAGGCCGCGGACCGACTCGGATATCACCACCTGACCGCCAGCGAACACATCGCGCTTCCCGCCGGCGAGGCGCCGCGTCGCGGAGCGCGTTACTGGGATCCGTTGGCCACGCTCGGGTTCCTGGCCGCCCGCACCCGAAGAATCAGGTTGGCCACCAACGTGCTGGTGCTCCCCTATCACCACCCGCTGGAGATCGCCAAGCGCTACGGCACCCTGGATGTGGTCAGCAATGGCCGGTTGATTCTCGGTGTCGGGGTCGGGTCGCTGCAGGAAGAGTTCTCACTCATCGGCGCCCCGTTTGAGGACCGCGGACCGCGCGGCGACGATGCGCTGCGGGCGCTTCGCGCCTCGCTGTCGGTGTCCGAACCGTCGTATCACGGCGAGTTCTACTCGTTCGGGGGCATGATCGTCGACCCGTGCGCCGTGCAAGACCACGTGCCCCTTTGGATCGGTGGCCGAACTCAACGCTCGTTGCGTCGCGCCGTCACGCTGGCGGACGGTTGGACACCGTTCGGCGTGACGCTTCAGCAAGCCCGGGACTGGTTGGGGCGCTTTGCGATTCCGGTGGGCTTTGAGGTGGTCCTGGGGCCGTCGGCGCGGATGGATCCGATCAATGCACCGGACCGGACCCGCGAACTGATCGCCGAAGCCGTCGCGCATGGGGCCACCATCGTCAGCGCCAACTTCCGGCACGCCTCATTGCAGCACTACCTGGAGAATCTGGAAGCACTCGCAGAATTGAATGCGTCGTGAACCGAGTCAAGGCAGGCGTTTTCAGTCTCACCGGCGCGGCACCGGCCGATGATGATTACCTGAAGTGGCACCTGCTCGACCACATGCCCGAGCAGTATCAGCTGCCGGGCATTGTGTACGGACTGCGCTGGATCGCCGACGGCGACTATCCGTCGCATCGCCTGGCGTCACACGGACCGCTCGGCGACATCGGCAATGTCGTGCACTATCTGATCGGCGATCCGGTTCAGCAGACCCTCGACGACTTCGTCGCGCTCGGTCGAACGCTGCGCGAGAACGGCCGGATGTCCGCCATGCGGCCGTTGCTGCAGATCTCCGGTCTTCGCCTGCTGCAATGGCATTCGGCTCCACAGGCGCTGGTGTCGGCCGAGGTGGTGCCGTTCCGGCCGCACCGGGGCGTGCTGCTGATCGTGGAGAAGCCCACCGCAGACCGACCGGATCAGTGGCTGGAATGGCTGCACGCGGAGCACTGTCCGGCGCTGCTGTCGGTGCCCGGCGTCGCGGGCGCCTGGACATTTGGCTCACCGTGGTCACCGGCGCCGCGCGGTTGGGGCAGTGACCCGCACTACGTCACCGTTGTCTATCTCGACGACGACCCGTTGACCACGACCGCCGCGCTGGCGCCAGTCGTCGAAGAACGCTGGGCCTCGAAAACCGTGCGGCCCGCGTTCGCCGGTCCGCTGCGGAGCATGATCAGCTGGGACGCCTGGCCCCACTAGTGGATGGTGCGTAGGACCTGGTTGACGTGGGTTACTTCCTTGGTCACCGCCACAGCTATGACTACTGCTAAGACGATGACCACAATCGCCAGAATGGTGAACGTATAGCTGATGATCAAGGCAGCGAGCGCCAATCCTTGCCCACCTTCACCGCGGCTTCGGATCTGCGAACGTGCTAGGTGGCCGAGAACGATCCCCAGTGGAGGCAATATCCACGCGGAGACGAATGCGCCGATGGCCACAGCATTCGTGGACTGCGCAGGGCTGTACGGCGTCGGCGCGCCGCCCCACTGCTGACCGTACGGCGGTTGGTTAAAAGTCACTGGAAGCCCACATTCCCTGGGGATACGGCGGAACACGACCGGCGAAGACGCCGTCGGTGAATGTACATAGCGTGTCGGAAATGGTTCCCGCATTGGCCAACACACTTGGCTGACCGCCCGGGATGACCCGGATGACGGCGGCCTGCCATGAGTAACCGACCCCGCCGTGCTCGTACCAAAGGAACCAATCATTGTCGTGGTTGCCCGCCCGAATCAACCGCCGAAACGGCAGGTTTGGGTCGTTGACCGAATCGGTCTTGTTAAACGGCGCACCGATATCGGCGATCGGCGGCAGCAGTTTGACGACTTCCGGCGGCAGCTGGGACACGCTCTGCACCTCGTGAACCGGCGTCGTCAGCGCACACGCCGTGTTCGGCACCGCCTCGGCCGGAATCGCGGTTGCCAGGCTGAACGCCATGGCACCCACGATCCAGCACGCGGGGCGAAGCGGTCGCGGAAACATCAGTAGAGGATGCGTGCAGACGATGACCAGGTCAAGTGGCTAGGGTTGCACCGGTGAGTACTCGTAACGACGTGCTGATCACCGCCGCCGAGTTGGCGCGGCTCATCGAGGCCGGCGAAGCGGTCACCATCTTGGATGTTCGCTGGAAGCTCGACGCCCCGGACGGGCGCGCCGCGTACCTGGACGGACATATCCCCGGCGCGGTGTACGTGTCGCTGGACGACGAGCTCAGCGACCACGGCGTCTCGGGGCGGGGCCGCCATCCGCTGCCGTCGGGCAGCGATGTGCAGGCCGCCGCGCGGCGCTGGGGCGTCCAACAGGACGGGTTGGTCGTGGCGTACGACGACTTCAATCGGATGGGATCCGGGCGGGCCTGGTGGGTTTTGAAAGCCGCGGGGCTCGCGAATGTGCGAATCCTGGACGGTGGACTGTCCGCTTGGCGCGGCAGCTTGGAGTCCGGCCCGGTTGACCCGCAGCCCGGGAATGTGACTGTGCTGCACGAAGATTTGTACGCCGGCGGTCTACCGACGTTGACAGCCGAACAGGCCGGCGGCGGGAGCCTGCCACTGTTCGATGCGCGCGCACCCGAACGCTACCGAGGCGACAACGAACCCGTCGATGCCGCCGCAGGCCACATCCCCGGCGCCAAGAACCTGCCGTTCGCGAAGCTGTTGACCCCCGACGGGGCATTCGCGCCCGATGCGGAGTTGGCACGGCCGCTCTCTGACCGCGGCATCGAACGGGGCATGCCCATCGGGGCGTATTGCGGGTCTGGCGTCAGCGCCACCGTGATCGTCGCCGCATTCGCTGCCGCGGGGCATGAGACGGCGCTCTATCCCGGATCGTGGTCGGAGTGGAGTTCAGACTCAACGCGGCCGGTAGCGCGCGGTGAAGACTAACGCGACTGTCTAGCAACCCTTTTCACGGTCCGGCCCAGTTCTGCATGAATGCCTCGACCACTCGGGCGGCGTTCTCGGCGGCGATCTGCTTGTAGAAGAAGAACTGAAATGGAAACCCCGGCAGACCATAGGGATCACCGGGCCCGTCCGACATCCCGCGGATTCCCAGGAACGGCACGCCGTGTGCGTTGGCGACCGCCTGCGCGGCGGCCGTCTCCTGATCCACGGCGTCGAAGGCCGGGTTATCGCCCGTCTGGATGTTCAGGTTGGCCAACAACCCCTTGGTCAGGAACGGCCCGATGGCATGGAAGAAGTTGCCGGTGTACAGCAACGACCGTCCAGGTGGGGTGCAGGGCTGGCAGCCGAAGACATCGCCCCCGTTGGGCACGCACGGGAAGGCCGTGCCGCCATTGGAGTCGTGGCTATAGCCATCGCCGCCAACCCACAATTGCGGTTGGCGCTTCAAGTCGACCAACTTGACGGTGGGAAGGTGGCTACACAGGCAGAGCGGATTGCCGAGGTTGTTGACGCTACTGAGATTCACGCTCAGCGTCGCGGCCGCCGCCAGCATGCCGGGATCGACCGGATTAAAGGTGGCACCATTATTAAGGCTCCACCGCGCGGGCACCGAGACATCGCCGATAGCGGTGCGGCCGGCACCACCGGCAACTCCCGAAAACACCACGGCCCCAACGGCTGTGCCCGACGAACAGGTGAAACGATTCAGCGCGGCCTCAGTCACCCGTGACGCGTTGACCAGGCCGATACCGGTCATCGCCACTAGGACCTTCTTGCCCGCGATCGATCCGCGGTAGTAGTACTGCCGGTCATAGACGCCAACGGGATTCGGCTCCAGCAGGGTGTGCGCCAGTACGGCGTCGGCCTCGGCCGGAAATGCGGTCAACACCAATGTCCGCTGTTCGCAGGTGGACATCGTCACGTCAGCAATGCTCCCTGGGTCTGCGGCGGCCAAGCCACCTCCCAAACATAGTGCGACGACTACGACGAGCGCAGCGCGGAACCGTTTGAACACGATCCCCCAATCTCGCCTGGTCTCGACGCCTGATTTTCGCCCGATACTGGGAATGGGTGGATATTCGTTATGGTTCTTTTTGTTTAGTGATTGCATGTCGTGACGCAAAAGCGATGCGAGGGGAGCAAACCTTGGCCCACGCAGCACAACAGGCCTACGACGGCGCCGATCTGACGCGGGCCATCACCGCGTATAAATTCTTCTATCCCACCGTCTCCGGCGCCGCGATCATCAAAGGCAGCGAAGCCGTCGGATTGGTGCCGAACAAGGTATTCGGAGTTCTCGACGGCGGGCCGGAACAGTTGATCTTCACGGCCAATTCCGACACTCCATACGGGCCGATGTTGCTGGATCTGAGCGTCGGCCCGCTCGTTGTCGAACTCGAACCCGGCCCCCTGATCGTCGCGTCGATGGACATCAACCAACGGTGGGTCGCGGATATGGGATTGCCGGGGCCCGACGCCGGAAACGGCGGCAAGCACCTGCTGCTCGGCCCCGACCACACCGGCGAGATCCCTGACACGGGTTACTACGTGCACCGGGCGAGTAGCAATCGGCAGATCGTCGGGGCCCGCTCACTGCCGGTGGCCGGTGACGTCGGCGCGGCCAAGCAACGCCTCACCACGATCAAGGTGTACCCGCTCGACCCGGACACCGAGTGGGCCGAGCCGCAGTGGCTCGACCTGACCGGAACGGCTCAAGACACCACTCCGGTGCGCTGGGAGAACAACCTCGAATTTTGGCGGGTGCTGCACGAAACCATCGACGCCGAACCTGTTTTCGCCGGATACCGCGTCCAGTACGGCGAACTCGCCGCACTGGGCATCGAGAAAGGCAAACCGTTCGAACCCGACGACCGAATGGCGCGCATCCTCGACGCGGCCGCGCAGGCCGGCAACAGACATCTGCGGGCACAGTCGTTCGCCGACCGCCGTCCGGACCGCCAGGTATGGGAGGACCGGCACTGGGAGTGGGCCGCTCTGCGCTACGAGGACGGCGACTTCAATGCGGCCACCCATGTCGACCTTGAGGCCCGGGAGAAATGGTTCTATCAGGCGATCGCGGCATCGCCGGCCATGTTCCGCCGCGACCCCCGCGCCGGCTCGCTGTATTGGCTGGGATTGCGGGACAACAACGGTAGGCCACTCAATGGGAGTCGGCACTACCGCCTGAGGGTGCCAATTCCGGTGCCCGGCAAGCTGTTCTGGTCGGTCACCGTCTACGACATCGGAACCCGGTCACAAATCCGCGCCGAGCAGAACAAGGCCGCCCTGCGCTCGTTGTTCGAGCTGACTGACCTCAGCAGCGACCACACCGAGCTGTTCTTCGGGCCAACTCAGCCGGACAATTCTGCCGACCGCTGGATTCAGACCATCCCCGGCAAGTCGTGGTTCGTCTATTTCCGCATCTACGGTCCGCAGCAGGACGCCTTCGATGGGACTTGGCGCCCGGGAGATTTCGAAGCAGTCACCACTGCTCCGTAATGCCGCCGGGTCCGGGCGGGGAAGACTATGCTCAGCCCGGCTAATAAAGGAGGCTCATCAGATGGCGAAGCGGCAACGACGGAACCAAGCGCCCAGCTCACTCGGCAAATGCTTGGCTGTCATCGGGTTTGTCCTCACCCTTGCCGCTTGCACGCCCACGTCACCGACGGGCCAGACCGGCTCGACCAGTGCTCCGCCAAAGAACGACCCGCTGGCCGGCATCACCGTGCCCGACGCGTTCACCCCGTTGACGGTGACCCCGATCAGTCGGCCAACGTTCCCCTTCCCCGGTAGCGACGACAAATATCACCTGGCGTTCGACATGCAGATCTCCAACGCGACCGCGGCGCCCGCATCCCTCACCGGCGTTGACGTCGTCGACGCGCAGGACCCCAAGAAGGTGTTGGCCCAGTTCCCCGGCCCCACCCTGGTAGATCCGACCTGCGACTACGGCAACTGCAATCGGCTGCGACTGCTGCCCGCCGCCGTCGCCACCAACCTGACAATTCAGCCGGGAGAGTCTCGCTCGCTGCTCATCGACTTCAAGCAGGACAACTTGTCCGACTTCCCCAGGGCGGTGATGCTGCGGGTACACGGCCTCGGCGTGGCGAGGCCGGGATCCACAGAGCCGGGCCCGTTCGACACCCTGGGTGCCCCGTTCAACATCTCGGCCGGTATGCCGCGGATCCTCGCCTCGCCGCTGCGCGGCAATAACTGGGTCGCCTTCAACGGCTGCTGCGAACCGGGATGGGCGCACCGCGACGCGATCCTCCCGTTGAACATGAAGCTCAACAACAGTCAGCGCTTCGCGATCGACTGGATGCGAATGAACGACCAGGGCAACTTCTTCAACGGTGACCACGACAAGAACGAGAACTACGTCGACTACGGATCCGGGATCTACGCGGTGGCCGACGGCACCATCGTCTCGACGCTGGACAACATCGAGGCCAACGCCCCCGGTATCTTGCCCGCATCCGTACCCGAACTGGCCGCGAAACTCACCGTGGAAAACGTCGATGGCAACCACATCATCATGGACATCGGCGACGGCGCCTACGCCATGTATGCCCACCTGATCAAGGGTTCGCTGATGGTGAAGCCCGGCGATAAGGTGAAGAAGGGCCAACAGATCGCCAAGCTGGGCAACACCGGCAATTCCAACGCGCCGCATCTGCACTTCCAACTGATGAGCGGCCCGTCGCTGTTCGAGGCCGACGCCCTGCCCTACGTCATCGAGAACTTCAGCTACCAAGGCCAGCTCAACGCGAAACAGGTGTGGAACGCTGACAATTTCATCAGTGGCTCATTTTTCGGGCCGGATATGTTGTCAAATCCTCAACTGAAGGGTAATCAGTTGCCCGTCCTGTTGGCCGTCGTAACGTTCCCGGCCACCTAGCCTCCCGAAAGGCAGGAATTGTGGATTACTTTACCGAATGGCACAGCGGCGGAACGGAATTGAGCTGGAGGTCAACGACCGACGCCAATGAGAGCCAGGCGGTCTCGGTGTTCCTCCGACGGTATGGCACTCCCGGCGCACCCGCTCTGGTGTGCGTCCACGGCTTTCCGACATCCAGCGTCGACTTCTATCCGTTAGCCCGTGAACTGGGCGAGGATTTCGAGATCTTCGCGCTCGACTTTCCCGGCTACGGCATCTCCGACAAACCACCGGAGCCCTATGTCTACTCGCTGTACGACGACGCGCGCCTGCTGACTTACGCGATCTCCAAGGTGTGGAAGCTGAACGAATACCGCATGATCACTCACGATCGAGGCAGCAGCGTCGGGATGATCGCACTCAGCCAACTCGCCGAGAAGTCATTGCTGCCAGTCGATCTCATCATTACCAACGCCAACATCTACTTGCCGTTGTCCAACCTCACCGCATTCCAGACCGCACTGCTCGACAGCAAGACCGGCCGGGCCACCGCCGCGGAGGCGACGCCGGAGTTGCTGGCGGCCGGCCTCGGGGTCACCACCTTCATGCCGCGTCGCAGACCCGAGGATCCCGAAATCGCCGCCCTGGCAAAGTGTTTCGCTTACGACAACGGCACGCGGGTGCTACCAGACACCATTCAATATCTGCATGAACGCGCCGCTGATGAAAAGAAATGGCTGCAAACACTCTCCAAACTTCCCGTCAATGCCACCTTGGTATGGGGACTCCACGACGTGGTCGCTCCCCTACGGGTCGCGAACCATGTCTGGCAGGCGTATCTGCGGGATATGCCGGGGCGAAGCCGCTACTGGGTGGTGCCGACGGCGGATCACTATGTGCAGTGTGACGCCCCCGAGGAACTGGCCCACATCATTCGGCTTACCGCGCAGGGCAAAGACATCACCCTGCAATTACAGACGCTCGGGGATCGCCCCGAGGGCGCGGTTCTGGTGGATCAACGAACCAACGTGGTGTAGCAGCGCCTCAGCTGAAAAGACTCTGTCCGACGTAGTGGCCCTGGCTGGGTGCGGGCGGAACGGCGAATACCGCGGACCCGATATGGCGGATGTATTCGTTGAGTAAGTCGTTGGCGCCCAGGCGATTCTGTAGCCGGACGAAGTTCTGTAGGTCGTTTTGATACGACAGGAACAGTAGGCCGGCGTTGAGTTGGCCGGTGGTGTCCAGGCCGTCGGTGTAGTTGTAGGAACGGCGGCGGATCATCACTCCGTCGTTGTTTTCCCTGGCGGCCAGGCCGACGTGAGACAACGGGTCGATCACCGGTTTGCCGTCGGAGTTCTTGGCGCCGAAATCCGGGGTGTCGAATTCGCTTTTGCCGGTCAACGGCGCGCCGTCCTGTTTGGAACGGCCAAAGGTCTGTTGTTGGTCGCCGATTCGGTCGGTGTCCCAGGTTTCCAGCAGCATCCGGATCTTACGGGCGACCTGATAGGTCCCGCCGTTCATCCAGGCCTGGTCGGAATTGTCGACCCACACGAATTGGCGGTACTGCTCGTCGGTGCTGACGTTGCGCGTTCCGTCCTTGAACCCCATCAGGTTTCGGGGTGTGGCCTGTCCGGGTCCGGCCGATGCGCGGCCGAAACCCAGCACCTGCCAGAACGGCGAGACGATGTTGCGGCCGAGCCGGGTCAGGTTGCGGGTGGCGTGGTAGCACACCTGCGGGTCGTCGGCGCATGCCTGCACCGACAGGTCGCCACCATGCAGGCGTGGGTCAAGATTGTCACCGTTGAGTGCGGGCAGATCCGCGAACAAGTTTGGCCGCTTAGCCGCCAGACCGAAGCGGTCACCGAACACCGACGGTCCCAGCCCGATAGTCACGGTCAGGCTGGCCGGGCTCAACCCGAAAGCCTCCCCGGTGTCGGCCGCCGGTTGCACATCGTGCTGTGGCTGTACCGCGCCGACCGGATTGCCTTGCTGCAGAACGGCGGCCGCCGCCGACCAGCGGGCCAACAACGATTGCAGTTCGGCGCGTCCGGCGCCGGCGGCCAACGAGAACGACATGAATACGCAGTAGCGCTGTGGCGGCGTGGCGATTCCGCCGGGATGTTTGGCGCTACCCGATTCTGCATAGAACGGGTAGCTACGACGCAGATCGACGGTGTCGTTGTCGCCGCCGGACTGTTGTTCGGCGGTGGCGTAACCGGCGAATCCGCCACCCGCGGCGCCGACGGCGGCACCGGCCAGGCCGGCCAACGCGGCGCCACCGAGAATGCGTCGGCGCGAGACCTTCTCGTTCTCAGCCGGTTCCGGCGGCTCGCTGGTTTGATCGTCCATAATCAATTCGCCTGAACAACTTTCTGGGCCACCATGGACAGGCTTTGGTGCAGCGGCTGGATCACAGCGGTCAGCTTCGATGCGTCACTGGCCTGCAGTGCCGGGGTGTAGGTCCGGTAGCCACCCAGTGCACCCGCGTCGCGGTAGCGATCCAATGTGGTTAGTACGTCCTTGAATTGCCGGTCGATCTGCCGGACGAGGTTGCCGTCGATCTTGTCCAGCCCGGGTCGCAGCGACGCGTATGCCTGCTGCGCACCTTCCACGTTCCCGGCGAAGTCGACCAGGTCGATGTGGCTGAAAGCCTCTTCTTCGCCGGTGATCTTGTTGTTCTGGACTTCCTCTATGAGGTCGGCGGCGCCGTTGGCCAGGTCTTCGGGCCGGTACTGCAGGGAGGCCACCGTGTCATTCAATTTGCCGACGTTGCTGACCAATTCGGTGCTGAGGTCCTTGGTTTCCGGGGTGATTGCGCCGCCCTGCCACAGGTTACGTTCGATGGCGTGGAAGCCCTTCCAACCGACTTTGGTGTCAACCGGGGTGGACTCGCGCATGTCGATCAGGTAGTCGAGATTGCCGGCGTTGTCGCCAACGACGAAGCCAGGCAAGACGAATCCCTCGACGCTGGACTCCGCGCGTTCGTAGAACGGCCGTGCCTTGGCGTACGCCGCTTTCGCCCCCTCGACGTTGCCGGATTGCACGGCCGCGTCGAGTGCCTTCACGGCGTCATTGAGCTGGCTGATCTGCTTGACGATGTACGCCGCGTAGTCCTTGGTGCCCTGGCCCAAAATAGTTGCCACGGTACCGGTGGCCGGTGCCGGTGCGCGTCCGCTCACCGTCAGTGTTTGGTATTCGACGTCCGCGCCTGGGCAGTAGACCTGATAGGAACCACCGTCCAGAGTGACGGTGAATCTCACCGGGTCCAGTCCCGGCGCGAGGTTTTCCTTCTCGCCGATGATGCGTTGATCCTGGAGCAACTCCACCTCAGTGATCCCGGGCGCGCTGGCGTTGGACACCGTGAAGGTCACCGGCCCGGCCGGCACCGTCGTGGTGTTCAGCATGCAGCGATCTTTTCCACCCTCGTTGCTCATTGTCACCGAGACGGCATTGGAGCCGCCGGCCGCCGGCGAGTCGGTACTCGCATGGCTGCATGCGCTGACCGCTAATGCGGCGACGGCAACTGTCGTCCAACAACTACACGACCGGTTGGCTGACTTCGGCATTCGTCGCTCGCCCCCTCTCTCTTACCGACGTGGACCGGCCGGCGCGCATCGCGGCAATCACACAACTCAACGCAAAGACAGCCAATACCAACGGAAGCCAAACTTGCCACAACTGCCGCTCGGCGCGCTGCTGCGCGTCGGTGTTGAGCTGTGCTGCCACCGATTGGTCGTCAATTGTGGACCAGTCTGTGGGCAGACCGCCCAGGCTGACCGTTTTGGGAGCGGTGAGACCACCGCCGTTGAGCACTGCCGTGCGATTGCTCGCCGCCTGCGCGGTCACCACGGAATTGTCCTGCGCGCGAACGGTGTAGACGGTGTTTGCGGACCATTGCGCCTGAAACGGACCCGGGGTACGCGCGGCCGAAATACCCACCGGCAGCCGGCCACCGGTCAGCTCCGCCAGTTCGGCCAGCGTGACCGTTGGCGCGAAGTCACCGGACGCCGGTAGCGTCGCCTGCCACACGCGGACCGAGACTCCGTCGACCGAATCGTCACCGGCTGCGGCAAGCACCACGATGCCGCCGTCAGTAATTGACAGCGCCCGCCCGGCCGGCGTGGTGGACAGCGAGATGGTGGCTGCGCGCCCGAGTCGATCGGTTACGGCGCGATCTTGAGGGTCCGACGTCGAAACCCCGGCCGGGGCCGCGATCGCCAGCAGCGAGGCCCCGATGAGCAGCGCTGCCGCGGTCGCTGCCAGCAGCCATCGCCTCGATTGCGGCGCGCTGGCGAGCCGAGCGGGCCACAGGAAGACGACCAGCACCGGCACCGCGTAGAGCAACCAGCCGAGCACTTCGATGAGTCGAGGGTCGGTGGGTATCCCGAAAAGTCCGGTGACGAGCGCGCCGCGCACCGACCGTCCGGGAATCCAAGACGCCAGATCAATGACCTGGTGTTGGCCGATCGTCACCCAGCCGGCTTCATGCGCGGTGCGCAGCGCGGTCAGCACCAGTCCGGCGGCGATCAGCACCAGGAACACGCCGGTGACGCGGAAGAAGCGGGCCAAGTTGAGTTTGAGGCCGCCGAAGTACAAGCCGACGCCGATCGCGATCGACACCGCGATGCCGGCCGCCCCGCCGAGAACGGCGAACCAGCGACTCCCTTGCGTGGTCTGAGCGGCGGCCAGCAGAAACACCGCCGTCTCGAAGCCTTCTTTGAGCACCGCGAGAAAGGCCATGACCACCAGAGCCAGCGAACCACCGCGGCTGATGGCCTGTTCCGCTTCCCGTTCGAGTTCGCCCTTGAGCCGCCCGGCATTGCGGTTCATCCAGATGATCATCGAGGTCACGAAGACGACGGCAATAGCGCCGATGACCGTTTCCATCATCTCTTGCTGCCGCTGCGGCAAGGTCGCGGACAGCGCGTTCAAGCCGACACCCACCGCGATGCTGATCAGCACAGCCAGGAACACACCGGCAAACATCGGCCTGGTTGATCGACCATTGCGCTTGAGGAACGCCGCGACGATGCTGACGATCAGCGTCGCCTCCAGGCCCTCCCGCAGGCCGATCAAAAAGGTGCCGATAAAAACGCCTTGCATACCCCGGTTCCTGTCTCCCCTGCCTGGGGATGCACTTAGTCCAGCCTAACTAATAGGCTCGTCGCGTCCAGCTAAGTGGGCTGCGCATCCGTACCACGCGTGACCTCGTGCTACCTAACGTTTGTTCGGCGAGTCACCACGCGCTACGCACCCAGGTCAGCGGGTATCGGTAAGCTCCAACCTAACTTTCGGTCAGGATGGTCGCCAGTGACGCCAAAGCGCACTTCGGGTAGCACCACACTCGACGACAGCACCCGCCGTGGTGAGGTGCTCGAGATCGCGGCGTCACTGATCGCCACATCCGGGCTGCGGACGTCCATGCATGAGATCGCCGCGGCTGCAGGCATTCAGACGGGCAGCCTTTATCACCACTTCGCGTCGAAGGAAGCGCTGCTGGCCGAGCTGCTGCGGCGCTACCACGCCGGCCTGGACGGTGTCGCCGAACATGCTCTGGACACGCTCGATCACCCCGACTCGCAGCCCGGATTCGATCGCATCGCCGAGTTGGGCGACGCGATCGCGACGTGCGCGGTGACGCATCGTGCCGCTATCCAAATCTCGCTCTACGAGGTGCCGAGCACCAACGCCGACCTGGTGGAATGGGCCGGGCGGCGGCCGACCGCGATTTTGGAAGCCATGTACCAAACACTGCGGGCCGCGCGGTGGAGTGGTTACCTCCGACCTGAGGTAGACCTGCACGTGCTGGCCGATCGGATCTGCCAGACGATGCTCTACATCGGTCTGGACGCCGTGCGACGGACCGTCGCGCCCGATCAGCTGGCCAGGTTGTTGTGCCGAATCATGCTGGAAGGCTTGAGCGTTCAGCCTCTCAGTGATGCCGAACTGGACGGATCGGCGGCCTTCGTCGCCGCCAACAGGGGCATCCAGGAATGGCGCGACGACGGCGAGGCCGAGGACCGGGCGGCGCATATCCGCGCGGTGGCGCGCGTCGAGTTCGGCCGTCGCGGCTACGAAAGCACATCCGTCCGCGACATCGCGGCGGCCGCTGGACTCGGGCATGGCACCTTGTTTCGTCTGATCGGTTCGAAGGATGCCCTACTGGCCTCGATCATGAATTCCTTTGGCGAGAAGGTGGACACCGGTTCCAAATACGTCCTCCGGTCCGGCGCGTCTTCTGTCGAGAAGCTGGATGCGCTGAGCTGGATCGACACCACCGCGCTGGACCGATTCGGCGATGAGTTCCGGATCCAACTCGCGTGGATGCGACAGATTCCCCCCGACACTCCCAATCCGAGCCTGCAGTTTCCGAAGCGGTTACGTCAGATCAAATCGCTTCTCGCAGCGGGGATCAAGGCCGATGAGATCAAGAGCTATGACACCTCGTTGGAGACGCTGGCGCGTTGCGTGATTTTGCTGAAATGGATCCCGTCGAGCATCCTGCAGCAGTTGGGCACTCGCGCGGCGCACGTGCACATCCGCGACACCATGCTGCGCGGGGTGGTGCGCTCCGGTTGAGTCGCACTGGCTTTTGATGCGCTGAAATCACACGCGTCACGTGTGTATCGGCAAACCGGGCACCACACGATTCAAGAATGCGATATCACCGGCGATAGCTGCGTCGAGGGTCTCACGGCGTGATATCACCGGCGATAGCGCATTTCACGATCGATTGCCACTCTTCTTCCAGTGACAGCTGTGACAGATGTGAATGGCGTCGGTAGCTTACGCAGTAACGACGGGCAGTTTCGACCATCCCCGCACGCTGCTGGTGTGCGCCTTCACCGCGTTGTCGTAGTCGATGTCCCACTCCGGCCAGCGCTTGAGCACTTCCTCCAACGCCACCCGCGCCTGCATCCGCGCCAGAGCCGAGCCCAGGCAGAAGTGCAGTCCGTGACCGAAGCTCAGATGCCCGCCGACGCGATGAATATCAAATCGCTCCCCGTCGGCGAACTTCCGCTCGTCGCGATTGGCTGATCCGTTGAGCAACAACATGATCGACCCTTCGGGAATGTCCGTGCCGTGGCAGGAGACGCCACGCGCGACGTAGCGGGCCTGCACCGGCGAGGGAGCCTCGTAACGCAAGACCTCCTCGATCGCCGTCGGGATCAAGGCTGGATTCGCCACGATCTCGCGACGCTGGTCGGGATGCTCGGCAAGTAGTTGCCCGATGAAACCGATTAGCCTGGTCGTCGTCTCATTGCCGGCGCCGGCGATCATGCTGGTGTACATCAGCACCTCGGTCCGTTCGAGCTTGCGGGTGACGCCGTTCTCCTCGATCTCAGCGTTGAGTAATTGCGTCATCAGATCGTCGGAGGGATGCTCCTGGCGCCAATCGATGTACTCGGAGAACATCTCATAGCTCTGCGCAAACAGATCCCCGTCGATCGCCCTAAATGTGCCCTCCCGCAGATTGATTGCCTGACCTCCGCGGTCGCGGATATCTGCCTGATTCTCTTCGGGAATGCCCAGCAGATATCCGATGGTGCGCATCGGGATCATCGACCCCAGATTCTCAATGAAGTCGAAGCTCCCCGACCCCACCAGCGGGTCCAGCGCGCGTACGCAGAAATCGCGGGTCAGCGGCTCGATCGCCTCCATCCGTCGCGGGGTGAAAACCCTTGACAGCAAACGACGATGCAGATCATGCAAGGGCGGGTCCTCGAACAGGATCACGCCGGGCGGCACCTGAACACCGCTCATGATGATGTCCATGGTGGTGCCGCGGCCAGACCGGTAGGTCTCCCAGTTCGTCAGCTCCGGCGCCACATCCTCATACCGGCTCAGCGCGAAGAACTTGTATTTCTCGTTGTAGTACAACGGAACTTCGTCGCGCATCCGCTTCCAGACGGGATACGGATCGTCGTCGATGTCGAAATCGAAAGGGTCGTAGTAGATCTCAGCAAGTGTCATGCAGACTCCGCAGATATCGGGCGGGCGGCCTCGGGCAACACGACTTCGCCCACCCGCTTGAGATAGGGCCATGCCACATCCGGTGGCACGCCGCCGCACAACGGCGACAACGTCAACATCTTCCCGGCGCGCACCCGCGAAATCGCGTCTTCTACCGTGATGATCACGTGCGACTTCCCGGTCTCGCGCAGCTCGTCAACTGTGCTGACGTGCGAGAACCCGGCGGAGGTCTCATTGCCGGGATTCCACTCGGCATACGTGCGCGCGTCATGCAGCAGGTGCTCCCCCAGCTCAGACCAGGCCTGGTCCAGGTCGTCGGCGACAAAGGTGACCGACGGTGTGCTGCGGTCGGGAAAGAACGCCATTCCCGGTTCATAACCGTGCTTGCGCGATGACTCCTCATAGGCCTCGCGCATGCCAGGGATGTTGGCGTTCGCCAGCATGCCCAAGCCGTAGCGTCCGGCCCGCCGCGCCGCCGCGAGACTGCCGCCGCCCCACATCATCGCCGGACCACCCTTGGTAAGTGGTTGCGGCGTGACGAAGATCCGGCGTCCCTCTTCGACGACCTTCTCGCCGGCAAGCAACCGGCGCAGCAAACCCAGCTTCGCATCAGCTATCCGGCCGCGGTCGCCCAAGTCCAGGCCGAAGATTTCGTACTCCTCGGGCCGGTACCCCAACGCCAGGATGTAGGACGTTCGCCCAGCGCTGAGAATGTCGAGGACCGCCATGTCCTCGGCTAGTCGCACCGTGTCGTAGAACGGCAGGATCAGGATCAGACTCAGCGCCAGGTGATCGGTGCGCGCTGCCACCGCCGAGCCCAAGAGCAGTGGTGACGGCAGGTAACCGTCGGCAGACCCGTGGTGCTCACACAACACCGCGGCGAGGCAGCCGTGGCTCTCACCCCATGCGCACATCTCTGGCGCCGCGGCATACAACGCCGTCGAATCGGCCCCGAAGGCCGGAGCCCGCATGTCGAACCGCAGCGTGTACACGGCCACTCCTAGCAAACCTAATATTTGTCTCACGTACGCTACGTGGGACTTGCAATCGAGGTCAACCACCGGGTCCGGTGCCTGTCTCAACAGGGTTTGAAACTTACATCTGGTCCAGATACTGTAACGTCGGTTGATGAATTACCAGGAAAAAGGGGTAAGAAATGACAGCGGCGTCAGACTTATTGGGCTATGAAGGCAAGCGAGTTCTAGTCGTCGGTGGCGCGACCGGTATGGGCGCGGCCGCGGCGCAGATTGCCAAATCTCTCGGCGCACACGTCACCGTGATGGACTTCGCGCCGGTGGACTTCGACGTGGACAAGGTGATCTCGCTGGACCTCAGCGACCAGGATTCGATCGACCGGGCGGTCGACGAACTCGACGGACAGGTCCACTCGCTGTTCTCCGCCGCCGGTGTCGCCGACGGCCCGAAACTGATGCGCGTCAACTTCATCGGGCACCGCCACCTGATCGAGCGGCTGTTCGATAAGGATCTGCTGCAGCGGGGCGCGGCGATCTGCTTCATCTCGTCGGTAGCCGGAATGGGTTGGGAGAACGACCTGGAACTGGTTCAGGACTTCCTGAACACGCCCGACTACAAGGCGGCCCACGACTGGTGCCAGGAGCGGGAGCCGCAGGGCATCATCCACTACGGCTTCAGCAAGAAGGCGATCAACGGTTACGTCGCCTGGCAGGGGTACCACTTCCAGAAGAAGGGCGTACGGATCAACGCGGTCTGTCCCGGCCCGACCGACACTCCCCTGGCCCGCGCCAACGCCGACCTGTGGCTGACCTTCGCCCAGGACTACCGCGACGACACGGGCACCGCGACGCTGACGCCCGAGGACATCGGCAAGGCAATGATCATGCTCAACAGCGCCGCCTCGGCATCCGTCAACGGCATCACGCTGAACGTCGACCAGGGGCACGCAATGGCGTCGATCACCGGGTCATACGCTCCTGGCAAGGCGATCATGGACCTGATCACCGGGCGGGTACAACTCGCCTGATCCCCGCGAGCAGACGTAAAATCCCCTTGGAGCGCGCGTTCCAAGGGGATTTTACGTCTGGTCAGCGTCAGTCAAACACGTACCGCGGCAACGTAGTCGGCATATCCAGCGAGCTGAGCAGCCCGGGTTCAGCGTCGACGACGTAAGGGATGGCGTTGACCACCCGCATAGCGGTGGCGGCCATCGCCGCGTGGCCGGCGCCGTGGCCCTCGGCCGCGCCGAGGGTGAGGGCACAGTGAATGTCGGGATCGCCCTCGATGTCCACCCGGTAGGTCGCGTCGCAGTCTGAGGTGGGCCAGTCGGGTGCGACGTCTCGTGCCATCCGGATGACGTGCTCGATCACGATGGCTTCGCGGCCGTTGACTACCCCGGCGGCCCGGGTGCGCACGGCGCCGCAGGTGCCGGCCGGGATGGTGCCGAAAGCCACCTCGATGTCCCGGTCGGTCAACTCTCGGTCCAAGGTGCCGTGTATCTGCTCCACCTCGACGCCGAGACCACTTGCGATCAGATGCAGCGGTGCTTTCCAAGCCATTTCGATGAACCCGGGCGTCTTGAGCATGGGTTCGAAGTCCAGTGGGCGCCCGAAGCCCATGCCGTTCATCATCACGTCGGCCACCGGATAGTGGTCGTTGAGGGCCACCTCGCTGACCGTGATGCTGCGGATGCTCTTGGACTGTGTCGTCATGAGCAGCGCCAACTGATCGGACGCGAACCCGGGAAAGATGCCTGACACGTAGAACGACGCCCCACCGGACTGGGCCGCCGCCGCGAGTTGGGCGCGCCACTCCGTCGCGAAATACGAAGGCGGATAAACCAAACTGGTTGACGTCGTCGATACGACATTGATGCCGGCCGACAGCAGTCGGAGGTAGTCGGGCACTGCGGCGCCGTCGCGTTCGGGGCCGCTGGCGGCGTACACCACACAGTCGGGTTTCAGCGCGATCAATGCATCAGCGTCGCCGGTGGCGGCCAATCCCAGCGACGTGCCGCCGCCAAGCTCGCCGGCGTCCTTGCCCACTTTGTCGGGCGAATGCACCCATACGCCAACGAGTTCCATATCGGGCCTGCGCCGGATGGCATCGATCGCGTGGGAGCCGACTCCCCCGGTGGACCATACAACGACCCGCATGGGTGCCTCCTTTTACTGAGTCGCGGCGGCGGGGTAGAGGTCGGTGGCCGGCGCTGCCCAATCGGGTGCTCGCATGTCGAACCTCAACGTGAACACCACTGCACCATAACCTAACGTTTGTTCTATCTACGGGACGCAGATGCGGGCCGATGCTTGACCCGTCCGACTCGTGGCTGTTAGCTTCCGGATCAAACATTCGGTTTTCTCGAGCCGCCAAGGAGGCCAGCGATGGCCAATCACCGAGTAGTGGTCTGGGCGACAGGTGGCATCGGATCGATCGCCATCCGTGCGATCCACCGCCGTCCCAATCTGGAGCTGGTTGGGGTGTGGGTTCATTCCGACGACAAAGTCGGCAAGGACGTGGGCGAACTCGCCAACGGCGAGCCGATCGGACTTGAGGCCACGAACGACGCCGACGCGCTGATCGCTCTGAAACCCGACTGCGTGATCTACGCCGCCAGTGGTCCCGAACGCGACGCGCTGGCCATCCCCGACTACGTCAAGTTGCTCGAAGCCGGCATCAACGTCGTCACCACGAGCACCACGCGGCTGGTCAATCCGCACGCCTATGAGCCGGCCGAGTGGCGTGACCAACTGGTCGCGGCGACCAAACAGGGCCAGGTGTCGTTGTATGCGTCGGGAATCGAACCCGGTTTCGCCGCCGACTACCTCCCGTTGGTGCTCACCACGCAGTCGTCGTCGATCGAAAAGATCCATTCGTTCGAGATGGGCCTTTACGACGACTACGGCGTCCCCGACATCATGAGCGACGCGCTCGGGTTCGGCCGGCCGATGGACTACGAGCCGTGGATCGGCTTTCCCGGCGCGATCGCCGGTGAATGGCAGGGCCAGATCCGGTTGATCGCGGACGCGCTCGGTGTCGAGGTGCAAGAGGTACGCGAGTCGTTCGATCGTGCCCCCACCAATCGGACCCTGGAAGTTGCGATGGGCACTGTCGAGGCCGGGACCGCCGGTGCGCTGCGGATGCAGGCGATCGGCGTGGTCGATGGCCGCGAAGCCATTGTGATCGAGCACGTCACCCGACTGGCGCACGACGTCGCACCCGACTGGCCGACCGGCATCGGCGACCTGTCCTACCGGGTGGTGATCACCGGCGACCCCGACATCGACTGCTCGATGGCGGCCACACTCCGCGATCCGGCCCGAGCGGGAATCGGAAGCATGACCTCAGGTGCCGGTGCCATGGTGGCCACCGCGATGCGCGTGGTCAACGCCGTACCGTATGTCGTTGCCGCACAACCAGGTCTGCTCAGTTCGGTGGACCTGCCGCTGACAATCCCCAAGCACGCGTTCGTCACCGGGTGAGGCCCGCTTACTCTGCATGAGTGACGCCTAACCCACTCGAGGAGTTGACGCTCGACCAATTGCGCCGTCGCACCAGCATGAAGTGGCGCGCACACGCTGCCGACGTACTCCCGCTGTGGGTCGCCGAGATGGACGTCAACCTCGCACCGCCCGTAGCCGAGGCGATCCACCGGGCCGTCGACGCCGGCGACACCGGATATCCGCACGGGAAAGGGTATGCGACGGCCGTCAAGGAATTCGCCGCGCGGCGTTGGCAGTGGGACGGCCTGTCGATCGGTCGAACCCGGGTTGTTCCGGACGTGATGCTGGGCGCCGTCGAGATGTTGCGTCTGGTCACCGAGCGTGGTGACGCCGTGATCGTCAATTCGCCTGTCTATGCACCTTTTTACGCTTTCGTTTCGCATGACGGCCGCCGCGTGGTCGAGGCGCCACTGGGCTCTGATGGCCGAATTGACTTGGACGCGTTGGAGAATGCCTTCGCAGGCGCACGCAAAGCCGCAGGTGCGAACGGCAAAGTCGCGTACTTACTGTGCAATCCGCACAACCCGACTGGTGCGGTACACACCGCCGACGAACTGGGCGGCGTCGCCGAACGCGCCCGCCAGTTCGGCATCCGGGTGGTGTCAGACGAAATCCACGCCCCACTCATCTTGGCCGGTTCGCACTTCACTCCTTACCTCAGCGTGCCCGGCGCCGAGAATGCCCTCGCGCTGACGTCCGCGTCGAAGGCCTGGAATCTTGCCGGCATCAAAGCGGCGCTGGCCATCGCCGGACCTGAATCGGCCGCCGAACTTCGCCGGATGCCCGAGGAAGTCGGCCACGGGGCCAGCCATCTGGGCCTCATCGCGCATACCGCCGCGTTCGAGGCTGGCGGCGACTGGCTCGACGCGCTGCTGCGCGGATTGGACGAAAATCGCACCCTGCTAAACGATCTCGTCGCGGAACACCTACCGGGAGTCCAACTCCTACGACCGCAGGGCACCTATTTGGCGTGGCTCGACTGCCGCCAACTCGGTTTCGCCGACGAGGACGCCGAAGGCATCAAGGTGGTTTCCGATCTGTCCGGACCGGCCCGCTGGTTTCGCGACCATGCCCGGGTGGCGCTCAGTTCCGGCCATGTCTTCGGCAGCGGCGGGACCGGTCACGCGCGCATCAACTTCGCCACCTCTCAAGCGATTCTGACCGACGCCATCTCGCGCATGGGCCGAGCGCTCCGCGATGCCGACATGACTTAGATTGAACCCGGCGGCGGGTTACCTCGTATCAGCTGAATGTGTCACATAAACCACAGTTGAAACGACCCCGATTCGGCGCCGGCGGAATCACGCACCTCGGTGAGCTGGTCTGCCGGTACGGGCTGGTAGTCGTCCTGGCTTGGATTGGTTTCGGCAAGTACACGAAGATGGAGTCCCGCGTCCTCATCGAGAACAGTCCCTTGATGAGCTGGATTTACGACTACCTCAGTGTGACGACCGTTGCGCGCGCCCTGGGAACGACGGAAATCGTTGCGGCTCTGTTGATTGCGCTGCGACCGTTGTGGCCCCGGGTGTCGGCGGTCGGTAGCGCACTCGGCATCGTCCTGTTCGTGGGAACGGTCAGCTTTCTGTTCACCACTCCCGGAGTCATTGCCACGTCAGCCGCGGGCATGCCCGTTCTAACAGCACTGCCGGGCCAGTTCCTTCTGAAAGATGTTGTGTTGCTCGGTGTAGCGATCTGGACGCTGGGGGACGCGTTGCGCACCCAGGTGATCCGAACAGACGGTTAGGACTGCCGGGTGACGGCCAGCACCGCGTCGGCGAGTTCCGGGCGGCACACCACCACGTCCGGCAGCTTCGGGTCCGGCTGGTTGTAGACGAGCGGCGAACCGTCGATGCGAGACGTGTGCAGGCCTGCGGCTCGCGCCACCGCAACCGGCGCGGCGGAGTCCCACTCGAACTGCCCTCCGGCGTGCACGTAGACATCAGAGCGGCCCTGCACGATCGAGGCGACCTTCGCCCCGGCCGAACCCATCTCCACCAGCACTCCGTCCAGCGCTTCGCGGACAGCCAGAGCGATGGCGGGAGGCCGGGTACGGGACACGACGATGCGCGGCTGCTGCGGTGCGGGACCCGGAGGGTTGACCTCGGGAGTCGCCAGGGTGACTCCCTGCGCAGGC
Organism: Mycobacterium sp. IDUB_37; assembly: GCF_055419245.1. Lineage (NCBI taxonomy): Bacteria > Bacillati > Actinomycetota > Actinomycetes > Mycobacteriales > Mycobacteriaceae > Mycobacterium > Mycobacterium sp. IDUB_37. Next base: position 519,546 of record NZ_JBVAXG010000004.1, on the reverse strand, counting down.
AGCGCTACCGCTCCCGCTACCAGTTCGCCGGCCTGCCAGAGCGCAACGTGCACTGCCCAGTCGTCGCGCCCGAATTCGGAGAACTCGCGCGTCCCGTCGACCGGATCGACGATCCAGACGCGCTCGGACCGAAGCCGCACCGGATCGTCGGCGCCCTCCTCGGACAACACCGCGTCATCCGGGCGCTCTCTCGCCAGCGCCTCCATCAGGAATTCGTGGGATCGCCTGTCCCCCGCCGCTTTCCGATCGCTCGCATCGGCGCCGGCGAATTCCTCACGGACGGCGAGCAACAGCTGGCCCGCCTCGGTGGCCAATCGCGCGGCAAGTCGGTGGTCACTCATGGACGATCCTTCACGCTAAGCGAACTTACAGCACCGCAGAACGGCGGCGGCCGAGCCAGCAGTCCGACGGTGGTTCTTGGTGGCTATACATTCAAATCCGTGGGATCTGAAGCCGACCGGGTCATCGACCTCTATGAACGTCACGCTCATGGTTGGGCCCGCGATCGAGGTCGCGGTCGGATCGAAAAATGTTGGCTGGACCGATTTCTTGCGCTCCTCCCGTCCGCACCGGCCGTGCTTGATATCGGTTGCGGGACGGGAGTTCCGATCGCCGATTACCTCGCCGAACAGAATTGCCGAGTAACGGGTGTGGACGCATCGAGCGCAATGATCACCCTGTTCGGACAGCGCCTGCCCGGTCACGACCGCCAGGTTGCCGACATGCGAACGCTGAATCTGGACCACCGGTTCGACGGAATAATCGCCTGGGACAGCTTCTTTCACCTATCGCCTGATGACCAGCGCGCGATGTTCCCGGTCTTCAGGCGGCACGCCGCCCCGGGTGCCGCTTTACTTTTCACCAGCGGACCCTTGGCTGGCGAGCGGATCGGCAGTTATCGGGACGAGCCCCTCTACCACGCCAGCCTGGACGGTTCCGAGTATCGAATGCTATTGCACGACAACAGTTTCAGCGTGGTAGCGCACATGGTCGATGATCCCGAATGTGGTTTCCACACGGTCTGGCTCGCCCAGTTCGGGTCGAGGGCTTAGAGGCCGAACTGGTCGTCGATGATGCCCAGCCAGATCTGCGCGCAGTCCATCGCGACCTTCTCGCTGATGAAGGCGTGCTGGGTGCCGGTGTACAGGTCGCGGAATGCGCGTTCGAGCCTGGTGCCCTCGCGGATCGAGCTGGTTCCGGCCACGAGATGCGCCCACTCCGCGCATTCACGCGCGGTATCGGTGGCGTAGACGGCGGCCGCCCGCATATCCGCGCGCAGCGTCGGGTTCAGGTCCTCGCCGGCTGCGACGGCGGACTCCGCGGTGGTGAACGCGTCCAGTACCAGCAACCGGGCCGCACGCCATGCCGCGACATGGTGCGCCAGTCCTTTTTGAAAGGTCGGCCGACTGGCCAACGACGCCATGTCGCTCATCCGGTACTTCGTCGTGGCCAGTTCGGCAACATCGTCGAGCATGCTCTTGGCGACCCCGAGCGCCCACGCGGCGTGACCGGCGGCGGTCACCGGCATCAAGCCCATGTGCGCGGCCGGCGAACCGCCCCGCACCGGCTTCCGATCGAACAACCCGAACGTCCTGCTGGCGGGGACGAAAACGTCCTGTGCGCTGTAGTCGTAGGACCCGGTTCCTTTGAGACCCTGCACGTGCCAGCCGTCGTTGAACTGGATGTCGTCGCGCGGCACCACCGCCACCTGCATGTCGGGGATGCCCTCGCTGATCCAGCGCATCTCGCCGTTGTCCATCGGGAAGAAGCCGGCGGCGACGTACTGCGAGTGGCCGGTGCCCGAGCCAAAGCTCCACGACCCGCTAAGTTGGTAGCCGCCATCGACGACGGTGCCCTGCCCATTGGGAAAGAACTGGCCGCCCATGGTGACCCGGTTGTCGTGGCCGGTGAACACCTCGGCGAAACCCTCGTCGCTCAGATAGGTGGCCGCGGCGAAACGCGACGGCAGATTGGCGATCCCGATCCAACCGAAAGAGCCATCCTGCCAAGCCATTTCGATCCAGGTCTCGATCATCTCGGCCAGCGATGGTTCGATTCCGCCGGCCTCGGGGGGACTCAACGCCGTCATCAATCCGCTGGCCCACATTTCGTCGACGACGGCGTCGGTCAGCGTCCGTTTCCGCTCGGAGTCGGCGGCCTGGGCCGCCACCACCTCCCGTAACCCGCGAGCCAACGAAAGCACCTGGTCACTGTGTGTCAGCGTCACGCGTTCGACCGTACGCCGACCACCTTCGCCCGCCGCCCGCGACACATAAACCCCACACACACGACACGCCGCGAAGCATCTCGGAGGTTTATATCTCGACGAGGGGCCACCCGCCCGACGCTCAATGTTTCGATAACAGACTGCCTGGCTATCCCAAAGCGGCGCAATCCAACAAAACGGCAGCGGGCGGAATGGAACCGGAATACCGACGGGCGCAGTATCGCGGCGGAAATGCCGCGGCACTGCTGGACCCTGGTCGTCCGCTCGCCGGCCGCTACGAGGTCGGGCCAGTCCTGGGCCGCGGCGGAATGTCCGAGGTGCGCGACGGGTGGGATTTGAAGCTGAGCCGCCCGGTAGCCATCAAATTGCTTCACTCCGACGGCCGACCCGAGGACCGCCTGCGCTTTGCCGACGAAGCCCGCGCGGCAGCCAACCTCAGCGGCCAGCACATCGTGGTCGTTTACGACGTCGGCGAACATGACGGGGTCCCCTTCATCGTGATGGAGCGACTCCCGGGCGTGACACTGGCGGACCATATTCGCCGAGGGCCGCAGGAGCCTGCCTTCGTGCAGAAAGTGCTGGAGGACGTTCTCGCAGCGCTCGCGGTCGCCCATGACGCAGGCATCGTGCATCGGGACGTCAAGCCGGGCAACGTGCTGTTCACCGAAACAGGCCAAGCCAAGCTGGCGGATTTCGGCATCGCCAAGATCGATGGCAGTGTCCACACCCGGACCGGCGAGATCGTCGGCAGCGTGGCATATCTGAGTCCCGAGAGGTTGCTGTCGAAACCGGCCACAGCCAGCGACGATCTGTATGCCGTGGGAGTGGTGGGCTACGAAGCGTTGATCGGCCGGCGGCCTTTCCCGCAAACCGGGTTGGGTCCGCTGACGCACGCAATCCTGCACGATAATCCGCTGCCGGTTGCCCACATGCGACCCGACGTGCCGACCGGCTTATCTACCGCCATCGAGCGGGCGTTATCGCGCAACCCGGCTCAGCGGTTCACCCAGGCTGACGCGATGCGCGCCGCACTGGTCGACACCGAGCCCGCGACGATTCCCGTCCGCAACCCAACCTTGGCGATGCAGGCGCCGCAGCTTCCGCTCACCGGTACTCACCCGATTCCGCTCGCGGAACCGAACCCGGATGCTCACCGCAACAAATTATGGCTGGCGGCGATCATCGCTGCGTTCCTGCTGGCGATCTTATTGATCGTGGTAATCGAACCGTTCTCGAGCTCGCCACCGTCACCCGTTCCGTCCAGCACCAGCGCGCCGTTGCCACCCCCGCCGGCAGCCACCACCGCGACGACCGAGCCGGCGATCAGCAGCGCTCCCGTGCAGCCGCCCGGTCCGCCTCAGGGCCACGGCAAGAAACCCAAAGGCGGAAAAGGACATTGATCAGTCAGGGAACCCGAAGAGTTTGACCACGCCGTGGTCGCGGCCGGCCGTGTAGCCGCCGTCGACCGCGATGGCCTGCCCCGTCACAAATGAAGCGTCCGGCGACACCAGGAAGGCTGCCATCGCCGCAATCTCTTCGGGGCGGCCGAGTCGCTGTAGGGCATGTTCTTCGGTTATGGACGCCTTGGGGTCTTCCATGCCCGGCAGGTCGAAGACGCTGTTGAGCATCGGCGTTTCGATAAAGCCCGGACAGACCGCATTCGCCCGGATTCCACTTGGCCCGTAATCCAGCGCAATGTTCTTGGTCAGCACGACGACGCCGCCCTTCGCAGCGTTGTATGAGCTGCCGCCCGCTGTGCCTTCCAGTCCCTCGACGCTGGCCAGCGTCACGATCGAGCCGCGTTCGCCGTCCACGCGCGGTTGTTCGATCATCCTGGCGAGCGCCGCCTTGGCGACCAGAAAGGTGCCGGTGAGGTTGATCGCGATCACCCGGTCCCATTCGGATTGCGGGAGCAGATGAACCGGGCCGCCTCCGGCGACCCCGGCGGAATGGACGACGCCGTCGAGACGGTCGGGCACCGCGTTGAACACGGCGGTGACAGCGTCCTCGTCGGCGATATCGGCTGTCACGAAATGGAAGTCGGTGCCCAGGTCCGGCGGTGAGACCAGGTCGGTACCGATGACGCTGCCGCCCTCGTCAAGCAGACGATGCGCGGTGGCCAGACCGATGCCGGAAGCCACGCCGGTCACGACGAAGGTGCGCCCGTGCGCGCGGCCGGTACTCACGATCAGCTCTCCAGCGCTTTAGCGCACGCCGCGAGAATCGCCGTGAAGCTTGACGTCAGCAGCGGACGGCTGACTTTCTCCATCACCTTGCCTCCGGCGATAGGCGGGTGGGTGTAGTTGGTCAGCCAATCGACATGGGTGCCGGCATCAGTTGGGGTGAACGTCAGGGTGCCGCCTTCGTGTCGGAAAGCGGGAACTGATCGGACAATGAGATAGGTATAGCTGTGCGGGCGGTCGTAGGCGGTGATGTCTTCGCGAAACCACATGCCGAGCCCGATCACTTCCCGGACCGCGCCTGCCTCAGTCCCAGGCGAGTCTTTCGCCCACCCAGCCTTCAGGGCCAACGGCGCCGCAGCCAGATTGACCGGGTCGGCGAGCCAGTCGAAGACCTGCTCAATGGGCGCGGCGATGGTTCGCTGCAAATGAATCTCGACCATGAGATCTCCTGCCTGGCGGTAGGCGCGTACCCGACCATGCTAAACGCCGCGCTGGGCACGGAAGTGACCGTGCTTCACGTCGACGTCGTCGACCCGGAAGCCCCGACGGACCAGACGTTCCCCGATCAGTTGGCCACTGACTTTGCGCTCCAGCCGAGCATTGTTCTCGCGACAGAAGACTCGAGCCTGCGGCAGGACGATTTCAGGCGTCCGCTCGCCGGCCGGGGTGTAGCGAATCGTTGTTCCATCGGCGTTGACGGCGGAGTACTCGTAGTCGAGCACCGGGGAGAAGCCGTGCTTGTCGCGGACTGAGATGGAGCCGTCGGGCTCCACCCGAAACTCACGTCCGCGCTTGAAAAACGGGATCAGGTTGATGGCGAGTAGCAGCAGGCCCGGAACGATCAGGACGAACAGCGCGTAGGCGTGCGTCTTCTCCAGTTCCGCGTCGTAGGCGTATCCGGTGATCCTCTCGGCGATCCAGCCCTCCACGAAGACCGCCATGTCGTGCAGCACGTCGCGCACGGTGGCACGGCCAGTAGAGACGTCATAGACGATCGCGCCGGTGGCTCCGGCCCCGCCGACGGTCAGTATCGCGCCCAACAGCACCAGGCCCCAACTCGTTCGGGATACGAACGTCCCGCGGGCATCAGACGGTTGGTCGATCTCCACTTTCGGCCCGCCGAGCGGCTTGGCCAGGCACCAGACGCTGACACCGATCGCGATCGCGAGCGTCAGGAATTCGAGTCCACCGAACGACACGCGGTCGGAATGGTAAGCAGCCAAGCCCAGGAACGTCAGCCAGGCCACCCAGCGCAGCGCCCGCTGCCAGCCCGCAACACGCTGCTCCCCCGAGCCATCGTCCTTATGCCGCGCGTCCTTCCCCAGCTGATTAGCCATTGGCGGATAGTAGCGTGCCTGAGACCTCGCACCGATTAGCTGAGGCACCTCGGCGTACAGTCGCGGTGGCCATGAAAACCGTCGCCATCACAGGTGCCACAGCTGGAATCGGCCGCACCACGGCAGTCCGCTTCGACCGCGCGGGCTACCGGGTTGCTGCCTATGGACGCAACCAGGTGGCACTCGACGAGCTGCGCGAACAACTGAGTCCCGAGGCCGTTGTCGATTCCCTCGAGGTGCAAGACGCCGACGCCTGGGCCACCAGGCTGGGCGAGCTGGCCGAGCACACCGGCGGTCAGCTCGACGTGCTGATCAACAATGCCGGAATCCTCAGCTCGGGACGCTTCGCTGAAATTCCGCTCAAAGATCAACGGCGCATCATCGACGTCAACGTGGGAGGCACGCTCAACGGCTGCCATTCGGCCTACCCGTACCTGCGCAAGACGCCCAACGCCCAAGTCATCAACGTGTGTTCCGCGTCGGCCATGTACGGACAGGCCGAGCTGGCGACGTACTCGGCGTCCAAGTTCGCGATCCGCGGGTTGACCGAGGCACTCGAATTGGAATGGGCCGCAGACGATATCAGGGTGTGCGCGGTGTGGCCGCTGTTCGTCGACACCGGCATGGTGGACGGCGTGGACACCGGGAGCACCCGCACGATGGGGGTGTCACTCACCGTTGACGACGTCGCCGACGCCATTCTCAAAGTCGCGCAAGGCCGTCCCCGACGACCGCACGGTCCGCACTTCGCGGTCGGCAGGCAGGCGAAGGCGCTGATGACGGTCGCTGCCGTCACGCCCGACTGGGTGTTACGGGAGATCAACCGCCGCGCCACCGGTGTCTAGCGGCTGAGCTGGTCCAGCGGATTAGAGCGCTCCAACATCCCGTACGCCTCTTCGCCGTCCCAGCGGTAGCGCACCCCAGCCTGTTGTACCGCCGGAAAGCTCGCCATCTCTTGTTTGAGCGCCTGCATCGAATACATGTCGTCGTTGTGGCTGACGTCATGTGTGGTGAACACGGTTTTGCCTTCGATTTCGACTGTGCCGTCGGCTGTTTCAAGCACGAGCGAGACATCCTCGACGTCTGGTCGCAGGCTGGTGAGCCACGGCGCGTGTATTGTCCGAGCGGGAATCAACCCGTTGTGTCCGTCGAAGATGTATCCCTCGTTGTAGGTGGGCTGGCCGTCGGGCCGCGGCGGGTAGGCGATGTACCCGAAGGCGCGACCGCTCGGGAAGACCGCCGACTGCCAGCAGTGACCCCAAAAGCCGGCCAGCTTGCGCACGCCCTGACGGCGGATGCGCAAACCGGACCCGGTGAAATTGCGCTCGGTGCTGCCGGCGCTCACTCGCCCGGTCGCGGTGAACAGCTGTTCGTAGCGTGGGCCACCCATCATGTCGCCGACCGAGGTCTTGAGTTGCAGGGCGGCGTCGGTCTGCAGGGCGCCCTGCACCCAGGGTGGCACCGCCATGGTGGCGTCGACGTGAAAGCTGATGTCGACCGTCGGTCCGTCCTTGCGGCCGGCAACGAGATCGGCGGACGACGTCTGCACGGCCGGCCCGTCGTAGCTCATCGTCCAGCGCCGAAACGGCTCGACGCACCGGAACGCCAGACCGCCGGCGCCCAGCACGGTCGGTTCGTCGTTGCTATCCAGGGCGGGCAACGACGGGCCGTTGGTCCGCAACCGATACACCCGGCCGTCCGGATAGGCGACATTGACCTGAATGTCGTGGGCGTCCCAATTGGCGGCCACCGCCTCGATGCCGATGCGCGGCAAGCCAACTGCGCCTTGATCGTCGACGACCCAGAAGCTGACCGAGTCGCGCATCTCTGGGTTGTCGGGGCGTTGCGCGAACACGAACTCGCGGGCAGGATCGATGCCGCCGGAAAGATCAACGGCCATGCTGCTCCTTGGTGTGTGTCCAGTTGTCAGCGGCGGCAACGTAATTCGCGAACAGCGGCCGCACCTGGTCGAAGTCGATGCCGAACGCTACCGGATCCGCGTGCGACGGCGGCTCCCGCTCGGCGGCCGCCTCGCCCCACCAACTACGCATCCGTGCCTCGAACTCCTCCCCTACCTCGAGCCCCAACCAATCGTAGAGACCCGTGACCTCGCCGATCGGATCATCTTGCATGGCAGAGAAATCGATGTCGTAGACGCGTTCGTCCGCGTGTTGATTCCGGAAGCTCAGCGCGCGTGCCATCCCGCGGGACCAATGTTCGATGTTGAGCCGGCCGATGTACTTGCGGTCGATGTCGTCGGCGAACGAGCCGATGATGTCGGCGTAGAGGTCGGCTACGGACAAGATGACGTCCGTGGGGTCTCGATGCGTCATGACGAACCGCGCGTCCGGAAAAACGGCATCCAGCGCATCGAGCCACAACACGTGCGATGGGCATTTCAATCGCCAAGGCCGTTGCGGCTCAACGAATTGCAGCAGCTTCATCACTCTGCGCTGATACCGGTAGGTCGAGGTCAGGTCCGCGGAATCCAGCAACCAGGTTGAGTAGGAAGGGATTTCGGCGAACGACTGAAACAGGTGCGACTTGAAGTCCAGCGCCATCAGCTCATGGCATTCCATCGGACCGTGAGTGGCGGCCGGCACGTGGTACCGGGTGCCGACCATCTCGCCCTTGTCGGTGGGGATGCGCGGGTCGACACCCCGCACCGTGGTTGGCGGCGGACAGGGCTGCGAAGACTCCCACCGGCGCAGGTAACGCACATCGGGGTCCTGGGCCAGCAGCATCGACAACGCTGTCGATCCCGTTCGCGGTAAACCCACCCCGATCAGGGGCGCAATGATGGGTACGTCGTCAATTTCGGGGTGCCGGTGGTACCAGTACTCGACCTGCAACCGCTGCGCCAGGTAGCCCACGATGCGCTGATGCAGTAACACCTGACCGCGTGCATTGAGCCGAGCCTCGTTCTGCAAAGCGGACAGGAGGATCTGCAGACCTTCGCGAAAAGAATCGTCGCCGAAGTCGTTCAGACCGGTTTGCGCGCTGGCCTCATCGAGGACCTCGCGCACCTCGTCGCGGTTGGCCACAAATCCGACCATAGAGACCGATCGTCGCAGGTCGGTAATACCAATTCGGGAATCTGGCCATGCCAAAGTTTTATGACTGGCCAGCAGGCAACAATGGGAGGATGACCTCCACAGAAATAGCTCAGCGCGCCTCCGCTCAGAAGACCGCGATCCGGATGGGCGCGGGCCTGGTCGGTATGGGCATTCTTCATTTCGCTGCGCCTAAACCGTTCGACGAAATCGTCCCCGTCGAGTTGCCGGGGACCCCGCGGTTCTACACGCACGCATCGGGAGTCGCGGAGGCGGGCGTCGGAGCTTTGTTACTGGCGCCACCAACCCGGAAACTGGGCGCGCTGGCGGCCATCGCACTGTTTCTCGGCGTCTTCCCCGCCAACGTCAACATGGTTCGGCTGTGGTGGGACAAGCCGTGGTACATGCGCGCCGGCGCAATCGCGCGGCTTCCGTTGCAGATTCCGATGATCACCACCGCGCTCAAGGTCTATCGCAACACTTAGAGGGGCGACCCGATGCGGTGCAGGGTGCCGTCCGGGTCGACGTAGGCGAACTCCCGCAAACCGTAGGGGGTGTCCTGTGGTGGGTGCAGTCGGCCGCCCAGGCCGTCCAAGGCCCGCCACTCGTCGTGCAGGGCGTCGGCATCGCTGACGTAGAAGTAGACGCTGGAGGCGGTGGTGAGTGGGTCGTGCTCGGCCCATTCGGTGAGATGCATCGACACTGACCCGCGGTCGACGAAACCGTACCGCTCCGGGCCTTCGTAGCCGCGGGCGTCGAATCCAAGCCGTCGATAGCGGTCCAACGCGGCATCGAGGTTTATCACGGGCACGATGGGTGCCACCGAGGTGAAGGCGATCTCAGACACCCCAGAAGTCTGTCACCTGGACGTTCGCTGTGGCATTCTGCGTGAGTGGCCGCGCAGTCGGGGGCGCCCTCAGGAATCGTGACGTTCCTGTTCACAGACGTGGAAGGCTCCACCCGCCGGTGGGAAGCCGACGCTGACCAGGCGCGAAGGAAACTCGAGCGATCGGGGTCGGCCCCGCTCGCAGGCGCCTAGTCCATGCCGGCGGCTATTGCCTCGAATCCGAGCGCACGGCCTCGTTCCCGTAGGCGCGCCATCAACTCGTCGTAGCCGCCCACGTCGCCCCGCGCACGTGCGACCAACGCGCGCAGACGCAGCAGCGTGAGTTCGTGGAGTACGAAGCCGTCATCGGTCGGTATGGCCGCCACACGCTGCCGGAGAGTGACTCAGACGCGCCGAACGTGTGGGCTAGGTACCCGAACCGGCTTCGGCGTATCCCTAGGCCACACGTTCGGCGTGTCATTCCGGTCCCGCCCGGCCTAATCGCTCGGTCCAGCGATTCTGCCCTTCTGGGCCGTTCCAAGAATCCTCCAAGAATTCCCCAAGCGGTCGGGGACAGCCTGTGAATTGGCAACATCCCGGCAACGGGCCCAACTCAAATCCATCACGAACCAATCCATAACGACGAACCAGACTGTCACGGTGGCTACCCCAGCCTTGGTCGTCGAAGAGGGGACACAAAATGACCGACATCGCGCACCACCCATTACCCACCACTCGAGACCGGTTGGTGGAGTTGACGCCGCTGCTCGACGAGCTGGCTGCCGTCGCGGTTCGCGGCGAGGTTCCCGGTCCCGAATTGCTCGCGCGTGCGGTCGCGGCCAAGCCACTACTCGCCGATTTGGACTTCGACCCCAACGACGGTGAACCGTATTCACGATCCATTCTGCGGATCAGCGACCAGGTCGAGATCATGCTCGCCCGCTGGCGTCCCGGTCACAGCTGCGCCCCGCACGACCACGGCGGTGCCGGCGGCTACGTTATCGCCGTCGAGGGTAGCTTCCAAGAACGGCGCTTCGCCTGGGATGGAACCGAACTCGTTGTCGCCGAGGACATCACGCGCCACGAAGGCACTGCGGTTCACATCGAGTCCGACGACATCCACGACATGACAGCCAAGATGGGCGGGCTGAGCCTGCACCTTTACAGCCCACCCGCGGACAGCATGCGAGTGTTCGACCTGGAGCACGCCGAAGCACTCGAACTCGTCGGCAACTACGGCGCCTGGATACCCCAAGGCGAGCACGAACGCATCCCCTTCGCCGCTATCGCGCCAAGCCGAGAGAAGTCGGTGATATGGGTGGCGCACACCACCCATTACCGTGGCGGCTCCGCCGAATTCGCAATCGCCGCAGCCACTATGGGACGCGAACTGGCTGCCGCGCATCCCGACGCCGAAGTGATCGTCTCCGGCCTACGCCGCAAGGCCGACTTCGAAGCCGAACTCAGCCGGCTCGCTATTTCCGGCCGGGTGATCAGCGAACTGCACCTGATCAGTCATTCCGGCATGTACGGCCCGATGTTCGGTTCCACCGACTGGCCGGAGCAGTTCTCGCCGCATGAGTGGCGGGCTATGAATATTCCGTTCGCTGCGGACGGGCGGGCCTTCTTCCACGCCTGCCGCACCGCGCGCTGGTTCACACCGTTCTTCGCCGATGTGTTCGGCGTCGCGACATACGGCAACCAGAACTACACCACCGTGTCCACCGACAAGGACCGGTTTGCGTGGGCGGGCCGTCACCCGACGGCCCGTCCGAATCTTTACCTGATCGCGGCTCCGGGTAAGAAATCCCACGGTTGGGCCGGCAGCGTACGCAAGTACCTCGGTTGCGCCGCGGAGCCCATGGTGGAAAGCGTTCCGCACGCGACCCAGCCGGAGCGGTCCTACGACCGGGTGGCCGAACTCTATGACCGCGCTTACGCCGACATCCGGGTCCGCGAAGCCGAGTGGCAATGGGTGGCCGGACGGCTCGCCAGCACTCATACCGAACTCGGCCGACGGGTGCGGGTTCTGGAAATCGGTTGTGGCAATGGAGCTTTGCTGCGCGCCCTGGATGACAACGGCGACGTGGACTTCGCCATCGGCATGGATAGCTCCGCCGGCATGCTCGATCGGGCACGGGAACGTAGCCGAGACCGCGCGCGCCTGCGATTCGTCAAGGTCAATGGACCGGAGCTCGACGTACCCGACAACCACGTCGACGTAGTGATCTCCTTCCTCTCCTTCCGCTACCTGGATTGGGATCCGGTCATGGCCGAGATTCGGCGGATCCTCGCCCCCGGCGGTCAGCTATGGGTGGTCGACATGGTTCAGCAGCCGGCACAGATCCGCGAACTGCCGGTCCTGGCCCGATCGGCCCTCGCGCACCTGCGGACCCAGCGCACCCGCCCCGAGTTCGCCCACGACCTGGCCGCCCTCACTCAACACCCGGAATGGCGGAATATGTTGCAGCACAATCCTATCCGTGCCGAGCACGAGTACCGTTGGTACTTCGGCAGCCGGTTCCCCGACAGCCACCTGGAGACGTTGACGGCGACCATGTCGGCGCGCGTGGTGGCCTTCGATTCCGGACCACTGGCCAAGGGGCAGACCGCCCCCCTCTCCTACCCGTGATGACCATGGACACGAATTCCTGCCTGGGCATCGTCGATTGGGGCATCGGCGGCATAGGCCTGGTGAACGCCCTGGATCGGTTGGTGCCGGGCCTTCCGGTGCTGTATTGGTCGGACGCCGGGGCGACGCCCTACGGCCGGATGGGTGTCGACGAACTGACCGACCGTCTGCTGCACGTGGTGACCGGGCTTGCCGAGCGCGGAGCCACTGAGGTGGTGCTGGCGTGCAACGCGGCCAGCACGGTGGTCGCCCGACTGGGCGCGGCGCCGGTACCCGTCGAGGGCATCATCACCCACGGACTGGCGTCCGTCCCCGAAGACCTCGCGTCGATCGGTGTGCTGGGCGGGCAGCGCACCATCGACGCGGGCCACTACGACCGCGGGCTGGCCAGGCCGGGGCGGGTGGTGTTATCCCGAGTGGCGCAACCACTTTCCGCGCATATCGAAGCCGGGCGTACCGGATCGGCGCGGTTCCAGGCGGATCTGGCCGGCATCGTCGCACCGCTGCACAGCGTCGACGCCTTGGTGCTGGCCTGCACCCACTACCCCGCTGCGAGCAATTGGTTCGCCGCGGCACTGCCGAATGCGCTGCTCGTCGACCCGGCCGAACATTTGGCCACCGCGATCGCTTACCGCTATCAGGAAGCGAAATCGGCGCCGCACCGGGCCGCGCGGGTGTTTCTCACCACCGGCGATCCCGGCGCCATGCGCCGCGGCGCCGCCCGTGCCTGGGGCACCATGCTGACCGCCACCGCTGTCAGCCGCAGGTACCGCAGCGCATTGGCGTCCTGACCCGGTTCTGATGCGTCGGCTCAGCGGGAACACCCCGTTCTCGAGTCGCCGTGGCATGGCAGGGTGACCTACGTGGCCAACACATCTGAGCGGATCGACCAGCAAGATCTGCGTGAGATCAGTACCGAGGCAGGCACTCTGCGCTACTACGACACTGTTTCCGGGCAAGGCACGACTTTGTTGTTCCTGCACGGCTCCGGGCCGGGAGTGACCGGCTGGCGCAACTTCCGTGGCGTACTGCCCGCATTCGCCGAGCACTACCGGTGCCTGATCCTGGAATTCCCGGGCTTCGGCGTCACCGACGACTTCGGTGGCCACCCCATGGTCACCGCGCAGGGCGTCGTGGCTCCCTTTCTGGACGCGCTCGGCATCGATCGGGTGCACGTGGTCGGCAACTCGATGGGCGGCGGCGTGGGCATCAATTTCGCCATCCGGCATCCGGGCCGCATCGCCCGCCTGGTCACGATTGGCGGCATCGGCACCAATACCTTCAGCCCCGGCCCGAGTGAAGGCATCCGGTTGCTGCAGGAGTTCACCGAGGATCCCACTAGACAGCGGCTCGTCGATTGGCTCAAGTCGATGGTCTACGACCAGTCCGTGGTCACCGAAGAACTCGTCGAGGAACGCTGGCGTCTGGCCACCGACCCGGAGACGCTGACCGCTGCGCGCCGGATGTACGGCAAGGCGGCGTTCGCCGCGATGATGGCGGCGATGGCTGCTGCCGACCGGCCGATGCCGTGGGCGGTCATGCACAAGGTCGCGGCTCCGACGCTGCTGACCTGGGGCCGCGACGACAGAGTGAGCCCGCTCGACATGGCGCTGATCCCGATGCGCACCATTCCGAACGCGGAGCTGCATGTGTTCCCCAACTGCGGGCACTGGGCGATGATCGAGGCCAAGGCGGCGTTCGAGAGCACGGTGCTTGGGTTCTTGTCCCGATAGTGGTGATCGCAAGCGCGGCGTATGCCGGGCGCAGCGGGTCGCCACCATTGGGCTCAGCGTTGGTGATCGCAAGCGCGGCGTATGCCGGGCGCAGCGGGTCGCCACCATTGGGTTCAGCGCTGGGTTGCGCCCGCGTCGACGGGCAGCGATACCGCGGTGATGTAGCGCGCCTCGTCGGAAGCCAGGAACAGCGCGGCGTTGGCGACATCCACCGCGTCCACCCAGGGCACCGCGAGCAGATTCATGCCGCGCGCCGCGTCGGCGAATTCGGCGCGGGTCGGCGGGCGGTCCAGATCGGGACGGAATGCGCTGCTGACCGCGTCGTTCTGGATCATCGGAGTGTCGACATTGGTCGGGTGCACGCAGTTCACCCGGACCTGGTGCGGCGCGAGTTCGTGCGCCAGGCTGCGCATCAATCCGACCACGCCGTGCTTGGCGGCGGTGTAGTGCGCAACACCGACCAGCCCCCGCAGGCCGGCGATCGAGTTGGTCAAGATCATCGCGCCGCCGCCGCGGGCGATCAGGTGCGGAGCACCGGCCCGGCAGGTGTGCCACACCCCGGTGAGGTTGACGTCCAGCATAGTGCGCCAAGCACTTTCGTCCATATCGATTGCGGTTGCGCGCGAGGTAATTCCGGCCGTCGCGCACACCACGTCCAGTCCGCCGAGCCGTTCGACACCGCGGTCGGTGGCGGCTTGCACTGCGACGACGTCGCGGACGTCGACGATCTCGGTGTGTATCCGCGCACCGGTCTCGTTGACCAGGCGCGCCGTCTCGTCGAGGTCGTCCGGTGTGGCATGCGGAATCACCACGGTGTCGACGGGACCGCAGATATCGAGCGCCACAATGTCGGCGCCCTCCTGGGCGAACCGCACCGCCTGGGCACGTCCGATTCCCCGCGCCGCGCCGGTGATCAGCGCGATCTTCCCCTTCAACCGGTCGCTCATGTCGTCTTCTGCGTCAGTCCGGCGTCGATCACGAGTTGCGTGCCGGTGATGTAGCGCGCCTGCTTGGAGGCCAGAAAGAGCACCGCGTTGGCGATATCGGTCGACTCTACCCACGGCACCGGAAGTAGGTTGCGCGCCTTCAATACTTGGGCCGCATCGTCGGCGGTCGGATTGTCCAAGTCGGGGCGCAACCGTCGAAATGTCTTTTCGTTGAGCACCATTGGTGTCGCGACCGCGCCGGGGTGCACGGTATTGACGCGAATACTGCGCGACCCCAACTCGTTGGCCAGCGTGCGCGCCAGACCCACCACCGCATGTTTACTGGCAGTGTAGTGAGCCGCGTTGGCAGTGCCCCGAATTCCACTGGTAGAACTGATGATAACGACAGAACCTCCGCCGGCTCCGATGTGCGGCACCCCAGCCCGGACGGTGTGCCACACCCCGGTGAGATTGATGTCGAGGGTGCGTTGCCACACCTGCGGGTCCAGTTCCCACGACGGCGCACCGGCGGTATGGATTCCGGCGTTCGCGATGATGACGTCGAGGCGCCCCAACTCGGTGACGCCGGCGTCGATGGCGGCCGTCATGGCGCCGAGATCGGCAACGTCTGCCAATGCGGTCACACAACGCCGCCCGCGACTCTCGACTTCACTAGCGGTGCCGCGCAAATCGTCGGCAACCGCAGGAGAGTCGAGCGCGATCACATCGGCACCTTCGTCGGCGAATCGCTGGCAGTGCACGCGCCCGGTGCCGCGTGCCGCACCGGTGACTACCACGACCTTGTCGCGCAACCCGGTCAGCATGGCTTCTTGATCAGGTCGAATCCCTTGTAGCCGGCCTCGGCGACCTCGGTGCAGATCTGGTTGTAGGTGGCGAAACCACCGACGAACAACATGAAACCTCTTGGCTTTCCGGGCACGTTGGCACCCATGTACCAGGAGTTCGCTTTGGTGAACAGGGAAGCTTCAGCGCGCCGCGCCAGTTCGGCGACCCAGCTGTCCACCGCGTCTGGGGTTGGTTCCACCGCCGCATACGCGTGGTCGTCAAGATAGCCCACGGCGTCTGCGATCCAGTTCACGTGCGCCTCTGCGTGCAACACCATGTTCGCCAGCACGGCGGGGGCTCCCGGCCCGGAGATCACGAACAGGTTGGGGAACCCATCGATCCCCAATCCCAAGTAGGTACGCGGTCCATTAGCCCAGTAGTCACGCAGCATTCGGCCGTCGCGGCCGATGATGTCGATCTTGCCCAGAGCCCCGGTCAGTGCATCGAAACCAGTTGCGAACACGATCGCGTCGAGATCGATGTGAGTTTCAGTGGTATTGATCCCGGCTGCATCGATCGATTCGATCGGGGTGGCGCGCACACTGATCAGCGATACGTTCGACTGGTTGAACGTCTGAAAGTAATTGCTATCGGTACAGATCCGCTTGGTCCCGATCGGGTGGTCGTTGGGAATCAGCAACTCGGCAGTCGCTGCGTCATCGATCAGGGCGCGGACTTTCTCCTCATAGAATTTCCGCGCCTCGTCGTTGGCCACCAGGTCGGTCAATTGGTCGGGGAACGTCTTGGAATACAGCACACCGCCTAGTTGCCAACGCTTTTCAAACGCAGCGCGCCGCTCATCCGGGCTGAATTGCATGGCCGGCTTGGCCGCTGTGAGGTGCGGGGAACCGCCCCCGCTGAGCCACGACAGTCGGCGGCGTTCGGCGTAATCGGCCTTGATCTCGGCGAGTTCGCCAGGCGACAGCGGTTGGTTACCCGCCGGCACAGTATAATTCGGCGTGCGCTGAAAGACGTAGAGGTGTGCGGCCTGCTCTGCGATGATCGGAATCGATTGAATGCCAGAGGATCCGGTGCCGATGACGGCGACCCGCTTGCCGATGAAGTCGACGGGATCATGGGGCCAGTGCGCTGTGTGGTAGACCTCGCCGCCGAAGCTGTCACGTCCCGGGAATTCGGGAGTCAGGGCATCGGAGAGCGGCCCGGTCGCCATCAAACAGAATCGTGCCGTCACTGCTTGACCGCTGTCGGTGGTGATATTCCAGCGCAACGCGGCCTCGTCGAACACCGCCGAGACGACGCGGGTGCCGAACGTGATGTCGCGGCGCAGATCGAGTTTGTCCGCGACCCAGTTGAGGTACCGCAAGATCTCTGCCTGCGTGGCGTACTTCTCGGTCCAGTTCCATTCCTGTTGCAGCTCCTCGGAAAACGAGTAGCTGTAATCGACACTCTCGACGTCACAGCGCGCGCCGGGGTACCGGTTGTAGTACCAGGTGCCGCCGAGTTCGGGTGCTGCCTCCACCACCCGCACCGAGAGGCCCTGGGCGCGCAACTTGTACAGGGCATAGAGGCCGGCGAATCCTGCACCCACCACCAGTGCGTCCAGAGGTTGTTCACCGTTCACAATCACTCACGGTAGGACTTCGGACCCGTCGAACCCAGAGCGATCCCGGTCACTGGACGTTCCGATCGAGAATTCCCGACCACTGGGCGGGCGTATGCACGCCGCCATCGCGACAGCCGACCATCGCCTGATGCAAGAACTCGGTGCCGCCGTACAGGTGGACCTCGACGGTTGCCGGCATCGGCTGCTCTGGCCGCGCGGTCAAACACTGGTCGACATGCTGCTGGACGCCGGGGTCGACGTGCCTCATTCGTGTCGGGAGGGCCACTGCGGTTCATGCGTGGCGACCGTCATCGAGGGGGAGGTCGATATGGCAGCTTGCGACATCCTCGAACCGCAGGATCTACGGGACGGTCTGATCCTCGGCTGCCAGGCCCGGCCCGTCAGCGCCCGGTTGCACATCGAATTTTGACGCCGATGTCGTCCGCTCACCGGGATCACTGATGAGTCTGGGCGCCAACTGCGGTAAACCAGAAATAGGCCCAAACAGTTAAGGACGACATCATGAGCGAGCGGGTACTCGATCGAGTAGTAGAGCTAGCCGACCAGTTGCGCGAACAGGCTCCCGAAGCCGAACGGATCGGGCGGCTCACCGACGACACGGTCAAGATGATGAAGTCGGCCGGCGCGATCCGCCTACTGCAGACCAAGCAGTACCAAGGCTTCGAAGTGCACCCCCGCGAGTTCGCCGAGACCACGATGGCCACCGCGGCCCTGGATCCGGCTGCGGGCTGGATTGTCGGAGTGGTCGGCGTGCATCCCTACCAATTGGCGTACGCCGACCCGAAGGTGGCCGCCGAGATCTGGGCCGACGACGTCGACACCTGGATGGCATCGCCCTACGCGCCGCAGGGTGTGGCCAAGCCCGTCGACGGCGGCTACCTCTTCAACGGGCGCTGGCAGTTCAGCTCGGGCACCGACCACTGCGACTGGATCATTCTGGGCGCCATGCTCGCCAACCCAGAGGGTGTGCCGCTGATGCCGCCGCAGATGATCCACATGATCCTGCCCCGCAAGGATTACCAGATCGTCGACGACTCGTGGAATGTGGTGGGGCTGCGCGGCACCGGTTCGAAAGACGTCATCGTCAAGGACGCGTTCGTGCCGACTTACCGGACGATGGACGCGACGAAGGTCATGGACGGCACAGCGCAACGCGAAGCCGGCATGACCGAGACGCTGTACCTGATGCCGTGGTCGACGATGTTCCCGCTGGGCATCTCCGCGGCCACCATCGGCATCGCCGAGGGTGCGTTGGCCGCGCACTTGGACTACCAGCGCGAGCGGGTAGGGGCCACTGGAACCGCGATCAAGGATGACCCGTACGTCATGTACGCCATCGGGGAGGCCGCCGCGGACATCAACGCAGCACGCCAGGAGCTGCTGGCCAACGCCGATCGCATCTACGACATGGTCGACGCAGGCAAAGAGGTCTCCTTCGCCGACCGTGCCGCCGGTCGCCGCACCCAGGTTCGTGCGGTGTGGCGCGCGGTGTCCGCCGTCGACGAGATCTTCGCCCGTTCTGGGGGCAACGCGTCACGCATGGACAAGCCACTGCAGCGGTACTGGCGCGACGTGCACGTCGGTCAGATGCACGCCATCCACGTCCCCGGCTCCACGTATCACGCGGCGGCGCTGAGCTCGTTCGGCGTCGAGCCCCCGATGGGCCCACTGCGGGCTCTCATCTAGGCGACGCCATGACTGACCTGAAAAGCCTTGGCTACATTACTGTTTCGACGACCGATATCGACCGGTGGCGGAAATTTGCGTTCGACGTGTTGGGTTTCGCGGAAGGAAAAGGACCCGACGAGTCCGCGCTGTATCTGCGGATGGACGAGCGCGCGGCCCGCATCATCGTCGTGCCAGGCGACACCGACCGAGTGATCACGGTGGGCTGGGAGGTCCGCGACCATGCTGCGTTGCAACGCGTCAAGGCAGCTCTCGACGGCGCGGGCGTCGCGTTCAAGGAACTGTCGGTTCAGGAGGCCGACGCCCGCCGCGTCGAGGAAGTGATCACCTTCGAAGATCCGGGCGGCACCACGCTCGAGGTGTTCCACAGCGCGGTTCTCGACCACAGCCCGGTGATCACCCCGTTCGGCGCGAGATTCGTCACCGGCGATCAGGGTCTGGGTCATGTCGTCGTGCCCGCGACTGATTTCAACGGCGTTGTCGAGTTCTACACCGAGGTGCTGGGCTTCCGGTCCCGCGGCGCGTTCCGGATACCGCTGCCCGCGGAGTTCGACCCCATCCGGGTCCGATTCCTCGGTATCAACGCACGCCACCACAGCCTGGCGATCTGCCCGGCCGCCCAGCAGCGCGATCCGGGACTGGTCCACGTCATGGTGGAGGTGGACACCCTCGACGCAGTCGGTGCCGCCCTGGACCGGGTCAATGCCGAAGGCTTCACCGTGGCGTCCACTCTGGGCCGCCACACCAACGACAAGATGGTGTCGTTCTACGTCCGTGCCCCCGGTGACTGGGACATCGAATTCGGCACCGACGGGATGCGGGTCGACGAAAACTCCTATACCGCAGAGGAAATCACCGCTGACAGCTACTGGGGCCACCAGTGGATTCCCGAGCCGCCCGCGGCGATGCGCATGTGATGGCCGCCGACACCGATGTAACGCCGATCCCGGCAGCCTCGGTCAGCAACTGGGATCACGAGGCGGATGTGGTGATCGCCGGCTATGGCATTGCCGGCGCAGCAGCTGCGGTTGAAGCATCCGGTTGCGGCGCTGATGTTTTGGTTCTGGAACGCACCGGATCCTGGGGCGGCGCAGCTTCGATGGCCGGCGGGTTCATCTATCTCGGCGGCGGTACCGCGCTGCAAAAGGCCTGCGGCTTCAGCGATTCCGAGGAGAATATGGCGGCGTTCCTCAACGTCGCGATGGGTCCCGGCGCCGACTCGGACCGGATCGCCGATTACTGCGCCGGCAGCGTCGCCCACTTCGACTGGCTGGTCGAGTGCGGCGTGCCGTTCAAAGCCGAGTTCTTCGCCGAGCCCGGTTGGGAGCCGATGGGCGACCACGGCCTCATGTATAGCGGCGGCGAAAACTCCCACCCCTTCAACACGATCGCCTCCCCCGCCCCGCGTGGCCACGTCCCGCAGATGTCGAACAAGAAGCAGGGCGAAGCCAGCGCCGGCTACATGCTGATGAAGCCGCTCGTAGAACGGGCTGCAACCGCCGGCGTCAACGCGCTCTACGACGTCCGGGTGCAATCGCTCATCACCGGGTCAGACGGCAGAGTGGTGGGCATTCGCGCGCGCCGATACGGCACCGATATGTCGATTCGGGCGCGCAGCGGAATCGTGCTCGCCACAGGCAGTTTCGCTTACAACGACGCGATGGTCGCACAGTACGCACCGCGGATCGCCGGGCGTCCGGCCGCCTCGATCGAGCAGCACGACGGCCAGGCGATCCGGATGGCGCAGGCGCTGGGAGCGGATCTGGCCCACATGGACGCCACCGAGGTCGCCATCTTCATCGACCCGCAGCAACTCGTGCGCGGCATCCTGGTCAACGGCCGCGGGCAACGCTATGTCCCCGAGGACACCTATCCCGGCCGTATCGGGCAGCTCACGCTCTACCACCAGGACAACACCGCGTACCTGATCATCGACAGCGACGCGAACGAGGCGGCGAACGCGTCCTGGTCGCCCAAGTTCATGCTGCACCAGCCGACCTGGGTGGCCGATACCGTCGCCGACCTGGAACGCGACATGAAGCTGGCGCCCGGCTCGCTGCAATCGACCGTCGCCGCCTACAACACCGGCGCGGAACGCGGCGAGGATCCACTGCTGCACAAGAAACCCGAATGGCTCAGGCCCATCGGTTCCCCTGTTGGCGCCATCGACCTGAGGGAATGCACTGGTGGCTTCACCCTTGGCGGGTTGCGCACCTCGCTGGACGCCGAGGTACTGCACGTCAACGGCCAGCCCATCCCCGGCCTGTTCGCCGCCGGCCGCTCGGCCGCGGGACTCGCCGCCTGGGGGTATGCCAGCGGTGTCTCACTGGGTGACGGCAGCTTCTACGGCCGCCGCGCGGGCCGCTCGGCGGCCAAGACCTAACGCCCTGCCCCACAGAGCGCCCTGGAACTCGTGTTTCGGGGCGCTCTTGCGTTGCCGGACGCAAACGGTGCTATATTCCTAATAGGAATATAGCAGGCAGACATAACAAGCCCTTGGAGGACCAATGGCCGCCGACGTCACCACCCCCAGCGCCGTCATCGACCGGATCTCACTCGTTCTGGACGCGTTCGACGGACCCGGACGGCTGACCCTCGCGCAGATCGTGCGGCGCACCGGTCTGCCCCGCTCGTCCGCGCACCGGATGCTCGAGCGACTGGTTCAGTTGCGTTGGTTGCGTCGCAGCGGTCGGGACTACGAGCTCGGCATGCGGTTGGTGGAATTGGGGTCACTGGCCGTGCACCAGGATCGACTGGCGCGTGCGGCCAAGCCGCTGCTCGGCGAATTGCACCGCGCCACTGGGCTTGTCGTTCATCTGGCAGTGCTGGACGGATCCGATGTCGTCTACCTGGACAAGGTCGGCGACCGGGTCTGTGGCGGGTTGCCGACCCGCGTCGGTGGCCGGCAGCCGGCGCACTGCACAGCAGTCGGCAAGGCGCTGCTGGCCTACCGCGACCAGGATGCTGACGTCGACCTGCAGGTCCGCAAAACCAAATACTCGATCTCGACCGGCTCACAACTGACGGTCGAACTGGCCAAAGTACGTGCGCACGGCGTCGCATTCGAGCGGGAGGAGTCGCTGCTCGGATTCGGCTGCGTCGCTGCACCGATCGGCAGTCCTGACGATGCCGTCGCGGCGGTGTCGGTGTGTGGTCCGATCAAGCACATGGTGTTCGATCAACGTCTGGCCGCCCCGGTCCGCATGACCGCGATGGGCATCTGGCGCAATGTTGAAGACGGCCCGCAGCGAGTCGCACCCACCCTGCAACCGTTGCGGCCGTTGCGTCCCACAGCCCGGCCGGCACTGCAATACGCGTGAATCTCGACCCTCAGATAGCAGCGCTGCTCGACACGCTGGATGCGGGCTTTCCGCCGGTGCACGCCATGACCGGCGCGCAGGCCAGAGCGGTGATCCGGTCGCGGTACGTCCCCCCGGCCGAGCCCGAAGCTGTCGCCGAGGTGCGCGACATGACCGTCCCCGGGCCGGGTGGTGACATCCCGGTCCGGGTTTACCGCCCCGCCGGTGACGATCTGCCTGTGCTGGTTTACGCGCATGGCGGAGGATTCGTCTTCTGCGACCTGGACAGCCACGACGGCTTGTGCCGCGGATTCGCCAATATGCTTCCCGCCGTGGTGGTTTCGGTCGCCTACCGCTTGGCACCCGAGTATCGCTGGCCGGCAGCGGCCGATGACGTCTACGCGGTCGTCCGGGCGGCGGCCGAAGGATCGTTCGGCGGAGAGCCGGGCCGGATCGTCGTGGGCGGCGACAGTGCGGGCGGCAACCTGGCCACCGTCGCCGCGTTGATGGCCCGCGATCGCGGCGGCCCCGCGCTTGCGGCACAGCTACTCATCTACCCGGTGCTCGCCGCCGACTTCGACACCGAGTCCTATCGACTCTTCGGCCGCGGCTACTACAACCCGAAGACCGCCATGCAGTGGTATTGGGACCAGTACGTGCCGGCGACGACCGACCGCACCCACCCGTACGTCGCGCCGCTGCACGGCGAGCTAGTCGGACTGCCGCCCACGGTGCTGGTGATCGCGGGCCATGACCCGCTGCGCGACGAGGCAACTGCGTACGCGGCGGCCCTCGCCTCAGCCGGCGTTCCGGTCGTACGCGCCCAATTCGACGGCGCCGTGCATGGTTTCATGAGCATGCCGATCCTGGACATCGCCCATGATGCTCGCCGTCGGGCCTCCGAGGAACTGCGGCGCTTCTGCTGAGCCCACCGAAGTCGATAGCATTTGCGCCTGCCGAGTGAGGAGTTGCACGATCACCAACAGCACCGAGCAGAACTTGCCTTCGCACTCCGCGTCAACGTCCCGCAGAATCCCCCGCGTCTATGTTCGAGCTATGGATTCCGCGATCGCCTTGGCGCGCAGCCACTCGCTCGGCGATATTCCGCGCCGGTCGGCCCGTCGGCAACCGAACAAAACCGCGATCATCGACGGCGATGTCGTCCTCACCTTCGCCGAATTCGAGCATTTGGTGGATCGGGCGGCGGCGGCTTTTCACGACAACGGCATCGGACCGGGCGATCGCGTCGCGTTGTTGTCCCGGAACTGCTGGCAATACGCGGTGCTGGCGTTCGCGACCGCACGCGCCGGCGTGGTGCTGGTGCCGGTCAATTTCATGCTGACGGCCGAGGAGGTCGGCTTCATCCTCGGGCACAGCGGGGTCACCGGATTCATCGTCGAAGGGGAATTGCTTTCCGTCGCGCAGGACGCGATGCGCCTGAACGGCGCGATCACGACGAAGGTGGCTTTGATGCCTGCCGATCAAGCCGCTCCCGCCGGTTGGGACGACTTCGCGCGATGGTTGCGCACCGAAACCGTCGTGCGGCACCCGATCGTTGAGGACGACCAGCTGGTCCGCCTGATGTACACCAGCGGCACCGAGTCGCACCCCAAAGGCGTCATGCACAGCAGTCGCAGCCTGCTGTGGAACTACATCAGCACCATCCTCGCCGGCGACATGTCCGGAGATGACATCGAGATCCATTCGCTGCCGCTCTACCACTGCGCCCAGTTGGACAATTTCCTGTCGACCGACATCTACCTCGGCGCCACCAGCATCATCCTGCCGCGCCCAGAGCCCGAAGCGGTGCTGCGCACCATCGAGCGTTACTCAGTCACCAATTACTTTGCGCCACCTACGGTCTGGATCAGCCTGCTACGCTCACCACTCTTCGACGAAGTGGACCTGTCCAGTCTGCGCAAGGGCTATTACGGCGCGTCAGCCATGCCGGTCGAGATTCTCGGTGAGATCCGAAAGCGACTGCCGCGCTTGAAGTTATGGAACTTCTACGGCCAGACCGAGATGGCGCCGTTGGCGTCAGCGTTGGGTCCGGACGAGCAGGACGCCCACCCAGGTGCCGCCGGGCGCCCGGCACTCAACGTGGAGACGGCGATCTTAGACGAGGATGACGCCCCGGCACCTACCGGCATGGTGGGTGAAATCGCACATCGCAGTGCACATTTGATGCTCGGGTACCTCGACGACGCTGCAAAGACCGAAGCAGCGTTCAGCGGCGGCTGGTTCCATTCCGGCGACCTCGGCTACTACGACGAGCACGGCTTACTGCACGTCGTCGATCGCAAGAAAGACATGATCAAGACGGGCGGCGAGAACGTCGCCAGCCGGGAGGTCGAAGAGGTGCTGTACCGGCACGGCGGCGTCCAGGAAGTAGCGGTGTTCGGTCTCGCGCACCCGGTCTGGGTCGAAGCGGTGGTGGCAGCAGTAGTGACCCGCGAGGGCAGCGCCCTGACCGAGGAGGATCTGATCGCGCATTGCCGAGCACACCTCGCCGGATTCAAGACTCCCAAGCAGGTCTTTTTCGTCGAATCCCTGCCCAAGAACCCCAGCGGCAAGCTGCTCAAACGCCAGTTGCGGGAGCGGTTCGCCCGCGCGTCTACGAGCGGCTGACACCGGGTCCCTACAGTTGCCAATATGAGTAAACCTCTGGAAATCAGCGGTTCCGGACCGATCCGGGTCTGGACGATCAACCTGCCCGACGTCGGAAACGCGATCACCGGCAAGGACGTCATCGCCGCATTCGAGAACGCCGTCGACGGCGCGAACACCGATACCGGCATCCGCACTGTGATCCTCACCGGGACCGGCAAGATCTTCTCCGCCGGCGGCAACGTCAAGGAGATGGCCGACGGCGCCAGCATTTTCGGCCTAGACGCGATCGATCAGAGATTCGCCTACGTCGACGGAATCCAGCGCATTCCAAGGGCATTGGGTCGCCTCGAAGTCCCGCTGATCGCCGCCGTGAACGGGGCCGCGATCGGCGCAGGATGCGACCTGGCGATGATGTGTGACATCAGAGTTGCTTCCGAACGGGCATCGTTCGCCGAAAGCTTCGTGCAACTCGGGCTGATCCCCGGCGACGGCGGAACGTGGTTTTTGCAGCGCGCGATCGGCTACGAACGCGCGGCCGAGATGACACTGACCGGCGATCGCGTCGACGCGGCGACCGCACTCGAATGGGGCCTGGTCAGCCGCGTGGTGGCGCACGACGACCTGCTCGCCGAGGCGCGCGCACTGGCCGAGCGCATCGTCAAGAACCCGACGCACTCGCTGCGGATGGCCAAGCGTCTGCTGCAGGAATCGCGTACCGGTTCGCTGGAATCGACGCTGGCCATGGCGGCGGCGATGCAACCGCTCGCGCACCACGACCGCGAGCACCTGCAGCGCATTGCCAAGTGGAAGACAAGCTAGTGGGTCTGCCCAGGCTGGTGCCGCCGGCGGGAGTCGAAGACGACGAGACGGCCGAACTGCGCGCCGAGGTTCGCATGTTTGTCGCCGAACAGATCGCCGCGGGTTCATTCACCCCGACCGTCGACTCGTGGCTGTCCCGCTGGGACGAGGATTTCACCGCGGCGCTCGCCGCGCGGGGTTGGCTGGGCATGACAGTGCCGGTCGAGTACGGCGGTCACGGCCGTTCGTTCTTGGAACGCTTCGTTGTCACCGAAGAATTACTGGCCGCCGGAGCGCCGGTCGGGGCTCACTGGATCGCGGACCGGCAGATCGTGCCGTCGCTGCTCAAGTACGGCACCCAAACGCAGAAAGAACGGTTCCTGCCACGAATTGTGCGCGGCGAGTGCTTCTTCGCAATCGGCATGAGCGAGCCGG
This sequence comes from Mycobacterium sp. IDUB_37, assembly GCF_055419245.1. Taxonomy (NCBI): domain Bacteria; kingdom Bacillati; phylum Actinomycetota; class Actinomycetes; order Mycobacteriales; family Mycobacteriaceae; genus Mycobacterium; species Mycobacterium sp. IDUB_37. The sequence continues at coordinate 493,370 of NZ_JBVAXG010000004.1, read as the reverse complement.
ACTCCGGCTCTGATCTGGCCAGCGTGCGAACCCGCGCCGAACGCGTCGAGGGCGGTTGGTCGCTGACCGGCACCAAGCTCTGGACGTCAGGAGCACATCTTGCCGAGGCGTTCATCGCCCTGGCCCGCACCGCGGCGGTGGATTCGCAGCACCGCCACGCCGGGCTGAGCCAGTTCATCGTCGACCTGCGCGGCGACGGCATCGAGATCCGCCCGGTCATCTCGATGAACGGCGCCCACCATTTCAACGAGGTGATTCTGGACGGCGCATTCGTTCCGGATGACATGGTGTTCGGCGAAATTGGCGAAGGCTGGCAACAAGTGACCTCGGAGCTGGCCTTTGAACGCAGCGGGCCGGAGCGGTTCTTGTCCACCTTCATGTTGCTGGCGGCCTGCGCCGACCGGATGGCGGCCAATGCCATCCCCCGCAGCGCTGAACTCGGGCGGTTGGTGGCGCGGACCGCAGGGCTGCATCAAATGTCCACCGCAGTCGCCGGAGCGCTTCAGCGCCACGATCCTGCCGATCTGCCGGCCGCGGTGGTCAAGGTGCTGGGCACCACCACCGAAGGCGACATCGCGGAGTTCGCCCACTTGCAGGACTCCCCCGATGCCGTGTTCTCAGAGCTGGTGCGGGCCGCCGTCGACCAGCGGCCGGGCTTTACCCTGCGTGGTGGCACCAACGAGGTGCTGCGCGGAGTGATCGCGCGCGGATTGGGCCTGCGATGAGCGCCCGACCCGACGTCGACAAAGCCTTGATCGACATGATGGACGCGGTCTTCGCCGACTATCGCGAGAAGCATCCGACCGGCGAATCCGTCACACGAGACCCAGAACTGTGGCAACACCTCGACGAACTCGGCCTGGTCCGGTTGACCGGGCCAGAGCAGAACGGTGGCAGTGGCGCCGGATGGTCCGAGGCGGCCGAACTGCTTGCCGCAGCCGCCAGCCACGGAGTGCGAATTCCGTTGGCCGAGCATGACTTACTGGCGTGCTGGCTGCTGGCGGCGGCCGGGATCACTGCCGATCGCGCTGTGCGCACGGTGTGCATGCTCAATAAGCAGGGATACGCCGCGGATGTGCCCTGGGCCGCCGGCGCGGACCGGATCGTGGTGGTCTGGCGATCCGACGGCCAATACCGCGCTGCCGATGTCGCGGCCGAGGCCCTCGCGATCAGCCCGGGCACCAACCTGATCGGCGAGCCGCGCGACACGGTCACCGCCGACCTGGCCAACCTCGACGGTGCCCCGCTGACCTTGGCCGTGGTCACCGAGTTGCGACTGAAGTCGGGATTGGTTCGATCCATCCAGGTGTGCGCCGCGCTGGACCGAATACTGGGACTGTGCGTCGAACACGTCGCGTCGCGCACCCAGTTCGGCCGCCCACTGGCGAAATTCCAGGCCGTCCAGCACCTGGTATCCGACGTTGCCGGCGAGGCCGCACTCGCTCGGGCGGCAACCGAGGCCGCGCTGAACTTCGCCACCGCCTACGGATGGTCCGCGCCGGGGCTGGATTTCCTTGTGGCCGTGGCTCGTTCATGTGCGGGTCACGCAACTACGGTGGTGGTGCGCAACGCTCACCAGATCCACGGCGCGATCGGCACTACCCGGGAGCACCGGTTGCACGAATTCACCCGCGCCGCTCTCGCCTGGCGATCAGAGTTCGGTTCGATGCAGTACTGGGACGACCAGGTGACGGACGCGGCCATGCACGCGAGTGCCGGCGGCCTGTGGGGCCTGATCACCGGATAACGGGGATGGTCCACTCCGCGCGCTGTTCGGCATTGAAGGAGTCAATGGATTGCCATAACCGACGCGGGCGCCCGGCTGAATTCGGTTCAGCTTTGCCCACTCTTCATTTTGCTGCCGCTTTGGGCCCGCATACTCACTGCCAATGTCACTATCTCGCCGGCTAACCGCATGCAGCGCTGCTTTGTTGGTTGGTTTAGCCGCCCTGACCAATAGCGCAGCGCAGGCAACTGCTGACCCGATTGACGACGCATATCTGGCTCAACTGCACGCCCAAGGGTTCACCTGGCCGCCGGACCACAACGACTACATGGTCAAGCTGGCGTTGCACATATGCATCAATCGTTTGCGTGGCTGGACTCCGGACCAGATTGCCTCGGATGCCCACTCGGTCCTCGGCCACGAGGGTCTGACAGAGGCACATCTCAGCGACATGGTGAACACCGCGGAAGCGACCTACTGCCCGACGTAAGCCTGCTCAGCATGCTGCGAGCTTCCCACTGGCCGGGAGCGGGACGCGACTGCCGCGAAACGGCGCAATAGGTTCATCGCATGCCGGACGCCGCAGTGTTCGTGATCGACCGCGTGGTGACGCGACCGGGCTGTGCAAGGCGATTCGTCGACGCCTATCTCGCCGACTATGCGCCGGGAGCGCGAGAGCGTGGGATGACGTTGCGCGAAGTGCTGGTGAGCCCGCCGATCTGGTTCGACGACCAGCCCAACACCATCACAATCACATGGACACTGCCGAACGCCCGGGCATGGTGGGAGATGACATGGAAGAGCCGATCTGATCCGAGCCTGGCCGAATGGTGGTCATACATAGACGAACTGGTTCAGGAACGCTCCCGCTCATTCGCCGCAGCCGCCCACGACGTCGACAATCTGTGCGATGTATAGCGTCACGCGGCTGCTGGACGTGCGAGAAGCTGATCGCGCGCGGATCATCGGCGCTTTGGTCACTGCCGCGACCCGTGTGCCCTTCTCAATCGTGCAGCCAACACAGCCGGGCTCGCGCAACGGCGGCGATGTTCTGATGCACCTCCGGTTCGAATCAGAAGATCAGTGGCACTGCCTAAGAACGTCTTTCAATGAATTGCTTGCCGACGACGCGATTTCACGCATCAATGGCGCCAACTACTCAGGCACTACCGTTCGCGCCGGAACGACGACCGGCAGTGTCTATCGGTCGTTGCTGCTGCGAGTAGCGCCCGGCACTGCGCTCGACACCGTCGCCCGTTTCGAGAAAGAACTCGAGGCGATGCCGCGCTACATCCGCTCAATTACTTCCTGGCAGCTCAGCCGAGTCGACGAAGCGTTGGGGACATCGGCGTGGACGCATGTGTTCGAGCAAGAATTCACCGACGTCAACGGGCTGATGGGCCCGTATCTGATGCATCCGATTCACTGGGCGGTGGTCGATCGCTGGTTTGACCCCGAATGCCCCGAAGTCATTGTTCGAGAACGTGTCTGCCATAGCTTCTGCACGCTGCCTTGAACAGACGCGTTATTCGCCGGCGGGCAGGACGTTCGGGTTGGCGGTGGCGGGCGGTGGCATCGGCGTCAGCACCGCGGTCCCATCCAGCGTATGCACCGGCAACTTCTGCGACCAGGGATAGTGCAGGCTGAATGCGACCAATCCGGTGCGTTCGGCGGCGGGTAGGTGGCACATCGCCAACACGGTCTCGGCGAGATACTCCACCGGTTCGGTCGGAAACGACTCCGGAATCAGCTGCGCCGCACCGGGTGTGCGCACCGCCGTGGACGGACCTACAGCGTTAACCGCGATATTGCCGTCCAACAGTTCAGCGGCCACTCCTTGAGTGAAACGGTGCAGTGCGGCCTTGCACGATGCGTACACGACGTCGCCGGCTGTCTTGTTGTACTCGCGGTAGGGCCGTACCGGCGCCACCCCGGTGACTGATCCGACGTTGACGATCCAGCCAGCGGTTTGGTTGCGCATATGTGGCACAGCGTTTTTGGTCAGCACGAACGGAGTCCGCAGGTAATGCTCGATCGTCCGGTCGAAGGTCTCCAGCGACATGCCCTCGACCACCGAGTAATCGGCGAAACCCGCATTGTTGACCAGGATATCGATGCGGCCGGTGCGGTCAACCACTTCGTCGATCAAACGCTCGCGCTGCGCGGAATCTTCCAAGTCCGCCGTCACACCGACCGCTCGACCGCCGGCCGCCTCAATCAGGGCGATGGTCTCGCCGATAGTTCCAGGCAGGCTGGTCGTCGTATCCGCCCGCCTCGACGAGGAAGCCAGATGCGAACGCGCCGTCACCACCACCGTGGCGCCCTCGGCAGCCAGTCGCTGCGCAATCGCCCGACCAATCCCCCGACTGCTGCCGGTCACCAAAGCTGTTCTGCCGAGCAGTATCCCGGTCATCGCAGCCCGAAGTGCTCTTCGACGGGAGCCCGGTGTTCATGCCAGAGGTCGACCAGTCGATACGGGGTTGCCACAACTACCCGGCCTGATCCGGACCGATAGTAGGTGTGCGCGTTGGGGGTGTGGCACCACACCGTCCCGGCCATCGCTTCGTCAATCCCGGATACGTATTCGTCATGTGCCTGTCGGGTCACTTCGATGGTGCTTGCGCCGCGCGTTGCCATGAGTTGCAGACACTCGATGATGTAATGCGCCATCACTTCCATGGAGAAGTTGGCCCCGGCGCCGTGACCTGGACTGTAGTTGGGTGCCGAATGGATGAAGAGGTTGGGGAATCCGGGCACGGTGCCACCGCGGTAAGCGGTCGGGCTGTCACCCCACTCGTCGACGAGTGTGCGCCCTTCGCGACCGCGGATGTCGATGGTGGACAAGAAGTCGAGGTGATACCCGGTGGCATAGATGATGACATCGACGTCTATCTGCCTGCCGTTTTGAGCGACAATGCCATTCGCGTTGACCGCAGCGGGTTCGCAGGCCTCGACGTCGACGTGATCGCGGGCCAGCGCCGCATAGTAGCCACCCGGATCACGGATGATCCGCTTGCCGTACGGCGCGAAGTCGGGGGTGACTTTCTTCGCCAATTCGGTACCCGGACCGAATGTTTGATCAATGTAGCTCTGGCACATCTGCAGCAGTATGTCGTTGGCGGGAGAAATCGATAGATGAGTCTTCGCCCACTCTGGGTCTCGCTGGATGACCGGATAGTTGTTATCAGCGGTGCCCCAGTAGGACTTGAGCCGATTCCAGTTCGCGTAGTACGGCAGATGGCGACCGAGGTATCGGCGGTGCTCGGGAACATCGTCACTCGGCCGTCTGCGCGGAGCCACCCAATGCGGTTGCCGTTGAAATACGGTCAGATGCTCGACCTGATCGACACAGGCATCCACGATCTGCACCGCAGTACACCCTGCCCCGATGACCGCGACCCGCCGACCGGTCAAGTCGAGCGATGTGTCCCAATGGGCGGAATGAATACTGTTGCCCAGAAACGTCTCTCGGCCCGATAACGTTGGCCAGCGCGGGCGGTTGAGGTAGCCGGCGGCGGTGACGACCACGCGGGCGTAACTGACGTCCCGACCGCCGTCCGGACTGACCGAATGAATCCGCCAGTGCGAGCGCTCGTCGTCCCAGTGCAGGGCCTCGACTTCTGTGTTGAATCGGGTGTGCGCACGTAGGCCGTGCTTGTCGGCCAGTGCCACCAGGTAGGCCTGGTACTCGGCTCCCTGCGGGTAATAGCTGGTCCATTCCGGATTCACCTCGCGCGACAGCGAGTAGTAAGCCGACGGGGTATCCACGCCGATGCCCGGGTAGGTGGTCGTCAGCCAGGTTCCGCCGACTTCGGCGTTGCGGTCGAAGATCTGATAACGGACATCGGCATCGGCGGCAGCCAGCGCGGTGATGATGCCGGCGAGTCCCGCACCGATGATGGCCACGGTCGTCGTCTCAGGGATTGACGAAGTGCGCAGCGTCGGTCGGGAAAGCCGGAAACCGCCCTGTTCGAGTAGCAGCGGAACGAACTCGTCGTCAACCTGGCCGCCCAGCGCCAGCGGCAGCACGCGCCGAAACAGCTGGACGTCATCGAACGGCGCGGTCGACGGAGATTCAAGTGCGGCCATCAGCGCCTCGACCAACGTATCGGTGGTGGCGGGGTCAGTGACGCCGGCGCGTTCGGGTGGATCAGGAATGTGGGAGATCTTGGGCCCGAAGGTATCTACCACCGCTGAGTCGCCGGTGAGCTGTGCCAGCACGGCGACCAGAACGCCCGGGTCGGCCCGGCGGAGATTTGCCCGAAGTTCGTCGGGATTCACCGCGGTCTGGCCCGCGCGGGCAGTGGTCACGAAAGTCACACCGTCAGTATTGAATCCCGGACGCACCGCGACGATCGCGCTTTCCTCTCAGCGGGACACCGATCGGGCCAGCCGCTGCGACCGCCTATGTTCGAGTCACGCATTCCGAAATCGCGCGAGCGCGGGGTCAGGAGCGGTTCGCGCGCACTGACCTCTCCGCGTCCCACTGACCGGGCAACCCCGCTCTCGCTTGGGTCGTACCGGAGTTGACTGCGTGCCATGAGCAACGACATCACGCTGCCGGAACTACAAGAGTTCATCGCCGGTTTCTGGTACCACTACGACGAGGCGCACTACGAGGAACTGGCGTCACGCTACGCCGAAGACATCCGTTACGTGAGTAGAAGCGACAGTGGTGCAAGCCCTTTCGAGGAATTGATGTCACCTGAATTGCAGGGCCGGGACTCGGTTATGCAGTGGCTGTCCGAGCATCGTGAGCAGAGCCCCTACCCGTTGCGTCACCACACCACCAACCTGCACCGCATCGACGCCAGCGGTGACATCACCCGCGCGCGGTTCTACATCCTCGTCAACCAGACTGCGAACTTTGTGCCGTTCGCGGTGTCCAGCGGCGTCGTCGAGGTCTGCGTGCGCCGCGGCGGCGCGAACGGATTGGAGTTCACCGAGATGGACGTCACGCTCGACACCACCAACTCGGTGCCATTGTCCGGGATGCACGCAGCGACTACCGCCGGATCGTGATTAACGCCCTCGAAACGTTCTCGGGCGGCGTAGCCGTCATTACCGGCGCGGGCGCCGGCATTGGCGCAGGGCTTGCGCGCCATGCGAGTTCGTTGGGAATGACCGTTGTGTTGGCCGACATCAATACCGACGCGATCGCGGCACTGTGCGACGAAATCGTCGCGGGCGGAGGTCGGGCCACGGCGGTGAGGTGCGATGTACGTGACCCCGCCGCCGTGCAGGAACTGGCCGATCGGGTATTTCGCGATCAGGGATCGGTACGGCTGTTGGTGAACAACGCCGGAGTCGAACAATTCGGCTATCTCTGGGACACGCCTCTTCCCAATTGGCAGCGCGTCGTCGACGTCAACATCAGCGGAGTCTTCCACGGCGTCAAGGCGTTCCTGCCCAAGATGATGGCTACAGACGAGCAGGCCTGGGTGTGGAACCTGTCGTCGGTCGGCGCGGTGGTGGCCATTCCGTTGCAGACGCCCTACATCATGAGCAAGCACGCGGTGCTCGCGATGACCGAATGCCTGCGTCTGGATGTGGAGAAGGCCGGACACGGCAACCACATTCATGTGCAGGCAGTGCTGCCGGGCGCGGTGGTGTCCGACATCTTCGAGTCAGCCGGCGGGGTCGACTCCATCGGGGACGTCGCGGCAGCCGAAACCCAGCGGGCAGCCATGCTGAATGTCAAAGCCGCGGCAATCGACCCGTTGGCGGCCGCTGCGACACTGTTCGAGCAGGCGGCAGCTGGGCAGTTCTATCTCGTGACGCAGGAATCCGTGCTGACGGCAATGCGGCAGCGCGCCGATACCCTCGCGACGCAACGCGTTCCGTCGCTGAAGCGATGAAGCCCACCCTGGATCCGGACGCCGCGGCACGGCTCGCGTCGTTCGGCGCAATCCCGGGGATGCGGCAACGCGGCCTGGCAGCGGTGCGGGCTGCGATCGAATCGGCCCCGTTGCCCGCCGACATGCCGCAGATGGCCGATATCACCGACTTCGTCATTCCGGCAGCTGTCGGGGTGCGGATCTACCGCCCTACCAACGATTCCGCGCAACCGGTGCTGGTGTACCTGCATGGGGGCGGGCTGGTCCTGGGCAGTAACCATTCGTTCGAACCACTGGCCCGCGCGCTGGCATCAGCGTCCGGTGCAACCGTTGTCGCCGTCGACTACCGACTGGCTCCCGAGTCGCCGCCGCCCGCGCAATTCGACGACGCCTACGCAGCCACCGAGTGGGTGTCCCAAATGGCCGCGGACCTAAGCGTCGATGCCGGCCGACTGGCGGTGGTCGGCGACAGCGCGGGAGGGTCGCTTGCGGCCGGGGTCGCGCTGGCCGCCCGCGATCGAGGCGGACCAGCTATCTGCGCGCAGGTATTGCTCTACCCGGGCCTCGATCGCGATATGACCGCGCCGTCGGTCACTTTGCTTGCCGATGCACCGATGCTCAGCCGCGACGACATCGACTATCTGCATGCTCTGGCCGACGGCGCAGGCGGCACGCCGCGGGATCCCTATCTGGTGCCTGCCTTCGCAACGAATTTGGCGGACCTACCGCCCGCCATCGTGGTGACCGCAGGTTGCGACCCGATCCGCGACTGGGGCGAGCGGTATGCGGCCCGCCTTGCTGAGGCCGGAGTCCAAACCACCCTCACCCGCTATCCCGGGATGTATCACGGATTTCTGATGCGATCCGATGCGACCGCGCGCGGCCGATTGGCGATCGCAGAGATCGGCGGTCTGCTGCGAGCTAAGTTCACGCATCCGCTCGGCTTCTAACGTCCCGGTCACCGGACAACACGTCTCCGGGACTCGACGCCATTGCTCAGACTCAGAATTCGCACACTGCAGAAGGAGACAGCTGATGCTCACCCAGGAGCGACGAATCGAGCTTTCCGACGTACTGCGGCCAGCCGCGCCACCCCGCGAGATCGACGACGTCTATTCCGACGATCAACTTCGACGGCTTCTTGACGTGGTTCACAACGAAGGCCCGTGGAGCCTGATCATCGCCCAGCACTTCGCTTCCGCCGACGAGCTGATCGCGACCATGAGTGGCCTTTTCCCCGAAGGGTTCACGCCGTCGCTGGATCTGTTTCTCACGCCGACCTTTCGCGGCTACCTGGCGAACTATGGTGCAGTGCTCTACCCACAGCTGCACGACTGCTTCTACAACGAGCGCTTCCTGGGGTTGGCGAAGGGCTATTGGAACGCCGAATACGCCAAACCAGAACTGATGCTGTTCAACATCAACGGGCCGTGCGCCAATCGCGACCCGGGACATTTGGATTCGCCCAGCTTCCGCGGCGTGCGCCACGAGAACGCACCGACCTGGCTGACCAGCGTGATGGGCAAGTCCGGCCTCTTCCGTGACTACCTGATCAAGATGGCTCAGGTCATCACCTGGTTCTCGTTGGACGGCGGCAGTGGATTCACGTATTGGCCCGAGGGACCGCTGAGGCCACCCAAGCGGGTGATCCCACCGATTTACAACCGCGGTGTGGTGGTGCAGAACGAAATGATGGTGCATCGCGGAGAAGCAAATGGGCCACTGGCACAGCAGATTCCGGTCGGTCTGGCGTTCGGCACCACGTTTGCCGGCGACCCCGACGACCGTGACGGGTGGCTGCTCAACAACGGAGACGAGGTCATCGCCCGCCACCGCACCGACGAACTTCGCTTCCTGGTGCACTGGTCAGCCGAGGTGTTCTCCGACCTCGACGAACTCAAAATGAACATGGACGGCACTCGCGATCTGACCGTCGAGAAGGCGATCGACATCATGGTCGACGACGTCAACCGTCGAGGCATGAAGCTGGACATTCCTGGGGAGCCGCTGCACGATCCGGCTTTTATCGCCGCCCTCAACGCCGCCTACGACGTCGGCGGGCCGGCCGTCTATCCCGATGAGGCGCCCATCAGCGCCTTCCAACTGACGTGACACCGAATGGATTGCACAATGGAACGGTTCACCGATCGGCGCGTGCTTGTCACCGGAGCCGGATCCGGCATCGGACAAGCAACCGTAGCTCGACTACTGGACGAAGGCGCCTCTGTCGTCGGCTATGACGTTGCCGCAGACGGCCTGGCCCGCACGGCGGCATCAGCGGACGAAGCCGGTACCGGTATGCGACTGACAACTGCGGTCCTCGACGTGTCGTCCGAAGCCGAAGTCAGTGCCGCGGTAGGTGAGGCGATCGCCGAACTAGGCGGACTGGAGGTGCTGATCAACGCCGCGGCGATCCAACGGTGCGCCCATACTCACGAGCACACGCTCGATGACTGGAACACGACCTTGGCGGTCAATTTGACCGGTACCTTCCTGATGACCCGACAGGCGCTACCGGCCTTGCTGGATTCGGGTCGAGGGGTGGTGGTCAATTTCACCTCTACCGCAGCGTCTTTCGCGCATCCCTACATGGCGGCGTACGCGGCGAGCAAGGGCGGCGTGTTGGCGTTTACGCATGCGCTGGCACTCGAGTACGCCAAACGCGGCTTGCGCGCCGTCAATATTCAACCGGGCGGGGTCGCTACCGCGCTGGCGCTGAGCACCCTCGACAAGATGCCCGACGGCTACGACTTGGGACTGTGGGCTAAGCAGACCCCGTTGTTGCACGGAGAGGACAGTGAGATCCTGGGTGACCCGAGTTCGGTAGCCGCAGTGATCGCCATGGTCGCATCCGACGACGGTGCCTTCATCACGGGGACCGAAATCCGCATCGACGGTGGCGCGCACGCGTGACCTGCTCAGTGAAAGTACCTCGCCACCATGCCAGTTGACACAATCCAGATCCTGTACGACGAACGTGACGTAGTACGTGCGCTCTACCTGTTTGCCCGCATGATGGATGATCGCGACTGGTCGGGAATGTCCGAAATCCTTGCCGAAGATGCTGAAGGCGATTTAGGAACGGGACGTCTGGTGGGAAGCGCGGCGATCATCGAAACGGTTCGCGTGTACCTCGATCACTGTGGGCCCACCCAGCATCTGTTGGGCAACGTCATCGTGGACGTCACGGGAGACACCGCTGTCAGTCGTTCCTATGTCCGTGATGTGCACCTCAATTCGAGGGCTGATCCGTCCACGCGGTTCTACACCATCGGCGAATACCGCGACACTTGGCGGCGCCGGGACGATAGATCGTGGTGCCTGACAGAACGCATCAAGGCCAATCGCGCCCATGTCGGACCGCTTGAAGTCTTCAATGGCTAGTCGCTACTTGATGACTACCGAACTTGGTTCCCGTGGCGTGCCCAAGTGGCGGTGCGACGGTGGGCGCCGCCCGTTCTCGTCGGTGACGCCGTAGCGCTCGGCCAGTTCCGCACCGATGACCGCCTGCCCACTCAGACCGGCGAGGCCGGGGTCGTTGTAGAGCGCGTCGATCAAATGGCCGGTGAATTCCGGGGTTTCGGCGTGCTCAGCGGTCTTGGCGAGGGCTTTGGGGTTTCCGGCGAAGGCGCCACGCAGCTTTTCGGTGAGCAGGATGCCCATCCAGATCGACACCGTCGAGACGCCACTGTCCCGGAAGTCGACCGCCATGTCGGCGGCCATCTTGTCCACCCCGGCCTTCTGCGCCCCATACGCCGGGCCGTGCATGTAGCAGACCGATCCCGGCGACGAGGTGAAGGCGATCAACCCGCGACCCGAAGCGACCAGCAGCGGCGCGGCATACCAGGACGCCACGTAGGACGACCGCAGCCCGACATCCAGTACATCGGCCAGGCCAAGCGGCTTCTCCCAGAACGGCTTTGGGCTGACCAGCTCGTCGGAGATGACCGCGGCGTTGTTGACCAACAGATCCAGCCGGCCCTCCTCGGAGCGCACCAGCTCGAACAATTCGCCGACGGCGTCGTCGTCGTGGTGGTCGACCGGGACCGCGACCCCTCCCGGCGGTGCGTCGGTGATGGTGCGCCCGGTCGCATAAACCCGCCAGCCCTGCGCGCTCAACGCGCTCGCGATGCCCAGTCCGGCACCGCGACTGGCCCCGGTCACTACCGCCACTCGCTCACTCATAGTGGCCACACTAGGACGGGGCGTCGACGATCGTCAGTTCCCCGGCCGCGACCGCGGTTTCGATCGACTCCCGCAATGCCGAACACACCAGGAACGGACGCCGGTGGTGGCCAGAGATCTGGTCGGCGTCCCGGCGTTCGTCGCATAGCGCGGATGCGTCGGCGTTCCACTGCACACTGGTCTGGTTCCAGCTACTCTTGCGGGCCAATACGCTTGCGCCGCAACTACGGCACTCGACGGGTGCCATAGGCATGTCGTCGAGGCGGTTGTCGGCCCAGACGGGTTCAACCTTGGGCGCGACCCGCTGCGAGAGCACAGTCACACCGCACTCGCCTTGGCGGCGATGTTCGCCTCGATCTCCTTCATCCACGCCTCGTAGGGCCGCGTGGTGTCGAGCTCAAACTCGAAGCGGTCCACCATGTCTGGCTGCACATCAGCGGCATCGACATAGAACTGTTGATACCAGCGACGCAGTTGATAAACCGGACCGTCCTCCTCGACCAGGAGCGGATTGTCGATGCGCGTCTTATGCCGCCAGATCTCGACGTCCTGTTCGAATCCCATCTTGACGTAATCGCCCAGGGTGATGGCGGTCTGCATGGCGGCGTCGGCGGGCAGGGTCTCCGACTTCTTGACGATGATGCCATATTGCAGCACAAAGGAATTCGCGTCGATCGGATAGTGGCAGTTGATCAGAATCGTCTGCTGGTCGCCCTCTTCGTAGTGATAGGTCAGGTCATCGATCATGAAAGACGGCCCGAAGTAGGACGCCACCGACGTGGTTCCCAGCATCCGAGCGCCCTCGCCGCCCATATCGGGCCGGCCCTCGCCGTTCATGTACTGGGTGGCCACGTGCCCTTCGAAGATGTTCTTGAAATAGGTCGGCAACGAGCCGTGGATGTAGAAGAAGTGCGCCATGTCCACCACGTTGTCGATGATCTCGCGGCAGTTGCTGCCGACGACCGTGGTGTACCAGTGCCAGTCGGTCCACTCGTCGCTGGTGGCACCCTCGATGCGCGGGATGGTGACCTCCGACGGTGGCGGTTTGCCCTCGGGGTCGTTCCACACGAACAACATGCCGTCCTGTTCCAACGTGGTCCACGTTGCGGTGCGGGCCAACCTGGGCGTGCGTTTGGCATACGGCACTTGCTTGCAACGCCCGTCGCCGCCCCAGCGCCAGTCATGGAATGGGCAGGCGATCTCATTGCCCTTGACCTGGCCCTGGGACAGGTCCCCGCCCATATGACGGCAGTACCCGTCGAGGACGTTGATTTTGCCGTCGCCGCCGCGGAAGACGACGAGTTTCTGACCGAAGGCATTGATCCCGTGCGGATTGCCGTCCCCGAAATCATTGACCAGACCTAGGCAATGCCAACCGCGGCCGTACCGCGTCGGCGCGGCCTGGGCTTCGATGAACCGAATTTCGTCGGGTTGCGACTTCATACGATTCATTGAACGCCTCTACGCCGGGCATTGGGGATCATCTGTTCCACTGACCAGGAGAACTCTTCCGCAGCCTTGCCGGGGCCGCCTACCGTTCCCAGTTGTGAGCGCGCACAGTACGACGATCCCCGACGGCCTCTCGGTCGACGACACCACCGTCGACCTGCTGGTGGTCGGCTCCGGTACCGGGATGGCCGCGGCGCTGGCCGCCCGGGAGCTCGGGTTGTCGGTGCTGATCGTGGAGAAGTCGTCGTACGTCGGGGGTTCGACCGCCCGCTCGGGCGGTGCCCTGTGGCTGCCCGGCAGCCCGGTTTTGAACGAAGCCGGGGCGGGCGATTCGACGTCGAAAGCCGCCACCTACTTGGATGCGCTGGTCGCGGGATCCGCACCCGCGCAGCGATCGACCGGCTTTCTGCAGCACCTGTCCGCGACGGTCACTATGCTCCGCCGGACCACGCCATTGCGGCTGTTCTGGGCGCGGGAGTATTCCGATTACCACCCGGAGGAGCCGGGCGGCAGTGTGGCCGGCCGCACCTGCGAGTGTTACCCCTTCAACACGTCGGTCCTCGGCCAATACCGGTCCCGACTGCGACCTGGCATCTTGGAGGCCGGGTTTGCGATTCCTACGACGGGCGCGGACTACCGCTGGATGAATCTGGTGACCCGGGTGCCGCGCAAGGGAATCCCCACGTTCGCCAAGCGCATCGCCCAGGGCTTCGGCGGCCTGCTGGTGGGCCGGCGTTACGCGGCGGGAGGGCAGGGCCTAATGGCCGGCCTGTTCGCCGGCGTGCTGCGCGCCGGCATCCCGATATGGACCGACACCACACTGCTGCACCTCGATGCCGACGGCGACCGCGTCACCGCAGCGGTGGTGAATCATGGTGGCCGCGAAGTCACCATCACCGCGCGCCGCGGGGTCGTGTTGGCGACTGGCGGCTTCGACCACAGCATGGACATGCGCTGGAAGTTTCAGTCGGAATCGCTTGGTACGCATCTGAGTCTGGGTGCCGATACCAACACCGGCGACGGGATCCGGGTGGCGCAGGAACGGGGCGCCGGCATCGACTTGATGGACCAGGCGTGGTGGTTCCCGGCGATCGCGCCGCTGCCCGGAAAGCCGCCGGCCGTCATGCTGGCTGAGCGTTCCTTGCCGGGCTGCCTGATCGTGAACCAGGACGGTCAGCGATTCACCAACGAGGCCTCCGACTACATGTCGTTTGGCCAGCGCGTGCTTGAACTGGAGCGAATCGGGCGTCCCGTCGAAGCGATGTGGATCATCTTCGACCAGCAGTACCGCAACAGCTATGTCTTCGGCGCCGAACTGTTTCCGCGGATGAAGATTCCGCAGAACTGGTACGACGAGGGAATCGCCGCCCGCGCCGAGACTCTGGCCGAGTTGGGCGCGAAAGTCGGGCTGCCGGTTGCTGAGTTCACTCAGACCATGAACCGCTTCAACCAAAACGCTTATGCGGGTGAAGATCCCGATTTCGGTCGGGGACGCAGCGGATATGACCGCTACTACGGGGATCCGACGATCAAGCCGAACCCTAATCTGCGGCCTTTGACCAGAGCCCCCTTCTACGCGGTGAAAATGGCGCTCAGCGACCTAGGCACCTGCGGCGGAGTCAAAGCCGATCAACGGGCACGGGTGCTGCGCGAGGACGGCAGCCCGATCCCTGGGCTGTACGCCATCGGCAATACCGCCGCCAACGCGTTCGGTGCCACGTATCCGGGCGCGGGCGCGACGATCGCGCAGGGATTGGTGTACGGCTACATAGCTGCTCAGGACGCGGCTCAGCAGGCTTAGGAGCTTAGCGGCGCAACCCGTCCAGCAGCATGTCCGCAACTCGCTCGGGCAGCGTCTCGGTCAGCGGCTCACCGGTAAGCAGCAAGCGCACGTGCATGGGCGCGACCAGCATTTCCAGCGCCAGTCGCGCGTCGGTGTCGGCGGGAAGTTCCCCTCGTTCGATCGCCCGATCGATGATGGCCCGGGTGGCACCGAGCCGACCGGCCAGGAAGTTGATCCGCGATTCGGCCAGGGCGGGATCCTCGACGGTCAGCACGCTCGTCCGAACCAGCGCTTCACCGATCGGCGACGACAGGTAAGCCACCACCAGTTGCGCCAACGCGATGAGGTCGCCGCGCACCGAACCGGTGTCGGGCGTCGGGATTTCAATGGCGCTGCGAGCGAGCAGCGCGTCGACAATCAGATCGCCGCGGGTGCGCCATCGCCGGTATATCGAGGTCTCGTGTACGCCGGCGCGGCCGGCGATGCTGCCGACACTGACCGCATCGACGCCGCGCTCGGCCACTTCGGCGACGGTCGCGTCAAACACCGCCTTACGCACCGCCTCGCCGCGCCGGTGCGACGGCGTCTTGGTCTTCTCCGCCATCACCACACCCTAACGCAAGACCTCTTGCGATAGGCGGAACGACGCGCTACCGTAACGCAAGAAGACTTGCGATAGGAGTGATCATGCGTACCGAAACCCACGTCATCGCCCTCAACGGCCCCGCGTCGGGATTTCACGACTTTCATCCCGACCGCAGCCTGAACTTCCAGTGCAATCGCTTCCTGGGATGGATTGGGCCGCAGGCTTACCCGGCGATCGCACGGACCGCGGGCGCCGCACATAGCTACCCCGAGTGGATCGACGGTTTTCTCGCCCTGGCCGAGCAAACACGGCGCGACGACGACGCTTTGGCGGCCGCCTACTACGACCGCGCCGCTGAGTTCTTCATGGCGCCCAACGATTCCCGTAAGGCATCCACCCGCCGTAGGTTCGTCGAGACGATGCGGGACCTGTACGAGGTCTCACCGGAGCGCATTCCGTTCCAAAACGGTTGGCTCCCAACGTATGATCTGCGTCCCGTAGGTGCACCGAAGGGTCCGACCATGCTGCTGTTCGGTGGATTCGACAGCTACATCGAGGAATTCCTGCCGATGCTGGCGGCCATTGTGGCGGCCGGATACCGGGTGGTCGCGTTCGAGGGTCCCGGCCAGGGCGGTGCTCTAGAGGAGGCGGGCCTGACGATGACCTCCCAGTGGGAGCGCCCGGTGTCGGCCGTGCTTGACCATTACGGACTCGACGACGTCACCGCCGTCGGCATCTCGCTGGGCGGTGGCCTGGTGATCCGCGCGGCCGCCTTCGAACCGCGAATCAAGCGCGTTGTTGCGTTCGACATCCTCGACGACATGCTCGAAGTTCTTGGCGGCCAGATCGCACCGGGCATCACTCCACTGCTGCGTAGCCTGCTGGCGATGCGCGCCCGCCCGGTCGTCAACGCGGCGGCACGTTTCGCCGCCGCCCGGCGCCCGGTGAGTCGATGGGGAATTTGGCAGGGCATGCACGTCACCGGTACCTCGTCGGCGTTCGACTTTCTACAGTTCGCCCGCCGACTGAACACCCGTGCCATCTCCGGCAAGGTCACCGCCGACACGTTGCTCATCGCCGGCGCCGACGACCACTACGTCCCGCTGCATCAGCTTGGTCGCCAGGCCGGCAATCTGACCGCCGCCCGTTCGGTGACCACCCGCGTGTTCACCACCGCCGATCAGGCCGCCAATCACTGCCAGGTCGGCAACTTCGGCGCCTGCGTGCGGGAAATCTTGACTTGGGCCGATAGTGTCAGCACGCTGCGCTCCGCCGCGCCGGGAGTTCTTTCTCGGGAGCCGGCCTGATCAAGTGGACGTCTCCGGTCCGTGTAGCCGCTGGCGGGCGTGGTCTGCGGCGCCGTCACCAGTGATGAGCCACAGAGCGGTCAGATCGTCGATGAGCTCATCCAGGGTGATGTCGACAGTGCCGTTGAGCCAGCCCAAGATCGCTTCAGCGGATCCGCCGACGAGGAAGGCTGGCGTGACGCGAGCCAAGGAGTCCTTTTCGAGTTCGACGTCGTGGATCTCGCGGGCATGTGTAACGAGGATGTGCGCGAGTCCTTGGACCACCAGTGCGCGATGCGCGAGAACAGCCGGGGATGCCGACACGGCGTCGAACAGAACACGGGCGCGACGGGGGTCGTCAACGAGGGCACGCACTGCGGCGTCGATACTCCGAAACGCCCTGTCTTGCAGTGGCTTCCCAGCTGTCGCGCCGAACGCGCTGACCGCAGATTCAGCTACTAGGCGGGCTGTGTTCTCAACCACAGCGGCAGCCAGCGAATCCAGGTCGGTGAAGCTCTCATAGAAGTACCGTTTGTTCAGACCGGCCGCTTGGCAGACCTTGGTCACGGTCGCGGATCGCCACTCATCGGCGGCCATGATTCCCAACGCCGACTCGATGAGTTGGCCCTTTCGCGCACGGATTCGGTCGTCGGCACCGATGCCGCCGTAGCTGCGTACGGAGTGGGCACTCATGCAGTCCATCGTGGCATTCACCCCCTGTCCGTACCGCAGGGACGCGATGTTGACACCCGCCCTTCCAATTTGGCACAGTTTGGTACCAGATTAACCAACGGCCGAAAGGGTTCCCATCCATGCCACTGCTACCCACTGCTGCTCGCGCTACCGCGCCGGCGCAACCACAGCTCGACACCACGCCAACTGATCAGCCGACGTTGAATGAACTGCGGAAGCTTGCCGAGACCGCGCCGGGACGGGCACGCCTTGAAGGATGGCGGTATCTACGCGAACTGGGCGATGCCGACCGCCGCAGCCAGGTCGCCGAACTATTCGCCGCCGGAACACAGCCCGATCGGCTCGACGGGCCTCACGAGGGCCTGATAGTCGGGAAGCTCTTCAATGTGCCTGAGGCAGCTTTGGCGAATCCACTACTTGCCATCAACCCAACTTGGCGAGGCAAGACTTTCAAGGCCGAGCGAGGCACCGGGTTCAACCGACTGATCCCGTTGGCGCGCTACGCGATGCGGGTGATCGCGCCGATGTACCGTGGATTGCGTCGGGTCGGTCCCGAAATGATCGGCTTCGACTTCCGTTACGGCGCCGATGTCGGTCTGGTCGCGCCGATGATCCCGGTGATCGCGCTGGATTACGGCGTCGAGGAGTACCGAAACCCCAGTGTGCGTACGTTCCCGATCAAACGAATCCGCGACGAGATCGTCGAACTGTTGCCAGGTCTCTACCTCGGTAGGGCGTTGTTGACAACGCACAACGGTGAAATCCGCACCATCGCATATTTTGCGCTGCGCCCCTTCGAGAATGAGGGCGCGCAGTCGTGATCGAACTCGACGGTGCGGTTGTCTGCGTCACCGGAGCGGCTCGCGGCATCGGGCATGCGACCGCGGCCGAACTCAGCCGACGTGGCGCGCGGGTATGGATCGGTGACCTCGACGAGGCGGAGGCCGCACGCTGCGCAGCTCAAATTGGCACAGAGGCAATGTATCTCGACGTCACCCAGCCAGATAGTTTTCAGAACTTCTGGGCTGCCGCCAATGCAGAAGGCCCGATTCGAATGCTGGTCAATAACGCCGGGATTATGCGCCTAGGAACATTCGTCGACGATCCCCTCGAAGGGCATCACCGAGAGGTGGCCGTCAACCTCGGGGGCGTCATCAATGGCATGCACGTCTTCCTGCCTGACATGCTGGCCCGGAACTGCGGCCACATCGTCAATGTTGCTTCGATGGCGGCAAAAGTGACTACGCCCGGGATCGCCGTGTACTGCGCGACGAAATTCGCGGTCGCCGCCCTGTCGAAGGCGGTGCGCGCTGAAATCGCACACACCGCAGTAACAGTGACCACAATCATGCCTGCCGCGGTGAAAACCGAACTTACCTCAGGTGTCTCGCTCGATCTGCAACCCACCTTGGAACCTGCCCAGGTGGGCCGCGTCATCGCCGACACCGCTCGGCGGCCGGCATGCGAGCTGACCGTCCCTCCATGGCTGGCACCGATAGGCATCCTGGAAGAAGCCGCACCCGAGCGGATGTTGCAGGTCGCCAAACGCATCGTTACCCGCAATCGACCGCCTGGGCATTACGACGACACCCAGCGACGGGCCTATCTCGACAGGATTCGCTGATAACGCGTCTCACCAATGAGGTAGTCAACCGGGCCTCGTGCACACGTCGGCCACACAAATTGACCCGTAAGATGTTCTGGCGCAATCACTTCAGTCGATGACGCGCTTGGCTTCGACCTGCTTCTCGATCTCGCGCCAGTAACCGGGTGTCGGCCGAGGCTTGCCGAACCCGCCCTTGGCGGCAGTTTCGATAATGGCACCGGCTTCGTCGATGTCCTTCATCAATTCCAGCGCGAACTCTCGTTCGGCCGCGTAGTACTTCGCCGCCCAGCGCAGCGCCATCACCGAATAGGCCCAGGCGGGCTCCGCCTCGGCACCCTCGGCGTCCTCCACCGCTTTGCGGTATCTGGCCTCGGCGTAGGCGACGTGTTCTTGGAGCAACTCCTTGAGCCGAGCCGGGTTGCTGAGGTGGCCGAAGGTCACCCGCAGCAGCATGCTGTGTTTGAGCACCGGCGGATCCAACGGCGCGTTGTTGGTCCAGTCGGTGATGGCCGCCATTCCGGCGGGGGTAATCTTGTAGAGGCGGCGGCTACGGGTGCCCTCGTCGCGCTCGACGCGCGACGTCACCAACTCCAGGCTCTCCAGCTTCTTCAGCTCGGTGTAGATCTGGCTGTACGACGGGCTCCAGTAGTAGAGATCGACGCTCCAGTCGATCCATTTCTTGAGGTCGTAGCCGGAGACTTCCTCCTCGTAGGACATCATGCCCAGCAACGCCCAGCTGGTGGCGGCAAGAGCCGACTTCACCTTTTCACTGGGTTGCTCCATTTCGCCAGGTTAACAACACAGCTCTGCGCATCCATTGCAACAGACCGCTGGTTGGGACACCGATTGTCGCGATGCCACCTCAGCCGCCCGGGCCACTGCTGCTCTAGTGTGACGAACATGGTGGATTCGTTTGCGTCGTTGACTGATTCGTTGCCGGTGTACGAGTCGCTGGCGGTGTCGGTGCGGCGTTTGATCGACGCGACGATCCGCACCGAGGTGGGACACGACGTCATTGCCGCTGCCACAGCCAAGATCGACAGCGTCACAACCGAACTCACCGCCGAGCTGATGCCGGGGACATTCGGCGAACGCGGCATCGACGACGGGCAGGGCATTGCGTCGGGCAACGTCGTTATCGGAGTTCGCAACCCGTCGGCACCCCCGCTCGTCGTTCATCACGAAGACGACGGGTCGGTCTGGACGGAGTTCAACCTCGGTGCCGCGTTCGAAGGGCCGATGGGCCACGTCCATGGAGGCGTGTCGGCCTTGATTCTCGACCACATACTCGGTGCGACCGCACACCGACCGGGACGCCCCGCATACACGGGCACGCTGACCCTGCGTTATCACCAGCGGACCCCGTTGAATCAGCCCCTGCGCGCCGACGCCTGGGTGGACAGAGTCGACGGTGTCAAGACGTTCGCCCTCGGGCAGATCAGCGGCGAAGGCGGTGTGCTGGTGTCTGCCGAGGGCATTTTCATTCACCCGCGAAACCTGTAGCAAATGGCCGCGACCCATGGACAGAACCGTTGCTGGGTTCCTACGCTGAGGTCCGGGCACGCGGTGAAAGGGTTTACATGGCAAAGATGATCGGACTGGCAGCACTAATCGCAGCGGGTTGGGCGGCATTGGTAACGGCCAACCCCGCCAACGGAACTGAGCCCAACGCGCCGCAGAACGCACCGTCCACCACAACGACCACGCCCGCCTGCGTCGGGCTACCGCAATGTCCACCCGCACCGCCGGACGCCGAAGGCAATCCACCGTGCTTCTACTCCGACGGATGGCAATCCAGCGGTTCCGGTATCGAGGTCTGGTACTTCCATGACCCGGCGAACATCGCCAAGCCCGACAAAGTCACCGCGGTGGTGCGCAAGAAGGACGGCAGCACCGAGTCGCAGGACACGAATATCGAAGCCGGCCAACAGGTTCACCGGTTCGAGTTTGCGACGATCAATCAATCCGCGGTCGCCGAAGTGCTGTTCGATACCAGCACCGGGCGTTGCTTCGTGGCCGGACCAGGCAGTTAAGCCCGACGACCGTTTTGCAACACCGCTCCTGCGGCGGCTGGTGCACCCCGCGCGACAACCACCGGCATCGAAGTCGATGCGTTAGTACGCAGAATCGTGTGCACGACGTCGACGAGGTCTTCGACCGGCATCAGCTTGCCCGGCATGCAACCGCGGGACACCCACAGCGGATAGGCCTGCATGGCGAGTTCACGATCCCATCCGACGTTCATCCCCGTCTGCGCTTCCCCCTCGCCGCCTGCGCATTCACCGACGACGAGGTTGGTGAAGCCGATGTCGGGATGTTCCGCCCGCCACGCCTCAACCAAGCGCTCCAACGCGGCCTTGCTGACGCCGTAGGCACCCAGACCGGGCCACGGCGGCCCAAACGTGCCTGCGTCGGAGGACAGATAGACGACCTTGCCGGCGGACGCGGTCAAATGCGGGATGGCCGCCGCTGTCGCCAGGGACGCACCGATCACGTTGGTGTCGAACACGCGGCGCCACGTGTCGGCATCGGTCTCAACCAGGGGAACCAGCGGACTGATTGCCGGTGCGTACACGACATTGTCGATGCCACCAAGCGCGTCGGCGGCAGCGTCGATGCCGGACCGGGCTGATGCCTGGTCGGTGACGTCGCATTCGATCGCCACGGCTGCCGGTCCCGCCTCCTGCGCCGCCGTCTGGATGCGCTCGCGCCGCCGGGCGAGCAGCGCGACCTGATCACCACGTTGCGCCAAGCCGACACCAATGCAGCGCCCCAACCCGCTCGAGGCTCCAATCACCACTGTTTTCGCCATATCGACCTCCGGAGCCGAGCATGACATATGGCCTCGACCGGGCGAGAACGGGGTTACCGCTTTTGCAGCACGGCGTTGCCGCCTGCTCAGTGGCTGCCCTTCGTTTAGGGGTTCGCCGATCGGGTAGCCAACCAGGAGGATGGCGCGCATCCCGTGTTCGCGCTGCCAAAGACATTGGCTGAGACCAGTTCTCACGAGGAGGCGAAAGCATGGACCGCCCCGGCATCGACCCCACAGACCCCGTTGACCACTACCGCACCACCCGCCAGCACGCTGGCGAGGCGATGAAGAACGGCGAAAACTCAGTCGGCATCGTCGGCGTTGCGATGGCAGTGATTGCTCTCGTTGTCGGACTGAGTGCCCTTGCGACCGAACACGTCCTCGAGGGCGTGGCCAGCCTGGTCATCGGGTTGGTAGTCGGTACCGTCGGCCTGGTATGGCTCCAACGCACGCACCGACAAGTTCGCAAGGACGAATTACATTGGCACGAAGTGCATTCCGATCAGCCCGCACCCCCGCCGACTAGCTGAGCGGCGAACTCAGGAGCGCTCGAGAGCGCTGTCCAACAGGCTGGGGTCGTGCGCGCAGACGATGAGCAAGTCCGGATCCTGGCGCTGATAGAGTTTGGCGAGTCGCGCCTGGTTGTCATGCAGCTGCTTGCGGTTGAACGCAAACATCTCCTCTTGAGCCCGCAGGATGAAGGGCACGCGCGAGCGCTCGAGCGTTCCGGGATGGTAGAACGCGTCACCACAATGCAGAATCCAGTGATCGCCCGCGTCGACGGCAACCGCGGCGTGCCCGCGCGTGTGGCCCGGCATCGGCACCAGAACCACACCGTCTCCGATCGCAGTCAGCGGTTTTGCCGCGGCAAACCCCCGCCAGCTCTCTCCGGTCGGCGCATGCTCGACCAACTGAGGTCCGTGCGCCCACTGCACGCTGCGGTACCTCACCCGCTCGCGAAACGACGGTGCATGAACGGCACCCCCAGCCTCGGCCGCGGTCACATGCACCTGCGCGTCCGGAAAGTCGGCTATTCCGCCGATGTGGTCGAAGTCGAAGTGCGTGACGACGATGTGCCGCACATCGGAAACATCGAAGCCGAGTTCGCCGACCTGATGCGCCGCGGTTTCGGCAACCTCGAACACCGGCCGGGTGAGGTGTCGGAACGGGCCGGTGCGCGCCGGGTCCCGGCAGTCCTGCACGCCAAATCCGGTATCCACCAACGCCAGTCCGCTGTCGGTCTCGACTAGCAGAACGTGGCACACCAGCGGGGCGCCGGGCATGTTCATGCTGCCGCAGTTGAGGTGATGGACCTTCACTGCCCGGTTCCCTCTGGCTCGACCCCGAAGGTGTTGAGGAAGTTGCACACCAGTTGGTAGAAGCCGACGGTGATGGTGAGGTCGGCGAGTTGATTGACGCTGAGGGTGTCCAGCGCGCTCGCTCGTTCTTCCTCGCTGAGAGTGTGGTTGGCCAGCAACAAATCGGTGAGGCGCAGCAGGACACCTTCCTGCTCACCCAGGCCTTCCGTCGACCCCGACTCCGCGGCGGCGATCTCCTGCTCACTCATGCCGATGGCGCGGCCGATGATCAGATGGTGGTGCAGTTCGTACGCACACTCATATTGGAAGCCGACGCGCAGGATCACCAGTTCACGACCGGTCGGGGTCAGCGAATTGTGCTGCAGAACATCACTGGCCAGTGTGTAGAAGTTCGGCGCCAGGCCGGCGCTGTGGGCGATCATCCGGAAGATGTTGAGCGATCCCCGGCTGGTGACCGCTTCCCGCAGGTGCGGCGGTAACGCGTCGATGTCGGGGTATGGCAGCGGCTTCATCCGAGCACCCGAATCGGTTCGGTGCCATCCCAATTGGCCGCCACCTCGCGAATGTAGGCGAACATCTGCCCCTTGGGGCCACTGATGTCGCTGATCTCGATCACGGTGCCCTGCTCGTGTTCGGTGTCGAGGTAGGCGAAGCGTCCGAGTTCGCCGCCGATGCTGCCTTCGTGGCCGACGGTATATCCGGCCGCCAGGGCGCGATCGTAGAGTTCCTGGTAATCGTTGGTCCAGTACGCGATGTGCTGGGCACCCTCGCGGCCGGAATCCAGAAAATCCTTGTACATCGACGGCGCATCATTGCGTTGCTGAATCAGCTCGAGCTGGATGTCGCCGGAGTTGGCAAGGGCCACACTCATCTTCATGTCTGAGTCCGCGCCGCGGTACTGGAAGTAGTCGGTGGTGACATCCTCGATGTAGAACCATGGACCGACCCCGTTGCTCACCCACCGTTCCATGGCAGCGTGGATATCGCGCACCACGTACCCAATCTGATTGATACTGCCGAATATTCGACTCATGCGTGCTTCTCTTTCTGTAGGCGAGCGGTTACCAGTGCTTCGATTTCGGCGCGGGCCGCGGGTAGATCCACGTGGTCGTCGATCAACGACTGCAGTGCCACCCCGCGCAACATGGCGATGATTACCGTCGCCAGTCCCTGCGCGTTCACCGCAACGATTTGGCCGGCGGCAGCGGCCAGACCTAGGCGCTTTTCAATCTCCTCCCGGAACTCCCGGTCGGCGGAAATCATTGCGGGCCTGATGTCGTCGGAAGGCGTGGTCACGGCATCGGCCCACAGCACCAGCCGCGCGCGGTTGATGGGTTGCAGGTCCGACATGACGTCGAAGTAGATCCCGATCAGCCGGAGCAGTTCATCCAGCGGTTCCCCCGGATGGTCCACCAGTGCGTCACGGAACTGATGCGTCACGGCCTCCACCAGACGTTGCATCAATGCTCCTTTGGAACCGAAGTGGTGCGTGGCCAGACCCCGGCTGTAGCCGGCCCGCTCCCCCACACTGGCCAGCGTGACGCGAGACGGTCCGATTTCGGCGACCAGTTCGGCAGCCGCGGCGACCAGCTTCCGCTCGGCTTCGCTGCGCCGCTCTTCCTGGGTCCGGCGCTCGCTCATGGCTCCCCCATCTGCAGCATGACCTTGCCCACGGCGTGATTGCCGCGTAGCGGCCCTGCTCCCGCAACCAAGGCCCGCATCTCAACTCCTTACTTACTTGTTGACTAACAAGTTATGACCTCGAGTGGGACACTGTCAAGGGTGGTCGCCATTCAGTTCGCGCCCACCAGCATTAGGACGTCGACGAATAGGGCCCAAAGCAACACGGCGGCAACGTCATTGGATCCGGTGTTGCTACGCCATAGGCGATCCAGACCTTGACGACGAGCGCGCCGCATTCGGTGATCTCGAAGGCAGCACCAGCGCTGGCGCGGTCCTGATCCGCCCGGACGGCTATGTCAGTTGGCGTGCATCAGAATCCGAAGCCGCCGGGCATCTCACTGACGTGCTCGGCCACATCCTCGGACGCAACGAGTGAGTCCACCCATATACGGTGGGCTGATGAAATACGTTGAGGTCGAGGGAGTCGGACAGGTCAGTCGCATCGGCCTGGGCACGTGGCAGTTCGGATCCCGCGAGTGGGGCTACGGCGACAGTTACGCCGCCGGTGCGGCACGGGACATCGTCGCCCGCGCCCGCGCCCTCGGCGTCACCCTGTTCGACACCGCCGAGGTGTACGGATTCGGTAAGAGCGAGCGAATCCTCGGTGAAGCTCTGGGCGACGAGCGCGCCGATGTCGCGGTTGCCAGCAAGATCTTCCCGGTCGCTCCTTTTCCGGCGGTGATCAAGCAGCGCGCCCGCGGCAGCGCGCGCCGGCTGCAACTGGACCGGATTCCGCTGTATCAAATCCACCAGTCCAACCCGCTGGTTCCCGATTCGGTGATCATGCCGGGCATGCGCGATCTGCTCGACGAAGGCAAGATCGGTGCCGCCGGAGTCTCGAACTATTCACTGTCCCGATGGCAGCAGGCCGACCAAGCACTCGGACGACCCGTCATCAGCAACCAGGTGGAATTCTCGCTGGCTCGCCCCCGGGTGCTGGACCACATGGTTCCCTTCG
Source organism: Mycobacterium sp. IDUB_37 (assembly GCF_055419245.1). NCBI lineage: Bacteria > Bacillati > Actinomycetota > Actinomycetes > Mycobacteriales > Mycobacteriaceae > Mycobacterium > Mycobacterium sp. IDUB_37. Next base: position 467,447 of record NZ_JBVAXG010000004.1, on the reverse strand, counting down.
CCGAGCAGGAGAACCGCATCGTGATCGCCTACAGCCCGCTGGCGCAGGGACTGCTCGGCGGCAAGTACGGCCTCGACAACCGGCCGGGCGGAGTTCGCGCGGCCAATCCGCTGTTCGGGACCGAGAATCTGCGCAGGATCGAACCGCTGTTGCAAACGCTGCGCGATGTCGCCGCCGAAGCCGGCGCGAAGCCGGCGCAGGTTGCGCTGGCGTGGCTGATCAGCCTGCCGGGTGTGGTGGCCATTCCCGGGGCGTCCAGCGTGGAGCAACTGGAATTCAACGTGGCCGCTGCCGAAGTGGAACTCAGCGCCGAATCGCGCGACGCGCTTACTGCGGCCGCGCGGGCGTTCCAGCCGGTGTCTGCAGGTCGGTTCGTCACCGATCTGGTGCGCGAAAAGATCGGGCGGTAGCGGAGTCCGTCAGCGCGAGACGCGGCGGCGACTCAGCGGAGCGGTAAAGCCTCCGGTGTCGTCGAAGCCAGCCCAGTGCCCGTCGTCATCGACCTGCATCCGCCAACCCACCTGGTAGCGGCCGGCGATGAAGTCAGCAAACCACCGGTGCGCGGCCTCTGCGCTGTCGAAGCTCCTCGACGCGACGACCTGACCCTGCGGATCGATAGCTCGAAACACGGTCATGAGATGCGAGTATCCGTTCCTGTCGGCTTTCAACCCCAGGTAGCGCCCGCGAATGCGAGCCGACCTGATCGTACGAAGGCTTGATAAGCGCCAGCTAGGTGCGGCCATAGAATCCGCAATACGGCGTGCGCGCTAATTGACGCCCAGGAACAAATTGTTGAGCGAGGACCCCCTAAACGGTGCGAGCCAGGCGGTCCGCGAGCAACTCTGCGAACCGCGCCGGGTCCTCCAACGCTCCGCCTTCGGCCAGAAGCGCGGTGCCGTAGAGCAATTCGGCAGTCTCGGCGATGGACGCGTCATCTGGGCGGTCGGCCTGGGCCTGGCGCAGCCCGGTGACCAGCGGATGATTCGGGTTGAGTTCCAGCGTCCGTTTTGCGATCGGAACTTCCTGGCCGGACTGCTGGTACAGACGCGCAAGCGCAGGCGTCATACCGAAGGCGTCGGTGATCAGGCAGGCCGGTGAATCGGTGAGGCGGGTGGACAGCCGCACCTCCTTGACCTGCTCACTCAGCGTTTCCTTCAGCCAGTTCAACAGGTCCGCAAAGTCTTTCTGCTGTTCCTCACGCTCGGCCGTCGACTCCTCTTCGCCGGAGTCCAGATCGACTTCACCCTTGGCCACCGACTGCAGTTGCTTTCCGCCGAACTCGCTGACCACGCCGACCCAGACCTCGTCTACCGGGTCGGTCAGCAGCAGCACCTCGTAGCCCTTGGCCTTGAATGCCTCCAGATGCGGCGAGCGCTCCAACTGCTGCCGGGACCCGCCGGTGGCATAGAAGATCTGGGTCTGGCCTTCCTTCATCCGCTCGACGTACTGCGCCAGCGTGGTCGGTTCTTCCTCGCTGTGCGTGGAGGCGAACGACGAAACGGCCAGCAGTGCCTCCTGGTTGTCCTGGTCGGACATCAGGCCTTCTTTGAGCACCTTGCCGAACTGTGTCCAGAAGGTGCGGTAGTCCTCGGGCCGCTGCGACTGGATGTCCTTGATCGTGGACAGGACCTTCTTGGTGAGCCGACGCCGGATCGCGTTGATCTGGCGGTCCTTCTGCAGGATCTCGCGGGAAACGTTGAGCGACAGATCTTGCGCGTCGACGACACCTTTGACGAAGCGCAGGTACACGGGCATGAGCTCATCGCAGTCGTCCATGATGAACACCCGCTTGACGTACAGCTGAACCCCGACCTTGGCGTCCTGGTTGAACAGGTCGAACGGCGCCTGCGACGGGAGGAACAGCAGTGCCTGGTACTCGAAGGTGCCTTCGGCCTTCATCGCGATGACCTCGAGCGGGTCATCCCACGCGTGCGCGATGTGCTTGTAGAACTCCTTGTACTCCTCTTCGGAGACCTCGTCCTTGGGCCGGGCCCAGAGTGCCTTCATCGAGTTGAGGGTCTCGGTGTCGAGGACGACCTCTTCGCGGGTTTCTTCGGAGCCCGCCTCGGCGTCTTCCGACCCCTCTATCGGCACCTGGATCCGCCGCTCGATCTCCATCCGGATCGGCCACGCGATGAAGTCGGAATACTGCTTGACCAGGCTCTTGAGCTTCCACTCCGAGGTGTAGTCGTGCAGTTCGTCCTCGGCGTCCTCAGGCTTGAGATGCAGGGTCACCGAGGTGCCCTGCGGAGCGTCCGCCACGGACTCGATGGTGTAGGTGCCCTCGCCGCTGGATTCCCACTTGGTGGCCTCGCTCTCGCCGGCCTTGCGGGTCAGCAGTTCGACCTTGTCGGCGACCATGAACGACGAGTAGAAGCCGATGCCGAACTGGCCGATCAGCTCTGCGGAAGCCTCGGAATTTTTAGCCTCCTTGAGTTGTGCCCGCAGTTCGGCGGTCCCCGACTTGGCCAGCGTGCCGATCAGATCGACCACTTCGGCGCGCGTCATACCGATGCCGTTGTCACGGATGGTCAGGGTCCGGGCGCCCTTGTCGACCTCGATCTCGATGTGCAGATCGGAGATGTCGACGTCGAGGTCCTTGTTTCGCAACGCCTCCAGCCGCACCTTGTCCAGGGCGTCGGACGCATTCGAGATCAACTCCCGTAGGAACGAATCCTTGTTGGAGTAGACCGAGTGGACCATCAAATCCAGCAGTTGCCGGGCCTCTGCCTGGAACTCCAGCTGCTCGACCTGCGCGTTCATGAGATTCCTCCTGCGACTTCTGCGAACGATCGGTCCTGAATTTAGCCGAGACGGGATTCGACGCTGATCCGCGGGTGCTGGCTAGCGGCCTGGAAGCGGTGGGATCGCTAGGCTGGGAGCACGCATAATCGGCACAGGAGATTCGATGGCCCCCGGAATGAATGACTCGGTGTTTGTCCGCGCCGTCAACTCGTTGGCCGTGTCGCTGACCGACGTACCGCTGCTGGGCGGCGTGGTCCGCCGGGTGTTTGTCGTCATCCGTTACGTCGGGCGCCGCTCGGGAAAGACGTTCGAGATTCCGGTGGCATACCGCCGCCGCGCCGGCGGCGCCGTCGTCATCAGTGTCGCCGCTCCGGACGCGAAATCATGGTGGCGTAATTTCCTCGGCGACGGCGGACCGATCACGTTGTTGAATTTCGACGGCGCCGACCGCACCGGCCACGCTGTCGCTCACCGCGACGAGCGCGGCAAGGTATCGGTCAGCGTCAATCTGGGCTGAATTGCGAAGCGGCTTGTGTTGTGCCGGCGAGCTTGTCGACGACGCCGGCCAGGCAGTCGAAGCCAGGCGCCGCGGCCATGTCGGCGGCGATGCGACGACTGGCCTCGCGGTAACGGGGCTGTTCCAGCACGGCAAGGATGTCGCGTCGCAGCGTCCTTGCCGTGGGGCGCTCAGTCCGTACCCGCCGTCCAACGCCGGACCAGGCCGCCGTCGCCCGCGACCGCGGCTGGCTCCGTACGGATCTCCCCTTCGACGAACTCGTAGAGACAACCGCGGTGATTGGCTGCGTCGACAGCTGCCTACGCATTACCCGGGATGGCTGGACCGTCGACCGCTACCGATCCTGGTGCCGACGTATGTTGGCCGAGAACGTCTTTCGCTGAGCGCTGCCGCGCGTCAGGCCAGGCTGCCCAGGAGTGCCTGGGATTCAATCAGTCCTTCGTCGCTCGGCGCCTGCCCCAGCCCGAACACCCGTTCGCGTTGTTTGGCCCGCAGTGCGTGGTGCGCGTCGGCCGGTTTGGCGTAGCCATATCGGCGGCGCCCTTCGGCGGGAGTGAGCACTTCGGTCGACCGCGGAGGCAGGCCCACAATGTAGGGCCCGGCGATCGGAATCACCGACGGTGAAATGAGCTCGGCCACTGCAAGCTTCAGGCGCGGAATGCGGTCGACCAAGCCGAACCCCAGCCTCAGCACCGGACGCACGCCGATATCGACGATCCGTGGCTGATCGAATCCGCTGAGTTGGCGCATCCACCGCGGCATGGTGGCGATAGTTCCTGCGCGCAGTACCCAGTTGACGGCTTCCACCAGCGGACGGGCCGCCAGCGACGTAGGCGGTAGCACCACCTTGGCGTTGAGCAGGTGGTCCATCATGCGTTGCGCGGCTTCACTCACCGCAAGCTCGGGCCGCTTGGTCTCGAAATACTGCCGGATTCCCTCGCGAGTGCGGGGTACGTCGGCGGCTGCGCAGGTTTGGAACTCCGCGGCAATCGCGCACTCTTGCCAGTACCGGTTTTCCTCTTCGGCACTCAGTCGGCCGCCGCCATACATCTCATAGGCCTTGAGCACCGAGTGCCAGCCGGTGAGCAGGATCCACAATTGCGACTCGGGATCGTTGGCGTCGTAGGGCTTGCCGCTGAGCGGTTCGGTACCAATCGCTTTCGAGTGCACTTTGACCAACACATCAGCGGCTTTGAGCACCGATTCGCTGTCCGCGAGCGCGACGGTGGCGAAATAGCGCACGGTGCGGTCGTAGCGGGTACGGGGTCGGTCGTAGTTCGCGCCGGTGGTGTCGACGGCCGCGATCAGGGCGGGGTCTAGTTCCTCGACGACCACCGCTCGCTGCAGACCGATGATCGGGGTCGTGGCATGCCCCCAGACCTTCCAGGTCACCGAATCGGGCCCGAAGAACCCGTAGTCGGCCATAGGTGCAAGCGCAGTCTTGGGAACGGCGTTGGCTTCGATCTTGAAGTCAGGCATGCTTTCGCTCCTTCAGGCGACGACGGCGTCGCGATTACACAAGATTATACATTGATGTAGGAAAATACTACAGCCGTGGATGATCAGATCGTTCCGGTCGGCCGAACAGGCTCCTGTTGAATGAGACAGTGCCGCTGCAAGAAGCCAGTCGACTCATCCGCCGCGCGTATTTCGTGGGCCCGGGCCAGTGCAACGTCTGCCAGAGCAGGGTGCGTTTTCGCAGCATCAGCCGGATGCTCGGTAGGACCTTGGCCGGGTACGGCTTCGCCTATTCCCTCGATGACTTCGAGACCCTCAACCACCGCCGCTACCTGTGCCCGATGTGCGGCTCATCGGACCGCGACCGGCTGTACAAGCTTTATGTCGACCGTTTCCTGGCCCCGGATGGCTCGCGACGGGTGCTGGACTTCGCCCCTGCCGTGCCGCTGTCGAGGTATCTGCGCAGCCGCGACGACCTGGAATACCGGACCGCCGACCTGATGATGTCCGGCGTGGACGACGTCGTCGATATCACCAACATGCCGCAGTACGCCGACTGCTCGTTCGACTTCTTCATCTGCTCGCATGTGCTCGAGCATGTGTCCGACGATGGCCGCGCACTGAGCGAGTTGTACCGCATCCTGGCGCCCGGTGGCCGCGGCATCGTCATGACCCCGGTGCTGCCTGAGGGCACATTCGACGAAGACCCCACGGCGGCCGACGAAAGCGAGCGCTGGCGTCGTTTCGCTCAGGGCGACCACGTCCGACTCTATGACCGCTCTACGTTGTGCTCGCGGATCCGGCAGAGCGGGTTCGAGGTGTCAGCGCTGGACCGGCAAGCCTTCGGCGAGCAGACCCTCGTTCGGCACGCTATCGCGCCGGGGTCAGTTCTGTACGTGGTGCAGAAGCCGGCGGCGTAGCTGATTGGCGCCGTTGGACGCGACCGGCCAAGACGCTCACCCGCGCCTTCCAACCCGCCTTCTCCAAAGCGAGCCTGCTTTTCAACCGCCGCCAGCGGGTGTCTGACCGCTCATATTGCAGGGCCAGCATCGCCAGGCGTGGGTGGGCGGCGAGGTAGTCCACCAGCGCGGCGCCGCCTTCCGGGCCGGGTACCTTGGCGGCCTCACCGAGCGCCCAGGCACACACCTGGCCGAGGATCGCCTCTCGCGCGGGGTCACCGAGAATTAGGTCGAGCATCGCCTCGAGCATCGCCAGCAACCCGGGGCCCTTCTTCAGCCAGAAGGCCGTGTGGTCGCCGTACGCGGACTGCCACAAACCGCCCGCATGGAGTCGATAGACCCCCATCGTCTCGGGCAGCATGGCTATCCCGCCTGCTAGCGCGTGCCGTACGTGCAGGTACCAATCGACCGGCATGATGCCATCCGGGACGTCGTCGTAGCTGTCGAGGCGGCGGTACATCACCGAGTTGGTCTGGATGAAATTGCGCGCCAGCAGGGCTTCCACACTTACATCGCCGCGCAGGTAGACCGGCGGATACTCCGAATCGTTCACCCCCGCGTCCGGACTGATCACCCGGACGGGATGGAAGCACACCGTCGTCTCCGGATGCCGGTCCAGATACTCGACCTGCTTGGCCAGCTTGAGTGGGTCGGTCCAGTAATCGTCGCCCTCGCATATCGAGAGATACTCGCCTCGAGCGGCCGACATAGTGGCTTTCCAGTTGCCCAGGACACCAAGGTTTTCCGAACGCAGGATCGGCCGAAACAGGTGTGGATAACGTTCGGCGTATTCGGTGATGATTTCGGGCGTGGCATCGGTCGAAGCGTCATCGGCGACGAGGAACTCGACCGGAAAGTCGGTCTGCTGCGCGACGAAGCTGTCAAGCGTCTCGCGAATGTAGTCCGCTTGGTTGTAGGTGACGGTCACGACGCTCACTCTGGGCGAAGCCGAGGCCGGACGCTCAGGCACTACGGGCCTCCAGGCTTCGGGCGCCGGCGATGACCCGTGCCACGTCGTGGGAGGCCATGTAGTCGTGCACGGGCAGCGACACGATGCGCGAGCAGATGTCCTCGGTGACCGTCAGATCGGTCGAGCGCACCAGCTCAGAGTTCGCCACGAAGTACGCGTGCCGATGTTGTGGCGGGTTGTAGTAGTCGCGGGCCTGGATCGCGCGCCGGTGGAGTCCGTCAAGCATCCCGACTTTCTGCTCGGGGGTCGCGCAAACCACACTGGCGAAGCAAAGCGAAGAAACCTCGGCATTGGGTTGAAAGCTCAGGCCCAACCCCGCGAGGCCGAAACGATAATGCTCGAAAACCCGGCGACGGCTCGCCAACCGGTGATCGAGACCGGCGAGTTGGCGCAACCCGATGGCGGCGCTGAGCTCCGACAACTTCCCATTCATGCCGAGCAGGGTGGACTCCCCGGATTTCGCGAAGCCGAAGTTCTGGAATCTACCGATCCGCTTCACGAGGCCGGGGTCACGGGAGACCAGTGCGCCACCCTCGCCGACCGCGAATGACTTGGTGGCATGCAGCGAGAAGATCTCGCACGTTCCGCGTCCGCCGACCGGCCCGCCGTCGGCGTAGGCAGAGCCGAAGCCCGCCGCCGAGTCCACCACGAGCGGTAGATCCCATTCGTTGGCGAGGTCCTCCCAGGCGTCGATATCAGGGTTGCCGACACCGAACACGTTGGGCAGCAGAATGCCGGCGACCCGGTCGCGGTCGCGTATCAGAACTTCACGCGCGGAATGGACGCATGGCTGCCAAGTCTCCGGGTCGATGTCGATGAACCACGGAAGGTAGCCGTTCCAGAGCGCCGACTGGGCGACACCGATGAAGGTGAACGACGGCATCAGTATGTAGCGATCGCGCGTTCCCGAGCCGACCGTCGCATGCAAAGCCGCGATGAGCGCGATCGTTCCATTCGCGAGGGTGGAAACGTGCAAGTCGGGCCCATCCCCGACGGTGAGGTAGTCGCCCAGGGCGCGGGCGAACTGCCGTTCCTTCGGACCGAAGTTGGTATACCGGTTGGTGTCGACGATCTCGGCGAAGTCCTGAGCAAGGTCGGAAGCCCGGGGAAAGCTGGGGCGGATGAAGGGAATTTCAGCGGGCATGTGGGCACTCGATCGTCAGGGCTGGCCGGCGTCGCAATACGCATCCGGGCGCCATCGCTAATGGCAGCAGCAGCACGGGCATGGGAGTGTCTCGATTTCCATAAATGGTCAGAAAGTGTCGGTCTGGCTCGACCGGCGATCTGTCGCTCTGGCCGCGCGAAAACTACGACACGCTGTGGTTTAGCTGCCGTGTGCGTGAGCCCGAGGACGAAGCACCGTGTTGTTTGAGGGTAGCCTTACCTTCTGCCAAATGCATACCGAAAGTCAATGAATAGGCTGAATGTCACTCCGGGGGTCTCATATATATGAGAATTCTATGTTTTGGGATGTTTTGCTAACGTGGTGAAGTGACACTCCCCGCTGGGCCCGCGCCACGCGAGCGAGCGGCCCACCTTGGCCCCGAGCGGCGGCGCCCTCAAGTGCTCGACGCGGCTCTGACGATCGCGGTGGAGTCTGGCATCGCCGCCGTCACCATCGGGGCCGTCGCCGAGCATCTGGCCGTCACCCGCCCGGCGGTCTATGCGTGCTTTGCCGACCGGGTCGAACTGCTGAACGCGTTGCTCGAGCGCGAAAGTGAGTTGCTACTCAAGGGATTGCTTGAAGCGTTACACGCAGGGCGCGGCGACGACCCGCAAACCGCCTTCATCAACGGCTACCAGGCCATGCTCGGCGTGGTGGCGGACCGGCCGGATACCTGGCGGCTGATTTTCACGGCACACCCCGATCCCGCGCTGTTCAACAAGTTCGCGATGGCCCGTGACGCCCTCACCGTCAGTGCCACCCGCTGGATCGGGCCGGCCATGACGGCATGGTGGAATACCGCCGAGCTAGACCGCAAATTGCCGGTGTTGATCGAATTGTTTATCGCGTCGTGCGAATCGGCAGCACGATCATTGTTGGACGCGGAAAGTGGTTGGTCCGCAGAGGATCTCGGCGAGTTTTACGGTAAGGCGATGTGTAGCGCTTTCAAGTCTGCGTGACATTGTCGGCGCGTGCGCGTGGCGGGCCCGGACCGGCATGCGTATTTTAGCAATAGGTTGAGATTGCAGCCTGCTGTCAACGTAGGTGTTCGGGGGATGCGGGCATTCCTTGGATGCACTTGCGCTAGTCAACCGCGACGCACGCTCAGGTCCGGGGGAAGATGGCTCCTGGTTGGATGAAAAGTATCCGCGTAATAGACAATTTCTTACACTGGTTTGCGCACTGCCCGGCCCTACGAGGGCCGGGCACAGTCAGTAACCATTGGTTTCCGAGCGAACAGGTTTTCAGACAGCAAATGCATCACACGGCAGGAATTGTGCTGCAGCGCCGGGCCCGCCTCGATACCTCAATAGCGCGGCCCTCGGCGGTGACCGATCTGATAGAGCTGATCACTTGACCGGCAACGATAGGCGCATCCCACCGTCGGCGCCGGAGGCACATGTGGCGGCCGACGATCTCGTGCCGGTCGGCACACCCATCGACCTCGACAACTGCGCCCGCGAACCGATCCACATCCCCGGCAGCATCCAGCCCCGCGGCGTGCTCGCCGTTGTACGAGAGCCCGATTTTGAGATACACCACGTCAGCGCCAATGTTTATGAACTGCTCGGACGTTCCGTCGACGAAGTTCTCGGAAAGCATTTATCGGCGCTGATCGGCGCCGACCAGGCTGCCCGGATCGAGCACGCAGCGTCGACCTTCAGCGATCTACGGCCGCGCAACCCGATCGACTGCGTGATCGAAGTTGCCGGCCAGCTACTCATGTTCGACGCCATCCTGCACCGCGACCCCGGGCGGATTCTGTTGGTGGAACTCGAGATCGCCTACGGCGAGCGGCCGTTCTCCTTCCCGAACACCTACCAGGCGGTACGCGGCTCGGTCGAGGAGCTGAACCGGGCGGCGACGCTCACCGAGTTGTACGACACCGCCGCACGCGCGGTTCGCGACCTCACCGGGTTCGACCGCGTGATGGTGTACCGCTACGACGGGGATTACAACGGCGAGGTCGTTGCGGAGTCCAAACGTGACGATCTCAATTCATTCCTCGGCCTGCATTACCCGTCGACCGATATCCCGGCCCAGGCTCGGGCGCTCTACGAAAAAAACTGGATCCGGCTGATCTCCGACGTCGACTACACGCCCGCGCCCGTCGTGCCGACGGTCGACCCGGTGAGCGGAAACCCGCTGGACCTCACCTACGCCACGCTGCGCAGCGTCTCCCCCATCCACGTCGAGTACCTGCGGAACATGGGTGTGCACGCATCGATGTCGATCTCGTTGCTGCGGCATGGACGCCTCTGGGGCCTCATTGCCTGCCACCATTACGCCGGCCCGCACCTGCCACCGTTCGGCAGCCGGGCAGCAGCAGAGTTCCTCGGCTCGACGCTGTCGCTACGACTCGTCGACCGGTTCGAGGGCGACCTGATGCAGAAGCGATTAGCTGCCCAGGCGTTGCTGGCCAAACTCACCGCCGCCACGCTCAACGACGGCGAACCACTCGCGGCGTCGCTGCTCGGGGCACCGGACCTGCTTGACCTCGTCCCTGCTGACGGCGTGGTCGTCGACGTCCAAGGTGACCGCCGGGTCAGCGGGTCGGTCCCGTCGCCCGAAGTCGTGTCGGCCGTCGCTGCCTGGGCACGCGGCGCCGGCGAGGAGGTCGCTAGCAGCGAGTGCCTGGCTGACGAGCTCCCGGAGCTCAAACTCGACCCCCAACTGGCCGCCGGCGCACTGGCGCTCAATCTGCCCGACGGGCAGTACGCCATCTGGTTCCGGCGCGAAGTGCTGCGTTCGGTGGACTGGGGCGGCGACCCACATAATAAGGCGATCGCCGTCAGCGAAGGCGACGAAATCCGACTCAGCCCACGCAAGTCATTCGAGCGGTGGAGCGAGACAGTCCGGCTGCGCAGTGAGCCGTGGACGAAGAACGAGTCCGAGTCTGCCGAAGCGTTGCGGCGTTACCTGGTCGAGTCGCTTTATCGCCGCACTCGGGGCGCCCTACGGGTAGCTGAAACCCTGCAGCGCAGCCTGCTGCCACAGTCGATCGCAACTCCTAAGAACTGGCAACTGTCCGCCCACTACGAGCCTGCCGCGGGTGACAACGTGGGCGGCGACTGGTACGACGCGTTCGAACTGCGCGACGGCAGGTTGATCGTACTGATCGGCGATATCGCCGGGCACGGCATCACGGCAGCCGGGACAATGGCCCAATTGCGCAACGCCCTGCGCGCGCAGTTGTTTGCCGGCGCCGCACCCGCCGACGCACTGAAGCAGCTCAACGACTTCTGCCTGCACTTGCTGCCGGGCGCATTCGCTACCGTCATCGCTGCGCGGGTGGATCTCGAGTCAGGGGAGATAGAAGCCGCCTGTGCGGGCCATTTGATTCCCTACCTGACGAACTCGGTATCCGAGACCGCCGTCTCCGCGCCAATTCAGCTCTCCCCGCCGATTGGTGTCCGGGGTGTGACCTACGCACCCAGCGCGTTCGCTCTCGAACCGGGGCAGGGCTTAGTCATGTACTCCGACGGGCTGGTGGAACGCCGCGGCGAGTCAATCGATGACGGTCTCGACCGGTTGGGCGCGACACTCAGCCGCGCGGTCGTTGCGCCGGCATCCTGGATTTGGACGGCCATGGCGGCGGCCAACAACACCGACGACGACGTCACCATCCTGGCATTGCATCGCCCCGGAGCGGGCCCAACCGAGTAGAACCGATCAGCAGGCTTGCTCGCGCGCCTGGTCCGCGAGCTGAAAGATCTCAGGTGCACTGTTGTGCACGGCGATCACGTCGTCCAAGCCACAAGCTGCGACGATGCGACCCATCGACGGCTGCGTGCTGACCAAACACATTTTGGTTCCACGGTCCCGACACGAGGCGGCCTCGTCGGCCAAAGCCAGCAGCGCCGAGCAGGACAGGAAGTCCACACCGTTCACGTCAACGATGAAGAACTGAGGCGGAGCGGCAAACGCCGATGCTTCCGCCAATAACAACCGCCAGGTTTCGTCGTTGTAGGCGTCGATCTCGCCACCGATGTAGACGATCACGGCGGCATCGAAGCCCTGAACGGCCGCGCGCAGCGTGCTTTGTTCGGCACCGAGCTCAGAGACCAATTTCGGACTCAAGCGCAACGGAGCGGCAAACACTTCGGTAGCGGCCAAGCTCATGCTGCGCTCCTAATCCAGTTATGAGATTTCAAATCGGTTCGCGGAAATCTGGCAGGACACCACGGGAACCTGACGGGGTGTAGCCACATTGGTGGTCGTTGAAACGTATCGGCAGTAATCCGCAACAGCAATGCGGCTCAACTGCGCGGATTCCGATGCCCCGCCACGGTCAACTGGCTTGGCTCAGGGCGTAGCTGTTGAGTTTGCACCCATAGAACCGCAGGCACACGGTGGTGCCGTCGTATCGGCCGTCGATAGTGCATTCGTCGGCCAGTGCGCGCATGAGGAGGATTCCGCGACCACGAATCGCGTTGATAGCCACAGTTCCGGGTTCCATCCAGCGTCCGTTGTCGCTGATGGATATCGCGAGCTCATGGGCGACCGATTCGTAGGCGATCTGCAGCGTCATGCTGCCGACGCAATCGACGACCCGATAGGCATGGTCGGCGCAGTTGGACAGCGCTTCGTCGGTCGCGAGCACGATGTCGGCAAGTCGGTTGTCGTCCAGATCCAGATTGTGATCGAGCCATTCATCGAGGCTTCGACGGAATGAGATCACTGTGCGGGGGTCCGCGGCCCCAGTCTGGATATGCCCAAGGCCGCCGGCGGTCATTGCGCCGACTTCGTCTCTGGACATAGTGCTACCCACGGCCTGGGGACTACCCACTTGGCCCGGCAGATACACCTCTTGTGCTTATCCAGTCTGGCATTTGGCGCCTCACCAGGGGATTTGTCATCGACACGGGCCGCTGCGGGTTGGCCCTCGGACCCACCGGCCCCCGCAAGAATTCGTCGAAGACTATGGAGCGACGCCGGCGAATTAGAGTTGCACCATGCCACTAGGGACCGGTTACCAGGGGCAGAGTTGCGCCCTCGCCCGTGCGCTGGCGGTCGTTGGTGAGCGATGGACACTGCTGATCGTCCGCGACGCCTTCCACGGACTGACCCGGTTCGATGAGTTCCGGCGCAGCCTGGGACTTGCGACGAATGTGTTGACTGCCCGACTGCAGAAGTTGGTGGAGCACGGAGTACTGCACCGGACGGGATCACCCGTTGCCTATCACCTGACCCAGAAGGGGCGCGACCTTTACCCGGTGGTGCTGACGATGATGGCTTGGGCCGACCGCCACGAACAGGGGTCCGACGGTCCCGAGGTATTGATCCTGCACACCGCCTGCGAACACGAGGCGGGCGGCACGCTGCGTTGCCAACACTGCGACGAACCCCTCACGCTGGAAGACCTGCGGGTGGTGCCGGCGGCCGGAGCGGTGGCGGGCGATGGAAAACCGACGACGCTGACGCCGCCTCAGTTAGCGGCGTGGGGTGCTCGCCTCCCGTAGCGGCGAGACAGTTCGGACAGCGCCGGCGTTAGCGCTTGGCGCCGACGGTCAGGCGGTCGGACATGACCTTGGTCCACCCCGGTCGCCGAATGCGGTGCTGATCTGTGACGACGAATCCGGCGTCTTCGAACAATGCCCGCATCTCTGTCGCCGACGGACTGTGCTGAGGTTTCCACCTGCTCGGCAACTGCAAGCGTTGTCGCGCACTCAAAGTCGCGACGGCCGCGAATCCCCCCGGAGCCAGCACGCGATGAAACTCGCGAAGGGCCGCCGGCTGATCGAAGAAGTGGAACGCAGACGTCGTCACGACCGCATCGAGGGCTCCATCGTCGAACGGAAGTTGCTCCGCCGGTGCGCGTAACCATTGCACGCGTTCGGATTTAGCGCGAGCCTGACTGAGCATCCCATCCGACATGTCGACGCCGTAGATCTCGGCGGGGTGCAGCTCGCGCTCGATTCGAGAACTGAGAACCCCTGTGCCGCAAGCAATGTCGGCGATCCTGCCGGCCTGATGGGAGCGCAGCTGTTCGATCACCTCGTCGTGAGGCGGGCGGTAGATCCACTGCTGCAGGAAAGGCAGGTCATAGGCCGGCGACAAAACGCTCCACAGACTGGTTACCGCGCCGTTGAGCACGCGGCGCGGTGCGGTCATTTGCCCAGAACCGAGCTGTAGTAGATGGTGTCGGCCATCGATACCGAGTCGTGCGTCTGCGGGACCACGGTCAACCCGTTGTCGGCCAACAACTGGCTCATCTGGATTCCGACCGAACGCCAGCCCAGATTCTGTAGGTACTCGGCAACGTCCTTGCGCTCACCCTCGAAGCCGAGGCTCTCCCAATCCAGCTCGAACCCCTGCTCGGCCCATTTGGCGGTGGACCTGCGCATCATCTCGCGCGCTTGCTCGACGTCGCGCTCCGGCCGCTCCGGGATGGCCTCAACCCCCAGCCTGCTACCTTCGGCGCTCAGCGCGCTGATGTTGTCCATCAAGCGATCCTGCGCTTCCGGCGGCAGGTACCCCAGCAAACCTTCGGCAATCCAAGCGGTGGGCTGAGTCTTGTCCAGGCCGGCCTCGGTCAGCGCGGTGGGCCAGTCCTGCCGCAGATCGATTGCAACGGTGCGTCTTTCGACGGTCGGCGTGGCTCCCAGACTTTGCAGCGTGGCGGTCTTGAAGGCGATCACCTCGGGTTGGTCGATCTCGAAAACTGTCATGCCGGCGGGCCAGGCCAACCGGTAGGCGCGCGAGTCGAGACCCGACGCCAGGATGACTGCCTGACGAATCCCGGCCTGTGCAGCCTCGGCAAAGAACTCGTCGAAGAAGCGCGTACGGGCCGCCATCGCATCGGGCATGTGCTCGAGCTTCCACGTCGACTCCTCGTCGTCGACGTCGACGGCTGCAAGGTCGCCGTTGACCCAGCGAGTGAAGAAGTCGACGCCAACGGCCCGCACCAGCGGTTCGGCGAACTGGTCGTTGATCACGGGGTTATCGGAGTTGGTCGCGATGGCACGGGCGGCGGCCACCATCGTCGCCGTCGCGCCCACGCTGCTGGCCAAGTCCCAAGTGTCGTTCTCTGTACGAGGCACGCTGTTCTCCAATGTCGAAATGAAAGTTACTTAGCTAGTTTAACACTTAGCTAGGTTAATTACCGCTCTCCGATAGCGGGTGTGAAGCGGCTCACATCTCGGTGCAACCGACTAGCGTCGGCCCGGACCGCCCGGTCCGCCCGGGCCACCAGGTCCTGCCGGCCCGCCCGGGCCACCGGGACCTCCCGGACCACCTGGACCGCCTGGACCGCCTGGACCGCCTGGACCGCCCGGCCCACCAGGCCCGTTCGCGGCCGGCAGCACAAACACACATTCGTTCAACTCGACGCTCCACGCCCAACCGGGGGCGCAGTCGTCGTCAGCGCGACTGACCGGTGCCGTGGCTACCGCCGGCAACAACCCTGCCGCGAGGGCGAACGCCCCCACTGCGCAATGACGTAGAAAACGGCTCATCGCCCACCTCGACTCGTGTCGTCCGGCGCTGGCCGGCCGGTCACGTCGATTGTCCTCCCGACAAAGGACTCAGGCAGGCATTCGAGTTATTTGGCTCACTTGAACCGCACCCCCCGCTGGCGCGCCAACAGCAGCGCCACGATGGTTCCGCCGATCCAGACCAGCAGAGCCGTGCCGAGATGCAGGAAGCTCTTCGTATCGCGCCCGAACACCGGTCCGATCGCTGCGGGTATCTGCGTCCAGAGCACCCGGTGCTCGACCCCGCCCATCGGGTCGGCAACGTAGTACAGCGCATAGGGAAGCGTGACAGCCAGGACCCAGCCAGCCGTTCGGCGCAGATTGTGCCGTTGCCGCCACCGACGCAGGAGCGGTTCAGCGGGCACCGGGTGCAACACAGAAATGACGTTTCCCACGCCGAGCCAAGACACAATGGGCACGCTGACGTTGGGGATTGTCATCGCCAGTTGCGGCACCCCTTCTCTCCATACCGTCAACGCCGCCGCCACCGTCAACGTGGGCAGCCCGACGATCACCATCAAGGCAATGTTCTTGATCAACAGCATCCGCCAGAAGGGCACACCGTCAGCCAGGCCTTTGGCAATCCGATAGTGGTCGCCCCCAAGCAGATTGGTGGTGGTGACGTCGGCGAGGACGAACGATGAGAAGTAGGTGCTGACCAGGACTACCCAGTCGAGTTGTGCGTGATGGAAATGGAAGTGCCCGCCGGATCGATGGCTGTTGTACTCGATGGTCATCGGTTGCACGGACAGCCAGACCACGGCGAATATCAAGTTGGCCACCACACCCGACAGCCAGGTGAATGGTGGACGAAATGCCCAACGAATTTCCGAACATACCGCGGGCAGCAGGGGCTTTCTGAAGCTCACGGCGGCCCGCTGAGCCGAGGCAGGCCGGGGCGCCGACGCCCGCGCCAGGGCACGCAACGCCATCCGAACCGGCTGACGCATCGGCATTTCACTGTCCGACATCAGATCTCCCAGTTGACAGTGAAGTCGTGCCGCAGCACCAAGTCGACCAGCAGGTCGGACCGATCCGCAAGTAGCCACGCCTGGATCGCAAATGCATCGTGGGCGAAAATCGCGTAATTGACTGAAGTTTCAGGCGTCGTGCGTGACCTGTAGACGATCGCGTCGAGGTCGGGCCACCAGCGACGGGCCGCATCGGCCAACTGATGACAGTGCTGCCAGACACGACCCTTCTGGCCTGTGCTGATCTGGTCGTCGACGTCGAGGATGTCGAGGTTGCGCTGAGTCCTCAAATCGAAGATCCGCAAGGGCCGCCGGGCGACGAGTTGAGTAACGAACTGGGTCGCATGGTCGGCGGGAAGGGTGCGGCCAGTGTCCCGATAGCGTTCACGAAAGGCGCCCTCATATGCGGTCGCAGCGTAGCGGGTGCGGAAGCCACCCGATGCTGGATCGAACCTGAATCGCGGTGCTGGGAATCCGCCCCACGTCCACTCCGCCGGCGTGGCGGCCTCCACCCGCCACAGTTGCGTCCCTACTGGAACCGTTCGGCTTGCCAGACCGATCGGCCGTTTCCAGGGCAGGAGGCGTCGGTAACCGCCCGGCAGACTAGGCACCGACGGAGTCGAGCAACTGCCACGCGGTACCCGCGGTCCTCTTGCGGCGCAGAGCTTCCGAGATCGATGCGCCTGCCAGCTCGTCGCGCTTGATGCGCATTATGCGATCCGCGACGACCGGATCGGAGGTGAAGCGCGCCAGCAGCTTGAGGATTTCCGGGAGGTCGGAGCGCAGGCGCCCCTCCTCGAATTGCCAGACCGGGAACCAGGTGTTGTTGCCGACGGTGAGACCGAGCACCTTGCCGCGCCGCCGCAGCTCGTGAACCGCCTGCGGAGTCTCGTAGCCCAGCCGCGACTGGGCCTGCCGGGTCGAGATGGCACCGGCCCGGAAATCGCTCATCAAACCTTCGCGGCGTTCGTTGTTGAGCCCGAAGGCAGCGATACGTTCGAGTTCCGCCATGGGCACCGTCGGCACATCCAGCAGTGCGTCCAGGAGCTTGGCGAAATCAGGATCGCGCCGGACCCTCTCCTCGACTTGACTGACGAGCGCACTGACGGGAGACATCTACCCATACTATCCCCGCACTCATCAATTGAAACGATTGAAACAGCCGGATCACGCCGGCCCTTTCGACCACCGTGCGCCCAGGCGTTACCGGGCAAGTGATCTCGACGCAGGTCCCGGGCTGACGTTGTTGGCGAGGATCGGAGATACCTGACCCGCAGACTTACCTAACCAACTCATAACTCATTCATAGATAGCCTATCTAGCCTTTTGCTTGCGGGGTCAAGTCTCGCTGATTGCGCGAGTAGATGGGTGACGGAAACGATGAACCTGAAGATGCTGGCAGCTGGGGCAACCATCGCCAGCGCTCTCGGCGCAGCGGCACTGGGCGCGGGAGCCGGTTTAGCGAACGCGGACCCAGCAGGTGGCGGCGGCGGTCATCATGCTCCCGGTGGCGGACCGGGCGGCGGCCATGGTGGTCCGCCCGCGGGGGGCGGCCACGGTGGTCCACCCGCAGGAGTTGGGGGCGGGCTCGTCGGTGCTCCCTTCGGTGCACCCGGTGGCCACGGCGGGCCCCCACCTGGTGACCGCGGACCAGGTGGACACGAAGGTTTCGGTGGTGCCGGCGGTCAGCATGGTCCGGGTTTCCCCGGTGGCCCTGCGCCCTGGCACGGGGATCCTCAGCGCGGCTCCTTCCGTGGCGCGCCATGGGGAAACGGCGCTGCGCCGTGGGGATGGGGAGCGCCACCACGTCCAGCCTGGGGAGGACGGCTTCCCGGGCCTGGCGGCCGTTGGCTTGGCGGCCCGATCAACTACTGGGGCTATCAGGAAACACCGATCTGGGATCCGGGTTTTAACCAGTGGGGATTCTGGCTGTTCGGAGTCTGGATTCCGCTGTAACCCATTGATTCGGGCGGTAATCCACATCAGTCGTCCGAACTCTCGTCCGCCTCTGAGGTCGCGTCGGCTTTCACTGCCGGCTTGGCAGACAACCGGCGCACCAGCAGCACAACGGCGAATACCGGCACGGCCAACAACACCAACCACGGGATGAGGAACCCGACCGTCAGCAGGCCGCTGTGCCCGGTGGAGAGCAGCGATTGCCAGCCGTGTTCGAGTGAGCCAAGGAAACCGACATGAGAAACCTTGGCCGGCTCGGCCGAGATGTTGACACTGATTGTCGCGTAGGAGATTTCGTCGCGAAGTGTGGTGCGCTGCGCCCGCAGCGAATCCAGCTCGGCCTGACGCTGGGTGAGCGACGACTCGGCGGAGAGTAGGTCAGAAGTGTTGCTGGCCTTGCTCATCAGTTCCAGCAGGCGCCTGACCGAAGTCTGCAACGCATCGACGCGGGCATCGAGGTCGACCCGCTGCGCAGTGACGTCAGTGTGGCTGATCGACATCGACTTGACTGTGCCGAGTTGCTTGACGTCGGTCAGCACTCCTTCGAGTTTGTCTGAGGGAATGCGCAATACGAGATCCACCACCGGTGAAGAAGAGATGGACCGCTCCGATCGGGAGTCCACGCGTCCGCCCGCATCGGTGACTGCGGAGATCAGCCGGTCGGCCACCGATGCCGGTTCGGCGACGACCAGTTGCATTGATCCGGTGGAGACGATGTCACGCTTGTAGGTGGTGTCCGCGGGCGCCTCCGGTGGCCTCAATGGCATTGGTTCGGTGGCAACCGTGTTCTCACCTGCGCCACCCTTCGTGGCCGGAATGCTGTCCCTGGCGATTCCGCCGCTCTCATCAGGAGCGGTCGTCAACTTTCCGCCCACGACACCATCGCTCAGTGCCGAAGGCCCGTCCCGGTCCTGCGACCAGAACCAACCTCCGCCGAGGAGCAACAGGCCGGCCGCAGCTACCACAGCAATCGCATTGCGCAGCTTGACCGTTCGCACATGTGCCGCTTTGCCTGGCGCCTTCGGCGCCGAAACCGAAGGCGCGGAGGGCGCCTCCGCCGTCTTCGCGGCGGAGCGGGTCTGCACGATGTCGACCGCTCCGAGCACTAACTCCGCGGCGTCTGCGACCGGGCTCTGATCCCAGCCGGCCGGCGCATCGACGGGCTGCACAACCCGGTGCTGCATCTCCCCCTCGGCGACGACGCGGCTATCGACCGCGACGTAGGCGGTGAACCTACACAACACGCCGAACCGCAACGAGGTGTCGACGATTCGCTTCGCCAAGCCCTGCGGGGAACCATTGCCGTTCGCGCCCCATGCCGAGGCGTAGCGATCCTCGAGGTCGCGAAGGTGAGCCCGTGCCCACTGAGCAGTCACCGCTGATGCCTCGCGGGGCTGTCCGGCGACAGTGACCGACCAGCCCCCTAGACCAGTCAGACCGCGCAGAGTGAGCGAGCCCTTCGAGCCACCGCGGTAGCGACCGGACAACGTCAACGGCACTCCGGGGAACAGGTCAGGCAATCGAGCCGGAGCCGCGGTGTCATCAACCAGCGCCAAGCCGTCCGCGTGCAGGGTCAACCGGTGGGCCAGTGGCGCGCCGATGCGGCGGTGAATGGCCTGCATTGCTTCGTCGAGTCGGTCCTCGCTTTCCACCAGCTCGCAACGGCCGCCGCCTGCACTGGCCAGGCGGCCCAGCAGCCCGGCGTTGACGGCCTGATCGATGCCGACTGCGTGCACCCGCACCCGGCGCAGATCGTTTGACAGGCCGCGCAGCAGCTGATCGTCATTGCCCACCTGCCCGTCGGTGACCAGGATGAGGATGGCGTCACGGGCATCCCTGGCGGTGTCGCCCTCGCTCCGCTGTCCTTCTTGCAATAACGAAAGAGCTTGCCGCAGTGGCGCATACAGCTCCGTACCGCCGCGCGCATCGACACGGGCCAGGTGTTCGACTGCGCGGTAGCGGTTTCGGTCGCCGGCTTCGACAAGCCCGTCCGGCAGCCCCATGGGGCGGTCGACGTGATCATCGAAGGTCAGCACCGCAAATCGGTCGTCGTGAGTGAGGGTATCGACGATGCGCGCAGCAGCGCGGCGAGCGGCCACCATCTTCCAGCCGGCCATGCTTCCGGACCGGTCCAGCAGTAGCACGACATCCCGAGGACGTGGCGTCGCGCTCGACACTGGCGGCAACACGGTCAACTGATAGGTGCCCTCGTCACCATCTGCATCGGGAACCAGCACGAGCGAGTCAGAGAGGTCTTGTCCGCCGTAGCGCAATCGCAGGAGGAAGTCCTGGTTGGCCCGCTCTCCGGGCTCTACCCGAAATCTGCCGTCGTCGGTGGTCACCACGGGCAGGCTCGAGCGGGCCTCGGTCAGAGTCAAGCCGGCCGGGTCGATACCGACCTCGATGCTCAGCGGGACGGGGTAGGGAAATCCGGGCAGCAGCACCGGCGGGCTGATTCGGGAGGCATCGGGCACGGCGTCGGTGTCGTTGGCGCATCCGTCGCCGACGGCGAGGTCCGCGAGGGGCTCACCCGGGACATAACGCGGCGCGACCACTAGCGGCAGGCGAAACGTCGCCTCGCCGTCCTCGTACGCCAGGGGGTTGACCAGCGTCAGGGCGACGCTGACCCGCTCGCCCGGCAAGATGTTGCCGACCCGCATGGTGAAAACGTCCGGTCGTTCCTCCTCCGCGACGGATGCCCGCCGACCCGACGCGACGGCGTCGTCGTAGGCACGGCGCGCGGCCTCGCGTTCTTGCAGCTCCGCCTCGACGACGCGCCCGTCAGCGACCATCTGCATGCGGGTCACCGCGGCGCGATCCGGCAGCGGAAACACGTAACTGGCTTCCAGCGGCACGTCGAAGGTGTTGACGAAGTCCTGAGTCAACTCGACTTGGCTTGTCAGACCAATGATTTCGGCACGGACATCTATTCGGTCGAGTGGCAGATTGCCTCGCTCGGTGCGGAGCGCACCCAGCCCGGCATCGATCTCCGTAGCGTCGCCGGCCTGATCGGCGACTCCCCCGGTCGTATCTGCGTCCGTCATCGACGTGATGCGCACGGTCATCGTTGGCTCCGTTCATCGAGGGGTAGCAGACCGCGGTCGGTCAAGAGTTCAAGTAGCGGCGCGGCGGCCGCACGAATCGCGTCGGCGTCTTCGTCGGCGGGGGCGTTTGGCAGTAGCAACATCGCGCCGCCGGGCAGACTGACGGCAGCCAGAGTCGTGACAGCGTCGGAGCCGCCGGCGGGGTTTTCACGCTGGGGGCCTGCGTCCCCGTTGGTCAGCACCGCTTCGTCCACAGCGGCGGGCGGATCGGCCCAGAAGCGACTTCGATTCGATGGCGGTGCAGTCGCCTGCACCGGTCCCGCCGCGATGATGCCATCAGGAACGACCGCGACGCGGCGAAGCTTTTCGTCTGTCGCTCCGGCAAGTTCTGCCTGCACCTCGGCAAGCGAAAGACCCTGCGCCTGAAGCCTTTTGATAGCAACTATCTGCAACAGATGACGGGGGCCGTAGACGGCGTTGCGCCCGTGCATGGTCGGCCGGTCGACCAACCCGGTGGTCGCGTACCACCGCACCGCACGTCGATCCGGCAGATCGCGCACTCGCCCGTTGGGGGCTCCCGGATACGCGGGCGTTGCCAGCGCGGCGGATATCCGCCCCACCAGATCGTCCAGCGTCCACGCCGCAGCCACGCTTACACCATGACACTGTTATCGTGACACTGTCAATGTCCTGTCTGGTGGACTACACCCGCTTCCCCATCACCGAGGGCCGGTGATGCGCGGCGTGACCGACGGTGGGCATCCCTACCCGCCCCGCCAACTGCCAGTCCCCGACCGCACGACACAGGGGTCCCCGACGGCGCAGGCGCCGATGCCCAAATCCGGGCAATTTGAAACAATTTTCCCGCATTCATTTCGTATTCAGTACATTTTCGCAATAGGGATAATTTTTTCGTTTATTGGAATAATGCTTCGTATTTTACATACGTTCAGTACCAATGTTTTACATGCGTTTAGTAATACTTCTCGATAGTGGTACGCATTTACCAGAAAGCGCAGAATTAATGGATTTGCCAGCGGGTAACGCAAATCACGTATTACTCTCAACTCAACGGAACGACCACAGGCGGTCGACGTAGGGAGGGGAGTGGACGTTATGTCCTTCGTGAATGTTCAGCCAGACCTGATAAGTACAGCTGCTCAAAACCTGGCGGGAATTCGGTCTTCGCTGACCGACGCGGCCTCGGCCGCAGCAGGTCCGACGAGCGGTGTCGCGGTTGCGGCCGCCGACGAGGTGTCAGCCGCCATAGCCCAGTTGTTCGGCAACTTCGGGCAAGAGTTCCAGGCCGTCAACGCCCAGGCGTCCGCCTTCCACGCCGAATTCGTGAAGATCCTGAACGGCAGCACCACCGCCTACCAGGCTGCGGAGGCAAGCGCCGCGCAGGCGTTATCCGGACTGGGTGGCGCGGGGGGCGCTACCGCCGCTGCGCCTGCAGCGCCGTTGGACGGACTTCTGGGCGGGCTGCTCGGCGGCGGCGGTAGCAGTGGCGGCGGCGGCGGTGGTGGCGGCGGTCTACTCGGCGGTCTGCTCGGCGGCGGCGGTGGCGGCACCGGAGGCATCCCTCTCCTCGGCGGCCTTTTGGGCGGTGGAACCGGTGGCGGCTTGCTCGGTGGCCTGCTCGGTGGCGGCACCGGCACCGGCGGCATCCCGATCCTCGGCCCGCTCCTTGGCGGTCTGCTCGGCGGTGGCCTGCCGGCCTTCCCGGCGCTGCCCAACTTCGCCAACTTCGCGGCGCTCCTCAGCGGCGGTCCTGGAGCCATTCCAGTCCTTGGCCCGCTCTTGGGCAGCCTTCTGGGCGGCGGCCTGCCGTCCTTCCCTGCGCTGCCCACTTTCGCCGACTTCGCCTCACTGCTCGGCGGTGGCACCGGCGGATTCGGCGCGCTCACCAGCCTGTTCAACGGTCCGGCGGGGATCGGACTTCTACCTGCTCTTGGGTCGATCTTGGGCGGGGGCGGCCTGAACTTCGGACTGGGGCAGCTCTTGGGTGGCACGGGCCTTGGACTGACCTCCATCCTCGGCGGTTTGAGCGGTGGCTTGAGCTCGCTGCTCACCGGCAACCTCGTTGGAGGTCTGGGCCAGATCCTTGGAGGCACTGGCTTCGGCCTTGGCTCAATCCTCGGCCTGTTCGGTGGCATCTTCGGGGGCGTCCCACCCATTGGCATTCCGCCAGTTCCCGGGCCTGCAGACTTCTTCCTCAATGTCATCAACTCGCCCTTCCAGCTCGCCTTTGGGCGTGGGCTGATCAGTAACGGCATCAACGGTGCACCGGGTACCGGACAGGCTGGCGGTGCCGGCGGCTTCCTAATCGGCAACGGCGGCAACGGCGGCGCAGGCGCGGCCGGACAGACCGGCGGTGCCGGCGGTGCTGCCGGATTGATCGGCACTGGTGGTGCCGGTGGTCAGGGCGGCATCGGTGGCGCAGCCGGTGGTGCCGGTGGTGCCGGTGGGTTCCTGTTCGGCAGCGGCGGCGCCGGTGGCGTTGGCGGCTTCAACACGGCCGGCCTCGGCGGACTCGGCGGCGCTGGCGGTGTGGGCGGCCTGCTTGGTGGCGGCGGCCACGGAGGAACCGGCGGTGTCGGCAGCCTCGGCGGCGGCAATGGCGGCTCGGGTGGGACCGGCGGTCTGCTGGCCGGACTCTTCGGCGCCGGCGGCGGCGACGGTGGCACCGGCGGCTCAACCTCCGGCGCAGGCAACGCTGGTGCGGGCGGCGCCGGCGGCAATGCCGGACTCCTGCTCGGCACCGGCGGCTCGGGCGGTGAAGGCGGCAGCGCAGCGCTCGGCACGGGTGGCGCAGGCGGCGCGGGCGGCAATGGCGCCCTGCTCGTGGGTGCCGGTGGATCCGGCGGTACCGGCGGAACCGGCCAGCTCGGCGGTGGTCTCGGCGGGCACGGCGGCAACGGCGGCCAGATCATCGGTGACGCCGGAGCCGGCGGAGCTGGCGGCGGTGCTACCGGCATCGGCGCGGCTGGCGCCGGTGGCGCCGGTGGCAACGCAGGCTTGATCGGCATGGGTGGCGTGGGTGGCGCTGGCGGCGCCGCTAGCACTCCGGCCCTGTCTACGGGCGGCGCTGGTGGCCTTGGCGGCAACGGCGGCGTGCTGTTCGGTAACGGCGGCGCTGGCGGCGAGGGTGGCAGCAGCATAAGTGGCGGCGTCGGTAAGGGTGGAGCCGGCGGCAACGCCGTGCTTATCGGCACCGGCGGCAACGGCGGCAACGGCGGCTTCGGCTTGACCATTGGCACCACTGGTGTCGGTGGCCGCGGCGGTCTGTTGATTGGCTTGGACGGCTTCAACGCTCCTGCCAGTAGCAATCCGCTGCACGCCATCTACAACCTGCTCAACGTACCCACTGAGGCACTGACAGGGCGCCCGCTGATCGGCAACGGCGACAACGCGCTCGCAGGCAGCGGCTTCCAAGGAAGCGGCGGCGGCCTCTTGCTGGGCAACGGCGGAGCCGGCGGTTCCGGCCAGGCAGGCGTGGTAGGCGGAGCAGGCGGCAGCGCCGGGTTGCTCGGCGTCGGCGGTGCAGGCGGTGCCGGCGGATCGTCGTTCGCGGCGTTCACTTCGATTGCGGGCGGCGCCGGCGGAGCCGGCGGATTGCTGTTCGGCAACGGTGGAGGCGGCGGCAACGGCGGCCTCACCACCCTTGCGGGCCTCGCCGGGGCCGGCGGCGAGGGCGGCCGTGGTGGCCTGTTCGGCGGCGGCGGTAATGGTGGATCCGGCGGATTCAGCACGACCCTCCTCACCGGCACCGGAGGCGCCGGCGGAGCCGGCGGGAATGGCGGGTTCCTCAGCGGACTCACGGGTGGCACAGGTGGCCATGGCGGAATCGGCGGTACCGGAGCGCTCCTCGGGGGTGCCGGTGGCGCAGGCGGCAACGGCGGGATCATCGCCGGTGCGGCTGGTAGCGGTGGATCTGGCGGCACCGGAGGACTCGGCGGTCTGCTCTCCGGCGTCGGTGGCGCAGGCGGCGAAGGCGGCAGGTCCGGGTACCTGTTCGGCAGCGGCGGATCTGGCGGATCGGGCGGCGCTGGCGGCACTGGTCTGCTAGGCACCGGTGGCGCCGGCGGAGCCGGCGGCAACTCCGGCTTCCTGTTCTCGGATGCGGGTTCCGGCGGTGACGGCGGGTGGGCCGGCACCATAGCCGGGCGTGGTGGAAACGGCGGCAGCGCGAGCTTCATCGGCAACGGTGGTGGGGGTGGCGTCGGCGGAACCACCACAGTCCTGGGCGGCCTCGTCCCCGGTCTGGGCGGCAATGGCGGATTCGGTGGAAACGGCGGCGTGTTCCTCGGCAACGGCGGCAACGGTAACGCCGGCGGACAAGGTTCAGCGCTACTCAGCCTCCTCGGAGGTCCCGCCGGTAACGGCGGGGGCGGCGGCAGTGCCTTCCTCATCGGCAACGGCGGCAACGGCGGCAACGCTGGACACTTCCCGTTGCTTCTGCCTCTGTTGTCCATCATCCCGATACCCACCGGTCTCCCCGGCCTTGGCGGCGGTCACTTCGGGTTCGGCGTGATCGGCAACCCCGGCATCCTGTAAGCCGGGTCCGCAAGCTCGCCTCTCCGCGGGGGCCGGGGCGACCGGTTGACAGGACATCGTCTACCCAACGATGTCGGCGTCCCGGTCACTCCGGCCCCCCTGCGGAGGGGCGATCACCTTTTCACAGGCTTTCCCGTCCGTACTGGTTCGCGGCGCTCCCGTGGACTCCCAGACACCCGGCTTGGCCTACCCAGGACTGCCGGCCACCGGGGTCAGATCGACATCGACCTACTACAAAACCTCCGGATCTTCAACAATTAACTTCGCTTCTCGGATATTTGCTGGAGCATCAGATAAAAAGCTCTTTGGTCAGCAGCGGAGCGCTAGCTCCGACCGGAGCTAGGCGATCGACATCCAAAAGATACTTTTTCCCTGAAATGAGTCCTAACTTTCAACCCTGAGTGCGGAAGGTATCGCAACCCACCGACTCGGTGCGCGAAAAACCCAAACGTCAATTACGCACAAAAGGACGCAAGGAAGAATTGCGGAAATGGCACAAAGGCGTCAGAAAACGCAAATTGACGCGTCGGCTAAATACGGCCGGTCGTGTCGCGCAGGACGGCCCGAGACGGCCGTCAGTCGAAGTGGCTTACCAGGTGCTGCATACGGGATCAAACGTAACTCCGTCACCGGTTCCCACGGGCCGGATTGGGTGTCCGAAATGCGAACATCCTGTCAATGAGCCGCCTGCGCAGGCTGGACAGCGTGCCGTCCGGCAACAGAGTCTGCCACTTGGCGGACAGCTCAACCGAGGGGTGCCAGCTGGATCCATGCGCGCTAGTCGCTGTGCAGTGTGCTTTAACGGGGCACGACACGCTCACTGACATACCATCAAACCGATTGTGTTACCTAGGTTTTCACCGCAGAGCGCACCCTCAGAGCTCCGGACGTCTTCGGAGACGCGAACCTCGGGACCGTTGCGCGCGGGCCAGCCGGGATCTCATTGGACAAGCGGCTCTCACAAGAACACCACATGAAATTCGTCGGCGTCGCCCGCAAGGTCACGTGCACTGGGAATACTGACGGCTGGTGAGGCGTCTCGACCTACCTGCACCTGCCCGACCGGGGCGGGCGAAGTCTCGCCGAGAAAGTTCAGCGGCCCTAGTGGATGCTGGAAGCAGCTACAGACCGAGATCAACCGCTGCGAAGGAGACCCGACCGTGCCTCACGCCAGTGACGGCGCCCGCCTCGGCTTTCCGGCACGCCACCACTACCGGCGCTTCGTGGCGGCCCACATCGCCGGCGGGTTGGCACTCGTGTGTGGTGTCGCGCTCGCCGGGTGCACCAGCGTGGTCGGCGGCACTCCCAGGACCGCAAGCCAGCGGCAGGCGTCCAACGGACCCATCTACCCGTCGCAACTCGAGGACCTGCTGACGCCGTCAGAGGCGGTGTCGGTGATCCAGAACATCCCGCTGCTCGAGTCCGACATGCAGTCGGCAATGTTCGTGAGTGCCGATCCGGCCGAGTGCCACGGTGTCGTTGCCTTTGGCCACTATCCCCTGTTCCCGACGAACTACACCGGCCGCGAAGCCCGCACTCAACAGGACCACCTACCCGACCAGCATCAGCTGCTCGAGGTATCGGCCACCTATCCCGCGGGCTTCGACGCCACCGGATTCCTCGACTCCGTCCGCAAGACCGTGTCCAACTGTCAGCGCCCCGTCACCGCCAGCGGCGATGACGGGCACAAGATGACAGTCAACCCGGCGCCGCTGGTTCAAAGTCCGTCGGAGACTGCCCGTTGGATGACGAATCTTGTTGGGCAGAAGTGGATTTGCGAGCTCGCGGTGATCGCGAAGGCCAATGTGGTGTCCGAGATCGTCACCTGCTCCCCCGACCGGTCACTCGACATAGAGGCCCTGATCACTAAGCGACTCAGGAAGATCAACGACCTGCTCAAGTCGACGTCGTAACGGGTGGGAGGGTTCACTCCGGCGATTGCCGGAGTGAACTCAATTCGCTTTAGCGCGAAGTCCTTTGCAGAGCGCCCGGCCGCCCGTGGCCCCGTTGTCCGGTGCTGCTCGAACCACGACCACGCTGCGCCGCACCGCCCGATCCACGACTCCGTTGCCCGGCGCCGGCCGACCCATGACCCCGCTGGCCGCCGCCACCCGACCCGCGATTGCGGGCAGGTTGGGACGGAGCGGCCTTGGAGACCGGCGCGGGAGCACGGTAGGGCGCAATCTCACCGACCAGCGCATGCACCTCGGCGGAGTCCGCGGTCACCTGCTGCGGAGTGACCTGGATGCCGGCTTTGCGCAGCAGAGCCCTGGTGTCCGAGCGCTGCTCGGGCAACACCAAAGTGACTACGTCGCCGGTGTTTCCGGCGCGTGCCGTACGCCCGGAACGGTGAAGATAGGCCTTGTGCTCGGCGGGCGGATCGATGTGCACGACCAACTCGACCTCGTCGACGTGCACGCCGCGCGCGGCAATATCGGTCGCCACCAGAACTCGGGCCTCACCCGTGCTGAATGCGGCGAGGTTGCGATCACGTGCGGGCTGAGAAAGGTTGCCGTGCAAGTCAACTGACGGGATACCGGCGTCGGTGAGCTGCTTGGCGAGCCTGCGCGCGTGGTGTTTGGTGCGCATGAACAGGATGCGGCGCCCGGTGCCGGATGCCAGCCGATGCACCAGCTCCTTCTTGGCATCGGCGCCGGCGACGTGGAAGACGTGGTGGGTCATTGCCGCCACCGGTGCGTTCAGTTCATCCACGGAGTGCAACACCTGATCGCGCAGGAAGCGGTTGACTAGCTTGTCGACGCCGTTGTCGAGGGTCGCGGAGAAGAGCAGTCGCTGACCGCCTGACGGTGTGCTGGCCAGAATCCGGGTGACGCCCGGCAGGAAGCCGAGGTCGGCCATGTGATCGGCTTCGTCGATCACGGTGATCTCGACGGCATCGAGGCTGATCAAGCGTTGTTTCATCAGGTCTTCGAGCCGCCCCGGGCACGCCACCACGATGTCAACGCCCGCCTTGAGCGCCGAAACCTGTCGGCCCTGCGATACGCCGCCGAATATCGTGGTGACCCGAAGGTTGGCAGCCGCGGCCAACGGTTCCAGCGCGGCGGAGATCTGGGTGGCCAGCTCACGGGTGGGAGCCAGCACCAAACCCGAGGGCCGCGATGAGCGCCCACGGGCGGAAGTGAGCCTGCTCACCAAGGGAATCGAGAATGCGAGTGTCTTTCCGCTTCCGGTCTTGCCTCGTCCCAGGACATCTCGGCCGGCGAGAGTGTCGGGGAGCGTCTGAACCTGGATCGGGAACGGAGCGGTGATACCGGTCGCTGCGAGCGCGCTGACCAATGGTGCGCGCACGCCAAGATCAGCAAAAGTTTTGTCTGTAGTCACTTTTCGGTGCCTTTCGGGCATGGGGTGTGCCCGATCGTCACGACGGTCCGCGCCGGTCGGGCACAAGCTGGCGAGATTGCCGGTGGGCAATATCGATCGCCGCGAGACCGTAGTGCATATTGCACGGATCATCGGGTGGATCAGCCGCGAATTAGGGCTGGCACCAGTGGGATGAATGAACGTTCCACGACGTGTTGGCAGTAGAGATGTGAGGCCAACGTTGAGATCAGTCTATCTCACCCACGCTAGAGGGCCAATTCAGCACGAACCGGGCCGCGGATGCGTGGGCGATGCTACTTTCGGCGGGGCTCGGCAGTAGCCTTGCTGGCAATTGTTCAGAGTCGGGCTGACCAGGAGGAAAAGGTGTCGGGCAAAGTACGGGGGCTTTCGGTAGGTCTGGCAGTTTTGGCAGTCGCGATGGCCCCGACGGCTCAAGCGGAGCCAGGGCCGGGCAGCGGCGAGACGTTCTTCGTCGACTACCTGACACGGGTGTTCAATCCCCCGACGTCCGAAGACGCGGCGCGGGCGATAATCCCACTGGCGCAACTGGTTTGCCAAGCCAAGGCACGGCAAGAAAGTGACCTGCAGGCCGCGAACCTAGTGCTGGCCGGCAATGGCGTCACAACGCTGGGAATGTCCACCGGATCCAGCACCGGAGATGAGCCAACAGCCCTCAACGTCGTGAACGCGGCAACATTGGCGTACTGCCCGGAGTACAACACCCAATTGTCCAACGAGACGACGGTGGAGTAACTGCCGCAGTCAGCCCACGACCTGGTCCCCCACGACTGCGAGCAGGCGCAGGCTCTCCATCGCTGAAGTCCCGGCGGGAGGCGTGAGAACCACCAACTGCTGACCTTCCGTCGTGGCCAGCACTTCGCAGTCCAATGTGATGGACCCGACTCTGGTCACGAATGTCTTGCGCTGCAGGCGACGGGCCGCCACCTCGTGGCGTGCCCACAACTCGGCGAATTCGCGGCTGTGTTGCAGCAGGCTTTCAACGAGTTCGCGCATGTCAGCGTCATTGCGGCGGCGGGCCCATGCCGCCCGCAGGTCAGCCACCATGGTCCGACTGTGCGCGGCATGCTCGTCCGCCGGAGCGGTATCGCGAGCCCGCGGATCGGTGAACCATTGCCAGCTGATGCTGGACTGCAAACCCGTATCGCCGGTGACGCGGTCGCCCATCAGTGCCTTGGCCAGCGGATTCTGCGCGAGCATGACGCCGGTGTCCGAACAGACGAAGGCTGCGGCATCGCGCATCTGGTCGAGCACGAACAGCAGCGCCGGCCGCACGTGATCGGAATGCCGGGCACGGTCCGGGACGGCATGGCCGGCCAGCCGGTACAGATGATCGGTCTCGTCGTCGGTGAGCCGCAAAGCCCGCGCCAGTGCCCGTAGCATCTGCGGTGACGGCTGGGGGCTCCGAGCCTGCTCCAACCTCCCGTAGTAGTCCACCGACATGCCCGTCAGCTGGGCCACTTCTTCGCGTCGCAGGCCCGCCGTGCGGCGGCGTGCGCCGACCGGCAGTCCCACATCCGCGGGCCTGATCGCCTCTCGACGCAGGCGCAGAAACTCGGCGAGCGCATCGCGATCCATCAGCCCATTGTCCCGCAAGCCCCGAACCCTAGGCAGGGACTGGCAATCCCTGGTTCAACACGTCGTTGTTGCCCTACCGGTTTCGACGAAAACTGGCTCCATGCAAACGAAAACACTTGGAACGTTGACCACATCGGCAGTCGGGCTGGGCTGCATGGGTATGTCAGGGGCGTACGGCGCATCCGACCGCGCCGAAAGCATCGCCACCGTGCACGCCGCACTCGACGCGGGCATCACCCTGCTGGATACCGGCGACTTTTATGGCATGGGCCACAACGAATTACTGCTCGCCCAGGCTCTGCGGTCGGTTCCCCGCGACAGCTATCAACTGAGCGTCAAGTTCGGCGGCCAGCTCGGGCCGGACGTTTCCTGGGTCGGCTTCGACGCCAGCCCGGCTGCGGTGAAATCGGCTGCCGCGTACTCGCTGCAGCGACTCGGAACCGACTACATCGACGTGTACCGGCCGGCCCGGCTGGATTCGACGGTGCCGATCGAAGACACCATCGGAGCGATCGGCGAACTCGTCGACGCGGGATACGTACGTCACATCGGGTTGTCTGAGGTGGGGTCGGACACGATCCGCCGCGCCGCCGCAGTACGGACGATCAGCGACTTGCAGATCGAGTACTCACTGGTGTCACGTGGCATCGAACGCGAAATCCTGAACACCTGCCGCGAATTGGGCATCGGAGTGACAGCCTATGGCGTGCTGTCTCGCGGACTGATCAGTGGGCACTGGACGAAATCCAGTGGTGGACATGGCGATTTCCGTTCGGCCAGTCCGCGTTTCGCGGGCGAAAACCTGGACCGCAACCTGGCGCTGGTCGAGATGCTGCGCGGAGTTGCCGAAGAGCTTGAGGTTACGACGGCACAGGCCGCAATCGCCTGGGTGGCCGCGCGTGGCGCCGACATCGTGCCGCTCATTGGCGCCCGCACCCGCAACCGCCTGGCCGAGGCACTCGGAGCGGTTGATGTCGCGCTGACCGACGAGCAATTGGCCCGGATAGCGACCGCCGTGCCGGCCGAACAAATTGCCGGTGATCGCTACCCCGAGGCGCAGATGGCAGCGCTCGACTCGGAGCGCTGAGCGTCCAGGGGCCTTGCTACGCCATCACGATCTCCGGGCACGACGCTGACGGCGAATCAACTTGACGAACTCGACGGTAGAGCGTCGGACCGACTCTAATTCCAGCGACAACACGAGTGTGTCCATCATCGCGAACGGCAATGTGGTGACTACCGCACCGCGTCCATACTCGATATGCCATGAGCCGGGATGGATGGTCAAACCCCTGGCTTCGCCCTTCTGGAGGCATGCGTGCTCGCCGGGAAGCAGCGTCATAGGTTGCGTGTCATCGGAATCGACGTCATACGAGTCGATCTGGCCGGCTATCAGGAATTTGTGAATCTGCACCCGCTTGTAACGCCCCGAAAAGCCCTGCGTCCCAGTGGGCGAGCCGAATACGACGATGTACTCACGTGGGCTGAAGTAGAGAAATCGGACCTTGCCGAGGATGCCGCCGGCTTTACTTCCCACCCACCGACCCGGCGCAGGCGTGATGAGGTCGGGGTATGCCTCGGCGAGCAGTTGGGTAGCTCGGGCAATGAGCTCGCCGTCCGCGAGTGGCAGGCCAGCGACTTGTCGGGCCACCCCGTGCAGAACGTCAGGGTCGATGCGGTACGCCATAGTCAGCCGAACTCTATGGGCAACCCGGTCAACTCGCTAGAGCGGCGCACCCCGCTTCGTTCAAGCGCGGTATGCCTGAGCAGTCATTACGCATTCCGAAATGCGCGAATAGCGCTGCATTGCAGCATCGTTCGCAACTCCGATAGCAAGCGAACCAGTCGCGGTTGGGCCCCGCGCGTTGCCCGAAATGTTCAGGACGAGGCAAACCCTGGGCCGCCGGGGTCAGTACTGGCACTGTAGGTGTCCACGCGGGTGTGGCTGAGTGGCTAGGCAGCGGCCTGCAAAGCCGTCCACACGGGTTCGAATCCCGTCACTCGCTCGGCGAGCAGACGCAAAATCGCACGGAAACGCAAGAAATTGTGCGAGTTTGCGTCTGCTCGCGCTTGAGGTCAAGCGCGGTACTGGGCGACCAGGTCGGCGTATTCGTCGAGCAGTCGAAGTGAGTCATCGTGCGGCTTGGTGGGTAACAGCAGCGACAGCCGGTCAAAACCCAACTCTTCGGCTGCACGCCAGTAGTCGAGGTCGGTGGGCGCGCCGAACATCGCCAGCGGGACTTCGTGGCTCGCGGCGTCGCGCAACTGGTCGACCCGTCGGGAGATGTGCTTGATCGGGAACGGGTTGGAAATCCAGCCTGCCTCGTGCCGGACCACCCGCTTCACTGTCGCATCCGAGTCGCCGCCGATGAAGATCGGCGGATGGGGTTGACGCACCGGCTTGGGCCGGCTGTACGACGGGGGAAAGTCCACGTACTTTCCGTGATACTCGGCGGGTTCGTCGGTCCAGAGGGCCTTGATCGCCTCGATGCGTTCGTCCAGCAGGGCACCGCGCTTCTTCGGGTCGGTGCCGTGGTTGCGCATTTCCTCGATATTCCAGCCGGCCCCTACCCCGAAGACGAAGCGGCCACCCGAAATCAGGTCGATGCTCGCGGCCTCCTTGGCCGTGACGATCGGGTCACGCTGAATAAGCAACGCGATCCCGGTGAATAGTTCGATCTTCGTGGTCACGGCCGCGGCCGCAGCCAGCGTGACGAAGGGGTCCAGAGTC
Organism: Mycobacterium sp. IDUB_37; assembly: GCF_055419245.1. NCBI lineage: Bacteria > Bacillati > Actinomycetota > Actinomycetes > Mycobacteriales > Mycobacteriaceae > Mycobacterium > Mycobacterium sp. IDUB_37. The sequence goes on along the minus strand of NZ_JBVAXG010000004.1, from coordinate 433,961 downwards.
TTGTAGTAGATGCTCGGGAGCTCACCGCCCAGCGGATATGGCGTGTCGCGGCTGGCCGGAATATGCGTGTGCTCGGCGATTACCAACGACTCGAACCCGCGCTCCTCGATCCCCCGCGCCAGCGAGACCGTGTCGATGCTGTCATCGTTGACGAACGTGGCAATGCCGAACTTCATCGTGCTACCCCTATCGGTGGACTTCTCGTCAGCGACAACGCTCACCGGAAGATTATTCCCAGGAAGGGCCAATCAGCTTCTGGCGGTTCACCGATTGCAACGGCATTGTTGTCCTCAAGACACGTTCATCGAAGAGGAAGGAACACTCGCGATGACTGCTGAGGTCGACCCGTCGATCCCGCCCAGTGGAGTCGGTTGTGCCGAATGTGATGCTGCCGGCGGTTGGTGGGTACACCTGCGGCGGTGTGCGGCCTGCGGCCACATCGGCTGCTGCGACGATTCACTGGCCCGCCATGCATCGGCCCACTGGCGTCAGACCGGTCACCCGATCATTCGATCGTTCGAGCCGGGCGAAGACTGGTTCTGGAATTACGAGACCGACGACTACTACCAAGGTCCTGACCTTGCCCCACCTGCGTGCCGTCCCCAGGACCAGACGGTCCCCGGTCCGCGGGGTCGAGTCCCGCGCAACTGGGCTGAGTTGCTGCGCGGATAACTCGAACGCACGGTCAAGGGGTGTGCTGTTCGATGAGCTGGTCGAGCATCCGCACGGTTCGGTCCAACGGATCGGTAGATCGTGCGGCCAAGCAGAGGATGACTGCGCCCTCGACCCCCGCAACGATGGTGGTGGCCAGCGATTGCGCCTCGTCGGTCCCGACGCCCTCGGCGCTCAGGCGCCCGGCAAGCATTTTCTGCCACTCGTCGAAGACTTCACCGGCTGCGTCCGCGGCCGAGGATGACTCGGTTCTCCCGAGCGCTGCCGCAACGATCGGGCATCCCGCGGCATAGTCGCTGGACCGCAATCCCTCTTTCCACGACTCTGCGAACGCTGCCAGCGACGTACGCCCAGTGCCGTCGGGTGCGAGATCGGCCAGTGTCGGATCCATCAATTTGCCCGCGGTCCGGGTGGCTTCGGTGATGAGCTCCGACTTTCCGCCCGGAAAGTTGACGTAGACCGACCGGCGCGCCGTGCCGCTGTGTTCCAGGAGTTCAGCCAGGCCGGTACCGGCAACCCCATTACGGCGCAGCAGTTCGATGGCACTTCCGATCAGACGCTCGCGCGCGGTCATCGAGAACTCCTTCCGGGTTCGCAGCCGAAGTCGAGGCCACCCGTTTGCAGTATACCGATTGGTCTACTAACGTCGGGTAGACCAATCGGTATAACTGAAGGAAGGGTCCTGCCCGATGACATCCTCACCCTCCGTAGCCCTGATCACCGGAATCTCTTCCGGCATCGGCGCAGCCATCGCAGCCAAACTGGTGGACGCAGGATTCCGCGTGTTTGGCACTTCGCGCTCACCTCAGAGCCTGACTCCGATCCCCGGCGTGGAGTTTCTGGCGCTGGACGTCACCGATGACAGCTCCGTCCATGCCGCAGTCTCGGAGGTCATCGACCGCACCGACCGCATCGACGTCCTCGTCAACAACGCCGGCCTGGGAATCCTGGGCGCCGCCGAAGAGAGTTCGGTCGAGCAGGCACGGGCGTTGTTCGACACCAACTTCTTTGGCGTCATTCGGCTCACCAATGCCGTGCTGCCGCACATGCGTTGTCGGGGTAGCGGGCGCGTCATCAACATCAGCTCCGTCCTCGGTTACCTTCCCGCGCCGTATGCGGCGCTGCACTCGGCGTCCAAGCATGCTGTGGAGGGTTACACCGAATCGTTGGACCACGAGCTCCGCGAGTACGGCGTGCGCGCACTACTCGTTGAACCCGGTTACACGCGAACAGATTTCGCCGGAAACATGTGGGACGCCGACACACCGCTGGCGATCTACGACGACAACCGCGCGAACGCAGGGGCGAACTTCATCGAAAAGATTCAGAGCGCCGAACTGCCCCACGTCGTCGCTGATGCCACCTACGCAGCGGCCACCGACAAGCGAATTAAATTACGTTACCCGGCAGGCCGCCAAGCGCGGCAACTGACATTGCTGAAGCGCATCGCACCACCGGCCTTGCTGGACAACGCCGTCCGCAGAGAAGGCCGGCTGAACAAGCCCCTGAAACTTGCTCAACACCACTGAGGCACGGAGATCGCCATGACGAACACAAGCAATGACCGGGTACTGCGAAAGTTCCGGCGGGAGCGAGCATTAGGACGTTACCTGCTCAACCCGATGGTGAAGGGGATGAGCAAACTGGGGCTGCGAACCGCGCTGGCCACCGAACTCGAGACCACAGGGCGCAAGACGGGCCAGTCGCGCCGCGTACCGGTGTCAGCTCAATTCGACGACAGCGGCGCCTGGATCATCAGCCAGCACGGTACCCGCTCCGGTTGGGGCCGCAATATCGTCGACAACCCGAATATCCGCTTGCGCCAGGGGAATCGGTGGCGCACCGGCGTCGCGACATTGCGACCGGATGACGACGTCGTCGCGCGCGGTCGCCAGTTCGGGCGGTTGGGCGCCTCCGTGGTCAAAGCACTGGAAACAACGCCGGTGTCGGTCCGGATCGACTTCACCGACTTGCCGCGCTAATTCCGGGCGCGCGGGTGCCAGAATCAACGGATGCCCGACTGGACGTACCACCCCCTGGGTCCGATCGCGTCGGCACTCGTGGGCGAGCGTTGTAGTCAGCGGCTGGCGTTGCGACTGCTGGCCGTGTTGGTCACGAAGCTGGGCGGCCACCGCTGGATCCCCGTGGTTTTCGATCATCCCGCGGTACCGCCGCAGTGGCGTGGACGGTTCGGCGCAACTGTGCCTGTCTCTGTCGCGCGAGATGCGATCGCGACGCTGCCGGTGCAGGGTGCCAGCATCATCGAGGTCAAGCCGGTGCACCGACAAGACGTCGCACTACTGCGTTCGGCGACTGCCGATCGACGGTGTGTGGTGGTCGCGGTTGCAGAACCTCCCGAGGTCGCCGATGGTGTTGCGCCGTATGTCGACACGCTTGCCGCCGAGGCCGGCACTGATGTGGTGCGCCTGACAGACCCCGACATCGGCATCGCGCTGGCCGCCCTGGCGGACCCACACAAGACTGTGCTAGCCACACCCGAAGTCCTCATCGCGGCGGGGCCGGGCTGGTTCAACCGGGTGATCGAAGCAGCTACGCCGACGTCCCCGCCGCCGAGACTGAGCGATGTGCCACGGAATCCGCGTCGTTGGCCGGGCTGGCTGTGGGGCGTGCTGGCCGGTCTCGGACTGATCGTCGCGGGCCTCGGCGCGGCCATGATCACGCTCGGCCCGGTGTTGCTGTGGTACGACCGCGAGTATCTCGCGATGTCGGTGCACGATCTGCACGGCATCAATCACCACTTGGTCGGCTTTCTTCAGCATGACCGGATCACGATGGCGGGCAACATGATCGGGATCGGGACACTGTACGTGGGCCTGGCATGGGGCGGAATCAGACAGGGGCGCGGCTGGGCGCGCAACGCACTACTCATATCGGCGACAGTCACATTCGGCACCTACTTCTACTTCCTCGTCACCGGTTTCTTCGAGCCCTTGCACACCCTCGTCGTGGTCACTCTGGCTCCGCTGATCGTGTTCGCGGTGTGGCGCAAGCCCGTATCCGCGCGCTGGCGGGTAGTGCCGGAGGGCCCGGAGAATCAACGCCGCCGCGCGTTGTGGGGACAACTGTTGATGATCGGCATCGGAGGCGGATTAACCGTTGCCGGAGCCGTCATTTCGACGGTAGGGCTGACGACCGTGTTCGTTCCCACCGACCTGGGATTCCTGGGCACCAGAGCGGCCGCGCTCGACGCCGCGCAAGCGCGGTTGCTGCCCTTCATCGCCCACGATCGGGCCGGATTCGGCGGTGCGCTGGTGGGCGCCGGGCTCGCGGTCTTGCTGATCAGCCTGTGGGGTTGGCGGCGTGGCGAACGTTGGGTCTGGTGGTCACTGCTGATCGGGTGTGCCGCGGGAACCGCTCCCGCACTGGTGATTCACCTCGTCATCGGCTATACCACGTTCGAACATCTACTCCCGCTGTACGTCATTGTGATCGTAACGGCGCTGGCTCTGGCGCTGTCTCACTCGTACCTCACCGCAGGCATGGAGTCGACAAATAGGCGACGAGCCTGAACGGCCGCCCTGAGCTGCGCACAGACACCGTCTGGTGGGCGGTGTAGCGTTAGTAACGCTGGAAACACAGCCAGTCCGGGGACGAGGTCCGCTGCTTAGGCCGCCAGCCTCGCCGAGCGGTCGCTCGCGCCGAACACTACGTGATGACTCGCATCCCCGGGATCACATGAACGCCGCTCAAAATGCCCACGCCTGGACCCTCACTGACCTGATGTTCGGTGTCGCCGAGGGCGACATCGACGCATTCGCCACTCTGTATGACCGCACGAGTGCTCAGGTCTACGGCGTCGCGCTATCGGTGCTGCGCGATGCGCAACTCGCCGAGCAGACGACGCACGAGGTCTACCTGGAAGTCTGGGAGACCGCCCAGCATTTCGTTCCCGGGCAGGACTCCCCGCTGGCGTGGTTGACGACGCTGACACATTGCCGCTCGGTAGATCGCGTTCGTTTCGAGCGGGCCCACAGCGAGCGCCCAACCCGCTGCCACGTCGAAGCAGTCGACCCAGCACTGCTTGAGGTGTTCGATCAGGCCACGTGTCGACCGGTGCACCAGGGCGTCGCAACGCTCACCGATCGGCAGCGCGACGCAATAATCCTGGCCTACTACGGTGGACTCACCTGCCGTCAGGTGGCCGATCACCTCGGTGTCGCCGTCTCAACTATCACTTCACGGATCCGGGCCGGCCTGCGTCAGCTCAGAACGACTGCTAGCCGTTAATGCGGTTGGCGGCAAAGGCAATTCGGGCGACGAGTCGCATCGGGTCCGACTTGTCCACGTCGTGGACTCTCGACAAGAACGTCTAATAGTAACAATCGCGAAACATCACCGTATCGCAGCAAACCGAAACTTGGGTGCCGGAAGACCCGCTAACCACCCAGGAGTAGGCGATGTTCGAAGACGTGTCGGTAACCGCCAAGTCGCGGCCTCAGCGTGCCCGCCGTCGGACGCGGTTGATCTGGGTTTTCGCCGTATGCGCCGGAGTGACAGTCACTTTCGGGGCCGGCGTGCCGACTTCGGTTACCGCAACGCCGGAAGACCCGTGCCTCTACAACCAATCCTGCGGCGAAGAAAACCACATCGCCATCGAGGAAATGCAAGGCGACCAACTCGCGGCCGAATGCGACATCCTGCGGGTGAACAACGATCCGATACCGCCGGTGTGTATCGGGATTTGAGCGTCCGCGCGGTCAGTTACACCGACTAATTGGGAGTCACCAGGAACTTCTCCCCCGTCGCCTTCTTGACGTACTCGTTGAACGCATCGGGTTGGAGCATGCCGGCCAGTGAGACATCTCGGGTGTACTTGCTCGCGAACGTCGTGGTCAACTCCGCGGCTACCCGCGCCCGCAGTCGACCGAAGGTTTCGCCCCCGGCGCTCTGCAGAAACGGAGTGAGCAGCCACCCGCCGATGCCCCACGCCATTCCGAAGTTCCTTTTCAGCACCGTCGGGCTGGTGTCGAGTGCGCCGTAGATGTACACCTGCTTGTGGACGCTCGACCCGTAGCGCGAATACTGCGCCGCTGTCGCGTTGGCAGCCTGCTCCATACCGTTGAGGATCTGGCTCACCAGCGTTCCGCCCCCGGTGGCGTCGAATGCCAGCGTCGCCGACGTTGCTTTGAGGGCTTCGACGAGATCCCCTGCAAACGACGGCGATGTCGAGTTGAGGACATGGGTGGCACCGAGGGACCTCAGCAGTTCCTCTTGCTCGGGCTTGCGGACAACATTGACCAGCGGGATCCCATCGGCCTGGCAGAGCTTGACCAGCATCTGGCCCAGATTGGACGCGGCGGCTGTGTGCACAAGGCCGGAATGTCCTTCGCGGCGCATGGTTTCGGTCATTCCGAGTGCCGTCATCGGATTGACGAAGGACGACGCCCCGTCCCGTGCGCTGGCACCCTCGGGCAGGACCAGACAGGCGATTGCGTCGACCGCCCGATACTGCGAGTACATCGCGCCGCCCGCTATCGCGACTGTTTTGCCGATGAGCGCTTGCGCGGTTTCCGACGACCCCGCGGCCACCACGGTGCCTGCGCCTTCATTGCCGACCGGTAGCGACTCGTCGAGTCGCGACGAAAGTGCTCCCAGGGTGGCCTCTGCCACCGGGGCAGTAACGACGGGACGGTCGGACGTACCCGATACCGTCGCGGCGGCCATATCCGCGCTCGCGACCAAGAGGCCAAGATCCGACGGGTTGATGGGCGAGGCTTCCACCCGCACCAAGACTTGATTGGCTTCCAGGGTGGGCACCGGAACTTCTTGCAGAGAGAGTTCGAGGGTGCCGGTCGATGTCACCAGCGAACGCAGCTCCAGTGCGCTTTCAGGCAAATCGTGGGTCATGGTTGGTGCCTCGCTCTAGTGTCGGACGGATGCTCCGACCCTAAGACTCGACGCTGACGAAATGCAGGCGGGCACCTTTACTCGACCTTTACCGCTCGTTGAATCGTCTTACGGACGATGGTCGACGTGAGTACGCTTCCATCCGTGGAACTGGGGGTTCTGGGACCTCTCCAGGTCCGGCAGGACGGTGTGCCGGTCCCGATCCCGGGTGCCAAACCCCGCGCCATCCTCACCATGCTCGGGTTGCACTCCGGATCAGTATTGTCGGCGGACGCACTCGCCACGCTGCTGTGGGGCGAGAATCCGCCGCGCACCGCCGCCAAGGCGCTGCAAACCCACATCTCTGCTCTCCGTCGCACCCTCGGCGACGGCATCGTGTTGACCGAGGGCGGCGGCTGGACCCTGGCCGGGGCGGAAGTCGACGCCTCGCGCTACAGGCTTTCCGCCAAGATGGGCCGTGACGCTGCCGCAGCGGGTGATTCGAGCCAGGCGGTGGTCCGCTTCGACGAGGCGCTGACCCGCTGGCGCGGCGTTCCCGAACTACCCGATTCGCAGCGGGGAGTATCCGAGAAGACGCGCTGGATCGAAGGACACGCTGCGCTGGTGGAGGATCGGGCCGACGCGCTGCTCGCCACGGGGCGCGCCGCCGAGATCGTCGGCGAGCTCGAATCCGCAGTGGCCGAAGCACCACTGCGCGAGCGGCGATGGTGCCAACTGATGCTCGCCCTCTACCGCGCCGGCAGGCAGGGCGAAGCCCTAGGCGCTTATCAACGAGCCCGGTCACTGTTGGCTGACGAGCTTGGTGTCGATCCCGGCCCCGACCTCCGCCGACTCGAAACGGCGATCGTCTCGCAAGACACTGCACTCGATACCCCTGTAGTACAACAGCTTTCATCGGTGACACGCACAGTCACCTTCCTGCTCACCGACATCGAAGGCTCGACCGCCGCGTGGGAATCAGACGCCGGCGCCATGGCGGTCGCCCTCGCTCGGCATGACGAACTCGCCGAACAGGTTGTCACCTCACGTGGCGGGCGGCTGATCAAGACGCGCGGTGAGGGCGACGCCACGTTTTCAGTCTTCGAACGGCCGTCGGCAGCGGCCGCTGCTGCCGTCGAGCTGCAAGACGCAATAACGCACGAACCGTGGGCGCTGCTGCAGCCCATGCGTATTCGCATTGCTCTGCATACCGGCGAGGTGGAGTTTCGCGACGGCGACTATTTCGGCCGGGCCGTCAACCGCGCCGCGCGCCTGCGATCACTGGCCGAGGGCGGCCAGATTCTATGCTCGGGCGCGACAGCCGAACTCGTCGTCGACTCACTACGCGACGACGCCATGCTCGTTGATCTGGGGACACGCCAGTTGCGCAACCTGGCGCGTCCCGAGCACGTCTTCGAACTCCGCCGCCAGACCGACGACGACGCGTCTGCGGCACCGCCCATCGATGAGCCCCTGGATCGTCCCGGCCTCGCGACGGTGCTGACCGGTCCCGGGCCGTTCGTCGGGCGCGGCCACGAGCTAGCGCGGTTGATGTCCGCGTGGCAAACCGCGGTGACCAGTGGCACGCACGCCGTACTGATCGCCGGCGAACCCGGCGTGGGCAAGACGCGCCTGGCCGGCGAATGGTGCCGACAGGTCTACGAGCAAGGCGCAGTCGTCCTCTACGGCCGCTGCGACGAAGACCTCGGAGCGCCTTACCAGCCGTTCGCGGAAGCGCTTCGCGCACTGGCGCCGTGCCTCGGCGCCGCTCGGCTTCGGGGGCTTCGGGGCGTCGAGGCACTGCTTGCGCTTGTTCCCGGGCTGGCCGATCTGCTGCCTGACCTGGCTGCGCCGACCCGAGCGGACCCGGACACGGAGCGCTATGCGCTCTTCGACGCCATCGTGGCGCTATTCGGCGTCGCCTCTACGCACGCGCCGGTCGTCCTGATACTCGACGACCTGCACTGGGCAGCGAAGTCCACCCTGCTGTTGATGCGCCACCTGCTGCGCTTCGGCGAGCATGCCCGCGTCCAGATCGTGGGTACTTACCGCAATACGGATCTCGACCGTTCCCATCCCCTGGCGGCAACGCTGGCAGATCTGCACCGTGACGGCAGCGCCAACCGTCTGCAGCTCAGCGGGCTCGATGAGCATGACGTCACCACCTTCGTCACCGAAGCCGGGTACGACGACGAAGAGCTGGCCCGGGCGTTGGCTTCCGTCACCGGGGGCAACCCGTTCTTCCTCATCGAGGCCCTGCGTCACGTCGACGAGAGTGGCGGGCGCTGGGACCCGAATACGTTGCCGCAGGGTGTCCGTGAAGCGGTGAGCCGCCGGCTTTCGCGGCTGACGGCGGAGACGAACAAGGCCCTCTCCGCGGCCGCGGTAGTCGGTAGCCGCTTCGCGCTGGACCTCGTCGAGCGAGTGGTCGACCAAGACCTCGTCGACGCGTTCGACGAGGCGTGCAAGGCCGGCGTTGTGGTCGAGGAGCCTGGCGGCCGATACCGGTTCAACCACGCACTCGTTCGGCAATCGCTGCTGGCCGAAATGCCATCGGTGCGGCGGATGCGGTTACACCAGCGGATCGCGACGACCTTGGAGAGCGGGCCCGGCGGCGTCGGCGAGCTGATCGCCGAATTGGCCTACCACTACTACGAATGCGCCTGGGCAGGCAATGCGGTCAAGGCGGCAGATTACTGCCACCGTGCGGCGGATCAGGCAATGGCGCGACTCGCTTACGAAAGCGCGGCCGACCTCTACGATCGCGCCCTGCAGGCACTCGAGGGGATCGACGACGAGCTGCCCGACCGGGACCAGCAGGCAGCCGAACTGTTGGTCGCGCGTTGCGAAGCTCTCCTGGCCGCAGGCGACGTGGCGTCAGCGGTCCGCGCAGTCTCCCAATTGCAAGAAACGACAGTTGATTCCACCCGACTGGCCGCCTGGGCGACGTGCTTCGACGGCCAATTATCGATGCTGACCCACCCCGAGCGCTTGGACGAGATCGAGGCCGCGGTGAGCGCGGCTGCCGTGAAACTGGCGGAATTCCAGGACGCGGCCGGAGAAGCCAAGGCACACACCGTCCGCGCCGGATGCCTGGCCCGACTCGGACGAATCGGCGACTGCGAAATCGCATTGGACGCCGCCCTCTCGGCGGCGCGGCGCGGTCGCGAGCACCGCCAGGTAAACGCCGTACTCGCAGGTGCGCCAATCGCGGCGCTGTGGGGTCCCAATCCAGTTCCGCGGGCGGGCGGACGGTGCCTGGACGTGGTGCGGTTGCTCAGGATCACCACGGATTCGCCTGCGGTCGAAGCGACTTCGACCCGTTGCCAAGCCGTGCTTGAGGCGTTTCGCGGCCGCGCCCCCGCAGCGCGACGGATGATCGACACGGCGCGACGCACAGTGACCGAAGTCGGCTTGCGTCATGCAAAACTCGAGATCGAGCTTTTTGCCGGAATCGTCGAGTTGGTCGCCGATGATCCCGGTGCAGCGGAGGCACATCTGCGACAGGCCTACAACGGATTCCGCCGCATGGGCCTCGACGCCGACACCGCCGAGGCCGCCGCCCTGCTGGGCCGGACCTGCCTGGCACTCGACCGGGCCGCCGAAGCCGATGAATTATGCAGGGAGAGCCAACTTCTCGCTGGTCACGCACTCAAGGCGTCGATCGCCTGGCGAGCACTGCGGGCACAGCTGCTTTCACGTGGCAATGATCATGCCGAAGCTCGACGGGTCGCCGAAGCGGCCGTCAGCTTGGCCGAGCGCACCGACGCGTTGGTCGATCACGGCGACGCATGTCTTGCGCTTGCCGGGGTGTTGGAGTCTTCGGGCACCGCTGGCGATGCCGCGGGCGCGAGAGCCGCCGCCGAGCGAGCGGTAGGGCTGTATGAGCGCAAAGGTGCTGTGGCACTTGCGGAAAAGGCACGCCGTCTGCTCGGCGAGCGTGTCCCGACAGTTGCACCAGTTCCCGCGCAGGCGCCTCCGCCGGTCGAGTTTGACAATGCGTGCGGGCGAACGGTTGACCGGTTGGCCGTCGCCTGTAACGCCGAGGCCTGGGACGACGTCGAGCGACTGTATTCGACCACCTTCACCATCGAAAGCCGACGAAAGATAGTCGGTTTCACGCGCGACCCGTCTTCGGGCGGATGGCCACAGGAACTGAAGCGCATTTCGAGCGAGCTGGGTCCGATTCAGTACCGGCACCGCACTGTCGCCGTACGCGGCGAGCGTCTGGCTCTGGTGCGGGTGGAAGTGACATCCGCGGACGTCAGCCCCGGGGCGCCGCGCGAGGAGATGCTGCACGTAATCACGCTCGACGAGGCAGGCCTCATAGCCTGCGCGGTGTGGTTCGACATTGACGACATGGATGCCGCTGTCGCCGAACTCGTTTCCGCGCACGAACTACTCGAGAGGGCCAATTCTGATCCACGCCAACCGGAAAATCTGGCCAGCCGAGTAATCGAACACAACCACTCGCATTTCCTTACCGGTGACTGGGATGCAATCGCCGAGACGATTGCCGTCGAGTTTTCCCATGAGGATCGGCGGCGTGTAGTGAACGCCGGGATCCGTTATGGTCGGGAAAACGCGGTCGAAGATCTGCGCGCCAACGCCAACCTCGGCGTTAGGCGAGCCACGTCGGCCGTCATCGCGACGCGCGGCGACCGCCTCGTCCTTCGCCGCACTCGCTACTCGGCCAGCTCGCAAGGCGAGCCATTCTTCAATGATGTGCTCAACGTGGTCGAAATCGACGCAGACGAGCGATTTGTGGCGCTTGTCAGTTTCGATGTCGAGGACTTCGACGCGGCCCTCGCGGAACTCGACGCGCGCTACCTGGCCGGCGAGGCGGCGGAGCATGCGCACACCTGGGAAGTAATCATCGGAACCTACGCGGCAGTCAACCGGCGCGAGCTTCCCGCGTTGACCCCTGACTGCGTGACCGAAGACCATCGCCGGTTGGCGGCATTTCCGCCCGGCGAACTGACGGCATACATTCATGCTGCATGGGACCTGAACCAAGACCGGCGGCGATATGTGGAGGTTGTCCACCGCCTGAGCGATCTCGGCGCGGTCTGCACCTATGCGGCACAGGGTGTTTCGCCCGACGGCTTCGACGCCGAGTGGCAAGAGATTGCCGTCACGACGGTCCAAGGCGACATGGTGAACCGTTGCGAAATGTACAACGTGGAAGACCTCGACGCTGCCTTGGCGAAGTTCGAGGAACTACACCCACGCACGCGGCGACTGGAAAACACGGCAAGCCAGGTCGTCCGACGCCTGTGCGGCTACTTTGCGGCCCGCGATTGGGCCTCGATCGCTGAGTTGGTCGCCGAAAACGTCTGCGCCGACGATCGCCGTAGAACCGCGAACGCCGAACTGCGACACGGAAGAGCCGCAGAGGTCGAAGATTTGCGGGCGGCCGCGGCCGTTGGCTTCGCGAACTTGATACCAACCGTCATCGCGAACCGTGGCCAGCGCCTGATGCTTTCGTGTACTCAAGTCCTGGGCCACGACCCTGAGGCGATTCGAATCGACCTCCTCCACCTCGTCGAAATCGACGCCGACGAACGGATCGTCGGTATCGTCGTGTTCGAGCTGGACGACGTCGACGCCGCCCTCCAGGAGTTGGATCGCCGCTACGTCGCCGGTGAGGCGGCACCGTACGCGCAGACAATGCAGTGCGCTATGGACATCCTGGCCGAAGTCAACCGGCACGAAACTGGTCCAGTGACCGGTGAACTCGCATTCACTGACCATCGTCGAGTTCCTTTCGCATCAGGAGATTTCGGGCGTGCGGTCGCGGAGCTGTGGCAGCTCGTGCCAACTGCCCGCTACCGCGTGACAACTGTGCATGCACTCGACGTCCACGGGACAGTCGCGGACCTCGTCATCGAAGGCAAAGACGGACACGGGAATGAATTGCAGTGGGCTCGAACAATTCTGCTCGACCCGAGCGAGTCGTGGATGGAGGTTTACGACGACGGCGACATCGACACCGCACTGGAGAGGTTCGAACAACTCCGCAGGCCGGCACTTCGACTGCAGAACACGGCAACTGAGCAATATGACCGGTTTCTGACATACTTCTCGGCAGGTGACTGGGACGCCTTCTCCGAGTCGATGTCTGTCGACATCTACCGAGACGACCGCAGACAGGCCGTGAGCGCAGAGGCTACTTGGGGTCGACGCGCGGCGATGGTCGAAGCGCGAGGCGTCGCCGATATCGGCTCCGAGAAGACGGCATTCACCATCGTCGCAAGCCGCGGGGACCGCCTCGCTCTCGTCCGTAGTCGCTTCTCCGGCCGAGACCAGCGGCCCGAGGCTTTTCACACCGAGTTCCTCTGCGTCATCGAGGTCGACGGCGACGGGTTGCTAGCACGCCATGTGATGTTCGACCCCGATGGTGCCGCGGCCGGCCTCGAGGAACTTGAGCGCCTTTATCTCGCGGGCGAAGCGTCCTCACATTCGCACGTCTGGTCGACCATTCTCCGGGGATATGAATCGCTGAATCGAGGCGAAATCCCGCCCACTGTCGGCGATTTTGTCGATATCGACCACCGGCACGTTGCAGGGCTGGGGAACGGCGATCTGAAGGCATACCTGCGCGCGGCCCTGAGCGAGACATCGCACAACCCCATCTACGTTGAGGCTGTTCATCGGCTGACCGACCTCGGCGCGGTCGTCACTCATGTCGCGAGTGGGACTTCACACGACGGCTTCGACGCTGAGTGGCGCATAACCGACATCTTTATGGTCGACGGCGATCTGCTCAGCCGCTGTGAGATGTTCGACGAAGCACACCTGGACGACGCACTAGCACGCTTCGAGGAACTGCACCCCAAAGCGCAGCGGTTGGAAAACGCGGCAAGCCGAATGGCTCAACGCTTCCGGGCATCTCTGCAGTCCCGCGACTGGAATGCGATGACCGAGATGATGACCGAGGACGTATCCAACGAAGATCGCCGGCGGGTCGTGAACGCCGGAATCCTGCGCGGCAGGGACGCCGCCATCGCCGATCTGCGGGCGTCCGTCGGCGTCATCGGCATCACGTACACGTTGTCCGTAGCCATCGCGACCCGTGGTGAGCGTCTTGTCCTCATTCGGGCTCATCTGGGCAATGACGAGCGACCCGGCGACGTCCAATTCGACGTCCTACAGATATACGAGCTCGACGCCGCCGGGCGGATTGCCGGGGTCGTCACGTACGACCGCGAAGATCTCGACGCCGCCTTCAAGGAGCTGGACACTCGATATCTCGCCGACGAAGCGGCCGCCCATTCCCACGTCTGGTCGGCAATCGCGGAGTCCTACGACGCGATCAACCGAGCAACTATCCCTGAGGCGAAACAGGATTGGGTGCTGGTAGACCACAGGCTGCGCGCGACAATCGAGGCCGGCGATCTGACGGCGTACCTTCGCGAGAATTGGCGGCTCACACCTGAGTTCCGAACCCGCATCGAGGTCGTGCACCGACTCACCGACCTAGGGGCAATCGTCACACAGGCGTCCCACGGGACGTCTCAACACGGCATGGACGCCGAATGGCGGGACCTGGCGATCGTTACTGTCAACGGGGGTCGAGTCGACCGCTGCGAGCTTTTCAATGAGTCTGAGATGGACGCCGCTGTCGCCGGTTTCGAGGAACTGAGTTCACAGTCGCGCAGACCACAGAACGCGGCAAGCCAAGCGTCGATCGTCGAGAATGCTGCGACGCAGGCCTGGGTCCGCGCTGCCGATATGTTCAATCACCGCCACCTGGACGATTTCATTGCTCTCGCCGATGCGGACGGCACCTACGAGGACCGCCGAAAAGGCCTGCTTAACTCGCTAAAAGGTCAAGCACGATGGCAGGTGGCGCACGCCCTGTTCGAAACCCTACCCAGCAACTGGAAGTTAGAAGTGCAGCCGATTGCCACCAGGGGTTCCCGCCTCTCGCTGATCCGCGAGTGCTATCGCAACATCGATGACGCGGACGGGCAGGTCTCCATTGAAGTGTGCCGAGTCACGGAAGTGGACGACAGCGGCCTCATACATGACACGGTGACGTTCGATCCCGAGGACCTTGACGACGCGTTCGCCGAACTCGACGCACGGTGGAGCACGTCTCAAACGTGAGCCGGCATGCTGTCCCAGCCACGCACCGCTGACGAGGACGAAAAGACCGCGGCGTCCAGGTCGACTTCCCAGTCGGGAAAGCGGTTCATGATCTCGTCCAATGCGATTCGGCCCTCGATACGTGCCAGTGCATTGCCGAGGCAGTAGTGCGCACCGATACCGAACGTCAGATGCTGGCGCGGCGCACGCGTCACATCGAATGATTCGGCGTTCTCGCCGAACCGCGCTTCATCGCGGTTGGCGGCCCCGATCAAAGTGAGGATCGAACTGCCCTCGGGCACGGTGGTACCGTGCAACTCGATGTCACGAGTGACGTACCGGGCCGCCTGCAGCGCGGGTGGCTCAAAGCGCAGGATCTCCTCGATGGCGCCGGGCAGCAGTGATCGGTCATCGACCAATAGCCGTCGCTGGTCAGGGTTTTCGGACAACAGCTTCCCGGACCAACCGATCAACCGCGTGGTGGTCTCTGAACCGGCGACAGCAACGACTTTCATGAACATCAGCAGTTCATCGCGGTGCAGCTTTCGGGTGGTGCCCTTCTCATCGGTAAATTCGGCGTTCAGCAACTCGGTCGTCAAATCGTCGGCGGGATGTGTTGCGCGCCAATCGATGAAGTCGGCAAAGATCTCTCCGTCGGCGAGCTTGGCGTGATTGTCGGTCATTCGGCCGCCTCGCTCGGTGCGGACGAACTTCTCGCCGTCCTCCTGCACTCGGCGCTGATAGTCCTCCGGGATGCCGAACAGCATGCCCACCACCCGCAGCGGCATGATTGCACCGAGATCCTTCACGAAGTCCACCCGGTCTCCGCCGATCAGTGGGTCCAGGCAGCGCTGGGTGAATTCGCGGATCTTGGGCTCAAGGGCATTGATCTTGCGCGGCGTAAACGCGCGGGACAGCAAGCTGCGATGGATGTCGTGTATCGGTGGGTCCTCGAAAATCAGTAGACCCGGCGGTATTTCGATGTCTGCCTTGATGATCTCCAGCACGACGCCGCGCGCAGAACTGAAGGTCTGGTGGTCCACCAGTGCGCGGTTGACGTCGTCGAAGCGGCTCAGTGCATAGAAGTCGTGTTCGGGGTTGTAGTACAGCGGCGCATTCTCGCGTATGCGCCGAAACATCGGATAGGGATCGGCGTTGAGGGCGGCGTCCCACGGGTCGTAGTACACCTCAGTCACTTGGGTCATAGCGTCGGCTCTACTCCTGTCTGACGACGTCGGCGCCGAAAACCTCGCGCTGTAGTTCGGTCAAGGCGTGCAGTTGCTCGAGGTAGTGCGCCAGGGAGGTGTGGACGAAGCGGGCGGACAGGGTTGTCGTGCCACCAGTCGCCAGCGCCTGCAGCGTTTCTCGCGTTGAGTCCGGCTTTCCGACCGGATCGAGGGGCTGATCGGCAGGCATGACCACCTCGAAACCGGGCGGCAGGTCGAACGCGCGCAGCCACTCCGCGGCGGTTTCGATCGATACGTAGAACGGACACCATCCGTCGCCGAGCGCGACCGCCCTGCGCAACGACCGCTTCGTGCGGCCGCCGACCCAGATCGGCAGATGCGGCTGTAGCGCACACGGATCGACGGTGAGCCCACCGAACGAATAGAACTCCCCCTCGTAAGCCGGCTCACGGCTTGGCAGCGCAGCACGCAGCGCCCTCAGAGCGTCATCACCGCGAGGTCCGCGGTCCTCGAAAGATGCTCCGAGAAGGTCGAACTCCTCTTTGAGTGAGCCGACGCCGACACCGAGGATGAGCCGCCCGTTGCTGACGTGATCGAGCGTGCCGTAACGCTTCACGATCGCCAGTGGGTGGTGATATCCCAACACCAACGTCATGGTGGCCAACCGAATTCGCTTGGTGCGCGCGGACACGAAGCCGAACGTAGCAAGTGGGTCCCAGTACCGGGCCCCACGGCGGTTCGTTTCGGTTGACGGCAGGCCGATGTGCTCGCTGCACGTCATGTGGTGGTAGCCGAGCTGATCCGCGACTTCGGCGACGCGGCCGATCTCCTCCACTCCGGCGTCCTGCTCCCACTCCAATGGCGCTCCACCGACATTGGTGACGACCGGAGTGGCGATACCGAGCTTCATTGCAGCGGTTCTTCGCCCGCCAGGATGGTTCGGTGCATCAGACGGCCGCTGTCGACCGAATACGGCAACACTCGGTGCATGGTGCCGGTGTTGTCCCAGATGAGCAGATCACCGGACTGCCACTCATGCTGGTAGACGTACTTCGGTGCAGTGGCCCAATCTCGAAGGCGGGCAAGCAGAGCGCGGCTTTCTTCCACCGGTAACCCGACGACATAGTCGGATGTCGCGCCAAGCAACAGCGACTTGCGGCCGGATTGATGCGTCCACACGATCGGACAAGACTTGGTGGCCGATTTCTGCCAGAACGTCACCTCTTCGTAGCTCATCTCCGGGGTGACGTAGTACTGCGAGCGCTCCGCGCTGTGCACTACGCGCAAGTCCGCTATCGCCTGCTTCTCCGACTCTGGCAAGTCCTCGTAAGCCGCGTAGGTATTGCAGAATTCGGTCTGACCGCCCGTATCGGAGAGCTTGACCGCCCGCAGCAGTGTGGCCAGGTTCGGCAACGGTTGTAAGGAACCGTCGAAGTGCCAAAACATCGAGCCTCGAAGGTATTTCGCGCGCTGGTTCACCTTCTCGTCGAGCGAGATCTTGTTGATGCCTCCTTGGCCCTCGTTGGCGACCAGGGTACCCAGGGTTCTGGCGATGGCGACCTGTTCTTCATCGCTGATATCCAGCCCGCGGAAGTACAGCACACCCCGCTGCTCGAGAACCTCGCGGATCGTGGCAGCTTCGCGGCCGCTCAGCAGCGTGTCGAGGTCGGTCCTGATCTCACTGCCGATACTGGGCGTGAGGTTGACGATTTCCAGTTGCGCCGAGCTGAATCCCATCAACTGACCCTCGTGAGAATGGTGTTGGCCGAATGCTTCACCCGCGGTTGCTTCCATAACTCGACTGCCAACGAGACGGTGATCAGCGAGTAGAGCAGGTTGCGCAGGTTTGCGACGTCGTCGGGCAGCGGTTCGGAATAATCGAACTTGTCGATGTAGGCGACGGCTTCCTCGGCGTGCGGAAACACCTCGTCGTAGAACGCCCGGATCTCTTCCATGGTGCTGTTGACCCGTTTGACGTAACGCTGGTGGCCGTCCTCGATTGCCCACTGCGGCACCAAGTGCTCGAGAGACGAAAACCCCTTCGGCAGAATCGGATTCATCGTTGACCTGCTTTGGCTTTTTCGCCGGCCTCGACGTAGTCGCCGACGACCTTATGCAGATGACGAAGCAGGATTTCTTCGTCGTTCATCGTGAAGTTCTTCAGGACACCGCTATTGAGCATCGACTGCAGTCCCTCCGAAGGACTCGCATCTTCGAGAATGATGTCGTTGAGATAGGTCACGGTGAGCTCTTGGCCGAGCCGCTCCTTATGCGTCTTCGGCGGCTGATAGAACATCTCGGCTTCGAATCGGTGCGAGTGCGGGCCGGTGGGCCAGTGCGCGTGGGTGCTGAACCCGGACGACCCGAAGATGATGACGAAATTCGGGAAGAACTGGAACGAATCGAAGCCGTACTTCTCGGAGCGGGTCGGATTGATGCCGGTCGGCATGGGACCCCTATCGACTTTCTTGTTCCAGGGTCCCGCGGCGCCTGCCTCCATCACACACTCGATCGGCTTGGAGTACGGGGTCTTTCGCGATGGCTCTCCGGAGAACGAAAACATCCGGTGCGGGCCGCTCAGTTGGTAGGCCAGTGCGTCGGTGAACGGATTCGGCTTGTCCAGTGCATCTCTGGCCTCGGCGGTGACGCTGCCGAACGAGGTGGCGTGCAAGTACGGCCCGTGATAGCTCTCCGCGAATCCGTCGACGAAGATCTTCCAGTTGCACTGCAACTCGGCGGAGAACTTGAAGACCTGATGCGGGCCCTCGAACGGATAGCCCTCGATGCCTTCAGCCAGCTCCCCGAGAAACGAACGCAGCGACTCGGTGTTGTGGGGGTTGACGTTGATGAAGATGAAGCCTTCCCACACTTCGCACTGCACCGACGGCACCTGGCAGCTTTCGGCGTCGAAGTCCAGCAACAGATCCTTACGTGTGGGTGAGTGCAGCGAGCCGTCCAGCTTGTAGCGCCAGCCGTGGAATCGGCAATACAGCAAGGGTGCGCGGCCAGACACCTCTTGGAATGGATCGTCTTCCCACAGCATCTTGTTGCCGCGGTGCGGGCAGATGTTGTGAAAAGCGCGGATCACCTGGTCTTTCCCGCGCACGATGATGATCGAGGTATTCAGCACCTTCAGCTCGCGGGTGAAGTAGCTGCCAGAGCGCGGAACTCGTTCGACCCGCCCGACGTAGAGCCAGGTCTTCTTGAAGACATGCTCGCGTTCTTTTTCGTAGAATTCTTCGGATACGCAGTCTTCGAGCGAGACCGGCCCGCGGCCGAGTTCGGGATACGCGTCGGTCCAACGTCCGCTTGCGGGTTTGGTCACCAGGCTGTTGTGACTCATGAGGCCCTCCTGCGCCGACGTTAACAGCTGCGGAAATGATCAAAACAGCCGCAAAAACGCAACACCCTGTTGCATAGTTGGAACAAGCCCATGGAACAGAAGCCGTCCTTCGACCTCGATGCCTTGCTCATATTCGGCAAGGTCGTTGAAAGCCGCAGCCTGTCGAAGGCGGCCGCGTTGCTGGGCCTACCGAAATCCACGGTCAGCCGCAAACTGACCAAACTGGAATCCGACCTCGGCATCAAGCTGCTGCGCAAGAACACCCATCAGCTCACCGTCACCGATCTCGGCGAGAAGGTGTACCACCACGCCGTGAACATCCTGTCCGAGGCCAACGGCGTGCGCGCCCTGGTCGAGAGCAGCAAGCAGGAACCGCAGGGCGAATTGCGGGTTGCGATACCGGTATTCGTCGGCATCGATTATGCATCCCGGGTGGGGGCCACGTTTCTGCAGCGATATCCCCAGTCGCGCTTGGACATCCGATTGGTCGACAACATGGTCGACCCGATCAAAGACGGCTTCGACGTCGTCTTCGGCCCGGGACCACTGCAGGATTCCACGCTTATCGCGCGAAAAGTCTTTGATCTGAAGCTGTTTCTGTGCGCGTCACCGGATTTCGTGAGTCGACTGACGGCGCCCATCACGGTGCCGACCCAGTTGAATGACCTGCCCTTCATCGACTTCGGGTTCGGTGGTCCGCGCAAACTCACGGTGAGCCGGTACAAGCGACGATACGAGTTGTCACCTCCGGTACGTGCCCGCGCCAATAACTTTCAGGTGTGCAAGCAGTACATCTTGCAGGGCCTCGGGATCGGAGCCATGCCGACTCAGATCATCTGCACCACGGAACTGCGCGACGGCAGCATCGTGCCGATCCTGCCCGGCTGGAACCTGGATCCGCTGGCCGTCCACATGATCTATCCCTTCGAGCTCTCCTTCTCTACCTTGATCAGTGCCTTCTACGACACGGCCTGTCAGATCATCGTGGAAAACATCGCCCGCAGCAAGGATTTAGAGCTCGGGGCAGATCGAGGCGAGTAACTCCTGGGTCCGCAGTCGCGACGCCGTGCGCGCCGCCGCATCGTCGCCCAGCGGCACAATTCGTGTCGCGAGATCTGTCACGCCGGCGTCGCGATAGCGACGCAACCGCGCGAGCACTGCGGATTCGTCGCCGACGGCCATGGTGTCGCCGACATCCTGCGCGTCGCCTTGTTCCAGCAGGCGGACGTAGTTCGGCGAGAAATCCGCGTGACCCAGAATGTCGCTGGCATAAGCCCGAGCGTCGTCCACCTGGCTGCTGGCGCAGAGCGCGACCGGCACACCGGCGACAATCCGCGGCGCATCCCGACCGACAGCAGTCGCCGCCGCATTGATGCGCGGGGCGACGTGATCGCCGATCGCACGTTCGTCCGCCATCCACAGGATGGTGCCGCCTGCCCGCTCACCGGCAATGCGCAGCATCGTAGGTCCAAGTGCGGCAAGCAGAATCGTCGTCCCGGCCGTGTCGGCAACGTCGATAGACCCATTGACCCGGTAGGTCGCATTCTCGACCTGAACTGCGCCGGGCCCCGCAAATGCCGCCGCCAACACGTCGAGATAGTCGCGCACCAGATGGGCGGGCTTGTCGTAGGCAAGCCCCAATTGATCGCGGATTATCCAGTGATGCGATGGGCCCAACCCGAGGGTGAATCGGCCACCGCACGCGGCGTCCGTCGTCAATGCCTGTTGCGCCATGATCAGTGGGTGCCGGGTCTGGATCGGCACCACCGCCGTCCCGAGTTCGATACGTTGCGTCACTTGGCCGATCAGCGCCACCGCGGTCATCGCATCGAGGTAGCCGGGGACCTGCGGCATCCAGAACGACGAAAATCCCGCACTCTCCGCGGCGGCGGCGTCGGCCAGCAAGCCGGGCAGACGGTCGGTGCGGGAACGCTCCTTGTCCGAACCGACCATCATTCCGATGCGCATGTGAATGCTCTCCCAACCTCGGGGATTTCTTTGTCAGGCAGCATCATTGGATACGCGAAAGATGAAGCTGTCAACGTACGCCACCAGCTAGGCTGGCGCTCCGACCACACCCCAGGCGTTGACGTCCCGCCAAATCGCGATGCCGCCCACCCGCTCGGGCGCCCGCCCGAAGAGGTCGGTGAAAAACGCGAGCATCGCCTCCCAGTGCTGCATAGGCCCGACGATCACATGACGAATGTCCCCGTACTGCAGGTTGGCGGCGACCTGTGCGCGGACCTCGCCGCGCGCCGGCGGCGCGTCCTTGCCACTCTGAATCGCTCGCATGATCAAGGAAAGCCGTGTTGGCGGCGGCCCGGACGCCGTCCCGCCATCCGGTTGCGGCATGTACGCGTAGGCCTCGGCCATTCGCAGTCCGTAGCCGGTCTCGGCAGCCCATCGCATGGGTGCGGTCAGTTCCCCGTCGATGGAATACGGTGCCACGAGGACGATCTCGTCGGGCCCGATGTGATGGCTCGCCCACTCGCGGAAGTAGGTGGGTGTGTAGGCCGGCATCCGATCCAACGGAGCCGGGAGGATCGGTACCAGCGTCACGACCACGGCCAGCAACCACTGCGTGGCCGGTCGCGCAGCAACGGTGGTCGCCCGTCGGATGACGAGCCCGATGATCACGGCGACCGCGAGCCAGACGAAAAGCGTAAAGCGGCCCGGCAGAACATGTTTCAAGAGCGGCAGCTTTTCAAAGGGCAGCCACGGCAGCGGGATGCGGAGAACCTTCCCGCCAACATGCAGCCATGGCCCGAAGGAAAGCACGAGCAGCAGCACCCCGGTGACGCTGGCGACGCGGATTCGTAGGTCCTCCCACTGCCGCACCGCCGCGACGACGAGAAGCACAAGCAGCGGCACGCCGAGGTAGGCGGTCGCCTCGTGGTAGAGACCGCTGAATTGGTGGGAAATTCGCGTCGCCGCCGCGGGGGCGGCCAGTTGGTATGGAGTCGGCAGGACGAGGTTCAGCAGATCGGTCGAGAATGTCCTGGGGTCCTGAACCCGCTCGCTGATCCGTTGCGGCCCAAAGAACTGGACAGCGAGCGGCCACGCCGCGAGCACGAGAAACATCATCGCGGCGACCCCGAGCGCGGGGATGAGTCGGGCCGCTCCGTCGCGACAACGCGTTGCGACCTGCCCGTCGCGGCGCGCCACCGCCAAGACGCAGACCAGCACTCCCGCCGCCACGGCGCTCGTCGCGAGCATCTCCTCGGTGATCAACAATTGGGCCGCGCCGAGGACGCCCAGCGCCATCCCCGCTTGCCACGGCGGTCGACGCCGGGTCACCAAGACCTCGTCGAGCACGATGAGCAATAGCGGCGCAACCCAGGCCGTGGCGAGGTTCAGGTGCAGTGCTGCGTGGGACGCGACGTACGGCGAAAACGCGTAGACCGCGCCACCGACCAGAGGGCCGGACCCGTCGCCGGTCCAGCGGCGGATCGCGAGCCAGGCGGTGAAGCCGCCGAGGGCGATGCCAACCACCATCAGCACGTTGAAAGCGAAGACGGGTCCGCCGATTTTCGCCGGGAGCCAGCCGAGGAGCCCGAGCAGCGTCATCGGAGTGTTCCACATCAGGTTCACGCCATCGGGCGCACCGATCTGGGTCGTGACGAACGGATCGAGGCCGTTGGCGAGCGCGTGCGGTGTCCAACCGAGGTACCAGATTGTCTGGTCCTGATCG
The DNA here is from genome assembly GCF_055419245.1 of Mycobacterium sp. IDUB_37. NCBI lineage: Bacteria > Bacillati > Actinomycetota > Actinomycetes > Mycobacteriales > Mycobacteriaceae > Mycobacterium > Mycobacterium sp. IDUB_37. The sequence goes on along the minus strand of NZ_JBVAXG010000004.1, from coordinate 411,130 downwards.
CAGCAGGTTCCGGCCCAACCCGATGTCGGGTCGCGCCAGGCGCCGATTGTGCAGATGACGGCCCCGACTAGGTAGACGACGAAGGATATGACGCCACCGCGCCACGGGTTGCCCCGCCAACGTGCCCCGGAACGGCTTTCGCCGGCAAGCTCGACCTCTGACGACCGTGCCGGCACTGCCTCATCGTGCCAGAGCGCTACCCGAGGGCTAGAGGTTCTTGATTTGAGAGCTCAGCTGACACCCCGACCCGTTTGCCGCTGCAATTCGTCGATGAGCTCCGAGGCTTTTGCTTTGGTCAAGTCGCCGGGAACCTCGCGCTCGGCCTCCTGGGCCAGTGTTTCCAAGTAACTGCGCTGTGGACCGGTCATCGGCTCATCGCCGGTGACCCAGTCGGACGGATCTTTCTCGGGATTTTCCTGCGGCGCTTGTTGAATGCTGTCAGTCATCCAACTCGAGTATCCATCGCACATGCGTTCGAAACATGAGCGATCGATCAGGCTTCCTCTTTCGGCGACACGGATTCAATCCTGACCAGCTCATCCAGGCCGCTCACGGCGAACACGGATGACAGCAAGGGGTTGGCGATGAGCTCAATGTCGTCGGCGCGGGAAAACAGAGCGTTGATAGCAGCGCTGTCGAGGTATTCCACGGCACTGAGATCGACGGTGAGTCTTTGGCCGCCGCTCGCGGCCTCGGCGCTGGCAGCGACGAGCGCCTGACTGAACGCGTCGATGTTGCTCAGGTCGACCTCCCCCGCTGCGGTCAGCACGAGCCTGCCGTCCTCGCTGCGTGCGGTGTCCAGTGTGAGCGACGTTGACATCAGGTGATCCTCGCGGATAGGTGAACGGTGGTTCCAGTGTCGTCCGTGTCAATGGTGATGTCTTGCATCAGCTGACGCATGAAGCCGATGCCGCGACCGCGCTGGACGTCAGCGACCTGCCGCGGAGCTTTCCACGAGCCGGTGTCCGTGATGGTCAGCTGCACCCGATCGCTGAGTGCGATCGCGCCCAGGGTGATGGTGCCTTCCGGACGGTCGCGGTGACCGTGCTCGATGGCGTTGGAGACTGCTTCGCCGGCGGCGATGAGCACCTTCATGGACTGCTCGGGCTGCACGCTGGCCTTGGTCAACCAGTCACGCAGGGCGCTGCGAGTGGCGGCAAGTTGGCCGGCTTGGGCGGGAAATTCCAGCTCCAGCGGGCCGGGGTGGCGATACAGAAGTAGCACGACGTCGTCCTGGTAACCGCTGCTCGGCGCGAGGTCGGACATGACCTCGTTGGCCAACTCGTCCAGCGTGCTGGCCTGGGCACCCTGCACGACAGACGCGAGGCGGGAGATGCCGTCCTCCAAGGTCTTGCGACGTCGTTCGACCAGACCGTCGGTGTAGAGCGCCAGCGTCGCGCGTGCCGGCAAGGTCACCCGGGCTGCCGGTCGCGGCCAGTCGCGCCGCACTCCCAACGCAATGGTGTGGCCATCGTCGAGGATCTGCGTGGTGCCGTCGGCGTGGACCAGCAGGGGCGGCGGGTGCCCGGCGCTGGAATATTCCAGCTCGCCGGTCTCGGGATCGAGCACCGCACAGACGGCGGTGGTGCATTGGGCACCTGGCAACCGGGCAGCGAAGCGGTCCATCCCTTGTAGCGCGGCGCCCGGGCTGGGGTTTTCGAAGAGCAGTGCCCGGCAAGCGCTGCGGACCTGGCCCATGACGGTAGCGGCGGCGAGGTCATGGCCTACGCAGTCGCCGACGACCAGAGCAATGCGCCCGTCGTCCAGGTCGATGACGTCGTACCAGTCGCCGCCGACCTGCAATGGCCGGCTCGCGGCCTGATAGCGCGCCACGAATCCGGCCGGGAGATGGGCGGGGCCCAGGATCGCGTGTTGGAGCGCCAGCGCGGTCTCGCGCTGCTGGTCGACCTGGTAGACCCGCTGCAGTCCCTGTCCCAGGCGGCCCCCGAGGACCGTCAGCAGAGTCTGGTCTTCCAGATTGAACGGCCGTTGCTCGGTCAGATCGATCCAGACGACGAGGACTCCTTCGGGGTGCTGCAGCGCAATGCCTGCCGTCCCGGGCCTCGACGTATTGGGTGTCAGCAGGTCGCCGTCGCGCAATGCGTACAACATCTGCTGAGTTTCGGACGGCAAGTCAAGCCACTCGACGGACTCGCCGACCGACACGATCCGCGGGGGCCCGTAGTTGGTTCCGGCGGATGACCTGCCGGAAGGGAACGTGATGGCCAGAACGCGACGCGCCCGCCAGAGTCGCCGCAGTTCCTCTGCCGCGACATGCAATGCCTCTTCCACCGTGTCCGCTTGCGCGAGTTCCTGGTTGAGGGCGTGTTCGCGACCTGCCGCCAGAGCCAGTGCGATTGAGGCGTGCCCGGCGAAGTCACTGACAAGTTCGAGGTAGTCGTTGCCGAAGGACGGCTGTTGCGGGTGGCGCGCGACAGCGATCACGCCGAGCACCGCATCCTGGGCAATCAACGGCATCACGATCGCCGGACGTTCACCGACATCGGTGAACCCCTCGATCGGGTAGGCAAAGGAATCGGTGATCAACGGCAGACCGCGGCGCGCCACACCGCCGGTGGTGGAGCCGGCCATGGGGACCTGGCGACCGATCACTTCCGAGGAGTACCTGCCCGCCGTCGCAGCCACGATCAGGGTGTCCACTTCATCGGCCGGCAGGTCTGGTTCTGCGGGAATCAGCAAAATCGCCTGCTCCGCGTCGGCCAATTCCAACGCGCGGTTCACGATGAGCTGCAACGGCCCGTTCTGCGGGTCGCCGGAAAGCAGTGCGGTCGTGATTTCGCGACTGGCATTCGTCCATTTCGCCGATTCACGTTCACGCGCGAACAGCCTCGCGTTGTCGATGGCGGCGGCAGCCGCCGTCGCCAGCGCACGCACGGCGGTTTCTTGGAATTCGGAGAAGACCAGACCGGGCCGGTCGTCGACCAGGTACAGGCTGCCGAAGTCAGCTCCGCGCACGGTGATCGGTATGCCGAGGAGAGCATGCAGCGGCGGGTCGTGCGCGTGCAGCCCGATGGCCTGTGGGTGAGCGCCCACGTCGTCAAGGCGGATCCCGTCTCCCACACGCACGTTGCCGAGTTGGCGTGCCATGTCGCCCTGGATTCCCGACTGAACAAAGGTAGTCAAGGTGCCGTCGGATCCGCGGATACCCAACGCGCCGTATCGGGCACCGGTCAATTCCATCGCCGCTTTAACGATCCTGTGCAGCGTCACGTCCAGGTCCAGGTCTGAACCGATCTCGACGATGACCCGAACCAGGTGTTCCATCTGGTCGCGGGCTGCTGCCAGCTCGTCGACCTGTTCGTGCACGCGGCCCACCAACGCGTGCCGGCTCTGCCAGCCGAATGCGGATTGCTCGGGGTCTTGACCTTTCGAGACAAAGTTGCCCATTGCGCTCAACCTAACCGTCGCGCAACGGCCGCCTTCCTTCCGCCGCGGTTTGCGGCGCTAATCGGATCGCTATTGCGCTTTCCGGATTGCCTTTTCGCTCTAGCGCCGTCCGAGCCCGACAGTGAGCAGCACCGCACCGATCAACGGGCAGACGGTGCGGATGTGGTTCCACCAGGTCCATGGGTCCGCGTAGGCGCGCCACACCCCGGCGGGATCCGCCGTCGTGGTGACGCTGTCCAGCTGATTGTTCAGCGGCACATTGAAAGCGGCGGTGACGAGAACCGCTACGACCGCCAGAATTGCACCGGCGAGCAGGAATGCGCTGCCGGGTTTGCGTAGCTGTACTACCGCGATGACGCCGACGACCAGTGCGGCCAGGGCCGAGCCGAAGAACAACGACAGGAACGGCGCGTTCACCTGTGCCTCAGCGTTGATGCCGCGCATCGCGATGATCGCATCGACCGGATTGATGCGGTTCAGACCACGCATCACGAAGCTGGAAAACGCGAAGAACAGGCCGCCGACGGCGGCGCTACCGATGGCGGCGGTGGACGTCAGAACACTGACCGGGCTGATGTACATGTCGGCAGTTAAGTGGATATTGGCGAAGCTATCCAGCATTGGTGAGTCGTGTCCGACGTGAACGTGGCCAGCGTCGCAGCAAACACGGCATACTCCTGAGATCAGCATGACGATCACCCGCCCGGGGAAGGCCCTGACATGTTGAGCCGACTGGCCGCATTCACCGTGCGACATCCCAAGCTGATGTTGGCGGTCGTCCTGATCTTGCTCGGCAGCAGCATCGCACTCGGTAGCTCGGTCTCTAAACAGCTGGGCACAGGCGGAAACACCGACCCGGCATCAGAATCGTCGCAAGCCGACGAATACCTCGATCAGCATTTCGGCACCACCTCGAATCTGGTCATCCAACTGGTCCCGCGCGAGGGCAACGTTGAGAGCCCAGGCGTCACGGCAGTGCGGGATCAAGTGCTGAAACTCGTCGCGACCGAACCAAAAGCCAAGGTCACCCGATCCTTCAGCGACGACGGCGCCGGCGACCTGCGCAGCAAGGACGGCCGCTCCGGCCTCATGCTCGTGCACGTCGGGGGAACCGCGGACGAAGCCTCCGAAACGGCCAAGCGGCTGATCGCCGGCCTGCCCAAGGACCCGAACGTCAACGTGCGGGCCGGCGGCTCCCTCGGGGTGCAGCAAGAGATCCGGGACAAGGTCAAACACGACCTCAAGACCAGCGAGAGCATTGCGGTGCCCATCTCGTTGGCCGTGCTGGTCGTCGTGTTCGGCGGACTGGTCGCCGCATTACTGCCGATAGTGGTCGGCGTCATCTCCATCGTCTCCACCCTGTCGGTGTTGCTGCTGCTGACGACGATCACCGATGTGTCGGTGCACGCTCTCACCGTGGCAACCGCGTTCGGCCTTGGGTTGTCCATCGACTTCGGCCTGCTGATGGTGTCGCGGTTCCGTGAAGAGCGCGCCAAAGGCAAGGAGCATCACGCGGCCATCATCGCGACCGTCACCACCGCCGGGCGCACCATCCTGTTCAGCGCTGCCACAGTCACTTTGGCGATGATCAGCCTGCTGGTGTTTCCCACCTACTTCCTGCGCTCGGTCGGTATTTCGGCAACCGCCACGGTGATTCTGTCCGCGTTCAGCGCGATCGTCGTGCTGCCCGCATTGCTGGCGCTGCTCGGCAAGCGTGTCGATTCGCTGTCGATCATCCGGCGCAAAGTGTCGCCCTCGGCCGATTCGCTGTTCTGGCGACGTTTCGCCGAGGTGGTGACACGACACCCGCTCCTCTATGCATTGCCGGTGGTCGCAGTGTTGTTGGGATTAGGGATTCCCTTCCTCAGCACCCAGTACACAACACCGGATGAGCGCGCGCTGCCGACGGACTCCGATGCACGTTTAGTGGCCGAATCGCTGCAGAAGGACTTTCAGCTCGACCCCTCGCAGTCGATCACGCTGGTAACCCGCAACGACGCCGGCGTGCTGCAGAACCTTGCTCCCGAGGTGTCGAAAATGGACGGTGTCGTCCTGGTCACCGGCCCTATCGGTAGGTATGAACACGGCCAGCCCGCTGGGCCGAAGCCCGAGGTCAGCGGCGCCAGTTACGCATTCGTCTACTTGTCGGTTCAGGCCGACTCAGACACCGCGCAACACCTCGTGCGTGACATCCGCACAAAGATCACCGGCCATCAGGTCGAGGTGGGTGGTCCGACCGCCACGTTGATCGACAGTCGTGCTGCGATCGCCGATCGGCTTCCGTTGGCAATCAGCCTGATTGCCGTTTCCACATTCATTCTGCTGTTCCTGTTCACGGGCAGTGTGGTGGTGCCGGTCAAGGCCCTGCTGCTGAATCTTCTTGTGCTGAGCGCGGTTCTGGGCGTGATGGTCTGGATCTTCCAAGAAGGCCACGGCGCCGCACTGCTGGGCATCACTCCCGCGCCGCTGAACCCGTCGATGGTCGTACTGCTCTGCGCGATCGCATTCAGCTTGTCCGTCGACTACGAGATCTTCCTGCTCAGCCGCATCAAGGAGGCCCGCGACTCGGGATTGTCGAACACCGCTTCCACCGTCATCGGACTGGGCCGGGTGGGCCGAATCGTCACCAGCGCCGCACTGCTGTTGACGATCACGTTGATCTCGTTCGCCAACGGGCTGTCCTTCATGAAGATGTTCGGCATCGGCACGGCACTGGCCGTCGTCATCGACGCGACGGTCATTCGCGGCATCGTCGTCCCGGCATTCCTGCAGGTCGCCGGCGACCTCAACTGGTGGGCGCCAAAGCCGTTGCGCTGGCTGCACTCTCGCATCGGCATCAGCGAAGGCCCGTCGGATGCGGTGGAAGTGGTGCCTGCGGCAGCGCCGGTGGCACCGACACCCGAGGTCCCGGTTCCGGCCGCGCCGCCAGTTGTTCAGGAACCCGTCGCGGTCGGACGCCCGCCGGCGCCGCCGCTTAGCGAGGTCGAGGTCATTCCCGGTCAGCACCTGGTGGCCAATGTCAACGGCACGGTTATCGTTGTGGCACATCGTGATCGAACACCGCTGACCCAACAGTCGACCGCAGCGCAGCAGATGGCAGCGATGGTCGACATGGTCGGGCGAACCGACCCGCAGAAGTTGGTCAGTGCATTCGCGAAACTCTCGCGGGAACCCTGGACGCACACACTGGTGGACATCGGCATCGTCATGCCCACACCGGCAGGTCTCGAGATATTGCTTTGTGGCAGTGTGACCGTCGCGCTCGACAACCGCATCGAAGAGACCCTCTTGCACGGCCGCGGACGGCTGCTGCACCGGTCCGTGCCCGTGCCGGCGGTTGCCGCGGTCATCACGGTCGACGAATGGATCCAGCGACCGCGCGCCTCCGCTGATTCGAATGGCGTTTACAAGCTCACCGGGGGAACCGTGCCGGGGCAAGGCGCCGTCATCTGGTCGCCGCGCGCCGTGTCGGCACCGCAGCCCCAAGCGTCCGCACCCAGCAGCAGAATTTCTGATCCACGGATCGAATCCCATTCGCGACCGTGGGTTTTCCTAGAGGATGGCTCCCGATTCGAGATCGACCGAGACTGCGTCATCGGACGAGACCCACAAAGTTCGGATGCCGTGCGCCAGGGACTTCATCCCGTGCCGATCGATGATCACGCGGGCCGGATGTCCCGTGCCCATGTGGAAGTGCGGATTGTCAACGCAGAGGTGGTTCTCGTCGACCGTGACTCCACCAACGGGGTCTTTGTGCGCGAACCTGCCCAGCAGGGTTGGACCAGGCTTGCTCCCTGGCAGCCCGCGACATGGCGCCCCGGCTCCTACGTGCAGATCGGTGGCCGGATACTTTCGTTGCGCATGCTCAGTGACGTAGGGGCCCAACGTGACTCGCGCTTTGAAGGACAGCTGCCCACGGGCCGGGGTTAGGCGCGATGCGGCTGCTCCTCAGAGCAATAACAGTTCACCGAGTCGCCCGCCCGACAAAGATCGGACGCACGATCGCCGGCATGCCGCGCCACACGGCGGCTTCGGCTGCGACGGTGAACCCGCACGTCCGCATGAGCTCCAAAGTCGTTCGGTTGCAGCAGCATCCGCCGGCGAAGCCACGCCAGGGGCGAAACAGGTAGTCCTGGCATGCCGCGAGGAATCGCGAGCTCGCCCGTATGTGTTCGACGAACAGCAGCTGACCATCCGGGCGGAGCACCCGGGCTATCTCGCGCAAACTGCGCTCAGGGTCAGGCACGGTGCAGAGTACGAGGGTCGAGACAACGGTGTCCACGGACGCATCGGCGAACGGTAAACGCTCAGCAGTGGCGTCGACGATCCGTGCGATACGACCGTCCCGCGCCAAGCGACGCGTGAGCTTTCGGCGCATCGGTGCGTCGGGCTCGGTGAGCACGAGTTCGCCGATGCCGTCGGGATAGAGCCCGATATTGAGGCCCGTTCCCGCGCCGATCTCGACGACCCGGCCGCGGGCGTCACCCAGCAGCGCGCGTCGCCTGCGGCGCATGCCGGCGATTTCCCCCACCCAGAGAGACGGTTCGTAGAGGGCGGCGAAGATCCGCATCCACGCCCCCGACGGCGGGGTCACCTGAATGTCGGCGCTAACGGTTTCTGTCATGTCGCGAATCTACGAGCGGCGCCCTCTCACGCGCATCGCTCGAAGCGGCCATCTCGCGGAGATGGCCCGTTCCGGCTATCTCACAAGAGTCCCAGGCGCGCGGCCTCGGCGACTGCGGCCGTCCGTGAGGTGCGACCCAGCTTGCGGCGAATGTTCGCGACGTGGCGGTGCACGGTGTGCGCGCTCAGCACCAACTGCTCGGCGATCTCGCGATCGTTGAGACCGCGCGCGACGCAGGCGAGGATTTCACGCTCACGACCAGACAGCAGGACCTGCGCCGGTTCGGTTGCCGCGTGCGTTGCTGAACTACCCGAAGCCAGCCCTTCACGGCACGCGCGCACCACAGAATCGACATCACCGTGCCACGAAAAGTGCGCGCTCCCCTGCAATGGGACAAATTTTGCACCCGGGATGGTGGCCGCGACCTCACGCCCGAGCCGGAAGGGGACCGCGCGGTCATCGCGACGGTGCACCACCGTGGTCGGTACGTCGACGAGAGGAAGAAGCGCACGTACGTCGAGCCGATAGACGAGATCTAACAACGCCGCCGCGGCGTCAGCGGTCGCCGCCTCCCGTTGCAGCCGCGCGAACCGTTCGTGCTCGGCGGATTCTTCGGCGGGCAGGAAGATATCGCTGAGTAGGCGCGAGCCGAGTCCCCAGTGCGTACGGACCGTCCCGATGATCGCCTCGCCCACCCCCGGAGCCGTGATCTCCGAGCCGTCCGGGTAGGACCCGTACAGCACCAGGCGCTCGACGCGCTCCGGAAACGCTGCGGCAAAGGCGATTGCGGTGCAGCACCCACACGAGCCACCGATGAGCGTGACACGCTCGAGGTTGAGTTCGTCGAGCAACGCGCGCAGCGTCGCGACCTCCATATCGAGGGTGAGATCCGACTCATGCACCGTGCGATCCGACATGCCGACGCCGAGGCGGTCGTAACGAATCAGCGTGTAGCCGTCCGCAACGCCTTCCCAGAACCGCCGGAATCCTGCGCTCTGCCAGTCCAATTCGAGATGGCTCACCCACCACGCCGGGACGACGAGGGGTGGGCCTTCGCCACGAATCTCGTACGCCACCCGCCTGGCGTCGAGGGGAAGGAATCGGATCTCGGATGCGGCGCCGATCATCGCCTGGATGTGCTCCCTCCGCGTCGCGGCGTGCGGTGCGCTGCGAGCACGTCGGCATTTGCCATCGTCTGTGCCTGCGCGGCCAGCGTCGATGCCGCGTTCGCGTGGGCGAAGGCTTCCTGCTCGTTGCTGGACTGCTTGCCACGCGCCGCGGCCAGATGCCTTTTCGCCTCGTCGAATCGGTGTTGCGCCTCGGTGCCGATGCCCTGCCGATACTTGGTCACGTAGTCAGAGATCTGGCGCACTCTGTCGTCAGCAGTGGATAGTGCCTGACCCAACGAAAGGTCGCGCCCGTCGATGGCCCCCTGTCCGCCTGAGTGGCCCCGCGCGCGACTTCGGCGGAAGAGCAAGAAAGCGACCAGCACTACAACGAGGACGACACCGACCCCGATCGCGATCGGCAACCATGACCGCTTCGGAGCATTTGCCGGTGCGTTGGCCGCCGGATTCGGCGACTTGTTCAACCCATCAGCTGCCGCGACCGCGGCACGGACCCAGTCCTTTTCGCTGACCGCCGGTTCAATCTTGTTGCTCCGCAAAGTGTTTAACTCGTCGGTTGGGATCCCTTGCAGCTGCGACGGCACGTTGAACGTGTACAACTTGGTGTTGGTGGCCACGGCCAGCAGCACGTCGTGATCGCCCATCCCGCTGGCGTCGCGAGTGCGCTCGGCCCAGTTTTCGGGCTTGAACCTGTTGAAGTTGTCGACGTAGACCACCCACAGCTGGATGTGCTGATCGCGGCTGAGCCGGTCGATTGCCGAGTTGACGGACGCCCGACCGGAATCCGTCAACACCCGGTTGCTGTCGGTGACGTGATCGGTCAGCTTGTCCGGCGGTTGCGCGCCGGCGGGGGTCGCCAGGAGTAGCCCCGCCAAGAGGATCGACAACACGGCACCGAGGAGGCGAACAATGCGCATACGGGCAATCTAGCCCGCCACGGACCGCGATGCTGTTGTCTCGGAGCTACCGTTCATGCCGTTATGTGCAGAGCGATGGAGCGTCGCAGACATTGCCGGGGCAGTAGATCGAGTGCGCGGCGTTAACCATCGATCCGGTCTCCAGCAGCGTCACACCTCTTGCCTCCATGTGGGAGTGAACGTCGTCGGCGATCTGTTGTGGCGTCCAACCCCAGGTGAGGTCGTAGCAGATGAGGTGCGCCTCCCCGATGACCGCCTCGTCCGCATTGGGTGGCCACGTCAGACCGGCCGCGCGAAGTTGTGCCAAATACGCGTCATCAGCGGGGGTCGCGGTCGCAGTCGCAGCGCCACCGACCACAGCGGCGCCAACGAGCATGGGCAAAGAGACTCTGGCCAGCCAGCGGGGCGAGGGCATTTGCATGTCGACTCCTGGTCGTTCGGCGTGTACCGGATGGTTTCGGCCACCCTGCCTGTCATTGGAAGATCACGCGCTACACCTGGAAAATTCCTAGATTACTACGGCGCAAGCACCCTGGTCTCGGGTCCCAGTAGCCAGGTCACCTGCGGCGGCAAAGTCATGCACGATGGCGACGTCTGCCGGGAGAGGAGTCACGGCAGGAGCGTGGGAGCACGGAGCTACCGGCAGCAACGCGACGACCAGAACGGCTTCAGTACCCACGGGGCGGACCCAACGCACCCGCCGGCCCCTGATGGAAACGAACAGTTTTGCGTCGACGGCAGATCGGCCACGCGTTGGCCGAATTGTTCTCCGGCGCAACGCTGATCGTTAAAGTCGCACCGAAGCGCGGACTCAGTCCGCAGTACCGTCGGAGGGCTCGGGCTCGCGACCGTTGCAAGCGCACTTACGGTCGAGGCATACGGCGTGCGGAGCTCGATCCTTCATCCGGTGCGCGATGCCCCACAGAGCTGTGACAAGCCATAGAAAAACCATGAGTAACAACATCGTTCGGATTCCTAACGCTGGAGAACCAAGGCGACATTGTGTCGAACGGGCCGCCGGGGGGCCGTCAAGCGATCGAGTGCTTCGTTAAAGACCGGTCAGCCAGCGACATTGAAGACGATTCCGCGAGAAACAGTCTGCGCTCTGTTTCTTCAAGCACGGACAACACAATATTACCCGCGCCAAGCCCACAGTAGCCATCTGAGTAAGGATGTGTGTCGTGAAACACTTGTCGCCGATTGACCACAACCCCCGTGGCATCTCATTTTGGGCGGCAAGCGTTTTCGTTTGCCGCCCAAAAGCGACGTCTACAAATCCTGAGGTTTAGAAGACGACGAACCACATGGCGCTGTAGTGGCAGGTCGCCGCGATTGCGGTGCAAGCGTGAAAAATTTCGTGAAACCCGAATGTCGACGGCCACGGGTCGGGCCAGCGCAGCGCATAGAGAACGCCGCCGACCGTGTACACCACACCGCCGACGAACAGCAGCACCATCGCGACCCAACCGGCGTTATGCAGGATCGTGGCCATGAACCACACGGCCACCCAGCCCAGCAGCGTGTAGAGCGGCACGCCTACCCAGGCCGGCCCCGAGGGCCACAGCATCTTCAAAAGGACGCCGATCGCTGCGCCGCCCCAAACAATCGACAACACCACTTTTCCGACGTGGCCCGGCATTGCCAGCAGCGCCACCGGGGTGTAGCTACCAGCGATGAACACGAAGATCAGGGAATGATCCGCCCGCTTCATCCACTTGTGCGCGGTCTCGGATTGCCAACGGACGCGGTGGTAGGTGGCACTGACGCTGAACATCAGCACCGTAGCGAGCGTGTAGAGCAGGGTCGCCAGCCCGGCTTCGGTTGAGCCCAAGACCCAAGACGCCGCCACCAGCGACGTACCCGCGACAACCGCTGTCACTGCTGCGTAGACGTGGATCCAGCCGCGGAATCGAGGTTTGGCCAAGACGCGGCTGACGCTTTCCACCACGTGCTGGGCGGCGCTGGCCGGCGTGAGCCCAGGCGGGTCCGGCTCGACGTTGTTAAGTGTGCGCAGTTCACCGTTCATATCCCCCGTTGCCCTTCGGTATGAACGTCCCATAACAGGTCTTGGAACTAAATACCCGGCAGAGCGGTCAAAACTCCGACGGGGCCACGCGTCTTAGTTTAGACCGGATAGCCTGCGTATGGCGGGAGCTTTCATAGTGGCGATGGGCACTCGAATGATCTGAGCAGTAACGTCGTCGTCGTGACCCTCAAAAACATCGCGCTGACGACCCTCGACGGAAGGTCCGCCACCCTGGCCGAATTGTCCTCTGGTGCAACGCTGGTCGTGAACGTCGCCTCGAAGTGCGGACTCACTCCGCAGTACACGGCATTGGAGAAGCTGGCCAAGGACTACGGCGACCGGGGCCTGACGGTCGTCGGGGTTCCGTGCAATCAGTTCATGGGCCAGGAACCGGGCACGGCCGAAGAAATCCAGACGTTCTGCGCGTCGACTTATGGCGTGACGTTCCCGCTGTTAGAGAAGACCGACGTCAACGGCGATGGCCGCCACCCGCTCTACACCGAACTGACCAAGGCCGTCGACGCCGATGGCAAGGCCGGCGACATCCAGTGGAACTTCGAGAAGTTTCTCGTCGCCCCCGATGGCGAAGTGGTGAAGCGGTTTCGGCCCCGGACCGAGCCAGACGCACCCGAGGTCGTCAGCGCCATCGAGGCCGTGCTGTCGCGATAGTCAGCCGACCTCCAAATCGATATCCGAAACCTTTGCCAACATGAGGATTTCGCCCGCTGCGTAAAGGTTTGCGCATCGACCCACCCGGGTAAGCCGAACAAGTACCGATAGCTTCCAAAATCGTGGAGCACCCCCTGTGACCCACTGATTGAGGAAAATGTCCGTAGTCAGGGCGATATCGCCCGCAGCGTATTTCAGGGCCCCGTCGAACTTGGCCCGGCAGCACAAGATCCCGATCCAAAAAGCGGCTTTCGTCGTCGGCGCGGTCTTTTCCGTGGTCGGGCTGATCGGGTTCATTCCTGGAATCACCACACATGCCGAACAACTCAGCCTTACCGGAGACAACTCAGCCGCCGCACTGTTTGGTCTCTTCGAGGTTTCGGTCATGCAGAACCTCGTGTACCTCACAGTCGGTGTCGCCGGAATAGCCCTTGCTCGCGCCTTCGATGGCGCCCAGTCGTACCTCACGGGCATCGGTGTTGTGTACCTGGTGGTCTTCATCTACGGCATGTTCGTCAGCTACGACAATTCGGGCGGTTTCGGCGCTGCTCTGAATGAGCCTGACGACTGGCTTCATCTCGGGCTCGCCATCGCCATGCTCGCACTGGTCGCCACACTGGGCCGCACCCACCTGGACGCTCGCCAGTCATTTTCGCGCTGGCCGAGCGCACCAGCGAACGGGACGCCTCAGGCGCACAGGCCCGAATAACCGATATCCATCGCCGGCCCACACAACTCATTACGGAGAATCATGTACCTGCACACCCAACAGCTCATCAATGACATCGTCGTCGACCAGCCAGATCCGGCTGCTGCGAATGCGTTACAGGAAGGCCTTGGTGGCCAGTTCGGCGAGATGCGCACGATGATGCAGTACCTATTTCAGAGCATGAACTTTCGTGGCGACCCAGCATCAAAGCCTTACAAGGACCTGATTCAGGGCGTCGGTACGGAAGAGATCAGCCACGTGGAGCTCATCGGGACGACCATCGCACGCCTGCTGGACGGGTCACCCGACTACAAGGGCAAGAAGGCAGATCCGGTTGACGAGCCGGGCGCCAAAGGCGCGACGCCGCTGAAGGTTGCCCTGGATCACGGCAACATTCACCACTACCTCGTAGGGGCTCAAGGGGCTCTTCCGGTCGACGCGGCGGGCAACCCCTGGCTCGGGTCGTACGTGTACAACAGTGGCAACCTCGTGCTGGACCTGCTGTACAACCTGATGCTGGAGTCAACCGGGCGACTGCAGAAGTGCCGCATTTATCAGATGACGGACAACAAGACGGCTCGTTCCACCATCGCCTATCTGATCGTCCGTGATCAGGCGCACGAGAATGCGTTCGCCAAGGCGCTGGAGAGCTTAGGTGTGAATTGGGGCTCGGTGCTACCCATCCCGAAGACGAATGCGGAGCAGTTCCCGGAGGTTAAGAAGCTCCTCGATATGGGTCTTCAGAGCATCCAGTACACCTTCAGCGCCGACGACAAGAGTCAAGCGGACAAGCTCTACCGGGGCGCATCCCCGTCCAACGACGGAACCGAGCTCAGTACTGCCGTTATGCCTGAAGGTTTCCCGATGACCATCGCGCCCGAACGCCGGGAAGAGTTCTCTCCCGGCTTGGACAAGGACCTCCTGGCCCTCATCCAGGCCACTGCAGAAGTCGAAATTGCGTCCACTAACGGAGCGCGCAGCGATTAACTGCCGTCCTGGGCTGGTCACCACGCCACCATCCGCATCGGGCCAATGATTCTCCAACACAGTGGTTTTCGGCACAGCACGCATTCCCCTATCCGCATCTCCTAATACGTAACGAGAGGTTTGACATGAGCGCCAACCAGCAGGACAAATCCGGAGCCGAAGCAGGCTCGACGCAGGTCGATCCGGCCGGACCGGACAGTCTGGACCCACGCGACACCGATCACCCGGCGGGCGAAGAACAGGCGAGCGAGAACTCGGACAACGATCCGCCAAGTTAGTCACTGCACAAGCTGCCGGGAGGCATCACCATGCGCGTTGTTATCACCGGAGCGAGCGGCAACGTCGGAACCGCCTTACTCCGTGCCCTTCCCGCCGACTATGAGATCACCGGTGTGGTCCGTCGCCCTCCGGCCCCGCAAGGCGTCTACGAGCGGGCCGACTGGCGTTCGCTCGACCTGACCGACCCCGACGCGATTGTGCAGTTGCGCAAAATATTCGAAGGTGCCGATGCGGTCGTGCATCTGGCGTGGGGATTTCAGCCCACCCGCGATGTGCAGTATCTGACCAAACTAGCTGTAGGCGGCACGTCCGCGGTGGTGCAGGCTGCGCACGCCAGCAGTATTGGCCATTTGGTGCACATGTCCTCGGTAGGCACCTACGCCGCAGGCAATTACGGCGTAAGAGTGGACGAGTCCTGGGCGAAAACCGGAATCGAGTCCTCGCCGTACAGCCGTGATAAGGCCGCTGCGGAAGCACTTCTCGACGAGTACGAACAGCGACTCGGGTCCACGGCAATCCCGGTTGCCCGGATCCGGCCGGGCTTCATCCTGCAACGCGCGGCCGCCAGCGGTCTGATGCGATACGGGTTGCCGGAATTCGTACCGATGCAATTGATTCCGAAGCTACCCGTACTGCCGCTCGACAGAAAGCTGTGCATTCCGCTCATTCACGCGGACGACGTCGCCGATGCGATCTGTCGGATCATTGGCCAAAGGGCCGTCGGGCCGTTCAATCTGGCTGCTGACCCGCCGGTGACGCGAGATGATGTAGCCGCTGCACTGGGCGCGCGCTCGATCCACGTGCCGGCAGGTTTGCTTGGAGCACTCACTGATTTGAGCTGGCGCACACGGCTGCAGCATATCGACCGGGGTTGGCTGGATCTCGCCTTCTCGGTCCCACTGCTGGACTGTTCGCGGGCCAGAAGAGAGCTCGACTGGACCCCGAACTGGACTTCTCTTGAGGCCCTGGCGGACTTGCTTGAGGGAGTCGCCGCCAAGGGTCACGCCGACAGCCCGCCGCTTCGGCAGCGCTCGTTTGTCGATCTACTGCGCCGTGACGTCACTGACGGGCTGATCTCCTCGCGTCGCCTCTCGTAGCCTTCGCCGCTCCACTTCCATCTGCGTGAGGTACTCAGTCTGTAGCTGGGTGGTCTAGTCTCGTTGCGCAACAGCTCTTTTCGGACTTCACCTAGAACACTACGAACCACATGGCGATGTAGTGACACGTTGCCGCGATTGCTGTGCAGGCGTGAAAGAATTCGTGATAACCAAACGTCGACGGCCATGGGTCGGGCCAACGAATTGCATAAAGAATGCCGCCGATGCTGTACAAGGCGCCTCCAACGAACAGCAGCACCAGCGCCGTCACACCGGCGTTGTGCAGGATCATGGCGGTGTACCAGACGACCATCCATCCCAGCAGAAGATAGAGCGGCACTCCAACCCAGCGGGGCGACGAGGGCCACAACATCTTTAGCAGAACGCCGGCCGCAGCACCTCCCCACACGATGGACAACACCACCCTTCCGGCGTGGCCTGGCATCGCTAATAATGCGAACGGCGTGTAGCTACCTGCGATGAAGATGAAGATCATCGAATGATCCGCGCGTTTCATCCATTTCCGCGCAGTCGTCGATTCCCAAGTGACGCGATGGTAGGTGGCGCTTACCGAGAACATCAGCACGGTGGCCGCGGTGTAGATCAGGGTAGCCAGGCCGGCTGCTGTGGAGCCGACCGCCCAAGACACCGCCACCAGTGATGCACCCGCGAAAACGGCAGCAGCAGCGGAATATACGTGGATCCAGCCTCGAAACCGAGGTCTTGTCAAGACTCGGCTGACACCCTCGACAGCTTGCTTGACTGCCTGGGTCGGCGAGGGTTCGTACGCTTCGGGCTCTACGTAGGTGAGCGTGCTGTGATGATGGTCCATTTGTGCCGCCTCGCTGATGTTGGTGATGGGCCTATCCGGCACGGGTGAAGCGTCCAGAGAAGGTCTGAGTTGCGCCGTCGGGGTCTGCGTGGTCCCTGGCCACCGGAGGGGCGACTTCGCAATTCGTCAGCGTCGCGGTGGCAACAGACGCGAAGGCCTCAGCGGAAACGGATTCGTTGGCAACACTCGCACGGCCAAGCATCCGAGTGACCGTACTAACGATAAAGGCAAGGATTTTGTGCATCGGCGTACTGCCAGTCATTGTTCTCGCACGAATGCGGACCCAGACCAGTGCTCTCTAGTCTCCGGTTGACCTGCCCCATCGGGCAGATCCATTCCTAAATACCCTGGGATAAGCGCCGGAAACCTCCAACGGACTGCACCTTCGCCCACGCGACGCGACGGTGGGCCAGTCCAGGCGGGGCTGGAGGCTGCCTCGATGAACTTCCGTCACCAACACGGCAAGCTGCGCCGCGACGGTGTCCCTGCCTGATAATCAGTTCAGGTCGAACATTTCACTTGTCACCTTTTGTCCGACCACCGGAATACCGCGAGGCACGCAATCAATCCGCCGATGCTCCATGCAGTGAGTACGAAAAATATTCGCCAGTGCTCCCAGCTGCCGGCCGGTTCGAATGCGGCCATTTTCGATGGCAACAGCACCGACCTGAACCCCTGGGCCATCCATTTGACCGGGAAGATGGAGCCGATCGTCAGCATCCAGGTCGGTAATGTCATCAGCGGTACATACGTGCCGGATAGGAATTGCAGGCTGACGGCAGGGCCGTTGGTGATAACGGCAGCCGACAGGGCGTTGACAGCATAGTTGCTGACGAATATGCCCAACAACGCGCAACTGACGATCCCTAGAAGGAAGACCCAGGTCAGCGTGAACCAGCCGAAGACGTCCTGTGGTAGATGAAGTTCAAACATCAGCACGCCGACCGCGATCAAGATAACGGCCTCGGCGAGACTGACGATGGCCACGAGGAAAATTTTGCCGATGAAGTACGACGATGCGGTCGTCGGCGTCCCACGAAGTCGACGCAGCGCGCCGGTGTCGCGGTCGGCCGCAATGCTGATGCCCAGGTTGATGAATGACGTCGACAGAATCCCGTAGGCCAGCATGCTGGCAGCGATTATCGAACCCGTGCTGACATCGCTGTACGGCAGTTTGGTCGAGAAGATCGATCCCAGCAGTATGCAGATGACAGCAGGCATCGAAAATGTCAGCGCCAACTGCTCCGGCCGACGGTAGAACATCTTCAACTCGGGGATAACTCGAGACAGCCCGATGCGCAACGGCGACGGTAGCGGCGGCCCGGAATCGGTTTTACGGTGTCGCGGCGGTGCGGCACTCTCGGTGTGGTCGATCGCCATCACGCCATACCGATCAATTGCAGATAGGCATCTTCGAGTGTCGGGCGAGTCACTGTCAGCTGGGCCAGTTCTGTCCCGTCCATGGACCGCTGTCTGATCAAGTCGGTCGGGCGATCTGTCTCCTCCACGTGGACCTGACCTCCCTCAATCCACTGAACCCGCGCCGCCGAATTCACATATCCGGTCAGCTTCGTCGGCGAGTCGACTGCCACCAGCCTGCCGCCGGCGATCACCGCGACCCGGTCCGCCAGCGCGGCAGCTTCGTCCAGGTAGTGGGTAGTCAGCAGGATCGTCGTGCCGTCGCGTGCCAACAGCCTGATGAGGTCCCAGAACTGCCGCCTTGCTTCCGGATCGAATCCGGTCGTCGGCTCGTCAAGAAACAGCAATCTGGGCATGCTGAGGATGCCGAGAGCGACGTCGAGCCGACGCCGCTGCCCCCCGGACAACGTTCTCACTTTTGAGCCGACAACCGAGCCGAGCCCGACAAGTTCGAGTACCTCCGCCGGATCCTGAGTCTTCCCATAGCATTTGGCGAACATTTGCACGGTTTCGGACACCTTCAGCATCCCGAAGTCGCTGGCTTCCTGCAGCACGATGCCGATCTTGGCGCGCCAGTTCCGGCCCGCAGTTCCAGGGTCTTCACCGAGGACCCGCACGACTCCGGAATCGCGCTTGCGGTGACCTTCGAGGATTTCTATGGTCGTCGACTTGCCTGCACCGTTGGGCCCGAGGATCGCGAATACTTCGCCGTAGGCGACATCGAGATCCAGATACCGCACAGCTTGCATTTGCCCGTAGGACTTCGACAGGCCCCGGACGTGCACCGCGGACGACTGATCCACATGCGCGGCAGTCATGGGCGCGCTCCGCCGGTTTCCGGCTCGGTGGGTTGCCTCTCCAGATCGGCGAGCAGTTCTCGCAAGTCTGCTTGGGAAAGCTGTTCTATGAGTCGGTCGACATCGTCGTCGGCTGCGACGAGTTCTGCTGGCGCTTCGCTGATCTCGGGGGCGGCTTCGCCGGGCACTTCAAGCTCGGCGAGTACCCGGACGGCCAGCGAATTGACGCTCACGCCCTTAAGTATCTCCAATACCGGCAAGTCGATCGCGAAGGTTGTGTTCACTCGCACGCGGAAATCCATCGCCATCATCGAGTCCAGGCCGATGTCGTTCAGGATGTCGTCGACGCCGATGTCGCCAGCCGCGAGATCGAAGACGGTGGCGACGATCTGGCGAGTTCGGTCGACAACCAGGTCGAGCCTGTCGGCCTCCGGCGTCTGCGCAAGGAGGTGGAGAATCGACGATTCTGAATCGGTCTGGTCGGGCGACGCTTCGGCCGTTCCCAGTTCAGCGAACATCGGCAACTGTCCGCTGAGACCGAGGGTGCGGGCTCGCTGCCAGTCGGCGGTGATCGCGATGACGTTCGGTGTCTTCTGGTTGATGAGTCGATCGAGAATCCGGGCGCCCGCTGCGGGCGTGATGAGCTCGATTCCCCGTTGCGCGTAGATCTTTTCCAGTTTGAGTTCTTCGACCATGCCCACCGACCACGGACCCCACCCGATGGTGAGAGCCGGCAGCCCCTGTGCCCGTCGGTAGTGCGCGAAAGCGTCAAGGAAAGCGTTGGCGGCGGCGTAGTTGCCTTGTCCGGGCGAGGCGATGACCGACCCGGCGGACCCGAACATGACGAAGAATTCCAGCTCGTGCTCGTCAAACACCTCGTGCAGCACCCGAGTACCGGTAGTTTTGGGAGCCATCACTTTGGCGAAGTCGTCTTCGCTCATGTTGACCAGAAGTTGGTCATGAACCGACCCCGCGGCGTGGATGATTCCACGGATCGGCCGTCCTTCGTCTCGGATATGGCTACTGAGCCACGATCTCACCTGATCGACGTCGGTGATATCGACACTGGCCGTGCTGACTTGCACACCGAGGCGTTCGATCTTGCGGATCGTGTTGACGACAGCAAAGTGCGAGTCATCTTCCGGCAGTGTGGACCAACGGGTTCTCGGCGGCAGCTCGGTTCGGCAGAGCAGTGCGATATGACGTGCTCCGCGTTCGGCTAGATAGGTCGCGACCGTACGGCCGAGGGCACCGGCCCCACCGGTGACGAGGTATGTCGCATCGGGGGTGAGTTTGGTGGGGAAGGCCTTGGTCAGGCTGCTGGCGGCGCGAAGTCGCGGAACGAATGTCGCGCGGCCGCGGATCGCGATCTGGTCCTCGGGATCATTGGACAGGATGTGCTCGCAGATCCGCGTGGCTGTCGCGGTGCGGTCCTCGGCGTCATCGATATCGACGAGGCCACCACGCTGGTTGACGAATTCCTGATGGCCGATCACCCGGCCGAGGCCCCAGACAGCGGCCTGGTCGACGGCAAGATCCTCGGTTCCCGGTGCTGGTTGCGCGTTGGCGGTGATCAGATAGAGGCGCGGGTGGACGGTTTCGTTGGCTGCGAATGCCTTGACCAAATGCAGAATCGCGAAAACACCGATCTGGCCATCTGTTTCGCCGGTCTCACCGTCGCAATGGGTCGAAATGTCAAGCGGCCAGCAGTTGATGACGCCGGCGAGTTCGCTTTCCTTCTCGAGATGCGCCTCCAACAACTGATGCAGTTGCTGTGGCTGCTGAGGGTTCACCGCATAGCCGCCGTCGAGTTCCGTGAGCGTATCGACGGGTTGGTGCGCCACCGCGCGCACACGGTGGCCGCGGCCTTGCAGTTCGTTGACGAGTTCCGTTCCGACACCGCCGGTGTCGACGAAGACGAGCCAAGACAGGCTGTCCGTTTCCGGCGCATCCTCGTGATCGCGCGGGAGGTCATCTTTGGGCACCCATTGAATCTCGTAGAGGCCCTTGTCAATGCGTTCGGCAGACATGCGAGACGAGGCGCTCAGTGATTGAACGGTGAAGCCGCTGAAGACGGCCAGCGGTTCACCGACACTGTTGGTGACCGTGATATCCGTTTCGATCTCTTCAGCGGTGGCCGACAGCAGCCGTACGTGAACGGTCATTTGTTGTTCGGGTGAACCGTAGATGGCGCTGCGCCGGATCCGAGTGGGCAGGTACGGGCCGTTACTCGCGTCAGGTCCGACAAAGCTTGCGCCGAAGAGTGTTTGGAAGGCGCCGTCGATGAGCGCAGGATGGAATCGGTAACTCTCGAGTTCGTCAGCTACCGGGGCGGGAATCACGATTTGAGCCTCGGCCCACTCGTCCCCGGAGGCGACTGCGCTGATGGACTGGAACGCGTCACCGTAGCCGAACCCCAGTGAACGGGTGCGGGTGTAGAAATCTTCGCCGGTGATTGTGGTCTGCGGCTCTACAGGTTCCGAGACATCGCTGCGTCGAGGCGACCGGGGCAACGTGTTGAGTTCCGCAGTCGCCGTCACCGTCCACTTGAGCTCCCCATCAGCCGTCGCGGTGAACGCGGTGAATTCGAGCGTGCCCGTGTCCTGGTTCAGCGTGGTCCGGAGGATGGGATCGCAGGTTTCGTCGAGGATGAGGGCACGGTGCAGCACCAAGTTGTCCACGCTGAAGTCTGTTGACCCGTAAGTCTCTTTGGCGGCTGCCAGGGCATTCTCGATGAACACCGCACCTGGTACAACGATGCTGCCCTGCACCTGGTGATCGGCGAGGAACGGGATGACGGCGATGCTCAATTCCGCCTCCCAGGTCGGGTGCACGGCACTGACCGGTTGCCCCAGCAGCGGATGCACCGGACTGTAATGCAGGTCCTCCGCCGCTTCCGGGGTTTCGTTCCAGAAACGCTTCGATTGCCACGGATAGGAGGGCAGCTTGAGAAGTCTTGCGCCTTCCCGCGGGTGCAGAGCCTCCCACGCGATGTTGTGACCGTGACAGTGCAGTGCGCCAACGCAATTCATCAGGGTGTGCAGGTCGTCGTCGTTGCGTCGCTGGGCCGCCAGGACGACAAGATCGGATTTCGCGTCCGCGCTTTGCGTGCCGGCTATCTCGATGATGGAAGACGCCAGTACCGGATGCGGGCCCAGTTCGACGAAGTGGGTGTAACCGTCATCGAGCATTCGCCGCACGGCTGCCTCGAAAAGGACTGTGGCACGTGTGTTTTGCCACCAGTAGGCGGCGCCGGAAGCGTATCCGTCCAACCGCTCACCGGTGACTGTGGAGTAGAGCGGGATCTGAGCCGTCTCCGCCGACAGCCCCTCAAAAGCGGCGCACAGGTCGTCTCGCACCGCGTCCATGTAGTGGGTGTGATAGGGCACTTTCCCCGACAGAAAGCGGTTGAAGATCTTCAGCTCGTCCAGCTGGCCCGAAATGTCGTCCAGGACGTCGGTATCCCCGGCGATGGTCACCGACGACGGACTGTTGATCGCCGCGATGGACACCCGTCGCCCGATCTCCGCGAGCGCTTTGTCGTCAATCGCCTGCATGAGCGAATCGGCGCCGAGACCGACCGCAAGCATGCGGCCCAGTCCGCGGGTGCGTTGTTGGAGACGACTCCGGTGGTAGATCACGTAAATCGCTTGCTCGAAGCTGAGCAGGCCGGCGAGATAGTGCGCTGCCACCTCCCCGGCGCTGTGCCCGATAATTGCGTCCGGTCTGATTCCGAACTGTTCGAGCTGCGCCGCAAGCGCGACCTGAATGGCGAAGTTGGCGGGTTGCGCTACATCCGTTTCCGCCATCCGAGAACGGGTTTCGTCGGTCCGCAGCTCGTCTACCAGAGACCAGTCCGTGTAGCGAGACAGTTCGCGATCGCTTCGCAGGATGCTGTCGGTGAAAGCGGAGTCGACGTCAAGCAAGCCCCGGCACATCTTCCACCACTGGGGACCCATTCCAGTACAGACGAAGGCCAGCTTCGGCGCTTGGGGGTAGGCACGGCCGGTGGAGATCGGCCCGCCCGCGGCCAGGGCTTGAAGCTGGTCTCTGGCGTCAGCAATGCTGCCCGCGATGAGGGTGCGGCGATAGCTCAGATGAGAGCGGCGTTGGCCGAGGGTGTGGCCAAGATCTGCCAACGCGAGTTCGGGGTGGGCGCTGAGGTGCTTGGCCAACTGCTGCGCCGTCGCGACCAACGCTTCCTCGGTGCGCGCCGAGATCGGCAACACAGCCGGCCACGGGCGTGGCGCAGGCGCAATGGCGGGCGGGTTGAGCGGCGCGGGAGGCTCCGCCAATACCACGTGGGCGTTGGTGCCGCCGAAGCCGAAAGAGTTGACCCCCGCCACGCGCCGCTTGCTTTGCGGAAACGGGCGACCGGTTCGGGGAATATCAATATTCAAGTCTTGCAGCGAAATTCGGCTGTTCGGATTGTTCAGATGCAGGTTAGCCGGGATAAAACCGTGTTTGAGTGCCAATGCTGTCTTGATGAGTCCGGCTACACCCGCGCCCGCCTCGAGGTGTCCGATATTGGTTTTGACCGATCCGATCAGCAGTGGATCTCCAGCCGGCCGCGCGGAAGCGAGCGCACTGGCCAGCGCACGCATCTCGACCGGATCGCCGACGGGGGTCCCGGTGCCGTGCGCCTCCACGAACCCGATTTCGCTGGGGTGCAGGCCCGCTCGTTGCAGAGCCGCGGTAATCGCCGCTTCCTGGGCCTCCTCGCTGGGCACAGTGATGCTGTCGGTGTGACCGTCCTGCGATACCGCACTGCCGAGGATCTGTGCATAGATTTCATCGCCGTCGCGTAGCGCCTGCTCGAGAGGCTTGATGACGACGACCGCGCCGCCTTCACCTCGTGCGTAGCCGTCCGCGGACTCGTCGAACGCCTTACAGCGCCCGTCCGGACTCAGGAAACCGCTCTTCGATTCCGCGATGCCGGTGTTGGGACCGACCATGATGTTGACGCCGCCGGCCAGCGCGAGACTGCTCTCACCGTTCCAAATACTCTGTGCCGCAAGGTGTACCGCGACAAGCGAACTCGAGCACGCCGTGTCAATCGTCATGCTCGGTCCACGGAAGTCGAAGGTGAACGAGATCCGGTTCGCCAGCATTGTCATCATCATTCCCGTGGAGGAATGAGTCTTGAATCGATAGCGACTGGTGCGGCCCTGATTCTGCAGGAGTTGGTAGTCCAGAGTGAAGCCGCCGATGAACACACCGACGTTCGTCCCGGCCAAGCTGTCGAGGGATAAGCCGCCGTCTTCGAGAGCTTCCCAGGTAGTCCGCAGCAGCAATCGTTGCTGCGGATCGAGCAGGTTCGCTTCGCGGGGAGAAATCCCGAAGAACTGGGGATCGAATTGGTCGATTTCACTGAGGAAGCCGCCCCGGCGGGTGACCATCTTGCCGACCTTGTTCGGATTCGGGTCATGGTATTTTGCTGCGTTCCATCGTGTTTCGGGAACCGTACGGGTGGCATCGGTTGCGCTGCACAGCAAGCTCCAGTAGCTCTCCGGTGAATTTGCGCCGCCTGGCAGTTGGCACCCGATTCCGACGATCGCCAAAGGTTCGCAATTGCCCGGGTCAGTGTGCATTTCCATCCTTTGCCTTCAAACCTTTGGTGAGTACCCGCTGGATCGCCGTCGAACAGTTAGCTTGTTGCGATCTGTCATCCCAAAACGAGATCTCCGGTTCCGCCGACAGTTGCCACGGAACGACGAGCCCTGCTTCGTCTGCCGAATCTGATCTCCTCGCGCTAGCTGACTCCGATGGCCGACGCCGAGCTCAGAATCCAGTCTTGGCTGATCGGGTTGGCCGGCTGTTCTTGGCGGTAGATGGATCGGAGTTCTCGGAGCAACGAGTCACGTTGCCATTCCTGCACCTGCCGGATGACATCGTCCTCGTCGAACCTGCCGCTCTTTTCCACCAGCACCGTCTCGGCCAGTTGGCCGGCTATCTGCCGCAGCAACCGGGAGTTGGCGTCGAATTGTTTGGTGAAATCGAGAGCCTCGCCCATCATCGCAGTGTGCAGCGTCACCATGAAGTTGAGAGGTGCGTACAAATCCACGAATCCCGCAGCGGGCCGCGCGCTTTCGACAGCGGCCCACTCCCGGAAGAAAAGTTGCATACGGTTACTGAGCTCGATGAGGCCGTCCAGATGTGGAACTACCTCGGGATCGTCGGCGACACTGACGAATCGACCGTTGCTGTAAAGAAATCCCAGAAATCCCCAGTAGAACGCAATATCCCAGATGACTTTGGCAGACATCACTACTGGCGAACCCATTAGCGGATACTGGTTGCAGTAGATTGCAAGCCACATTTCGGTGAGGGATCGGAACAGCGAATCGCTTATCGTGGACCGCGCAACCACGTCCTCCCCGTCGAGGTCGCGGACGACCATGTCGGTAATGAGCCCGTTGCCGATCGCTATGAGGTCCAGTCCCGATGAGTACAGCGGATCTAAGAAGATTCCGGAATCACCAGTCAGACACCAACGTTCGCCGCCATCATAAACTTTTGTGGCGCCGTGACTGTAATTCTTCATTACCCTGAAGTCTTTAATCAGTTCGTCGTTCTCAGCCAATACCGCGGCGCATTGCGGTTCGTGCTCCCACAGCCACGTTTGCGCTTTCGCGAGGGTGTTGAAGTCGTCGAACGCATGGTAGGCGGGGTCGGCGACAATGCCGACGCTGGTGGATCCGGACGCGAGTCGGATCAGCCAAACCCAGTAGCCTTCGCCCATCAAGTGATTTGTGGACATCGCGCGGTCGCCCTCGACAAGGCGCGCCTGCCAGTCCTCGTCATCACTCCACTCACCGATGTCGATTTCCATCCCGATGCGTAGCCAGACTGCATTGCAGTTGTGCTCATTAGCGCGTCTTAGATCCAACTGCCGCGGCAGAGTTCTGTTTCTTCCCGA
Source organism: Mycobacterium sp. IDUB_37 (assembly GCF_055419245.1). Taxonomy (NCBI): domain Bacteria; kingdom Bacillati; phylum Actinomycetota; class Actinomycetes; order Mycobacteriales; family Mycobacteriaceae; genus Mycobacterium; species Mycobacterium sp. IDUB_37. The sequence goes on along the minus strand of NZ_JBVAXG010000004.1, from coordinate 385,320 downwards.
TGCGTCGACGACCCAAAGAGCCGTAGTGTGCGTAGTTGTGACCCCACTTTGAATGGCAATACTGTGCGCGCGTTGCCCGTCGCCCAACTCGACCGATCGAACTCGACCGGAAGCGATTTCGACTCCGGTCGACCGGCACCTCCGGTTCAGCTCGTTCTCCAACCTTCCGCGGTCGATCTGATAGGTCACCTGAGCAGTGAACGAGGAGCTGCCCAGCTCCATCCGCTGGGCGATGTCGGTGTTTCCGCCGTGTGAGAAAAACATCCGCAAGCCCATTTTTCGAAGCTGCGCCGTGTTGAGATGCTCGGCCATACCGAGGCGATCCCGGAGGTACTGAGCGGAAACCTCGACGGTCGACTCGCCGACCGTGTGGGTGATCTCGGGTACCGGATGAGGGTTTGGCTCGATGATCAGAACCCTCGTCTTGGGCCGGGCAATCCGAAGCTCAAGGGCCAGCGTCAGAGCGGCCACCCCACCACCGACGATGGCGACATCGTGTTGCGCCGCGACGACATCACTTGCCGACAGTTGCGACTTGATTCGCTGTGCCAAGGCGCTCCGCGCCTCCGGGCTGAGTTGCTGTAGCTGTGATCGAACGTCCACTTGTCCTCCCAAGGGCAAGAATGATCGTCTAAGTTACTTAATAGTTAAGAAATTTACACGAAAAGATCATCGGTGGCCTGCTGGCGGGAGGAGCAAAATTGCGCTGCGTAACGACGAAGATGCTCGCCGCGCCGCTGGCGAACCCGCTGGTAGCAGCCGCGAACTCAACCGGATCGTCCGCATCAAGAGAACAGTCGGCTCCGCATGGACGACGGAACTGCTGCCAGCAAGCGGGGCCATGGGGGCAAACGCACCTTTCCCACTGCCCCGTGGGCAGGTCGCACGATGCGAGCAGGCCGAGTCAGTCCACGGGCGCCGACTCGAAAAATGTTTACCCAGTCCGATTCCGTCTACACGAACCAACGCCATCCTGCCCGTCGACCGATCCGCTTCCGAGCCTCAGGACCTGACCCATGCCGGCAACAATTGCCATACATTTCTTTCTCGAACTGGCAGTCATCATCGGAGCTTGCCGCCTGGTAGGGCTCGTGGCGCAACGCCTGGGTCAACCACAGGTGGTCGGTGAAATGATTGCCGGCGTACTCCTGGGCCCATCGCTGCTCGGCCGGATAGCGCCCGGCGTCCAACACGACCTATTTCCTCCAGGGCAAGCAAACGTTGTGCTGTATACCGCGGCACAAATAGGCCTGGTGCTCTACATGTTTCTCATCGGGCTGAACTTCGACGTCAACCTCATCAAACATCGTGCCGGCACCGCGGTTGCGGTCTCCACGGCCGGCATTCTCACCCCGCTCGCCCTGGGAGCACTGCTCGCAATGCCTCTCTTATCAAGCGGCATCTATTTCGGAAAAGATGTCACGCTGACCATGGCGATGATGTTCCTGGGCGCGTCGATCGCGACCACCGCATTCCCCATGCTTGCTCGAATCATTTTCGAACAAAAGCTGTCCGGAACACCACTGGGCACGCTCGCCTTGGCATGTGGCGCAACTGACGACGCGCTTTCTTGGTGCATCCTGGCAACAGTGCTTGCCATTCACGCGGGCAATCCTGCGCTAGCCGCGACCGCAATCATCGGGGGCATCCTGTACACCCTGCTGCTGCTTACCCTGGGACGGAAAGCACTAGCTGTCCTTGGCCGAGTCTCCGAGCGCCAGGGCACGATCAGCGCACCAGTGCTCAGCACCGTCCTCATATTGCTCATGACATGCGCCTGGTTCACCGACACCATTGGGATCTATGCCATATTCGGCGCATTTATCCTTGGCGTCGCCATGCCATCCGGATTTTTCGCGCAAGACCTCACCCCAAAGCTTGAGCCACTCGTCGTTACTTTCCTCTTGCCGCTGTTCTTCGTCTACTCGGGTCTCAACACCCAAATCGGTTTGGTGAATAGCCCGTCGCTGTGGGCGATGACACTGGGAATACTCGTAGTGTCGATCGTTGGCAAGGGAGTCGCGTGCACGATAGCGGCGCGGCTGAATAAAGTACCCTTCCGCGAATCCGTCGCGCTGGGCTCATTGATGAATGCCCGTGGTTTGATAGAACTCATTCTTCTCAACATCGGACTTCAAGCCGGCATCGTCACTCCGACGCTCTTCACCATCTTGGTGTTGGTCGCCATCGTGACCACCCTCATGGCCACGCCAATATTCGAACTGGTTTACGGACGCTACCGGGTAGACGAGGCTGACGTGACAGCCGAATCTGCGGAAGAGCCGATCGCGGTGGGCCCTGATGCGGTTGCGGCAGGCGCATTTTCGCGTACGCCGGGCCAATCGACCGCACCGGAGACCGCGGAGGTCGACGGCACGTCTCCCGCCACCCGCTAGCGACCGCTAAATCGGATACATAACCCGGGTGAGCTCTTCGGAGACTCGCCAAAGGCGTCGCTGCAGGTCCTCGTCATGCGACATGGTTGACGACGTCACTTGCTTCGGATATCCACGCTGCTCTGCGGGCCCACGCGGACCGTAGTACTGCCCGCCGACGACGGTCGGGTCGGTCGCTGCCCGTAACGTGGGCAGCGCGCCCATCTCGGTACTCTGAAACGCGATGGGCGCCAATAGCTTTGATACTCCACGAAGCCAGCCCTGCGAATTGCGCAGCAGGTCACTGCGCGCGCTGCCGGGATGCGCGGCGACAGCAATCGTCGCCGCGCCCGAAGACGCTAACCTGCGCTGAAGCTCATAGGTGAACAGGAGATTCGCCAGTTTGGATCGGCCGTAGCAGGCGGCCCTGTCGTAGCTCCGCTCCGCGTGAAGATCATTGAAATCGATTGCTGCCCTGATGTGGTGGCCGAAACTACTCACGGTCACCATGCGCGATCCGGGGGTGGCCAGCAACTGGCTGAGCAGCAGCCCTGTCAACGCGAAATGACCTAGGTGGTTCGTTCCGAACTGCAACTCGAACCCGTCGGCAGTGACTCCTTTCGGCGTCATCGCGACACCCGCATTGTTGATCAGCAGGTCGATGCAAGGATTCGCATCGTTGAGTGCGCGCGCTGCCGCACGCACCGACGCCAGCGAAGTCAGATCGAGTGCTTGAACTTCGACGTCGGCGCGGGGGCTGCGTGATCTGATGCGCGCGACGGCCTCCTGTCCACGGCGCCCGTCCCGGACCAGCAACACCACGCGCGCTCCCCTGGCGGCGAGTACAGCTGCGGCTTCGAAGCCGATGCCGCTGTTTGCGCCGGTGATCACGGCGATACGGCCCGTCTGATCCGGCACGTCAGCGGCCGTCCACTTCTTGCTCATCTGGCCTCCATTTCCGACGCAACTGCCGAAATGTGGACGATGTTGAGGTTACTGTCGACCCATCCGGGAGCGCGGGGGCCACTCGCTCAATCGGGTAGTCGATTGCCGGACGCGGAGGGGAATGCGGTGTCACTACTTGCGGTGACTCCCGAGCTGTTGACATCGGCCGCCGCAAATTTAAACAGCATCGGCTCGACCCTGACGACGGCGAACCTCTGGGCCGCCGGTCCGACCACCGGGCTCCCGGCCGCCGCCGAAGACGAGGTGTCGGCAGCGGTGGCAGCGTTTTTCGATCGATACGGGCGGGAGTATCAGCTGCTCAGCCAGCGGGCCAGTGCATTTGGCCGCCAACTGGTGCAGACGCTGAGTTCGGCGGGCGGGGCTTACGCGACTGCAGAGGCCTCTGGTGCTTCGCTCCTGCAGCAAGTGCAGAACGATGCGAACCTGCTGGTCGCCCGTGAGCTGGGCATCTACGACTTTGGCACCTCGCGGGGCTGGACCGACTTTCTGTTGGACTACACCTGGGGACTCCCCGGCACGACGCTCGGCTATGGCCTGCGAGTCGGCAATGCATTCCAGCCGAGCGCGGTCTACGACCCGCCCCTCAGTAAGGCCCTCGGTTGGCACGTCTACCACGACGGCCTCAACTTGCCGGGTTTCACCACCACGCTGGGCAACGTCACCACCGGTCTCGGTTACGGCCCCAAGGCGGTAGACCTGCTGGTGAACCACGAAGGGTTGCACGTCTGGCAGAGTCGGACCTTCGGCCCGCTGTACCAGACCAGTTACATCGGCTGGATGATCGGCGGTGCCGCCTTCGGAACGGGGTACTGGTTGTTCCACCCGGAGCAGAATTGGTACAGCCTGGTCGAGACGGCCGCTTACTACAACAACCCGTGGGAGGTGTGGGCCTACGTCAACGACGGCAACTGGCCACCCCCCAGGGCGAACCCGGCGCTGCTCTGGCAGCTGCCGGCCTACCTCTACCGCTAACCGGAAAGAGGCTGAGCCGGTAGGCGAAGATGCTTGCGGGACAACAGTTCCTGCTCACTCACCAGCGTGAGCATCGGCTGGCCCGGGACGCACATCATGGTGACCAGAAACCGGAGTTCGACGTCGTCACGATTGTTCGCATCCGAGTAGTGGATGACATCCCCACCCGGTTCCCAGAACGCCTCCCCCGCCCGCACCACCCGCGGTGGCTCTCCTTCGAGTTCGAAAAGCAGTTCACCGTCGAGCACATAGCCGAAGGCCGGCCCGCTGGGGTGCCGGTGCGGCGGCGCACCCCCGCTGCCAGGCGGGTAGGTGATGGTCACCGTCATCACATGGGCGTTGCCCGGGATCAGCGGCGGCTGCACCTCCTGCACCACCGTCAGTGCGTTCTCCCATTGCGGGTCGTATTTCTTGGCCATTGAAAGATCCTTTCCACGGGGCGGGATGCGCCGTGCGGCGTGCACCGCCGAACTCAGATTGCGCCCGCGGCGGCCGCAGCGGACCCTGGAAAGTTCGTGGTCGAAACGACGGAGCCGTAGTCGGAGTCCGCCCGCACCCCTGGCGGGCGGCGCTACCCGGGCAGCGCGGTGTTGCGCAGCTGTCTGCGTGAGGTGATGCCGAGCTTGACGAAGACCTTGCGCAGGTGCCATTCGACGGTGTGCGCGCTGATGAACAACTGCGCGGCGATCTCCGGGTTGGTGTGGCCCGCGGCGGCCAACCGTGCGATCTGCGTCTCTTGCGCGGTGAGTTCGGTACCAGCAGTCACCGGCTGCTTGCGCACCTTCTCACCGGTCACGGTCAGCTCCCGGCGAGCCCGCTCCGCGAACGCCGCGGCCCCCATCCGGCTGAACTGCTCGTACGCTTCGCTCAACTGCGTGCGCGCATCGATCCGCCGATTCGCCCGGCGCAACCACTCGCCGTAAGACAGCCGGGTACGCGCGACGTACGGACCGATGCGCGCGGCCTCGAGGCGTTCGATGGCTTCGACGAAGAGCCGTTCGGCGTGCTCCTCGGGAGCGAGCAGGGCGCGGGCGGCGGCCAGGGCACCCAATCCCCACTCGGTTTCGCTGCTACCGGCGCGCCGCTCGAGCCGCGGCAACGCCGCGGCGGCAGAGGCTCGATCGCCGAGATGTACTGCGGCTTCGATGAGTTCGAATAAGCACACCCCGTGAAATCCGAGATCTTCGTATTCGCAGCAACTTTGAGCCGCAGCGAGGGCCTGCTCATAGCGGCCGAGTCCGTTGAACAAAACGGCGGAAGTGAAGCCGCTGAGACCGACCAACCGCCCTTCCCCCTTGGCGAGGCCGTCAGCGGCGGCCGCCTCGATCAGCTCGATCGCCGGTCCGGGAACACCGCGCCAAGCGGCCAGGGTCAGCGAATGGTACTTCATCGGCGTGTAGCCCGTCGCGGTCGTGATCGCATCGGCTTCCTCGAGAAGTGCTGCGGCCTTGGCGAACTCGCCTGTGTATACGTGCACGCCTGCGCGATACACCAGCGCCGCCGGCAATACGGCGAGGGCGCCACCGTCACGCGCGCGTCGCACCATCTCGGTGGCGATCTGTTGCAGTACCGCATCGTCCCACATTTCGTGCGCCCCGGACTCCTGAGCGATGGGGAACGGCCAGTTCTGAACGGGGCCAGTAGCGTTCTGCGCGTGTGCGTTCCACAACTCCAATGCCGCCCGCAGGTGAGCGGAGCCCGAACCGGGGCCGTCCAGGATCCGGCTGGTCATTCCGCTGAGTAGCAGATCGATCGGGCGCTGCGGCAACGCAATTCGCGCGCCGGCGGCGCGGCCGGCCCGAGCGATCTCGGTCAGCAGTTCAGGCTCCCCGAGCCGACCGGCGTACATGGCGGCGGTCAACGCCTCGAGGTAGGTATCGCGGGCCAGTTCGTCGTCGAGCCCGTCGAGTCCTCTTGCCGCACTGAACAACAACGCCGCGGACTCGCTGGTCCGGGGTGCGCCCGGCGCGCCGACCCGGCTGCGCATCAACTGTAGCTGTGCCCGCATCCTGACCACCTGAGCCCGTTGCAGATCCGACAGCGGCGCGAGTTCGGCGATGGCGAGCAGATCGTAGGCGGCTTCGGGTGTGGCCGCCTCCCGCTTGGCATGGGCTGCGGCGATGGCGCGTGCGCCCCGCAACGCGGGATCGGCGGTCAGCGCCGTCGACCGCTCGAGGAAAGCGGCGGCCGCAGCCACGCCGCCCCGGCCTGCGGCCCGGCTCGCCGATGCCTCCAATTCGGCGGCCACCGCATCGTCCGGGCCCACGGCCGCGTTGGCGGAGTGCCACGCCCGACGATCGGGATCGGCGCGTGGGTCGGTGGCCTCGGCCAGCGCCCGATGAGCAGCGCGACGTTGGGGAAGCTCGGCTGCGCGATAAGCCGCCGAGCGCATCAAGGGGTGGTGGAAGTGGATGCTCGGGCCGAACTCGATGATCCCCGCAGCTTCCGCGGGACCGAGCGCGGCGACCGGAATCTCCAGCGCCGCGGCGGTACGGAGGAACAACGCCGCGTCCCCGGTCGGTTCGGCGGCCGCGACGAGCAGCAGCCGTTGTGTTTCGAGAGGCATCGCCTGGATGCGGCGCACCAGGTCCTCTTCGATCGCGGCCGTCGACGATCGCTTCCCCGATATCCAGAATCCACCGGCGAGCTCCGTCGCCGACGCGCTGCGAGGCACGTCCAAGATGGCCAGCGGGATTCCGCGGGTCTCGGCGACGATGCGGTCGCGCACGCGCGGGTCGATGCCCGCCAACATCACCGCGTCAAGCAGTTCGCGGGCATCAGTGTCAGACAACCCGTGCAATTCCACCTCGGGGAGGCCCGCTAGCACGTCGGGACGATCACGGACGGCGAAGACTACCGCGACCGGTTCGGCCACGAGCCGCCGTGCCACGAAGCCCAGTGTCTGCACCGACACCTGGTCGAGCCACTGTGCGTCGTCAACGACGCAGAGCAGCGGTTGGGTGGCCGCGGCCGCGGCAACCAGGCTCAGTACGGCCAACCCGACCAGGAACCGGTCGGGGGCGTCGCCCACTCCGCGCCCGAAGGCGACGTTGAGCGCGGCGCACTGCGGCTCCGGCAATTCGCCAAGGTGGTCGAGCAGCGACGCACACAGCTGCTGCAGCCCGGCAAAGGCGAGCTCCATGTCGGACTCCACGCCGACCGCGCGCACGACACGGAATCCGTCCGCGCGAGCCGCCACGTAGTCGATCAACGCGGACTTGCCGACGCCCGCTTCGCCACGGATCACCAGCACCTGCGAGCCCGAGCTCACCCCCGCAATCAGTTTGTCGAGGGTTTGGCACTCACGGCCGCGACCTCGCAGGTTCACGGATATCTAGCTTAGTGAAGGGGTCTGCCGATTCGCGGAGATGACTTGTCTGACGCCGTCCCTCGGCTGCCCGATCGACCGGGGTGTCAAAGTAGGCGGGTGAGCGTGACAGCGGCAGACAGACGCGGCAAAATGCCGAGGATGGTCTGCGAGGCGCCTCGGTGAACCCTTTTGAATCGGGGTTAGGGATAAAGAAGCCAGATGAGTGAGCCAATCCCGGCCGAGAGCGAGGACGTCCCCGAGACGCGCCGCGTGTGGCAATACCAACCTGACGAGCCGGAACTGCCCGGCAGGGCACTGATGATCCTGGTGGCGCTGTCGGTCATCCTGGTGGCAGCCGCGGCGGTCGCCGGTGTGTTGCTGTTCATCTCAGCCTGAAGGAGCGGCCACTCAATGCAGCGTGCTTGATAGCCTGGCGGCGAGCTCCTGCACATGCGGCTGCGCCAGCATGTCATCGTGGCCGGCCGGGACCTTGGTGACAAGCAGATGAGGAGCCGCCTGGCGCCAAGCGGCGAGGGCGTTCCCGACGAGGAGCGGAGTACGTTCGGCCAGGTAGTAGGTGACAACCCCGCTGTAGGGGCTCAGGACGTGGGCGTCGTACATCCCTCTGACTTCCATGATGGCCGCCCACTCCCCAGATCGGCTGAGAGCGCGCCTGTCTATGCGCTGGCGGACCCATTCCCCCACCCGCAGGCGCGTCGCCCAGCGGCGGGCCCGGACCGTAGCCGGAGTGAGGTTTGCGGTCGGCGGCACGACGTCGATGAGCCCGACGAATGCAACCGGATGCCCTTCGGCGGTGAGACGGCAGGCCGTCTCGTACGCAAGTAGGCCGCCGAAGGAGTACCCGGCCAGGCTGAAGGGTCCTATCGGCTGGACGGCCAGCACCAATGCCGCGACATCTGCGGTCAAATCCGCGATTGCGCGTCGGCGTCCCTGCTCATCGACCAGCGAGGGCTGCAGTCCGTAGACGGGCCGATGGGTGTCCAGCGCCTGGATCAGTTCGTGTTTCTCATTGAACTGACCAAACATGTCGCAGGCCATAAAGATCGGGCGCCCGGTTCCCGGTCGCAGCAGGTGGATTCGAGCAGTATCCGTGGTGCGCGCCGCGGCGCTGATGTGGGCGAGCCCACGCAGGGTCGGCTCTTCCAAGAAGGCGACGAGGGGTACGTCGGCCGCCAATTCGAGCTTCACCCGTCGCAACAGGCGAACGATTTCGCGGGACGAGCCACCTAGGTCGAGGATGTTGTCGTCGGGCCGGGCGTCAGGGACACCGAGAATCTCGCACCACATGCGACTGAGCGCCTCGGGTGGAGGTTGGTCCGCGGCATCCGGGTCGTCGGGGTGATGCGGGTCGGCCCGCTGTTCGGCGGCGCGGACGGCGAAGAAAATTGCGGGTAGGCAGTTCGGGTTGCGCAGGGCGGCTGCGTTGGCGATCGGCTCGCCATTGACCGCATCGCGGGCCGCGCGCTCAGAGCGCTTCCCGTTGTGGGTGACGGGCAGCTCAGGTACGGCCGCCACGACCGACGGCACGTGCGCGGGTGACGCCTCTTGCCGCAGCGTTCGCCGGATTGTCCGGTGCAAGTCCCCGTCGAGAGACGCGCCTTGGCGCAGCACCAGCAGCAGCACCATCCGGGCCTGGCCGCGATGGTCGCGGTCGCGTTGCTCCACCGCCATGGCATCTGCTATCTCGGGGATCCGGCGAAGCGCGACGTACAACTCACCGGGGCCGATACGGATGCCGTTGACGTTCAGGACACCATCGGAGCGGCCGAGCATTCGCGCCGTCCCGTCAGCGTCGAACTCCACCAGATCGCCGTGGCTCCACATGCCCGCGTGCTGGGCAAAGTACGCGGCGTGGAAGCGGCTGCCGTCGGGATCTCGCAGGAAACCGACCGGCCGAGACGGGAAGGGCCTCCGGCAGACGAGTTCACCTACGCGGCCGACCAACTCCTTGCCGTCTTCGTCCACGGCGGCCACATCCAGACCCAGGCTGCGCGATTGGCAGCGGCCCACCCGAACGGGTAGTTCGGGGTGACCCAGGACGAAACACCCCAGGATGTCGGTGCCCCCGGAGATTGATTGCAGCGGCTGCGGGCCGACGGCCTGGGCCACCCAGTCGAACTGCCAGTCGTGCAGCACTGCGCCGGTGGACAGCACGGAGCGCAGCCGCGCGAGGTCGACAGCTTCGGCGGGCCGGTATCCCGCGTCCTGGCACAGCTGAAGAAAGGTGGAGCTGGTCCCGAAGACGGTGACGCGCTGGTCGGCGACGATTTCCCAGAGCGTCTCAGGACCGAGGACGGGTCCGTCGTAGAGGACGATGCAGGCACCGACGGCGAGGGCGGACAACTGCCAGTTCCACATCATCCAGGCAGTGCTGGTGTGGAAGTAGAGCGTGTCGTCCGGGCGGAGGTCGCCGTGCAGGCGGTGTTCCTTGATGTGCTCGAGCAATACGCCGCCGGCGCTATGGACGATCGCCTTAGGTGCGCCTGTGGTGCCGGAGGAAAACATCACGAACTGCGGATGGTCGAAGGGCAGCCGCGGCCATGGCGTGTCCGCATGCCCCTGCACCGCGCCGACAAGATCTGCGAGTCGAGCAGCCGGAACGGCACAGCCGGCCGGCAGGGCCAGCTCATCGAGGACGAGGAGTTGACGAATGGTCGGCAGCCCCGCGAGTAGCGCGGCAGTCTCCTTTTCCAGGCCGTCCGATACGTCGCCCGGCGACTGAGTGCGGTCGACGAGCATCAGTGCCGGCTCCATCTGCTCGAACCGGCTGACCAGGGTGCCGGTGCCGATATCGGGCGCCGCGGTGGCCACCGTTGCCCCGAGCGCGGTGGCGGCCAGGATCGCCACGGTGACCCGGGCGTTATTCGGCCCGATGGCCATGATCGGCGTGCCGACGGAGACTCCCACACTGGCGAGCGCGGTGGCGGCCGCGGCGACCGCATGCCGCAGCTCACCGCGATTCAGGCACTCGGCTGGGCGGTCGCTGTGCAGTGAGACCAGCGCTGGGGCGTGGTCGTCGGAGTCAGGCAAGTGGCGCAGCAGGGCTTCGGCGTAGTTCAGCCGCAGGTCAGGGAAGAATTGGGCTGTCTCGACGTCGTCGCCGACCAGGACCGTGTCGGCGCTGCCTGACCAGGGTAATTCGGACCAGTGAAGCAGGCTCCGCCAGAACAATTCCGGCTCGTCGACGGAGAAGGCGTACAAATCCGAAGCCGTTCCCAGGCGCCGCCCCGCCACCTGCTGGCATAGGGCGCGAAAGCCGGCCAGCTGCGGTGCAGCCGACGGACCCGCCTGGTGTGCGGTTGACATCCGACGAGCTGTCCCCGAGCTCGTCGGCCGGTTGACTTGTTTCATTCGTGGCCGTATTTCATCCGTGCGTGCCCCCCCAGGCCTGCGTTGAACTAGCTTCTCCGATGATCGGAGATCCGTTCAACCCAGACCGTACATACCCGATTTCATCATGGTTAATTCATAAGGTATGAAATTCAGGTTACAGGCTTGATAAACACCCTTTGACGACGGGGATTCCTGCCGGGGAGCACGGTGTCAGCCCGGCGGACGCGCGGACGATTGTCGAGTCTTTGGACACGCGCGGCGCAACGGGACAGCACCGGATGCCGTGACCCGGAGTCGAGATCCAGCGCGGTTCGACGAGCGCAGGTTAGAGCGAGCGGGCCGTCCCGGCCTTGCCGGTTGAGCCGCCTCCCCCGGTGCCGGTGGAACCGCCAAAGCCCGCCGAGGCCTTAGCCAGGGTGGTCGCCTCGGCGTCGCCGCCGTCACCGCCGCTACCGCCGTGACCGGGGTTGCCCGTGCCTCCGTGACCGCCGCTGCCGCCGGTGGCGGTTCCGCTTCCCCAGTTCAAGGCGTAGGCGGCGTCGCCGCCGTGGCCGCCAGTCGGACCAGTTCCGCCCGCACCGCCGGCGCCGCCGATGGCATAGCCGCTGCCGCCTCCCGGGCCATAGTTGTAACCCATGAGTGAGCCGGGTCCCCCGTCACCGCCCGCTCCGCCGACGGTGCTGCCGCTGCCGCCGGCCCCGCCTTGACCGCCGACGGCGTTTCCGGTTCCTCCGCCGGCCCAGATGTACGCGCTGCCACCGTTGCCACCTGCGCCACCGGCGCCAGCCGTGCCGATGCCACCTTTGCCACCGACACCGCCAGTGACGTTGGTGAAGTTGTTGCCGGGGGTTGATTGGGCGACACTGCCGCCGTCGCCGCCGCGACCACCCGTGGCGCCCGTGCCCCCGTCGCCGCCGAGGCCACCGGGACCACCGTTGATCGAGCCGCTGCCGCCGAAGCCGCCGCGGCCGCCGTCGCCCGTCTGGCCTGCGGCACCGTCCTGCCCGAATAAGGACAGGTGGGCCCCGCCCGCGCCGCCGACACCTCCGTTACCGCCGTTACCGCCGATGCCGCCTTGGACACCGGCGTTGGGAGCCGTGGCGCCGTAGCCGCCCCAGCCGCCGGTGCCGCCGACACCGCCGGCGCCGCCGTTGCCGGACAACAACCCGCCGATGCCACCGGCCCCGCCTCGACCGCCGATGCCGCCAACACCACCGTTGCGGGTGACATTGTCGAAGCCAGAAGTCCCATACGACCCGAGTCCGCCGGCACCGCCACGGCCACCATCACCGAACAGCCCGGCATCGCCGCCCCGCCCGCCGGTTCCGCCACCTGCGACCCCCGAGCCGCCGTCGCCGCCATTGCCGAACAGCAATCCACCCGCGCCGCCGTTTTGGCCGGTCCCGGCCGCGCCATCGGCGCCTTTACCGATCAGCGGACGTCCCAGCAAAGCGTTGGTAGGGGCATTGATCACGTTCAGCACGCCTTGCTCGAGGGCTTCCAATGGGTTCGCGTTGGCGGCCTCGGCCGTGGCGTAGGCGGTTCCCGCCCCAGTCAGAGCCGCCACGAACTGGTCGTGAAACGCTCCAAACCGAGCACTGAGCGCCTGATACTGCTGCCCGTAGTCGGAAAACACCGACGCGATCGCCGCAGAGACCGCGTCCTCCGCCGCGCTGAGGACGGTGCTCGTCGAGGTCGCCGCCGCCGCATTCGCAACCCCCAGGTTCGACCCGATCCGCGCCACGTCCGAAGCTGCTGAACCCACCCACTCCGGTGCTGCAAATACGTACGACACTGCTGCCCTCCTACCGCGCCTGTGGGGTTGGCCAGCCGGGCCCAAATGGCGGCCTGGACAACGTCGAAACTGACCGTATCCAGGCAAATCGCTGAGGGCGTGAGTAGTGGACTACCTCAGTTACTCAAGCGGATTCACATTTCCGCGATGTGCTGCCGGCAAAGGAGTGTCAAGGATCCACCGAAACAACTGCCAAACATCAACCGACGCCATACACGGACTTGGTGGGGCGGGCGGGGCTCGAACCCGCGACCAATGGATTATGAGTCCACGGCTCTAACCAACTGAGCTACCGCCCCCGGGACGCTGTCGCGTGGCCGAGCACGTCGTAGACCTTAGCGCCCGCACTCGTCGTCGGCGAAGTTGTGGGGCCGTGGCGCGACTCGCTATCGGCCACACCCAAAGCGAACGCTTATCCGATACCGAGCGAAATCTCTGCCGACTCTGTTTAAACACAGATCAACCGACCGGTATCGACACGCAGGCAACCGGCTTGACCTGCGGACCTGTGAATCGCGTAAGCACCCTGCGCGCGCGGAACCCGTAGACCCGTTAGCCTCGTTAATTGATCGAGCAAGGGAGCTCTGCCGTCGACCATGCACCGTCGAAGGCAAAGGTACGCGCAGAACTCGACAAGCCAGCTCGATGGGGGATGAACTATGGCGATTACTGATGTTGCCGCCTTTGCCCACTTAACCGACGCCGATATCGAAAATCTGGGCTTTGAACTCGATGCGATCCGGCAGGACATCGAGGACTCGCTTGGCGAGCGCGATGCCCGCTACATCCGCCGCACCATCGCTGCGCAGCGTGCCGTAGAGGTCGCCGGCCGGGTCATGCTGGCAGCCAGCTCGAAACGCTCGGCCTGGTGGGCGGGGACCGCCACCCTCGCGCTGGCCAAGATCATCGAGAACATGGAGATCGGCCACAACGTCATGCACGGCCAGTGGAACTGGATGAACGATCCCGAGATCCACTCCACCACCTGGGAGTGGGACATGGGTGCGGCGTCGAAACACTGGCGCTCAGCCCATAACTACCAGCACCACAAGTACACCAACATCCTCGACATGGACGACGATGTCGGCTACTTCATCCTGCGCGTCACGCGTGACCAGCCCTGGAAGCCCCACAACATCGGCAACCTGCCGTACAACCTGATTCTTGCGCTGGTGTTCGAGTGGGCCATCGGCCTGCAAACCGTCGACCTCGAAAAGCTCTTCGATGATGGCCCGGAGCGTGACATCGCCCGTGAGCGCACGCGCGAGTTCACCACCAAGGCCGCCAACCAGATCGTCAAGGATTACGTTGCGTACCCGGGCCTTACCGCGATATCGCCGGGCGCGACCTTCAAATCGACGTTGAAGGCCAACGCGCTGGCCAACATAGTTCGTAGTTTCTGGGCCCACGCGGTGATCGTCTGCGGGCATTTCCCTGATGGCGCGGAGAAATTCACCAACACCGATATGGCCGGCGAGTCCAAGGGCGAGTGGTATCTGCGACAATTGTTGGGCAGCACCAACTTCGACGCAGGCCCCGTGTTGCGCTTCCTGAGCGGCAACCTGTGCTACCAGATCGAACACCACCTGTTTCCCGATCTGCCGAGCAACCGGCATCGCGAGATCTCGGTGCGGGTGCGCCAGGTATGCGACAAGTACGACTTGCCTTATACCACTGCATCTTTCGCGACACAGTACGGCAGAACATGGCGCACGATTGCCAAACTGTCGCTGCCGGACAAGTACTTGCGCGATACCTCCGATGACTCACCGGAGACCCGCAGCGAGCGGATGTTCGCTGATCTGGAGCCCGGTTTCGCCAGCGCCGACCAGACGACGGGGCGCCGCCGCGGCCTCAAGACGGCGATAGCAACGGTCCGACAAGGCCGCCGGCAGGCATCACACTGGCGCGGTTCGAAAATCCCGACCTGAACTCACAGGTTTCGCACAGGCCAATCCGCAGTTTGCTGCCGAGTTTGACTCGACGCGGGAACTACCCTGAGGCAGTGCACTGCGGCAGGCCGCGCGACGCTGTCAGCAATGTGTGGGACAACCGTCCGCCGTGTCTACGCGCAATCATCAGGAGAGCCGTGAAATCCATGAAACCCTTTGCCGCCAGCCTGGCCGCCTTGGCCGTCACCGGTGGCATGGCCGCCGGCCTGGTGTCGGGTGCATCCGACTCGCCGGCGGGCTTGCCTGCGATTCAGTTGGCCGCTGTCGGCGCTCCGTTGCCGCTGGACCCGGCGACGCCGGCACCCGCCCCGGCGCAAAACGTGCCCACTGCTGACCAGTTGACCAATATCCTCACCAACCTCTCCGACCCCGGCGTGTCGTACCACACCAAGGACGGCCTGGTCGAAGGCGGAATCGGTTCGGGCGAGGGCCATGTCATGGACCACGAACTGCGAAAGGCATACCGCAACGGGGAGTTGCCGTTGTCTTTCGTTGTGTCCGGCATCCAGGCGACCACTCCGACTACAGCCAGCGCCGACGTCGCCATTTCCGGCCCCAAACTCCCGGCGCCCGTCACCAAGAATCTGACGTTCGTCAATCAAAGTGGGAACTGGGTACTGGCGAGCCCTTCAGCGACGTCGTTGGTGCAGGCCGTCTCAGGGCTGTGACGCGGTAGCGCCGCCGAAGCCTGCACGGATGGCAAGTCACCCTCAGCCGTCGACGGGACGAAGCCGAAAGACCCTGATCTCGCGGGGTGCGCAGCTAACCCGGTAGCTGTCGTACCCGGCGTAGAAGTCGACGGCTGTCACCCACGCCGCCGCGCGGGCATCCCCGGTCAGCAACTCGGCCCGGTACCGCTGCGGTGCCCCCCGGAACTCGACAGTGCACTCGGGGTGGGCGAGCAGGTTGGCACTCCACCCCGGGTGCTTGGCGCGACCATAGTTGGAACCGATTGCCAGCAAACCGGCTGAGTCGTCGATCAACGTCAGCGGATGGGTGCGCGACTGCCCAGACTTGGCACCCGTCGACGTGACGAGTCCGACCTTGTCGATTCCTGCCGCGCTCAATCGGCCGTGGGTCCGGGGAATCAGTACCTTGTCGACTCGCGGCGACACGTGCACCGAGTAGAGATAGCCGGCGCGAGTCATCGCGAAGCGCTCCCCCAACGCTTCATAGAGTCTCAGCCGCCGCCCCCGCAATGGACTTTCCCGCCGAATCGACACGGCTAGACGGTACCCGCCGACGGGTCGTTAGACGAGGTTCCGGCGCAGCTCAATACACGTACACCAGCGCGTCGTTGCCGCCATTGCAGACCACCATCGCGCCGTTGGAGGCGCAGGTCATCGTGTAGAGCTGACCGGTCACTGGGCTCACCGCCTCGACCTGTCGTGGCGTCACGCTGGCGGGTCCGCCGGCCGCATAGGCCACTCGTACCTGTTCGGCGAAGGGGCAGGAGGTGTCCGGGGACCCGACCGCGGAGTGCGCGAAACTGCCCGAGGGCGCGGACGACGACGGGCACGCCTGGGCGCCGGGCGGCAGCGCCACCGGTGTTGTCGAAGAGGTCGTCGGCGTCGTTGACGTGGTGGACATTCCTGAATCCATGGACCAGGGAGCGCAACCCTGCGATCTGAAGCCGGCGTCGGTCGGCGCAATGGTCACCGTCTGCGGCAGGATGCCGGCGCCGTTGGCGACGATGTCCGCGGTCTGGCCACCGAATCCCCGCAGCCGCTCCCAGTAGCAGGAGTCGCCGCCCGGCGACCGATATGTGCCGGCCTGCAGATCGACCCCCATCCGAAAGGTGCCATTGCCCGGAATTGTGCGCCCCGACTGAGTGGTCGTTGTCGGCGTTGACGAGGGAGTCGAGGGAGCCGCCGAGGACGACGTCGGAGGCGGAATCGACACCGTCGTTCCGGGGTAGATCGGCGGCATGAAGGTGGAGGTCGCGGAGTGACTGGTCTCGGTAGGCAGTGTGAGTTTTTTGTTGGGCTCAGAACACCCGGCCAATGCGAGGATCGCGCCCACGGCGACGGCGGCCGCGACCGCCCAGTCAGCTGAAGACGGTCTGACCATCGACATCGATCAGATAACGCTCGGTCCCTGACTCCACACGAGCCGCGTCGCCGCCCAGTGATACTGCAATCTTGTTGCTGGCGTTGCGCATGATGTCGAACGTCAATTCCACGGCCTCTTCGGCCGAGAATCGAGAGCGCACCTCGGCGGCATCGTCGACGGCGAGGTGCGCAGGGCTCCAAATTAACGTATCGGCATACCGCAGCGCTGCCTTTGCGCGGTCATCGAGCAGGTTTGATCTCTCAAAGTTTTCGATTTCGTCATACAGCGTCTCCGAGCCGCCGGCATCGAGCGCGTTTCCTTCGCGCAGCGACTTGCACAGTCGGCAATTGTGCGCGACCGCACCACGCAGTCGGACCAGCTCTGTGGTGATCGGGTCAAGCGCGCGCTGACGGCCGACAGCGGGCAGGAAACGGGCGAACAACTCATCGGTCGGGTCGCGACGGTCATTCCATACGATCGGTCCGTCGACCCAGCCCAGGTACTCAGAACCGACGCCGACAGCTTCCAACCCGGCCCGCACCCGAGGTACGAAGTCGGCGATGAATATGCCGACTGCCACTTGAAATGCGCTGGCACCCAAGTACTTAAAGAACTGGCCGCGTTGCTCAGCGGTGACCATCGAGACGTCCGCGCTGAACTGTTCGGCGAATTCGGCGACAAAAATCTCGAGCTCAGACTCCGGCTCACCGACCTCCACCTCAACCGGGAGCGGCGGCAGCGACACCGTCTGCGCGCAAACACGACGTACGAGCCCGGTAATACGCCTATTACCGGCGGACAACGTGACTAACCGAGTCAGTTGATCGCTCAAAACTGGAGCCGACATCTCTCACACGCTAGAACGCGCCATCATCAACAGCAATCTGCTACTGCGCTTGACTCACCGAGGACATGTGAAAGTCGGGTATTCGCAGCGACGGCATCGCCGCCCGGGTGGCCCAGTCACCCCACTCCCGCGGCAGCGTCTTCTCACTGACGCCGGCCTCGGTTGCGCGCCGCAACAGATCAAGCGGGCTCTCGTTGAACCGGAAGTTGTTCACGGCCCCGGTCACCTCGCCGTCCTCGATCAGATACACCCCATCCCGGGTCAACCCGGTGAGCAGCAGTGTCGTCGGGTCGACTTCGCGGATGTACCACAACGTGGTCAGCAACAGACCACGCTCGGTGGACGCGATCATGTCGGCGAGGTCCACTTCTCCACCCGTCATCACCAGGTTGTCACTGGCGACAGCCACCGGCGTATCAAATCGCGCCGCCGCGGCCCGCGGATAGGCCAGCGCGTTGATCACGCCGTCGCGGATCCAGTCCACCTGGCCGATCTCCATGCCGTTGTCGAAAATCGAAGCCGTCTCCGAGGAATTGCTCGCCGCGACGAACGGCGTACACGCCAGACCCGGCGCCATCGGATCGGAGAACATCGTCAGTGGCAGATCGGTGAGGCGCTCCCCCACCCTGGTCCCACCGCCGGGCGCCGACAATGCGGTACGGCCCTCCTGGGCGCCACGACCGGCCATCGTCCACCACAGATAGATCATCATGTCGGCCACCGTCGACGGAGGCATGATCGTCTCGTAGCGCCCCGCAGGCAGTTCCACCGATCGCTGCGCCCAGCCCAACCGCGTCGACAGGTCATCGAATAGCGAATCGATAGGCACATCAACAAAATTGGGCGTTCCGATACCCGCCCAGGCACTGGCGTCGCCGCGTTTGGCATTGATCTCGATCGCCCCGGCGGGTTGGGTGTAGCGGCGCCGCAGGCCGGTCGACGACGCCAGGAACGTCGTCGAAACACTGTGGTGGGCAAAGCCATACAGCGTGTCGCCACCGTGAAAGGCCCGGTTCAACGGACCGGCGATACCGCCGAACACACCCGCTCCGGTGCCGGGCACCGGCGCGTCCCAGTCCACCGGTTCTCCGGTGTCGGCCAGCAGCGGCGCGGCGTCACCGGCTTCCGGTGCGGAGCGGGCTGCATCCTGCGACGACACCACCAGTCCGGGGAGCACTGACGGGTCCGCGTCGCCGGAGACCACAGTCCCGACGTAGGCGCTATCACCTTGTCGGACAATCGAAATCACGGTGACGCTGCGGGTGACCGCAACACCGTTGGTGGTCATGGAGTTGCGCGCCCAGCGCAGCGTCGCCTCAACCTTCTCGGTGACCAGCACTATGGTTTCGTCGGCGCGGCCGATCTTGGCCGCTTCATCCAGGACGATGTTGACGACGTGCTGCGGTGTGATCATCGGCCGCCCTCGGTACGGGTGTTGAGCACGCTGACGCCCCGGAACAACGCCGATGGACAGCCGTGGCTGACGGCGGCGACTTGGCCGGGCTGGGCCTTGCCACAGTTGATCGCGCCGCCCAGTCGGTAGGTCGACCGGCCGCCGACCGCCTCCATCGAGTTCCAGAAATCGGTGGTGGTGGCCTGGTATGCGACGTCCCGTAGTTGGCCGTAGACCGCACCGTCGCGGATCCGGTAGAAGCGCTGCCCGGTGAACTGAAAGTTGTAGCGCTGCATATCAATCGACCAGGACTTGTCACCGACGATGTAGATACCGTCGTCGATTCGGCTGATCAGATCGGCGGTGCTGAGATCTTCAGCCCCCGGTTGCAGCGAAACGTTGGCCATCCGCTGGATCGGCACGTGGTGTGCGGAGTCTGCGTAGGAGCACCCGTTTGAGCGCTGCACACCCAGGCGGGGAGCGAACACCCGGTCGAGTTGATAACCGACGAACAGGCCGTCCCGCACCAGATCCCAGCTCTGTGCGGCCACCCCGTCGTCGTCGTAACCGATCGAGGCGAGGCCGAACGTGGCGGTGCGGTCGGCGGTGACGTTCATTACCGAAGAGCCGTAACGCATCTTGTTGAGCTTGTCGGGGGTGGCAAAGGAGGTTCCGGCGTACGCGGCCTCGTAGCCAATCGCGCGGTCGTATTCGGTTGCGTGCCCGATGGATTCATGGATGGTGAGCCACAGGTTGGTGGGGTCGATCACCAGATCCGTCGGCCCCGGCACCACTGAAGGCGCCCGCACCTTCTCGTACAGCAGGTCCGGTAGCTCCGCGAGCTCTTCGCTCCAGTTCCAGATGTCGTCGCCGGCGACCACTTCCCAGCCACGTGCGGTCGGCGGCGCCAGTGTCCGCATCGAATCGAAGCTGCCGGCCTTGGCATCGACGGTCACCGCCTCCAGTTGCGGCTGCAGTCGCACCCGCTGCTGGGTGATCGAGGATCCGTAACTGTCGGCGTAGAACGTCTGCTCCTTGACCGCGTTCAAACTCGCCGACACGTGGTCGACGCCGTCGGCGTCCAGCAACCGCCCCGAATAGTCCTGCAGCACGCCGATCTTCTCCGAAGCCGGAATGCCGAACGGGTCGATGTCATAGTTGGACACCCACGTCACGTCCGGATACACCGGCTCCGGCGCCAGCCGGACCTGCTCGGTGTTCAGCGCGGCCAGCAGAGTCGCCACCTGCACGGCGTGGCGTGCGGTTCGGGCCGCAACGTCCGGCGACAACTCAACGTGCGAGGCGAAGCCCCACGTGCCCGCCACGATCACCCGCACTGCCAGTCCGACATCGCGGCTGACCACCGCGGTCTCGAGCTCACCATCACGCAGCTGGATTATCTCGGTGCTGATGCGGTGAATCCGCAGGTCGGCATAGCTGGCTCCCACTGCTCTGGCTGCCGATAGCGCGGCGTCAGCCAACGCTTGGCGCGGCAAGTCCAGGAAGTCGGCATCGATCCCCCGGTTCGCTGTCACGGCTCCACCGTAACGACCGGCTTTAATACATTCATGTCCGACTCGCCACGCCGCTCCACCGCGCTGGCGTACAGCCTCCTGGCACCCAGTTTGTTCGGCGTGGTCGCCTTCCTGTTGTTGCCGATCCTGGTCGTGGTCTGGCTCAGCCTGTACCGCTGGGACCTGCTCGGTCCGCTGCACTACGTCGGCCTGGCGAATTGGCGTTCGGTACTGCACGACGGCGACTTCGGCGACTCCCTGGTGGTCACCGCCATCTTCGTGGCGCTCGTCGTCCCGGCGCAGACGGCGCTGGGACTGCTGGCCGCGTTGCTGTTGGCCCCCCGAGTCCGGGGTAGCGCGATTTTCCGCACGCTCTACGTGCTGCCATGGATCTGCGCACCGCTGGCGATCGCGGTGTTGTGGCGCTGGATCTTGGCCCCCACCGACGGCGCGATCAGCACGCTGCTGGGACGTCGGATCGAGTGGCTGACCAACCCTGACCTTGCGCTGCCGGTGGTGTCGTCGGTGGTCATCTGGACCAACGTCGGATACGTCTCGCTGTCGTTTCTGGCCGGTCTGCTGGCCATCCCGGAGGACGTCCACAACGCCGCACGCACCGACGGCGCCAGTACCTGGCAACGGTTCTGGCGGATCACCCTGCCGATGCTGCGGCCCACCACGTTCTTCGTCCTGGTCACCGGGATCGTGAGCACAGCGCAGGTTTTCGACACCGTCTACGCGCTCACCGGCGGCGGCCCGGAGGGCAGCACCGACCTGGTCGCTCACCAGATCTATGCCGAGGCGTTCGGCGCCGCGGCCATCGGGCGCGCCGCGGTCATGGCGGTGGTGTTGTTCGTCATCCTGGTGGGGGTCACCTTCGTTCAGCACTTGTACTTCCGGAAACGGATCAGCTATGACCTCGTCTAACCGCGTCTCGCACCCGGTCTCGCGGCGGCTGATCTATACCGGCCTGGTGGCCGGTGCTCTGATCACGTTGGCGCCGTTTGCGCTTGGCTTGCTGACCTCGTTCACTTCCGAGCATCAGTTCGAAACCGGTTCCCCGCTGCAACTGCCGCGCCCGCCCACGTTGGTCAACTACACCGATTTGGTCGGCACCGGTTTCGGCCGCGCGGCCGCCGTGACCGCATTGATGACGTCAGTGATTTTGCTCGGCCAGATGACGTTTTCGGTGCTGGCCGGGTATGCGTTCGCGCGACTGCACTTTCCCGGTCGTGACGCGCTGTTCTGGGTTTACGTGGCGACACTGATGGTGCCAGGCACGGTCACGGTGGTGCCGCTCTATCTGATGATGGCCCAAATGGGCCTGCGCAACACGTTCTGGGCGTTGGTGATTCCGTTCATGTTCGGGTCGCCTTACGCGATCTTCCTGCTGCGCGAGCATTTTCGGCTCATCCCGGACGACTTGATCAACGCCGCACACCTCGACGGCGCCAACACCCTCGACGTGTTGGTGCACGTGATCCTGCCGTCCAGCAAGCCGGTGCTGGCGGCCTTGACGATGATCACCGTCGTCTCGCAGTGGAACAACTTCATGTGGCCGTTGGTGATCACCAGTGGCCGCAAGTGGCGGGTGCTGACGGTGGCCACGGCAGACCTGCAATCCCGCTACAACTCCCAGTGGACGCTGGTGATGGCGGCGACGACGGTCGCGATCGTGCCGTTGATCGTGTTGTTCGTCGCCTTTCAGCGCCACATCGTGTCGTCGATCCTGGTCTCGGGGCTCAAGTGAGCCGGCCCCGCTTCTCGACGCTGTTTGCCATCGCCCTGACGCTGGTCGCGACGCTGCTGATCACGACGGCAATCCTGATGGGTGGCTCCGGGGACAACGGCAAGATCGTGGTGACGGTGCGACTGTG
The DNA here is from genome assembly GCF_055419245.1 of Mycobacterium sp. IDUB_37. Lineage (NCBI taxonomy): Bacteria > Bacillati > Actinomycetota > Actinomycetes > Mycobacteriales > Mycobacteriaceae > Mycobacterium > Mycobacterium sp. IDUB_37. The sequence continues at coordinate 362,913 of NZ_JBVAXG010000004.1, read as the reverse complement.
GGCCGAACCCATTGCGCTCGCTTATAAACAGTCGTTCGAGGAATTCAGCCGCATTCATCCCGACATCGAGGTGCGCACCAACATGGTCGCGTTCTCGACCTACTTCGATACGTTGCGCACCGACGTCGCCGGCGGCAGCGCCGATGACATCTTCTGGTTGTCCAACGCCTACATGGACGCCTACGCCGACAGTGGCCGACTGATGCGCATCGATGCCTCAAATACGGACTGGGAACCCGCGGTCGTCGACCAGTTCACCCACAACGGCGCACTGTGGGCGGTGCCGCAACTGACAGATGCCGGAATCGCGCTGTTCTACAACGCCGATCTGCTGGCCGCGGCAGGCGTCGACCCTAGCTTGCTCAATACCCTCAAGTGGAGTCCCGGCGCCGATGACACGCTGCGATCCCTGTTGAACCGACTCACCATCGACGTCGACGGGCATCTGGCGGGCACAACGGCTTTCGAGCCACGGCGGGTCCGTCAATGGGGATACAACGCGGCCAACGACCCGCAAGCCATCTACCTCAACTACATCGGCTCGGCAGGCGGGGTATTCCAGCGTGACAACGAGTTCGCGTTCGACAACCCTGAGTCGCTGACAGCATTCCGCTATCTCGTGCGCCTGATCAATGACGACCACGTCTCGCCACCGGCCTCCGACACCAACGACAACGGCGACTTCTCTCGCAACCAGTTCCTGGCCGGCAAGATGGCGCTCTTCCAGTCCGGCACTTACAGCCTGGCCTCGATATTGCGCGACGCGACCTTCCACTGGGGTGTGACGATGATGCCAATGGGCCCCAAAGGCCGGATCAGCGTCACCAACGGCATTGCTGCGGCCGGCAATTCGGCTACCAAGCATCCGGAAGCGGTGCGTGAGGTGCTGGCCTGGATGGGCTCTACCCAGGGCAACACCTACTTGGGCAGCCAGGGCGCCGCCATCCCCGCGGTGTTGTCGGCCCAGCCGGTCTACTTCAACTACTGGAAAGCCAAAGGTGTGGACGTCACACCGTTCTTCGCGGTGTTGGACGGTCCGCGCATACCGGCCCCCGGTGGCGCCGGTTTCGCCGCCGGTAACGACGCATTGCAGCCGTATTTCGACGAATTGTTCCTGGGTCGAGGCGATATCGCCGGGACGCTGAAGCAAGCGCAAGAAGCGGCGAACGCCGCCGCGCGTCGCTAACCGGCGCTAACCGGCGCTAACCGGCACCGCCCGCCACTGCCCCTGCCCCTACCGCCGACCGTCACGCTGGCGTGACTCTCGGCGTCGAACGTCACGCTGGCGTGACCCCAGCAAGCGGGCGACGGGGAGCCCCGCGTCTGACACGATGGCCAAGTGGCCACACCGACCCTGCACCAGCTGAGAACACCGCGAGCAGCGGCCCTGGCAGGGGTTCTGTCGGCCATTCTTTTCGCGGCGGTGCTGATCCTGATCCGCGTCAAAATGCCTGAGGGAGCCGGCGATCCGACGCAATGGCTGAACTCCGAACGAGATGGCATCCGTACCGCGACCAAGCTGATGCCCTTCGCCGGCATCACCTTCTTGTGGTTCATCGGGGTAGTGCGGGACGGGTTCGGCCGCTTAGAAGATCGTTTCTTCGCAACGGTGTTTCTGGGCAGCGGTCTGCTGTTCCTAGCGATCATGTTCGTCTCGACCTCGGTCGCGGCGGCGCTGGTGGCCACCAACACAGACGTCACCGACCCCGCAGCTCATGCCGAGGTGATCACCTTCGGCAAGCTGCTCGTCGTAGCGGCCGCCAAGACCTACGCCGTTCGGATGGCGGCGGTGTTCATGATGTCGCTCGCGACCATCTGGCTCAAGACCGGATTAATGCCGCGTTGGCTAGTTGGCAGCAGCTATCTGATTGCGCTGGCGCTGTTGATCGGCAGCGACGTCAGCATGTGGCTGACGCTGGCATTTCCCATCTGGATGCTGGCCGTCAGCGGCCTGCTGCTGTTCCGCGCTGAGTTCGTCGACCGCACGAGTCGGGACTAAAAGCGTGGCCTCGCTTTCCGACTCGCTGTGGCGCCGCAATCAGGAACTGGCGGCGGCGGCGCTGCAACACCCATTCGTCCAAGGCATCGCATCGGGAGAGCTGCCTCGAGCGACATTCGCCTACTACGTCGGACAGGACGCCGCCTTCCTCGACGCGTACTGCCGCGCCTACGCCCTGGCTCTGGCGAAAAGCCCGGACCGCGACGGGCTGATGGTGTTCAAAGAGCTTCTCGACGCCACCATCGACGAACTCCGCCTGCACCAGAGCTACGCCGCCCGCTGGGATGTCGACCTTCACCCAGAGCCGGACCCCGCCACCGCGGCGTACACGAATTTCGTGTTAGCGGTCGCCGCGCTCGAGCCGGTCGGCCACATCGCTGCGGCGATGGCGCCGTGCATGCGGCTCTACGCCCACCTTGGTCAGCAGTTGGCTGCCCAGACCAAGCCGGAGAATCCCTACCTCGAGTGGGTGATGGCCTACTCCAGCCCCGAATTCGACGCGCTGGCAAGACGACTGGAGGGCTTACTCGATCGTCACGGTGGTGATCAGGACCGCTTGTCCGGCCTTTACCGGCGAGCGATGGAACTCGAACTACAGTTCTTTGACGCCGCTATTGCAGCACCATCACCGGCACCGGACTGTGCCTGACGATCTTCTCGCTGCGCGCCCCGAGGAAGACCCGACGGAAGTCGCCGCGCGTTGAGGCGCCCACCGCTAAGATCTCGCCGTCGATCCAGTCCGCCTTGTGGAGCACTTCCACCCAGCTGTGGCCGGTAACAACTTGCAGCGCAACATCTTCGCTGACAATGCCGTCAACCCTGAGCGCTTCCAGGATCTCTCGCGCCTGCACCGCCCAGGCCTCGAGGATCGTGTCCTCGGCGTCGAGTCCCACGTCGGGCGGGTACATGGTCCGGCCTCGAACGGCGAAGCTCGTCACCCGCAGCGGTATCTCCAAACGCTCGGCGTACTCGACGCAGCGGCGCACCACATCCACCGACTGCGGGGTAGCGGAGTACGCACAGCTGAGTCGCGTCAATCTACCGGTGTGCGAATGGTATCCGGGGGCGCTGATCGCCAACGGAACCGGCGAGGAATGCCGCAGCCAGTTGGCGGTGGTACCGACCACCATCTGTGTGCGACCACCGCTGGGTAACGACCCGACCACCAGAATCTCACCGTCGACCTCTTGGACCACTTCGATCAGCCCACCCGGCACCGAGCGATGCCCGAGTTGTCGGTAATTCACCTCGAGCCCCTCGACCAGCGGGGTGAGATATCGCTCGGCCTCGTTGGCGGAGTTCTCCGCCAAATGTTCTGCCCAGTGCTCGAATTCGGCATCGACACGCGCCAGCGACGGGGTCGGCCAGACATCGGGCACAATGGTCGCCACCGTCAGCGACGTCTTGAGTGTCCGCGCCAGACTGGTGGCCAGGTACAGCCCCGACAACCCGACTTTGTCGGCGCGGTATCCGACGACAACGGTCACGTCGCTTCCTCGTTGAGCGCACTGTGGTGCCGTCCCCACGCCAGGTAGTAGACCAGCGCGACCGCGACCCAACCGCTGAACGCCAGCCAGGTGTACCAGTGCAGGCTGATCAGGATGTACCCGCAGGCCAGCACCGAAAGTATCGGTGTCACGGGGTAACCCGGCACCCGGAAGGCACGCTCCAGCTGGGGCTGGCGCACCCGCAAGATAATCACCCCGACCGATACCACGATGAAAGCGGTCAACGTGCCGATGGACACCATGTCAGCGAGCTTGTCCAGTGGCACCAAGGCGGCGAGCAACGACGCGGCTATCGCGACGATCACCGTGTTGTTGACCGGGGTCATGGTGCGCGGGTTGACTTTTGCGAATCGCGCGGGCAGCAATCCGTCGCGGCCCATCGCGAACAGGATGCGGGTCATGCCGTACAGGGTGACCAGCGTGACGGTGAAGATCGAGATCACCGCTCCCGCAGCCAGAACCGTGCCGGCCCAGGTGCCGCGGGTGACGTTGTCGAGGATGGTGGCAAGCCCGGCGTTCTCCTGGGCGCCGAAGTCACGCCAGGACTGCGTGCCCAGCGCCGCGAGCGCAACCAGCAGGTACACGCCGGTGACCACCACCAACGCGGAGATCAACGCGCGCGGCATGGTCTTCTGCGGATCCTTCACCTCGTCGCCGGCGGTGGAGACAGCGTCGAGGCCGATGTAGGAGAAGAAGATCGTTCCCGCCGCGGAGCCGATGCCGGAGACGCCGAACGGCGCAAAGTCTTTGAGATTGTTGTCGTCGAATGCGGTGAATGCGATGACCACGAACATGGCAAGCACGCCGAGCTTGATCAGCACCATGACGGTGTTGACCTTCGCCGATTCACTGGCGCCGCGAATCAGCAACAGCGCACACATGGCGATCAGTAAGACCGCCGGCAGGTTCACCCAACCGTGTGCGACACCCTCCGGGGTCGGGTCCCAGGGTGCCGCCGACAGTGCATGCGGAACTTCGACTCCGAACAGGTTGTGCAGCAATTTGTTGAGGTAGCCACTCCATCCCACCGCGACCGCCGCAGTGGCAACGCCGTACTCGAGCAATAGGCAGGCGGCGACCACTATTGCGACCGCCTCGCCGAGCGTGGTGTACGCGTACGAGTACGACGAACCTGAAACCGGCACCGCTGAAGCCAATTCGGCGTAGCAGATGGCCGCCAGTCCCGCCGCGACGCCGGCGATGAGGAAGGAGACGATCACGCCGGGCCCGGCCTCGGGCACCGCCTGCGACAGCACGAAGAAGATCCCGGTGCCGATGGTCGACCCGACCCCGAACAGGGTCAGCTGGAAGGTGCCGAAACTGCGCTTCAGCCCGGAGTCGGCACCGGCTGCGACGGGAGCGCCGCCCACCGGGCGGAGACGCAGCATCTGCGTTTTCAGGCTGATCGGATTGGCCGGCACTGCGTCTCCCGTCGCTGAATCAGCTAATTATGTGCCTCCCGCAGCACGGTTGCGAACTGACCCACCACCCAGTCGATCTCCGTCGCGGTGATCACCAACGGCGGGGCGAACCGCAACGTCCAGTCATGGGTGTCCTTCACCAGCACACCGCGCTCAGCCAGTCGCAGGCTGATCTGCTTGCCGGTCCCCAGAGACGGGTCGACATCGACTCCGGCCCAGAGCCCGAACCCGCGCACCGCGACCACGCCCTCGCCGATCAACGCCCGCAACCCGGCATGCAGCCGCGCACCCAGTTCAGCCGAACGGGCTTGGAATTCGCCGCCGGCCAACATGTCCACCACCGTGGTGCCGATCGCGGCGGCCAACGGATTGCCGCCGAATGTGGAGCCGTGTTCGCCGGGGTGCAGCACACCCAGAATGTCGCGATCGGCGACGACCGCCGACAGCGGAACCACTCCGCCGCCGAGCGCCTTGCCAAGCAGGTAGATGTCGGGCACCACGCCCCAGCGGTCGCAGGCGAACGTGTGGCCGGTGCGGGCCAGACCCGATTGGATTTCGTCGGCGATCATCAGCACGTTGTGTTCCCTGCACAAGGCGCGCACGGCCGGCAGATAGTCGTCCGGCGGAACGATGATGCCCGCCTCACCCTGGATCGGTTCGAGCAGCACCGCGACCGTGTCGTCGTCGATTGCCCGAGCCAGCGCCGCGGCGTCACCGAAGGGCACCGAGCGGAACCCCGGCGTGAACGGGCCGAAGCCGCTACGCGCTGTCGGGTCGGAGGAGAAGCTGACGATGCTGATCGTGCGGCCGTGAAAATTGTTGTCCGCCACGATGATATTGGCCCGGCCCGCGGCGACGCCCTTGACGTCGGCACCCCACTTGCGGGCCACCTTGAGACCGCTTTCGACGGCCTCGGCCCCCGAATTCATCGGCAATACCATGTCTTTGCCGCACAACTCGGCCAGTGCTGCACAAAAGGGCCCGAGGCGGTCGGAGTGAAAAGCACGACTCACCAATGTGACGGCGTCGAGTTGAGCGTGTGCGGTCGCAGTGATGGCGGGGTGGCGATGACCGAAATTGACCGCAGAGTAGGCAGCCAGGCAGTCCAGGTAGCGCCTACCATCGACGTCGGTGATCCAGGCGCCTTCCGCACTGGCCGCGACTACCGGTAGTGGCGAATAGTTATGCGCTGCATGCTTTTCCACCAGCGAGATGGCCGATTCGGTGATGTCTGCCAGAACCGTCATGAGTGCACCTCCAATGTGCAGCACTTCACCGAGCCGCCGCCCTTGAGCAGCTCGGACAGGTCGACGCCGATGGGTTCGAAGCCGGCAGCCCGCAATTGGTCCGCGAAACCCGTTGCGGCACTGGGATGCACCACATGCCGACCATCGGAAACGGCATTGAGCCCGAACGCGTATGCGTCGGCGGTGCCGACGATGATCGCGTCGGCGAACAACGCGCGCAGCTGCGTCTGCGCTGCTTCGCTGAATGCCGGGGGGTAATAGGCGATGGTGTGCTCGTCGAGCACGGCCAGCGCGGTATCGAGGTGATAGAAACGCGGGTCCACCAACTCGAGGGAGACCACCGGCATCCGCAACGCCGCGGCGATCTCCGCGTGTGCGCGGGGGTCGGTGCGAAACCCGTAGCCCGCCAACACCATATCGCCGACCATCAACAGATCGCCTTGTCCCTCATTGATGTACCGGGTAGACACCGGCCGATAGCCGATTGACGTCATCCACTGGGCGTAAGCCTTGGATTCGTCGGCGCGTTCGGCAAAGCGGAATTTGGCGACGACCGCGATGTCATGGGCGACGAACCCGCCGTTGGCGGCGTAAACCATGTCCGGCAGGCCCGGCACCGGCTCGACCAGATCCACCCGGTGGCCCAGTCGCAGGTAGGTGTCCCGTAGTACCTCCCACTGCGCGACTGCCAGGTGAACGTCGACCGGCGTCGTGGTGTCCATCCACGGGTTGATGGCGTATTCGACGTTGAAGAAAGCCGGCTGGGTCATCGCGTAGTGCCGCGCGGTGGGGGTTCGCGGCGGCTTGGCCTCGTGCCACGCCTCAAACGCTGAACCAGCCGCAGGACCCGTATCGACATAGTAGTCCGTCATAAATCCACAGTATTAGCCCTACTAGACACAAGCAAACGACGATTATTGCGTAGTTACTGTTGATATATTGTCTTGCAGCCGTAGAAGTAGTGATTTATTGCGCGGACGATGATGGAGCAACGATGGACCGCCTGGATGACACCGACGAACTCATCCTCGTCGAGCTGGCCGAGCACGCCCGGGCCACGTTCGCCGAGATCGGCCAGAAGGTGAATTTGTCCGCACCGGCGGTGAAGCGTCGCGTCGATCGAATGCTGGACAACGGCGTGATCAAGGGCTTCACCACCGTCGTCGACCGCAACGCGCTCGGCTGGAACACCGAAGCCTTCGTGCAGGTCTTCTGCCACGGCAGAATTGCGCCCGATCAGCTGCGAGAGGCGTGGGTGGATATCCCCGAGGTGGTCAGCGCGGCGACGGTGACCGGCACCTCCGACGCGATCCTGCGTGTATTGGCCCGCGATATGCGCCACTTGGAGGCCGCACTCGAGCGCATCCGGTCCAGCGCCGACATCGAGCGCACCGAGAGCATCGTGGTGCTGTCCAACCTGATCGACCGGATGCGGCAGTGAATCCTTAAGCGGCTGTGAGGATCGTTTGAATAGCGATTCCCGCCCCGCAGGCCACGGCTGTGATGGCCAGTGTCACCCAGTCCTTCATCTTGGGGTGCCGCGGGTTGGCGGATAGCTGGCCCAGACCGCCACGCGCGGTGATCGCATCACCCATCTCGTCGGCACGCCGCAGCGTTACGGTGATGGCGGCGGCGAGCAGGTCGATGACCTCAGATCTGCGTTGCTGGCGTTTTTCCTTGCGGCTGTGGGTTTTTGGCTTCGGGCGCAACCTCCGTGCCGCGTAGAGCACCTGGAATTCGTCGATCAGCATCGGGAAGGCGCGCAACGCGAGCGCCAACGCCACCGCCCACTCATCGATCGGCAACCGCAGCAGGCGCAACGGGCGGCCCAAAGTGGCTACCGCAGGGCCGATTTCGGCAACATTTGTGGTGTAAGACACCAGCCCGCCCAGCGCGATTAGCACCAGCGTCAGCGTCGTGATCCGTAGGAAGTTCAGGATGCCGCCGAGCCCAAGCTCGACGCTGCTGACCACAACTATCGGCTTGCCGCCGGCCAGCGCCGCGGTGGAAGCACCGAGCACCAGGACGATCCACAACCAACGAGGTATCGACGGCAGCGCCCCGCGCGGAATGTGCGCGAACCGAATCGCCGCGACCACCAGGGCGGCCATGAATCCGATCGTCACCCAACCCGGATAGAACGCCAGCAACGCCGAAATGGCGAAAACCACGAGCAGCTTGGTGCCTGCCCACAAGTCGTGGATGGGCGAGCCGCCCGGTATGGGTACCAGCAGCACCACCGGGCGACCGGGCTTGCGGTTCTCCTGCCGTCCAGGAGCCGAACTCACCGAAGTCACACTCACGACACCGCCCCCGTTCCCCGCGGCGCGGACTCCGACGCCGATTCCAGCGAACCGTCACGCAGATACAGGGTGCGCGTGCACAGGTTGTCCATCCCGCCGAAGTCATGGGAAATCACCACTACTGTCAGCCCCGTCTCCCGGCGCAGATCCTCGAGCAGTCGCACCAACCCGAATTGGCTGGCCGCATCCAAGCCGGCCAGCGGTTCATCCAGGATCAACGCCTTGGGTGAGCACGCCAGCAGCCCGGCCAGCACCACGCGACGCATCTGACCCCCGCTGAGCTGGTCGATACTGCGCTTCGCCAGCGCCGGGTCCAGGCCGACGACACCGAGCGCGGCCGCCACCCGATCCTCGTCCTTGTGCGAGAAACCCGCCGCCGAGGCGACTTCCAAATCGACACGACTGCGCATCAGCTGCAGCCGGGCCGCCTGGAACGACAACGCCACCGCGCCGACCTGCTCGTGCGTGGGCCGGCCGTCCAGCAGGCACTCACCACTGGTGGGCGTCGTCAGGCCGGCCATGATCCATGCCAGCGTCGATTTACCCGATCCGTTGCCGCCGTGAATCAGTACGCCGTCACCTTGTTCCACCACGAAGTTGATGTCGCGCAGTGAGGTCTTGGCCCATGGGGTCCCGACGCCGTACTCATGTCCGACGCCGATGAGTTCGAGCGCGGGCGCCTGCCGGGCTTCACCGACTACGGCCGTCGGCTCCGGCGAATCCTGGACCATAACGGTGTTGTCGGGCGACTCGCTGAGATTGATCGTGCGGTCCGCGGACTCGGCCTCGTTGTTGTAGTGCGTGATGTGTACCAGTGCCGTCCGGTGCCGCTTGGTTAAACCGGACAGCACGCCCAGCAACGTTTCCCGGCCCTGCTGGTCAACCATCGTGGTGACCTCATCGGCGATAAGCATCGCGGGCTCGCGGGCCAGCGCTGCAGCTAAAGCCAGCCGCTGCAACTCGCCGCCGGACAGACCACCGGTGTCACGTTCGGCAAAATCCTCGAGCCCGACCTCGCGCAGCAAATTATCGACATCAGTCTTGGTGCCCGGTGGCAGGCCCCAGACGACGTCGTCGGCGACGCGGGTTCCGAGCACCTGGCTCTCCGGGTGCTGCAGGACCACGGCGGTGCCACCCAGCTTGCCCAAGCCCACCGCCCCGGGCCGCGTCACGGTGCCCGACGTCGCCTCGCGGCCGGCCAGGATCAGCATCAACGTGGTTTTCCCGGAGCCGTTGGCACCGGTGATCGCCACATGTTCGCCCTCGCCGATTTCCAAGGTGATCTCGCGCAGCGCGTCCTGGCCGGCGCCGGGATAACGGAACCGGACGTCGTCCAAACGCACCGGAACGGGCCCGACGGCGGCACCCGCGACGTCACAGGCGGGCGGGTCCAGTTTGTGCACGTCGGGAACTCCGCGCATCCGCTCCAGTAGCCGTGACAACGCCCACCAGCCGACCAGCGACATGAAAACGACCCCGATGGTCACAATGCCCAGCAACACCAGGTGCCAGTAGCGCAGCGAAAAGGCATACATGAACTTCAACCACGCGCCGGCGCCCGCCAGATGGACCCGGCTCAGGAACGATGAGAGCCCCTCGACGTTCGCGGTGATCGCATCACGCATCAAGTGCCGCAACCGCGTCAACGCCATCAATGCACCGACGTTTGCTGCGGCGAACACCACGCCGGCGATCAGCGACGTGACTACCACTGTGGGAGTGCCCCGGCCCCTGCGCTTGACGATGCCGGTCAGCCCGCCGATGTAGGCGCTTTGGATGACTCCCATGAAGCCGCCCATTCCGCTGATCAGGAAGGCAATGATGCCGGCCGCGATCGTCGCGGTGACCAGCACACGCAATCTGTAGCGGTAGGCCAGTAGCCCGGTCGGTACCGTTCCCAGCAGGGCGATCCCCGCCGCGAACGGCACAACGACCGAGATGATGGCCGTCACCGCGCAAAGTGCCGCCATGACCGACGCCTGGGCCAATTCAGTCGGCCGCAGCGGCCCACCACGAGACTCACCACGAGGTTGGCGAGGGGGCGGACCGATTTCGCTCACTCGTCAGATTGTGCCAGGCCCGGAGCCCACACTGGTCACACACAGTTCCACAGCGCTACCGGTGGCGCAGAAACTGGTGCATCTCGCATAGTGAAGCTATGCAAAAATAGTCATATGACTACAACCGCCACAGTAAATGACGCAGAGGTCGCGCACGGGCTCGGAGCGGACCTTCTCGCGGTGGTCGCCCGGCTGAATCGGTTAGCAACGCAGCGGATCCAAATGCCGCTGCCCTCGGCGCAGGCCCGACTGCTGGCCACGATCGAAGCCCAGGGCGAAGCGCGCATCGGCGACCTGGCCGCTGTCGACCACTGCTCACAACCGACGATGACCACTCAGGTACGCCGTCTCGAGGATGCCGGCCTGGTGTCGCGAACCGTCGACCCCGGCGACGCCCGGGCGGTCCGCATTCGCATTACCCCGGAAGGTCTGCAAACCCTCAACGCGGTGCGCAAGGACCGCGCCGCCGCCATCGAACCGCAATTGTCACGACTCGAGCCGTCCGACCGTGCCGTACTGGCGGAGGCGGTCGATGTACTGCGTCGCCTGCTGCAGAATGCGGCCACCGCGCCGGGACGCAACACCCTGTAGTCCCGGCTCGGTACGAAACCCTTGCCGACCCTGGTAGGTGGATAGACCGCGTCAGCGGGTGGACACTTGAGTCAATATCCAGCTGAATCGGTGATGAAAGGTGACGGCCATAACTGAAGCCTCGCCGCTGACCGTATGGGTCGGGTCGCTGCGGTACGTGTTTGCGCCCGGCCGCGACGTGATCGTGGGTCACGGGGATCATTGCGACATCCGACTGGACCGCCCGGGTCTCGTCGGCTCCGAGGTGACGTCGCAGTCCGTCCCCGACCTGGTGCTCCGGTTCGCAGGTACCCGTTGGCTCGCCGTCGACCGGAGCCATCACGGCATCTTCTTACAAGGCGCCCGGATGACGACGATCGACATCCAGAGCGGGCAGACCATCGCGGTCGGTGATCCTGAGCGCGGAGTCCGGCTGACCTTCGAGCTCAGCGCACCCGATGATGCGCCGGCGCCCAGCACTGATCCGCTGGGCGTCAACAAGCCGCCGGCGCAGCCCGGCCGGGCATCCAATGGAGAGCCACCCACCGCGCGCATCGTCGCTCAACCTGCAGAACCGCCGACCGCACGCCTCACCGCCCAGCCGGCGGACCCGCAAACCACACGCATCATGGCTGTGCCCGAGTCGGCGCGCAGCGACCCGGAACCGCCAACCGCACGCTTGACGGCTCAACCGGCAGAACCGCCGACCGCGCGCCTCACCGCGCAGCCGGCAGAACCGCAGACCACCCGCATCATGGCGCTACCCGACGCGGCACGCATCAGCCCAGAACCGCCGACCGCACGCATCACCGCGGCCCCACCTCCCCCGCCGCAACCTTCGGCACCCCAAGAACACTCCCCGTTAGAGCGCCCCACCCGGCCATTCCGAAACCCCGCAACCGCAGACTCGGGCGCGCAGCACCCGACTGCCGACGGCGTGCCGGACAAGGGCCGCGGGTTGGTCGAGCGGGTCGCAGAGGCCACCCGGAAATTGCTACCCAGTCGCACTGACTCCGGAACGGACGCAGACGCACCACAAACCACCGGCCGGTTGCCGCTGCAGCCCGGCGCGCGCACCATTGGAGTGGCCGGCTACGAACTCGGGCTCACCGCTGACGGCAAAGAGCTGTTGTCGAATGTGACATTCACCACCAGCCCGGGCTCGTTGATCGCGGTGGTCGGCCCGTCTTCGACCCGCAATTTCGCGTTGACTGGCTTGCTCGCCGGAACCCGAACGCCGAGCTCCGGCATCCTGACCGTTGACGGCCACGACGTCTACGCCGAGCCGGAGGCAATGCGATTCCGCATCGGCGTGGTTGCGCGCGACAACCGGGTGCACCCGAGCCTGACCGTGGAGCGAGCGCTGGAATATGCGGCCGAACTGCGGCTGCCGCCGCGCACCTCCGCGGAAGATCGCGCCCGGGTCATCCGCCAAGTGCTCGACGAACTCGAGCTGACACCGCACCGCACCACCCGGGTCGCCAAATTGCCGCCCGAAGCGCTCAGGTGCGCGGCGATGGCCGTCGAACTGCTGACCAGGCCGTCGCTGCTGATCGTCGACGAGCCGGGCGCCGGGTTGGATCCGGCCCAGCAGAATCACGTCATGGCGTTGCTACGCCGCCAGGCCGATCTCGGCTGCGTCGTCGTCGTGGCAGGCACGTCGCCGGCCTACCTGAACATGTGCGACCAGGTGCTGCTGCTGACCCCGGCCGGCACCCTGGCCTTCGCGGGACCGCCGTCACATATTGACTCGGCGATGGGCACCACGGACTGGTTGGAGATCTTGGCGCGGATCAACGCCGATCCGCACGGCGCGCATCGCGCATTCCTGATTCGGCAGCAGGCTTCGGTTTCGCCGACATCGCCGTCGGTTAACCGGCCCGAGCGACTTCCGCCGGTGGCCACCTTCGGTGAGCAGTTCCGACTGACAGCCCGCCGCCAAATTCGCTTGTTGTTGTCCAGCCCCGTCTATGCCCTTGTCTTGCTGCTGCTGCCGTTCGCCTTGGGCTTGTTGACGCTGTTGATTCCCGGCAACTCCGGTCTGGACCGAGCGGGCCCGTCGTCGACCAACACTCACGAAGCCATCGAGATCCTGGCCGCGCTCAATTTCGCTGCGGTGCTGATGGGCACGGCGGCCACCATCCGCGAGTTGGTCGCCGAGCGGCGCATCTTCCGGCGCGAGCAGCAGGGCGGGCTGTCCACTTCGGCTTACCTCGTCGCAAAGTTCGCCGTATTCGGCGTCATCGTTGCCACACAGGCGGCGATCCTGACCACCATCGTCATCGTCGGAAAGGGTGGGCCCAAGCAGGGCGGGGCGTTGCTGGGCAACGCAGACGTCGAGATCTACGTGAGTGTGGCCGCGACGGCCATCGTGTCAGCGATCGTGGGGCTGGCACTGTCGTCGGTCGGGAAGTCGATGCGCGAAGTCCTGCCGCTGGCGATCCCGGCGGTGCTGGCGTCGCTGTTGTTCGCGGGCGGGCTGGTCTCGCTCGTGGGTACCTGGGGCTACGACCAGGTCTCGTGGTTCGTCCCAGCCCAGTGGGGTTTCGCCGCCATGGCCTCGACCGTGAACCTGCGCCGTGCCGACAGGCTGGCCGAGCAGGACCTGCTCTGGACGCACTACTCGGGCTGGTGGTTGTTCGACATGATCGTTCTGGTGGTCTTCGGCCTGCTGTGGGCCGGATTTGTCCGCTACCGATTGCGGCCACCGAGTGCCGAGAGCGCGGCGCTACAGTCCGACAAAGCAATTCGAGCCACCTAGCAGCGCGGTGCGCGCTCAGATGTACCGCCGGACCCGACTGCAGTACTCCTCAAACTCCCGGCCGTAGTGCTGCCGCATGAATTCCTCTTCGCGCAGCACCTGTCGGTGGAACAGCCAGGCGCCCGCGAGCAGATATACCAGCGGAACCCAGTTGGGGAAAACCAACAATTGGCCGAGTAGGAACAGGAAGAAACCGACGTAGATCGGATTGCGGCTGATCCCGAAGACCCCGGTTGTGACCAGCCCTCCGGGCTTGTCGACATCGATGCCCACACGGAAGCTCTTGCCGAACGACACCAGGCTGAGTAACAACACCAGCACGCCGACTCCGCACAGGCCAACGCCGATCCAGCCGACAACAGTGGATCGGAACAGCACCTGCGTGCTGATCACCGGCCCACCGAACGCGACCGCGAAAATCGTATAGAAATAGAACAGGGCCACCGGTGGGATCGCGAAGTCGGTGTTGTCGAGTTTCCCGAAATGCATTGCCTGGGTGCCGGTTCGCCGCAGCAGTGCCACCCGGGTAAGCACAGTGCCAAACAGCAGGACCACCATGAGTGCTGCCAGATAGTGCGTCATAACAGTTCTCTCCGTCGCCGTCCGAACCTAACGATTACACGACACGTCAAGGTCGAAAAGTGTGACGTATTCCGGCGGCGCGGCGGACCGACTACGGTCGGGGCATGGCGTCAGACAAAACCACTGCCGATTATCTGCGCGACGCGTTGGACGGGCGTTGGCGTGATGTGAAGAACGAGACGCGAGTCAAGCTGAGCGGTGATCTATTCCGCCCGCATTACACCCCCAACACCGTGATCGCTCGCGCCAAAGTGGCTGAGCAGATGCAGCGGATCGCGGACGCGGGCGTTTCCGATGAGGGGTTCCGCAAGGAACTCGGCGGGACCGGCGATGTCGGGGCGGCGATCACCATGATCGAGATGCTGGCGATGTCGGACCTATCCCTGATGGTCAAGGCCGGGGTGCAATGGGGCCTGTTCGGCGGCGCCGTCGAGAACCTGGGCACCGAACGCCACGCGGGGTACGTGAAGGACATCATCACCCTCGATCTGCTGGGCTGTTTCGGAATGACCGAGACCGGACACGGCAGCAACGTCCAGGCGCTGGAGACGACCGCGACCTATGACGCCGAGACCGAAGAGTTCGTGATCGACTCCCCCACGCCGACCGCCCGTAAGGACTACATCGGCGGCGCGGCCGAAACCGCCACCATCTCAGCGGTTTTCGCGCAATTGATCACCACAGAGAAGGGCAAGCCCGTTAACCACGGGGTGCACTGCCTTTTGGTGCCACTCCGCGACGAGGAGGGCAATGACCTGCCGGGGGTGACCACCTCAGACTGTCACTACAAGGGCGGCCTGCCCGGCGTCGACAACGGGCGCCTCATGTTCGACCACGTCCGGGTTCCGCGGGAGAACCTGCTGAACAAGTTCGGTGACGTCGCACCCGACGGCACCTACAGCTCACCCATCGAGAACGCGAACCGACGGTTCTTCACCATGATCGGCACCCTGATCCGGGGTCGGGTCACCGTCGGAGGTAGCGCCGGCACGGCAGCACATGTCGCGTTGGACATCGCGACGCGGTATGCGTTGCAGCGCAGGCAGTTTGACGCGCCGGATGAAAAGGGCGAAGTGCTGATCATGGACTACCTGGTGCATCAGCGCCGGCTGTTCCCACTGATCGCGCGGTCCTACGCGCTGCAGTTCGCGCAGAACGAACTGGTGTCGGCGACCCACGACATGCAGACTTCGGATGTAGTCGATGCCGAAGAGCAGCGCGAACTGGAAGCTCGTGCCGCCGGGCTGAAAGCAGCCAACACCTGGCATTGTTCGCGGGCCATCCAAGAGGCCCGAGAGGCCTGTGGTGGCGCGGGCTACATGGCCGAGAACCGGCTGATCGCGCTGCGCGCCGATACCGACGTGTTCACCACGTTCGAGGGCGACAACCACGTGCTGACCCAACTGGTGGCCAAAGAGTTGCTCACGGCGTACGCCGACGACATCAAGAGCATGAGCCCCATGGGATGGGTGCGTTTCGCGGCCAACACCGTGAGTGACCGGGTGATCAAACGCACTGCGGCAGAAGCGATTATGCAGCGAATTGTGGATGCCCGCCAGGACAGGGAAGAAGTGGGCAGCCTCTTCAACCGCGGCACCCAGGTCGAGATGTTCGAAGAGCGCGAGGACTATCTGGTCTCCTCGGTCGCGCGCCGACTGCAGGGCAAGTCCAAAGAGATGTCGGCCTTCGACGCCTTCAACGCCGTGCAGGATCACGTGCTGCACGCGGCGCAAGCCCATATCGACCGGATAGTGCTCGAGGCATTCGTCGCCGGCATCGAGTCGTGCCCGGACAAGGAAGCCAAGAAGTTGCTGGGGCTGGTCTGCGACCTGTATGCCCTGTCGGTGATCGAAGAAGACAAGGCCTGGTACGTCGAGCACACCTTCCTGTCCACCGAGCGGGCCAAGGCTGTCACCCGCGGCATTAACGACCGCTGCCGGCTGCTGCGGCCGCACGCCAAGACTCTGGTCGACGGGTTCGGTATCCCCGAAACGCTGCGCTACGCCGAGATGCTGCACCCGGAGAACCTGCCGGACTAACCACTCACGCCGGCCAGTTCGACCGGCTTTGCTGTCAGGGCGAGCTGCGCATTCACTGCCGCCGGCGCTGTGAGTGCCAGCTGCGCAGCTGGCATGGCGGTGGCTGGTCGGCGGACGTACGCCCGCCACGTCAGCACGGCCGCGCCCGCATAAATGCCCGTGAAGATACAGAAGGCCTCGGTGCCCGTGCCGGTGCTCAGGTAGGACGCGCGCAGCGCGAGGTCGATGCCGACCCCGCCCAGTGCCCCGACGGACGCCACGAAGCCGATTGCGACGCCCGAGATGAGCCGTGACCAGTTCCGGCGCTCGGCCTCACCGATATGCAGCGAACGACTGCACGCCTCGAAGATGGTCGGGATCATTTTGTAGACAGACCCATTGCCCAATCCGGACAGCACGAACAGGGCGATGAAGCAGGCGAAATAGCCGACTGTGGTGGTGCCGCCCACGTAGTGACGATGCTCGTGAACGCTCGCGTCGATCAGTAACCCCGAGGTGAATGCCATGCCGACGAAGACGATCAACGTGAGTCGGCTGCCGCCGATCCGGTCGGCCAGGCGCCCACCGTAGACCCGCGCAAGTGCGGCCAACAACGGGCCCAGGAAAGCTAGTTCTGCGGCATGCAGGCCGGCCTGCGCCACGGTCTGGCCGCCGGCCACGAAGTTGGTCTGCAGCACCTGACCGAAGGCGAAGGAGAAGCCGATGAAGGAGCCGAACGTACCAAGGTAGAGCAGCGAGAGCAGCCAGGTGTCACGCGCCGACAGGACGGCCCCGATGATCGGCCGCAGCGTTTTGGGCTTGACCCGATGCTGCTCAACGTTATTCATGAACAACGTCACTCCGATGACCGCGATCAACAGCGACACCGCACACAGGCCGCACACCAAGTAGGGCTTCCCGTCGCCGACCGTGGCGATGACCGCCAATCCGACCAACTGGATCATCGGTACTCCGAGATTGCCTATCCCACCAGCGATTCCGAGCGCGGAACCCTTGAGCCGGTGCGGGTAGAACGCATTGGCGTTGCTCATCGAGGCGGCGAAGTTCCCACCGCCCAATCCCGTCAGCGCGGCGCATACCAGGTACGGCCACAACGGCAGACCCGGATGCATCAACAACACCATCCCGCCGACAACAGGCAACAGCAACGCCGCCGTCGAGACGATCGCCCAATTGCGGCCACCGAAGATCGTGGTAGCCAACGAGTAAGGCAGGCGCATGCACGCCCCCACCAGGGTCGCCGTAGTGCCCAGCAAGAACTTGTCAGCAGTGGAGAATCCGTAGACATCCTGCGGCATGAACAATGCCATCACCGGCCAGAGCGTCCACACCGAGTAACCCAGGTGCACTGTGACGATCGACCACAGCAGATTTCGTCGCGCGATGACCTTGTTGCCGGCCTCCCACGCCGCCAAATCCTCAGCGTCCCAATGAGAAATGTCGCGTGAGCGAAACAGCGTCTGCTGGTGCATCAAATCCAGAACCTCCTCATGCCTGAATCCCGATGTGGAACAGGACTTTCAGAGTGCCAGGCCGATCGACACACAGCGATAACAACGCAGCCTGAACCTGCTGTAGGTGTCCTGTAAGAGTGCTGAAACGCGAAGGCAGTCTTGGAATTTACTGCGAATATCAACTACCGCAGGGTGATCCGCGCCACAACTAGGGGCCCGACGTGAGCTATTGCTGCGGGATCGGGCCCAGGGCTTTGAGCTTGTTGTCCGGTCCGATTTCGAACTTCACCGTGCCGTTGCCGCTAGGGCAACACTCTTGATCGTCACCTTTTCGCCATTGGTACCGCACGGTTATGGTGTCATCTGCCGGAGGCAGCACGGTGGTATAGGGCTTGGGCTTCGGAGTGGGCGAACCCAACGGCGTGTTGTGATCGAAGAACAGCAGCTGCTGCGGAGTCGACTCCGAGGCAATGGTGGGGATGACCTGCACCCAGTACAACCGGCATTTCCGGGCGCGGCCCCGGGCGATTTCCACCCAGGTAGAACCGGCAACCTCAATCGGAACCGCGGCGATCGCCCGGCGCACCGTGTCGGCAGTCGGGCCGTCCGATTCCTTGCAGTTGTCCGGCTTGGCCGGGGGTGACGCCGAGGGTTTCGAGCCACAACCGGCAGCCAGCACGGCTACCAACATCACAGTAATCACCCGCCATCGCACGGCCGCGAGCCTATCTGACCAGCACCGCCAGGTGTCCGAGGGTCGAGTGGCGACGAGCGTGCGTCTCCAGCGTCGAACCTGCGCTGGCGGCACCGACTGTGCGGTCACGGCCTGAATTGCCGCCGACACGCGATCTGAGCGCACTTTCGCCGCCACCAGGGCACGTTCGGCGTCAAAATATCACCGGCTCAAGGACTTTCACGTACGCGCCAATATCAGCACCGGAGCTTGACGAAAACTGTGAATGTTCCCCCGATTTCGTGAAAATCCCTGCCGCAGCGTACGAATGACGTCACCACGCGAGTAATCTGGCTGCATGTTCGCCGGTCGATGACGACCGTGGACGCACCAATAACCCGTCCGGAGTAGACGCCCGGTTTTGCGTGCCCGTTGCCCGATAGTTTCGGGAGCCGCACAAGGGCACCGAGCCCACTGCGAGAACTACGTAAAACGGGCGAAACCTTGGATGTCCCGTCCCGAAACATCGTTGCCGCAGGATTTGCACATGTCCCGCAGCACCGTTGGAGAGGACTAGGCGGTGAACGGAGGGCAGCTTGAAATCCGCAGATGAGCTCCAGAAGGGGCAGGTGCGCACCATGTGCGCCTACTGTGGCGTCGGATGCGGAATGGTGCTGGAAGTCACACCGGCTGCGCAAAGCGACTCGGGTCACACCAACCTTCTTGCCAAATCCTTTGGAGATAAGGACCATCCGGCCAACTTCGGTCGCTTGTGCACCAAGGGTGCCACGACCGCCGACCTGCTTGCCGCACCCGGTCGCGCGGACTCCGCTTACCTGCGAGCCAAGCGCGGCCAATCGCTTGAACCCGCTGACATAGACACCGCGATCACCCGGTCGGCAAAGCGGTTGCGCGCGATCATCGACAAGCACGGTCCCGACGCGGTCGCCCTCTATGTCTCGGGACAGATGTCCATAGAGGCCCAGTACCTGGCCAACAAGCTGACCAAGGGCTTCATCGGCACCAACCAGATCGAGTCGAACTCACGACTGTGCATGGCGGGCGCGAGTTCGGGTTACAAGCTGTCCCTGGGCGCCGACGGTCCCCCAGGCTCCTACCAGGACCTCGACCAGGCCGACGTCTTCTTCGTCACCGGTGCCAACATGGCCGACTGCCATCCGATCCTGTTCCTGCGGATGATGGAACGGGTCAAGGCCGGCGCCAAACTGATCGTCGTCGACCCGCGACGAACCGCGACCGCCGCCAAGGCCGACCTGTTCATGCAAGTGGCACCCGGCACGGACCTGGCGCTGCTCAACGGATTGCTGCACTTGATCGTGAAGAACGGCCACACCGACCCCGAATTCATCGCGGAGTTCACCACTGGCTGGGACGAGATGCCCAGCTTCCTGGAACAGTTCACTCCGGACCGAGTCAGCGAAATCACCGGGATACCAACCGAAGACATCCACACGGCAGCACGCTGGATCGGCGAGGCCGCCAACTGGGTGACCTGCTGGACGATGGGACTCAACCAGAGCACCCACGGCACCTGGAACACCAACGCGGTCTGCAATCTGCACCTTGCCACTGGCGCGATCGGCAGGCCCGGCAGCGGCCCGTTCTCGCTCACCGGCCAGCCCAACGCAATGGGCGGCCGCGAAATGGGTTACATGGGACCGGGTTTGCCTGGCCAGCGATCGGTAACCTCCACCGACGACCGGGAATTCGTGGAGGATCAGTGGGGTATCCGCCGCGGGTCGTTGCGCACCGACGTCAGCGACGGTGTGATCGACCTTTTCACACGAATGGCCGACGGAAAGATCAAAGCGTGCTGGAACATCTGCACCAATCCCGTTGCCACCGTTCCGAATCGGAAGACGGTGCTGGCCGGCTTGGAGAAGGCCGAGTTGGTGATCACCCAGGACGCATTCCTGGAAACCGAGACCAACTCTTACGCTGATGTGCTGCTACCGGCCGCCCTGTGGACTGAGTCCGAGGGCGTGATGGTCAATTCCGAGCGCAACCTGACTCTGTTCCAACGAGCGGTCGATCCGCCTGGGCAAGCACTTCCTGACTGGCAGATCATCGCCCGGATCGCTTGCGAGATGGGCTATTCGGACTCATTCACCTACTCCTGCGCCGAGGAGGTGTTCGAAGAGATCAAGCGGTTCTGGAACCCCAAGACCGGCTACGACATCCGAGGCGTCAGCTACGAGTGGCTGCGTCAGACCCCGGTGCAGTGGCCCTGCCCACCCGAGAGCACCAACGAC
The DNA here is from genome assembly GCF_055419245.1 of Mycobacterium sp. IDUB_37. NCBI lineage: Bacteria > Bacillati > Actinomycetota > Actinomycetes > Mycobacteriales > Mycobacteriaceae > Mycobacterium > Mycobacterium sp. IDUB_37. The sequence goes on along the minus strand of NZ_JBVAXG010000004.1, from coordinate 342,023 downwards.
CGCAATCCGATCCGCTACCTCAACGACGGCCGCAGCCAGCAACGACTCGTCCGCGAGGACGGCCACGTGCCCCGGCTGGCCTTCCCGACACCGGACGGTCGGGCGGTCTTTTTCGCCCGCCCGCACCTGTTGCCGGCCGAAATGCCCGACACCGACTACCCGTTCCTACTCAACACCGGGCGGCTACCGCATCAATGGCACACGATGACCAAAACAGGAAAGGTCGCCAAGCTCAACAAGCTCAACCCGGGGCCCATGGCGGAGATTCATCCGCAGGACGCCGCCCGTCTGCAGATCAGTGACGGTGATCGGGTCGAGATCGCATCGCGCCGGGGCCGCGCGCTGCTGCCCGCGGTGGTCACCGATCGGGTGCGGCCCGGTGACTGCTTCGCACCCTTCCATTGGAATGACTCGTTCGGCGAATACCTTTCGATCAACGCGGTCACCAACGACGCCGTCGACCCGATATCGCGCCAACCGGAATACAAAGTCTGCGCGGTCACCCTGACCAAAGTCGCCAGCGCCCTACCGCAGGATGCCCCACAATCGGCCAGCCTGTCCCAGATCGACGCCATCGCCGAGTTCCTCGGGGTGGCGGCCGAGCCGGCCCCCGAGTTCGACGCACACGGCCGCGCCTACCTCGCGGGCCTGATGGCCGGGCTCCGCACATCAGCCGGCACCTCTGCCGGACGTTCGGCCACCGGAGTCCCCACATTGCCGGTCAGCGCTCCGTTCGACACCCGCACCCGAATGTGGGTAGACGGTGTGATCGCAGGCATGCTGTCGGGCACCCCGGGCCCGATATCGTCAGCGGCCGTCACATCCACCGAGACCGCCCCCGAGCGGGTCCCGATCGTGCTGCTCTGGGCCTCCCAGACCGGCAACGCCGAGGACCTCGCCACCGGCATCGCCGCCCAACTACGCGACGCCCAGCTACCGGTCGCCCTGCACGGAATGGACGACTTCCCCGTCGGTCGCCTACCGGACACCCGCGAGTTGCTGCTGATCACCAGCACCACCGGCGACGGTGACCCTCCGGACAACGGGACCGCACTATGGCGGGCGCTGACAGCCGACGACGCGCCGCGCCTGGCCGCCACCCGCTACGCCGTGCTCGCCCTCGGTGACTCCAACTACGCCGACTTCTGCGGCCACGGACGCAAGCTCGACGAACGGCTGGCCGAACTCGGCGCGACCCGCATCGCCGGACGCGTCGACTGCGAACCCGACTACGACGACACCGCCGCCGGCTGGCTCAACGACGTTCTGCGGGCGCTGACAGCGACGCCGAACGCCATACCGCCAGCGACACCCAAGACAGCCGAGACCGCCAAGTACTCGAAGAGACGCCCGCTGGTCACCGACTTGATCCGCAACACGACGCTGAGCCGGCCGCAATCAGTAAAAGACGTGCGCCAGTTGGTTTTTCACATTCCCGAAGACGCCGTCAGCTATGAGGCCGGCGACGCGCTGGGAGTGTGGCCGCACAACAACGAGCAATACGTCGATGAATGGCTGACCGTGACCGGTCTCGACGGACGCACCGAGGTGGAGATCGGCGACGGGACCGCTAGTGGCCCGATGTCATTACGCACCGCATTGACCGATCGGTTCGAGATCGCCCACATCAGCCCGGACCTACTGCGGTTCGTGCAACAACACACCAAGGACACCGACGCGGCTGGACACCTCAGCAGTCTGATGCGGTCGGAAAACAAAGCCGCACTGGCGGATTGGACGTGGGGGCGCCAATCCGTGGATCTGCTCACGCACGCACCGGTCACTGCATCCGTCGCCGAATGGCTGAGCGTACTCAAACCGCTTCAGCCGCGGCTGTATTCGATTTCCTCCAGCCCGAAGGAGCACCCCGGCGAAGTTCACCTGACGGTTTCGCCGGTGCGTTACAACCTGCACGGAGTTCCGCGTCGGGGTGTCTGCTCGACGTATCTCGCCGACCGCTCCCCCAGCGACCGGATCGCGGTGTACGTCCAGACGTCGAGGAACTTCCGGCCGCCGACCGACCCGCAAACTCCGATGATCATGGTCGGGCCCGGGACGGGGATCGCCCCTTTCCGTGGTTTCCTGCAGGAACGACGCGCGCTCGGCCACACCGGACCCAACTGGCTGTTCTTCGGCGAGCAGCACGCCGCCACCGACTTCTACTACCGCGACGAGATCCAGACGATGCACGCCGATGGACTTCTCACCGAATTGGATCTCGCATTCTCCCGGGATCAGCAGGAGAAGGTCTACGTCCAGCACCTGATGCGCAAGCGGGGCGCGCAGCTATGGCGATGGCTGCAGGACGGCGCTCAGCTGTACGTCTGCGGCTCCGCCGACCCGATGGCCAAGGACGTCGACCAGGCGATCTGCGACATCGCGACTGAACACGGCCACCTCGAACTCGACGCAGCAAAGGCCTACGTGCAATCGCTGAGCGCCGAAAAGCGCTACCACCGCGATGTGTACTAATTCCACTTTCTGGGCAATCTGTAATGCGGCGGAAACGTCGCACCACTTCCGCTGAAACATGAACGTCGCACCATTCACCCTAGAGATTGCGGGCTCAAGGGAGGGGTCGTACGCGTGGCTCGGGAGTCGAATCGTCCCAATGGGACCAACGGTAATGGTTCTTGTCCTTTGCACTGTCAGTCGCGGAACCGCGGCGCGCCTACAGACGCGCGGGCTGAACAGGTCGATTGGGCGGGAATGTCGGTCAATCTGGACCTGGCGTTCTCGCAGAATCAGCGTGACAAGGTGTTCACCCAGCATCTGCTGCGCCGGCGCGGGACGCTGTTGCGACGCTGGTCACGCGATGTCGCGCCGATCTGTGTCTGCCAGATTGCGGACTACGATCACCTGAGCCCGAACACCGGGCGGTCCGTTTCCAATCTTTGACCGTTGTTTTGCTGACCGGAACTTGAGCCGGGCCAAATCAGCGATACCGTGACCTGAGACACACCCAGTCACGGATGGAGATTGCGAATGAGCGATGCCCGCCTGCCACGATTCCCGGCCGCGCTGTCCACGCCGAGCCTTAATCGCGGGGTGGGTTTCACGCACGAGGAGCGCCGGCGGCTGGGGCTGACCGGGCGCCTGCCGTCGGCGGTTATCACCCTAGAACAACAAGCCGATCGGGTGTGGCGCCAGTTACAAAGCATGTCCACGAATCTGGGTCGTAATCTGCTGCTCGAGCAGTTGCACTACCGCCACGAACTTTTGTATTACAAGGTGCTGACTGACCATCTAGTGGAGCTGATGCCGGTGGTGTACACCCCCACGGTCGGCGAAGCGATTCAACGGTTCTCTGATGAGTACCGCGGACAGCGTGGGTTGTTTTTGAGCATCGACGAACCGGACGACGTCACGGTGGCCTTCGAACTTCTGGACCAAGGCCCCTTCGACATCGACCTGATCGTGTGCACCGACGCCGAGGCGATCCTGGGCATCGGCGACTGGGGCGTCGGTGGAATCCAGATCGCCGTCGGCAAGTTGGCGCTCTACACCGCAGGGGGCGGCATCGACCCGCGGCGCACGCTGGCGGTGTCGCTGGATGTCGGCACCGACAACGAGCAATTGCTGCAGGATCCGTTTTATCTGGGCAATCGCCACGGGCGTCGCAGCGGTGCCGAGTACGAGGCATTCATCAAGCACTACGTCGAGACCGCGCACCAAACGTTTCCGCGGGCGTTGCTGCACTTCGAGGACTTCGGGCCGGCCAACGCACGGATGATCCTCGAGACCTACGGTGACGAGTACTGCGTCTTCAACGATGACGTGCAGGGCACCGGCGCTGTGGTGGTGGCCGCGGTAGCCGGCGGCTCGGAGGCCACCGGACGTCCAATGCGACACCAACGGGTCATCGTGTTCGGGGCGGGCACCGCGGGGATCGGCGTCGCCGATCAGATCCGCGACGCCATGGTCGCCGACGGCGCCACCGTCGAGCAGGCCACCTCGCAGATCTTTGCGATCGACCGCCAGGGCCTGTTGTTCGACGACATGACCCACATGCGTGACTTCCAGCTACCGTACGCAAAAAACCGCGCCCAGCTGGGCGTGGCCGCCGACGATCGAGTCGGACTGGTCGACGCCATCAAACTCGCTTCGCCGACCGTCCTGCTCGGATCCTCCGCGGTGTCCGGCGCGTTCACGCAGGAGGTCGTCGAGGCGATGACAGCATCCTGCGATCGCCCGATGATCTTCCCGCTGTCCAACCCGACTTCGCGGATGGAGGCAACGCCTCCCGACGTGTTGACGTGGTCGAAGGGGCAGGCGTTGATCGCCACCGGAAGCCCGGTCGCGCCAATCGAATACGACGGAACCACCTACACCATCGGCCAAGCCAACAATGTGCTGGTGTTCCCGGGCATCGGGCTCGGTGTGATCGTCGCCGGCGCCCGCCTACTCACCCAGGGCATGTTGCAGGCTGCGGCGAAAGCCATTGCACACCTGGCCAATCCGACGAACCCCGGAGATTCTCTGCTGCCGGACGTGGAGGATCTGCGCGACGTCTCGAAGGCGGTGGCCGAAGCCGTTTACCAGGCCGCCGTCGCTGACGGGGTGGCCACCAAGACGCATGATGACGTCGCGCAGGTGATCGCCGACACCATGTGGCTGCCGGAATACGACTAACGGCGCCGGTCCGCTGACCTATCGCACAGCTTGGATGCCGTAGAGAGTCGCCGAAGCGATAGCTGATGCACCCAGCGCAAGTCGGAGGGTTCGTTCGGGTATGCGCGGCTGCAAAAGAGCGCCCACGTAACCACCGATCAGGCCGCCTGCACCGGCAATCAGCCCGACCGACCAGTCGGGTGCTATGTGCTGCCCTGTCGTGGCGACTGCCAGGACGCCATAGGTGAGCGCCCCGGCGGCCGAGGTCACGAAAGTTGATACCAGCGTTGCCGGCGCGACAGTGGCGATCGGGAGTCCTCGGCCCACCAGGATCGGGCTGAGCAACGATCCGCCGCCGATTCCGTAGATGCCGCCGATCACGCCGACGCCGGCGGCGAGTGCCACGGTGACGTTGCGTCCCAGCGGCGCTGCTCGCGGGCGGGATGTCTGCCGGCTTCTCAGCAAGAGCCAGATACCAAGTGGCAGAAGCAATATAGCCATCAAGACCCGGAAAACTGCGGCACCGGGAAGGAGGAATACTCGAAGCACCGCACCGACCACGACGCCCGGCAATGTACCGATCAACAGAACCGCGGTGAGCGGGCTGTTCAGCGACGCCTGGGTGCGATACCGGGCCAACGCGCCAGGGATAGCGACGATATTGAACAGAAGATTGGTCGGGGTGATTGCGGGGTTGGGCACCCGCAAGACGCTGAACTGGATGGGAAGCAAGAACACCGCCCCCGACACACCCACTGGCGCGGTGAGCACCGCCACCCCGAAACCCGCGACGAAGCACAGCAACACGCTTCCAGCTGTGTTCACCCTTTGCTCCTAGGGAGCATCTTCCTCAGAGTCAGGGCCTGCCACTGGCAAGCCCGCTTCCTCCCAGGCGCCGAATCCGCCGAGCAGGTCGGCGACATCTTTGAACCCCGACGCCTGAAAAAGGCTGGCGGCGATCATGGAGCGGGTTCCACTCGCGCAATAGGTGACTACCGGCGCGGATTTGTCGAGCTCGGTCAGTGCATCCGCCAATGCGGGCAAGGGGACGTTGCGCGCGCCAGGGATCGCGCCGTCAACCTCGGCCTTGCCGCGCACGTCAACCACCTGCAGGTCTGAATTTGATCTGCGCAGTTGGTCGACTTGATCGGCGGTGTACCGCGCAGTGACCTCGATTAGGTCGGGGCGATCCGCGGAAACCGTTGCCAGATCGTTCAATTGGCCCACAACTCGATCCAGGCCGACCCGCGCCAGCCGGACCCGTGATTCACGCGCGTTCGCGGAATCACCGACCAGGACGATGTCGCGATCGATCTTCAACACACCACCGGCCCACTCGGCGAAGCGGCCCTGCAGACTCACATTGATGGCGCCGCGGAAATGACCGGCCGCGAATTCTTCTGCCGTACGACTGTCCAGCAGGCTCGCGCCCGCCGCGGCGTATGCGCCGACAGCTTCAACGTTCAGCAACTCTGGCGTCGTCTCGTTCAACAGTGGGCGCTGCTCCCGGTTACGCCGCGAGTCGTATTCGAAGTATCGCGGTTGCACCGCTTGCTCAGAGGTGAGTGAAGCGACAAACTCCTCGACGTCGACGATCTTGGCCGCATAGTTGGTCTCGCGTTGCTCGCCGATGGTCGAACTGGTGTCGCTCGACATCTGCTTACCGCACGTCGAACCGGCCCCGTGGGCGGGGAATACCCGCGTTGCGTCGGGTAGTTTGAGGAGCTTGCCGTGCAGCGTGTCGTACAGCGTGCGCGCCAGGCTCTCCGCCGAAATACCGGCATCGGCCAGCAGATCTGGCCTTCCGACGTCGCCCACGAACAACGCGTCGCCGGTGAGCACACCGTAGGGCACCTGATCCTCGGGACGCTCGTACACCACAACCGAGATCGACTCCGGCGTGTGTCCCGGCGTCGAAAGAATCTCAAAAGTAACTTCTCCCAGTGAGATTCGCTGCCCGTCGCGCAGCGGTTCGATGGGGAACTCGACGTCGGCCTGCTCGCCGTAGGAAATCACCGCTCCGGTGGCCGCCGCCAACTCCAGGTGACCGCTCAAGAAGTCGGCGTGGATGTGCGTTTCGATGATCCGCTCGATACGCAGGTCGTGTTCGGCCGCTTCCCTGATGTACTCGTTGACGTCACGTCGCGGATCCACCACGACGGCACGGCCGGTCGTCTCATCCCCGATCAGATACGAGGCCTGCGACAGGCAATCCAGGTAGTGCTGGGTGAAAATCATGGAGTCCTCCTTGGCCGATCAGGCCACGTTCAGGTCCGTCAGCGCCGCGCCTCAGGTTGCCCGTAGAGGGCAACCACCACGGTGCGGTTCAGGCTGTTGTCTGACCACACACCCATCGTCGTATTGGCGCAATCACGCATGATCGCAAGGTATTCCGGGTTGTCGTACCACTGCCGCATCAACTCGAGGCTGCTGATGGCGAGCGCCGGGTTGATCGCGATGGTCTCGGACACTTTGCCCCGGAAACCGGCGGCGTTGGCCCTACTCTGCGGCGTCGACCCGTCGGACCCGATGTCGTCGTTGATGTTCGGATTGCCGAGCATGTCGTCGGCATGCCATTGAGCCGCCAGGTATAACGAGTTGCTCACCGTGACGTCGTTCGTACAGCCCGCATGTTGCTGGGTGGTGTAAACCCCGGAGATAACGGCGTCGTTGAGCCTCTTGTTGTCGGCGTGAGCTGCCGGAAGCCCCAATGTTGCTGCCGTCCCAACGATTACGGCACCCGACAGCACGCGAATACCGAGGTGTGATCGGCCCTCCATGCGAACCCCCTCGTTTACACCGGGTCGAACTTCGAAACGAGCCATCGTCCGTCGACCTTCTCGAGCGTCACCCGAACCACAGGTTGTGTGTCCGTGGGAGTTCCGCCCTCGCCGACCGTCACGGTCTGGTTGAGGAACAGCAGCACGACCGCGTGATCGGCCGTTGCCGAAACCGACGATGCGGCACTGACTTTCGCCACCGCGGCGATGCGCTTCTCTTGCGCACCGGGGATGACGACCTGGCGGGTCAGGGCGGTGTAGGCGTCCTTGAATTCACCGGTCAGCCGTTCCCGCGCGGCGCCAAGGTCCTTCGCCGCCGTGTCCGGACGGTACGACAGCAGCGCGACCGCGTCTTCGCCGGCAACTCGGACGGATTCGGTGCGTGCCCGCGCCGCCTCGGTCCCCGACACGTCCAGCCACTTGAAATAGCCCGCCGTCAGCGCCAGTAACAGCGCAACCGCCGGCAGCAGTCCGAAGGCGACCACCCGCGGCCACTCGATCGGGCGCTTCTCCCGGCGCTTTTCGGTCGCTACCTCGTCCTCGTCGTCGGACTCGTCGTCTGACTCGTCATCGGAGTCCTGGTCCGATTCGGTGGTTGCGTCCTCCTGGATCGTCGGCTCGACATCCGGCGCAACGACTGTTGCGTCCTCGCCGGCTGTTTCCTCGTCGTCCGTCGCCGCGATAGCAGCATTCCTTTCGCTCACTGTCGTCTCACTCAGTGTCGTCATGGCACGAACACCACGTTGGACATCTTGGCATCCTCACCGACCGCTTTGACCTCGATTCGCATGCGCCATTCTCGCGGCGCCTCCTCACCGGCAGCGGTCCGCGACTTCACGGCGACCGCCACCAAGATCAGCGCCGAGTCGCCTTGCTGTGATTCCAGTCCCGCATCGGTCACCGAGCCTTCCGATTTCGACTGCGCGGCCTTGACCAGTTCGATGAACGGCTTGGACCGATGCTCGAAATCGTCGCGGAACGATCCGGTGGCGAGGTCGAGGATTCGCTGCACGTCGGTGTCGACCTCTTCGAAGTTGATCGTGGTGAGGTTCACCGCGCCCTGGCGGGCAACCTGCACGAACAAGTTGCGTTGAGCCTGAGCCTCGTGCTGTTGGTAGGCGCGGTAGCCGAGCCAGACCGTCAGCCCGATGAGCAACGCGACGGCGACCCCGCTGGCCACCAGCGCGCGCCCGACATGGGAAAGCCGCCCCACCGGGTTGGGCAGCCGCCGGCGGGCTTGTTTTCCAGCGGACGGGCTCTCGTCGGCCTCGGCAATTTCTTCGAGATCGCTGTCGTCTTCGAGATCGATCTCGTCTTCGATCTCGACTGTCTTTGACAGACTGACCTTTTCCTCGGCCTCAGCTTCATCAGGCTTCTCGGCCATATTGCTCCTTAGCGGTATTGCCTAAAGTGTCGGCACCAGCAGGGACTGCCAGTTCTTGGCACGCGGGTGCGCCAGGTCGGCTTCGGTGTAACGGTGGCCGTCGGGACCCACATAGTCGCCGGTGGCCGGGTCGTAGGTTGCGACCGCCACCGGCGCTACCGGTGCGGCCGGTGGCGGTGGCGGCGCGGTGCCCCGCGGCGGTGGCAGCCGCGGATCTTGACCGGGCGGATACTGCGGCACACCCTGACCGCTGGTGGTGGCGTTGGGGTCGCCCTTCCAGTGGTAGCCGTCGTTGAGCGGCACGTACTCCTCGTCGCTTTCGCACATCTCGACGGTGGGAGCCCGCTTCCAGGGCTTCGTCTCGCATGGAATATTGCGTGCGCCACGAACATTGAGCTCAGAGTCCTGTGGCAGTCGGCAATACAGCTCTGCCGCAGGCCGATCCGGAGCGTCAACCATGGACGGCGAGCGTCGTTGACCCGGCGGCAGGAAGCCGGTCGTGCACGGCGGTGGCGAGTTCATGTTGAGATTGAAGTCGAGATAGAAGCCGGTGTAGTCCTGTTTGGTACCGGAGTTCGGCACCAGCGACCCCGCCATCACCGCGATGCCCTGAGGCAGCAGCACCAGAATCTGTTCGATGTCGTGGCGGTAGACGTAGGCGATGTCCCCGAGGCTCACCAGGTTGGCGAACAGCACCGGCACCGCCGGAGCGATCCGGTCGAACATGGCCCGACCTTCTTCCAGGCCGGAACTGCCCTGCGTCAACAGGTCTCGCAGCGCCGCATCCTGCGCCTGGAATTGTGCGGTGATGGCTGCGGTTCGATGAGCCCAGGTGGCGATCGCGTCCGATGTCTGCACCTGGGAGTTCAGCACCGGCGGGGTCTGGTCGATCAGAGTGCCAAGGGGGCCGACGGTCTTTCCGCCCGCGATTGCCAATGCCGTTGAGCCGTCGACGATCCGGGACAGCTCTGGACCCAGCCCGCCGACCGCCCGGTTGCCCTCGTCCATCAACGTGCGTAAGTTTTCCCGCGGAATCGCTTGCAGCGCACGGTTGGTCATGTCCAGCAATCTTCCGATGTCGACCGGCACATCCACCTTGCCCGCCGGAATGATGTCGCCGGCACGTAACTGCCTGGATTGGTGTTCGTCCTTGCCGGCCTGCGGGGTCAGTTCGATGAACTGCTCGCCGATCGCCGAACGACTGTGCACGGATGCCTGCACTTCGGCGGGCACCTTGACGCCGGATCTCATGGCGAGAACGGCACGCACTCCGGTGGCGGTGACATTGACCGACCTGACCTGGCCCACGTCGGTGCCGCGATAGGTGACCACCGAATTCTCGTACAGCCCGCCGGACTCCGGCAGGTCGACGGTGACGTTGTACTCACCGATCCCGAACAGGGTTTCGGGCAGCTTCATGTAGTTGAAAGCCATTGCGCCACAGGAAACCAACGTCACCACTGTCAGCACTGCCAGCTGGATCCAGGTCTTTCGAGTCAGGCGCAGCATCAGTACCCCTCGAAGTGGTACGGGACAGTCAACGGATTGCCGGCCGTGGCGGGGCTGGGCTGCATGCCGATGGTGCGGCCCCACTGCAGTTCCAGTCGGGTCATGTTGCCCTCAAAGTGGGTGCCGGTGAGTATCCCGGTGTCTATCCGGCTCAACGTCAGGTCGACGATCATGGTGAGGTTGGCGTAGTCACCCCGGAACCAGTTGGTGACCGTGGAGGTCGGCCAGGGGTAAGTCGCCAGACCGTCCAAACCCTTGGTGAGCGCTGGTCCGGCATCGGCGAGTCTGCGCAGCACCGGCGCGATCTGGCGCAGGTTGTTCACCAGGGATTCTTTGCTCTGGCGCAGGGTGTCCGCCGCGATCGCACTGAACTTGCCGAGTTGGTCGATCGCGTCGGCGATTTGGGTGCGTTCTTTCGCCAGCACCGCGAGCGCTTTGGGAACGGTCATCAAGGCTCGGTCGACGACCGCATCCTTGGCGGCGAACTGGGCGGCCAACGCGTTGAGATTCTCCGCGGCCGAGATGATGTCGTCGGTCTGCTTGTTCGTGCCGGCGACGAACTCGTCGATCTGGCGCAGCAGACTGCGCATGTCGTTTTCGCGGCCGGCGAAGGCCTTCGCAACCGATTGGGTGATTTCCTGCAGTTGGGCCAGGCCACCACCATTCAGCAGGACCGAGACCGAAGCCAGGGTCTGCTCGGTGGTCGGGTACATACTCGCGTGCGACAGCGGGATGACCGACCCGTTCTTGAGTTGGCCGACCGGTTGCTGGTCCTTCGGCGGCGCCAGTTCGATGTGCATCGAGCCGAGCAGGCTGGTCTGGCCGATCTTGGCCGTCGAATTGGCCGGCAGTTTGACGTCGCCGTTGATGCGCATGGTGACCAGCGCGTGCCAGTCCTGGACCTCGATTTTGATGACGTTGCCGATGTTGACGTCGTCCACCCGGACGCGGGTGTTTTCCTGGATGTTCACCACGTCGGGGAGTTGCGCCTGGATCGTGTACGAATCCGGTCCGCCGCCCGAGGTGCCGGGTAGCGCGAATGAATTCAGGCCATGCCAGTCACACCCCGGCAGCGCCCCGATGCACGCAACGCTGAGAACGGCGAGGATGGCGCGCCTCATCAGGCTTCTCATGATGGCGGCCCCTGCGGAACCATCAGGCCCTGCAGACCAAGACTCGGATCCACCACGGTCGGCCCGGGCGGCGGCGCAGCGGGAGCCGGCTGCTCAGCGGGCAGCGCGTCGGGCGGTGGCAAGTCCGCGGGCGGCGGGGTGTAGTCCGGCCGCAGCCTGTCGTCGCTGTAGGTGATCTCACCTGGGCGGGCTTGCGGACCGACGAACGGGTTGAGCCCAAACGGCAGGTAGTTGTAGATGCGGTTCTTGATGATGGGCTCGACGTACTGCATGCAGAGCTTCGATACCCGGTCCAGATGCAGTCTCGAGGCCGATTCGATTGAGCTGCAGATCCATTGGGGAATGTTGGCGAAATTGTTCAACGCGATGATTCCGGTCATCGCGCCCTGCGCCGGCTGGTAGATGTTCATGAAGTTCTGGAACACCGTCGGGACGACGTGCAGGATCTGCTTGATATCGGCTCGGCTGTCGTTGAGCGCCGTCGTCACCGAACTCAGCCGGTCGAACGTGACACCGATCGATTCCCGATTGTCCGCAAGAAAGCCGCGCAGATCCACCAGTGCCCCGTCGAGACCCTGCACCGCATTGGCTACCTCGTTGGGTGTGTTGGACAGGATTGTCGTCACACTTGCCAGGTTCTGGTTGAACGCGGCCAGCAGATCGCTGCTGGAGTAAAGGGCCGAAACCAGCAGCTGCAGATTGCGCACCGTGCTGAAAATGTCGTCGGCGTGATCACCGAGCGCCGAAATCGCTTCGGAAAGCTTGATGATGGTGTCGTGGGCCGTGTCGCCCTCGCCCCGCAGGTTGTCCGCGGTCGAGTTGATGATCTCACCGAGCGAGTTCACGCCACCCGGTGTCGATGGTTGCAGCGACTCCGTCAGTTTCTCCAATTGCCTGCGGAAGTCATCCCATTCGACCGGCACCGCGGTGCGGTTGATCGGGATATTCGCTCCGGCAGCCAGTTTGGGCCCGCCGGAGTAGGCGGGGACGAGTTGAATCGCCCGCGATGTCACCAACGACGGCGACAGGATCGCAGCGCGCGCATCGGCCGGGATCGCATACTGCTTATCGACGGAGAATGTCACCTTGGAGCTCGCCGGTTGCGGCTCGATCTTGTCCACCACACCCACCGCGACGCCGAGGATGCGAATTTCGTCACCGACGAAAAGACCGTTCGCGTTGACGAAATACGCGGAATACGTGTTTTTGTCGACCGCTTTCCACAGCTGCCTGCCGACGAGGAACGTAGAGCAGACGAGCGTCACGACCAAGCTGACGGCGGCCACTCCCCGAAGCGCACTTCGAGTGTTTCGGCTGAGGTTCACGGCGCCCCCGTGACGGCGGGCCCTGGCGCCGGTGCGGGCTCGGGAGGTGGCCCGGGCGCGGGTCCCGGGGACGGCGGCTGGGACCACAACGGCACCGGCGCGAGTTCCGGTGGGACGGGCGGCGATCCCGTGGGCGGGTCCACGGACTCCGAAGGCAGGTGTTGGTTCGGATCCAGATAGCGGTCATACATCCGCGAGTCGAGAATCGGTCCGCTGAGCTGGCCAGGAACCAGGTTCGCCACGTATGCCTTGAAGAACGGCCCGGATCCCAGCACCTCTCCGAACGACATCGCGTACCGCTTGAACTTCGGCAGGGTCCGCTGAATGTCTTCCTTGCGGTTGTCGAGGACCTCGAGCACACCATTGAGCTTGTCCAGCGCCGGCTTGAGCTGCGTGCGGTTGTCATCGACCAGACCCGAAATCTGGTGCGACACCGCGGTTATGTTGTTCATCAGGGCGTCGATGGAATCCCGCTCCTGCAGTAGCGCCACCAGCAGCGCATTGGAATTGCCGACCAGACCGGCGATCTGTTGGCTACGGCGACCCAATATTCCCGCCACGTTGTTGGCGTTGGAAAGCAGGCTGCGCAGTTGCGCATCGCGATTGTTGAGGGTGTCCGAGAACCGGGCCACTCCCTCCAGCGCGGGCTTGACGTTGGCCGGTGTCTCTTTGAATGTGTCAGCCAAAGTTGTTAAAGCAGACGACAATTGAGTGGTGTCCAGCCCACTGATCTGGGTGGTCAAGTCGCCCAGCGCGTCCGGAAGATCATAGGGCGAAGTGGTGCGTTCCAGCGGAATGGTGCCTTTGAGCCGCCCTTCGCCGCGCGAAGTCAACTCGAGCATCTTGGAACCCAGAATGGTCTCGGTCTTGATCGCCGCTTCGGTGCGTTCACCCAACGCGACGCTCTTGCGGACGGTGAAGCCCACCCGCACTTTGGTGCCTTCCAGGCGGATGTCGGAGACTCTGCCGACCCCCACGCCGGAAACCCGCACCTGGTTGCCCGTCTTGATGCCACCGGCTTCGGAGAAGTAGGCCGAATAGTTGTCGTAGTCGTTGACGAACGGCAGCTTGTTGTACTGGAAGGCGATGACAAGCACCAAGGTGAGCAGCACGGTGCCCATGACCCCGAGCAGGAACGGGCTCCGGCCCTTGCCCGGTGTGCCTTTAAATCGGCTCATCAGTATCTACTCACTGTGGCGTGCACCGCCCGGACGGCTGATTGATCAGCTTGACGTAAATCGGGTTGCCTCCCTTGCCATTCAGCTTCAGCAACACCTCGCAGAAGTAGAAACCGAAGTAGTCGCCGTTGAGGCCCTGTCGGGACAGCACTTGATAGACGTCCGGGAGAGTGTGCAGCAGGTTGTCGACGTACTCGCGGTCGGCTAGCACCTGGCTGGCCATCCGGTCGGTCTCGCGCACCACGTCCTTGATCGGTTGGCGTGCCTGGACAAGGAGATCGGCAATCGACCCGGCGGCCGCGTTGACGTAGGCCAGCCCGGTGGAGATGTCCGTTTTGCGCTGCGACAAGCCCTCGACGAACTCCGACAGCTTGTCCAAGCCATCGGAGAACTCGTGGTCGCGGGTCGCGAAGGTGTGCAGCACCGTGTTCAAGTTGGTGATCAATTCGCCGATCAGCTCACTGCGTCCGGCCAGCGTCGAGGTCAGCGTCGCGGTCTGCGCCAGCACCGAGGAGAGGGTTCCGCCCTGCCCCTGGAAGATTCGCAGCAATTGGCCGGACAGCGCGTTGACCTGGTCGGGGTCCAACGCACGGAACAACGGCCGGAAGCCGCCGATCAACGTGTCGATGTCGAGCGCAGGCGATGTCCGCGCCAGCGGGATCGTCCCGCCCGGGGCGAGGCGGTGCGGCGAACCGGCGCCCTCTTCAAGCGCCAGAAAGCGGTCACCGATCAGGTTTTCGTAGCGTACGACCGCCTTGGTGCCGTCGGTGAGTCGCAGGCCCTTGTCGATCGAAAAGGAGATGGTCACCGTGCCGTCGCGGTGTAGGTCGATGTCACCGACTTTGCCCACCTCCGCCCCGGCGATGCGAACGAAGTTGCCGGACTTCAACCCGGAGATGTTCGTGAACACGGCGTGATACTCGGTGCGGTCCTCGAATCGAAGCTGTCCGAATACCGCGATCAACGCGAATGTGAAGACCAGGCACACCACCGTGAACAGCGCGACGCGGCTCCAAAGTTTAAGAAGGCTCGCCCTTCCCCCTTGACTCATGGCGGCGGCTGTCCCCCGCGGTAGAAGTAGCGCGGCGGTTCGGGGGGATTCTTGGTGGTCGGGAAGTAGTTGGACCACCAGGGGTTACCGACGGCCATGTTGGTGCGGATCTCGTTGGGCTCAGTGCCCCAACCGGTGTCGGTGACCAGCGCACGCACCGGATAGTTGGCGCTCGGATCGGGCAGCGACCCGCAACTCGGCTTGCCGCCGGGACCACCGGTGGCATTGACCTTCGGCAGGTGCTTCGGGTACCGGTACGGGTCGTCACCGAAGAGCATGCCGGCATCCATGATGAACGAATAACCGTTGCCGCCCAGCGTGTGTCGGCCGCCGTGCTCCACGTACCACTGCGCACCCTGAAACAGGCAGGTGTAGGTCGGGGAATACATCTCCAGCAGCTTGGTGGTCGGGTCGAGCAGGTTGATGGCGTTCACGATGTTCGATTCGTTTCGGCCGATGACACTGATCCCGGTCTGGCTGAAGCCGATGGTCGCCATCAGCAGCGCATCGAGTGACCGCTGGTTCTCGGTGATGGTGGCGGTGGTGGTGGTCGCCGAGTCGAGGATCGACAGGATGTCTTGCGCCGCACCGGAATAGATGGCGGTCGTCTGGCCGAACAGCTTCCAGTCGGTGTGGATGGTTTCCAGGCGCGGATTGACCGTCAGCAGCAGGCTGTTCGCATCGGTGATCGCCTGTCCGATCCGATCGCCCTTGCCGCGCACCGATTGTGCGAAAGCTGACAGGATCGAGTTCAACTTCGCCGGGTCGATGGCCTGGACCAACGACTGCAAATTCTCGAATACCGTGTTGACTTCGACGGTCACATTGCGGGAATGCAGCGTGGCGCCGGGCTTCAGTGCGACGGGGCTTCGATCGTCGGGCACGATGAGGTCGATGTATTTGGAGCCGAACGCGGTGGTCGACTTGATCTCGGCCTCGACGTTGCTCGGCAGGTATTTGAACGCTTCCGGTTGCATCTTCAGTTGCAGCTGAGCCGCCTTGGTGTCGGTGCCGATCGACCCGACCTGGCCGATCTGGACACCGCGCAACTTGACCTTGGCGCCGGGTTCCATCACCAGGCCGGCCCGGTCCGAGACCAGGGTCAGCGGGATGGAGTCTTGGAACTTGCCGGAGAACATCCCCGTGGTCATCACCACCAGGCCGCCGATGATGAGAAACAACGTTGGCGCGTACCAGATCGGATCGATCCGGCTGGTGCGAACTCGGTTGGTCTTGAAGACCCCGCTGCTATGGCGCTTTTTGCTCACTTCGCGTGACCCAGGCCTAACCCGACAGGTTGAAGTTGCCGTGCTGACCGTAAACGGACAGCGAAATCATCAGGCAGACAAAGGCTGTGACGATCATCGACGACCGCACCGAGCGACCGACCGCCTCCCCGACCCCCGCCGGACCGCCCGTCGCGGTGAAACCGTAGTAGGTGTGCACCACCATCACACCGGTAGCCATCGTCAACGCCGACGCGAACGACCACAACAGATCGTTCGGGTGCAGGAAGGTGGCGAAGTAGTGCTCGTAGACGCCACGGGACTGGCCGTAGATCGAGATGGTGAGGAACTTGGCCGCTATGAACGACGCCAGCACCGCCACTGCATATAGCGGGATCACCACCAAGACACCGGCAATGATGCGGGTGGATGCCAGGTAGGTGATCGCGCGGATACCCATAACCTCGAGTGCGTCGATCTCTTCGTTGATCCGCATGGCACCCAACTGCGCCGTGGCACCGGCACCGATGGTGGCCGCCAACGCCAGGCCGGCCGTGCACGGCGCGATCATCCTGACGTTCAAGAAGGCGGATAAGAAGCCGGTCATCGCCTCGACGCCGATGTTCGACAGCGAGTCGTAGCCCTGCACCGCGACCAAGGCGCCGGTGGTCAGGGTGAGGAAGCCGATGATGCCGACCGTGCCGCCGATCACCGCCAGCGCTCCGGTGCCCATGCCCATCTCGGCGATCAGTCGCAGCAACTCACCGGGATAGCGGCGAACTGCTTCGCCGACATTCAACAAAGACCGTCCATAGAACGCGGTTTGCTCACCCAACTGGCGGGTGTAGGCGGTCACCTTCGGGCCGAGGGTGGCCGCCCAGGGTCGCTCGTCGACGGCTACGTCACTCATTTGGCGGTCACCTTCACGCCCAGAGCGGTACTCAAGATATTGATGAAAAACAGTGCCATGAAGGAGAACACGACCGTCTCGTTCACCGCGCTGCCCACCGCGGCGGGGCCGCCGCCGACCGATAGCCCCTTGTAGCAGGCGATCAATCCTGCCGAGATCCCGAACAACAGCGCTTTGACCAACGAAATCACCACCTGCGGCAATCCGACGAGCAGCGTCATCCCCGCCACGAACGCACCTGGTGTGACGTGCTGGACGTAGACCACGAAGATGTAGCTGCCGACCAGGCCGGTAACCGAGACCACTGAAAACAGCAGCACCGCAACGAATGTGGCGGCGATCAGGCGCGGAACCACAAGCGCCTGAATCGGATTGACGCCAATCACCTTCATCGCGTCGATTTCCTCGCGGATGGTGCGTGCGCCCAAATCGGCGCACATCGCGGTGGAACCGGCTCCGGAGACGACCATCGCCGTGACGACCGGGCCGACCTGCGTCACCGAGGCGAGTCCAGCGCCGGCGCCGGACAGGTCTCCGGCGCCGATCTCAACCAGCAGAATGTTCAGCACGAACACGATCAGCACCGTGTACGGAATCGACAGCATGATCGTCGGGAAAATCGACACCCTGGCCACAAACCAGATCTGCTCGAGTATCTCGCGCCAGTTCCACGGCCGGCGCACCAACACCACGAAGGTCTCGGCGCAGAACTTGAAGAACTCGCCCAGGGCGTTCATGGGCGTGGCGGCCTTCGAAGCCATGCTCGAAGCGTTCACCAAATTGCCCACCCCCCCCGGGTTGATCCGTGCGTGCATGCGGCTGACCACTCGCTTACGCCGACGTCGCAAAAAAATTCGCCGTCGCTCGTAATTCCTTGTCCCGCAATGGCTTAACGGATTCTGCAACAAGGATCGGGCCAGGCCGCCTGATTGCAGATAGAAACATGCCGCCAGCTTACGAGTACACGCAGGCGATTCCCAGGTTTGCAATCAGCCGGAAAAGAAGGGTGTTACGGGCGCGCGGGTCAGCCGACGTTCGCGCCGCCTTCGGCAATGCGACGGACCGCCCGCAAGAACACATCGATCTCCTCGTATGTGTTGTAGAAGGCAAACGAGGGACGAACGGTCGCCTCCAGACCATAGCGGCGCAGGATCGGCTGTGCACAGTGATGTCCGGCACGTACCGCGATGCCTTCGGCGTTCAGCGCCTTGCCGACCTCGAGCGGCTCATGTCCGGCCAGCACGAATGACAAGACGCTGGCCTTTTCCTCAGCGGTGCCGATAAGGCGCACTCCGGGTATGTCAGCCAGTCGCGGGGTCGCGTATTCCAGCAAGGCGTGTTCGTAGGCCGCGATGCGCTCGACCCCGATTCGCTCGACGTAGCGAATCGCCTCACCCAACCCGACGGCGTCGGCGATGTTGCCGGTGCCGGCCTCGAACTTGTTCGGCAACCCCTGATACAGCGAGCGCTCCAAAGTGACGTCGGCGATCATGTTGCCGCCGCCCTGCCACGGGGGTGTCTCGGCCAGCGCCTCTTCAGTTCCGTACAGCACGCCGATACCCGTCGGGCCATAAATCTTGTGCCCCGAGAAGACGAAGAAATCAGCGCCGAGCTCGGCGACGTCGATGGGCACGTGCGGAATCGACTGGGCCCCATCAATCAACACCCGTGCGCCGTACCGGTGACCCAGCTGAACAATCTTTTCGACCGGCGTCACGGTGCCCAAGGCATTTGAAACGTGAGTCGCTGCAACCAGTTTCGTCTTCGGCCCGAGCAGGTCCTCGAATTCCGACAGCAGTAGGTTGCCCCGGTCGTCGACCGGTGCCACCTTGAGCACCGCGCCGGTCAGCTGCGAAACAAGCTGCCACGGAACGATATTGGCGTGGTGCTCCAGGTGAGTGATGACGATCTCGTCACCCGGTCCCAGATGCTTACCACCCCACGCGTGGGCCACCAGATTGATGGCCTCGGTGGTGCCACGGACGAAGATGATCTGCTCGGTTTTGGGAGCGCCGATGAATCGCCGTACGGTCTCGCGGGCCTCTTCATAGGCATCGGTGGCCCTGGCCGCCAACTCGTGCGCGGCACGGTGGATGTTGGAGTTCTCGTGCGCGTAGAAGTAGGACAACCGGTCGATGACCGCTTGCGGCTTCTGGGTGGTCGCCGCGTTGTCGAACCAGATCAAAGGCTTCCCGTTGACCGTCTCCTGCAGGATCGGGAAATCCGCCCGGATGGAGGTGACGTCGAAGACCTCGTGGTCATCGGGCAGCTGCGGCACCGGCTCGGCCGCGATGACTGGCCGGTTAAGGAAGGAGTAGCTGTCTTCGTCGCCCGCTGACCCGGCGGTCGGTGCGTCGGTCCAGCCCAGGTCGGCGACCGAGGGGGCCTGGCTTGACCACCCGGGAGTCGAGCCTCGCGGAGCGACCGGGGCGGTGGGCGGGCCTCCGGCCAACACGCCCGGAACCGTTGGGACGATGCCCGAAGTCGGCACCGCGAAGGCGCTGAAATCAGCGACCCCCGGCAGGAACGGATCGCCCACTGCCGCGGCCGTCTGACCTGCTGACGGCCCTGCCGTGCTGTCCGGCACGTTGCCGCGCGGACCCACCGGCGCCGTTTGGGGCGGCAAACCTTCAGGCCCTGGCGACGTCGGCGCCGGCACATACACGTTGGAGTAGTTGAGCAGCGGAATCGGATTGGGAAGGGGGTCGGAGGTGCCTGCGGCGGTCCGCCCTGCAGAAGTCACAGCTGTCGTGTCGGGCACATTCCCGCGCGGGGCGACTTGCGTCACCTGTGGCGGGCTGTCGGGTCCCGGACGAAGGCTGGCCGCATACAGCTGGCTGGCCAGCGCCGCCAACTCAGCGGCGCCGACGGGCAGGTCGCTTTCGGCGTCTACCGACCGATACTCACTTGTACTCATGGAACTGGTCCACCGCGACGTCGTCGAGCACGCCGAGCGCGTCGTCGGTGAGTACCGCCAAGGACGTGTACAAGGTGACCAGATAAGTCGCGATCGCCGACTTGTTGATGCCGGTGAACCGCACCGAGAGGCCGGGAGCCTGCTCGCCGACCAGGCCCGGCTGGAACAGACCCACCACACCCTGGCGCTCCTCGCCAGTGCGCACCAGGATGAACTTGGTCTTGCCGTCTTCGACGGGCACCTTGTCCGACGGGATCAACGGAATTCCGCGCCAAGTGATGAACTGCGCACCGAACAGGCTCACGACTGGCGGCGGGACACCGCGGCGGGTTGCCTCGCGGCCGAACGCCGCCACCCCGAGTGGGTGGGTCAGGAAGAAGCTCGGCGTCTTCCACACCTTCGTGATCAACGAGTCCAGGTCGTCGGGGGTAGGTGCGCCACCCAGCGTCTGAATGGTCTGCTCCGGAGTTGCCTGCGCGAGCAAGCCGTACTCGGGGTTGTTGACCAGCTCGGACTCTTGGCGCTCTTTGATGGTCTCGATGGTCAGCCGCAACTGCTGCGCGATCTGGTCGTGGGGGCTGGAGTATAGGTCTGAAACGCGGGTGTGTACATCCAGCAGGGTCGAGATGCTGCGCAGCGTGTACTCGCGTGGGCTGGTTTCATAGTCGACGTAGGTCTCCGGGAGCGGCTCGTCGATGCTGGCGCCGGCTTCCGCCTTGACCGCCACCTGATCGGGATTCACCACGCGGTTGACCCGGTAGATACCGGCCTCGACCGGGACCCATCCCAGCAGGTGCAGGAGCCAGCGCGGGGTGATGGTCGAGAGTTGAGGAACAGTCTTAGTCGCGTTGGCAAGCTGCCTGGCAGCAAGGTCTCCTAGAGACTGAGACTCATTCTGAGCCGTCGTCATTGCGGTCCTTCCTCACGAATTCCGATCACGGTGATTATTTCTATTAACTCAAGTCGGTCAGGCCCATCATGCCCCATCTGAGGTACTGACGCCCGCCGAGGGTAAGCGACCGCGACAGGTCCACACAAACCTTTAAGCAGGCGTGAGGCAAACCATCAGCAAGCTTTGAAACGGGGCATGAAATGGGTCATGGCCTATAGTGGTGCCATGCAACAGGCCTTCCAGCCGCGACTCACTCCCTCGCGCTGCCTTGGAATGTCTTTCTGTTGTTGTTGTTGTTCTTTCTGAGCCCGTAGAAATCCTCGCGCTATCCCACTAGCGGCGGCATGGCAAGCCGTCGGATGAGTCGGTGATGCGCGGCTCCCATTCCTCGGAAAGATCACCCGTTCATGACTTTGCTGTCAGCTCCCATACGTGCTTTACCCACGGTGGCGACCCGCCGGCGCATCCGAGTGCGGCCAGCCACCGAAGTAACCCGCATGATGCGCTACCGAGGCGGCACCTACTCCCACACTGTCGATCGCATCGTGTTCACCGACGGCACCACCGCGCGCACCGACCTGATCCGGCTCAATCCCAACCTGCAGGCCTATTCGCTGGATTTCACCGGCATCGCGCCGCATCAGCCGTCGCGCTACCGACTGGACACGTGGTCGGCGCTGCCGCACCTGAATGTCCGAGGTTGCGAGGGTGAAGTCGACTGGATCCTGCGCCACTCCTACCCGATGCGCTCAACTGCCGAGCTGAGCCGACAGCTGCGCCAGGCCGGTTACCCACTCGGACCCGCCAACATCAGCGAGCACGAAGCCATCGCCGGGACGCAGGCCGCGATCTGGTATTTCACCAACGGCATGTCGCTGGACACCCGACCGCTCAACGCGCCCATCGCTGTGCACCACGGTCCGGGCCCGGTCATCACCTTCGAATTCGACGGTCAACCAGAACTCGGCGGGTACTCGCTGTGGGCGACTTCAGACACTGCGGCAACCGTCAAGCTGCAGAAGTCGGCAGATGGAAACGTCTGGCAGGACGTCTCCGGGTCGCGATCAAGCATCGACGCAGGTAAAGGCCACTACCGACGGACGCTCGGCGTCGGCAGCACCCTGTCGGCCAGCAGTCACGGCAGCGGCCGCCTCGGCTATCGCTACTACCGGCTGATCAATACGACACCGGACGCCGCACTCGAGATCGACCACGTCGACTTCTGGCTGCACGGTTCCCGCCACCATCGCAACGCCGACCGCATCGTCCACCTCTACAACTACCTACTCGCCGGGGCTTACACCTCGCTGCGTGAACCCGAGCAGACACCGCTCGTCGACACCTACGCGACTGTCGAATCCGAGCTGATCGGCCCCTTTCACGTGCGCACCCCCTTGAAGCTGAACGTCGTTGGCGGTCACGCGATCGTCGATGCCGACGGATTCAGTATTGACGGCGCCGTCGAGCCCGGCACCGAGTTCTACGTCCGTCGCATCCCCGGCACATCCGCAATAACATTGACTGCGTCCACTCCCCACACCATGGGCGGACGGGTACTCACTGGGGTGGCGTTGGACGGGCCACACCAGCGGTTCACCCCGGTTGCCCTGACTGTGCCAACAGAATTGACGATCGAGTTCGACATCAGCTGGGACGAGGCGTGGACCATTCCGAAGGCCGACATTTGAGAGAAGGCAAATGAGCATCGCGGACAACATCACCCAACTGATCGGTAACACGCCGCTGGTCCGGCTGCGCAAAGTTACCGACGGTGCCGTGGCCGATGTGGTGGCCAAGCTGGAGTCGTTCAACCCGGCCGGCAGTGTGAAAGACCGCATCGGGGTGGCCATGCTCGACGCGGCCGAGAAGGCCGGCCTGATCGGCCCGGACACCATCATTCTCGAACCGACCAGCGGAAATACCGGCATCGCGCTGGCGATGGTGGCGGCGGCGCGCGGCTACAAGCTGGTGCTCACCATGCCGGACACCATGAGCATCGAGCGGCGGATCCTGCTGCGCGCCTACGGCGCCGAGCTCATCCTCACCCCCGGTTCCGAAGGTATGCCGGGCGCAATCGCGAAGGCCGAGGAACTGGCCAAGACCGACCAGCGGTATTTCATCCCGCAGCAATTCGAGAACCCGGCCAATCCCGCTGTTCACGCGGTCACCACCGCCGAGGAGATCTGGAAAGACACCGACGGCAAGATCGACATCTTCGTCTCGGGCATCGGTACCGGCGGCACCATCACCGGCGTCGCCCAGACCATCAAGGAGCGCAAGCCCTCGGTGCAGTTCGTCGCCGTCGAGCCTGCCGCATCGCCGGTCCTGTCCGGCGGCCAGAAGGGTCCGCACCCAATCCAGGGCATCGGCGCCGGATTTATCCCCCCGGTACTCGACTTGGGCCTGATCGACGAGATCATCACCGTCGAGAACGAGGAATCGCTTGACCTGGCCCGACGGCTGGCCAAAGAAGAGGGACTGCTGGTCGGTATCTCCTCGGGTGCTGCCGTCGCGGCGGCCCTGCAACTGGCCCGCCGGGAGGAGAACGCCGGAAAGCTGATCGTCGTCGTGCTGCCCTCGTTCGGGGAGCGGTACCTGAGCACCGTGCTGTTCAAAGATCTGAGCGACTAACTGTGCTGTCAGCAATCCGGCGTGACATTCAGGCGGCCCGAGACCGGGATCCGGCGGCGCCCACTGTGCTGGAGGTCATTTTCGCCTACCCGGGTGTACATGCCATCTGGGGCCACCGCGTCACGCATTGGCTGTGGCAACGCGGCAGGCGACTGCCCGCGCGCACGCTCGGCGAGCTGATCCGCATCTTGACCGGAGTCGAGATTCATCCCGGTGCGGTGCTCGGGCCCGGACTGTTCATCGACCATGCGACCGGTGTGGTGATCGGCGAGACCGCCGAAGTCGGTGAAGACGTCACGATCTTTCATGGGGTCACCCTCGGTGGTACGGGCGGGCGGACCGGGAAGCGTCACCCGACCGTGGGTGATCGGGTGGTCATCGGCGCCGGCGCCAAGGTGCTCGGCGCGATCAAGATCGGCGACGACAGCCGCGTCGGTGCCAACGCTGTCGTAGTGAAGGAAGTGCCGTCCAGCGCAGTCGTCGTCGGAGTGCCCGGACAGGTCGTCAGCCGCCCCGGCCCCGCCAGTGAGGACGAATCCAAGCTGCCCGACCTGGTAGGCGCCAGCCTGAAGTCGTTGCTCACCCGAGTCGCCAGGCTGGAAGGCCGCGGGTCGGTACCTAATGGCCAACAACCCGCCATCCAGACCGACCGCGTCATCCGGCCGCCCGAATCCGGCGTCTGGTACGGCGAGGACTTCTCCATCTAGGGAATATCGCGGTGCGGAAAGTGTTGGTGGGGTCGTGAGTTCTGTAGTCGTCGCGGGGATTGCGATCGTCGTCGCATTAGGGGCCGCCAGCGTGATCGGTGTGGTGGTCAATCGCCGCTCCGGCGTACTGCGTGGGCCGAAAACCCCCTCGGCGACCGACCAGGACAACTCAGACCTCGGCCTGTCCGAAACGGGTCCCACTGTGCTGCACTTCAGCGCCGACTGGTGTGGCCCGTGTGCCGCGGTGCGCCGAGTGGTCGATCAGGTGTGCGGCAGCCTTCCCGACGTGTCACACGTCGAGCTGGATATCGACGCGAACCCGATCGCCGCCAAGCGACTGTCCGTCTTGTCGCTACCCACCACGTTCATCTTCGACGCCGAAGGCCGGCAGCGATACCGCACCGCGGGCGTACCGAAGGCCGCTGACCTGAGCAGCGCGTTACGCCCACTGTTGACCGCAGAACTGAGTTGAGAGGAGCCGTTGATGTCACCTGATATCAACCAAGTAGACGTCCGGGGCCCGCGGTTCGCCGCCTGGATCACCACCAGCGTCCTGGTGTTGACGTTGGCGGTCTCAGTGGTCAGCCAACCCGCAGCGGCGGTGCTGCTGGGCGTCCAGGCCGTCATCTTTGCGCTCAGTGCGGTGCGGGGCCCACGCAAGAGTCCGTACGGGTTGCTGTTCGCCAAGCTCGTGGCACCCCGACTGAGCCCGGTAACCGAGCGCGAACCGGTACCGCCGCTGAAGTTCGCGCAGTTGGTGGGGCTGGTTTTCGCGGTCACCGGAGTTGTTGGCTTCGCCGCCGGCATACCGCTGCTCGGCGTGATCGCGACCGGGTTCGCCCTGTTCGCCGCATTCCTCAACGCCGCTTTCGGCATCTGCCTCGGCTGCCAGATCTACCCGCTGGTGGCGCGGTTCCGCAGCGCGCCGGCGGCGTGACAGTCTTCACGCAGGTTGGCAACGGTTAAATCGCCTGTGAGGCAAACACATTGAAAACCGTCGAGGTTCGACTCGACGTCATAGAGTGATGCTATGCGACGTTTGCGGCAGCTCCCGATAGGGCACGCCGCGCGCTTTTGTTGTTGATCTCCGCACGCTCACCGGGGCTGGAACCGACCGGCTGACCCTTGCGTGTAACCGGGTGCAGCTAGTTGTAACAAGCAGATTGTCTAAATCTCTGCGCATCAATGCTTCTGCTGACACCATCAATATAGGGAGGAGATCAATACGTGATTGAAGGTGACCAAGCTTCGCAACAGTTCAGTCGTGGCCGGGTGGAAACCACCCGGGTCATCGACACCGCAGTGGGAATCCTGGTCGGGTGGCGGCGCTGCAGCACGCAGACCGCCTTCAGGGAGCTCCTCACCGCCAGTGAAATACACCATGTTCCGTTGTTCGCCATGGCCGGCGCCTTGGTGAACCTCGCCAGTGAGCACGCCAACTCGCAGTCTGCGGGACCCGCTGCCGAGAAGGGCGCCCAGCGCGAGTGGGCCGAGGAACTTACGTCAACGGCGGCCGTTGAAAGCCGGCCACGGCACACAGTCAACAGGTACCTCTGACGGGATTGCCAATCCCGTCCTGACGATGAAGACCATGACGGAGCCGACGTGGGACTATCGGCTCCCCCGGGTGGACTCGAACCACCAACCCTTCGGTTAACAGCCGAATGCTCTGCCAATTGAGCTACAGGGGACTATCAGTCCAACGAATGTTGTTGCCTGATCGCGGGACGACTCTAGCGTACCGGTGGGACTCCTCCAACTAGCGCCCCGGCTAACCCGGATCGCCGCAGGTGAAGCACGGCCGGCGACGCGGTGGCGCGGCCGCAGCACGGATCGGCACGCCCATTCCCGGGCGAATGAGGCAGGATAGAACCAATCGCACTTCTCCTCGGAGGGATCGCTTTGATCGGGTATGTCGCCGTATTGGGCGTGGGTTACGTGCTGGGCACGAAAGCCGGGCGCCGCCGCTACGAGCAGATCGCCGGCACTTACCGTGCGGTGACCGGAAGCCCCGTCGCGCGATCGCTGATCGAAGGTGGGCGCCGCAAGATCGCGGATCGGATCTCACCCGACACCGGATTTGTGACGCTGACCGAGATCGACGAGCAGACCACGATCATCGAGCGCCGCGTCACCCGCCCGGCCCAAACCATCGAAGCGGCTGTCGAGCCGCAGGTGAACGCCGCCCGCTAGGGGCAGCTCAGCCGGTGACGTCGTTGCCGCTGGCCTGCTCCAGCAGGCTGCGCCGGTAGGCCTCCATCGCGACCAGGTCCCCGAAAAGCGCGTGGTACTCGTCGCCCTGCTCGATCGGTGACATGCGCTGCAACTTCGACTTCACCTCGGCGATCTGCCGGCCCATCCACACCTCCTGCAGACGTGCCAGCACCCCACCGATGTAGCGGGGCAGCAGCTCTTCATCGGCGCGAATGATCTCGACGCCCAGCTCGCTGATCAGACCGGCGGTCAACGGCGAAGTAGTGTGCTGCCGCACCATGTCCATCCATTGCGCCCCACTGACACCGGTCGAGGTACCGCCGGCGGCCTCGATGGCCGCCCGCACGGCCGCGTATCCGGGGTGGGTGAAGCTCTCGACGGTCAGGGTGTCGAATACCGGGCCGGCGAACGCGGGAAACTGCAGGGCCGATTTGAGCGCCTCACGTTGCGGCCACAGCGTCGGATCGCGGGGGTTGGGGCGGGCGGCCGCAGGAGCGGAATCGATCGCGTCAGGAGCCCCGTCAGCGGGTTCCTGGACGGTCCGACGGGTGGTCTTGGTAGTGGGTCCGCCCGAGCCGGCACTCCTGGACTTCTTGGCCTCGGTCCGGACGCGGTCGATGAGCTGCGGGACATCGTCCCAACCGACCCAGCCGGCCAGCTGTCGGGCGTACTCGTCGCGCAGCGTGGAGTCCTTAATCTGACCCACCATCGGTACGCAGCGACGCAACGCCCCCACCCGGCCTTCGGCGCTGTCCAGGTCCATTTCAGCGATCGCCGTCCGAATCGCGAACTCGAACAACGGGGTTCGACGGGCAACCAGGTCGCGAAGCGCCGCGTCACCGGAGCGCAGCCGCAGATCGCAGGGGTCCATGCCGTCGGGTGCGACCGCCACGAAGGACTGACCCGCCAGGTTCTGCTCGCCGGCGAAGGCCTTGAGCGCGGCGGCCTTGCCGGCCTCATCGCCATCGAAAACGTAGATCAACTCGCCGCGGAAGAAACTGTCGTCCATCATCAGCCGGCGCAGCATCGCCAGGTGTTCCTCACCGAACGCGGTACCGCAGGACGCCACCGCGGTGGTGACGCCGGCCATGTGCATGGCCATCACGTCGGTGTAACCCTCAACCACCACCGCCTGGTGCCCCTTGGCGATGTCTCGCTTGGCCAGATCGAGCCCGAACATCACCGAAGACTTCTTGTACAGCAGCGTCTCGGGCGTGTTGACGTACTTGGCATCCATCTGGTCGTCATCGAACAATCGCCGTGCCCCGAACCCGATCACCTCACCGGCCGAGGTGCGGATGGGCCACAGCAGTCGCCGGTGAAAGCGGTCCATGGGTCCACGGCGCCCCTGCCGGGAAAGTCCGGCGGCCTCCAACTCTTTGAACTCAAAACCCTTGCGCTGCAGATGCTTCGTCAGCGTTTCCCAGCCCGATGGGGCGAACCCGCAGCCGAACCGGCGGGCGGCTTCGGCATCGAAGCTGCGATCGGTCAGATACTTGCGGGCCGGAGCCGCCTCGTCTGAATCCAGTTGCTGCGCATAGAACTCGGCGGCTGCCGCGTTGGCGGCAACCAGCCTGCTGCGGCTGCCGCGGTCGCGCTGCACGCTGGTGGCCGGGCCGGTGTAACTGATCGTGTGCCCGATCCGGTCGGCCAGCAGTTCGACGGCTTCCACGAAGCTGACGTGTTCGATCTTCTGGATGAAGGCGTAGACGTCGCCGCCCTCGCCGCAGCCGAAGCAGTGGAAGTGACCGTGATTCGGCCGGACGTGGAACGACGGCGATTTCTCGTTGTGAAAGGGGCACAGGCCCTTCATCGAATCGGCGCCCGCGCGCCGCAGTTGAACGTAGTCGCCGACAACATCCTCGATGCGGGCCGTTTCCCGGATTGCGGCGATGTCGCGATCGGAGATCCTGGACCGACCGCCCGAACGGCCCACATCCCTGGGACCCGCCGGACTCGACACGGGCTCAGTCTAGGCCGTTGGCCGGACTGGCTGACCCACGTTGCCTTCCTGCCAGATGCGCTCCAGCCGCCCCTCGGTGTAGGAGGCGATCTGATCGATGATGACCCGCAATCGGGCGCCATCGTCGGGTGCCGTGTGAAATGACGCGGCAAATACTGGATCTAGTGTCTGTGGAGCACCGGCCAGCATCCACTGCGCCACCCGGTGGATGCGTTCGCGCTGACGAGCCTGCGTTTCCAGGTGCCGCGGGTCGGACATGATGAACTGCAGCGCCAGGATTTTCAGCAACGCGACCTCGGCGCGCACCAATTCCGGCACCTGCAGGTCGGCCTGGTAGCGCACCAGCGGCCCCGGACCGGCCGAGGCGCGGGTGGTGGCGATTGCTGCCGTCGCGAACCGGCCGACGAGTTCGCTGGTCAACCGCTTGAGCGCAACCGACGCAACCAGGGTCGCGTCGTACTTACCGACCGCGGCGACCACCGGCAGCCCAGACAGCCGCCGCGCGGCTTCCATCAGTTCGTCGGCGGTGATGCGCGGGAATTCGCTCTCCCCCAGTTTGGCCAGCGCAGCCGCTTCGTCTTCGTCGGCGAGCACGCGCAGGTCGATCCGTTCGGAGACGACGCCGTCCTCGACATCGTGCACGGAGTAGGCGACGTCGTCCGCCCAGTCCATCACCTGAGCCTCCAGGCAGGGCCGCATTGCCGGAGCGCTCCTACGGGCCCACTCGGCAGCGGCGCGGTCGTCATCGTAGAAACCGAACTTCCGGCCGTTTCCGGGGCCGTCCCCTCGCTCCCAGGGATACTTGGTGACCGCATCAAGGGCGGCGCGAGTCAGATTGAGCCCGGCGCTGCGGCCTTGCTCATCAAGGACTTTGGGCTCGAGGCTGGTCAGAATGCGGAAGTTCTGCGCATTGCCCTCGAAGCCACCGTAGACGGCGGCGACCTCGTTGAGGGCCCGCTCCCCGTTGTGTCCGTACGGCGGGTGCCCGATGTCGTGGGCCAGGCCGGCCAGTTCGACGAGGTCGAGATCGCAGCCCAACCCGATCGCCATGCCCCGACCGATCTGGGCCACTTCTAACGAGTGAGTCAGTCGGGTGCGCGGAGTGTCGCCCTCCCGCGGGCCAACGACCTGGGTCTTGTCGGCGAGCCGACGCAACGCGGCACTGTGCAGCACCCGGGCCCGATCACGCGCGAAATCGGTGCGGTGCTGACCCTCGGTACCCGGCAGACCAGCAGTCTTCGGCACTTCGTGTACCCGTCGCTGACGGTCGAAGTCGTCGTAAGGGTCGCGCTGATTGATGGTCACCGATCCACAGTCTGCCAGGGCGATCCCAGCGGATGCCTGCAACCAGCCGCCGCTAATTCGCCGTGCCACCGCATCTCGGGTGGCGCGGTTGGGAGCCCGGATGCTGGGTATCACCTGCTGCACTGGGTCGGAACCAGGTCGCGGAACGCTCAGCAGTCGGCGCGGTCAAGGCGCGATTGTTTTTCGAGGAGATATTCAATGCACAAACGACGCTGGATTTGGCGAATGACCACCGCGGCAATCGCCGCGGCAGCACTACCGGGGCTACTCGGGGTAGTCGGGAGTGAGCCGCGCGCACGGGCCGCCGCAACGGAATTCCTGCAGGTTCCGTCGGCGGGGATGGGACGCAACATCACCGTTCAGTTCCAGCAGGGCGGGGCGGCCGCGGTCTATCTCCTTGACGGCCTACGCGCTCGCGACGACCGCAACGGCTGGGACATCGAAACCAACGCATTCGACGAATACGCGGGTTCCGGCATCTCGGTGGTGATGCCCGTCGGCGGGCGCTCCAGCTTCTACGCCGACTGGTACGGGTCGGCAAATGGTGCCACCTATAAGTGGGAAACCTTCTTGACCAGCGAGTTGCCGGCCTACTTGGCGGGCAAAGGGGTCCGCTCGACTCGTAATGCAGTAGTGGGCGTATCGATGTCGGGGTCGTCGGCGTTGATCCTTGCCGCCTACCACCCGGGGCAGTTCGCCTATGCCAGCGCGTTGTCGGCTTACCTGAGCCCGTCCAAGGGCAACGGGCCCACCTTGATCAAGTTCGCGATGAACGACGAGGGCGGCTTCAATCCGGAGGACATGTGGGGACCGTCCGGCGGACCGGGATGGCAGCGCAACGATCCCACCGTTCAGGCCGGACGCCTGGCCGGCAACAACACCCGGCTGTGGGTGTACAGCGGCAACGGAACGCCGTCGGAGTTGGGCGGCGCGGGCGGCAGCAGCCTCCCGGGCCAGATCATCGAGCAGGTCGTGCTGCAGAGTAACGAAGACTTCAGAACCGCCTACACGTCCGCCGGCGGCCACAATGCCACCTTCAATATCGACGGCAGCGGTCAGCATGGTTGGGGCTACTGGAACGCGCAATTGGTTGCCATGAAACCGGACATGCAGCGCACGCTGGGCGCCGGCGGCTGATCGCCTACGAGTCGGCAGGTATGGCGCGCCTTGCGCAGCCATATTCGCGGAGTTGTGGTTCATCCAAGTTAAATGAGCGATATGCGCTTTGCTCGCCTGCTCGGTTTGATCCTGATAATCGCCGGCCTCACCGCCGGGCCGCTGCTGCAGGCGCCGCGTGCCGGCGCACAACCGCCGTTCCGCTTGCCGAGTTACGTCACGGACAACGCTGGCGTGTTGTCGGATGCCGACCGGGTGGCGGTCACCACGGCCGTCAACAAGCTCTACGCCGACCGCCACGTCCGACTCTGGGTCGTCTACGTGGACAACTTCTCCGGCCAGAGTCCGGTGAACTGGGCGCAGCGGACGATGCGGACCAGCGACCTGGGCAACTATGACGCGCTGCTGGCGGTTGCCAGCACCGATCGCGCGTACGCCTTCCAAGTGCCGTCCGGGGTGCAGGGCGTTACCGCAAGCAAGGTCGACACCTTGCGACACGACCAGATCGAGCCGGCACTCCGCAACGGCGATTGGCGGGGTGCGGCCATCGCCGCGGCCGACGGGCTCAATGTCTCGCCCAGTTCGACGGGTCGTTACGCGCTGCTCGGCGCGCTCGGGGTGATCGTCGTTGCCATGGTGGTGTTGCTACTCGTGATGCGCCGACGGGCGCGGCACCGCCGCGCCAACGCATTGGCGGCGGCGCGCCGAGTCGACCCCACCGATGCCACGGCGTTGGCAGCAGTGCCATTAGACATCCTCGACGACCTGTCCCAGTCGATGGTGGTGGAGGTCGACAACGCGATACGGACCAGCTCCAACGAGCTCGCACTGGCGATCGAGGAGTTCGGCGACCAGCGCACCGCGGCGTTCACCCAAGCCGTGAACAACGCCAAAGTTGCGCTTTCCCAAGCATTCACGGTGCGTCAGCAACTCCATGACAGCACGCCCGAGACACCGGCCCAGCGGCGCGAGCTGCTCACCCAGGTGATCGTCGCGGCGGCCACTGCCGACCGTGAACTGGAGTCACAGACCGAGGCCTTCGAGCAACTGCGTGACTTGGTGATCAACGCCCCGACCCGACTCGACGCGCTCACCCAGCAGTATGTGGAACTCACCACCCGAATCGAGCCGGCCGCACAGCACCTGGCCGAGTTGCACACCGAATTCGGTACCGCGGCACTGACTTCGGTCTCCGGCAACGTGACAACCGCCAAGGAGCGACTTGATTTCGCCGACCGCAACATCAGCTCGGCACGTGACATGGCGAGCCGAGCAGTAGCCGGCCAGCAGACTCCGCTGGTGGACGCCGTACGGGCCGCCGAATCCGCTGTCGGACAGGCCCGCTCGCTGCTCGATGCGGTCGACAGCGCCGCCGGCGACATCCGGCACGCCGCTGAGAATCTGCCATCGCTGGTGTCCGACACCCAGACGGCGATCAAACGCGCCAACGAGCAATTGCACAACGCGAAGGGCATCAATTCGGCCCACACCGGCGAGTTGATCGCGGCGCGCGACACGGCGGCCAGAGCCCTGGACAGCGCGGGCGGCGCGGGCGGCGTTCGGAGCATCGCCGACCCGCTGAGTGCTTTCGCCGGGCTGAGCAAGGCCGATGCCGAACTGGACCGGATGCTGACCACGGTGGCCCAAGAGCAGGCCAACGCAGAGCGGCTAACCCGCTCGTTCGAGCAGGCGGTATTCACCGCGGAATCGCGGGTCCGGGCGGTGTCGGAGTACATCGACAACCGACGCGGCAGCGTGGGAGTCGATGCCCGGACTCGGCTCGCCGAGGCCAAACGCCAGCTAGACGCTGCCCACGCCGACAAATCGACAAATCTGACCGAGGCGATCGCCTACGCCAACGGAGCCTCGACTCTGGCGGCGCAGGCACAAACGCTGGCCAATGCAGATGTGCAGGCGGCGCAGCGCGCCTTAACCCGGCGCGGTGACGGCGACACCGGCGCAGTTCTGGGCGGCATCATCATCGGCGATCTGCTCAGCGGCGGCATGCGCGGCGGCTTCGGCGGTTGGAGTCCGACATCGTTTGGCGGCTCGTCAGGCTCAGCGGGCTCTTCCGACAACTCTCCCGGCGGCTACCTCGGCGGCGGCGGACGATTCTGAGGCACAAAAAAACTACGCACGCTCACCCACGGAACATCGCCGTGCGTATGTGTGCGTAGTTGGTGATCGCGGCGACGCACCGGATAGTGGTGCGCCGCCGCGAACCGCGAACTTATCAGGCCCAGCTGGACCCGACGGCGCTGTCGGTCTGCGCCATGTTGTTGCCGGCCGACTGAACCTTCTGGCCGTGGGAGTTGGCCTGCTCGTAGATCACCTGGAAGTTGCGACCCAACTGGGCGATGAACTCCTGGCAAGCAACCGAACCGGCGCCGCCCCAGAAGTCACCGGCAGCCAGCACATCGCGAACGATTGACTGGTGCTCGGCCTCCAAGGAAGCGGCCTGTGCGCGAATCAGCGCGCCGTGAGCGTCGACGTCGCCGAACTGGTAATTGATTGTCATCGAACCTGTTCTCCTTAGTTTGTGAAAGTTTTAGGCTGCAGCGATTTTCGCTGTAGTTGGGACTAGCTGGACAGGGTCTGCTGCGCGGCCTGCTCTTGCTGCTCGTAGTTGTTCGCGTCGCGGACGAGTCCGTCACGAACGCCGTGGAGCATGTTCACGATGTTGCGGAAGGCCTGGTTCATCTGGCCCATGGTGTCGAGCGAGGTGGCCTGAGCCTGACCGCTCCAGCCGGCGCCGGCGATGTTCTGCGAGGACGCCCACATACGACGGGCCTCGTCCTCAACGGTCTGAGCGTGGGTCTCGAAACGACCCGCCATCGCACGCATCTCGTGCGGGTCGGTCATAAAGCGTGAAGCCATGTTGCTTGTCTCCTTGTTTAAGTGGACTTGTTACTTGTTACGTAGAATCCTCATACAGCTTGACTGTTGTGATTGCCGGCCGCGGCGATCCGAAACCGTCGATCAACCGTAGACAACGACAGTCATCCCCCCTCCCTCTCAACCAACATATGGCGAACGCGGGACAACGCGACTGCTTCGGGGCATCTCGAAACGAGGTTCAGCGTTCTCCGCTTCCCACTCTTTCCACTCGGCCCACTCGTCCCACTCGTCAGTACCCGCTTCGACCGGTTCCGGATCGACCGCACCGGGCACGACGACGACTTCGGCACCCTCTTCATCGTCCTTCGCCCAGTGGTTGTATTCGTCCGGAGGGACGGCCGTACCCCAGCTGAGCGGAACCGACAACCCACCAAGCATCCCCGACTCACCACGCTTCGCCGCCACAGAATCGGGCGGCAAGGGCGGTCCAAGAGGCAAAAGCACGTTGTCTCCTTTCAGTGCCTATGTAAATCTGCCATCACTCGACGACGAGTACACATCATCAAGCCCTTGCATCGTAAGTCAATCTGGCGACCAACGGGAGCCAATTCCCGATTTTGTGCGCCTAACAGTGCGCCTCCGGCTGGGCTTGCAATACGTCGGCCCCGCCGAGCATTCACCAGCGCGCCCCCGCGCTACGGGGGCCGCCGCGGACCACGTGCCGCCGGCACCCTAAAAGGATTGGAGTACAACACGTTTGGGAGCACGAGGCGGGATCCCGACGCGCACGGCCGGGTGGGCTTCAGCAGACGCCGCTGGGAATGCCGCGGGTGGGCTGAGTTTCCTGGGTGGGCATGTCCTGCGGGAACGGCACCCGATAGGGAATCGATGTCTTCGTCGTCGTACCCAATACCGCGTTGGGAACGCACTGGGGCAGTTTCGGCAACGCCTTGAGAGCAGGGTGATCCAAATAAGGTCGCGACGGGTTCGGCGGGACCGCGAAGTTGAACGTCGAAGTCATATTGCCCACCGTCGCGTTT
This sequence comes from Mycobacterium sp. IDUB_37, assembly GCF_055419245.1. Taxonomy (NCBI): domain Bacteria; kingdom Bacillati; phylum Actinomycetota; class Actinomycetes; order Mycobacteriales; family Mycobacteriaceae; genus Mycobacterium; species Mycobacterium sp. IDUB_37. Next base: position 307,293 of record NZ_JBVAXG010000004.1, on the reverse strand, counting down.
CGCCAGGGGGTGAGGTTGGGCACCGGCACACCGAAGCGAGTGCTGATCAATTTCAACGTCGAGGTGTGGTCGAAGGTGTCGTGCACCATCAGCGGTCCGCGACTGAACGGAGAGATGACAAAGCATGGGACGCGGAAGCCCAGGCCGATCGGCCCGCGGATACCGCCGGACCCTGGCACCGAGTTGATGTCCGGAACGGTCACGTACTCACCGGGCTCATTCGGATTGGGCGGTGTCGGCGGGACCACGTGGTCGAAGAAGCCGCCGTTCTCGTCGTAGTTGACGATGAGCGCGGTCTTCTCCCAGACCGCCGGGTTGGACAGCAGAATCCGCAGCACGTCGACAATTCCGACGGCACCGATCGAGACGGGAAATGCGGGGTGCTCCGAAAGCAGGAAGCCGGGTGACGGCTGCGTCTTCCAGGTTTTCCGGCATGATGCGCCAGCTGTAGTGCTACAGCGGTTGAATATTCGGCTCCACCAGCACCGGCCCACCATGGGTACCGTCCGGGTCGATGGTGGCACTCATCCAATACAGACGATTGGGTGTGGTTCCGCCCAACAGTGAACAGAAGTAGCCGTCGCAGATCGTGAACGTGTCGGCCAGCAGATGATGGATGGGGATGTCGGCGCGGGTGTAGTAACCCATCGTCACCGGTGTGTTGCCCTGCACCGAACTGTGCACGGCCTGCGCGGGCAGCCAGCCGTTGTTCAGACCGTTGTTCCAGGATTGATGCATGCCGGTCCAGCTGTGGTCCGGGTCGTTGACACATTCGCCGGCTACCAGGGGGCCCCTGGTGGTGTCGAAGCGGAACGGCAACGTGGTCCCCACGGCGTCATTCACCTGGGTGGCCGGGTTCCAACCCTTTTGCTGGAAGACTCCCGCCAACGCACCGGGGTCCTGGAAACCGCGGGTGCCGGACAGCGTGCCGAAGTAGTGGTCGTAGGACCGGTTCTCCTGCATCAACAACACAATGTGTTCGATGTCGGTCAAATGCCCACTGCAGGGACCGGCCCCGTAAGCCTTCTCGATGACCGGACCAGCCAGATCCAAAAAGGCCCCGGCGGTGCCGGCGGCGGCGGCCTTGGCCAAGAATTGCCTGCGGGTCATCCCGTCGACTCGGTTTTCGCTACCCACACGCCCTCCTTCCAGAGTTCCCCCGCCATTTCTCGCTCACCGTATAGTTGTGGCTCCATTCAGCCCCGGCGGGAAGACGGCGTGTCCTGCTCAAATAATGTTTGCCAGGCGCCGGGTTAGCGGCTCGCAATTGGCATGAATATTTGCCAGCGAAGAAAGGATTGAACGCTGAAGTCATGTCGCCCACCACGCCGTCGCGCCAGGCGGACAAGTTGGGAACAGGCACGCCGAACCGGGTGCGAATCAGTTTCAGCTGCGAGGTGTGGTCGAAAGTTTGACTGGCCATCATTGCGCCTCGACTGAACGGCGAGATAACCAGGCATGGGACGCGGAAGCCGAGGCCGAGTGGACCGCGGATCCCCCCGGACCCGGACACCGAGTTGATGTCCGGCACGGTCACATACTCTCCGGGCGTCCCGGCAGGGGCCGTCGGCGGTGTCACATGGTCGAAGAACCCGCCGTTTTCGTCGTAGCTGACGATCAGCGCGGTCTTTTCCCACACCGCGGGATTGGACAGCAGAATCCGAAGCGCCGTCACCATCGCCACCGCACCGAGCGCCACCGGTAGAGCCGGGTGTTCGGACTGGATGAAATTCGGCACCAGCCAAGACACCTTGGGCAACCTGTTGTTTCTGACGTCGGAGGCGAAGTCCTGGGGGTACCTGGGTGCGATCCCGTAGCGGGACAGGTTCGACCGCGGATCACCGGACTGCTTGAACGCCTGGACGAGTCCGCTGTTGCTGATCGGCGAATTGATGAAGATGCCGGCGTCTTTGTTCTGGTAGACCTTCCAGCTGACTCCGGCGTCTTCGAGGTTCTCCGGCATGATGCGCCAGCTGTACTGGTGTAGCGGCAGGAACCCCGGCTCGACCAGCTGCGGTCCACCATTGGTGCCCGCCGGGTCGTTCCATGCACTGAGCCAGAAGAGCCGGTTGGGCAAAGTACCGGTGAGCAGCGAGCAGTGGTACCCATCGCAAAGGGTGAACGTGTCCGCCAACAAATAGTGAATCGGAATGTCTTTGCGCGTGTAATAACCCATCGTCATGGGGACGTAGGGTCCGGTGCGCGTATCCGCCTGCCCCGGTAACCAATTGTCGTTAGCGCCGTTGTTCCAGGAGTGGTGCATCGCCGCCCACTGATGCTCGGGGTCGTTGACGCACTCACCGTCCAACAGCGGGCCACGCGTGGTGTCGAGGCGAAAGGGAATGGTGGTGCCCGACGGGTCCAGCGCCTGACTTGTCGGGCTCCAGCCCTTTTGCTGGAACGCAGGCGACGGGTCGTTGAAGCCCTTGGTTCCGGACAAGGTGCCGAAGTAATGATCGAAGGAGCGGTTCTCCTGCATTAATAAAACGATGTGCTCGATATCGGTCAAATGGCCGGAGCAAGGTCCAGCCCCGTAAGCCTTCTCGATAACGGGGGCGGCAATATCGGTCAGCAACGCTGCGGCACCGGCACCCGTGAGCTTTGCCATAAACTCTCGACGCGACATTCCCCGCAAGGGGTTTTCGATCACTTCCTCTGCTTTCCTACCCCCAATTGAGATCACGGTGCTGTCACGACGCTCGTCAACCGCGAAACACGAACCGGCGTGTCGTGAGCGGATTCTGGCCGAGCAGCAAACCCAATCGCAGCCCCTAACGGCGACACCGAACGAATTGTCAACCAAACCGCCCAAGCCTGGATTCAGATCAAACTGCAGTCACCTGAAAGCGCCGCGGCGACTTCGCTCTGGCCCGTCAAAATTCGTGGAGACCGCGGCCTACCCCGGCCTGCGGCGGGCTTTGCTCAAGCCCATCCGACCAGTCCCGCACTGATGCCGCGCGGTGGACGACACCACATGCTCAAGACCGCTCCGCCCGCGCGCCCATTCGCTCCGGCCGCGCTCAAAATGGCCTAAATCGGGTGCCAGTGAAAAAATTTGAAAAATTTATCTAATCCCACATTCCTAATGAATCCCACATAGAGCCATTTCCGGACGTGGTCTCTACGCCTGCCACGCACGCATTGTGCGAGTTCAGCGGGCCTTCGGCCAGTTCTGTGCCGAGCGGCAGAGGCTCCGGCCTTCTTATTGGCGCGCCAGAAATGATTGGCGATGCGAATTACGCCCTTGTAATAGGAAAATCGGTGCTCCGAAATGGGTTCCGCAGCGCGCATCTGCCGTTGTAGCGTCCGTTTCCATGTGGCTCACGGTGCTGGTGTTATCTCTTGTGGCGACCGCAGACCCAGTGCGGATCGGCGTCAGCGTCGTTCTGACATCACGACCCCGAGCACTCGGCGCACTGGTCTCGTTCTGGCTCGGCGGCATCTCAATCAGCATTGTCATCGCAGCGGGCGTGCTGTTCGGTGTTCGTGACTCCGCGCTCGCCGTGATGCATCGAGTACAACTCGCCACTGCGACCTCCACCGCCGGCCACATCCAGATCGGGATGGGCGTGCTGGCACTTCTGATCGGTGCGGTCGCCGTCGGCCGCCGGGCACGACTCGGCATGCCTGGCGCCCCGGCAACCGCGCTGCCGGGACGGACCCCGATCATGTTGAGCTCGACTGTCTCCCGTATGTCGACACGCGCCCACGACGCGCTACAGGCCAGACCTCTGGGAGTGGCGTTCGCGCTTGGTTTCGGGATGTTGGTGGACTTCCGGTTCCTCGCGGCGCTCGCAGCGATCTTGGCCTCGGGCGTGGCGGTGGGCCAGCAGATCGGCGCGGCCAGCTTGTACGCCCTGATCGCACTGGCCTTTGTCGAGGTCCCACTGATCAGCCGACTCGCTGCCCCGGCCAGGACCGATCAGCTCATGTCAGCGGTGAATCAGTGGGTCAAGGCCCGGCGGCAGCAGGTGTTCGCCCTTGTGGTCGGCCTGCTCGGGGTGTTCCTGATGAGCCGCGGGCTTGGACACATCTGACCGTTCGCGCGGGCGGGGACGTGTGAAGGCGCCGCTGTCGCGCAAGCACCAACGCGAAGAGCGCGGGCTCTGCACCATTTCTGGTGCAGAGCCCGCGCCCTCGATCAGCCAATTTTGAAGGTGGCCCCGATTTATCCGACGCCGGACCGCGGGATCACGCTCGGCCGGTTCTGGGTCACGTGGGGGTTTGCGCCACCACGGCCCATCATGCCGCCGGGCATACCACCACCCGCACCGGCACCGCCGCCCATCGGCATCGGCATCATCGGCATACCGCCACCGCCGGCACCGGCGGCCTGAGCCGCTTGCGCCATTTCCGCGGCGTTGGCGCCGAGGCCCGACATCGCGGCGCTCGACATTCCCTTCGGCACCGAACCCTGCCAGGTCGGCGGAACCGACATGGCACCGACCAGGCGGGCATTCCCCATGCTGCCGCCCATGCCGGCACCGAGACCGGCACCGCCCATTCCCTTCAGCGGGTTGACGTCGCTAGCCAGCGTCGGCATCGCCGCCAGGTCCGCCGCCGAAGTGGCACCGGCCAGTCCAGCCGAACCTGCGCCGCCCATCTGGCCCAGCTGCATCATCGGCCCGATCAGCATGCTGGCCGGCATCGCCGCCCCTTGCACGAGGGACATCGCCGACTCGAGAGGCAAGCTGGATGCCGCTGCCTGGACAGCGGTAACCGCGCCGGGAGCCACCGAGAGCACACCCGACATCAGCGGGCTCACACTTGCGGTTGCGTTGCTCGCCATCCCACCGATCGACGCGGCCAGGCCGGCAAGATCAACCGGCGGCACCGAGAACGGCGTCAAGCTCTCCGCCACCGCCGTCGCGCCGCCGTGGTAGCCCACCATGGCGGCGACGTCCTGTGCCCACATTTCGACGTAGTCGAACTCGTTGGCGAAGATCGCCGGAGTGTTGAAGCCAAAGAAGTTCGTGGCGATCAGCGTCGACAGCGACACGCGATTGGCCGCCACCGCCGCGGGGTGCACGGTCCCGGTCAAGGCCGCTTCGAAAGCAGTCGCCGCGGCGCGCGCCTGGCCGGCCGCCAACTGCGCCTGCGACGCTGCCGAGCTCAACCAACCGACATACGGAGTGGCCGCAGCCGCCATCGATGCCGATGCCGGACCCGCCCAGGGCCCACTGGCCAATCCGATGATCACCGAGTCGAACGACGACGCAGAGGCTGCCAGATCGGCTGCGAGACCCTCCCACGCCGTCGCGGCGACATGCAGCGGACCCGAGCCTGCCCCGGCAAAGATCCGCGCCGAGTTGATCTCCGGCGGCAACCACGCAAAGTCTAAAATCATCGTCTCCCCAAACCTGCCAGCCGCGTGTACGGCGCCAACAATTCCTCGATCACTACGACTCGAAACGCGAGCCAGCCCACGGCTGGATCATCGTAAATCAAACCCACACCTAAAGTCTGGATCTTTAGAAAAATCTCAACTTCAGGTATTCGCGCGTGGAATCGACGTTGTTACTCAATCAGTATATTCGATCGCCGGCATGCCCCGGGCACGAATAACACACTTCGTTGTGTGCAGAATCTGCCTATCCGATTCCGGTCCGCGGAATCACGCTCGGGCGGTTCTGGGTTACGTGGGGGTTTGCGCCGCCGCGGCCCATCATGCCGCCCGGCATACCACCGCCCGCACCGGCACCGCCGCCCATCGGCATCGGCATCATGCCCATTCCCGAACCGCCGGCACCCTGTGCCATCGCCGCAGCGCTGGGCATGGAGCCCATTCCCGCCAGAGCCGCGCTGGACATGCCCTTCGGCACCGAACCCTGCCAAGTCGGGGGTACCGACATAGCGCCTACCAGGTGGGCTTTGCCGAGGTCACCGGCCATGCCGCCACCAAGACCGGCACCACCCAAACCCTTCAGCGCCGGCGCGGTGTCACCTACGAACTTGGGCACGTCGGCCAGTCCCTCGGTGGCGCTGGCCAATCCCGCCGAACCGACACCGGCCGTCTGACCCAACTGCATCATCGGTCCGATCAGCATGCTGGCCGGCATCGCCCCGGCCTGCGCCAACGACAACGCCGTCTGGATCGGCAGGCCGGCAGCCAAGCCCTGCACGCCGGCGACCAGTGCCGCGCTCGCGGCCAACCCGCCCTCCGCCAAGGGACTCACTGCCAACGACGCACTGTTGGCCAAGCCGGCCACTCCGGCACCAAACTGCGATACCAAGTCGGTGCCCGACATCAAACTCAGTGCTGGGAGGCTGAAAGGCGTCAAACTTTCGGCCACTGCGGTCGCACCGGACTGGTAGCCGAGCATGGCACTCACGTCTTGTGCCCACATCTCGACGTAGTCGGATTCGTTGGAGAAAATCGCCGGCGTGTTCAAACCCAGGAAATTCGACTGGACCAACGACAGAAACGACAGCCGATTCGATACCACGGCCGCGGGATGCACCGTCGCGGTCAACGCAGTCTCAAAAGCCGTCGCCGCCGCCCGGGCCTGACCGGCCGCCATCTGCGCCTGCGCCGCCGCCGCAGTCAGCCAACCCACATATGGCGTGGCGGAGGCCGCCATCGCAGCCGACGCCGGACCTGCCCACGGCCCACCGGCCAACCCGATGATCACCGAGTCAAAGGACGAGGCCGAGGCCGCCAAGTCCGAGGCCAAGCTCTCCCACGCCGTCGCCGCCCCATGCAACGGACCCGACCCAGCTCCCGAGAAGATTCGCGCCGAGTTGATCTCCGGCGGCAACCACGAGAACCCTGGAATCATCACATCCCCCAACCGAGCGTGCCGCTTGCGCGGCTCCAACCAGTCACCTCGACGACCCGTAAACGAGCCAGTCCATGGCCGGATAGTAAAACAGACCGACCACAATTGTCTGTAGTTGGCGGCAATCTGACCCGATGAATTTGCTAAGTGATGGCCTGCGGCCTGTGCACAACCAGACGACTGTCCGGTGAGCTGTCGACAAATTGGACATGACAGCCTTTTTGCTTTCACCACGCAACTCGGTCAGAAGAAGCCCTTGAAGAGCCCGGAAAGCCCGTTGCCCGACACAAACAGGCCTGAACTTCCGATTCCGGACACAAAGAGGCCGGAAGCCAAGAAGCCGGCGATGAAGTATCCGGCGTTGTCGTGGGACGCGTTGTAGATGCCGGCGTTCGCATAACCCGAGTTGAGGATGCCCGAGCTACCCCCCAGGGCTGGGATCAGCAGGGTGCTGGTGTTGACGTATCCCGAGTTACCGACTCCGACGTTCTGCCAGCCGGAATTTCCGAAGCTCGAGGGGTCGTTGTGGCCGAAGCCGGAATTGCCGGTGCCGACATTGTCAAAGCCCGAATTAGGGCCGGCTTGAGTGACACCGCTGAAGAATCCGGTGTTCAGATTTCCGGCGTCGAACCCGCCGGTGTTGGTGTTGCCCGCATTGGCGATACCGGTGTTCACGTCGCCCGCGTTGCCGAAGCCCGAATTGACGTTGCCGGCATTGAGGAAGCCGGTATTGACGTTGCCCGAATTTCCGAAACTCGTGTTCGAGTTGCCGGAGTTGAAACTGCCGAAGTTAGAATTGCCGGAGTCGAAGAGGCCGAAGTTGCCGTATCCGCCGTTCAGGGCACCCGTGTTGGTGCTGCCACCGTTCCAGAAGCCCGTGTTGACGCTGCCGGCGTTGCCGAAGCCGAAGTTACCGACTCCTGAGTTGCCGAATCCGACGTTGCCGGTCCCCGAGTTGAAGAAGCCGACATTTCCAGTTCCGGAGTTACCGAAACCGACGTTGCCGCTACCGGTGTTGAGGGCGCCGATGCCGAATTGGTTGTTGCCCGTCAGGCCGAAACCGATGTTGTTGTTACCGGTGTTGCCGAAGCCGTAATTCCCGGCGCCGGTGTTGCCGAACCCGAAGTTGCTACTTCCGAAGTTCCCGCTGCCGAAGTTACTGCTGCCGTTGTTCCCATTGCCGAGGTTGCCATTGCCGACGTTGCCGCTGCCGAGGTTGGCGGCGCCGACATTGCCGCTGCCGAAGTTCTGATTGCCGATGTTGCCGCTGCCGAGATTCTGGTTGCCGGTGTTGCCGCTGCCCAGGTTCTGGTGCCCGGTGTTGCCGCCGCCCAGATTGGTGTTCCCCTGGTTGCCGCTGCCGAAGTTGGTGCCGCCGATATTGCCGGTGCCCAGGTTGGTGTTACCGATATTTCCGCTGCCCAGATTCGTGTCACCGATATTTCCGCTGCCCAGATTGAGAGATCCGATATTCCCTAGGCCGAGGTTGATCCCCTGCAGCGAGGCGGGTATGTCGCTGGCAGCCTGAGCGGCTGCAGCGGCGGGCAGGCCCTGCAGTGCGCCATGAAACGACGTCCAAGACTCTGAAGCCCAGGACTCTAACGACCCAACGGCCGCCGAAACACCACCGTGATAGCCGGCCATTGCCGCTACATCAGCAGCCCAGAACTCCTCATAAACACCCTCAGCAGCCGCAATCGCCGGCGCATTCTGACCAAACAAATTCGACAACACCAACTGCACAAACACATTCCGATTAGCAGCAACCGCCAACGGTTGAACCACCGCCGCCCGCGCCGCCTCGAACGCACTCACCACCGCATTCGCCTGCTTCGCCGCCCCCGCAGCACGAGCCGACGCCGCACTCAACCACCCCGCATACGGCGCCGCCGCCGCCGTCATCGCCGCCGCCGCCGGACCCTGCCACGCCTGACCAGTCAAACCAGTCGTCACCGCAGCAAACGACTCCGCCGCCACCCCCAACTCCTGCGCCAACCCCGACCACGCCGACGCCGCCGCCAACATCGGCCCCGACCCAGCCCCAGAAAACATCCGCAACGAATTGATCTCCGGCGGCAACACCGAAAAATTCATCTGTCACCTCTCAGCAATGTGCGGCTAGCGGAAGAAACCCGATTGTCCGGAGCCTGAATTGGATCCGCCGGAGTTGTTGTCGCCCGAGTTCACCAGGCCAGAGCTGTTGTTCCCGCTGTTCGAGTAACCGGCGAGGAAATTGCCGGAGTTGGAGAAACCAGCGTTGTAGGTGCCCAGGTTGCCGAAACCGGAGTTGCGGCTCGGAATCATGGCCGGACCGGCGTTCGAGTAGCCCGAGTTATCGATGCCGGTGTTGTAGAACCCGGAGTTGCCGCTGCCATTGGGGTCGCTGTTGCCCCAGCCCGAGTTGCCGGTCCCGAGGTTTCCGAATCCAGAGTTCGCACCGGGTTGGTCAACCGCGCTGAAGAAGCCGGTGTTGACGTTGCCGGCGTTGAATCCACCGGTATTGGTGTCGCCGCCGTTGAAGAAGCCGGTGTTGACGTTGCCGGCGTTGAAGAACCCGGTGTTGGAGTCGCCCCCGTTCGCGAAGCCGGTGTTTCCCGCACCTGAATTCCCGAAACCGGTGTTCTGGAAGCCGGCGTTGAAGCTTCCGCTGTTGTTGTTGCCGGCGTCGAAGAGGCCGAAGTTGCCGCTGCCGGCGCTGCCGATGCCGGTGTTGAAGTTTCCCGAGTGCCAGAAGCCGGTGTTGAAGTTGCCCGCGTTGCTGAAGCCCGTGTTGCCGTTGCCCGAATTGAAGAAACCAGAGTTGCCGTTGCCCGAATTGAAGAAGCCGACATTGTTGTTGCCCGAGTTGAACAGACCGATGTTGCCGACGCCCGCATTGAGCGAACCGAACCCGCACTGTCCGTCACCGGTAAGCCCGATGCCGATGTTGTTGCTGCCTCGGTTCCCGAATCCGATGTTCCCGCTGCCGAGGTTTCCGAAGCCGAAGTTGGTACCGCCGAGGTTGCCACTACCGAAGTTGAAGTCGCCGACGTTGCCGCTGCCGATGGAGAAGTCGCCGAGGTTGCCGCTGCCGATATCGATGGTGCCGAAGTTGCCACTGCCGAAGTTCAGGCTGCCGATGTTGCCGCTACCCAGGTTGCCGGCACCGAAGTTCCCGCTGCCGAGGTTGTAGTCGCCGGTATTGCCGATACTGAAGTTTCCGGTGCCGATGTTCCCGCTACCCAGGTTGAGGCTGCCGAAATTGCCGCTGCCGATGTTCCAGTTGCCGAAATTGCCGCTGCCCAGCAGGTTGCCGTTACCGAAGTTGCCGCTACCCAGATTGAGACTGCCGATGTTGCCCTGACCCAGGTTGAGCATGAAGTCGGAGAGTTCCTGCGACGGCGCCGCCGTCGCGGCTGCCAGCGGCGCGACTGCTTGCGTCGACAGCCCCTGCAGTGCGCCCTGAAAAGATGAAGCCCAGGATTCCAGTGCTTCGGCGGCCGCCGAAACACCACCGTGATAGCCGGCCATTGCCGCTACATCAGCAGCCCAGAACTCCTCATAAACACCCTCAGCAGCCGCAATCGCCGGCGCATTCTGACCAAACAAATTCGACAACACCAACTGCACAAACACATTCCGATTAGCAGCAACCGCCAACGGATGAACCACCGCCGCCCGCGCCGCCTCGAACGCACTCACCACCGCATTCGCCTGCCCCGCCGCCCCCGCAGCGCGAGCCGATGCCGCACTCAACCACCCCGCATACGGCGCCGCCGCCGCCGTCATCGCCGCCGCCGCCGGACCCTGCCACGCCTGACCAGTCAAACCGGTCGTCACCGCAGCAAACGACTCCGCCGCCACCCCCAACTCCCGCGCCAACCCCGACCACGCCGACGCCGCCGCCAACATCGGCCCCGACCCAGCCCCAGAAAACATCCGCAACGAATTGATCTCCGGCGGCAACACCGAAAAATTCATCAGAAACGTGCCTCCTCTTCCCGGGTTATTCTCAACCACCCGGCCAGGTGTTACCGAAAGCGACACCCGAAACAATCACCGGCCATTCATGACAACTCAGCAACCAATGGGTTTCGCGTCTTCGGGTCGACCCGACATCATCACCTAGCGACCCTAGGCCTACCACCGGCCGAAACCCCGGATTTCACGCACGATGCACCGTGTCGCCCTGACTTGCGGTGAAGGATTCTTGGTTACATCATTGGGTGCGATTATCGCGGGCTCGAATGGCGGCGCCGAACAACCGGTCTAAATGCTGAATTGAGGCCGGCCAGCAAACTGTGACTATCGAGAGTGGCCCTACCGCCGAGCCTGATCTTTGAATGATGAGTCGCTGAAGTGCCCGCATGACGGCCCAGCATGTCTCGGCTTTCCGGATGCACGGTGATGCACTGTTCGGCGATATGTATTTCGCAGTCCGGGTGCCGTCGGTGGCCCACCGCCATGGCGTGAGATCAGACGGTCCCACCGGGTCCACCGGTGCCACCTGAGCCGCCGGCACCAGGATTGCCGACGCCGCCATATGGCCCGCCGGCGCCGCCGGGCAGACCGGCACCACCCGGGACAACTGGGTTCCCGATGCGGTCGCCGCCGGTGCCACCGGCCCCGCCGTTGCCGCCAGGTCCGCCCGAAGTGGGGGGAAAGACCGCGCCGACGCCGCCCTGGCCGCCTGTGCCGCCGTTTCCACCGTTGCCGCCTGCAGCAGTGCCGTCGCCGCCGTCGCCACCTCGGCCGCCAAAACCGCCGGATTCCTGGGCCAAGGCTTTGCCGCCGTCCGCGCCATTACCGCCAACCCCGCCGGTGCTCCCGATTCCACCCTCACCACCCGCGCCGCCGTTGCCACCGGCAGTGGCCTTGCCGCCGAAGCTGACATTGCCACCCTTGCCGCCGTCACCACCGGTGCCGCCGACGCCTTGACCGCCCGTAGCACCGGTCGCGGCCTGGCCACCGGATCCGGTCCCGCCGGTCCCGCCGGTCCCGCCGGTCCCGCCGATGCCACCTTGGCCGCCCTTACCCCCATTGCCCCAGTTGACATCCCTGGCCACATCGCCATCGCCGCCGGCTCCACCGGTCCCGCCAGTGCCGCCGATCCCGCCTGCCCCACCCGCTCCACCCTCGCCGTCCGCGCCTGTTTGGCCCGAGGCCGCGAGCGCCTTTCCGCCGGCGCCGCCATTACCGCCGGTTCCGCCAGTCCTGCCGATACCGCCGGTTCCGCCGGTTCCGCCGTCTGTCCCATCTCCGTTCGGCAGCTGGAAGCCCCATTTTCCAGCGGTTCCCGTCACACCGGTGTCGCCGGCGCCGCCGACCCCACCAACGCCCCCGTTGCCACCTACGCCACCGTTGCCCGCATTGGTTCCGCCGGTTCCGCCAATTCCGCCGGTGCCGCCGTTGCCGCTTGCGCCGCTGGTGCCGTTGCCTCCGACGCCGCCCACGCCGCCACTCCCGCCGTTGCCGACGGAACCGCCCTTGCCGCCATTTCCGCCGTCGCCGCCGTTGGAGCCTGTGCCGCTTCCGCTGGTTGTGCCGGCACCACCGGCGCCGCCTTTTCCGCCGTTGCCACCACTGGTCGGAGTGGCGCCAGCCTTCCCGGTGGTGCCAGGAGTGGAGCCGTCGCCGCCGACCCCGCCTTTGCCACCCGCGCCGGGGTCACCACCGTTACCACCGTTCCCACCCGCTTCAGCGCCACCGCCCACTACCGACAAGCCGGTCTGGCCATTGCCGCCGTTGCCGCCGGATCCTCCTGATCCGCCGTCACCCCCGGCCCCACCGGCGCCGCGGGTACCTACATGGCCTCCCGGGGCCGGCGCGGCGCCGCCGGCGCCACCATGACCGCCATCGCCACCGGAACCGCCGGGACGACCATTGCCGCCGTCGGTGCCGGCAGCGCCCCAGCCAATGGGGGTCCCGCCCTTCGATCCGTTGAGGCCGGATCCGCCGGTGCCGCCCGCCCCGCCGGTTCCGCCTTCACCTCCGTTTCCGGCAATGGATCCGCCGGAACCGCCCGCTCCGCCGGCGCCGCCGGACCCGCCGTCCGTGCCGGGGGCGCCGGGGACGGGCAGTCCTGCAGTACCCGCGCCGCCGGTGCCGCCTTTGCCGCCGTTGCCAACCGATCCGGCGTTGCCACCGTTACCGCCCGACCCGCCTCCCTGAGAGGCGGAATTACTGGATCCCCCGGCACCGCCGTCGCCGCCGTTGCCGCCGCTGGTCGGGGTGTCGCCAACCTTGCCGTTGGCCCCGACGATTGAACCGTCGCCGCCGGTCCCACCTTGGCCACCCGCGCCGGCGTTACCACCGTCGCCGCCGTTACCACCCGCCAGAGCGCCCTTGGCCATGAGCTCGGCCGCTGCGCCGTTGCCGCCATTGCCTCCGGTTCCGCCCGTCCCACCCTGACCCCCAGCGCCGCCGGCGCCCCGATTGCCGGCCTGGCCCGCCGGCGCAGCGCCTGCCGCACCGCCCTGACCACCGTTGCCACCGGTCCCGCCGGTCCCGCCGTCGCCACCCTTTGTGCCATTGGCTCCGAAGCCGACGCCATCGTCGCCCTTGCTGCCGACGGCACCCAGCCCGCCCTTGCCGCCTATCCCGCCGGCACCGCCGTCGCCGCCGCTGCCTGCGCTGGCCCCGCCGGACCCGCCGGACCCACCGGCGCCGCCGTGCCCGCCATTGACCGCGGCGCCGCTGACGGTCGTGCCCGCCTGGCCGGCGCCGCCGTTGCCACCGGAACCACCACTACCGACCGAACCGCCGTTGCCACCGTTCCCACCGGCACCGCCGGTCTGCCCAATGGTCAGGCCCGCGCCACCGGTTCCGGCGTCGCCGCCGTTGCCACCGCTGCCGCCATTGCCGCCGCTGTTTGGGGTCGCGCCTGCCGCGCCGTGCCAGCCGTTGCCGAACAGCCCGCCGGAACCGCCAGAACCGCCAGTGCCTCGATTGCCGCCGTCCCCGCCGTTGCCGCCGTTCCCCGATATTCCGCCGTTGACGCCTTGGCCACCCGTGCCACCGCCAGCGGCATCGCCGCCGGTGCCGCCTTGCCCACCGACCCCGCCCGGGCCGAATATCATCCCGCCGCTTCCTCCGACGCCACCCACGCCCGCGGCGCCGCCACTTCCGCCGTTGCCGCCGTTACCGCCGTGCGCCGCCGCTGGGGCGGCGTTACTGGCGTTCGCGGCACTGCCTGCACTGCCACCGATTCCGCCGCCGGCGCCCTGTCCGCCGACACCACCTACGCCGAACAAACCTGCTTTGCCACCGCTGCCGCCCACACCGCCAGCCCCTCCGCTACCACCGTCGCCACCGTTGCCGCCATCGCCGTTCTGTTGCAGGCTGCGCCCGTCCATGCCGATGCCGCCGTGGCCGCCGACGGCACCACTCCCGCCGGTGCCACCGTCACCTAATAGCAGCCCGCCATTGCCGCCCGCACCACCCGCACCGCCGACGCCGCCGATCCCGCCTGCCTCGCCATTGTCGGAGGTGATTCCTCCGTTGCCGCCCACCCCACCGAGACCGCCGCCTCCGCCTGCGCCGCCGGTGCCCACAAGTCCGGCGCTGCCACCGGCCCCACCGACCCCGCCCGCGCCGCCATTGTTGAGACCGAAGCCGAAGTCAACGCCGCCACCACCATTGCCGGCGTTCCCGCCGAGGCCACCATTGCCGAACACCCAAGCTCTGCCACCGACACCGCCGTTGCCGCCCGTACCGCCCCGGATCCCGTCCATCCCGAGCGCGCCGGCGCCACCGTGTCCGCCGGTGCCGCCGTCGCCGAACAACCAACCGCCGTTACCGCCGCTCCCACCTGCCGCGCCGTTGGCTCCGGGGATGATGAGGGGCGAATTGCCGGAGGCACCGGTCCCACCGCGACCTCCATTGCCGATCAATCCGGCGTTTCCACCGTTGCCGCCCACCTGGTCGGTGCCAGACGCGCCGGCGGCGCCATTGCCACCGTTGCCCCACAGCAACCCGCCGTCGCCGCCGTTGCCGCCCGGGGTTGTCGCGTTGGCGCCGTCACCGATTAATCCGCGCCCGAACAACGCCTGGGTGGGCGCGTTGATGACACCGAGAGCACCTTGCTCGAAATCCTGCAACACCGACGAGGTGTTGAACGCCTCTGCCCGTGCGTACGAACCGCCGGCGCCCGTCAACGCTTGGGCGAACTGTTGATAGTGCGCCGCCAGTTGGGCGTCGATCGCCTGATAGGCCTGGCCGTACCCGGAGAACAGCAACGCCACCGCTGTCGACACCTCATCAGCGCCCGCCGCCGCCAGGGCGGTCGTGGAGACCGCCGCGGTCATGCTCGCCTGGTTGACTGAAGAACCGATACCGGCAAGCTGTCTGGCAGCCTGCGCCAAGGCATCCGGCGTGGCAGTCAAGAACGACATGGTGGGTCCTATCGACGGATCGGCGCGAAGGGCTCAGCCACAGCTATTTGCCGAGCCGAATTGCTTTCCCGAATTTGGCAGCGGGTTAGCCCAAATAGTTGCGCCCAGAAAGACAAATTGTTCGAGATTCACTGAACTCGGTGCACTCTGCCCAACGCCCTGTGCAACTTGCACATCGCTTGCCGCACTGGCTATTTCCGCGGTCGGTCAGGATCGCCGACATCGACGATGCCGCTGAAGAGGAGATGCGCCGGAGTAGCGGGGCCACGGATGAGAATGGCGGCGCGACCGGACGCACCGCTCTCAATAGCCGACTCTCAGGCGCCCTTGAGGCGCACAGCCAGATAGTCAGCGACGTTGTCGATGGTGACCCGGGTCTGCGTCATGGCGTCACGGTCCCGCACGGTGACGGCATTGTCCTCGAGCGAGTCGAAGTCAACCGTCACGCAGAACGGGGTACCGATCTCGTCCTGGCGCCGATAGCGTCTGCCGATGGCGCCGGCGTCGTCGAACTCGATGTTCCAGGACTTGCGCAGTTCGGCAGCGAGGTCCCGGGCCTTCGGGCTCAGGTCGGCGTGCCGGGACAGCGGCAGCACCGCGGCCTTGACCGGCGCCAGGCGCGAGTCCAGTCGCAGTACGGTGCGCTTGTCGACTCCGCCTTTGGCGTTCGGTGCTTCGTCCTCGTGGTACGCGTCGACCAGGAAAGCCATGAACGATCTCGTCAGCCCGGCCGCGGGTTCGATGACGTAGGGCACGTAACGGGTGTCGCTGGCCTGGTCGTAGTAAGACAGGTCTACGCCGGAATGCTTTGAGTGCGTCGACAGGTCGAAGTTGGTGCGGTTGGCGATGCCCTCCAGTTCACCCCAACCGCTGCCGGCGAAGCCGAACTTGTACTCGATGTCGGTGGTGCCGTCGGAATAGTGCGACAGCTTCTCCTTGGGGTGCTCGAAAAGGCGCAGGTTGTCCCGCTCTATGCCGAGGTCGACGTACCACTGCAGCCGGGTATCGATCCAGTACTGGTGCCACTCCTTGGCCGTCGACGGCTCGACGAAGAACTCCATCTCCATCTGCTCGAACTCGCGGGTGCGGAAGATGAAGTTGCCCGGGGTGATCTCGTTACGGAAGCTCTTACCGATCTGGCCGATGCCGAACGGCGGCTTCTTGCGGGACGTCGTCACGACGTTCGCGAAGTTGACGAAGATGCCCTGCGCGGTCTCGGGCCGCAGGTAATGCATGCCCTCCTCGGTCTCGATCGGCCCGAGGTAGGTCTTGAGCATCATGTTGAAGTCGCGCGGCTCTGTCCACTGCCCTTTGGTTCCACAGTCGGGGCAGACGATGTCGGACATCGGCACGTCGTCGGGATTGCCGCCCTTCTTGGCCACGAAGGCTTCCTGCATATGGTCCTGGCGGTGCCGCTTGTGGCAGTTCAGGCACTCCACCAGTGGGTCGTTGAACACCTCGACGTGGCCGGAGGCCACCCACACCTGCCGCGGCAGGATGATCGACGAGTCCAGCCCCACCACGTCGTCGCGGCCGGTGACGACGGTGCGCCACCACTGCTTCTTGATGTTCTCCTTGAGCTCAACGCCCAGCGGCCCGTAGTCCCACGCCGACTTTGTGCCGCCGTAGATTTCGCCCGAGGGAAAGACGAAGCCCCGTCGTTTGGCCAGGTTGACTACGGTGTCGATGACGGACGCCACGGGGCGTGTGCTCCCTTCGGAGGTTTCGGCAGACGAGCAGCGTTGACCGCGACCCGCAAAACATCAGTCATGGTAGCGACCATTGCCCTGCTCTTTGACATGCATCATCATGCATGTGACAGTGGAGGGCAGCGACGCCCTGCCCCTAACCGGCAAGCGCGCGCGACCCAACGCCGGACTCCAAAAGGTGGTGACTCTCTACGGTGACATCGCCGTCGACCCCGACCGCCGCCGATGACGACTTCATCGGTCATCACGAGCACGTCCCCGATGTTTTCGCCGATCACCCCGAGTACCCGGCTCCGCCGTCGCGGGAAATTCTCGACGCCGCCGGCGAGTTGCTGCGGGCACTGGCCGCCCCGGTGCGCATCGCCATCGTGCTGCAGTTGCGCGAATCCCAGCGCTGCGTTCATGAACTGGTCGATGCGCTGGGGGTGCCGCAACCGCTGGTCAGTCAGCACCTCAAGATCCTGAAGGCGGCCAGCGTGGTCTCCGGGGAACGTTCGGGCCGCGAGGTTCTGTACCGGCTCGCTGACCATCACCTCGCACACATCGTGGTCGACGCGGTGGCGCATGCGAGCGAGGACACCCATTGAGTACCGAAGGCACCGCGGTCCGCTCCACCCGACAGCGAGCAGCCATCTCGTCTCTGCTGGAAACGCTCGACGAATTCCGTTCCGCCCAGGACCTGCACGACGAGTTGCGCCGTCGCGGCGAGAACATCGGCCTGACCACCGTCTATCGCACGCTGCAGTCGATGGCTACCGCAGGAATGGTCGACACGCTGCGCACCGACACCGGCGAATCGGTCTACCGCAGATGCTCGGACCACCACCACCATCACCTGGTCTGCCGTAGTTGCGGGTCCACCATCGAGGTGGGCGACCACGAGGTCGAGGCGTGGGCGGCAGAAGTTGCCACCAAATACGGATACTCCGACGTCAGCCACACGATCGAGATCTTCGGCACCTGCTCGGAGTGCCGCTGATTCGGCGTTGAACCCGCGAGCGTGAAACCAGCTTCCCGTTCGGCGCGATTCAGGTGGTCAATTCGTCGCGGATCCGGGCGCCCGCATCGAGCACCAACAGGATCAGGGTGCGCAGTGCGTCATCGGTCAGCCCCTCGCCGGGGAAGTTGTAGCGCAGCATCACGTCGATAGTTTTGGCCGCCCCTTTGCCGGAATTGCGCTGCGCACTCTTGTCCGCGACCTTCTCGACCGTGGTGACCGAGCCGAAATTCAGTTCCCGCGCCTGCCTGGCCACCTGTTCGCTGATTTTCTTGGTCAGCGGCAGATCCCAGCCCAGAATCTGCGTCAGTGATACCAGGTCGAGGTCTTCGACGATGTGCACCACCCGCAGCGAGGCGATGGTGCCGCTGTGCCGGACCGTGAGCGCTCCGTCAGGCTCCTCCTCGACGGCCAGGACGTCGCTAAGGATCTGGGTGAGCCGCTGCTGCAGGGTGGTCACTAGGCGCTGCCAAATCGTCGGTTGCGGGACGCGTATTCCTCGCAGGCCGCCCACAGGTCGCGGCGGTCGTAGTCCGGCCACAGCTTGTCCTGGAAGACGTACTCGGCGTAGGCCGCCTGCCACAACATGAAGTTGCTGGACCGGTGCTCCCCTGACGTGCGCAGAAACAGGTCGACGTCGGGGATGTCCGGTCGCTGCATGTGGCGGGAGATCGTGGACTCATTGATCCGGTTGGGGTTGAGCTTGCCGGACGCAGCCTCGATGGCGATCCTTCGGGTGGCCTCGGCGATCTCGGTGCGGCCGCCGTAGTTGACGCAGTAGTTGATGGTGATGACGTCGTTGTTCTTCGTCACTTCTTCCGCGATCGCCAATTCGTTGATGACGCTGCGCCACAGGCGCGGCGCGGAGCCCACCCACCGGATCTTGACGCCCATCAGGTTCAGGATCTCCCGACGTCGTCGCACTACATCACGGTTGAAGCCCATCAGGAAGCGGACTTCCTCGGCCGAACGCTTCCAGTTCTCGGTGGAGAAGGCGTAGAGGCTGAGCCACTTGATGCCGAGTTCGACCGCCCCGCAAGCGATGTCGATCACCACCGCCTCGCCCATCTTGTGGCCGTCGGTGCGGCGCAGCCCGCGTTGGGTGGCCCAGCGGCCGTTGCCGTCCATCACGATGGCGACATGGTTGGGCAACTGGGCAGCGGGAATCCGCGGCGCGACCGCTTTCGAGGTGTGTTGCGGAGGTCGACGCGGTCCCCCGTCCGGCGCCGGGGGCAGCTCCGGAAACTCGACTGGCCACGTCGACGTATCGGGAAACATCGGGTAGTCGTCGGGAGCGGGGGGTAGCTGCGGGAAGTCGGTGGACTTCAGCTTTTGTTCGGCCCTTTTAGCCACACTCGGTATCCTGCCCGATCAGCCCGGCACGAAGGTCGGCGACCGTGCGATCAACGTGATAGACCCGCTCGACCAGTGGCAGCGTTTTGAGCTGCCGTTCCAGGTGCCATTGCAGGTGTGCCGCCACCAATCCGCTGGCATAGCTGCGATGCGACTGCTGGGACCGCTCGGCGGCCTCCCAATCGCCGTCGTGCAACGCGGTCATCAGATCCAGCACGCCCAGCGGCGGTGTGGTCGCTCCGGCCGGACGGCAGTGCGTACAGACGCTCCCCCCGGCGGCGATGTGAAACGCACGATGCGGACCGGGCGTGGCGCAGCGAGCACACTCCGTCAGCGACGGCGCCCAACCGGCGGTGCCCATAGCCCGCAGTAGGTAAGCGTCCAGCAGCAGATCGCGAGGCCGGCGCCCGTCAGCCACCGCCCGCAGCGCACCCACCGTGAGCCGGTGCAGGGCCGGGGCGGGCGCCCTTTCCTCGCCGGCGAGACGCTCGGCGGTTTCCAGCATCGCGCAACCGCAGGTGTACCTGCCGTAGTCGCTGACGATGTCGGTGGCGAACGCGTCGATCGAGACAACCTGGGTGACGATGTCGAGGTTTCGGCCGGGGTGCAGCTGCGCATCGATGTGCGCAAACGGCTCCAGGCGCGCGCCGAATTTGCTGCGAGTGCGCCGCACTCCTTTGGCCACCGCACGGACCAGCCCGTGTTCACGAGTCAGCAGGGTGACGATCCGGTCGGCTTCGCCGAGTTTGTGCTGACGCAGCACAACAGCCCGGTCTCGATACAGCCGCATCACCCCAATGTTAGTGGCGACCCGCTGCGCCCGGCTGCGCCGCGCTGGCGATCGCCACGGGACTTATCGGTGGCGACCCGCTGCGCCCGGCTGCGCCGCGCTGGCGATCGCCACGGGACTTATCGGTGGCGACCCGCTGCGCCCGGC